>NZ_JBDWIU010000007.1:0-369888 GCF_039974535.1 Litoreibacter sp. | reverse complement strand
GAACAGCACGGATGCGAGTGTTGACGCGAGCTGGGATGTGTTGGCGCCGGGTGAGGTGGTGAGCTTCACGGGGACGTATGTCCTGACGCAGGCGGATATCGATGCGGGCATGGTGGACAACTCTGCGGTGGCGTCTGGGACAGATCCGTTCGGCAATGCGTTGAGCGATGTGTCTGACGAGAGCGACGTTGCGGGCAATGACCCAACCTCGGTGCCGTTGACGCGGATGGCTTCTATTCAGATCGTGAAATCCATAGCCAACATCACAGACGAGAACGGTAACGGTGTTGTGGATGCGGGCGACACTGTCGACTTCAACTTCTTAGGGACGAATACTGGCATCGTTGCGTTGGCAAATGTCACAATTGACGATGCAGGCCTCACGCCGATCATAGTAACTTCTGTTGATACAACGCTAGCAATCGGTGAAGCTTCTGTTCTGGTGGCGACTGCGCGATATGTGCTGACCGACACCGATATCGTGGCTGGTGGCATTGAAAACTCGGCCACGGGTACGGGCACGCCTGTGGCGACCGACCCAAGCACGGGTGAGCCAGATCCTAGTGTGGTGCTCACAGATGCTACTGGTGCACCTTTGGCAGATGTGACGGATGTATCCGACGCCGGTACAGGGTCTGAAGTTGATAGCAATGGGCAAGTCACCAGTGTAACCGATCCCGAAAACACTGAGACCATGAACCTTGCGGGTGTGGGCGACGGAAATGCGACCAATGACCCGACGGTTCTGTTGCTGCCAAGTCCTGACCTGAGCGTGATCAAGAGCGTGGCCAATGTTGTGGACACCGACGGCGACGCGGTTTTGGGCGGTGAAGACGATGTAGCGACCTACCAGTTCGACGTGACCAACACCGGCAACACCATACTGAACAATGTGGTCGTGAATGACCCGTTGCTTGGAGGCGTAATCGGGACCATCCCTGTGATGGCAGTTGGTGCCTCCGAAACTATTACCGTGAACTACACGATTACCTTTGATGACCAAAATCGCGGCTATGTGCAGAACTCGGCGACCGCGCAAGGCGATGCGGTTAAAGCAGACGGCACACCTGCGATTGACCCGTTCACTGGCGCGGCACTTACTGCGAATGATATCAGTGACGCGGGGACGGACCCGATGACGGATCCGGTCACCAACCCAGAGGGCAATGAAACTGTCGATGGCACGGGCGGAACCGATCTTGATCCGACCAATGACCCAACGCTGTTGACCGTGCCTTTGGCGGTGCCAGATACGGGCATCAGCGGCATTGTCTTCTTTGATGCGGATGCTGACGGGGTGTTTGGGGCAGGGGACAGCTTGCTCGAGAACTTCGTGGTGGTCCTAAGAGACGCAACCGGCAAGGAAATCGGCACTACCGTCACGGATGTCAACGGGGCCTATAACCTTGAAGGGTTCCCGATTGGCCTGGGTCACTACCTTGAGTTTACAAATCCGGTAAGCGGGGAGGTTCTTGCAGGGCCATCTGGCTTGAACTTTGACAGGAACACGGTGCTAACCAACCAAAACTTGCCGGTAGCTGTAAGCCCATCTCCCGACCAGTTGCTCCTTGAAAAGGCGACACCGCTTAGCGTTGTGTATCTTGGTAGCTCGGTGCCCTACACAATCACGATCATCAACCAAGCTGCGGTTCCGGTGACCTCGAATGTGGTGGACATCTTGCCCCTTGGCTTTGCCTACACGCCGGGCAGCGCGACGCTTGACGGCGTGGCTCTGGAACCAATTAACGGTGGCGCAACGCTGACATGGACCAATGTGACTCTGGCGGTGGGCGAGACCCGCACATTGGAGCTGGTGACACGCGTTGGCACCAATGCCCAAACAGGGGATTTGACCAATACGGTGAGTGCCTTTGATCTGGCAACGGGTGCGGCGGTGTCCAACACGGCTGAGGCCACGGTGCGTCGCGAAATTGAGGCGGTGTTCGACTGCTCCGATGTGATCGGTAAGGTCTTTGATGACGTGAACTTTGACGGCTACCAGAACCCACTACCTTGGGTGGTTACGCCAAATGGCCAACGGGTGATGCCAAGTCAGCGTGACTTGGAGCGTCACGAAAATTTGCCGGCTGAGGTCGAAGCCTTGGGTGAGCCAGGTCTGCCACGCGTGCGCTTGGTGACGCCAACAGGGACGATCATCACTACAGATGAATACGGCCGCTACTCGGTTCCATGTGCAGAATTGCCACGGGATATGGGGTCGAACTTCACGCTGAAGCTCGACACGCGCTCACTGCCAACAGGCTACCGCGTCACCACCGAGAACCCACGCACGATGCGACTGACCTCGGGCATTATGGCCGAAATGAACTTCGGGGCCGCCATTGGCCGCGTCGTTGATATCGACCTGACCGCTGCGGCGTTTGATCGTGACGGCGACCCTGTGGATCGCTTGCTTAGCGGGGTGGATGGTTTGTTGTCGCGGGTTGCGACAGAGCCTTCTGTGCTGCGCTTATCCTACTTCTCGAAGGGAGGGGAGGACAGCCGCGATGCCCGAGAGCGATTAGACCGCTTGGAGGACCATATCCAAACTCGCTGGAAGAAACTGGGCAAGTACCGCCTGATCGTCGAAACCAACATCAAGTCACTTCAGTAAAGAGAGGGGTGAGACATGCTACGAACTACTTTAATTAAATCGCTCCTGAGCACATCAATTCTGGCGGCGGGTGGGCTTTCCCCCACACTGACCTTTGCTGATACTGATCGCGAGAAATGTTTGCCACAACCATCTGGGCATCTGATCTCCGAATGTTTTCAGGACAATGCTGGAGCGGTGATTGCCATTCCAACGGCTCCAAACACGGAACAGGACACCACCCGTCCTGCGGTCAATAACGCGGGCTTCTCGATCTCCTTAGATGGGGACACCATCGACAGTGACCCGACCATTGAGGACCAAGTGCGCAAGGTTGATCTTGCGCTGGAAGAGGCCAATGTCCAGATCACCTTCGACGGTTTGACAGCCAAGCCACGTCTTGGTGTGGAAACTGTGGGCGAGGATCGCGGCTATAGCGCGGGTGAACGCGTCACGCTTCAAAGTGAGACCAACTACCCCGCATTTATCGAGCGTGGTGAGTTTCGAATTTTCGACCGTGAAGCGATTGGCGGCCCACGTCTAGCGGCTGTGGTGCCTGTCGAGGCCAATGGTCGGGCCAGTGTAATCCTACCCGAGGGCAAGGATTTGGTTGTCGTCCACCGTGTTTACGGTGCACGTGGCCGCTATGACGAAACGGCGGCTTTGCCGTTGGGGCAAGCGGACGACTGCGGCTTAAGCGACGACGTGGAAGAGCTGGATAACGGCGCTGTGGTTCGCAACATCAAGGTGACCGGCGGGGCTGTGACGGTCTATGCTGACAACCTCGCGGCTGACAGCACCGTGTCAACTTTAGGCAGCTCTGCGCGCCCAGATGCGTCGGGTGCCTTGGTTCTACAGCGCATCCTGCCCCCCGGTGAGCATGATGTGAGCGTGCGCATCTCTGGCCCGCAGACGGCCACGATTACGCGTCCGTTGGAAGTGCCGGGGTCTGAGTGGTTTTATGTCGTGGTCGGTGATGTCACCATTGAACGTGTCGAAGAGAACGATGTCAAAGACACCCGTACCTTGGGTCGCTTCCAATATTACGTAGATGGTCGCACTGCGAACGGGGTAGAAATTACCTCGTCGCTGGATACTGGCGAAGAAGAGCTGCGCGACATCTTCCGCCGCTTGGACGAAAAAGATCCCCGCAGCGTGTTGGAACGCATCGACCCAGAGGACACATATCCAACCTTTGGCGATGATAGTGAAATCTACGACAACACACCAACATCAGGTAAATTCTATCTAAAGGTTCAAAAGAACGAGAACTCCTTTGTTTGGGGGGATTACCAAGCGACGCTGAGCGGGAACACCTTCATTCGCAACGAGCGTACGCTTTACGGCGCGCAGGTTGAGCTGCAATCCGAGCAGACGACCGAAAACGGCGATCCACGCCTGTCGGCTGAATTCTTCGCAGCACAACCTGATCAATTGGCTGGTCGCGAGACCTTCCAAGGCACCGACGGTGCGGTGTACTTCTTGCGGCGACAGGATATCACCCAAGGCACCGAAACGATCACGGTAGAAATCCGTGACGCGGTGACCGGACTTGTGATCGACCAACAACGTCTGACTGTAGGGACTGATTACTACGTCAATTATCTACAAGGTGTGATCACTTTGACCAGCCCGTTGACGGACTCGGTCAATGACAATTTGATTCAAACCAACCCAGGTGGTGATCAAACGGTTAATCTTGTTGTCGCCTATGAATATACCCCAACGACAAGTGACGTTGACGGCTATTCCTTTGGTGGGCGAGTCGAAGGGTGGGTGACTGACGAAGTTCGTTTGGGCTTTAGCGCCACGAAGGACGACACTGGGGCAGCAGATCACAGAACCTACGGTATTGATGTCCGGTATCAATTCTCCGAAAACTCCTATGTTCAATTTGATGCCGCACACAGCGAAGGGCCGGGTCTCGTACAGGACTTCTCGATTGACGGCGGTTTGACCATTGATGGGCAAACTCAAGCCACGGGCGAGGGCGATGCCTACCGCTTGGCCGGACAGGCTGATTTGCGCGACCTAGGCTACGACCGCGACGGGGTTGTCGGCGGATATATCGAGCACCGTGAAGAAGGGTTCTCATCGCTGGATTACTCGGTGACGGCGACCACCGGTGACGAGTTATTCTACGGCGTCTACGCGCGGGTTGCAAAGACCGAGACCCAACTCGGTTGGGCCGTGTACGCAGATATCTATGACAACGACGCAGGGGTAGAACGCACCGAAGTCGGCTTCGAGATCGAGGGCAACATCAACCCGCAGCTTAGTTATGTTGTGGGGGCTGAATATCTGGATGAGCGCACGGCCACGACGAATGGCTCCCGCTTCGATGTCGCGGGACGTGTGGAATGGGTCGCCAGCCCCAAATTGACCTACTACGCCTTTGGTCAGGCGGCTGCAGATTCTGACAATCTAGACGAATATAACCGTCTGGGCGTTGGTTTCTCGCGTCAGATTTCTGACAAGTGGCGTTTGGAGGCCGAAGTCTCTGAAGGCACAGGTGGTTTGGGCGGACGCGTCCTTGCTAACTACGACGCAGGTAATGGTAACAGTCGCTACTTCGGGTATGAGCTAGATGCGGGCCGCACGGTAGAGGCAGCAGGGACTTTGGGCAGTAATCGGGGACGGTACCTGATTGGTGGGCGACAACAGATCAATGACTCCTTGTCGCTATTCGCGGAAAACAGCTACGACTTGTTCTCGTCTCGCCGGACACTGACCTCTGCTTATGGGCTGGAGTACAAAGCAACCGAATTCTTGACTTATGATGGGGCGATTGAGTACGGCCAAGTCGCAGGGACTGCGGTTGATGATCTTGACCGCTTCGCGATTAGTTTGGGGGTCCGCTACGATTCCGAGGACCTGACAGCGCAAGGGCGCATAGAATACCGCCAGGATGATGCGGCTGTTGGTTCTAGCTTTAACGACTTCGACGCGATCTATTTCAGCTCGAACCTGCGCTACAAAATTGATGAGGAACGCCGCTTCGTCTTCAGCTTAGATCTAGCAGATGTATCTACCGATGGGTCATCGGTTTTGGACGGTTCTATCGTCGATTTGGAAATGGGTTATGCCTACCGCCCAATTTGGGATGAACGGCTGAACGTCCTCGCGCGGTACCGCTACCTGCGCGACATGTTTGGCCAAGAGATCGATGGTGTTGCTGGGGTAGGTGCGCGTCAAGAAAGTCACGTCTTTAGTCTGGAAGGGTCATATGACTTGAGCCGATCTTGGACCTTGGGAGGCAAAGTTGGTGGCCGCTTTACCGAAAGTTCTGCGTCTAGTGCGGATCCATTTGGCAGCAACGATGCATGGTTGGCCGTGGTCAACGCTAGGTATCATTTGGTGCACGAATGGGACCTGTTGTTAGAGGGGCGCCACCTCGACCTCGTCGATGCAGGGCTTAGTGAAACCAGCTTCCTTGGAGCTGCGTACAAACACGTCGGTAACAATCTAAAAATCGGGGCAGGGTACAACTTCGGGACGTTCTCGGATGATCTGACGGACCTTACGCGCGATGATCAGGGTGCGTTCATCAACATCATTGCGAAGTTCTGATGACGAAGGCATGGATATCACTTTCGCTGGCATTCATGCTCGCGGCGAGCGGCGTTCATGCTTTTGAAGACCTAAAAGATCGTGCGCGTTGGAAATCCTTTGGGGTTGAGAATTGGACGGAGTTTGACCCTAACGAGCGGGCTTCGCCTTCGCGCGGGCCAGTCAAGAAAGGTGAGTGGAAGGTCTCGCGGGATGCGACCTCTGTTGTCCAGCTTAAGTCGCTGATTGCGTTAGCTGAAGCGGGATCAAAGCAATACGACGCAGTCCACGTCAGCGCGAGCAAGCGGACACCAAAGCGTCCGACGCAGATGACTCTTGCCGAAATCGATAGATGGACTCGGGCCACACCGGGGCAGCCGCATGCTATTGGTCGCTATCAGTTTATCCCTTCGACTTTGCGCAGTCTGACGCGCCGTGCGGGGTTCTCTAAGAACGCGGTGTTCTCGCCTCAAGTGCAAGACAGGCTTGCGGACTTGCTCCTTATTGATGCGGGCATAAACAGATTTGCAGTGGGGCAGGTGAGCCGAGCGCAATTCATGGATAACCTAGCGCTGATCTGGGCTGGATTGCCGAAACGCGACGGAAAGTCGGCCTATCATAATTACGCTGGCAACCGTGCTACGATCACACGCAGCTTTTTTGATCGTGAGATGAAGCGGATTTTTAAATAGGCCTTTAGGCCTTTCTCTCAGAGCTTTCCCAAAAAGTTTGGGGCATATCATGGAGAAGTTCAGCGGCTTTGTCTTCGATCCAATCTTGGACCTCATCCGACGGCCATGACGCGAAGTCTGGCTCTGACGTAATCAACTGGCGGGCTTTGAGCAGGGCTTGGCGATACTTGATGTCTTCGATGCGCCCGTCGGGCACAATGGCGTAGACGAACCGACCGCCCATGGCTTTCGCTAGAAGTTCCATTTGCTTTAGGGATACTGCCCCTTCTTTTTCGCTGCGCTCAGCTTGGTACACCGCATTACGGCTTACGCCTTTACGCAAGGCGACTTGTTCCGCGGACATTCCCAAGGCGCGCCGGACTGTTGCGATCCAACCTTTTTCCGGAACCGGGAGTTCGCCCAGTTGTTGCGTCGTCTTATCAATCAAACGCGCTAAACGGCGTTGTTCCATAAAGTCAGGCATGTGCGCTCCGTCAGGGCGGGCTATGGGTTTGAATTTCAGTGTATTTGAAAATGTAAATAGTTTCAAATACAAAATATTTGCACATATATACTTCAAATTTCATAACACTTATGCTATATGTATTGTGAAAGGGAACAGATGATAGAATTATTTACGTCACCGGCGTCGCTGCCGTTTGCCATTGCCCTAACGGTTGTGGCTGCATTGTTTGCGCTGGAAATTCTTAGCGCATTGATTGGGGGGTCGATTTTGGGTGTAGGCTCGGATGGGCCTGATCTTGATATTGATACCGATTTTGACCTGTCAGTTGAGACGGGCGTTGAGGCTGACCTAGATCTTGACGCCGCAACGGATGCCATCGACACGGGCGAAAGCGCTGGCGGCATTTTCACTTGGATAGGTGCGCGTGACGTTCCATTTCTTATTTGGCTTGTGTCGTTTCTGACGATGTTTGGCCTGTCTGGCCTTTTCCTTCAGTCGTTGGTTGAGGGTGCGTTTGGCAATCCTTTGCCCGCGTCATTGGCCGCGATGATCGTGTTTGTGCCTGCATTGGCCGTGACACGTGTCATTGCAAACTGGGTCGCATTGATCATGCCGAAGACTGAAACAACGGCACTAAAAGCGCGTCACTTGGGCGGCCATAACGGTACGATTACCCAAGGCACCGCGCAACGCGGAAGGCCTGCGGAGGTCAAGATCAAGGACCGCCACGGCAACTTCCACTATCTACGGGTTGAGCCGCTTCACGACGATGACGTCTTTGCCACGGGCAGTGATGTCACGCTGATCCGGAAACGGGGCGACAAGTTCTTCGTGATCTAAGCATCCACGCCGACCCTATTTTACATCCACTTTACAGGAGCATTTCTATGCAATTTTCTTCTATTTTAATTCCGGCCGCGATTATTGTTGGCCTATTGGTCTTTATCGGTCTGATCATGGCCCGACTGTTCAAACGTGCGACCCGCGAAACCAGCCTTGTTAAAACCGGCTCTGGCGGGAAGAAGGTCATCATGGACGGCGGCACCATTGTGGTCCCGTTCCTGCATGAGATTGCCAAGGTGAACATGAAGACCTTGCGCCTTGAGGTGTCGCGCATCGAAGAGCAGTCGTTGATTACCAAAGACCGGATGCGTGTGGACGTGGGCGTGGAGTTCTACGTCTCGGTGAATGCCACGGAAGATGGTATCTCACGGGCGGCGCAAACCCTTGGGGACCGCACGTTCCACGTCGATCAGCTGCGCGAGATGATCGAGGGTAAGCTGGTCGACGGCCTGCGTGCTGTTGCGGCTCAGATGACGATGGATGACCTGCATGAAAACCGCGCAAGCTTTGTTCAAGAGGTGCAGAATGCGATCTCCGAGGACTTGTTGAAGAACGGGCTTGAACTGGAGGCGGTGTCGTTGACCGCGCTGGATCAAACGCCATTTGAGAGCCTTGACGAGAACAACGCCTTTAACGCTGTTGGTATGCAAAAACTGGCTGCAGTGATCGCGACTTCGCGTAAGCAACGTGCAGAGATTTCTGCGGAAGCTGAGGTTGCCGTGGCGCAATCTGAGATGGAAGCTGAAAAGCGCAAGTTCCAGATTGAGCGTGAGAAACAGCAAGCCGAGATCGCGCAGATCGAGGAGATCCAAACCCTGCAAGCTGAGCAAGAAGCCCAGATTGCGCGCAATCAAGAAGCATCTGACCGTGCTAAGGACGAAGCGCGGATTGAGCGTGAACGCGCCGTGCGTGCGGCAGAGATTGAGCGCGAGCGGACCATTCGCGAAGCAGAGATCGCCAAAGAACGCGAGTTGGAAGTGGCTGATCAGGAACGTGCCATCATCGTTGCGCGTAAGTCTGAGGAAGAAAGCCAAGCCCGTGCATCTGCGGATAAGGCTCGTGCCGAATCCACGAAAGCTGCCGAAGCGATTGAGACTGCACGTGCGGTGGCCGAAGCGGAGCGTGCCAAGCAGATCGCCTTGATCGAGGCGCAAAAAGAGGCGGAGCGTCAAGCGACCTCTATTCGCTTGTCTGCTGAAGCTGACAAGGATGCGGCGAGTGACCGCGCGGCGGCGAAGTTAGAAGAGGCGCAAGCGGACGCTAACGCGATGACAGTTCGCGCAGAAGCGAAGAAGACGGACATGCTGGCGATGGCGGAAGGTCAAACTGCGATCGCGAATTCTGAAAACGAATTGAGCGCCGAGATTATCGCGATGAAGGTTCGCCTTGCACAGCTTGAGGCAATGCCTGCGATGATCGCCGAGATGGTGAAGCCTGCGGAGAAGATCGACTCGATCAAGATCCATCAGGTGACCGGAATGGGTCAACCCGGTGGGGCAGGTGGTGACGGGGGCTCAGGTGGCACGCCGGTGAACCAAGCGCTGGACTCGGTATTGGGCATGGCACTGCAGATGCCCGCGATGCAAGCTCTTGGCAAAGAGCTGGGTGTTAGCCTTGAAGATGGATTGGCCGGTGTGACGAACGAGGTGTTGGATGTTCCGGCTAAGGTTGCGCCCACGCCGCAAACCCCAAGTGAGCCTATGAAGGCAGAGGCGTCCTGATCGGCACTGGATATGTAGACGGATGAGTTAAGGGCAGCTTTCGAGCTGCCCTTTTTTTGTTGCAAGGTGCTCCAAAGGAAGGGGCATTGGATGCGTGGGTGGATTGCTAAGAATTGGTGAATTGGTGGCTGTTTTGATTAATTCATGAGCGGTTGGCGTTAGTTTAGCCCGCAAATTAGGCATATCGGCGGAGTGCTACATTTTTCCTCTATATGAAAATTGCGATCAACACCGCGAGCCAGCAACAGTCTGCCATCCCCAAGTGTCGAGTCGAGATGCTGCCATAGGGGTGTGTGACGACTGTTTTGAATTGGACCTCAGGTCAGCCGCCACACTTTTTGCAACACTTACGTTGCAGGGAGTAGCTAAGACGCCCGTGTACCAAGGGCAAGGTTAGAGCTTATCTCTGCTAGGAGAAATCACATGAGAACGACAACCGCTCTGGCCACGGCCATCTCGTTGAGCGCAGCTTTGCCAGCCTTCGCCGCTGACTGCACTATTAAGGTCGGTGTTTTGCACTCCCTGTCCGGCACAATGGCAATTTCCGAGACCACGTTGAAAGACACCATGGAAATGTTGGTTGAACAGCAAAACGGCAAAGGCGGCGTCAACGGATGCGACCTTGAAGCTGTTGTTGTTGACCCAGCATCCGATTGGCCACTGTTTGCCGAGAAAGCCCGCGAATTGATCAGCGTTCACGAAGTAGACGTGATCTTCGGAAACTGGACATCCGTGTCGCGTAAATCCGTACTGCCGGTCATCGAAGAGTTGAACGGCCTGCTGTTCTACCCTGTGCAATACGAGGGCGAAGAAAGCTCCAAGAACGTATTCTACACAGGTGCCGCCCCGAACCAGCAAGCGATCCCTGCCACTGACTACTTCCTCGAAGAGCTGGGCGTCGAGAAATTCGCGTTGTTGGGCACCGACTATGTATACCCACGCACAACCAACAACATTTTGGAATCCTACCTGCAGTCCAAAGACATCGCGAAAGACGATATTTTTGTGAACTACACGCCATTCGGTCACTCTGACTGGTCCAAGATTGTAGCTGATGTGGTTGCATTGGGCGCGGACGGCAAGAAGGTCGGCGTTATCTCGACCATCAACGGCGACGCAAACATCGGCTTCTACAAAGAGCTGGCCGCGGCTGGCATCTCTGCGGACGACATCCCAGTTGTTGCGTTCTCGGTGGGTGAAGAAGAGCTGTCCGGCTTGGACACGTCTAACCTTGTTGGCCACCTTGCAGCTTGGAACTACTTCCAATCGGCAGAAACTGACGCCAACGCTGAGTGGATCAAAGCGTGGAAAGCCCGCATGGGTGAAGAGCGTGTGACCAACGACCCAATGGAAGCTCACTACATTGGCTTCAACATGTGGGTGAACGCGGTTGAAGCGGCGGGCACGGCTGACGTGGATGCGGTACGCACAGCAATGTACGGCCAGGAGTTCGCTAACCTGACAGGCGGTACAGCTGTTATGTTGCCAAACCACCACCTCGCAAAGCCAGTGCTGATCGGCGAGATCACTGAAGATGGTCAATTCGACATCATCAGCCAGACTGCTGAAGTTGCCGGTGACGCATGGACCGACTTCCTGCCAGAATCCGCCAAATTGGTATCTGACTGGAAAGAGCTTGGCTGCGGTATGTACAACACCGAGACCAAGTCTTGCGTCCAAACACTGTCCAACTACTGATCCTTTGATCTCAAGAGGGCGCGTCGCTGGATGCGCCCTCACACTCTGACCTTCCGGAACCCCCTCATGAAAACCTTGCTCTTGGCGATGCTTGCTGCGTTGCTCATGACGAATATTGCGCAAGCGCAGGCCACCTCGGTCAGCGACGTATTGCAAAGCCAACGAGAGTTGATCGAGAAAAGTTCACGCCGCACCATTGGCCCCGCGATTGATGCGATTGCCGAAAGCGGCTTGCCGCAGATGCAGGGTGTCTTGGAGGCGTGGCAGTCCAAGAACATGTGGCAGCGCAAGGAAGACGGATCGTTCTTCCTTGGCGCCAAGAATGAGGACGGCTCCTACGCGCTGACGGATTTTGAAGATGGTGCGCCAGCCGGTGACTTTGACAAAAAAGCGCTCAAGCAGTTGAAGCCAAACAGCGGTGTACGCGCGATGATCGCGACAGCATTGGTCAAGTTTCAGCTCTCCGACCCTGATCCGGTCAAACGCATGGACGCGTTGACCTCCATTTCACGCGACCCCGATGCGGCTCTATTGGCCCCGTTGCGCGCGTCGATTGAGGGCGAGGCGGACGCAGCTATTTTGGCGCGAAAAACGCGGCTTGAGCGGTTGATGACGATGGCGTATGACGCCGACGCCTCTGCGCGCGTAGACGCGATTGGCGACATGGCCGGAGACCTTGGTGTAGATTTTCGCGCGACGCTGAACCCGATCCTAAGGGCGACGCTGTCATTTACGGCGCAAGGCTCAACGCCTGACGCCAATGTCGCCGAGTATATAGAACCGGGCAGCGCTACTCTTTCCAAGGTGTCGGCATATGATTTGTTGGTCGAGGCTGATTTAGCCGCGCCAATTGTGACGGATGACGCAAGGGACGCGGCCCTAGAGGCCAACGTCGAGGGTGGCTTCATCGCTGGTATGCCGATTGCCCAGTTGTCGACCGAGGCCGCGCGAAACGCGGCATATGACGCGTTGGTCGCCGACGGCCTCGTCGCGCCACGTGTCGGTGAGGCGGATATCGACGCGACCCTTGCGGGCTACAGGTTTTTCAACGCCTTCACGGAGGCAAACGCAGAGGTGACGACGGCGGCCCGCCAAGCGCTCGCGAAATCCGAGAACCGCGTGGCGGTCAGCCAAGCCGCCGACTTGGGGCTTGATGCGCTCTCTCTGGCGTCGATTTATTTCCTAGCGGCAATCGGTCTGGCGATCACATTCGGCGTTATGGGGGTCATCAACATGGCCCACGGAGAATTCATCATGATGGGGGCCTATACGGGCTATGTTGTGCAGCAGTTCGTGCCCAATCACACCTTGTCGATCATATTGGCGGTGCCGCTGGCCTTCGCGGTGACCTTCGCCGCAGGTGTGCTGCTAGAACGGCTGGTGATCCGTTGGCTGTACCACCGCCCGCTGGAGACCTTATTGGCGACATTCGGGGTGTCCATCGCGTTGCAACAATTGGCCAAGAACATCTTCGGCACTCAGGCGCGGCCGCTGACGGCTCCGTCGTGGTTGGACGGCGCTTGGGTGATCAACGATGTGGTGTCGATCAGCTACATTCGGATCGCGATCTTTGTGTTGGCGTTGACGTTCCTCGGGTTGTTCTTGTTCATCATGAAACAGACACGGCTTGGGCTTGAAACCCGCGCCGTGACGCAAAACCCGCGTATGGCTGCGAGCATGGGCATCAACCCTGACCGTGTGAACATGCTGACCTTCGGGCTTGGGTCCGGCATTGCGGGCATCGCCGGTGTCGCGATCGGGTTGTTCGCCAAGGTGACGTCAGAGATGGGCGGCGACTACATTGTGCAAAGCTTCATGACCGTGGTGGTCGGCGGGGTGGGTAACATCTGGGGCACCCTTGCGGGGGCCGCGATGATTGGCGGCTTCCAAAAGGGGGTGGAGTGGCTGAACCCCTCCAACACGCTGGCCGCGCAGACCTATATGATCATCTTCATCATCATTTTCATCCAGTTCCGGCCAAGAGGCATCATCGCCCTCAAGGGTCGTGCGGCGGGGGATTAATCAATGGAACGCTCGTTCATTTCCCGTAACCCATCCGTCTTGGTGTTCCTTGCGATACTTGCTCTGTTCACCCTGGGGGTTACAGTTCTGTCGGAGGGCTTTGGCGTCGGGGTGATCTCGACCAGCTTTGTGAAGACCTTGGGCAAGACGCTTTGCCTTTGCCTGATCGCCGTCGCGATGGACCTGATCTGGGGCTATGCGGGCATCTTGTCGCTTGGGCATTTCGCGTTCTTTGGCCTTGGCGGCTACATGGTCGGCATGTGGTTAATGTATGAGCGCACACGTCAAATCGTTGAGAATTCACTATCGGACGGCGTACTTCCTCCCACGCCCGAAGAGATCGAGGCTGCCATCGGCAACCAAATATTTGGTGTCGTTGGCAGCAGCGAATTCCCGTTGATCTGGAATTTCGCTGATAGCTTCGTGCTGCAAATGGCGTTTGTGGTTCTGATCCCGGGCCTTCTGGCGCTGGTCTTTGGCTGGCTTGCGTTCCGCAGCCGCGTCACGGGGGTGTACCTGTCAATATTGACGCAAGCGATGACGCTGGGGCTGTCGCTGTATCTGTTCCAAAACGCCAGCGGTTTGCGCGGCAACAACGGGTTGTCTGGCCTGCAAAACCTACCGGGAGTGACCGCGCCGCAATCTATGGTTTCGCTATGGTTCTTCTGGGCGTCGGCGTTGGCGTTGGCCTTGGGCTACCTGCTGGTGGCATGGGCGGTGTCGGGCAAGTTTGGCTCTGTCATTCGGGGCATTCGCGACAATGAGGCGAGGGTGCGGTTTCTTGGGTATTCGGTGGAGCTTTATAAACTGGCCGTCTTCACCTTGACGGCATGTATCGCTGGCATTGCGGGCGCGCTCTACTATCCGCAAGCGGGCATCATCAATCCGGCCGAGGTAGCGCCGATTGCGTCCATTTACCTTGCGGTTTGGGTGGCCATTGGTGGGCGCGGCAGGCTTTACGGCGCGGTCATTGGCACGGGCTTTGTCAGCCTTGTATCCAGCTGGTTCACGGGCGGGCAGGCCCCTGATGTGAATCTCGGGTTCTATACAATCAAATGGGTGGACTGGTGGCTAATCCTGCTGGGCTTAAGCTTTGTGCTGGTCACGCTATATGCGCCCAAAGGCATGGGCGGGCTGATAGATTTGATCAGCCGTAAGAAAGGCAGCGAGACATGAGTACGCTTCTTGAAGTGTCAGGCGTGACGGTCAGCTTCGACGGGTTTCGCGCCATCAATAACCTGTCGTTCCAAATTGGGTCGGCGGAAATGCGGGCGGTGATTGGGCCAAATGGCGCAGGCAAAACCACATTTATGGATATCGTGACGGGGAAGACCAAACCCGACGAGGGGCACATCCTATGGGGCGACAAAAGCGTCTCGTTGATCGGGATGTCAGAGGCGAAGATTGCCCAAGCCGGTATCGGGCGGAAGTTCCAAAAGCCGACGGTGTTTGAGGAGCAAAGCGTGCAGGAAAACTTGTTGATGGCGCTGCGTATGGACCGCTCGCCGTTGGCTGTGCTGATGTTCCGGCCCTCCAAAGATGACCTCGAGCGTGTCAGGGAACTGGCAGTTCAGACGGGCTTGGAGGAGCAGCTGTTGCGCACCTCGGGCGAGTTGAGCCATGGGCAAAAGCAATGGCTGGAGATCGGGATGTTGCTGGCCCAAGATCCAAAGCTGTTGTTGGTCGACGAACCAGCCGCTGGGATGACCCCCGCCGAGCGCGAAAAAACCACCGCGATATTGTCGGAGGCGGCCAAGACCCGCGCAGTTGTTGTGGTTGAGCACGATATGGAATTCGTTCGACGCTTGGATTGCAAAGTCACGGTGTTGCACGAAGGCTCGGTGCTGGCTGAAGGATCACTTGATCATGTCACGAAAAACCAAGACGTCATTGACGTGTATCTAGGGCGCTAATCATGTTGAACGTTGAAAACCTAAGCCTACATTACGGCAAGTCGCAGATCCTGTACGACATCTCCATGAAGGCCGACGTAGGCGCGGTCACCTGCGTGATGGGGACCAACGGCGTTGGGAAAACCAGCTTGCTGAAGGCCATTTCGGGGACGCATGCAAGCTCTGGCGGGACGGTGACGTTGGATGGCAAGCCCATTGACCACATGCCTGCGCATCAACTGGCCCAGCATGGCATCGGCTACGTGCCGCAAGGGCGCGACGTCTTTCCGTTGATGACCGTGACCGAAAATCTGGAAACCGGCTTTGCATGTTTGCCCAAGTCAGAGCATCACATCCCAGCCGCCATTTATGACCTTTTCCCCGTCTTGAAGGACATGCAGCACCGGCGCGGAGGCGACCTGTCTGGCGGGCAGCAGCAACAGCTGGCCATTGCGCGGGCGTTGATCACAAAGCCCAAATTGCTGCTTCTGGACGAGCCGACCGAGGGCATTCAGCCCAACATCATCCAACATATCGGCGAGGTCATTGGCTTGCTGCGAGAGCAGGGGGACATGGCAATTGTCTTGGTGGAGCAGTACTTCGACTTTGCCTACGACTTGGCGGATCACTTTATTGCGCTACGTCGTGGCGAAGTAATCAAGGATGCGGCCAAAGCCGAAACCTCGCGGGAGGAAATGCTGCCGATTGTGTCGGTCTGATGTGCAGGGTTTGGGCTACTGCTTCAGGCCCGCAATCAATTGCTGAAATTTCTCACCCTGCACCGTGACATGGCTTCGAAGGGCGCTTGAGGCCAGTTCGCCGTCGCCATTACGCAAGGCGTCCATGATGGCTTCATGTTCGGCCAGTGATTGCGTCATGCGCCCGCGGAACCTCAGTTGAACCCGCCTAAAGGGCTTCAACCTGTTTTGCAGTTTCAGTGCTTCGTTTTGCAAAAAGCTGTTGGTGGCACCTTCGTAGATTTCGCGGTGAAATGCTTCGTTCTCGAGGTAGTATTCGGCGGCGTCTTTTCGCTCTACAGCGGCTTTGCAGCGTTCGTTTGCGGCGGCCATGCGGTCGAGCGCTTCGTCTGACATGCGTGCTGCGGCGAAGCGGCCACAAGCGGCCTCAAGTTCGGCCATCGTCTCGAACATCTCAAGCAATTCCACCGGCCCGGGTTGACGCACAAAGACGCCGCGCCTTGGTATTTGCTCTGCCATGCCGGACATGACCAACCGTTGAAGGGCTTCTCGGATCGGGGTGCGCGAGACGTCGAAATATGCCGCGAGTTTGATCTCGTCTAGGCGTTCGCCATCCTTGTATTCCCCTTGAAAAACAAGCTCCTCTAAGGCATCTGAGATCTGATTTGCGCGCTTTTGTGTCATAGACGCAAGGATAGCCAACAGGGTCTTTGAGCGCAAGAATAATGAAATTGTATACAAGATTATTGACTGAGGATGCAATTCGGATAGGTTGACTTGCGCCATTCCTTCGGGATTCGGCAGATATTTTGGAGGCGGACTTGAAGGCTAGTTCGCCAGATTTGGCCGTGACAAAGGGAGTGTCAGAGTGAGCTATTTTAGCGAATTGATCTCTACAGTTTTCGAGCGACGCTACCGCAAGGCATTGTCCGAAGAGGTCGATGGCCGAACGACCTTCGAGTTATGTGGCGCTTTGCTCAGCAGCCATGGGGATGTGTCCGGTGTTACTTTGGCGCGCAACCTTTTGGACCGGTACGCCAGCATGTCGCGCGAGGAAAAGATCGCCTTCTTTGAGTTCATGGCCCGTGACCTCGAGATCGATCCCGATGAGGTCACTCGTGCTTTGCAGAGTTACCAAGATGAGCCGAGCAAAAAGACCTACACGAGCTTCACTGAAGCCTGCGAACCTAAACGTCAGGAATTGGCGCGACGCTTGAACCAAGTGCCCGGTGCGACTGGGCAGTTGGTTGCCATGCGCAAAGACCTGTTGGCGCTGATGAAGGAGCGTCGCGACCTTGGGCCGCTGGATGTTGATTTCAAGCATTTGTTTTCGTCTTGGTTCAATCGCGGCTTTCTGGTTTTGCGCCCGATCAACTGGGAAAGCCCTGCCGAAATTCTAGAAAAAATCATCGCCTATGAAGCTGTGCACGCCATCGACAGTTGGGATGATTTGCGCCTTCGGTTGAAGCCGAGCGACCGTAGATGTTTTGGCTTCTTTCATCCGGCGATGGCTGGCGAGCCGCTGATATTCGTTGAAGTCGCGTTGACCAAGGGCATTCCAAATTCGGTGCAAGACCTGTTGGCGGACGACCGCGTGGCAATCGATGCGGAAGATGCAGACACGGCGGTGTTTTACTCGATTTCCAACTGCCAGTCGGGGTTGGCGGGGATTTCCTTTGGGAACTCATTGATCAAGCAGGTCGTGTCAGACCTCTCGAAGGAATTACCGGGGCTTGAGACCTTTGTGACCCTATCGCCAATTCCAAACCTGAACCGTTGGTTAGAGGCTGTGGATTTGGACGCATTGGAAGCGACGGACAACCAAGCCTTAGCTGCGCATTATCTTATCGAAGCGAAGCGGCCAGATGGTATGCCTTTTGATCCTGTCGCGCGGTTTCATTTGGGCAATGGCGCGCGGGTCCATGCGGTTCATGCCGGTGCCGATACTTCTCAGAACGGTCAGCGTCAATCAAACGGCACGATGGTCAATTACCTGTATGACCTGAGCCAAATATCCCAAAACCATGAACAATTTGTTGGTGAAAAAACAGTTGTTGCTTCTGATGCGGTGAAAGCCCTCAGTATTTCGGTAACGCCCAAAACTTAGGAGGCAACACATGCCTAATCCATTATTCGACGCTCTCTTTGGGCAGCACCAAGGTAAGTCTAGCGTCTTTTTGCAGATGGCGGACGGCTCTACAATCACGCACCAAGAATTCTTGGAATTAGCCGCGCAGTACGCCAACTTATTCACCAAGTTGGACGTTCGCGTAGGGCATCGTGTCGCCGTGCAGATCGCCAAATCACCTCAGTCTTTGGCGATCTATGCAGCCTGTGTTCAAGCGGGCATCGTGTTCTTGCCTTTGAACACTGCATACACGGCCGATGAGGTTTCATATTTCGCAGATAACAGCGGTGCAGCATTGATCTTATGTGACGAGGCGCGCTTGGAGGGACTAACTCCGATCGCGCGCGCTTGTGGTGCTAAGTTGGAAACTCTGAACGACGATGGGCGCGGCAGCTTTTCGGATAAAGCGGCCTCAATGGCGGTTGAGTTTGAGACGGTTGATCGCACTGCAGATGATCTTGCGGCGTTTCTATACACTTCGGGGACAACTGGGCGCTCGAAGGGAGCTATGTTGACACAAGGCAATCTGCTGTCGAACGCACGGACCTTGGTAGGGGAATGGAAGTTCACTGCGGATGACGCGTTGCTACATGCGTTGCCAATCTTTCACACCCACGGCTTGTTTGTGGCGACGAATATCTCTCTTCTCGCGGGCAGCAAAATTTTGTTTATGCCGAAGTTTGACGTGGATGGGTTGATTGAATTGATGCCGCAAGCGACGACCATGATGGGCGTTCCAACGTTCTACACACGCCTACTAGGGGACGCCCGTTTTACCCGCGATTTGACCCAGCACATGCGGTTGTTTGTTTCGGGAAGTGCGCCGTTGTTGGCTGAAACGCATATTCAGTTCGAGGAACTCACGGGCCACCGGATTCTAGAGCGTTACGGGATGACCGAAACCAACATGAATACGTCGAATCCTTACGATGGGGAGCGTCGGGCTGGGACTGTTGGCTTCCCACTACCAGGTGTCGAGTTGAAGATCACGGACAATAACAGCGGAAAATCCCTTCCACAGGGTGAGATCGGCGACATCGAAGTCCGCGGCCCGAACGTGTTTAAGGGCTATTGGCAGATGCCAGAAAAAACGGCCGAGGAATTGCGCGCGGATGGCTTCTTTATCACCGGCGATTTAGGTCAGATTGATGAAGACGGCTATGTACATATCGTTGGGCGTAACAAAGACCTGATCATATCTGGCGGGTACAACATTTACCCCAAAGAGATCGAGTTGCTGCTTGATGACGAAGCGGGCGTTCTCGAAAGCGCGGTCATCGGCGTGCCACACCCTGACTTTGGCGAAACCGTGGTAGGGGTGCTGGTTGAGGACGGCCAAGGGACATTGGATCTGGACGCGATCAAGCAAAACATCGGCGGCTCGCTTGCGCGCTTTAAGCACCCGCAGCGACTGGTTGTCGTGACGGAGTTGCCTCGCAACACCATGGGCAAGGTGCAAAAGAAAGAGCTACGAGAGCGTTATAAAGATATGTTCACCTCATAAGCTCATCGGTGTTCATTAGCCATTTCGCGCATATGGCAGCCCAATAATAGCAGGGCTGGCCAAAGCAGGTATGCCTCAATCTCGATGTTCTCCCCAAACGACAATAGGAGGAAGGTCATCAATAACCCCAATGGCAACCTGCCGCGCGGATGAATGGCTGCGTCTTTGGTGACGACTGCGAAATGAATGGCGAAGGGAATGAGGAAGGCGAAGAAGCCGATCAGTCCTTTGACAAACAACAAGCCGAACCATGTGTGATGGCTGCCGATGGGCATATATTCCACCAGATGTGGCCCGGGTCTGACGATGCCATGCCCAAACCAAACAGCGTCGGATTGCCAACGCTCATAGGCAATTCGTTGCAGCGTTTCGCGAACGCGGGTGCTATCTGCGCGTGCTGATCTAAATCCGTGAATGCCTGCTTGAATGATGTCGGCGGCGATGGCCCCCCAGATGGCGAGGCTGGCAATGAAGCCCGAAACCACAAACCAAGCTGACGTTCGCGCAACGAGAGGAAGCAGCCTTGGACACATGGTGCAAAATACAATGCCAACCAAACCCATACGGGACTTTGACGCCAAGATCATCAACACCCCCGCAAGCAATCCCGCCCACATCCAGTGACGGTGTTTTTCCTCTAACGCAAAGAGGATCATGATAACGCCCAACAGGGCCGCAAAAGGGGACCACGGCGCGTAGAACTGCCAACGGGGCGTCCACGTGGATGGATCAAAGGTGTATAGGAACAAGGTGAAATATTCAGGCCCTGGTCCGCCAATTGCCTTTAGGGGGGAAGTGAAAACGCGTTCAGGCAAGCCAATGTATGGGGCTGAAAGCAAAAGTGGGGCCAGTACTAATGTCCATAGTCCAACCACGCATTGGGCGCGAATGATCACCTCACGTCGAATAGGAAGCACAGCGCCCGCCAGTGGGAACAGTGCCAAAAGGGCCCAACCTTTGGCCCAACCAATGCTAGACTTGATAGTCTTCTTCGTCCCAAGTCCCCAATCCATATGCCCCGCCCAAAGCGCGAAGAGCATCACGATCATTCCCACAACCCAAAGCCATGCAAGCCACGGGATTGGTCCGGTGGCGCGCAGGTCGGGTCGGATGGCAGGACCAAGATATAACACCAATGCTACCAGACCAGTTAAGACCCACGCCAAGACCGGCCCAACCACGTAAAGCGCCCCAAGCGCGTATAGTGGCCATGTCCAGATCAAGGTGCGCCAGACGATCCGTTCAGCAAGGTTCTCAGGCTGTATCTTCATCTTGAGCCTGAGCTTTTGGCGAGACCAGCAGTCGCGAGATCATCGGCTTGCGAACCCATGCCAACCCTAGCCCGATCAGTAGCAGAACCGTCGCGGCTATACCTGCGGCAAGCGACAGCTTGCGCCGGGGGGATGAAGGATGATCAGGAAGTGAAGGGTTCTCGAGCACTTGGATCAAGGGGTAGGATGCGTAGACATCAGTCTTCGTGGACTCCGCGCGGGCAATAGCGGAGGCAAATACCGCTTCGGCGACGTCAAAATCACGCTGCAAGTCTTCAAGTTCAGAGGCGATTGGAGAGAGGGTGGCTATACGTGCGTTTTCGTCTTTGACTTGTGCCGACAAGGTTTCGGCTTCATGCTTTAACCCCACTTGAGTGGCGTTCTCGCGAACGAGTTCGCTAAGCAATGCCGCACGTTGCCCTTCGGGGGCGCGATCCAATCCGATCAGATTGTCTTCAGGCAATCCAGTGACTTCAGAAGCGCGGGCAAGTGACGCCGAGCGCGCGCCTTCATATGCATCTCTTGCACTCACACGAACGGGGTGCCGTGTACCATAACTGGCCTGAGCCTGCGCCATAGTGGCGGAGTGTAACGCAACCTTTTCCAGCAAAGACAGGTATTGGGCGTCTGCATATAGTTTGAGCGTGGCCGCGGCTGAGTTTGAGGGCAGGTCCAACGCAGCCTCTAAAGCCGTCACTTTGTTTGATTGGCGGCTAAGTTCAGCTTCGAGGTTGCGAAGGTCTTGTTTTAGTTGATCAAGCGAGGTGACTTGTTCACGAAATTGCTTGGCTGATTGCAAGCCGCTGCGGGCTTGAAGATCGGATATGACAGCGCGAGTTTCCCGCACGGAGCGGGTGTAGTCTGCAATTGCACCTATGCCGCTTGTCTCGCGGGTTTGAATTTCATCCGCGCGCAGGGCGTCGATCTCAGCAAACAATGCGGCCAGTAGGGCGTCGCCAAAGACTTGCGCTTGATCGGCGTTTGGCCCCTTCACCTCGATATGGATAAGGCTGGTTTGATCCACCAAGGTGACGCGAGGCTTTCCGAACTCGGTTCGGTCCATGTCCAAGGCTTTTGCAGCCGCGTCTAGAATTCTATCTGCGCCGATGAGGCGTTTATAGGTTTCTGTCGGGCTGATTGAACCGTTGGAGAAGGCCGAGTTGGCGTAGGAAGAGGCTTGCCCGATCTCATTTAGGTTAACCGATGCAGATGCGCCGGACCCCGGCAAGATCAGTGAGGCATGTGACGAGAACTGCAATGGCGCGGTGGCTAGGTATCCTAAGATTGGGGCCCAGACACAGCTGGCTCCAATTAGAACAACGGCGACATATCGAGGGATGCGCCCCAGATCGCTCAGACGCCCGCCAACCAACAAGCGCCGCCACCCGAGATCGCGCAACGGGGTGCGCCGCACTTTGAGCCAAGTGAAGTTGATTTTGCGCAAATGTGCGGTCGTACTGGTGGTTTTACTATCGATCATTGAACAAGCCTCTGTGTTCATTCGATCATAGCTAGGGCGTCGTAGTAGTCTCGCGCGCTAAAGGATAAGGCGCGGGGGATAAGGGCGGGTTGTTATCCGAAGGGATAGCGCCGAGTTAGAACAGCCCCGCTTCACGCGCAATAAGTGCGGCTTGCGTACGATTGCTGGCCCCGACTTTGCGGTAGAGCGTTTTGACATGCAGTTTGATTGTGGGTTCCGATAAGTCTAGATCGCGCGCGATCTCCTTGTTGGCCTTGCCTTCGGTCAACCCTTTCAAAACCTGCTGTTCGCGCTGGGTCAGCATTTGGGCCAGTGGGTGGTGGTCTTCGGGTTGCGATGCGGTCATGAAGCCAGCTGGAAGGTATTGCTCCCCCATAGCCATAAAGCGGATCGCGTTAATCAGGGACTTGGCCGGAAGTGTTTTGGGAATGAAGCCAGCGGCGCCGACGTCTAAGGCCTTCTCGGCCAAACTACGTGAGGTGTCCCCAGTAAACAACGCCACATGAGATGCGCGGTCCATAGAAATAGCGGTTTCTAAACCTGATAAGCCATTCATCCCCGGCATATTGAGATCAAGCAGAACGAGGTCAAATGGCCCGTCCGCGTCGATGATCCTTTGTGCGGTGCCAAAGTCGGGGGCTGTGGTGACCGTTATGTCTCCGGCAGCTTCGACAAAAGCGACAACGGTATCAAGAACGAGTTCGTGGTCGTCTGCAATAAGTACTTTCACGCTAGTCTCCAGTTAGTCTCGGATCCCACACCACACAATAACTATAGCCACACCATTTCGATTGAGTAAGGCAATCAATGGGACAGCACGTTCTATCCTTACGGATAGTGGCACTAACCGCACGTTTCTGATTTTGCTCCAAACGGCGAAAATTACAGCCCTTTGCGTGGTGAGTTGTCCGTTCGCCCACCTATGCGGCCATGCAATCCCGTTCCATGCTGAGGGAAATTCCGTAACCCCCAAGATGGAGAGCTGTCATGCAACACCCGCCGAAGAAAAACTTTGCTAACCACTACTGCCCAGTTGATCCACAAACTTTGCGGACGATTGCAGTGCTGAACCACAAGGTGGTTAACGAGGCGGTTGACCCAGTTGTCCGCACCCTATTGGGAGATGGACGCAAGTCCGTTTTCTTTTTGAACGCGCATTGCGCCAACCTTAGCGTTTCGAACAAAGCATACGCCGCTGCGCTACGCCGCGCCGACTACATTTTGCCTGATGGTATTGGCATTGAGTTGGCCGCTAAGATGCAAGGCAATAAGTTGAGAGCGAACCTGAATGGCACCGACTTTGCTCCAAAGTTGTTACGCCAAGCCGTACGTTGGGGACGTTCGGTGTTCCTAATCGGGGGCACGCCGGGAACCGCAAACGCTGCCGCGCAACGTCTATGTATGGACATTCCGGGGTTGCGAGTTGTGGGCACGCGTGATGGTTTTGTCGGGGCAGACCGCGCGCAAGAGGCCATCGACGAGATCAACGAATCTGGTGCCGACATCGTCCTCGTGGCGATGGGGGTGCCACGTCAGGAGCTTTGGATCGATCGACACCGTGACCTCATCGAGGCCGACCTAGTTTTAGGTGTGGGGGCGCTGTTTGATTTCCTTGCTGGAAATGTGCGTCGCGCACCGGCTTTGGTGCGCAAGTTCCGCATGGAGTGGGGGTGGCGTTTGGCAATGGAGCCTCGCCGCCTTGCGCGCCGCTACTTGGCGGGCAATCTGACGTTCCTTTCACGAAGCGCTTCGCATGCTTGGCGAAATGCCGATCGCGGCTACGTCTCGCAACGTGCACTGGATATCGCAATATCGGGTGGGGCGCTTTTGCTTCTTGGCATACCAATGTTGGCGGTTGCGGCCATGGTTCGGCTCGACAGCTCTGGTCCTGCACTCTTTAAGCAGACGCGCGTCGGTAAGGCTGGGGGGCATTTCGGTGTCTACAAATTCCGCTCGATGTTTCTGGATGCAGAGGCGCGTCGCGCTGCGTTACTTGCCACGTCAGATCGCGAGGGGGTGTGTTTCAAGTCCCGCAGCGATCCGCGGATCACCCGCATGGGTAAGCTTCTGCGTCGCTTTTCAATCGATGAACTGCCACAGCTGATCAACGTTTTGAAGGGCGAGATGTCCATTGTCGGACCGCGTCCAGCCTTACCAGAGGAGGTGAAAAAATACCCAACCCGCGCGCTGGGCCGTTTGGATGCCAAGCCGGGTATCACCGGACTTTGGCAGGTGGCAGGGCGGGCGGATATTGGCTTCGACAAGATGGTCGACCTTGATATCGCCTATGTGAAGTCGCGCTCAACCCTGCTCGACCTGATGTTGATCGCATTGACGTTCCGCGCAGTTATCTCCGGGCGTGGCGCTTACTGATCCTCAATAGAAAATTTAAGGAATGACCCAATGAAACCTATTCGTAAAGCTGTCTTCCCAGTCGCCGGACTTGGCACTCGTTTTCTTCCAGCGACTAAAGCTGTGCCCAAAGAAATGCTGCCACTGGTGGATCGCCCGCTGATACAATACGCGATTGACGAGGCGCGGGCGGCCGGAATCGAGGAATTCATCTTCGTCACATCCGCCGGAAAGTCCGCGATTGAGAACTACCTAGGTGCGATGCCCGCACTGGAGCGCACTTTGATTGATGCAAACAAAACAAACGCTCTTGAGGCGCTGCGCCCATCGCAAATGACCGAAGGGAGCTTTAGCTTTATCCGTCAGGACGAACCTCGCGGACTTGGTCACGCGGTGTCATTGGCGCAGCGGTTGGTGGGGGACGAGCCTTTCGCTGTGATCTTGCCTGACGATATCATTCGTGCTGATACGCCTGCCCTGACGCAGATGGTTGAGGCGTTCGACAGCAATGATGGGCATATGGTTGCGACTGAAGAGGTGCCGATGCAACGGCTGGGTTCATACGGTGTCGTGGATATCGCGCGATCTGCGGGTCGCCTTCAATCACTTCGCGGGCTTGTAGAAAAACCTGACCCTGCGTGCGCACCTTCGAGTTTCGGCATTGTCGGCCGCTACATCTTACAACCCTCCATCTTTGATCAATTGGCGAAGGGGAAACCAGGCTCAGGCGGGGAAATCCAACTCACTGACGCAATTGCACAGGATATGAACACTGCCCCTGTCAGCGGCTTTGCATTTGACGGCGAGCGGTTCGATTGCGGATCTATCGCGGGCTTCCTTTGTGCGACATTCGCCCATGCGTTTGATCGAAAAGAATTAGGCGAAGAGCTGCACCAATTCATGAAAATGCGATCCTCTATCCCTCCAGTCGCAGCATGAAACGGTCCACCTATCCGTAAGGGTAGGTCGCCTATCCGCATGACGGACTATTCCTTCTGAGAGCATAACGTAATAAATGACTTGTGAATTTGAGGAGGCCGTCATGCGGAAAATTTATTTTCTAGCTTCACTTTTGGTGACGCTCAGTGGTGGAGTTCATGCGGACGAACCTATCGCTACGCCAAGTGGAGACATCGTTTTGACCGTCTCAGGTGATGTCACTCAAACCAATTTCGACAACAGCATCGTTTTAGATGTCGGCTTGTTGAGTGAGATGCCATCTGAGAGTTTTAAGACGACCACGATTTGGACCGAGACCGAGCATACCTTCCTAGGCGTACCTCTGGCAGAGTTTTTGAACCAGTTTGGAGGCGACGTTACTCTGGTTAAAGCAAGCGCCATCAACGATTACACCGTAGAAATCCCTGTAGACAGCATCACGGATACAGCCCCGATCATTGCTTATCTGATGGACGAAGAACCTATGTCGCGTCGCCAAAAAGGGCCGTTGTGGATTGTGTACCCTTACGACAGCGATGCCAAATACAGGACCGAAGTGGTGTACTCGCGCTCGATTTGGCAACTCGACAGGTTGGAACTGGTTAGATAGCGTCAGGCAAAGACAGCGACCTTAGGGACGTCAGATCGCATGAAGCCCAGAAATACCACACCCCCCCGCAATCGATGGTTTGTGAGCGTTGTAGCTGTTACCATCTTACTGACGCTTGCGGCGGCACTTTGGCTTGGCCGCGAAGTCATTTCTGATTTAGAGCAGCAGCGTTCGGCGAGTTCCGACAACGTGCAATGGACTTTGACGCAGGCCGAGGTGGATTACCTGTTCCTGGCGCACGCGCTAGAGCATTTCGACCATTCTGCCGTAGAAGGTGCCAGCGACGAGGTCGAAGTCGAGGAGATCAGGCGACGCTTCGACATCTTCTACAGTCGGATGGATACACTGCTTAGTTCTTCGCTATTTTCAGAGCTTCGAACCAAGCCAGAATTCGCTGTTCCTTTGTCCCGAATTTCTGACTTTTTAGAGAAAAACATTCCTGCAATCGACAGCAGTGACGAGGATCTGGGCGTGGCGGTATCAAAGATATTGCCTCAAGCAGAGGTCATCTCTCCCGATGTTCGCGCGATATCGGTGGCCAGCTTGTCCTACTTTGCCCAATTGTCGGACCACCGCCGTACAGCTACAGGAACGACACTTTTGCAATTGGCCATTTTGTCAGGCTCGTTGCTGGTCGCGCTGGTTGGCCTGAGTATTTACTTGATGTACGTGAACCGCCTCACGCGTCGTGGGCGCGATGTCTTGGTTCAGGTGAATCAACGAATGAATGCGATCCTGTCAACATCACTGGACGCGGTGATCGTTTCTGATTCTAAGGGCAGGGTCGTCGAATTTAACTCGGCCGCTGAAACCATATTTGGCTATGATCATGACGAGGTGTTGGGGAAATTAATCGGCGACTTGATCGTTCCCGCCCATTTGCGTGACGCTCATGTTGAGGGGGTCAAGCGGATGCAACGCGGCGGGGCTAAGCATGTCGTGGGCAAAGGGCGCGTTCAGCTTGAAGCGATGCGTGCCAATGGGGATCTGTTCCCTGCCGAGCTGTCGCTTCAAACGGCGGTGCATGACAATGAAGAGATCGTCATCGGGTCTATAAGGGACATTTCACGGCAGGTTGCGGCGGAGCAGGAACTCATCACGGCGCGTGATCTCGCTTTGGCAGGTGAGAAGGCGAAGTCAGATTTCTTTACCGTTATGAGCCATGAAATACGGACGCCTTTGAATGGGGTATTGGGCAATCTATCCTTGCTCAAAAACTCTTCACTATCCGCGCAGCAAGGCCGGTATGTCAGCAACATGGAAATCTCGGGGCAGGTGTTACTTAGCCACGTCGACACGGTTCTTGATATCGCGCGATTTGAAGCGGGAAAGCTGTCTATTGAAAACGAGCCGACAGACTTAAGCAAGTTACTGCAAGACATTGTGGATGGTCAAAGCGGGTATGCCGCTTCTCGCTCCAACGTTATCGAATGGCAGTGGATAGGCCCTCACGACACAGTGGTCTCGACGGATGCCCAACGATTGCGGCAGATACTACTCAATCTGGTGGGCAATGCAGTTAAATTCACGCAAAACGGCCGTATTTCTATTGAAGTAGAAGTCCTCCCGATCCGAGCCGGTATGGCTGAAAGAGAATATGAATTTCGCGTAATCGATACGGGTTATGGCATCGCCGAGGATGTAGTTGAAAAGGTTTTCGATGACTTTCAGACACGAGATCCCTCAATAGGTCGAACATCGGGAGGGACGGGCCTAGGGCTTGGCATCGCGCGTCGTTTTGCTGAAGCTATGGGAGGCGAAATTGGTGTTGAAAGCACGTTAGGTGAAGGGAGCGTCTTTTGGGTGTGTCTACCGATGAAGCCGGCGGACGAGAGTCTGATATCGAAGGACGATGCGACTAGGAAAACCACGATCTCTCCGCTGAATCTGTTGGTTGTGGAGGACAATGACATCAATTTGGAAGTGATCCAGAATATGTTGGAAATCGATGGGCATAGAGTTACCACGGCCAAGGATGGCGCTGCTGGGGTAGAAGCAGCCTCTCAGTTCAAGTTCGATGTTATCCTCATGGACATCAGCATGCCTGAAATGGATGGGCCCACAGCTACACGACATATTCGCAGTGGTAAGGGACCATCTGCTAGGGTCCCGATTTTGGGTGTCTCTGCCAACGTTATGCCGCAAGCCGTCGAGGGGTTTCGAGAGGCGGGTATGGATGCATTCATCGGTAAGCCAATCTTGCAGTATGAACTGCGCAAAGCTCTGTCGACTTTAACGGGAGCACCAGATGCTATTTCCGCGCGGGCACCTGAAAATAGCCAGCTAAACGAACTGCGCACCAATCTAGGAGAGGCAGCGTTTTACCGTCTCCTTGCGCGGTTTGTGATTGAAGCCGACGCATTCGTGGACAACTACGTGCCGTCGTCAGTCGAAATGACCGAGCATCCGCAATTGGCGTTGGAATGTCACAAGCTTGCAGGGAGCGCTGCGATGTTCGGGGCGCGTGATTTGCACGACGTCCTGATCGCCATCGAAAGTACGATCAATGACGGCGGGCAGGTGGATGTCTATTCGATGATGCAACGTGTGAAAACGGTTTGGGCAGCTACCAAGGCGGATCTGCCCAAACCTAAATAGCGGTTAGCGGCTGACCAATAGTCCGGTTCCGACCAATCCCATCACGCGTCCAATTTCTGCAACGCTTATGACCTTGCTGTCATAGCAAGCAATAGAGTCGCCGGGCAGGACATAAGGGTCGTAGTCATCCCGATCTCCGCGTCGCAGTAGCTTTTCGATATTGCGCTCGATCACCAACGAAACCCCTGTGATCGGATTGCGAGAAAACAAGATCGCACTGCGATTTGCATTGGTTGTTTTGACACCACCCACACAGTTTGTATCGACCACGGCCTGCATGTACCGCGTACCATACGGCACCTCACGTACATCGCGACCAATGGCCGAGATGGCGTTACCAGTTGCGGGTTGCGTCAGGTTGGACAAAAACAAAGATACACCAGGCGGGCTAATCGGGCTGGGGCGCATCAGATCATCTTGAAAACACTGGCGGCTTTTTACAATGATCTCGTCGCCGGTCAGCATCATGATATCCGTGGGATCGGTTCCGTCAAAAACACCGCGTAAATCCATACGGTACACTTGGCCTTGGCGATGTAACTCGACCGCGGACAGATCAGCGTCGGGGCGAATGCCGCCCGCTGCACGCAATGCGGCGGAAAGGTTTCGAGCCTCTGTAGAAGCCCCCATCGCGCCTTGCCGTCCGCGGTCCATCTCGTCGCCGCGCATGCCGCCGACTTGCACGGCGTGGGGCTCGAAGACGGCGCCTTTGACGCCGACAGTGACGGAGGCGAAGTCGCTAATGCGTACAGTGAGCCTTGGTGCCGCGTCGTAATACTGCGCAGAAATCAACGCGGCGCTGAGGTCGGTTTCTATTTGTTGAGTGGAGCGCCCTTGTGCGCGGACAGGTGCCAAATAGGGTAGCTTCAAATCGCCGTCGCGAGAAATGACAAACGTACCACTTAGGACTTCATCCCCCTCAATCGTGACCTGCACAAGGTCATTGCGAGACAGTTTCTCACCTAGAAGTGGGATCAGCGCTGGTGTGGACCATTTTGCCCAAACCTCACCTTTGGCGCTGCCAACTTCGGGGAGGCAGGTGTTTTGGTTCATCTCGGCGGATTGGAGGAAGTTTACGGTTTTGCTGGCCCGCGCAGGTTCACGGTACTGTGCCTGATAGCCGTCACCTTGGGCTATTGGCTCTAGATTGGCGGGCTTTCGCATACTGCTGCAGGCGGAAAGTGTGGCAGCACTTGCGGCGGCCAACAGGGTTAACTTGATAATACGGGACATTGAGTGAACTCCTCCTTTACGCTTACAAAAGGGATAGCCCGCGTTGAATTTGCGCATAAGTCTGCCATCGGGATGAGGTGGCAGCCCTTATGGATAGGACCCCCTCCTTTGGTGTGGCATGGCTGTCCGGTTGGGCGCGAGACAGGTGGATATGGCGGCATTACAACCAATGCCAACAGCCCATCTTGATCACAGAGTTTCAATGCCACATTCAGTATCCAAGACGAATTTCACAAGCCACCTCATCGCCTATGCGGCGTCAGAGGCCGCGGCAAAGGTGTCACGTTTGTTGGTCGTCGTGGCCGTGGCCCGCATGATGGATGCAGAGGCGATTGGCGTCGCGGCCGCTGCACTGGCTGCCGGCGATATCCTGAAGGCGTTTACCGAGAACGGTGTAGGACAACGGATCATTTCCGCCCCTGAAGCGGAGTTAGAGAGCCGGTGCAACACCGCACGCCGCATCTTCTGGGGCTGGTGCTTGGGGTTATGTGGGCTGCAATTACTAATAGCCGCGACCTTGTGGGGGACGGGCAATCAAATGTTGGCGGCACTGCTGGCCGTGTTGGCGTTGGAGTACCTCTTCATGCCCGCAGGCTTAGTGCAGGCGGCTTTGGCCATGCGGGAAGGCAAGCTGCGCCAAACAGCGGCCATTGCAGGCGGACAGGTTGTCGGCGCGAACCTGATGACCGTGATTTTAGCTGTGTTTTGGCCCTCGCCACTAACGCTGGTGTTGCCGCGATTGTTGTCTGCGCCGATCTGGTTGATCCTGATGCGGCGCTTGCGTCCATGGTCGCGAACAGACGCTGCTGGCTTTGTCCCGTTACAACCATTTTGGGCATATGGCTGGGCTGTGCTTGGGGTCGAGGTGGTCAAAGTTTTGCGGCTACAGGCGGACAAGCTGGTTGTGGGGCTTATGTTGGGGGCGGAGAGCCTTGGCATCTATTTCATGGCCTTCAATGCTGGTCTGGGGTTGGCGACCTCTTTCACGCAAGCGTTCTCTGTCGTGCTGTTTCCCTACCTTTGCGCTGCAAACAATCGCTTGGGCGCACTTAGGCATGGGGTGTCTGTGTCACTTCTGGTGCTGGCACCGTTGGTTGTTCTTCAGGCAGTCATGGCGCCGGTATATGTGCCGCTCTTGCTTGGGCAACAATGGTCCGACGTCTCATTGGTAGTGTCCATCTTGTGCCTTGCTGCATTGCCAAATGTCGTGTGGTCGGCAACCGCTGGCTGGTTGCGGGCAGAGGGGCGGCCACAGCAGGAACTCGTCGTAAGCGTGGTTCTGGCAGCGGGACTTGTGGGGAACGTTGTGGTGTGTGCGCCTTTCGGGATGACGGCAATTGCCATCGGGTATTTGGCCGTCTCAGTCATCACAATGTTGGGTGCCGCTTTCATCATCCTTCCAAGCTTTTCTGACCGCAGTCTAATGAGGGCCTGACATGATCCGATTTTCAATAATTATTCCCTACCACAATGCCGAAAACACGATTGGGCAAACGGTGGAGAGCCTACTGGCGCAGAGTTTTCAAAATTGGGAAGCTATCTTCGTCAATGATCGGTCGAACGATTCATCGGAGCAAATCCTTGAGGGTTTTGCCGTCACAGATGCTCGAATTTGTTTGCAACAAAATCCCGGACATGGACCAAGCGCTGCCCGCAATCGCGCAGCAAGTTTAGCGCGTGGCGATGTTCTGGCGTTTTGCGACGCTGATGACCTTTGGGCAACGGGCAAGCTCGCGGCGCTAGATAAGCGCTTTGAAGACAGCCAGATTGATGGGGCATTTGGCCGGATCGGCTTTTTCTCTGAAACACCTTTGGACTGTAAGACACAATCAACTGTGGGGGCAGGGGTTCTGAATATCCCAACCTTATTGGCAGAAAATCCTGTTTGCACCATGTCCAACCTGTCGGTTCGACGTAGCGGTTATATGCAGTGTGGGGGCTTGGATGAAACGGTGGTCCATAACGAGGATCTTGAGTTTTTGATCCGTCTCGTTGGGACCGGCGCGCGTGTCGTCGGAGTGGACGAACTACAGGTCTGGTACCGAACCAGCCCAACCGGATTGTCCGCTGACCTGACCGCGATGCAAGCGGGACGTGCACGGGCGGTGGAAACAGCAGCGCGGTTCGGCGCCGAACCTACTCCAAGAGCCGAAGCGATTTACTTGCGTTATCTGGCGCGGCGCGCATTGCGGCTCGATAGCCCGCCAACGGACGCATGGGGGTTCGTGTGGGCGGGCATGGGGCGCAGCCCCATAGGGTTTTTGTTTCCTGTGCGGCGGGGGGTGATCACTGCGGTGGCGGCCGCCTTGGCAATTGTCCTCCCGCATCCGATCCGTCGTCACTTGTTCGCCCGCTAGAATGTAATTTCAAGGACCGTTCTTATGATCAAAGCATCTATCGTCGTACCTGCCTATAATGCCGCGAAAACTTTGCCTGAAACACTGACATCACTACTGGCGCAAGATGCGCGCGACTTTGAAATTATCGTAGTCGATGACGGTTCCACCGATGACACGGCGCAGGTCGTTGCAGGGTATCTGCATGATCCGCGGGTGCGGCTGGTCCGACAAGCCAACCGTGGATTGGCTGGGGCGCGAAATTCTGGAATTGCGGCGTCGCGGGGCGACTACATTGGGTTTTGCGATGCAGATGATATTTGGGCCCCTGTGAAGCTATCATCGCATATCGACCATCTAGACAGATCGCCGGATGTGGGAATTAGCTTTTCCGGTTCACGGTTGATTGACGATGAAGGACAACCTACGGGCATGCGTCAATCTCCACGCCTCAAGGACATCTCGGCGGCATGTATTCTTAAGCGCAATCCAATCGGTAACGGCTCCGCACCTGTTATCCGTCGCGTGGCATTGCGCGATCTAGAGTACCGGCCGAACTTTGAAACCAAGCGACCGTGGGTGTTTGATGAGACGTTCCGGCAGTCCGAGGACATTGAGTGCTGGATGCGTTTCGCCCTCAGCACTGACTGGCAGATCGAAGGCATACCCGGGTTGCTGACCGGTTACCGTATCAATCATGCGGGGCTGTCGTCGGACTTGGATCGTCAATTGAGCGCATGGGAGCGGATGATCACCAAGTTACGCCCATTGGCCCCTGATTTTTTCGCAACACATGAGGATGCGGCGCGTGCATACCAGCTTCGCTACCTTGCCCGTCGTGCAGTTAGCAATTTGGACGGGTCACTCGCGTGGGAGCTGTCCGCACGTGCATTGAGTTCTTCGCATCGGCCGCTTTGTGAAGAGCCGGTCAAAACCCTCGTCACACTTGCTGCCGCGTTTGTGTTGCACGTGGCAGGCCCTTTTCCCGTGCAAGGGGTCAGCCGTGTCATGACCCGCCTTGCCTCCCGTCAATATAAAGGAATTTGAGAATGAATTTCCCCCAAGTTGTACATCTCGTAGACGACAATACTGCTGGCGGCGTTATGCGGATGCTGGATTACCTTGTTGAGTCCTCTGGCTTAGATAGTCACCTGCGCCAAAGCGTGCGTAAGGTGAACCGCCATGCGTTGTCCCATGGAACGATTGAGGCGGATATTATCGTTTCCCATCTGACATTGAGTTGGCGCGGGTTGCCAGCACTTGTGACACTTCGTGCGATGAAACCGACGGCGCGAATTGTTCACATCGAGCATAGCTACACGCGGGCGTTTACCGTGTTGAATGTCCCTCACAAGAAGCGGTTCTTCGCGATGTTGCGTGTGGCGTATTCATTGTTTGACCACGTGGTCGCTGTCAGTCGAGATCAGGCCGATTGGTTGTCCGAGCGTGCGTTAACAGCCGTTGAGCGGTTGACTGTGATCAACCCTCGCGTCGGTCTTGAGGCATTTTCCAATGTGTCGCCCGCAAATTCCCGTATCCGCGTTATTGGCGCGATTGGACGGTTGGTGCCGCAAAAGGGATTTGATGTACTAATCGACGCGTTCCGTGCATGCTCACACAAGGATGCGCGGTTGCTGATCTTTGGGGAGGGGCGCGAGCGTGGCCATCTTGAAGCTCTGGCGGCGGGGGACAAACGCATCGAGTTTCGCGGGCACCAACAAGACCCAACGGCTCCTTACCGTGAGGTCGATATCGTGGCGATACCGTCGCGTTGGGAAGCATATGGTCTTGTTGCATCGGAGGCCCGCGCTGCGGGCAGACCTGCCCTTGTCGCGCGGGTTGACGGATTGCGCGACCAAATCAGTGGCAGCGTCATTGCGCAGGATGGAAATGACGTGGAAGCATGGACCAATACGCTCGAGCGAATACTGACGGATGGAGTGGGGGAATTTTCCAACTTAGAACGTGCAATAGACGTTTCCGATGCCGCCTATGTTCGAGCGTGGATGAACGTGATGGGGCGAAACACGGGCGGAATTCGCCGGCCGACCCTGGAAACGGTTTCGAGGCAAGCTAGAGCAACGCGCCTGAGTAGGGCCTGAATGCTTCGGTGGGCTTGAGCAGCACAACTGAGTTAGTCTGTAGTACTCATTGGGTCGCAAAGTGAGTCGCGTGATTCACCGGGGTTCATGGTGGTACGTAACGAGCGGCGATTGAAAAATGCCTTAAACTTGGTATCGGAAGCAATAATTAATGCGTTGTAAAGTATGCGTAAAACTCCCTTTTGACGAAAGTTTGCAGCTCATTAATGCAACCGGTTGCAAAAATGTTTCTACACGTTAGTCTAACTAAATGGCCCGCTTGTGGAGGGGCGGCTGATGTATGTTGAAATTCGCACTTAACCATATGACCACACCATCACTTACGATGGAACAACTCGTCTCGCTTGCCGATGAGTTGGGTTTGGTCGGCGTCGAATTGCGCAATGATCTGGCTCATCCGATGTTCGATGGAGCCACACCTGCCGTGGTCGCAAATCAGAACATTCCGATTTTGGCATTGGCCGAGGTGAAAGCCTTCAACGATTTTTCAAGAGATACCTTAAATGCTGCGACCGCATTGATGGATCTGGCAGTGGAGGCTGGAGCGCCAGCTATCGCCCTGATCCCCAAAGTTGGCGGGTCGCCGGTCGCAGAAACCGATTTGCGGGCGGCGCTGACGGGCCTCGCACCAGAGCTCGAGATGCGCGGATTAATCGGTTTGATCGAACCTATCGGTTTTGCCAGTAGTAGCTTGCGCTTCAAGGCTGAAGTTGTGAACTTAATCAATGAGTTGGACATCGGCGGGCAGTTTGGGCTTATCCATGACACCTTTCATCATGCCTTGTCGGGAGAGGGCGAAGTTTTTCCGAAACATACTAAGTTGGTGCATATATCCGGCGTGATGAACGCAAAGATGGCATTTACGTCCATGGGTGATGAGGACCGCGCCTTGGTTGAGGCCGGTGACCGGCTTGGTAATGTCAAACAAATTTCAGAACTTATGCGTGGGGGCTACTCAGGCCCATTTTCGTTCGAGGCATTCTCGCCAGACGTCCATGCTCTAGACGACCCGAAGGCAGCGCTTTCGCGGTCTATTCGCTTCATCGAAAACTCAGTCATGGCGCATGCGGCATGACGGGTTCTAGATGGATTAATCGCCCGTAAATGGGTTCCCGGCATCAACAATTTCGCGCGCCGGGCGCGGTTCTTGGGAGGAACAGATGAAGAAGCTACTACTTACAGCAGGCCTGACGGTCTTGATGGGCACATCCGCAATGGCACAGCAAATCGGTGTGTCGGTTGCCCGCTTTGACGACAACGGCCTGACAGTGATGCGCAACGGCATGGCCGCGCATGAGAAAACCTTGGATGGTGTTAGCCTGCAGGTCGAAGACGCGACAGATGACGTGGCCAAGCAGCTTGACCAAATCAACAACTTTATCGCGTCCGGTGTTGATGCGATCATCGTGAACGCGGTTGATACAAACGCAACTGAAGCCATGTCGAACGCTGCTGCTGCGGCGAAAGTTCCATTGGTTTACGTGAACCGCCAGCCGGTTAACATGGACACGCTGCCAGATGGTCAGGCTTTCGTGGCTTCCAATGAGATCGAGTCCGGCACATTGGCTGCATTCCGCATGTGCCAAGACCTTCGTGCACAGGGTAAATCTGGCGGGGCCACTGCCTACATGCTGATGGGTCAACTGTCCAACCAAGCTGCTGTTCAACGCTCGAAAGACTTCGAAGACGTGATCGGCATGGACATGTGTAACTTCATCACGTTGATCGACAAGCAAACTGCTAACTGGTCTCGCGATGAAGCGAACGATCTGATGACCAACTGGATTTCCTCCGGTGAGCCATTTGACGCGGTCTTCGGCAACAACGACGAAATGGCACTGGGTGCAATCCAAGCTTTGAAAGCCGCGGGCATTTCCATGGATGACGTGGTTGTAGGTGGCGTTGACGCGACTTCCGACGCGCTGCTATCCATGCAAGCGGGTGAGATGGACGTAACCGTATTCCAAGACCTCGCGGGTCAGGGTGCTGGCTCCATCGACACAGCGATTGCGCTGATCAACGGCGAAGAAGTCGACAAAACAGTCTTCATCCCGTTCAAACTGGTAACTCCAGAAAACATCGGCGATTTCCTGCAGTAAGCAGTTTCGTTTGAGACCTGCTGGGGCGCGCAATGTATGCGCCCCAGTTCACTTCTACTATCGTATCAGGGAAAGCGCAGAACATGTCCGATACTAGCGAAGGCACAGGTGGCCTCACTTTCGATAAATCCAAACGGCAATGGCCGAACGAGCTAAACGTCCTTGCTGCGTTAATCCTGATCATCATTATCTTTGAAATTCTTGGTGCCATTTTTATGCAGCAAAGCCTGCTATTTGACACCAGAGACCGCTTCGACAGCATCTTCAATGAAGCGCGTCTGCGCATCATCATTATTCAGGTGGCCATCATCGGCATTATCGCCCTTGGTGTGACGCAAGTGATCATCACGGCTGGGATCGATCTGTCGTCCGGCTCAGTGGTGGGTGCAACGGCCATGATCGCCATGAGTTTCGCGCAAGTTGCCATGGTCAATGGCGGCGCGAACCCTAAAGCGATTTTCGGCCCAAGCTTTCTAGATCTGCCAGTGGTTATCCCGATTGTGGTCGGGTTAGGTGTCGGGATGATCGCGGGGCTGATCAATGGTACACTTGTGGCCTATGCCCGCATTCCACCCTTCATTGCGACGCTCGGTATGATGCTGTTTGCGCGCGGTGTGGCGCAGTGGTGGTCGCTGGGCAACCCGGTCTCCTTCCCGACGGAAGCTTACGCAGTGATCGGCTCTGGCATGAACCCTGTGATCATCTTCTTGGGTCTAGCGGTGCTGTTCCACCTGATCATGAACTACACCGTCTACGGCAAGCACACTTACGCTATCGGCTCCAATGAGGCGGCGGCGCGGATGTCTGGCATTAATGTGCCACGCCACTTGTTGCTGGTCTATGTGATTGCTGGCATGTTGGCAGGCCTTGCAGCGGTTATCCTGACCTCCAAGAACCTCACCGCGCAATCCGGCATGGGCTTGTCCTACGAGCTGGAAGCGATTGCCATGGCTGTTATCGGTGGCGTGTCGCTCTTTGGTGGACGCGGGTCCATCGTTGGCACCGTGATCGGGGCGCTGATTATCGGGGTTATCACCTCGGGGTTTACCTTCCTGCGACTGGGTGCCTTCTATCAAGAGATGGTGCTGGGCGCGATTATTGTCGGTGCGGTTGCACTTGATCAATGGCAACAAAAACGCGCCGCGGCGCGGGCATAAGGGAGGGTTTCGCAATGACTGATACTATTCTCGAAACCAAGGGTCTCACCAAGCACTACGGCGGTGTACACGCGCTGGAAGATGCTGATTTTGTCCTGAAGCGCGGCGAGCATGTCGCCATTATGGGCGATAACGGTGCAGGCAAATCTACCTTCGTGCGCCAGATCACGGGTGTGGAGCAACGCACCCGTGGCGACGTCATCTTTGACGGCGAGGAGGTCAACTTCGCAGGGCCATTGGATGCGCGGGAAGCGGGCATCGAGACGGTGTTTCAAACGCTTGCTTTGGCGGATCATCTGAATGTCCCTGACAACTTGTTCTTGGGGCGTGAGCGCACCAAGTTCAATTGGCTCGGTCCGTTCCGTTTGCTGGACTACAAATCGATGCGGGATGACACGATGGCCGGTTTGGTGCGCACAGGGGTGAAAATTCCTAACATCAAAAACAGCATCGCCAACATGTCCGGTGGTCAACGCCAATGTGTTGCCATCGCGCGTACTGCAACCTTTGCGTCAAAGCTCACCATCATGGACGAGCCAACGGCGGCCTTGGGCGTGCAAGAAACCGAACAGGTGGAAAACATCATTCGCACGCTGAAGGATCAGGGCGAAAGTCTGATCCTTGTTAGCCACAATATGCGTCAGGTGTTTGATCTGGTGGACCGTATCATTGTGTTCCGGCGTGGTCGTATTTGCGCGAACCTGCGCAAGGAAGACACTGACGGCCAGGATGTGGTGGCCTACATCACAGGTGCCAAAACAGGTGCTGAATTTGAGGGCGTGGCGTAGGGTCGAATATGTTCAACCTTGCTATTCCATTTTTCCTCCCAGTGTGGCGGCGCGTAAGCGCCGTCACTGTTGCGGTTTTATGGGGTTTATTCGAACTATCTACTGGCGAAGTATTCTGGGGGGTTATTTTCCTCGGAATGGGCTCTATAGCTGCGTGGAAATTTGCGACAGCCGACTGGGAGGCTGTCTTGCAGGAAGATGAAGACACGTAGCTGGGGGCGTTGATTGTGGCGGTGACACTGAAGGACGTAGCGGAACGCGCAGGAGTTTCCCGCTCTGCTGTGTCGCGCACCTATACCGAAGGGGCCTCCGTCTCCAAGCAGACCCGCCGCAAGGTAGAGAAAGCTGCGGATGAATTGGGTTATAGCCCGAACGCCTTGGCCTCATCCTTGACCACAGGTCGCACCAAGTTAATCGGCCTCGTGTCGAACAACTTTCACAACCCGATTTTTCTAGAAGTATTCGACTTGTTCACGAAGGGTCTGCAAGAACGTGGCTTGCGTCCGTTGTTGGTAAATTTGACCGATGAAGTGGACCCAGAAAATTCGGTGCGGATGTTGCGCGCCTATTCGGTGGATGCGGTGATCGTCGCCTCGTCCACATTACCCGAAAGCTTTGCCGAAGGGTTCCGCGAGGCGGGAGTGCCAGTAGTGCATTCCTTTGGCCGGCATGTGGCCAGCCCTAAGGTGAATGTGCTGGGGATCAACAACATTGAGGCGGGCCGGATGGCCGCGCAAACCTTGATCGCACGTGGATATAATCGCGTGGCATTTTTGGGTGGGCCTGAGTCTGCGACGTCGACACAAGACCGTCACCGAGGGTTCACAGAAGAGGTGAACCTGCATCCCGACGTGACGATGACCACTAGTTTCGCTGACGCCTATTCCTTCGAAGCGGGGCGCACGGAGATGCAGCGCGTCTTGGCTGAGGGCGGCACAGCCGAGGCTTACTTTTGCGGGGATGATGTCTTGTCGATCGGGGTGCTCTCGGCGATTCAAGCGGCAGGTCTTTCTGCTCCTGATGACATCGGCATTCTGGGCTTGAACGATATGGAGATGGCTGGGTGGGAAAACATCAACCTGACCACCATCCACAACCCTATCAAGCAGATCATCGCGTCCTCGGTGGAGTTGGTTTCGGCCATGCTCAAGGATGATGATCGCTTTCCCGAGGCCCGTTTGTTTGCGTGCCACGTTGTTGAACGCGGCACGCTTCGTCCTTTGAAGTAATTACTTCAGAAGTGGCGGCACAGCGTCCACCCATTTGCCGCCGTCTTTGGCGGATTTCACGCAAGCATAGACCGCCGCCATAGAACGTAAGCCGTCCTCTGCACGCGGGTATAAATCCGCAGCTTTGTCGACCGCAACACCGGCCTTCTCGGCACGGATCACAGCGGCCAGATCGGAGTAAATGTTGGCAAACGCTAGAGGCATCCCTTCAGCGTGACCGATGGTGACGCGGGTGGCACGGTCGGCTTCTGGAGACAGGTCCGCCTCGCCACGCTCGATCACCTGGACGCGGCCATTGGTGGGGGTGAAATACAGCTGGTTTGGTTGCTCTTGCGCCCAACGTAAGCCGCCTTTTTCGCCAAACACCTGAATGGTCAGCCCGTGCATGCGACCCACAGCAACCGCAGACGTCCACAGACGCCCAACAGCCCCACCGCTCATGCGGAAGTTGACCATTGCATCATCCTCCAACTCGCGGCTGGAAATGGTGGAGGCGAAGTCGGCGGACAGAGTGTCCACCTCTTGGCTGGTGACAAAGCTGGCCATATGCATGGCGTGGATACCGCAATCTGCAAACTGCGCGGAGGCCCCCATTTGTGCCGGATCATAGCGCCAGCGAATGCGCGGGTTGTCGGCCTGCGCCGCATCGGCGTGGTGTCCGTGCGAGAACTCGGAGACGACCACACGGACCTTGCCCAAATCACCACGAGCAATCATCGCACGCATGTGACGCACCAATGAATAGCCAGTGTAGCCATAGTTCACCGCACAAAGCTTGCCGGTTTTGCGGCTGATTTTGACGATTTCTTCGCCTTCCTCAACGGTCATAGTCATCGGCTTTTCGCAAAGGACGTGAAAGCCGCCCTCCAAGAATTCCTTGGTGATCTCGAAGTGTGTGGAGTTTGGCGTCGCCACGGTGACCAGATCAACGCGGTCTTGGCGGGCCATTTCACCGGCCAACATTTCGCGCCAGTCGCCGTAAGCGCGATCAGCGGCAATGCCCAGTTCTTGCGCATAGGCGCGGCCCGCTTCGGCGTCGTGATCCAACGCGCCTGCGGCAAAAGTGAAGTCGCCATCAAGGCCGGAGCCCAAGCGGTGTGCCGGACCGATTTGGCTGCCTTTGCCGCCGCCAATCATGCCCCAGTTAAGTCGTGCCATAGTTATGCTCCTGTGAAGCCGATAGATTGCAGGTAGATGCGGTTCAATTTCGCGTCCGCGATAGGGGAGGTGTCGCCCTCTGGGTCGCAATCTTGTTCAACCGTGCACCAGCCATCGAAGCCTGCGGCCTCTAGTTTTGCACGCACGGCAGGGAAGTCCACGTCGCCGTCGCCCAAGTTGCAGAAGATGCCTTGGCCGCATGCCTCGTAGAAGTTGGTGCGGTTCTTCACCACGTCTGCCTTCACAACAGGATCGATGTCTTTGAAGTGCATGTAACTGATGCGCTCAATGTAGCGGTCCATGAAGGCCACAGGATCAAAGCCCGCGTAGGAATGGTGGCCGGTGTCAAAGCAAATCTTGAGGATGCTTTCGTCGACTTCGCTGAGCAGGCGCTCCAGCTCTGGCTCGAAGTCCATAAAGCCGCCTGCATGCGCGTGAATGCCGACTGTCAGGCCGTATTCCTCGGTGCCCATTTTCGCGATGGTGGCGATGCGGTCGCGAAATGCGGTCCACTCGGCTTTGTCCATCTGCTCGGCCTCGGAGGCGCGACCGGCGGTTGGGGCGCGACGCTCCGCGATGGAATCGATCAGCACGAGGTGTTTAGCGCCATGCGCGCTGAGCGCCTTGCAGGTGCGCACGGAGCCGTCCATGACATCATCCCATTGGGCCGTGTCGTGGAACGGACGGAAGACAACGCCGCCGATGAGCTCTTGCCCGTGTTCTTCCAACGCCTCGCCCAACATGGTCGGGTCTTCGGGCATGAAGCCAACGGGGCCCAGTTCGATCCCCGTGTAGCCCGCGTCTGCGTTTTCTTGCAGGACTTTGCGCCAGTTGGGGTTGCGCGGATCATCCGCCCATTCGACGCCCCAGCTACACGGAGCATTGCCAATTTTGATCATTTTGTTCGCCTTTATCTTTAGTAGTCCGCCACATTGACCCAAGCGCCTTTGGCGCTGGAATCAATTGCTGCTGCAACCACACGGTTTACTTCCATGCCTTCCGCAAAGGTCGGCCATTGGGGTGTTTTCGATGCAATCGCATTGAGGAAATGACTGGCCTCAATGGTGATTTGATCTTGGTAACCGGTGCCGTGGCCCGGTCCCTGACAAAACGGCAGGTAATCGGGGTGAGCAGGGCCGGTTAGAATCTTGCGAAATCCTTGCTCAGCCTCGGGGCCTTCGCGTAGATACAAATGAAGCGCGTTTTGGTCTTCACCGTCAAAACGGATAGTACCTTTCGTGCCGTGCACCTCGTAGGCGTAGCCCATCTTGCGACCCGTCGCGATCCGACTGACGTGGATATGGCCACTTACGCCGGTCTCGAATTTTACCATCAACTGCGCTTGGTCGTCATTGGTGACGGGCACTCCGCCGCGTTGTGAATGGACCGTCTCAACCACGGCGCTCAGGGATCTGATGGGACCCATCAAGCGCCGCGCACCGTTGATCATGTGAGGGGCAAGATCGCCCATGGTCCCATTGGCCATTCCGGTCGTGCGCCAAGTGGCGGGGGCGTCGGGGTCGGCGTAGAAATCTTCGGTGTGTTCGCCGCGAAAATAGGTGATGTCGCCAAGTCGCCCGCTTTGGATCAACTCGTATGCGTACTGGGAGGCAGGCGTCCCGATGTAGTTGAAGCCAACCATATGAACCGCTTCAGATTTTTCTGCGGCCGCTAGCATTGCGCGACTGTCATCGAGCGACCCACCGAGGGGTTTCTCGCACATGACATGCTTGCCCAACTCAAGGGCTGTGATGGCGATTTCGCGGTGAGTCTCTTGTGGTGACGCAATCACGATTGCTTGCACTTCGGGATCGTTCACGAGGGCACGCCAGTCATCGGTGCCGCGGGAGAATCCGTAAGCGCTGCGGTAACGCTCCGCCGACTCAGGTGTTGAGGCGCAAACCACTTCCAATCTCGGTTTCAGTTCGGTTCCAAATAATGCGGAAACACAGGAAAATGCGACCGCATGTGCCTTTCCCATATAGCCCCCGCCAATAATGCCGATGCCGATTTGGTTCATTGTGAGGTCCTTTCAAGAAAGCAATTGCAACCGGTTGCAAAATGGTTATCTTGGATTTGGGCAGCGGGTCAATATGCAATCTCGCTACATGGTAATTTCGACGATCTTGGGGGATGTGGCGTGGCATCAAATAGCGACACCATTACATTGACGACAGCACAGGCAATTGTGCGCTACCTTTCTGCGCAATTCATTGAGATTGACGGTGAGAAGGCGCGCCTGTGTGGCGGTGGTTTCGGCATCTTTGGCCATGGCAATGTGACCTGCCTAGGTGAGGCGTTCTATGATTACCAAGATGAGCTTCCGCTCTATCGAGGTCAGAACGAGCAAGGCATGGGCTTTGCGGCGGCGGCTTATGCCAAGGCGCAACTGCGTCGCCGGTTTATGTTCTGCTCGGCTTCTGCCGGGCCAGGCACTGCGAACCTGTTGACGGCCTCGGCTTTGGCACATGCGAACCGCTTGCCGATGCTCATGTTGTGTGGAGACACCTTCATTACGCGGTTGCCTGATCCGGTGCTGCAACAGTTGGAACACTTCGGCGACCCGACTTTCGGTGTGAATGACGCCTTCAAGGCGGTGACCCGCTTTTGGGACCGCATCACGCATCCCGCACAGATTATCCAATCCTTGCCTGCGGCAATCAACACCATGCTTGACCCCGCGGATTGCGGTCCCGCATTCCTAGGCTTGCCGCAAGATGTGCAGGGCTGGACATATGATTACCCGTTGAGCTTTTTTGAGGAGCGTACGCACCGCATCAGGCGCCAAAGTGCCGACGTCGAAGAGATCACGGAAGCTGCTGCGGTGTTGGCGGGGGCCAAGCGTCCAATGATTATTGCAGGCGGCGGGGTGCAATACTCCGGTGCCGTGGCTGAGCTGACTGCCTTTGCCGAAGCAACGGGAATCCCCGTGGTGGAGACCATCGCAGGCCGAGCCAACTTGCTTGATACCCATCCGCTTAACATCGGGCCACTTGGAGTTACTGGCTCAAATTCCGCCAACGCCATCGCCGAGAAAGCCGATGTGATTTTGTCGGTGGGCAGCCGCTTGCAAGACTTCACCACCGGAAGCTGGACGGCCTTCTCGCAGGACGCCAAGATCATTGGCTTGAACGCTGCACGTCATGACGCAGCCAAACATATGTCCGCGACAATCGTTGGGGATGCGAAGCTAGGGCTGAGCGCCTTGCAAGGCGCGTTGGGTGAATACACGTCACCCGATGTTTGGACCAAAGAGGCGCAATCAGAACGCGCAAAATGGGTGTCTTACGTCGAGGATAACACCCGCCTCGGCAATGGTCCGTCGTCTTATGCGCAAGCCATTGGCATTGTGAATGCAATGTGCGACCCGCGCGACCGCGTTGTAGCGGCGGCGGGCGGACTTCCTGCGGAGGTCACGGCGAACTGGCGCACGCTTGATATTGGCACCGTGGACGTCGAGTTTGGTTTCTCTTGCATGGGGTATGAGATTGCAGGCGGATGGGGTGCGCGGATCGCGCAATCCGAGAAAGAGCCAGAACAAGATACCATCGTATTTACCGGTGACGGGTCGTATATGCTGATGAACTCGGATATCTATTCGTCGGTTCTTACGCAGAAGAAGATGATCATATTGGTGCTGGATAACGGCGGCTTTGCGGTGATCAATAAGCTGCAAAACAACATGGGTGGCGAAAGCTTCAATAACCTGATTGCTGATACACCTACTGCAACGCATCAAGTTGGTATCGACTTCGAAGCGCACGCTCGCGCGATGGGCGCGCTCGCCGAAACGGTCAGCTCCCCTTCGGAATTAGGCGAGGCCTTTGCTCGCGCCAAAGCCGCAGATCAAACCTACGTCATATCGATGAAGGTGGACCCTTATGAAGGCTGGACCAAAGAAGGCCATACGTGGTGGGAGGTCGGTACGCCGCATGTGTCCGGCAAGGCCAAGATCAATGCCGCCCACGCCGAAGTTGAAAGCGCGCGTAGCAAACAGCGCAAGGGGGTTTGAGCAATCCTCATGAGCAATCTTCTAAGTAGCATCGAGCAAAACAACTTCGTCATCGTAGGGCGGGCTGGGATGGACTTTTTTCCCGATCCAGCGGGCACCAAAACCGAGGACGCGTCTGTGTTTCACTCCAGCTTGGGCGGCAGTGCAGCCAATACCGCAGCTGGTATTTGCAAGCTTGGCGGTAAGTCGGCTTTGGTCACGCGGGTATCGGACGACAGCATTGGGCGGTATGCGGTCAATCAGCTGAACCATTACGGTGTCGACGCCATGCATGTGACACCTGTTGGTGGCGAGTATCGCAACTCCTTGGCCGTCTACGAGAGCCGGATCGAGGACCATCAATCGGTGATTTACCGCAATGGGGCCGCAGACTTCCAGATGGACAACGCGGATGTCGAGGCTGTTAATTACAGCCAATACGGTGCCTTGATCACAGCGGGCACAGTTTTCGCTGCAGAGCCTTCGCGCACCGCCGCCTTCCGTTCGTTTGCCTTGGCGAAGCAGGCGGGCCTGCCGATCATCTTTGACGTGGATTACCGCCCGTATTCATGGCCTTCCGCTGATGTCGCGGCAGATGTTCTGAGCCGCGCCGCCGTGCTATCCGACATGATCGTTGGCAATGACGAAGAGTTTGGCTTCATGGCTGGCGGGATTGAGAAAGGCTTGGATAAAGCGCGTGAATTGGCCCGCAGCACTGCGACTATCGTGGTGTACAAAATGGGGCCTAAGGGCGCGATCACGTTTGCGGGCGATCAAGAAATCCGCACTGGTATTTATCCCGTCGATGCGTTGAAACCAACAGGCGCAGGCGACAGCTTCATGGCGGGCCTTATGACTGGGCTCGCACAAAAAATGCCACTGGAAGCCGCGATCCTGCGTGGCTCCGCCTGCGCGTCTGTGACCGTATCGAAACCGGGTTGCGCGCCTGCGATGCCCGACACAGCTACACTTGAAAAATTCTTGGCCGAACACCCCGGCCCGACCACCGCTTAAGAGGAACATGAGATGCACATCCCCCCCTTTGACAACCAGAACGCACCCATTGTCGACGTGGATGACGAAACCGTTCCGCTGAACTACTTCAACATCGTCAAACTCAAGAAGGGCGAGGCGTTTGAATACACCATTCCGCGCTATGAAACCTGCATCGTGCCTGCAACGGGATCCATTGATGTGAATGTCGAGGGTTTCAAAGCTGATGATCTGGGCGGTCGCGTCGAAGATGTTTGGGGCGGTGAGCCTGAAGGGGTGTACGTTCCAACGGCAGCCAAAGCCGAGTTTGTTTGTACCAGCGACGAAGCCGAAATTTTCGTAGCGGGCGCTTTGTACGAGAAAACGCTGGATGCATTTGCCGTGCGCTCGGACGAGTTGGACCTTGTGCAATACGGTTCCGACGATACGAAAACTCACCGTAAGATCAAACACATCCTTGGCACCAAATACCACGACAAGGTTGGGCGCTTGTTGGTGTCGGAGCTGTTCACCGTGGGCGAAGGCGGCTGGTCCGGCTTCCCATCGCACAAGCATGACACTGACCGTCTGCCAATCGAGACCCGCCACGACGAGACTTACAACTTCCGTTTCAAGCCGAACCATGGCTCCGGCGTTCAAATGCTTCAGCGCGAAGACGGTAAGGCGGGGGACGCGTATCACCTTGTTGATGGCTCGACGATTTGTCTGGATAGCGGCTATCACCCTTGCGCGGTTCTGCCAGGGTATCAGATGTACTACTTCACTATTCTGGGCGGCTTGTCGCAACGCAGCCTTGTGCAGTATTTCCAGCCTAGCCATGCGCACCAAATTGAGACGATCCCCGGCATTAAAGATATGATCGCGAAGTTCAAATGAGCTTAGCGACATTGTCCGACGTATTGCTTCCCGCCAAGGCGGGTGGTTACGCTGTGGCCGGATTGGTGACGCTTGGATGGGAAGATATGCGGGCCTATGTGGCGGCGGCTGAGGCCGAGAATTGCGCTGTGATTTTGCAAGCAGGTCCAAGCTGTCGCGAACATACGCCCCTGCCTGTTCTGGGGAAGATGTTCCGCCATCTTGCGGAGGCTGCAAGTGTACCTGTGGTCGCGCATTTGGATCACGGCTACACTTATGACGAATGCTCGGAAGCGTTAGACAGCGGTTTCACATCCTTGATGTTCGACGGCTCGCGCAGCCCACTGCGTGACAACATCGCGCAGACCCGAAAGATCGCAGATTTGGCGCATGCTGCAGGGATCTCCTGCGAGGGAGAGATCGGCTTTGTAGGCTATGCAGACGGTGAGAGTTCCGCAGGTACCGACCCCGAGGAAGCGGCGATTTTCGCGCGTGAGACGGACGTCGACGCCATGGCGATCTCTGTTGGAAACGTCCACCTGCAACAAGACAAAGAGGGCGGTTTGGATGAGGCGCGGATTGCTGCCATTCAGGCGGTGACTGACGTCCCGTTGGTTATCCATGGCGGCTCTGGCGTGCCAGTGGCGCAACGCAAGAAGTTGGCGCAATCGACCAACATATGCAAATTCAACATCGGGACAGAGTTGCGCATGGTGTTCGGCGACGCGTTGCGGACAGCGATATCCAAAGACGCGGCGCGTTTTGATCGCGTGTCCATCCTCAAGGATGTGCACGACCCAATTGAACAGGCCGCACGCACGGTGCTGGCAACGATGAAGGGCTAACTCATGTTAAATATTGGTATCCTTGGCAGCGGGCGCATTGGACAGGTCCACGCCCGCGCGATTATGGCGTCCCTTGATGCACGCGTTGCGGCCGTGAGCGACTTTTTACCGGCGGCTGCTGATGCTTTGGCATTAAAGACGGGCGGTGTGGCGATGACATCGGAAGCGATTATCGCGGATGCCTCCATTGACGCGGTGATTATCGGCACGCCGACGACCACCCACTACGACTTGATCCATCAAGCCGCCGCAGCGGGCAAGGCGATCTTTTGCGAGAAACCGGTCGACCTGAGCGCCGACCGCATTCGCGACTGCTTGAAAGCCGTGGAGACAGCTGGCGTCGCTTTCATGGTGGCATTCAATCGTCGATTCGACCCGAACTTCGCGGGGATGCAGTCTCGCATTGCAGCGGGCGAGGTCGGCGACGTGGAGTTGGTCACAATTTTGTCTCGCGATCCGTCTGCGCCACCGATTGAATACATAAAATCATCGGGCGGAATTTTCCGCGATATGATGATTCACGATCTGGATATGGCTCGATTTTTGCTGGGAGAGGAGCCCGTTTCTTTGCACGCGACAGGCTCTTGCTTGGTCGATCCGGCGATTGGCGAGGCCGGTGATTTTGACACCGCTGCGGTGACTTTGCGTACGGCTAGTGGCAAGATATGTCAGATCAGCAACTCACGCCGCGCGTCTTATGGATATGATCAGAGGATCGAGGTTCATGGGTCTAAGGGTATGATAAGGGCTGATAATATCCTCGAATCTTCTGTTGAAGTGGCCACTGAAGATGGCTTCCGTCGCGCCCCACCGTTGAATTTTTTCCTAGAGCGGTATGAAGCCGCCTATGCCAATGAGCTGGCGCATTTTGTAGCGGCTCTAAAGGCAGGCTCAACCCCGCAACCTGACGGCAACGATGGCTTGAAGGCGCAGATGCTTGCGGACGCTGCGGCAGAGTCATGTGCAGACGGACTTGTGAAAACTTTGCAGCTCTAATCACTTGACAGATGGCCTGTCGCTCTGTCACTTGGCCGTGCTTGATCAGCGCAAGTAAGCGCTGGTTAGGTGCAGTTTAGTCGGGAGAACCAGCCTCGCTGGTGCCGAAGGAGCAACCGCCCCGGAAACTCTCAGGCCACATGGACCGACCAAGCTGATAACGATCTGGAGAGAGGTGTTAAATCACCCGCCGAAGGGATAGCGATCTCAGGCAAAAGGACAGAGTGGGCATCATTCGTGCGGGTAACCGTGCGTGAACTGATGCCGGAAATTACCCAACAGGTATGACGGCTCGCTTGAGAAGGGCCGTATTGATGTCTGACCTGTTGCAAACCCCGCTTCACGATTTGCATGTAAGCCTTGGCGCGAAGATGGTGCCCTTTGCAGGGTACTCCATGCCAGTGCAATACGGGCTTGGCGTGATGAAGGAGCATATCCACACACGCACGAAGGCGGGCCTGTTTGATGTCAGCCACATGGGGCAGGTGAAGGTGACAGGTGCGGAGCCAGCACTTGCGCTCGAGACGTTGATCCCAGTCGATATCGCAGGGCTTCCCGAGAACCGCCAACGCTACGGGTTCTTCACCAATGACGCTGGCGGTATCATGGATGACCTGATGCTGGCCAACCGTGGGGATCATATCTTTGTGGTTGTGAATGCGGCCTGCAAAGATGCTGACATCGCGCATATGAAGGCCCACCTTGAGCCGGATGTGCAAGTTACCCCAATTGCTGACCGTGCCCTGCTGGCCTTACAAGGCCCCGCGTCGGAGGCAGTGCTAAGTTCGCTCAACCCCGCGGCCGGTGAAATGAACTTTATGGATGTGGCGACTTTGTCCTTGAATGGCGCTGAATGCTGGGTGTCTCGGTCAGGTTACACGGGCGAGGATGGCTATGAAATTTCAGTGCCCAATGCTGAGGCCGAAGGCTTGGCCAAGGCGTTGCTTGCGCATGATGATGTGGAACCTATCGGCCTAGGTGCGCGGGACTCGCTGCGCTTGGAGGGCGGCCTTTGTTTGTACGGCCACGACATCGACACGGACACCACGCCCGTTCAAGCGGCGTTGCTTTGGGCCATTCAGAAGGTCCGCCGCGCAGGTGGCGAACGAGCAGGGGGCTTCCCTGGTGCGGACGTGATCTTTGCGGAACTGGAAGCCGGAGCCCTGCGCAAACGCGTAGGACTGCGACCAGAAGGCCGCGCGCCAATGCGCGAAGGTGTGCCATTGTTTGCCGCCACCGAGGGTGGGGAGCAAATCGGGGTTATCACTTCCGGCGGTTTCGGCCCCACGGTCGAAGGGCCGGTCGCGATGGGTTATGTGTCGGTTGATCTGGCGAAACCCGATACCAAAATTTATGGTGAGTTGCGCGGCAAACGCTTGCCGCTGACCGTAACCAAGATGCCGTTCACACCGGCCAACTTTAAACGCTAAATCTAGGGAGACATATTATGAAATATACAGAAGAGCACGAATGGCTGCGCGTCGAGGGCGATGTCGTTGTTGTCGGAATCACAGAGCACGCAACAACCCAGCTGGGCGACATCGTATTTGTGGAGCTGCCCGAAGCAGGCGGCACCGTCAGCAAGGATGACGAGGTTGTGGTGATTGAATCCGTCAAAGCAGCGTCCGATATTTTGGCCCCCATCGACGGCGAAATCGTCGAAGTGAACGAGGCATTGGCAGATACTCCAAGCATGGTCAACGACGACGCAATTGGTGACGGCTGGTTCTTCAAGATCAAGCCATCAGATGCGTCTCAGATGGACGACTACATGGACGAAGCTGCCTACAAAGCAATGATCGAATAAGCGGAGCGCTGACATGACTTTCACCCCCACCGATTACCTGCCCTATGACTTCGCAAACCGCCGCCATATCGGTCCTTCTCCGACCGAGATGGAGCAGATGTTGCAGGTTGTGGGGGCGAAAGACCTCGACGTGTTGATTGATGACACGCTCCCTGCCGAGATCCGCCAAGACGCGCCGTTGGAGTTTGGTAAGCCAAAGTCCGAGCGCGAGTTGCTGCACCACATGAAGGTCGTTGCATCAAAGAACAAGGTGCTGACCTCGTTGATCGGGCAAGGGTACCACGGCACGGTGACGCCTCCAGCAATCCAGCGCAACATCTTGGAAAACCCAGCTTGGTACACGGCCTATACCCCGTATCAGCCTGAGATTTCTCAGGGGCGCTTGGAAGCTCTGCTAAATTTCCAAACCATGATCACGGATTTGACCGGTCTGGAGATGGCAAACGCGTCCTTGCTGGATGAGGCAACGGCCTGCGCCGAGGCGATGACCATGGCGCAACGTGTCGCCAAGTCGAAGTCCAAAACTTTCTTCATCGATGAGAACTGCCACCCGCAAAATATCGCGGTTATGAAAACCCGCGCGGCCCCATTGGACATTGAAATCATCGTCGGCAATCCTGACGATCTGGACGCCAGCGCAGTCTACGGCGCGATATTCCAGTACCCGGGCACGCACGGTCATTTGCGCGACTTTACCAGTGAGATTGCCGCCCTGCACGAGAATGCGGGCATCGGTGTCATTGCGGCGGATCCGCTGTCCCTGACCTTGCTGAAAGAGCCGGGGGCGATGGGGGCAGATATTGCTGTTGGCAGCACGCAACGCTTTGGTGTGCCAGTTGGATTTGGTGGCCCGCATGCGGCCTATATGGCGACCACACAAAAGCTCGTGCGTGCAATGCCTGGCCGGATCATTGGCGTGTCAATCGACAGCCATGGCAACCGCGCCTACCGTTTGTCGCTGCAAACGCGTGAGCAACATATTCGCCGCGAGAAGGCGACGTCGAATGTTTGTACTGCTCAGGCGTTGTTGGCGGTGATGGCCGGATTCTATGCGGTTTTCCACGGCCCCGAAGGACTGAAGGCAATCGCGCAACGCATCCACCGCAAAACGGCGCGCTTGGCGCGTGGTCTAGAGGAAAAAGGCTTCAAAATTGAGCCTGAAGCCTTCTTTGACACGATCACCGTGGAGGTGGGCTCGTTGCAAGAAGCGGTTATGAAATCGGCAGTCGATGAGGGCATCAACCTGCGCCGCGTTGGTGAGACCCGTATCGGCATCACACTAGATGAGCGCACACGTCCAGCCACCATCCGTGCGGTTTGGCGCGCCTTTGGTATCAATGATCGCGACACGGGGCTGGATGCTGAATACCGCGTCCCAGAGGCGTTGCTACGCACCACGGAATACCTGACCCACCCAGTCTTCCACATGAACCGCGCCGAGACAGAAATGATGCGCTACATGCGGCGTTTGGCGGATCGCGACCTTGCATTGGATCGCGCTATGATCCCGCTGGGGTCATGCACCATGAAGCTGAACTCCGCTGCGGAAATGATGCCGGTGACGTGGGATGAGTTCTCGTTGTTGCACCCGTATGTGCCTGCGGATCAAGCCGCTGGGTATCACGAGATGATCGGTGATTTGTCCGAAAAACTGTGTGACATCACGGGCTATGATGCGATTTCCATGCAACCAAACTCTGGCGCGCAGGGCGAATTGGCGGGGCTTTTGACAATCGCCAGCTACCACCGCGCGAACGGGCAGGGGCATCGCAACATTTGCTTGATCCCAATGTCGGCGCACGGCACGAACCCTGCCTCTGCACAAATGGCGGGCTGGAAAGTCGTCGCTGTCAAAACAGCCGAGAATGGCGATATCGATCTCGATGACTTCCGCGAAAAGGTTGAAAAGCACTCCGACAATCTAGCGGGCTGCATGATCACCTACCCATCTACCCACGGGGTGTTCGAGGAAACTGTGATCGACATCTGCCAGATCACCCATGATCACGGTGGGCAGGTCTATATTGACGGCGCCAACATGAACGCCATGGTAGGCTTGTCGCGCCCCGGTGATTTGGGGGGGGATGTCAGCCACTTGAACCTGCACAAGACCTTCTGCATTCCACATGGTGGCGGTGGGCCGGGTATGGGTCCGATTGGTGTGAAGGATCACCTGATCAAGCATCTGCCATCCGATCCGACCAGCGGTGAAGAGGGTGCGGTCTCTGCCGCAGCCTTCGGGTCGCCGTCCTTGCTGCCGATTTCATGGGCCTACTGTTTGATGATGGGGGGCGAGGGGCTGACGCAAGCCACGCGCGTCGCGATTTTGAATGCCAACTACATTGCCAAGCGGCTGGAAGGGGCGTTCGAGGTGCTATACCGCGGGCCAACGGGTCGTGTTGCACACGAATGCATCATCGACACCCGTCCATTTGCCGATAGCGCCAATGTAACCGTGGACGACATCGCCAAACGATTGGTCGATTGCGGCTTCCACGCACCGACCATGAGCTGGCCGGTGGCTGGTACCTTGATGATCGAGCCGACGGAATCTGAAACCAAGGCCGAGTTGGACCGCTTCTGCGACGCCATGCTCGCAATTCGCGCCGAGATTGCCGCGATTGAAAACGGCGAAATGGATGCGGAGAACAACGCGTTGAAGAATGCGCCGCACACGATGGAAGACTTGGTGAAAGATTGGGATCGCCCGTATTCGCGCGAAACCGGTTGCTTCCCTCCGGGTGCTTTCCGCGTCGACAAATACTGGCCTCCGGTCAACCGCGTCGACAACGTTTGGGGGGACCGCAACCTGACTTGCACCTGCCCGCCAATGGACAGCTACACTTAAGGGCGTCGGCGTTGAACTCTTTGCTGTCGGTGTTGAGAATTGACAGCAAGTCTCAATATGACCAGCCTTTGCTCTAAGGGATGCCCCACATTGGGGGGCATCCCGACCTTTGAGTAAAGGACCGCGTCATGTATCAAGACCCTCTGCTGCAACCCTACCAACTGAAACATTTGACGCTGAAAAACCGGATTATGACCACCAGTCATGAGCCGGCCTATCCTGTTGATGGGATGCCTAAGGAGCGGTACCGCGCTTACCACGAAGAGCGCGCCAAAGCGGGGGTGGCCTTGGCTATGACGGCGGGTTCCGCAGCCGTATCCAAAGACAGCCCTCCAGTGTTTAACAACATCCTTGCCTATAAAGATGAGGTTGTGCCGTGGATCAAAGATCTCACCGATAGCTGTCATGAGCATGGTTGTGCCGCGATGATACAGCTGACGCATTTGGGGCGGCGCTCAGCGTGGAATAAGGGGGATTGGTTGCCTACGGTCTCCTCGTCCAAGCACCGCGAGCCTGCCCATCGTGCATTCCCCAAATTGGCCGAAGACTGGGATATTGAGCGCATCATTTCCGACTTCGCCGACGCCGCCGAGCGCATGAAGGCAGGCGGGATGGATGGCATTGAATTGGAAGTTTACGGGCATCTTCTGGACCAGTTCTGGTCGCCGCTGACCAACGACCTGACCGGCCCTTACGGCGCGGACACGATGGAGAACCGCATGAGGTTCCCGCTGGATGTGTTGGCCGCCGTGCGCAAACGCGTGGGCAGCGAGTTCATTGTGGGGTTCCGATACACCGCCGATGAGGCACAGAAAGGCGGCATCACCCATGATGAAGGGATTGAGATTTCCAAAAAGCTGGCCGCTTGTGGCCAGTTGGACTTCCTCAATGTGATCCGTGGGCGGGTTCATTCCGACCCTGCGATGACGGACGTTATTCCCGTGCAGGGGATGAAAAGCGCCCCGCATTTGGATTTCGCGGGCGAGGTACGCAAAGCAACCGGAATGCCGACATTTCACGCGGCGCGCATACCTGACGTCGCAACCGCGCGGCATGCGGTGTCGGCAGGGTTGATTGATATGGTTGGCATGACGCGGGCGCATATGGCGGACCCGCATATCGTTCAGAAGATCGTGGAGGGGCGCGAGGATGACATCCGCCCTTGCGTAGGCGCGACTTACTGCCTTGACCGTATCTATCAAGCGGGGGAGGCCTTGTGCATCCATAACCCCTCGACGGGGCGCGAGCTGACCATGCCTCACGCTATTGCCGCCTCGAAGGAGCGGCGCAAGGTGGTTGTGGTTGGTGCAGGCCCCGGCGGATTGGAAGCCGCGCGCGTCGCAGCGGAGCGTGGGCATGAGGTTACGGTCCTAGAGGCGCAGCCGCACCCCGGCGGGCAAATTCGCCTGACCGCCCAAAACCCGCGCCGCAAGGAGATGATGTCGATCATCGATTGGCGAATGGCCCAATGTGCCGCGCGCGATGTGAGTTTCCATTTCAACACTTGGGCCGAGGCCCGCGACGTTGAAGGCCTAAATCCCGATGTGGTTGTTATCGCGACAGGTGGCGTACCGAATATCGAGCTATATGAAAGCGGCCAAGACGCGGCGCATGTGGTTACTGCTTGGGATATTATATCTGGTGACGTGAAGCCTGCGGACAATGTCCTGATCTATGACGAAAGCGGCGATCATCCTGCACTTCAAGCCGCAGAGGTGGCGGCAAATGCGGGCGCGAAGGTGGAGGTCATGACGCCTGACCGCGTGTTCTCTCCGGATATCATGGCGATGAACTTAGTGCCCTATATGCGGTCCTTGCAGGACAAGGATGTCACCTTCACGGTGACACGCCGCCTGTTGGGCGTCGCGAAGGCGGGGAACACGCTGGCGGCTACGATCGGCACCGACTACAGCGACCACACCCGCACGGCACATTATGACCAAGTGGTTGTGAATTACGGAACGCTGCCGATGGACGATCTGTACCACGAGCTGCGCCCACAGAGTTCCAATCAAGGGGCGTTGGACCATGAGGCGTTCATTGCCTGCGAGCCACAAACCATCAACCGAAACCCCGAGGGCACCTTTCAGCTGTTCCGGATTGGTGACGCAGTATCGGCGCGCAACACCCATGCGGCGATATATGATGCGTTGAGGTTGGTGCGGGCAGTTTGACCGCCACCCATCACTGGCATATCAGAATGACAGCCAAAGGGAGGGCAGCATGCCGCGAGCCGAATACCACCGTTCCGTAAATCCGATCAACAATGTGGGTGTAATGGGGGGCGTGCGATGAACGATCCATTCCGCCTAGACGGTCAACGAGCATTGGTTACGGGAGCAAATACAGGGATCGGGCAAGCCATAGCTGTTGCGCTTGGCAAGGCTGGTGCGGACGTCATTTGTGCTGGGCGCTCTTCGATGGAGGAGACCTTGGCACTGGCCCCCAACAGCACGGCGCTGTCTTTGGACTTCTCCGACCCGATGGCGGCCAAAGACGTGTTTGAGGCTCAACATATCGACATCCTGATCAACAACGCGGGCATTATCCGGCGCGATGATTGCACCGAGTTTTCCGAGGCCGATTGGGACGACGTGATGGACGTCAACTTGAAGGCCGTGTTCTTTACCAGCCAGTCCTTTGCACGTGCAATCTTGGCGCGGCAAGGGCGCGGGCGGATCGTAAACATCGCCTCGCTTTTGTCGTTTCAGGGCGGCATCCGCGTGCCATCATACACAGCGTCTAAACATGGCGTGGCGGGGTTGACCAAGCTCATGGCCAATGAGTGGGCGGCGAACGGCATCAACGTGAACGCCTTGGCCCCGGGGTACATTGAGACGAACAACACAGACGCCTTGCGCGCTGACCCTGAGCGCAACAAAGCCATTCTGGACCGCATTCCGGCTGGATCATGGGGTAAAGCATCCGACATCGCGGGGGCGGCAGTTTTTCTATCTAGTCCGGCAGCAGATTACATCCATGGAACCGTGTTGAACGTCGATGGTGGGTGGCTGGCGCGGTGAAGCTGCCGTTTGTGACGCGCCAACGCACATAAACTGCGCGTAGGGCCGTGTTGCGTGAATTCCGCTATTGCCACTACAACGGGTAATCCGTCACATATTGGAGAACTCATCCATGAAACTACTTGCATTTGCCGCATCGACCAGCAGCTCTTCGATCAACAAACGCCTTGTCACCCATGCCGCTGAGGTTTTTCAAAAGGAGGTCGCACCGGAGGCGACTGTGCAGGTTATCGACCTGAATGATTACGAGATGCCGATATATAGCAGCGACCGCGAAGCGGCCTCGGGCATCCCCGAATTGGCGCAACATCTCTTTGATAAAATTGGCGAAGCGGACGCGTTGCTGATCTCTTTTGCGGAGCACAACGGCCACTACACAGCAGCATGGAAGAACACCTTTGATTGGATGTCACGCCTCGGCATGAAGGTGTTTCAAGATACCCCAATGATCGCAATGGCGGCTTCTCCGGGTGGCCGAGGCGGGGCAACGGTTCTAGAGGCAGCGGTGTCTTCCGCAGGTTATTTCGGCGCCAACATCAAGGGCAGTTTGTCGGTTGGACCATTCGGCGAGAAATTTGACACGGTGTCTGGTGTATTGAGCGACGCAGAGCTGTCGGCTGATTTGAAGCAGATGCTGATGGGGCTAAAAGACGCGTAGCAATCTAGGCTTGCGCGCTTCGGAAATCCTTGGCGCGCAAGTCGTGTTTGGCAAGCTTGTCGTAGAGCGTTTTTCGCGGCAAACCCAAGGCTTCTGCGACGGTTGCTGATTTGCCGCCAAACCGCTTGAGGGTGTCGGTTAGGACCAGCTTCTCAAACGCATTCATCTGCTCGATCAAGCTCAGCTCCGCGTGCTTGGTCGCGTCAGATTTCACATTCAGGCCAAGTACGAAGCTGCGGGCAAAATTACGCAGTTCTGGCAGGTTGTCAGGCCATTCACGAGCGATCACTTGCGCATAAAGGCTTTCGGGGATTTCGCGCAATTCACCATTCATGGAGCGTACTGTTTGACGGACAAGTGCTTCAAAAGTGACTGCGAGATCTTTTCGTCTTTGCGCCAAGGATGGAACCTCGATCTGCATCATGTCCAATGCATAAAACAGATCGTCCCGTAAGCCGTTTGCCCTTAGTTTTTCCAACGAATAAGGCGATGAGGCGATCACGCGCAGGTTCGCAAATTGCTCCATAAGCGATAGCAGTGCCGCCTGTTGCGCCGATGTCGCAAGGTTGAGGGATTTGACCGATAAATCCGTAGGTTGACTGGTCAACTCTAGGTCCTGAATCATCTGCACGGAAGTGTCACGCAAAGACATCGATATGAAGCGCGACCGGTCGGTGGCTAAGGCATGTGTCGTATGTGCCGCAAGCCGTTTACCTGCCCCCGCGGGGCCGTGAAGGTAGATATGTACTGGTAATGTGGCGGCCTGCCTTAGGGCTTTGCGCAGTCGCTCCACCGGTGCGGAGCTTCCGGGGAAATTGGTGGCAGCAGCATCGCCTGCAAGTAGCTGACGCTCCATCTTGCGGGATTTTAACACTAAATGGCGGTGCTCCATCGCGCGGTTGATGGCTTCCAGCAATTGCTCGGGTGAGCAGGGCTTTTGGCGGAAATCATACGCCCCTTCCGCCATTGCGCGAACGGCCATAGGCACGTCCGCCTGACCTGTCAGCAAGACCACGGGTAAGTCTGTGTCGACCTCACGAGCGTAGGACAAAACATCGAACCCGTCTTTTCCGGGCATGCGAATGTCGGATAGAATGACCCCTTCGAAGTCGCGGGTAATATGAGATTTCGCCATAACAAAGCTGGAGGCCGCGATGACCGTGATGTCCTCCAACTCAAAGCTTTGCGCGAGGGAGCGGCGCAGGGCGGCGTCGTCTTCAATCAACAAAAGAGTAAGGGTCATATGGCTGCCTCCTGTCTGGTAATCGCGGGGAGTGTGATGGTGAATGCGGCCCCGCCATCCGCAAGGTTTTCAACACTAAGCAACCCGTTGAAACTGCCGATGATCCCGTATGATATGGATAGCCCCAGCCCCAATCCCTTGGAAGCGCCGATTTCCTTGGTGGTGTAGAAAGGTTCGAACACGCGCTCTACATCTGACAAGCCCGGTCCGGTGTCGGCGACCACAAGTTGAACTTGCTCGCGGTGCTGGCTCAAAGACACTGAGATTTGTTTTGTGGGAGTTTCTGACATGGCGTCCATCGCATTGGACAGAAGGTTCACAATCACTTGCTGCAAGCGAACGTGTCCGGCATCTACCCACGCATTCGGGATGCTATCGACAAGTAAGTCCACCCCTTCGGTTTTTGCCCGTTGTTCAGCCAAGTTGATGGAGGCGGTAACGACATCGGCCACGTTCACCTTTTCCAGCGGCTCGGTTTCCTTGCGGGCAAAGCCGCGCAAATTATGAATGATGCGCCCCATTCGTTGGGTTTGCTCAGTTATCAATGTCAGGTTCTCGCGAGCTTCCGGTTCGCGCCCACGTTCAATCAATTTGTCCGTATTGGCGGCGTAGTTTTGGATGGCCGCTATGGGTTGGTTCAACTCGTGACTGATGCCCGCAGACATCTGCCCCAATGCGGTGAGTTTACTCGCTTGGATAAGATTGTCTTGGGCTTGCTGTAGTTGGGCATTTCGTTTGGCCACGCGGGCCTCGAGTTGCGCGTTAGCCTTGGCTTCCAACCGAAGTTGGTCGGACAGGCGCGCACGGCTTTGCATGAAAAACGCAAACCCCAGACCGAACAGTGACAAAACCGCCGCTGTGAGAGCTCCGACCAATCGTGCCTCGCTAAATGCCGGTTGCGCATCATTGAAGGCGCGCGCGGTCATCTCAATTAGAGGCACATTTCGTGAGACCACCAACGCCTTATCAGGCATTGCGCTGCCATCTTTGAAGCTCCAAAGCATGTGGCCCGCGGTGTTGGCAACTTCGTGTTCCGGCAGGGGGCGAAGCTGCCTGTTGTCATAGTCAAAGCTGGAGGGTGGGACACGTTCCAATAACGGGTCGCGGCGAAGTGTAAGCCCCAACCGGTTTGATACAAAGCTAACGCCTGCGGCGTCAAAGAACGTGACAACGGTTTCGTCGATCCGCCACTCGGCCTCCAACTCCTCCATGTTGACTTTAACCACAACGTACCCGTGAGTACTGCCGTCGCCCCGTAGGACGTTGCGCGCGAAATAATATCCTCGTGCGCCGCTGGCGTCTATTGAGTGGAAGATACCCATGCGACGCGTTTGGGCGGCGATGACATCGGGACGCTTAGACCAATCTGCGCCGATTATCTGGGGCACGTCATCGAGGGAGGATGATGCCATAACTTGTCCGGCTGCATCCAGTGCGTGGATTTCTTTGGCACCGGTTGTAAGGGCGGTTCGTAGCAGAAATTCCGATGTTTGCTCTGATGAGCCACGGTTGGAAATAAGCGCTGACACGCTCGGGTGTCGTGCCAAAACATCCGTTAATTCGCGGTAGCTTTCCAGTTGCGCAATCAGGCGGTCGGAGGATTGCTCAACTACGACACCGCCCGATTGGGCAAGGCGATCAAGTCCCGTGCGAAGACTGAATTGATAAGACGCAACGACTGCAAGCGCCGACAGGACCAGATATACGGTCGCGAAAAGCCATATCGTTTTTCGGCGCGAAGGGGCGTGCATGAGGTCTCGATTCGGTGATTCAGTTTGTGCGGAATATCGCAACATTCTGCGCGATGCATGTAGGAAAAGTGCGAAATTTCACATTTTTTGCACGAAGGAGTGCGTTGATTGCAGTCTATGTTATTGAACTAAAATGGTTTTCACCAATTTCCTTCGAGACGCTTGCACGGGCTATGCCCTTCTTGCAAGCTTTCCAACATCCGGCGGGTAAACCCGCTCGATTGATATTCCATTGGGAGGAAACCATGAAAACACTATTGAAAGCGGCTTGCGTCGCCTCTGTTGCCCTTGTTCCGTCCGTTGCAGCTGCTGCTTGTGACGAAGGCGAAGTGGTCATCAAGTTCAGCCACGTTACCAACACCGACAAGCACCCTAAAGGCGTCGCCGCCTCCTTGCTGGCGCAGCGCGTCAACGATGAGATGAACGGCAAAGCCTGCATGGAAGTGTTCGGCAATTCCACGCTCTATAACGATGACAAAGTTCTGGAAGCGATGCTGCAAGGCGACGTACAATTGGCAGCGCCTTCCTTGTCGAAGTTCGAGACCTTCACCAAGCAGTTCCGCCTGTTTGACCTTCCGTTCATGTTCAAAGACATCAACGCTGTTGACGGGTTCCAAAACTCTGAAACCGGTCAGGCAATGAAAGACTCCATGCAAAAGCGTGGCCTGCAAGGTCTGTCATTCTGGCACAACGGCATGAAGCAAATGTCCGCGAACAAGCCGCTGATTTCGCCAACTGATGCGAACGGTTTGAAGTTCCGCGTACAACCTTCCGACGTGCTGGTCGCACAGATGGAAGCTATCGGTGGTTCGCCCCAGAAGATGGCGTTCTCCGAGGTTTACGGCGCGTTGCAGCAAGGTGTTGTTGATGGTCAGGAAAACACTTGGTCCAACATCTTTGGCAAGAAGTTCTTCGAAGTCCAAGACGGCGTTACCGAAACCAACCACGGCATCATCGACTACTTAGTAGTGGCATCCGTGGATTGGCTGGACGGGTTGGACGCGGACGTTCGCGACCAGCTTACGACCATCCTTGCCGAGGTAACCGAGGCGCGCAACGGCGAAGCTTTTGCAACCAACGAGACTGCCAAAGCCAACATCATCGCCGCTGGTGGCGAAATCCGCCAGTTGGATGCGGCTCAGCGTCAAGCTTGGGTTGATGCAATGAAGCCGGTTTGGGCGCAGTTTGAAGGCGACGTAGGCGCAGAGAACATTGCGGCTGCTCAGGAATTCAACGCGGGTTCCTAAACGGGCCTTTTGAAACACGGTGCGGCGTCCTGAGTGTCGCCGCACCACTTTATTTCTGCGACTTGGGGAGGGGATGCAGATGGCACATGCCGCGCGTTCATTCATTGATAGTATCGAAGAGACATTCATCGCCGTCCTATTGGGGCTGATGACGCTTCTCACGTTTGCAAACGTAATTGCCCGCTATGTCTTCAACGCCAACATCCTTTGGGCGTTGGAATTAACCGTTTTCATGTTCGCATGGTTGGTCCTGTTGGGCGCATCTTATGCGGTTAAGAAAGGCGCACACCTAGGTGTTGATGCCATCGTGAACGTGGTGTCGCCAAGCTTGAAACGTGCGCTTGGGGTCATTGCGGCGTTGGTCTGCATTTCATTTGCGTTTTTGCTTCTCAAGGGGGCGTGGGACTACTGGGCCAACTTCGCGAACCTTCCCGCCACCGAGGGGCGCTGGTTCCCCTTAGGGTTCGAAGAGAAATTTCGTGGCAAGGGCTGGTATGAGACCAACGACATTCCCGTGCCCGCCGTGTTGAACTTTATTGAAGATCTGTTCAACGATGGCGACGAATACGAAAAATTACCGCGCCTGATCCCCTATGTGGTCTTGCCCATCTCGATGGCGCTCTTCCTGCTGCGATCTGTGCAGGCTTTCTTCGCGATCATCACTGGAAAAATCGACATGCTTATCGTCAGCCACGAGGCAGAAGACGATGTAGAAGAGGCCGCCGAGCGCCTCGCGACTGAATTGAAGGACGTTTAAATCATGGAAATTATCCTTCTGTTCGGAATGGTCATTGGCCTTATGTTGATCGGTGTGCCGATTGCTGTCTCCCTTGGCTTCTCGTCGGTGCTGTTCTTGCTGTGGTTCTCGGACGCCTCCTTGGCCTCAGTGGCGGGCACGTTGTTTGAAGCCTTCGCGGGCCATTACACCTTGCTGGCGATCCCGTTCTTCATTCTCGCGTCGAGCTTCATGTCGACGGGCGGTGTTGCGCGGCGGATCATTAATTTCTCGATTGCCTGTGTGGGACATTTGCGCGGCGGCATGGCGATTGCGTCGGTCTTTGCGTGCATGATGTTTGCGGCTTTGTCAGGCTCGTCGCCCGCAACCGTGGTGGCCATCGGGTCCATCGTGATCGCGGCGATGCGTCAGGTTGGCTACACCAAAGAATTCGCCGCTGGCGTGATTTGTAACGCAGGGACGCTAGGCATCTTGATCCCGCCTTCCATCGTGATGGTGGTCTATGCCGCCGCCGTGGAAGTGTCGGTTGGTCGCATGTTCTTGGCGGGTGTGATCCCGGGCCTATTGGCGGGCTTCATGTTGATGCTTGGCATCTATGTGATCGCGCGCATTAAGAACCTGCCCAAGGGGGAATGGGCAGGTTGGGCGCGTATCATGGAGACCGGCAAAGAGGCGGGCTGGGGCTTGTTCCTAATCGTCATCATCTTGGGCGGCATCTATGGTGGGGCCTTCACCCCAACCGAGGCTGCAGCAGTGGCCGCTGTATATGCTTGGATCATTGCCTGTTTCGTTTACCGTGACATGGGGCCATTGGCGACGGAGGAAGGCGAGAAGAACATCTCTCTTTTCGCCAAGCCACAAGCCTTGGTGACCGCCTTCTTCCACAAAGACACGCAACAGACCTTGTTCGATGCAGGCAAGCTGACCGTCACATTGATGTTCGTGATCGCCAATGCGCTGATCCTGAAGCACGTTCTAACCGACGAGCAAATACCGCAGCAAATTACGGCAGCGATGCTGGACGCGGGCTTTGGGCCGGTCATGTTCTTGGTTATCGTGAACATCATCTTGTTGATCGGTGGGCAGTTCATGGAGCCGTCGGGCTTGTTGGTTATCGTGGCACCATTGGTGTTCCCGATTGCGATTGAGTTGGGCATTGATCCGATCCACTTGGGCATCATCATGGTGGTCAATATGGAGATCGGGATGATCACCCCGCCAGTTGGCCTGAACCTGTTTGTGACCTCTGGCGTCGCAGGTATGCCGATGATGGCGGTTGTTCGCGCGGCGTTGCCATTCTTGATGATCCTCGTCGTGTTCTTGATCATGGTGACCTACATCCCTGCGATCTCGACTTGGTTGCCGACCTTGGTGATGGGGCCAGAACTGATCACGAATTAGACTGGCGGGACGCCTGAAACGAGCATAGCCTGCGCTGACATATCCATCTTCGGAAGGGCGCAAGCTATGAAGTCAGTTGTCATCCACGCCCCGCGTGATCTGCGCATTGAGGAGCGGCCCATCTCGCCGCCCGCTGCAGGCGAGGTGCAGGTCGCAATGGCGGCAGGCGGCATCTGCGGGTCCGATCTGCATTACTACCAACACGGCGGCTTTGGCGCGATCAAACTGCGCGAGCCGATGGTGCTAGGGCATGAGGTCTCTGGCCATATCACTGCTTTGGGTGAGGGTGTCTCAGGGTTGGACGTGGGGCAGCTGGTGGCTGTGTCCCCTTCGCGCCCCTGCGCGAACTGCAAGTTCTGCCTCGCGGGACAGCCCAACCATTGCTTGAATATGCGCTTCTACGGCTCGGCCATGCCCTTTCCGCATATCCAAGGCGCGTTTCGCCAAGTGCTGAACGCGGAGGCGTCGCAATGCGTCGTGGCCGACGGTTTGACTGCGGGGGAGGCCGCGATGGCCGAACCCTTGGCGGTTTGCCTTCACGCAGTCGCGCAAGCGGGATTGCTGCTTGGTAAGACCGTGCTTGTGACGGGGTGTGGCCCAATTGGGGTGCTCACTATTTTGGCCGCGCGGCGTGCGGGCGCGGATCACATCGTCGCTACGGACATGTCAGACTTCACATTGCAAAAAGCACGGGAAGCTGGTGCGGATGTCACCTTCAATGTCTCCAAGGTCGACACGCCATTGCAGCCCTATATGGCCGACAAGGGCGCGTTTGATGTGCAGTTCGAATGCTCGGGCGCAGTATCGGCATTGACGGCGGGCATTCACGCGATGCGCCCCGGTGGGACTATCGTGCAACTTGGCTTGAGCGGGGACATGTCCCTGCCGATGATGGCGATCACGGCGAAGGAGCTGAATTTGAAAGGCTCTTTCCGCTTCCATGACGAGTTCGCGACCGGCGTGTCATTGATGCAAAAAGGGTTGATCGACGTGGCGCCCTATATCACCAAAACCTTCCCGATGAGCGACGCGGTCGAAGCGTTTGAGCTTGCAGCAGACAGGTCCCGAGCCATGAAAACACAAATAGACTTCGCATGAGGGCAATCATCTTCGATCTGGACGGAACACTTGTTCATTCCGCGCCAGATATTCACGCCGCTGCAAATGTGATGCTGGCACATGCGGGGCGCGATGCCGTGACGTTGGAGCAGGTGATTGGCTTCATCGGCAACGGGATTGAGAAACTGGTGGAGCGCTGTTTGCATGCAACGGGCGGCGTCCCTGATGATATGGCTCAACATTTAACGCAGATGCACCGCGCATATGCGGAGGATTTGACGACGCTCACTCGCCTCTTTGACGGGGTGCGTGATGTATTGGAGACATCTGATGTTCCTATGGCAATCTGCACTAACAAACCGGAATCTCCGGCGCGCGAAATGTGCGACCAACTTGATATCAGCCGCTATTTTTCAGTGATTACAGGCGGTGACACGACATCGGCGAACAAGCCCAACCCTTTGCCTCTGTTGCACACGGTTGAGACTTTGGGTCTACGTGTTGAGGACTGCCTGTACGTTGGGGATAGTGTGACAGATTTCCGAACGGCCCGCGCGGCCGGCATGAGGTTTGCATTCTTCACAGGCGGCTACCAACCTTCACCTGTCGAGGGTTTGAGACCCGAGGAGTGCTTCGACAACTGGGTAGGGCTTAACCTTGCAAGGTTTCACTGATGCGACCTTGCGGCCTTAGCGGGCAATAAAAAAGGCCGCGCTCAATGCGCGACCTTTCATGAATTATGCGGTGGAGCTTACAGACCCCATTTGTCGGCGGTCGCGTCAAAGAAGCCACGAGCTTTCTTCACTTCGACCCAGTTGTTCACGTAATTGATCCAAACCTGATCGGCTTGTGGCAGCAGCATCGCGATAGGCGATGGGGCGCGGGCTTCTGCGCCGTTCACGCGTACGATCGGGAACTTGTCATCCAAAGTAGCACCTTCGATGTTCGACGTGATAAACACATCTGCACGGCCGGCAATAACCTCTTGGTAGCCACGTGCAGGGGCTTCAACTACTTTGATCGTGGCGTTCGGGAACCACTCTTTTGCCAAGCTCTCGAATGTTGTGCCCAGTGTGGTTGCTACGGTTACTTCGGGCTGGTTGATGCTGTCATAGCCATCAAATTTTCCGGCGTTTTCCTTCAGGGTGAAGGGGTAAATTTCAACGGCTGTGTAGCTTTCAGAGAAGCCAGCAACTTTCATCCGAGCGGGGGAAATCGAGGCGGAACCAGTCATGTGGTAGCTGCCAGCGGTTACGCCGTTTACCAAAGTTTTCCAGTCTGTAGGGACAAATTCAACTTCAACGCCTAAGTCGTTTGCCAGCTCGGTCATGATGTCGATGTCGTAACCTTTGTAGCTGTTGGTGGCGGGGTCGCGAACTGTCATTGGGTTCCAGTCGCCTGTGGTGCCGACTTTTAGTACGCCGCCATCTAGGATGTCGTTCAGGGCAGATTGTGCCACGGCAGCTGTGCTCATCACAGCGCCAAAGGCGAGCGCCGCTAGGGCGTTTGCAAATTGTTTCATGTCTTGGAACTTCTCCGGTGTTGAATAAGGGCCTTACTATACATCTGTAGGCCCGTTGGTGATAGTGGCTTGAAGTTTCGGTCACTTGGCACATAACCTCAAGGGAATAGATGTATTGGCCGGAAGGGCGCAGTAGTGGCACAAAATGCGATCGAGATGATCGGTGTAGATAAGTGGTTTGGCGACTTTCAGGTCCTTAAAGGCATTAATCTTAACGTGAAGCCTGGTGATCGGGTTGTGATTTGCGGGCCGTCGGGATCGGGCAAATCTACCGTGGTGCGTTGCATTAATCGGCTTGAGGCTCATCAAAAAGGCGTGATCAAGATTGGCGGCGTGGTGCAAGATGGCAGTACGGACGCGCTGGATGCCATCAGGTCCGAGGTTGGCATGGTCTTCCAACAGTTCAACTTATTCCCGCATTTATCCGTCATGGAGAACCTTGTTCTTGGCCCGATGAAGGCGCGTGGATTGTCGCGCAAAGACGCCGAAGAGCGGGCTATGGAGTACTTGGAGCGGGTCCGTATTCCGGAGCAAGCCCATAAACGCCCCAGTCAGCTGTCAGGAGGGCAACAGCAACGGGTCGCCATCGCGCGCAGCCTGTGCATGGAGCCGAAAGTGATGCTGTTCGATGAGCCGACATCGGCGCTGGACCCAGAGATGATCGCGGAAGTGCTCGAGGTTATTGTGGAGTTAGCTGAGGAAGGCATGACCATGGTCGTGGTGACCCATGAGATGGGGTTTGCACGCAAGGTAGCGGACCAAATGGTGTTTATGGACGCCGGCGAGATCGTAGAAACCGGTACCGCGGACGACTTCTTTAGCGCGCCAAAATCCGAACGCACACAGGCGTTCCTTCAACAGATATTGCAGCACTGATATGCGGGTTTTTCTTTCCCTATGTGGGCTTCTATTTTTGTCGGGGTGCGGCTCGTCTGACATCTGGGGGTGGTACGTCATCAACCCGATGACGGCTTCCGGCTGGATCAACATCAAGTTCTTGGTGAACGGGATGGGGGCCACGATATTGCTGTCGGTAATTGCGGCATCCATTTCGATAGTGTTGGGGTTGTTGATCGCGTTGCCGGGCTTGTCGGAGCGCCGTGGCATCCGCGCCATTAACCGTGTCTATGTGGAAATCGTACGTGCCATTCCTCTGCTGCCCATGCTGTTTTGGGTGTTCTACGGGTTGCCAATTGTCTTCAAGTCCATGGGGCTAAGTATCCAAATCGACCCGTTCTGGGGGGCGATCATAACCTTGGCGTTATCCGACAGCGCGTTCACGGCCGAGATCTACCGCGCGGGCATTCAGAGCATCGCGAAGGGCCAGGCAGAGGCGGCCAAAACGGTTGGATTGAACTACATTCAAACCATGCGTTACGTGATTTTGCCGCAAGCCATACGACGTATTTTACCACCTCTGGCGAACCAGTTTATCTACATCGTGAAGATGTCGGCCTTTGCCTCCGTGATCGGCATGCAAGAATTGACGCGACGGGCAAACGAGCTGGTTGTGACAGAGTACAGGCCGCTGGAAATTTATTCGTTATTGATTGTGGAGTACTTGGTGTTGGTATTGATTATTAGCGCTGGTGTGCGTTGGTTAGAACGTAAAATGGGATCGGACGAGAGAGGATGAGCGAGATGGATTGGACTAAATTTATGGGCGAGACCGTCGACAATATCACGGTGTTGTCGAAAGAAATGCCGGACCTTGCAAGGGCCTTTAATACTATGGGCGGCATCGCGAAAACCTCTGGTGCGTTGGATGAGAAGACCAAAGAGATTATGGCGCTCGGCATTGCTATCGCGACGCGGTGCGATAGCTGCATTGGGTTTCATGTGAAATCGCTCATTCGCCTAGGTATTACCCGCGAGGAACTGGTCGAAGCCTTGGCTATGGCCACTTACATGGGTGGCGGGCCGTCGTATGCGTATTCGGCGAAGGCTCTGAAAGCGTACGAAGAGTTCTCGTGAACACCCGCTAGGGACCAGAGAACGAAATTAATCGCCAATATCTGCGGGGCCCACGCGGTCCGCTAGAAGGATAAGCCAAGAGAGCGTTTCGCGCTCTTTTTCATTAAGGGGTCCGCCCTCACTTAATGCTTGCATCGAGCCACGTAACCTTGGCCAGCGGTCGTAGAAGTCTAACAGGTCGGTGATTGGTTCAGGCCCCTTTTGAAGTGGCATCAGGTGTGGCTCCGGAAAAGAATATTTAAAGTAAAACTAAAGTATCAATGCATACGAAGGGCCACATGTGAAAAAAGTGTGAAGGTCTTGGTGCAAGTTACGTTACGTTGTTAATCTTATTTCTAGGGAAGGCAGTTTATTACCGTGACTAACAAACTTGACATATCTTTGTTTGGTTCTTGTGTCGTGCGCGTGAATGGCAAGGGCGGGGCTGAAGTGAAGGGGGCAAAGCATCGAGCTTTGTTCGCACTTCTTGCGACCGCTCCGCTGGGACGACGCACCAGATCCTACCTTCAGCGCACATTGTGGGGATCCTCTTGCTATGATGGAGGCCGACAAAACTTACGTCGCGCGTTGTCTGATCTTCGAAGTATCTTGGGCGAAGATTTTGACTGCTTTGTTACCTGCACCAATAGTGATGTTGAGCTGGACCTGTCCTTGGTCAACTTTCTGGGGGCGCCCGGTGCGGGGTCGTTTTTGGAGGGGATAGGCATTCGCGATCAAGGGTTCGCTGAATGGGTTGCGGCCATGCGCGCTGACGCTAGCCAGATTGCGGCCTTGTACAGAACCTCCCCACGCACAGAACTTGGACGCCCGCTTCCACGTATTACTGCCCTGCCATTTCAACGGGTCATGGGCGGAGATAATCTTCGCGTTTTGGGTGACTGGTTGGCGGAAGAGGTGTGCCGGTCGCTGTCGCGATCCAACTTGATGTCTGTAATTTCGCACCTCTCCAGTAGGGCGCTTGCCAAACGGACGACAGACATAGTCGATGTTCGTAAAGAGCTCGATGTGGACTATTTCGTCACCGGATCAATCCGCGAAATGGGAGGCCGGATCATTGTCGATATGGACTTCGTGGATGCACGTGACGGGAGCATCCTTTGGACACGGCAAATAGCGGCTGCTGAGAACAATTTTTGGGACAATATCTCCGAAAGCTTGAATGGAACCGTCCGCGCCATTGGACGCACCATCGCGGATGAGACCATTGCCTATATGCGTGACCGACCAATTCCGGCACTTGACGACCACCACTTAATCATTGGGGGTGTATCATTGATGCACCGACCGAAGTTCCGAGATTTTGCAAAGTCGCGGACCTTGCTTGAAGAGGCTGTGTCTCGCGCTCCTATGGTGGCTGAAACTCATGCATGGTTGGCAAAGTGGTATGTGCTGAGCGTGTTCAACGGTTGGACGACTGATCGCGAAGGTGACACTCAACGTGCGCTAGATTCATCGTCTCGGGCCTTGGATATCAATCCCGACAGTTCGTTCTCCATGGTGATTGACGGCTTTGCCCATAACAACCTTTTGCAAAGAATGGATGTGGCCAGTCAGCGATATGATGCTGCGATAGATATCAACCCAAATGAAAGCCTGTCTTGGCTGCTCAAGGGGGCGCTACATGCGTTTCAGGACGCGGGCAGTGAGGCTATTGAGGCCTCGGAGCGAGCTTGTAGCCTGTCTCCAATCGATCCGTTTGGTTATTTCTATGATTGCCTGTCGAGCACCGCGCATCTTGCCGCGGAAGAATATGAACAGGCGCTGGAGTTGATAAACCGTTCTTTGGCTGCGAATGACCGGCACTTGTCCTCAATCAGAACGCAGATCATCGCCCTACATTTTCTTGATCGAGGAGAGGACGCAAGGGCGGCCGCCAAAAAGTTATTGCGTCGGCAACCTGAATTTAGGGTGAAAGATTATTCAAAAGCCCACCCCTCTGCGTCTGCGGAGATAGGCAAGCGTGCAATGGAGGCTTTTGTGGCCTCCGGGATCCCAATGGAGTGAGATAGTAATCATGGCAAGGAATGGTGGAATGGGTGGAATGGGCGGCATGGGTGGAATGGGCGGCATGGGCGGAATGGGTGGCATGGGCGACTTCCTAGGCGCCGGAGCCGCTCAGGGAAATAATCCAATTCTAACCGCTGGCTTGCAAACAACCGCTGAGGCTATTGTATTTGCTACGGGTGATGGACCCGCACCGGTCCCCACGCAGCTTCCCGAGAATTCAACGGCAAACCTCGACCGCTCCGCCGATTGGGTGCGCGGCTCACTGTACCTAACAGATTTCATTAAAGACGTTGGCTCCTCCGTCGTGGGCGAGGAAGTGTCGCTGAGTTTTGAGAACCAAAACCTGTTATCGGTACATCGCCCGTCCGCTTCGCTTTTGTCAGAGCAATCAAAATTTGTGCGCGACTATTCAGACCTTAGGGCTGACCGCGCGGCGGAGATCACGAGCCAACTTGGCTTCCCAACCGAGTATTTCGCCATGATACTGGCGCTGCACCCCGCGCATAACCGTTATACCCTTGAGCTGATCACCGTTACCCAGTTGATGTGTTCACATCTGGCCATGATGGCGAAATACTCCCTCGCCATTCGGCGGCCCGATCAGGTCGATACGCGTATCATGCCCATGATTGCGACGCCGGGGCATGGCAGTTTCCCATCCGCGCACGCGACCGAAGCTTACGGGGTCGCCACGGTGATGTTGGGCCTGTTGGATGCGTGGCAAAGCTATGCTGACAGCCCCGATCGCCGCGAGTTGGTTAAGCAACTGGCCAGCCGCATTGCTGTGAACCGCACTGTGGCCGGGGTGCATTATCCAATGGACACTTGGGCTGGCGCGTCTTTGGGGCAAGCCGTCGGTGGGGCTATCCTTGGGCGTTGTGGGGCTCCGCAAACTGCCAAAGCTGCGACCTACACTCCGAAAAACACAGATTTCTTTGGTACCGACTTTGAGAAACTCTTGGCCGGTGACTCTGTGCCAACTGATTACGGTGTGCAGTTCGGGGCACCTGTGCAATCCACGGTCTCCCCTCTGTTTAACTGGCTCTGGAAAAAGGCCCTTAAGGAGGCCCACACAGGTGATACGAACGGGGTGATAGCTTAATATGGCACAGCGCGTTCGGCAGTACACAGGGCCGTATGAGCGTTGGGTTTTTGGCAAGGACCTTGGCCGCCCGTTTAGCTTCCCTGGAATTCGGGATTGGAATTCGCGGTATTTTGCGGCGCTAATGGACAGCTCTGTGCCTTTGCCGGATGTGAAGAAGGTCAAGTTTCGCTCCGAGCCGGGGGACCAAGTGCAGCGCGTCGACGTTCGCTATCCACCACTTTGGAACAACGCAGAGGGGTTAGCTGTCCGACCGTTTTGCTTTTACGATCCGGTAGATACAGAAGACCCCGAGATCGAGGGTATGGGCGACTGGATTGATCAGTTGCTGGAGAGTTTGGACACTCTGTTCGATATGCCTGATGACATTGACGAGGTCACAGGGCGGCAGATTCGCCCACGTTACCGCGTCAATTTTCCAATAAACGCCAAGTCTTGGTCACAAGACTATGATGCGGCGCGGGCTGTGGACGGCTTCATCAAGAAGGCCAATGCACCCAAAGCCATTATCGCGGTGATTGATGACGGCATCCCTTTCGTCAACCGAGCATATCTCGACCGGAAAGGGGATACCCGCGTCAGCCATTGCTGGTTGCAAGCTGCGCGCAGCGATGGGCCGTCTGCGGTGCCGTTTGGGCGCGAGTTGAGCAACGGCAATATCGACGCCTTACGTGCCGAATACGGTCGCGACGAGCGGGCTATGTATACATCTGCCGGTGCCATCGACCCGGATTTGCCGGAAGTCGGCAACTATTTGCTTCGCCAAACGACCCATGGGGCACATACAATGTCGATGGCCGCAAGCCAGCCCTTTACCGCCACCGAGCAACCGTCGCAAGATGATCTGGAGATCATCGCAGTGCAGTTACCAAATTCCATTTCTTGGGACACCTCCGGTTTTGGCAAAGAGATGTATATGCTCTCGGCTCTTCACTACATCTTTGAGCGGGGAAAGCGCATTGCGCAGGCTCACGGCGTGGACGAGTTGCCATTGGTAATCAATTTCTCCTACGGGTGGTCTGCGGGTCGCCATGATGGGGATTCTGAAATGGACGCCGCCATTCAGGAGCTGCTGAAGTCTAGGCGCAAACTCGCACCGACTTATTTGATCATGCCCAGTGGAAACACCTTCGAAGACGAGATGCACGCGAACTTCCAAGAGGATGCATTCGTAGACAATGAGATAAGCATTGGCTGGCAGGTCCAACCCGATGATCGCACGTCAAGCTATGTAGAGATGTGGCTCCCTAAGGGGCTGGACACATCAGGCTACACTTTCGAGATTACCCCGCCACGTGGCGTCTCTTTGGACGCGACACCTTCCCTGGCTTTGCGGGGTGACCCGCGCTTCCCGCGTGGAGATCCTCGCAATTTTGTGGATATTCACGCGGGCGGTGCGGTCGTGGGGCAACTTTCTGTGGATTACAACCGTGGCACCCGTTGGCGCGCGATGGTGGCCCTTGCGCCTAGCGTACCGGTAACCATGCCGCAGGGTGAGCCAGCAAGATGGGCATCATCAGGGCGTTGGACCCTTACCTTGAAACGGAAACAAAATTCCGCACGGCTTGGGGCAAGCGAATACATCAACATTTGGGCGCAACGTGACGATGACCCGTCGGAGCTTAGAACCGGAGGCCGCCAATGCTATTTGGTCAATCCCGATAGGGTTCCGCGCATCAAACCTGCTTTGCCGGAATACGCGCAGCCATTGAGCGAAATTCGTGGGTTTGGCAGTATGAACGGGGTGGCCAATGCCGAATTGGTTACGCGGGTTGGGGGCTATGTGCAAAGCAACGGGAACCCTGCGCACTACTCCTCTGCAGGCGGATTGCTGAATACCAGCGGCGCAGCACCGTCTACTTGGGGGAAACACGTCGCCATGAGCGGCGTTTCTGACCGAAGTTCCGCATTGCCCGGAACCGTAGCAGGTGGCGTGCTCTCTGGGGCACGATCCATTCTTGTCGGAACCAGCGGGGCTAGCCCGCAGGTCGCGCGCTATATCGTGAGGTCGTTGGCGAATGGACTTGATCCGGTGTCAGGGATGCAGGTGCAGGTTTATGATTCCAAGAACCCAGTTGAAAACGTGCAGCTTCGTGCGCGAATTGGCGACTACAAAGCGCGAGGGCCTTGGAGAGGATAAAGGTAAGATGAGAGGGGCGAATGGCAGATACCTTTGACCTTCATGTCATCTACTGAGCTGGGATGGTAGACGGGCCTCAGTGCACTGCGCAGCGAAGATCTGCTTGCGGTGCGACGCTTAAAGAGCTGTGTGAATTTTGTGGCCAGGCCCATAAAGGACGCGCAACTTGGTCACAGCTGCTGCGGGATCCTAGATAACGCGGTCGAATAGTGAACAGAGCGCTCTTTTCTGATCATCCTAGGATAGTAGCTTTCTTGTGAGTTGCTGAGGTCGCGGCAAAGATGATTTCGCCATGGGTATGTGTACAGTTGATCCGCTTTTAGAACTTGTAGTGATGCAGCCCGCCGCCATGTGTCCGAAGCCAGCGGCGCGGGGCTTCATAATCCGGCATAAGCTGCGCTACCTCGTTCCAAAAGGCTGCGCTGTGGTTCATCTCGGCCAAATGCGCCACTTCGTGGGCAGCGACGTAATCCAGCACATGGGCTGGCGCGAGGATAAGGCGCCAAGAGTACATCAAGTTCCCCTCCGAAGTGCACGACCCCCAACGCGAGCGTGTGTCGCGTATGCTGATCTTTCCAAATGGGCGCCCTAGATTGGTCGAGTATTTTTCGCTGGCTTGCACCAAGCGATCACGAGCCATTGTCTTTAAGAAGGCTCGCACTCTGGCGCCTGCTTTGTCTTCGCCCGGTGGGATCAATATGTGATCGTCCATTAGTTTGACGGTGCGGGTGCGTGTTTCTGCGATCAAGCGTGGGCGCCCTTCAACTGGAATTTGCGCGCCCGGGGCAATTAGCGTGGCATCGGGTTGTTTGCTAAGATGTTTGCGGATCCAGTCTTCTTTGGCGCGTAAGAAATCCTGCGCCTCACCCATGGAGGCGCGGCGGGGCAGGGTCAGTGACACACGCCCATCAATGCCCGACACGCGCAGAGACAGCCGTCTCGCGCGCGCGGAGTGCTTCAGTAAGACGTCAATCGGGGGCTCCCCCAGTTGAATCGTGTCGACCATCGCTTGAATGCCTGCAATTTGCTGCTTATGACCAAAGGTAGCGCGGTCAATGGCCCTTGAAAAGTAACAATGGGGGGAAAGCCTTTGACACGCCTTTCCCCATGTGGCAACTGGCTGCAATTCAGATATTCAACTGCATGTGCGCGTTAACAGTCGCACCGACGAAAGAGGACGATTATGCCTAAGGAAGAATGGGGCGTTAAGCGCGTTTGCCCAAACTGCCAGACTCGTTTCTACGATCTTCAGAAAGATCCGCTGACTTGCCCCGCTTGCGATCACGAATTCTCGCTTGAGAGCCTGACAGGTAACAAGTCCCGCACCATGCAGGCCGATAAACCTGATGCGCAGAACAAAGACAATGCAGTCGACGACGCAGAGGAAGTGATCCTCGACGACGACGAGGATGAAAACGACGCTGATCTTGGCGACGACGTTCTCGAAGACGACGATGATGACGATACAGTAAGCCTCGATGAGTTGGCCGATGTGGCCGCTGACGACGACGAAAGCTAAATAGTCGGGCGCGGTTGGATTTTTCGCTTGAACTGATCCCCGCGCCCTTCTAGATACCACCTCGCAACCTACGGGTTGCAGTTTGGGGCCTTAGCTCAGCTGGGAGAGCGCCTGCATGGCATGCAGGAGGTCAGCGGTTCGATCCCGCTAGGCTCCACCAAACACCTTCTAATCAGCACCCCCTAATAGTTCCTTTTTGGAAGCATAGCTTTTCCATTCACCCTGCTTGACCCATTGGCGGATTTTCATCCACCACGCGGCGAAGGTGTCCAAAGAGCCCGATGTGACGGATGTTGCAGTCTGTATGAAGGTCGGTTTCGATACGATACAACCGATGTTACCAATCAACAAAGCAATAGGAAGCACCCCTCATGCAGTTTATCTCTCCCAAAGGCGTTGTGTTCGACATGGACGGCCTGCTGCTTGATACAGAACGGGTGTACTTCGAGAGCTTCCGCGCCGCGCTTGCCGCTATCGGATTACCGCAGGACGACAACTTATTCCGGCGGCTAGTTGGTACGAACCTTTTGCTTGGACATCAGCTATTGACCGAGGGGCTTTCGGGACGCGTCACACTTGAAAAATTTAATGCCGTCTGGGACGATGAAATTACGCTACGGCTCGCAGATTGCATCCCTGTCAAACCTGGTGCGCCCGCGATTGCAGAATACCTGCGCGAACGGGATATCCCCTACATTATAGCCACCAGTACCCAGACGGAAAAAGCGCATCTCCATCTCGAACGGGCAGGCCTCAGTGCTCTTTTTCAAGACATAGTTGGTGGTGATCAGGTCGCGGCCAGCAAGCCTGCGCCAGATATTTACCTGCACGCGACTGCACGTTTAGGTCAGGATCCTACAACCTGCGTCGCATTCGAAGATTCACCAAACGGCGTCCGCGCGGCACATGCGGCAGGCCTCATTACAGTTCAGGTCCCTGATATTGTCGCTCCCGATTCCGAGCTGCGGGCGCTCGGGCACTATATCGCCAGTGACATCATCACCGGAGCGCGCAAAGTTGGGCTAATGGTAGATCAGGATTAGGAAACTGACATTGATGAATTGAAGGCGAACGGCAGCTTCGCCCGCTTAGTGGCCAGCTGAGCATCACATGACGGATGGCGGCTTTTTCATTGGCGTTTGACGGAGTGTTTATGCTGCCAAGAAGGAACAATTATGCGTTCCTGATCACCTTCAATTAGGTTTAGACCGCTCCTAAGCGTTCGCGGTACCGAAGGGGCGGCACCCCCATCGTTTTTCGAAACTCGCGGCGGAACGTTTCTGCTGAGCCAAATCCGCAAACGTCCCAGACATCTGACAACGGAATTGTGCTGTTTTCCAGCAGCTCAGCAGCGCGAGACACGCGTTCCATCTTGAGCCAGTTTAGCGGGGTCGTTCCGGCTTCCTCGTGGAAACGCCGTGCCAATGTCCGTCCGCTCGTGGCGGCGGCTTTTGCCATGCGTTCCATCGGCCAGTCCTCGTCAATTGATGCGCGTATGCGGTCTTGCAGTGCGGCCAGTCCCGATCCAACCCGTGCTTTTGGTTGTGGTCGTGGTACGAACTGCCGTTGACCGCCATCTCGTTGCGCGGGCAACACCAGCCGGCGCGCAACAGTCGCTGCCACCTGCGCGCCGAAGTCTTGCCGGATGATGTGCAGCCCAAGGTCTAGCCCCGCAGCCGATCCTGCAGAGGTGTACACGCGCTCGCCCTCTACAAAAAGCACGTCCGGATCTACGGTCACGTCTGGATACCGCTGCGCAAGTGCTTCAGTGTAGCGCCAATGTGTTGTCGCGTTTTTCCCATCCAGTAAGCCGGCGGCAGCCAGAACAAACACGCCGGAACAGATGGAAGCAATCCGCGCGCCGTTGTCATAAGCGGCTCGCAGGGCCGAGCACAGCTCATCAGGGACAGGAGTGTCAGCGCCGCGCCAACCTGGGACGATAATCAGGCTGGCCTCTTGTAGCAGGTCGAGGTTCTCCTGCGCATCTACGGTGATGCCCCCGACGGCACGAATTGGACCAGCTTCGGCCTTCACAGTCGCGAAGCGGTACCAGTTCTCAAATTCGGGTCGAGGCAAGGCGAACAGCTCCACGGCAATTCCGAACTCAAATGTGCACAACCCGTCATAGGCGATGGCGCAAACCAAGGGGTTCTTCTGGGAAGAGGGGGCTATTTTTGGCATCTTGGCAAAATCCGACCGCATGTTGTCAATTTTGCCAGTATCGCGAATTCCCAGCAGATGGCAAGTCTTGGGCATCACATTGAAACGGAGATATAACGATGACTATCCAAGCTGACCTGTTGGGCGCAATTGAGACTTACTTTGACGCGATCCACGATTGCGATACTGAAAAGCTGAACGCCGTGTTCCACCCGCAATCCAGTTTATTTGATGCAGACAATGGGGTAGTTTTTGTGGAGCCTATTGATAGCTTTAGCCGTGATGTGGCGGGGCGCGTGTCGCCTGCAAGCAAGGGACAGGACCGCGAGGCCGAAGTTCTGATGGTCGACTTTCTGTCCCCGATAAGTGCGACGGTCAAAATCCGGATTCGCGCCCATCAAAGCGTGTTCGTTGACCATCTGGGTTTCGTGCTTGGTGCAGACGGATGGCAGATCGTGTCGAAGATCTGGCATCTCGAAAGCACGATCCCAGAAGGCGTGTAAATTATGCCGCTTGGTGAACATCGCCATAAGGGGGAATTGTTGTGGTCCCCTTATGGCGAAGTCTTAAAGAAACCGGTTCACCAAGTTCTCTAGGCGTTCTTGTCGGCCTGAGCGGGGTTTGGGGTTGATGCCTTCGGCGACAACACGGTCGTGCACGGCTCCAAGATCGCTCGATAGCAGTGCTTGACCCTCAGTTGTGCCCCAGCCCGCGTAACGGGCCTCTCTGGCCGCCTCCAGCTTGCCGCTCTCTAGCATCGCCGCCGCAGCCTTTAATCCGGCAGCACAGGCGTCCATGCCGCCGACATGGGCCAGGATTAAGTCTTCGGGATCCAAAGACTGGCGGCGTAATTTGGCATCAAAATTTGTCCCACCCGTTGTGAACCCACCTGCGCGCAATACTTCGTAGTAGGCCAATGTCATTTCAGGCACATTGTTGGGGAACTGATCTGTGTCCCAGCCTGACTGGTAGTCGTTCCGGTTCATGTCGATGGAGCCGAAGATGCCCAACTCGCGGGCAAGTGCGAGTTCGTGCTCAAATGAATGGCCCGCCAAGATCGCATGGCCTTGCTCAATATTGACTTGAACCTCGCCCTCAAGTCCGAAGTCCTTAAGGAATCCGTACACGGTGGCCACGTCGTAGTCGTATTGGTGCTTGGTCGGTTCTTGCGGTTTGGGTTCAATCAAGATCGCGCCTTTGAAGCCCATCTTGTGTTTGTAATCGACGACCATTTGCAACATGCGGCCCGCCTGCTGGCGCTCGCGTCCCATGTCGGTGTTTAGCAAGGTCTCATACCCTTCACGCCCGCCCCAAAGGACGTAATTCTCGCCGCCCAGTTTGATGGTGGCATCCAAGCAGGTTTTGATCGTCGCGGCAGAGAATGCGAACACGTCTGGGTCGGGGTTCGTCGCGGCACCAGACATGAAGCGGCTGTGCGAAAATAGGTTCGCCGTTCCCCAAAGAAGCTTGGTGCCTGTGGCGTCCATCTTTTCGCCAAAGTAGTCGACGATCTCCTCTAGGTTGCGTGTGTTTTCGGCGAAGTTTGCCCCCTCGGGGCGCACATCCGCATCGTGAAAACAAAAGTAGGGCACGTTCAAAATTTGAAACATCTCGAACGCTACATCGGCCTTTAGTTTGGCCAACTCCATTGTGTCGCCAAACCATGGTCGATCAAACGTCTGCCCACCAAAAGGATCACCGCCGGGCCAGGCGAAGGAATGCCAATAGGCCGCCGCGAAGCGCAGATGATCCTTCATTGGTTTTCCCATGACCAGTTCATTGGCGTCGTAATGGCGGAAGGCGAAATCATTGTCGCTATCTACGCCTTCAAATTTAATGGCAGGAATGCCTTTGAAGAAATCGGTCATGTTAGATGTCCTTTAGAACGGAGTAGGCTTCGCGGTATCGCGCGTGGGTCTCGGCAAAGGCAGAGGTAAGGGAAGGGTCGGGGGCCACGGTCTTTTCAATCTTGGGCATGGTTGCGACTTCGCTGCCCGCGCCGCTCGCCGCCATCATGCCAAGGCGGGCAGCACCCAAGGCTGCGCCAAAGTCGCCAGCCGCCGGCAGCATCAATGGAATGTCCAAGGTGGTCGCGATGGTTTCAAGCCAATAGTCGGATTTTGCCCCGCCGCCCAATGCGAGTGCGGATTCAATTGTTGTGCCGGTGGAGCGCAACGCGACCTGACAGTCTGCGAAGGCAAAGGCTACACCTTCCAACACGGATCGCGCAGCTTGCTTTGCATCCGTAGCATGGTCGAGATGCAGGAACTGCCCGCGCATATCCGCGTTGTTGTGAGGTGTGCGCTCGCCTCCCAGATACGGCAGGAACAAGGTGCGTGATGGAGCTTGTAATGCACCTAAGTCCTGCGTGAGTTCAGCCGCACTTTGGCCCGTCAGGCGGGACAGCCATTGCAGCGCGTCGGTGGCGGCAAGGATGACGCCCATTTGGTGCCATGTGTCAGGCAGGGCATGGCAAAACGTGTGCACGGCGCTGGCCGCATCAGGTTGATAGGCGTCGGAGGCCGCAAAAAGCACACCCGAAGTTCCAAGCGATACGAAGGCATCGCCTTTCGCCACAACCCCAGCCCCAATCGCGCTGGCGGCGTTGTCGCCACCTCCGCCAGCTATGACCACGCCGTGAGGCAGGCCCCAATCGTCAGCCAATGTGTCGCGCAGGGTGCCCGAGATGTCCGAGCCTTCAACAAGGTTCGGCATGTGGCTGCGATCTAGCCCTGTCGCGGCCAGCAGATCATCCGACCAGTCGCGCTTCTGCACATCCAGCCAACTTGTTCCTGCGGCATCTGACATCTCGGCCACCTGCTCGCCAGTCAGGGCAAGGCGCAGATAATCTTTGGGCAGCAGAACCTTCGCAAGCCTGTCAAATAGGTCGGGCTCATTGTTGCGGACCCACGCAACCTTGGGGGCAGTGAAACCCGCGAAGACGATATTGCCGGTGAGGTCGCGAAATTGCGGATTGGCGTCCAACTCTGCGGCCTCAATGGCGGAGCGCGTGTCGTTCCATAAGATACACGGGCGCAAAACCGTATCGGAGGCATCCAACAAGGTTGCGCCATGCATATGCCCCGAAATGCCTATGCCAGCTACGTCCGATAGGTCGGACGCGACACCGAGTGCGCGGATGGCGGTTTGTGTCGCATCCGCCCAATCCTTTGGGTCTTGCTCGGACCATCCATCATGTGGTCGCGACACGGACAGGGCCACCGAATGCTCTGCCAAAACCCGCTGATCATCATCGATAAGGATGGCTTTCAAGGATGACGTGCCTAGATCAAGCCCGATGTAGGTCACGCGGCGGCTTTCGGGTTTTTGCCCAAGATGATCATCGACAAGATGTCATCCTCGGTGACGTCCTCAACGCGCTCGGTTCCAACCATTTGGCCGTTCTTCATGACGGATACGCGGTCGCATAGATCCATCATCTCGCGGGTGTCGTGGCTGATCAGAAAGATGCCAAGCCCTTGCTTCTTCAACTCGCCGATAAGCTCCGCAACCATGGCGGTTTCATGCACCCCTAGAGCGGCAGTTGGTTCATCCATGATCAGGATCTTGGCGTTGAAGTAGACCGCACGGGCAATGGCGACCGATTGGCGTTGGCCTCCCGACAGGGCGGATACCGGTTCTTTCAATTTCTTAAAGTTCGGGTTGAGGCGGGCCATGATCTTGCGCGTCTCAGCCTCCATCGTGCTGTCGTCAACGAAGCCGAGGGGGGTGGTCAGCTCGCGCCCCAAAAACAGGTTGGACGCCGCATCAAGATTATCGGCGAGCGCCAGGGTCTGGTAGATCGTCTCAATATTGTAGTCACGGCTGTCGCGGGGTGAGTTGATCGTGGCCTGCTCGCCTTCGATCCAGATCTCACCGGAGTCCATCTTATAGGCCCCCGACAGCATCTTGATCAGTGTAGATTTGCCTGCACCGTTGTGCCCCAAAAGGCCGACAACCTCGCCCGCATGTAGATCAATGCTGACATCATCAACCGCCCTGACCCCGCCAAATGCGATGGAGACGTTTTTCATTTCAACCAATGGAGATGTCATGCTTTTGCTCCCATCCGCTTGCGGTATTGAATGTCGACCCAAACGGCAGCAACAAGGACCGCGCCCACCACGATGTTTTGGTAGGGGGCGTCAACGCCGACCATGGCCATGCCTGATTGCAAGGACTGCATGATAAGCGCCCCGATGATTGCACCGTAGATGGTGCCGACACCGCCTGACAATGCTGTGCCACCAATGACGGCGGCGGCGATAACGCGCAGCTCGTCCAATGTTCCGATATCGTTTGTATGGTAGCCTAAGCGCGCGGAAGCGACGATACCCGCCAGTGCAGACAGGACACCGACCATCGCGAAGATTTTGACCGTCAGCAGCCGCGTGTTGATGCCTGATAACTCTGCCGCGTCAGGGTTGCCACCGGTTGCGAAGATGTAGCGGCCCAAACGTGTGCGTAGCGCGATCACGGTCATGACGATTGCAACTGTGATCAAAACCAGAACGGAGTAGGGAAGGCCGTAAGCCGCGACGCAGCTCTCGGCAGTATCACATCCATAAAGGCTTGGGTCGCGTGCTATGACACGCTCTGGGACCGAGTATGCATTCAGAATGGCGACAAAGCCCAAGATGGCGCCAGCGATGACCGCCATGATCGAGACCTCTGCCCACATAGGTTTGACAGGGAAGCCGTGCCCCATCTTCGTGCGGCGTGCTGACCAGATGGCGGCCAATGACACGGCCGCGCCGATGATGCCAACAATCCAACTCCAAGTTGCGCCAAGCGTTCCGCTGATGCCGCCAAATAGAATGAACGTCTGATCCAATGGGCCAATGGTGGCCCCATCGGTCAACCACCACCCCACGTTGCGCCACACAAGCAGGCCGCCGAGGGTTACGATAAACGCTGGGATCGCTTGATAGCCAATCAGCCAACCTTGCGCCGCACCAATTGCAGCTCCTGTCAGCAGGCCTACGGCGATTGTGATCCATGGGATCAGTGGATGTCCCAGCTCAAGGCCCATGATTTGTGGGAGCCATTGGGTTTGTGTCATCCCCATCACGGCGGTGCAGGTCGCTAGCAATGCGCCGACTGAAAGATCGATGTGGCGGGTAACGATGACGAACACCATGCCAGTGGCCATGATGGCGACCGATACAGTTTGGATTGTCAGGTTGAAGATGTTACGCGGCGTCAAGAAGCGCCCCTCTGTGAGCACGTTAAATACGATGCAAACGATCAAGAAGGCGCCAAGCATGCCTAGCAAGCGGGTATCGACCTCCAATGATTGCAAGAAGCTGCGCTTGGGCTGTGGCGCGGGTTGCTCTGACATGTTCCGTCTCCATCGAAAGCGTATGCGATATCCCACCATACGCCGACGGGCTTGTCGGTGGCTATGGTGTAGGGATGTGGTGAAATTTCTAAGATGGGCCTGCCCAACATTTGGAGAAGGGCAGGCCCGAAGTCGCACGGCTGGAAAGCCGCGGCAATTTAGTTACAAGGTGCGGGACCGTTGCTGACACCCTGACATAGGGATTCCACTGTGATCCAGCCCGCGTCCGTTACGACCGACAGATTTTCGGCTGTGACCGGAACCGGTGCTAGGAAGATGGACTTGATGTCAGTGCCTGATGGGGATGTCCAATCAACAGCGCCGTCCACGGATGCAGCCGCATCACCAGCAAGAGTTGCTGCGATTGTGCCGGCGGCTTTGCCCAGCTCGCGTGCATCCTTCCAGACCGACACGGTTTGCGTGCCCAGTGCAACGCGGTTCAATGCGGCGTGGTCGCCATCTTGGCCGGACACTGGCAGGCCTTCCAGGCCTTGGGCGGTCAGCGCTGCAACAACACCGCCTGCCGTGCCGTCGTTGGAGGCCACAACTGCATCTACCTTGTTGTCGTTTGCTGTCAGGATTTGCTCCATGTTGCGCTGAGCATTCGCTGGCAGCCAGCCATCGGTATAGGCCTCGTCAACAATAGTAATCGCGCCGCTGTCGATTGCTGCTTGCAGGATCTCTTGCTGCCCGCCACGCAGGAAGTCAGCGTTCGGGTCAGTTGGAGAGCCTTTGATCATGACGTAGTTGCCAGTTGGCTGGGCAGCGAATACCGCGCGTGCCTGCATGCGGCCAACTTCGACGTTGTCGAATGTCAGATAGAATGCACGGCTGTCCTCGATCAGGCGATCATAGGCGACAACTGGAATGCCTTCCGCGTCAGCTGCATCAACTGCAGGGCCGATAGCTGCGGAGTCTTGAGCGAGAATGATCAAGGCATCAACGCCTTGTGCAATCAGGCTTTCAACGTCGGAGAGCTGCTTGGCGGAAGACGATTGCGCATCAGCGGATACATATGTGGCACCTGCCGCTTCCAATGCCGACTTGATCGCTGCTTCGTCTGTTTTCCAGCGCTCTTCTTGGAAATTGGACCAGCTGACGCCCACGGTGACGGCGTGGCCATCTGCGAATGCTGTTGTTCCGAAGCCTGCAGCTGCGACGGCTGCCGCTATAATATACTTGTTCATCTTATTCCTCCCAAATGTCTTTCCCTGACGTGATCAGGGGTGAGTCGTGCGACTCGTTGAGTAGATTGCATCTATTTAATTCAGTTTGCAAAATAATAAATTCATAAATTGCATCAGATATGTTACTCAGCCCTTCCTAGCTGCGATTAGTTCGGTAAAAACCGTGGTGGGTTTGGAATATTTTGAGGATTAAGTTTGCTGAATGAATAATAGTGAGGCGGATAATATCATAGCTGAAAACCCTGCGGGATGTGGGCCTTTACTGCATCGTGATCGAGGCCGCGAGTTGCCGTTGCGCCAACAAATATTCCAGCATGTACGTGCGTTAGGTCGAACAGCACGGGCTGATTTGGCGCGCGCGCTCGATATCAGTGCCGGAAGCGCCACAACCTTGACCGCCGATCTGATTGCCTCGGGATTGATGCGTGAGGTCGATGGCCAAGCGCGCGACATAGGTCGCGGCAGGCCTCGCGTGGCACTGGAGATCGTGCCGAACGCGGCCTATGTTATCGGCATCAAGCTATCCTTCAAGAAACATACGGCGGTGCTGTCGGACTTTGCCGGTGATGTTGTTGCGACGGCCGAAATGCCTTCAACAGGCAAGCGCGGGTCGGGCGTTGAATTACTTGATGAGGTCGAGGATTTAATCAGTTTGGTCACTAAAAATGGTGGCAAAACCTTCAAAGACATCAAGGCCGTCGGCGTTGGGTTGCCGGGAATTGTGGACATCACAACCGGAACAATTATCTGGTCATCCCTGCTGAAAGATCCAAACGAAGACTTAAGAACCTTATTCGCGCAGCGGCTTGATATGCCGCTGTTCCTCGATAATGACACCAATATGTTGACCTTGGCAGAGCTGTGGTTTGGCGTCGGGCGCGACATGACAGATTTTGCCGTGGTTACCATCGAGAATGGCGTCGGCATGGGGTTGGTCGTAAACAACAGCCTATATCGCGGGACCCATGGTATGGGGTTGGAACTCGGCCACACAAAGGTGCAGTTAGATGGCGCGTTGTGCGGGTGCGGTCAGCGCGGATGTTTAGAGGCCTACATTGCGGATTATGCGCTGACCCGCGAAGCCGCTATTGCGCTGGACCACATTGGAAATGAGCCGAAAACTCCTGAGGAGTTGCTGGAGTTGTTGTTCAGTGAAGCGAAGGCGGGAAATTCAGCCGCGTTGTCGATATTCAAACGGGCAGGGCGGTTCTTGTCTGTTGGATTGTCAAATGTCATCCAGCTGTTCGACCCACCGTTGATAATCTTGTCTGGTGACAGGATGCAAAATGACTATCTCCACGCCTCTGAAATCTTCGCCGAAATGCATAACTTGACCCTTTCTGACGGGCGTCAGCCTTGCAAAGTTGCGATCCACCCATGGGATGATTTCGTCTGGGCGCGTGGGGCAACAGCCCCTGCCTTGTCAGCATTAACGGATGTGATGGTCGGCGGGTTGGAAGCCCAAAACCTGTGAGAATTGTTGCCTTCATAATCGCGGCGTTGGGGCAGCCTGTGATTGCGGAGCCGCGCTTTGTCGATATGTCTGACCGATTGCCCAAACACGTCTATTCCGGCGGGTGGGAACACTTCGTCGGTGGCGGGGTCGCGGTGTTTGACTGCAATGGCGACGACTTGCCGGATATCTTCGCGGCAGGTGGCGCGAACCCGTCCAGTATGCTTCGCAACGACGGGGGTTTTGAATTCTCACCTGTTGATGTGCCTCAAATTGAAGGTGCGACAGGTGCTTACCCTATTGATTTGGACGGCGATGGGCATTTGGATTTATTCGTGCTGCGTGTCGGAGACAATCGTATCCTTAAGGGGGGGGGCGGCTGCAAATTTGATGACAAGACAAGCGCCTTTGGACTGCCCGAAAATGATCGCTGGTCCACGGCCTTCACGGCGTGGTGGGAGGAGGGTCATCAACGCCCCACGCTAGCCATAGGGAACTATGTGGACCGCAATGATCCTGATGGCCCATTTGAGGCGTGCGATGACAATGCGATCCTTTGGCCGACGGACGACGGCTACTCAGTGCAGGTTTTACAGCCCGGTTTTTGCCCTTTATCGATGCTCGCGGCCAATGACGCGCGCGGGCGCCCCACTTTGCGGATTTCTAACGACCGGCACTACTATGTGTCCGGCGGGCATGAGCAGATGTGGGACATCAATCAGCGGCGCTTCTTGGGGGAGGAGGATGGCTGGGAAAACGTCTCTCTTTGGGGGATGGGGATTGCCAGCCGCGACTTGAATGGTGACGGGCGAGACGAGGTTATGTTGACCTCTATGGGTGATCAGCTTTTACAATTTGCGCAACCCGATGGCACCTACAAAGCTGCGCATTACGATATCGGGACTTACTCGCAACGCCCGCATGTTGGCGGCGACGGTCGCCCCTCAACGGGATGGCACGCGGAGTTTGGGGACGTGGACAATGACGGGCTTGCGGATTTGTTCATTGCCAAAGGGAATGTGGATCAAATGCCGGGCATGGCAACGCGGGATCCCAACAATCTACTGATGCAAAAACCGGATGGTACATTTGAGGAGAAGGCGGCCGCCGCAGGCATCGCCACATTGAAACGTGCGCGGGGTGCAGCGTTGGCTGATTTCGATTTGGACGGGCGGCTTGACCTTGTTGTTTTGAACAGGCGTTCACCGTTGGAGTTGTACCGCAATGATTCAGAAGACACAGGCAATTGGGTTGGCATTTCGCTGGCGCAAGACGGTGGGAACCGTGATGCAATCGGGGCAGTCATTACCTTGCTTGCTGGCGACCGCGCGCAGTCGCAACAACACACGATTGGTGGCGGGCATGCAGGGGGGCAAATGTTGCCACGGCATTTCGGGCTAGGGGCGCAAAGTACTGCCGTTGTCAGTGTCGCATGGCCCGATGGCACTACCTCTCATCACGAAGTTCAGGCTGGTGGCGTAGTCCTATTGCGCAAGCCTTAGTTTGGAACCGTCAGCCCGCTTGGCACAGTATCTGGCACGCCTAAACGCCCGTTGGGACTGATAGGGTCGGTGAGGCTATTCATGAAGGCGACCAAAGCGGCGATATCGTTTGATGTCAGATCAACGGGTTCGGCTTGAACAGCATTCGTTATTTCCGCAACCTGAAGCGGGTCATCCAAAACAGCAAAATCGTTGTCTTCATACGGTGGTAAAGCGGCTTGGGTGCGATCATAGGCTGCTAGCCCGCGCACAGGGTTCGCATGAAAAGCTATGAAGGCAGATAGATCTTTATGCGCCCCTGCGTGCCCATATGGCGCGGTCAGCGCTACGTTGCGCAATGAGGGTGTGCGAAAGGCAAAGCGGTCCTCATCGCGGCCCGTGACACGGAAGCGGCCTTCGTCTCTTTGATGGGCTTCAAAACTCGCGGCTTTTCCCGGCCCGATTTGTGGGGTGGCCATAGCATGAAAGCTATGATCGGTTAGGAACGGGCCGCTGTGGCAGGTGGCGCAACCTGCATCACCGTAAAACAATTTCATGCCTGATGTGGCACGAGCACTTAGTGAGCCTTCCCCTCGCAAGACAGCGTCAAAAGGCGCGTTATCGGCACGCCATTCCAACTCTATAAAGGCGGCAATGGCATTCGAGATGTCGGTGAATGCAATGTCGTTGGAAGAGTTGAGCGTTGGGTACACCGCTTGAAAGCGTTGGGCATATGCGTCAATTTTCGCCACGCGCTGCGCCAGTTGTCCCCACGCGCCGTCTTTGCCGGTAATAACCCCCTGACGCACCAATTTTGCGATGCCGTTCTCTTTATGCGAACCAGCCATCTCGTCGCGGCTGAGCACGGGGAACATGGTTTGCGCAGATAAAACGGACGCGAATCCTTTGACCATGTCAGCATCCAATGGGGTGCGTATCCCGTTCGGCAATGTTGGGCCCGCTTCCAATCGTCCGTCGTGAAACAGGACGGTGAATTCCTTGGCGCCCAAGTTAAACAAGGCAGGGGAGTTTCGCGGTATGCGTTGCTCAGGTCTGTTGTTCGGGTCGACACGTCTTGTCGACCCTAGGCCGATTCCACCATCTCCGAACGACAAGGAGACACCATCAGAGGTGCCGAACTTCGGGTGATGACACGTGGCACAAGCGACTTCGCGATTGCCCGACAAAATTGGGTCGTAGAACAGCAATTGCCCCAGTTTGGCCTCTTCAGGATCAACGGCATGGAAGGCGTCCTCTTGAATGGGGGCGGGAAGTTGCTGTGCCACACCCAACGATGTGGTTGCAGCAATGAATATCGCCGCCATTGAAAGGGCTTGCATGCGAGCGTCTATCCTCAAGCAAAGGGGAAAGTCTAAGGTTAACCATATTGCTTCGACCCAAACATACAATCTTCAAAACGCGAAAATTGCGCCGCAGTTAGTTGCTTTGACTGCGGTTGTTCAAGCGCTCGAGGTTTACAATCGCGGATAACATCAAGCGATCTTGGCTCCAGTCCGAGGGCGCGCGCATGGCGATTGATGCGTTCACGACAATCGCGAAAACGGGGATCATCAACAGCACAATATACCAACGGCCCGCGTCCTTGGTGCTGGCGTCCAATATCGATTCAACACGGCGTTTCAAGAAGGCCATGGACTTACTGGAACACGCATGCCCGTCAAGCTGCGCGAAAGGGACGCTGGGTGTCATGATTTGATTGCTGCGATCCGCCGATAAGCTGGTTCGGCACACGCGCAGCAGGCATTCGCAATAGGCCCGAATGGCAAAGACGCCACGTCGTAGAACCTGTTGGTCACAGGCCAGTTCGCGCATCCGTTCCACTTCGCGTTTGCAGTAGATGAACGCTGGATTCCAGAAGAAGATCGGGCGGCATAGCTCCAACGCGATCTCCCAAATCAGGTCGCGCTGGCGGACGTGCTGAATTTCATGGCTGACCGCGATGCGCACATCGTCGGCTTGCGTGAGCAGCTCGGAGGGCAAAACAATGTAGTGGCGCCATATCCCGCGGGTGGAAAACGGCACCCGAGCCTCATGCGTGATGCGAATGTCGATCCGGCCAATGCGTCGCTGAACATAGCTTCGGTGAATCATGCCCGACATCCGCCAGATGTTCTTCGCATTGCGCAGGCTCGCGGCAAAGAAACCCGCACCAAGGGCACCAAGGATGGTGTAGCTGACCCATGTGCTCAGATTTACCGCCTCATGGGTTAACTCGGTGCGCAGCATTAAAAGTTGCTCAAACTTGGTTGGGGCCATTGCAATGTTGCCATGCAAGTATTGCGCCACAAGGAAGTCTGAAAAGCTGAACCCTTGCGCTGGCGAAGACATCCCAAACCAGTTGATCGCATCCGACGCAAGGACCACGATGGGGGCCAAGACAACCGTGACCAGCACAGCATAGAGCAAGTTCAACTGGGTAAGGAATGAGCCGCGCCACCGAGATTTGGCGATGGCGAATTTTGAGATCATCCATATGGCAGCGACCGCCGCCAGAATGATGTTGGCATCTATATATGCGCTAAAGAGTTTCTCAGCTGTCATTATCCGTCAACCTTCTGTCTAGAAGTGCTCGAATTTCCTCCAGTGCCTCTTCTGACATGCCTTGGTCGTCGACCAGTCGTGCTACCAATGACGCGGGCGTTCCATCGAACAGTTTGTTTGATAGATCGCGCAGTGTTTTGGATTGGTAGGCGTCCTTGGCCAAGGCTGGCTTATAGACGAAGGTTTTGCCCTGCTTTTCGCTGGTGACAAAATCCTTTTGTTCCATAATCCGCAAGATCGTCGCGGCAGAGGTGTAGGCGAGGTTCCGTTCAGGCTGCAGTCGCGCAAGCACGTCGCGCACTGTCCCTTGCCCAAGCGCCCAAAGTTCAGTCATGAACTCCAGTTCAACCTCGGTCAAAAACTCACTTTTCTTCTTCTGCCGCATTACTTGTCTCACTATTGTCAGGCCTGCTCATGCCTTGGACTACTAAAAACTAAAAGTTTCGTTTTTCCAAGGAAAATGGGCGGTCAAACTTTCCAAAAACAAAATGCACCCCAAAGCAAACTTATCACAAGTGGCCCCCAAAGCGGCATTCCGAAGAAGAAAATCCATGCAAGGAATATGTATGCCGCTCCCAATAGGGACAGGAATAAACGGTCGCCGCGGGTGGTGGTCAGGCCCAAAACCCCGTTGCGTTTCGACGTGCCGGGGTACTTGATTTCAATGTAGGTAATGATCCCCATTGCGGTGAACAAGCATATGAAAAACAGGCCTGTGGGCCATGTCCAAGCCATCCAAGTAAACATTTTACACCCTCCCCAACGCGAAGCCTTTGGCGATGTAGTTTCGCACAAAGTAGATAACGATAGCGCCCGGGATGATGGTCAATGTCCCCGCCGCCGCGAGCAGCCCCAACTCATACCCCGCACTGGAGGCGGTCTTGGTCATGGTTGCTGCAATTGGTTTGGCGTCAACCGCCGTAAGGGTCTTTGCCAGCAGCAACTCCACCCATGAGAACATGAAGCAAAAGAACGCCGCGACCCCGACACCCGCCTTAATGGAGGGCAAGAAGATCGTCATGAAGAACCTCGGGAAGCTGTAACCGTCAACGTAGGCAGTCTCGTCCAACTCCTTGGGAACGCCGCCCATGAAGCCTTCCAAAATCCAGACGGCAAGCGGGATGTTGAACAAGCAATGCGCCAAGGCAACCGCAAGGTGGGTGTCGAACAACCCCACGGCCGAGTAGAGCTGGAAGAACGGCAGCGCAAACACGGCGGCCGGCGCCATGCGGTTTGTCAGCAGCCAGAAGAACAGCGTCTTGTCACCAAGGAATCGATACCGCGAGAACGCGTAGGCGGCGGGCAGGGCGACGGCGATGGAGATCACCGTATTGATCGACACGTAAATGATCGAGTTGATGTAGCCCCAGTACCATGTCGGGTCGGTGAAAATGGTGGCGTAGTTCTCCAAGGTGAAGGTTTGCGGGAAAAGTGAGAAGCCCGACAATATTTCGTTGGTGGTTTTAAAGCTCATCGCCACCAGCCAGTAAATCGGCAGCATCAGGAACAAGATATATAGGATCGGGATTAGGTTGCGCTTTCTCATTGAGCGTCATCCTTTGTCATCAGAGTGTAGAAAAGCCAGCTCACCAAAAGCGTGATGGCAAAATAGATCAGCGACATCGCCGCGGCGGGGCCAAGGTCGAACTGGCCAAGGGCGATTTTCACAAGGTCAATCGACAAGAGCGTGGTCGAGTTGCCGGGGCCGCCACCTGTCAGCACAAACGGCTCGGTGTAGATGTTGAAGCTGTCCATGAAGCGCAGCAAGATCGCGATGGTCAGAACCTGCTTCATCTTGGGCAACTGAATGTAGCGAAATACCTTCCAAGGGCTGGCGCCGTCGATCTTGGCAGCTTGGTAGTAGGCCTCTGGGATAGACACCAGCCCAGCGTAGCTAAGCAACACCACAAGGGACGTCCAATGCCACACATCCATGGTGACGATTGTGGCCCAAGCCGCAAACGGGCTTTGTGTCATGTCATAGGAGATGCCCAAAGTGTGGTTCATAAGGTAGCCCAAAAGGCCGATGTCGGGCAGGGTGAAGATGTTCCACATAGCGCCCACCACATTCCACGGGATCAGCATAGGAAGCGCCATGGTTACCAGGCATATAGGTACCCAAAAGCCGTCGCGTGGCATGGACAGGGCGATGATGATGCCAAGCGGGATCTCAATCGCCAGAATGATGCCCGTGAACAGGAACTGGCGACCAAGTGCGGCGTGGAAGCGTTCGGAGTTCAACAGCTCCTCGAACCAACGTAGCCCCTCGAAGAAGAACAGATTGTTGCCGAAGGTCTCTTGCACGGAGTAGTTCACGACGGTCATCATCGGGATCAGTGCGTTGAACGCCACCAGAAGTAGAACCGGCAGAACAAAGAACCACGCTTTTTGGTTTTTGGTTTTCATGATGCGGCCCTCGTCGTTGCCAGCCAGCCGTCACGGTAAAGTCGCGTCTGATCTTGTTGGAATTGTAGGTGTATGGCGCTGCCTTGGGTGGGGGCTTCGCCCTCCATTACGGCTTTGACCAAAGTGTCGCCGACCATCGCGTCGACCACATTATGCCGCCCGACGTCGGACACCTTGCGAACGGTGGCGGGTAGGCCTGCGTCGCTCAAGGTCACGAATTCTGGGCGAACCCCGATCTGGGTCAAGTCCCCACCATCCGCAACTGCCCCTTCCAAGGCCACGTTGTGCCCTTGGAAAAACGCGTCGCCGTCGCGGACTTCAGCGGGCAGAACATTCATGCCCGGAGAGCCGATGAAGTGTCCCACGAATGTATGGGCAGGGCGCTCGAACAACTCAACCGGCGTGCCGATTTGAACGATTTCGCCGTCCTGCATGACAACCACTTGGTCCGCGAAGGTCAGGGCCTCTGTTTGGTCATGGGTGACGTAAATCATCGTCGCACGCACCTTTTGGTGCAGCTCTCTGAGCTTGGAGCGCAGCTTCCATTTCAGGTGCGGGTCGATAACGGTCAGGGGTTCATCGAACATCACGACGTTCACGTCGTCACGCACCAAACCGCGCCCCATTGAGATTTTTTGTTTGTTGTCAGGCGACAATCCGGCGGCACGCGTGGTGAGCAGGTCGGTGACTTCCAACATCTGCGCAATCTCAGTAACCCGCGCGCTGACTTTGTCCTCAGCGACGCCGCGGTTACGCAGTGGAAAGGCGAGGTTGTCGAAAACGGTCATGGTGTCGTAGATCACCGGAAACTGGAAAACTTGCGCAATGTTGCGCTGATCCGGTGGCAGGTTGGTCACGTCATTCCCGTCAAACAGGATTTGCCCGTCCGATGGCGTGAGCAGTCCAGAGATGATGTTGAGCAAGGTTGATTTGCCACAACCCGAAGGTCCCAGCAGGGCATAAGCCCCGCCGTCCGACCATTCTAGGTCGATTTCCTTCAGCGCGTAGTCTGATGGTTTTGACGGGTTTGGCATGTAGCTGTGGCGCAGTTTTGAAAGTGTAATTTTAGCCATTAGGCTGCCTCCCCCGTGGCGCGAGCACCGTCGGGTGCGAAATAGAAGCAGGCGGATGGGTCCAGATAAAACGGGTGATCCTGCCCGATCTCATAGGGATGTACGCCGTGTGACAGGGATACCCAGTCGGAGTGTGGCATGCGGAAATGCGCGCTGCTTTCTGAGCCGGACAGCTCGGTCACCAGCACCTCTCCTGACAATGCCACCGAGTTTTTTGCGGTGGAGTATGGCGTCACAAAATGCGGGCGCACGGCGACTTGGTAGGAGCCATCTTGCAAGGACGCAGGCGCGCCTGTGGCTGTCCATGAAACATCGCCCATCGAGATGGTGTCGCCTTGCTTTATGACGTCCGCCACATTGATCGGTGGATCGGAGAAGACGGAGGCCGCCATAAGCGTTTCAGGGGTGCGGTAGATGTCGGCGGTAGGGCCAAACTGGACCACGTCCCCGTCGCTCATAAGTCCGGTGTAGCCGCCTAGAAGCAGGGCCTCCTCTGGTTCGGATGTGGCGTAAACAACTACGGCGCCACGGCCGGCGAATAGCTCTGGAAGTTGTTCGCGCAGCTCTTCACGCAGTTTGTAATCGAGGTTCGCCAAAGGCTCGTCCAGAAAAACCGCGCGGCTTTCTTTGGCAATGGCGCGGGCAAGGGCGGTTCGTTGCTGCTGTCCGCCCGATAGCTCATGCGGGTAGCGGTTCAACATGGGGCGCAGCTGCAAAATATCTGCGGCTTCTTCCACGCGCCCCTGAATTTCGGACTTCGCCATTCCAGCCACTTTCAAGGGCGAGGCGATGTTGTCATAGACGCTCATATGCGGGTAATTCACGAAGAATTGGTGCACGAGGCTGATGTTGCGCCTTTGGGTGCTCAGCTTGGTGACGTCTTGCCCGTCCATAAAGATTTGGCCGTCGGCAATCGGGTCTAGGCCTGCCATCATTTTGATCAGGCTGGTTTTTCCTGCGCCTGTTTCACCAAGTAAGACGTTGAAGTGACCGGTCTCCAGCTTAAGCGTCGTGGGCTTTATGTGGACCTGACCATCAACCACTTTGGTGATGTTATGTGTGTCGAGTGTCATAGTGGGTTTATGCCGTTTATTAAGGTGTCCCAAGAAACCGGGGCCCAGTTCTGGGTGGGCCCCGGTAAATGTCGGCGCGAGAGGCGCGGACGGGGAGGTCAGGTTACTCTGATGCCCAGCGGGCGACGAGCTCGTCGTAGTTGACGGTTTGACCTTGCGGTTTCTCGTTCTCAAGCGGGGGCTTGGCGCCGCCGTTTTCGTACCAGTATTCCGCTGTCTTTTCCTCATTCAGGCGTGGACCACAGCCGCCATAGACGTTGGCTGCTTCATCGGCGGCTTGCATGCGGGACATGGTGATGTCCATTTCGCCAGCCAAGCGATCCATCGCTTCTTGAGGGGTGAATGCGCCAGAGTTCACGTCACCGATTTGCTGCCACCAGATTTGGGCCAGTTTCGGATAGTCAGGCACATTGATCCCAGTTGGGGACCAAGCCACGCGGTCGGGTGAGCGGTAGAACTCTACCAGACCACCAAGTTTTGGCGCACGTTCTGTGAAGCTTTCGTGACGAACCGAGCTGTCACGCGCAAAGGTCAGGCCCACGTGGGACTTCTTCACGTCAACAGTCTTGGAGGTCACGAACTGGGCATAGAGCCAAGCAGCTTGTGCGCGCTCGCTTGGGGTGGATTTCAGGAATGTCCAAGATCCGACGTCCTGATAGCCAACCTTTTGACCTTCTTGCCAGTACGGGCCGTGTGGCGAGGGTGCCATGCGCCACAGTGGGTTGCCTTCGGCGTCCACGGTGTTGTTGCCTGCGGATTGCGGGGCCACCATGTCGGCGGTGAAGGCGGTGTACCAGAAGATTTGCTGGGCCACGTTACCTTGCGCCAATGCGGGCAGGGACTGGTAGAAGTCATAGCTTGCAGCGCCGGGTGGGGCGTAGTTGCGCAGCCATTCATCCCACTTGCGGATCGCGTAAACCGCCGCAGGACCGTTTGCGGCCCCACCACGTGTGACGGATGCGCCAACAGGGTTGCACGAGCCAGCCTCCATGCGGATGCCCCATTCGTCGATAGGCACACCGTTCGGCTCACCTTTGGAACCAGCACCGGCCATGGACAGCCACGCGTCCGTCATGCGCCAGCCCAAATCAGGTGCGCGCTTGCCGTAATCCATGTGGCCGTAGATGTCGGTCCCATCGATTTGCTGCACGTCCTTGGAGAAGAACTCGGCGATGTCCTCGTAGGCCGACCAGTTGACTGGCACACCTAGGTCGTAGCCGTATTTGGCTTTGAACTGCGTCTTCAAGTCCTCGTTGTCGAACCAGTCTTTGCGGAACCAATACAGGTTCGCAAATTGTTGGTCAGGCAATTGATACAGGTTGCCATCTGGCCCAGTGGTGAATTGGATGCCCATGAAGTCATCCAAGGCCAATGTCGGGCTTGTTGTGCTCGACCAGTCGCCCGCCATTTGCTCGGTCAGGTTGTAGGCCAGTTGCAAGCGCGAGTGGGTGCCGATGAGGTCAGAGTCGTTGACATAGCCGTCGTACAGATTGCGGTTCGTTTGCATCTGCGTCTGAACGGCTTGAACAACTTCGCCTTCGCCAAGGATCTGGTGGTTCACTTTGATCCCGGTGATTTCCTCGAAGGCTTTGGTCAGCACTTCGCTTTCGTATGAGTGGGTCGGAATGCCCTCGGACAGGACGTTGATTTCCATCCCTGCATAGGGTGTAGCGGCATTAATGAACCACTGCATTTCGCTCAGCTGTTCGCCCTTGGATAGTGTGGACGGCTGAAATTCTTGATCAATCCAACGCTGGGCAGCGGCTTCATCAGCCACAACTCCATTGGATCCCGCAATCACGGCAGATACCGCAACTGCGGAGAATAGATACTTGCGCATCTTGTCTCCTCCCTTGAGATTTTTGAGCCGGTTTTCGCCGACGCCTAACTGTCGTCGCGAAAGAGGCATGTTGTCAAACTAAAATATTAGTAGATGTGTGTATTATTTTTAATTATCTGAAATAAAACAATAATAAGATAATTCTGACGCTGGTTGAGCGCTGGACGAATCACAAAATATAGATTCGAATAGCAAATGTGGAACGCGTTAGGGTAGTTCTTGCAAAATCGAATTTTCCCAACTGCGCAGGAACTTTTCTTCCTTCAATTGGTCTAAGAAAACCAACAACCCAGGCCCAAACCGGATCGGGCGCAAAGCGGGATTGTCTTGAAGGGCGGCTGTATCGAGGGGCGGCAGGCCTGAGGCTTCGACAAGCTCGGGGTACCTACGCAGGGACGTCAGAAAGTCGACCATGGCGCGTGCGTCGGGGACGTTTTCAGCGCTGGACGGGATCAGCACAGTTCGCAGCATGACGTTCATAAAGTCCGTAAGCTCGACAATCTGCACCCCTTCGGTGGCCGCAACGACAGAGGCGGCGTAGCTGCCCAACACATTGTACGCCATTGCCAGTTTTCCTGAAGCGACGTCAGAAATCATATCGCCGGAGCAACAATATAACTGCGCATCAAGTCGCCCCATAACCTCCATTAATCGCCAGTATGTTTCCGACGTGCGGCTGTCTTGGGTCGCCATAAGGTACCCAAATCCCGAGCGGCGTACATCATAGGTTCCAACCCGTCCTCGGAATTTTTCGGGGTTCTGCCTAAGCAGTTCGATCAACGCATCGCGGGTTTGCGGTGCCGTACCTTTGTCAAAATATTTGTCCGACACCACCATGACTGCGGGCTCTTGGGTGAAGGCAAATAACTGGTCTCGCCAAATCGCCCAATCAGGCAATTCCGGGGCGCTTTGAGGTATGTAACTTTGAGCATAGCCATCGTTGGCCAGTTTGGTCTGCAAATCCATCGCCGATGATATGGCAAGGTCGAACACCGCGTCTTCCTCGTAGATGGCCTTCATCAGGTCGGTCGTGCCTGTGATCGTGTAGTCAATTGAAATGCCGGGATTGTCAGCTTGAAAGGCCAACAAGATCGGCTCAAACACCGCGCGATCTGCGGTGGAGATTATGTGTAGGACGGACGTCTCTGGCGACGCCGTGTAGACTTGACGGTCTTCTATCTCGAACGCTTGCGCCGCCCCCACCCAAAGGGACATCGCAGCGATCAATTGTAGGGTAAAATGAGTGACACGCATGCGCCCTGTCCTTCCTCGCTATGGGAGAGTTCCAGCTGGCCGCCATGGGCACGGGCCACCTCATCCGCAATGGTTAATCCCAGACCCGACCCCACGACGTCACCTACATTGGCGCCGCGAGAATACCGACTGGTAAGACCAGCCAAATCCATGTCACCAAACCCGCGCCCTTGGTCCGTGACCGACAACCGAAGGACTGAATTGATCTCGATGCGAACAGAAATGTCGCTGTCTTCGGGGGAGTATTTGATAGCATTGTCCAAGATATTGTGAAGCGCTGCTTGCAGCATGATGCCATCCCCTTTGAAGGGTACGGGACCGTCCGGTTGCTCCATCAACAGGGCGATGTCTTTTAGTTCAGCCGTTGGTGAAAGTCTGTCGCAGGTTTCGGTTACTAAGGTCGCAAGGTCCAACGGATCTAATGCTAAGCTATCCGCGCGAAAGGTGACCATTGCGTGGTCCAGAATTTGTCCGGCAGAGCGCGAGCTTTCATCAATCGCGCGGATCATGTCGCGGATGGCTTGTTTGTGCTCGGGCTTGTTGAGCTTGCGATGCGTGACTTCCGCTTGGGTGCGAACGGTGGCAAGCGGCGTGCGCACGCGGTGCGCGGCTTCAGTGATAAGATCTTCTGTTCGCGACAAGGAAGACCGCAACCGCGCCATGAAGGAGTTCAGCGCGTCAACCAACGGCGTCAGCTCAGTCGGGGCCTCGCCTGTTACGGGTCGCAAATCTGAAGGTCCACGGCGGGCAACCGTGCCGGTCATGCGGTTCAGTGGGCGCAATGCGGAGTTGGCCGCGAGCAAGGATAAAGTGGTGGCCAATAGAAAGAACAGCAACCCGACACCCGTGGCTGTGATGGTGATACGGCGCGATATTGCGGCCAACCCCGAGCGTGTTTGCGCGACGGTTACGACAACTTGTGACCCAGCCGCCGTGTTGCTTACACGGCGCAAAATTGAGGTGAGGCGTACCTCGTCCCCGCGATAAACTTCGGTCGAGAACACAGGCGTGTCTAGGCGTGTGGGGAGGTTGTTTGCCGGAAGGTCCGCATAGCCGGTCAATGTGCCGTCATTCACTGTGATGCGGTAAAACACCCTGTCCTCATTGATCGTACCCAACATGGATAGGGCGGAGTAGGGAAGCTCCAGCGTGACTTCGCCTTGCTCGGACGTCAGGCTGTCGGCAATGGCAGTGGCGGATGCCGCGAGGATGTCGTCTTGCGTGCCCTCGGCGGCCCTAGAGGCGACGCCGCGAACGACGAGCACAAAGGCCAACGACAAAACAGCAGCAACAGCCGCCAGTTGGTAGAACAAACGTTTGCGAATGGAGGCGGGTCGCTTCATGTGGCGATCATGCGGTAACCCAGACCGCGAACTGTTTCGATCTTGGCCCCCGATCCTTCGAGGCGTTTTCGCAGGCGGGCGACATAGACCTCAATGGCGTTCTCGGAGGCTTCATCGGAGAATGAAAACATGCGATCGATTAGATGCGACTTTGAGAAGACTTGGCCCGGTGCGGCAAAAAATACCTCTAGCAGGCGCAGCTCGCGATTTCGCAAATTGGTTGACGAATCGCCAACCTGCAACTCGCCTTTCGTCAGGTTCAAAATGGTGCCGTTGAACATCTTTTGGTTGTCTGCCGCCCCACCTTGGCGCCGTAAAACTGCACGGCATCGCGCCTCAAGCTCGGCGAAGTCGAAGGGTTTGGTAATATAATCATCCGCCCCTAAGTCCAGCAAAGAGATGCGGTCTGACACTGCAGATCGGGCGGTGATAACGATCACCGGCGTGCGTTTTTCGGCGCGTCTTTGGTGCTGCAAAAACTCGCGACCATCGCCGTCCGGAAGCATTATATCCAACAAAATCAAGTCATAATCCGCGACGTCCATACAGGCACTTGCGGCGTCCAAACGGTCGGCGTGATCCACGGCATGGCCATCCAGCTGCAAGCGTTCAACAACCGCGCCAGCAAGCTTTGGATTATCTTCAATGAGAAGGTAGCGCATGGGTGGGGGGCCTTTTTCCGTGAGCGTGACAGGTTCGTGTCAGGTTTGGACGTTTGGCTAAGACCATGTGCGGGGAATCCCGCCATGTCAAATGGGAGGAAACTATGACAAATCGTCTTTTCAAGGCGCTCATGACGAGTGCCGTATTAAGTGTGTCAGCTACGACCGTCGTCGCTGCAGCTGAATGTATCGCACCTGCTAACCCCGGTGGCGGTTGGGACTTCACATGCCGTCAAATCGGTAAAATCATGTACGACATCAAGGCTGTTGATAAGCCTGTTCAAGTCACCAACATGCCCGGCGCTGGTGGTGGTTTAGCCTATAACCACGTTGTGTCTGAGCGCGCTGACGATGGCGACTTGATCGTGGCTGCGTCCTCGGCGACGACTACACGTCTGGCGCAAAACGCCTACGCTGGTATGACCGCTGATCAAGTTCGCTTTGTAGGTGCCATTGGTGCTGATCCGGGCGTTATCGTTGTGGCTGCTGACAGCCCATACAAGTCACTCGGTGATCTGGTTGAAGCGATCAAGTCCGACCCGGGCTCCGTTGCTTTTGCTGGTGGTTCCGCTGTGGGTGGTTTTGACCACTTGAAGCCTTTGATGATCCTTAAAGAGGGCGGCTTTACCGATATCACCAAGGTGAAATACATCGGTGTTGACGGTGGCGCTGATGCGATCACTCAGACAGTTGGTGGCTTCACGCAAGCCATGACTGGCGACATGTCGGAGGTTGTTTCCTTCCTGTCAAACGGTGACATCCGCGTGATTGCTGTTCTGACTGAAGATCGCGTTCCGGGCTTTGACGACATCCCAACTGCGAAAGAGCAGGGCTTTGATGTGGTCGCGGTGAACTGGCGTGGTCTCTACGCGCCTAAAGACATCTCGGACGATAAGTTCAACGAATGGGCCGATAAGCTTCAGCAAGTTGCTGACAGCCCTGAGTGGGCGCAGGCCATGAAGGACAACGGCTTGGCTCCGTTCACGAAAGTCGGCGGTGATTTTCAGTCCTATGTTGATAGCCTTGTGACCGACATTAATGCGATGTCCAAAGAGCTAGGGGTAATCCAGTAATGGCTTCTGACCGGATATTTGGTCTGGTCACTCTGATTACGGCGGTCGCGTATCTCGCGGCCGCCACTCAGATCCAGACGAACTTCTTCTCGGGCGAGTTCTTGCCCAAGTTGTTCCCAATGCTCATCGGAGGCGTTGCCGCGCTATGTTCGTTGATCATCGTATTTAAGCCGGACCCAGAGCCTGAATGGCCTGCCGCTGGCTCTTGGATTTCCATGGGTGTCGCCGTGGCCGTGCTTTCTGTCTACGCTGTGCTGCTGACACCACTGGGCTTCATTCTGCCTACGGCTGTGGCCGCTGGCATTCTTAGCTATCAAATTTCGCCACGCCGTGGTCCGGCAGTCATGTCAGGTATCGGGTTATCGCTGGGGCTGTTCGTGTTGTTCAAATTCGCATTGGGCCTTGGAAATATCGTGGCCTATCGCATCCCGACGCCAGCTAAGCTTTGGGACGCCATCTCAATTCTCATTCCATTTGTGGGGCATTGACACATGGAAATTTTCTCCAACCTCGCATTGGGCTTCGGCGTTGCGCTGTCGCCTTTCACCTTGTTCTTGGCCATCTGCGGCTGTTTCCTTGGCACGATCATCGGCGCTTTGCCGGGGCTTGGGCCATCGAACGGCGTGGCCATTTTAATCCCGATCACTTTCACTCTTGGCTTGGACGCTACAAGTGCCTTGGTCCTTATGACCTCCGTGTACTACGGGGCGATGTATGGCGGTCGTATCTCGTCGATCTTGTTAAACATTCCGGGTGACGAGCCCGCCTTGATGACCACGTTGGATGGCTACCCGATGGCCAAACAGGGCCGCGCAGGCGATGCGTTGGTGTTGTCTGGTGTGGCGTCCTTCGTAGGCGCGTTCCTCGCCACTATCGGTTTGATGTTGTTGGCGCCGTCTTTGGCGCGTGTGGCCTTCTTGTTTGGCCCAGCCGAATACTTCGCGCTGTACCTTCTGGCGTTCTGCACACTTGGCGGCATGGCGTCCAACAACCAAGCTAAGGCGGCGCTCGCGGCTTGTATTGGTCTAGGCATCGCGACCATTGGCGTAGATTCCTCATCCGGCTTGCCACGCCTGACGGGCGGAAACTTGCACCTATATGATGGCGTGGACTTCCTTGTTGCCATCGTTGGCCTGTTCGCCATTGCCGAAGTGTTCTTCTTCATCGAGAGCCACGGCAAAGGGTCTTCCATCGGCGTGAAGCTCGAGAAGGTCGGTATCCCTTGGGGCGACATCTGGTCTACGAAATGGACCATGCTGCGGGCATCCGCTGTTGGGTTCATCGCGGGCATCTTGCCCGGTGCTGGTGCGTCGCTCGGGTCTTTCATGGCTTATATGTCGGAGAAATCCATCGCTGGTGAAAAAGGCGGCTTCGGGACAGGTGTGCCTAAGGGCGTCGCTGCACCTGAGGCGGGTAACAACGCGGCGGCTGGCGGGGCTTTGGTTCCGATGTTGACGCTGGGTGTTCCCGGGTCAGGGACAACTGCCGTACTATTGGCATTGCTGATGACGTTGAACATCACACCAGGGCCGACTTTGTTCACGGACCGCCCCGAGGTGGTTTGGGGCCTGATCGCATCGCTTCTGATCGCTAACATCGTGCTGCTGTTGATGAACGTACCGATGGTTAAAATCTTCGTTAAAATCCTGATGGTGCCCGCATGGGTCTTGCTGCCGGGTGTTACGATGATTTCCTTCGTGGGCATCTACTCGTTGTCAGGCAGCTACTTTGATCTGCTGATGATGGTTGGCTTTGGTGCTTTGGGCTACATCTTGCGCAAGTTGGAGATCCCGACGGTTCCCGTGATCCTTGGCATCCTTTTGGGCGGCAACATGGAAGACGCGCTGCGTCGCGCCATGACACTGTCTGATGGGGATGTCGGGTATCTGTTCTCCAGCCCTATTGCGATTGGGCTTTGGGTTGCAGCAATCGCGGGCTTCGTTGCGCCAATGTTCTTGCGCAATGTCCTGAAGAAGCCGCAAGCCGTGGCGGATTGATGGTTAAGGTCCTAGTTCCATCTGGGGCCTTGGGGCTTGGGTATGACCGCGCCGCTTTGGCGCGGGGGATTGCCCAACAACCTGACATCATTGCAATCGACGGGGGGTCCACTGATAGTGGGCCCCATTACCTTGGAACAGGTACTTCCAAATACGCGCGTGGCTCCACCAAGGCGGAGTGGCGCGAGCTGATGCTGGCGCAGCAACAAGCAAACGTCCCCTTGATCATTGGAACGGCTGGCACATGTGGTGCTGACAGCGCGGTGGATTGGCTTTTAGATATCTCTCGCGAGATCGCAGACGAGGAAGGTCTGCGAGTGAACGTCGCCGTGCTCAAAAGCGGGCAAAATTCGAGTGACATGTGTATGGGGTTGAAGGCTGGGAAGATAACGCCTCTTACCCCCGCGCCAGAGATTTCTGAAAATCTACTGACATCTTGCACCAACATCGTGGCGCTTGCCGGGGCAGAGCAAATCCAAGCGGCGCTCAATACCGGAGCAGATATCGTTATCGCGGGGCGTACGACTGATACGGCAATCATATCGGCTCTTCCGTTGGCACGGGGGTGCCACGAGGGGGGCGCTTGGCATGGCGCTAAAATCGGGGAATGCGGGGCATTGGCCACAACGGCCCCGAACTCCGGCACGATCTTGATCGACTTCGATGAGCAAGGATTCACCATGACCCCGATGGGCGAAGAAGCCCGCGCCACACCTCACACCGTATCCGCGCATATGCTCTATGAAAATTCGAACCCCGATATCTTGTTTGAACCGGGCGGGTATCTGGATGTGAGTGGCGCTCAATACAAGGCGTTGGACGACAAGCGCGTTCGGGTGACGGGTAGCAAATGGATCGTCTCGGATCGCTATACTGTGAAGCTGGAAGGCGCTCGATTGGCCGGTTACCAAACGATATCCTTGGTCACTGTACGTGACCCGCGCTATGTCGCGAATATACGGGATTGGTGCGATGACATTGAAGCCAAAGCCTCGCAAAAAGCCCGTGCGCGTGTTGGAGATGGGTTTGAGATAGAGCTGCGTATCATCGGCTTGGACGCGACTTTGGGGGCGATAGATGAGGCTGCTCAGGCGGGCAGTGAAATTGGCGTTCTGGGCTTGGTGACTGCCTCGACAGAAGCCTTGTCGCGCGAAGTTGCGAAGGTGTTGAACCCGTATTTGTTGCACCATCCGCTGACGGAAGAAGAGGAGATGCCAACTTTCGCATTTCCATTCTCACCGCCGGAAGTGAGCCGCGGTGCAATCTATGAGTTTTGCTTAAACCACGTGTTGGAGCTGGACGATCCTATGGATGCCTTTACCTTGTCGGTTGAGGAGTTGGGCGCGTGAGCAAGCTTGGGGATGTTGCGGTCAAAGTCAGGTCTAAAAACGCGGGGCCGTTCTGGCTGACAATTGATGTGTTCTGCGGTGATCCTGACACTTACTTGCGGGTTTGCAGGGCTGTAACCTCGGCGAGGATCGCGCAGTTGTTTGGTCTGGGGCCAGATGTTGTTGATCGCTATGAGATGGCAAGCTTAAATGTTCTGAAACTAAGCTTTCCGCGCCCGTCCATCCAAGGAACACGCCAAGATCGCGACATGCACGGAGCTTCATTCGCGGCATTGGTGGCAGAGATGGACGTCTGACGCCTTGACCACATGACACTATGTGATCACAGTCAGGTTCATGTTGCTAAACTCCTCAAAACCAGAACCCACAGGTGCTGCCAATGACATGGTGTATCGCCGCTTGCGATCCCAAGTCATGCATGGGGAAATATTACCCGGGTCAGCCAAGACGTTGCGCGGCATTGGTAAAGAGTTTGGCGTGTCCATGACGCCCGCCAGAGAAGCAGTCCGCAGATTGGTGGCTGAGGGGGCATTTACCTTGTCATCGTCGGGCCGGATTTCCACGCCGGAGCTGTCGAATGACAGGATCGAAGAACTTGCGGCATTGCGGGCTTTGTTGGAGCCGGAGTTGGCCGCGAGGGCCTTGCCACGCGCTCACTTCGCGCTGATTGACCGGTTGCAATCGATTAACGGCATCATCGGTCAGGCAATCGCACGCCAAGACCCCGTGGCCTATATTAGAACGAACTTGGAATTCCACCGAACGTTATATCTGCGTGCGCAGGCCCCCGCGATGTTGGCAATGGCGGAGACGGTTTGGTTGCAGATGGGCCCCACGATGCGAAGTCTGTATGAGAAGCTTCGCCGCTCTGAGTTGCCGCAACACCACCGTCTGATTGTGGCGGCTCTAAAGGCGGGGGATGAGCCGGGGTTGAGGCTTGCCGTGCGGGCTGATGTGACCCAAGGGCTTCGGATGCTAGCCCAGTAACCAAAATGACGGGCCTTCCGGCCCGCCTCGATGTTTGATGTGGGGCGCTGCCCCACGCCCCGAGGTATTTTCGAAGCAATGATGGGGCAGCGATGGTTTAGCTGTGGATCGCGCCGTCACCGCAAGCCAACGCGGCTTCGCGCACGGCTTCGGAGTAGGTCGGGTGCGCGTGGCAAGTGCGGGCCAGATCTTCGGCGGCGGCACCAAACTCCATCGCGACACAGATTTCGTGGATCAAGTCACCAGCCATTGGGCCAATTATGTGAGCGCCCAAGATGCGGTCGGTGTCTTTGTCTGCGAGGATTTTCACGAAGCCGTCGCCTGCGAAGTTCGCTTTCGCGCGACCGTTGCCCATGAAAGAGAACTTGCCGACTTTGTAGTTGTGGCCCGCTTCTTTGAGCTGCTCTTCAGTGAGGCCGACATTCGCGACTTCTGGGTGGGTGTAGATAACGCCGGGGATGACGTTGTAGTTCACGTGGCCTTTTTGGCCAGCCAGAACCTCTGCCACGCCCATTCCCTCGTCTTCGGCCTTATGTGCCAGCATTGGGCCTGAAATCGCGTCGCCGATGGCGTAGATGCCTTTGACCGAAGTGGCCCAATGGGCGTCGGTTTTGATTTGACCGCGTGGTTCCAGCTCTACGCCGAGCTCAGATAGGCCCAGACCGTCAGTGAAGGGCTTGCGGCCTGTGGCGACCAACACCACGTCTGCATCTTCGACATGTTCGCTGTCGTCTTTGCGCAATTTGTATGTGACTTTGGCCTTGTTGTTTTTGACCTCAACACCTTGAACAGCGGCGCCGAGTTGGAACTCAAGCCCTTGCTTTTTCAGCGTTCTTTGGAAGGTTTTGGCAAGGTCTGCATCCATGCCGGGAGTGATGGCGTCGAGGAATTCGATGACCTTCACATCAGCGCCCAAACGCTTGTAGACCGACCCCAGTTCCAGCCCGATCACACCTGCGCCGATGACGACCAGTTTCTTCGGGATTTTACCCAGTTCCAACGCGCCTGTGGAGGAGACGACGGTCTTCTCGTCGATCTCTACGCCTGGCAAAGTCGAGACTTCTGAGCCCGACGCGATAACGATATTTTTGGCCTCATGTACGTCGTCGCCGACCTTGACTTGCCCAGCCGCAGGGATGGAAGCCCAGCCTTTGATCCAGTCTATCTTGTTCTTTTTCATCAAGAATTCGACGCCTTTAGTGTTGGTGTCGATGACGTCGTCTTTATAGGCGAGCATCTGCTTCCAGTCGACGGAGGGGGCTTTGCCCTTTAGGCCCATCTTGGCGAAGTTGTGCTCGGCCTCGTGTAGCATGTGCGACGAGTGCAGCAAGGCCTTGGACGGGATACAGCCCACGTTCAGGCAGGTGCCGCCGAGGGTTTCGCGGCCTTCGACGATGGCTGTTTTCAGACCAAGTTGAGCGCAACGGATGGCGCAAACATAGCCGCCGGGGCCGGAGCCGATGATGATGACGTCGTAGCTAGACATTGAGGTATCTCCTTACCTGTATGGGGCGAATTTTCGGTGTCGGCATTGCGTCTGCAACGCGTCGGACTTTTGTCGGGCAACCTATCATAGCAGCGCCGCGGCGAGCATGGTGATCGTGGAGGCGAAGCCCGCGATCCAGATGAGTGTGCGCCAAGGCGTGAGGCCAAAGGCGTAGGCGGGGATATAGAGAACCCGCGCCGCAAGGTAGACGTATGCGCAGGTCTGGGTCGTTGGTGTGGATTGCTCCCCAAGTGTGACAACAACCACGGCGATGGTGAATAGGATCAACCCCTCGAAGTGGTTCAACATCGCGCGTTGCAGGCGGCCTGCAACGCCGGACAGCTCGATCTTGGTGTCGCGCGGGCCGAGGGCTTTTTGGGTGCCGACCTGCATGTTCGCAGTGACCGAGTAGAGGCCGAATTGAACGGCTTGCAACAGGCCTGCGAAGGCGAGGATTGTGAGTTCGGTGGTCATTGCTCCGCTTTCTGTCCGGCTTGATTGATCCAAACAACGGTGCCGTCATTGGGGCAGCGCAGCGTGCCATCACGCGTGCCATCCTCTTTGGTGCCTTTAATTAGCCCACCTGCCGATTGATAGCGGCGATAGGGGGTGTCGCCTGCCTCAGAGCGTGGCCCAACGCCCACCACGATGCGAATCTTATCGGAAAAATCGCAATTGGGGCAGGTGAGGGATTTGGTTGATAGGTAGGCCATTGGGGTCCTTTTGTATAACGCGAGACTTAAGTCAGTTTCCCCGCGCTACGGTGGTATTCCAAAGATGACATGTGTCATTTCATTGACTTGGTTGAGGGCTCCAAAAGAAACGTTTCAATGCAATGAAACAAAGAACGATGCTTGGCATTAGGAGGGCGTGCTGGAGGATAATCGAAAGCACAGGTATCAGGTTGTTTTCAAACCAAAGATGCAATTCCAAACTTGATTTTAGCAAGTAAATGAATGCCGCCAACATTAGGAACATAGGAAAGACCAGAGCTGATTTATGCTTCGATGGCGTAACTCTGATATGGCTGAACAAGATGGAAAACCCAGCAATAATCGCAAGCGCCAATAGAATACTGATCACAATAAACTTGGCGCTGTATTTGTCTTGTGGGGGCCAACCAAAGTAACCAGCTAACCATGAAATGGCCGGGATAGAGAGTATCCCGACCATTAATGACAAAACTGGTACACGGTTTTGCATTGTATGCTTACAGATCCATCAACAGGCGACGTGGATCCTCCAGCGCCTCTTTCACCCGCACAAGGAAGGTCACAGCGCCTTTGCCGTCAACGATGCGGTGATCGTAGCTAAGCGCCAGATACATCATTGGTCGGATCACCACTTGGCCGTTGATGGCCATCGGGCGGTCTTGGATTTTGTGCATACCAAGGATGCCGGACTGTGGCGGGTTCAGGATCGGCGAAGACATCAGCGAGCCGTAGACACCACCGTTGGAGATGGTGAAGCTGCCGCCCTGCATTTCCGCCATGCTGAGCTTGCCGTCACGCGCACGTGCGCCTTTCTCGGCGATGGCTTTCTCGATGTCGGCAAAGCCCATCTGATCCGCGTCACGGATAACCGGAACGACCAGACCTGTCGGTGTGCCCGCGGCGATACCCATGTGGACGTAGTTTTTGTAGACCACATCGGTGCCGTCGATCTCGGCGTTGACCTCTGGGACCTCTTTCAAGGCGTGAACGCAGGCCTTGGTGAAGAAGGACATGAAGCCCAGCTTGGTGCCGTGCTTCTTCAAGAACAGATCTTTGTACTCGTTGCGCAGGTCCATGACCGCGCCCATGTCCACCTCGTTGTAGGTGGTGAGCATGGCGGCGGTGTTTTGGCTTTCCTTCAGGCGACGCGCGATGGTTTGGCGCAGGCGGGTCATCTTCACGCGCTCCTCGCGGGACGCATCATCGGCGGACACTGGCGCGCGTGGCGCTGCGGCTGCCGGAGCAGGGGCCGCAGGGGCTGAGACGGCTTTGAGCGCGTCTTCCTTCATCACGCGACCATCGCGGCCGGAGCCTTGGACGCCTGCAGGGTCGATGCCTTTTTCCGCCATGATCTTATTGGCTGAGGGGGCGTTTTCGACGTCTTTAGCACCGCTTGCCGCAGGTGCCGGAGCGCTGGCTGTGGACGCCGCAGGCGCAGCGGCTGCAGCCGCACCACCACCCGAGGACAAGACTGCCAATTTCGCAGCCGCATCAACAGTCGCACCCTCGGGTGCTAGGATTTCAACGATCGTGCCGGCGGCTGGGGCCGGAACCTCAACAGACACCTTATCGGTTTCCAGCTCACAGAGCATTTCGTCTTGCGCGACAGTGTCGCCGACTTGCTTGAACCAAGTCGATACGGTCGCCTCGGAGACTGACTCACCCAAGGTTGGGACCATCACGTCTACGTTGTCGCCACCTGCTACAGGGGCCGCCACTGGTGCCGCTTCAGCTTTCGCCGCAGGAGCAGGAGCCGCAGCTTCGCCGCCTTCTGAGACTTGGGCCAAAAGGGCGTCGACGCCTACGGTCTCGCCTTCGGCTGCAACGATTTCGGACAGGGTGCCTGCCACAGGGGAGGGCACTTCGACGGTGACTTTGTCGGTTTCCAGCTCGCAGAGCATTTCATCGACGGCCACGGCATCGCCAGGCTTTTTGAACCATGTGGCCACTGTGGCCTCTGTGACGCTTTCGCCAAGGGTTGGTACGCGGATCTCAGACATATTAGTTTCCTTTGACTGTCAGCGCATCGTTCACGAGTGCTGCTTGTTGTGCTTTGTGCTGGCTGGCCAGACCCGTTGCGGGCGAGGCAGCTGCGGAGCGACCGGCGTAGACCGGACGCGAGTGTTTCGCATTAATACGGGTCAGGACCCATTCAATGTTTGGCTCCATAAAGGACCAAGCGCCTTGGTTCTTTGGTTCTTCTTGGCACCAACATATTTCAGCGTTTTTGAAACGCTCCAATTCCTTCACGGCCGAGTTGGCGGGGAAGGGGTAGAACTGCTCAAAGCGCATCAGGTAGACATCATCGATGCCGCGGGCATCGCGTTCTTCCAGCAGGTCATAGTAGACCTTGCCCGAACACATGACGACCTTCTTGATCTTGTCATCGGCCTTCAGCTTGGTGTCGGAATTGCCCTGTTGGGCGTCATCCCACAACACGCGGTGGAAGCTGGAGCCATCGGTGAATTCCTCCGCCTTGGACACAGCCATCTTGTGGCGGAGCAAGGATTTCGGCGTCATCAGGATCAGCGGCTTACGGAAGTCGCGGTGAATCTGGCGGCGCAGAATGTGGAAGTAGTTGGCGGGGGTTGTACAGTTAGCAACGATCCAGTTGTCGCCGCCACACATGGTCAAGAAGCGCTCCAGACGTGCGGAGGAGTGCTCTGGGCCTTGGCCCTCATAGCCGTGCGGCAACAGGCAAACGAGGCCAGACATGCGCAACCATTTGCTTTCCCCAGAGGAGATGAATTGGTCAAACATGATCTGCGCACCGTTGGCGAAGTCACCGAATTGAGCTTCCCAAAGTGTTAGCGCGTTAGGCTCGGCCAGTGAGTAGCCGTACTCGAAGCCCAAGACCGCGTATTCCGACAACATGCTGTCGATGACTTCATATTGCGATTGGCCCGCGCGGATGTTGTTGAGCGGGTAGTAGCGCTCTTCTGTGTCTTGGTTGATCAGGCCGGAGTGACGGTGGCTGAATGTGCCGCGCGTACAGTCTTGGCCGGACAAACGAACGGGGTAGCCTTCTGTCAGCAAGGAGCCGAAGGCCAAAGCCTCGCCCGTGGCCCAGTCGAAGCCTTCGCCGGTCTCAAACATCTTGGCCTTGGCGCCCAACAGGCGGCCAATGGTTTTATGCAATGGGAAGCCGTCAGGTGCGCTTGCCAACGAGCGGCCAATCTCTTCGAAGGTGTCCTTCGAGATGGATGTTTGCCCGCGTTGGTAGTTCTCTGCGTCGCGACGATCCAAGTGGGACCATTTGCCGTCCAGCCAATCAGCTTTGTTTGGCTTGTATTCTTTGCCAGCCTCAAACTCGTCGTTCAGGTAGGATTGGAAGGAGGCTTTCATGTCCTCGATCTCGCCCTCTGGGATAAGGCCGTCGCGCACCAGTCGTTCAGTATAGAGCGTCAGTGTGGTCTTTTGCTTTTTGATCTTCTTGTACATCAACGGGTTGGTGAACATGGGCTCATCGCCCTCGTTGTGGCCAAACCGGCGGTAGCAGATGATGTCGATGACCACGTCCTTGTGGAACTTTTGGCGAAACTCGGTGGCTACCTTGGCCGCGTGAACCACTGCTTCCGGGTCGTCGCCGTTGACGTGGAAGATAGGGGCTTCCACCATCAGCGCGATATCGGTTGGATATGGCGAGGAGCGCGAGAAGTGCGGCGCGGTGGTGAAGCCGATTTGGTTGTTGACCACGATGTGCATGGTGCCGCCGGTCTTGTGACCTTTCAGCCCCGACAGGCCGAAGCCCTCGGCCACAACGCCTTGGCCTGCGAAGGCCGCATCGCCGTGCAATAGGATCGGCATGCAAGAGATGCGATCCTCATCGTTGTTCTGGTCCTGCTTGGCGCGGGATTTGCCCAAAACAACAGGGTTCACCGCCTCTAGGTGGGATGGGTTTGCGGTCAGCGACAGGTGGACGTTGTTGCCATCGAATTCGCGGTCGGAAGACGCGCCAAGATGGTATTTCACGTCGCCGGAACCGTCGACGTCTTCTGGCTTGAAGGAGCCGCCTTGGAATTCGTTGAAGATGGCTTTGTAAGGTTTGCTCATCACATTGGCGAGGACCGACAGGCGGCCACGGTGAGGCATGCCGATGACGATGTCTTTGACGCCCAAGCTGCCGCCGCGTTTGATGATCTGCTCCATCGCGGGGACAAGGCTTTCGCCGCCATCAAGGCCGAAGCGCTTGGTGCCCATGTATTTGACGTGCAGGAATTTCTCGAAGCCCTCGGCCTCGACCAGTTTGTTGAGGATCGCTTTACGGCCCTCGCGGCTGAAGGTGATTTCTTTGTCCCAGCCCTCAATACGCTCTTTCAGCCAGCCCGCTTCTTCGGGGTTGGAGATGTGCATGTATTGCACCGCGAATGTGCCACAGTAGGTCCGCTTCACGATGGACATGATTTCGCGCATGGTGGCGGTTTCCAGCCCCAGCACGTTGTCGAGGAAGATCGGGCGATCCATGTCTGCCTCGGTGAAGCCGTAGTTTTTTGGCTCTAGCTCGGGATGCGGCTCGGGCTCTTTCATCGCCAGCGGGTCAAGGTTGGCAGCAAGGTGGCCACGGATCCGGTAGGCGCGGATGATCATGATGGCGCGGATGCTGTCGAGCACGGCCTGCTTGATTTGATCGTCAGAGACCGACACGCCTTTCTCGGCAGCTTTGCCTTTGATCTTTGCGGCGGCTTTGGCGGGCTCGGCCCATTGACCGTCGAGCGCTTGCGTCAGATCGTCGTTTGGTTGCGGCGGCCAGTCGGCGCGCGCCCAAGAGGGACCAGCGGCTTCTTGTTTGACGTCCAGATCGGCGTCGCCCAAGGCCTTGAAGAAATCACGCCAGCCTTCGTCGACCGCATTGGGGTCGTTGGCGTAGCGTGCATAAAGCTGCTCCAGATATTCGGCGTTGTGACCTTGCATGAAGGAAGACGCGTGGAACTGGTCGTTAGAAGACTGTTCGGTCATGTTGGGACCTCGTTAGGGTTGGGACCATAGGCGTTAGTGTAGGGTTGTGAGGGGCGGGTGAGCCACCACGGAATGACAAGAAAGGACAGGATTACGAACAGGAAGGGTATCATCAATATCCAAGCCAATGGACCAGATACACCGTCATCTGAACTGCCCCCGTAGTAGACATCGAATTTCTCGAAAATTGCGATAAGTATGCCCAACGCGAAGATAAGGGCGTATGGCATAAATATGTGATAGCCGGGTTTCCCGATATCGTGCATGCGCCGCCATACCACCGAGAGTGACGGAATAAAGCTGCCAAGCATTACAACCACAGGGATGATGGAGATCATCATGGCGATTGCGGGTGGAATGAAGAAACTGAGTGCTGTTGAAATTGCAGCGGAAGAAAATATGGCGACGTTTACTGCTAAAAAATACCACCAAAACTCGCTTCTTGAGGCGCGTCCATTGAAGGTGGCATATTTATGCAAACAGGTTGTCACTGCTTCAACGATACCCATCAGTTGCCCTCCGACGCAAAGGTTGTTTGCGTTTGAACGATGCCGCTCACCGTAACAGGGGCATCGATCTGTTCGGATAGAAACCCTGCATTCATTGCCGTGATGGAAAAGGATTTCGTCGCTGTGGCGTCGCTTTGATCAACGACCTGCGGCTCGGCAAAGCCACCTGCAGCGTGCCCGATCAGCGTCGTGGAAGACAGGGCGAAGCGGCAGATGATGTTGGTGGCGTCAGGGTCCGGCTGGAGCCAGAACACCAAAGCGGCCTCAGCATCCGCGCCGATTTGGCGGGTCAGGATGCGGGTCTTGCTTTGGGGGATGTCTTTTTTGCGCGCAAAGCCCGCAACGGTTTTGCGCTGCAAGTCTACGATGGATTTGATCTGCTCGCCGCCGGTGTCGCCATTGGCGTAGAAGGCCACTTGGGGCCAGATCAGTTGTTCAATGACTTCAGGGACAAGATTGCTCTCGGGTGCTTGCATCCAGCCTTGTTGGGCTAGGGCTTCAACCGTGTCGTCAACATTCGCGTGGGGGAGGTGGCATGCCTCGATGGAGGCGGACATTTCAGTCAGCGTGAGGGCGGAGGCCACAAGGGAAGAGGCCGCCAAAGCGGTGCTTGCGCCGACGATGATGATAGCCTGTCGGATCAGAGTCATTCTCATTGAAGCCTCAAGATCATCATTGATTGATCAATGCTGGGCAATACATTGAAGGTCCCTTCGAAGGCTTGGGGATTTACATGATTGATCTCAAGCTGAACCATGGAAAACCCAAGCTGAGGTGTATTAAACATTTTCCATGAGGAAGATGCCAAGGTGCCGTCTGATTTCCCTCCAATTTGAGCCAATTCAATTGCCAAATCGTGTGATGCCTGCGATGCGTGAGAATAAAAGAAGCATGAGAGTTCTCCGCTGGCTTGGCTCCATAAGATAAGTACGCTTTTTCTCTCCGAGCCGTAGGTCAAGAAATTCGCTTGCTCAGGTTCAACAGACTTGAGGCTTTTAATGGCTTGCGAGATTGCGGCCTCGCGCTCCCTAGTCGCAGGGACTGAAGTTCTGCTTGCGTATTTTCTAATTAGCTCACCGTCCGCAATGATGCTTGCTACCCGATCGATGTCGTTTGTTGAAGGCGTAGACCAACCTCCAGAAGTCAGTTTTTCTACGGCAGCGGTTCTTTCAAGAGCGCCGTATGCGCAGGTGTCTAAGGCGTCACGAAATGAGGTTTCCGCAAAAGTTGGAAATGGAAAACAGAGGATCGCGACGGCCAAAATGAACTGACGTCCTGACAAGATGTTTCCGCGCAAGTCGCAATTGCAGATATCTTCAGAAGTGTTGTGTGTGTTCGGACACATCACAAACTCTTCGCGAAGTGCATAGTAGAGAATCCTAACCCACCCCGAAGCGGCCGCCAAAGCGGTGCTTGCGCACGCTGCCATGGCGACCACCTTGATCATTTTGCGATGGCTGCCAGAACAGCTTCGCCCAAGCCAGCAGGGCTTTCAGCCACAACGATACCAGCGGATTTCATCGCTTCGATCTTGCTTTCTGCGTCGCCTTTGCCGCCAGCGACAATTGCGCCAGCGTGGCCCATGCGGCGGCCGGGAGGGGCTGTGCGACCTGCGATGAAGCCAGCTGTTGGTTTCCAACGGCCCTTCTTCTTCTCATCAGCCAAGAACTGAGCGGCTTCTTCTTCTGCGGAGCCACCGATCTCACCGATCATGATGATCGACTGGGTCTCGTCATCGGCAAGGAACATTTCCAGCACGTCGATGTGCTCGGTGCCCTTGATGGGGTCGCCGCCGATGCCAACTGCTGTGGATTGGCCAAGGCCTGAGTCTGTTGTCTGTTTCACAGCTTCGTAGGTTAGAGTGCCGGAGCGCGATACAACACCCACGCTCCCGCGTTTGTGAATGTGACCCGGCATGATGCCGATTTTGCAAGCGTCAGGTGTGATAACGCCCGGGCAGTTTGGCCCGATCAGGCGGGACTTGGAGCCGTCCAGCGCGCGTTGCACCTTCATCATGTCGAGAACTGGGATGCCCTCGGTGATGCAGCAGATGAACGGGATTTCCGCGTCGATGGCCTCTAAGATCGAGTCAGCCGCGAAGGGCGGTGGGACGTAGATCACGGTTGCATCCGCGCCTGTGCGCTCAACCGCTTCGTGGCAGCTGTCGAAGACAGGCAGGTTCAGGTGGGTTTGACCGCCTTTGCCAGGTGTCACGCCGCCAACCATTTTGGTGCCGTAAGCGATTGCCTGTTCGGAGTGGAACGTGCCCTGCGAGCCGGTGAAGCCTTGGCAGATTACTTTGGTGTTTTCGTCAATGAGAATGGCCATGGTGTTATCCTTTCACCGCTTTGACGATTTTTTCTGCACCGTCTTTCAGGTCGTCGGCTGCGATGATGTCTACGTCGGAGTTGTTGATGATGGCTTTGCCCTCTTCAACATTTGTCCCCTCAAGGCGCACAACCAATGGAACCTGCAGGCCCACTTCTTTCACGGCTGCGACAACGCCTTCGGCGATGACATCACAGCGCATGATGCCGCCGAAGATGTTCACGAGGATGCCTTTTACGTTTGGATCGGAGGTGATGATCTTGAACGCTTCTGTCACCTTCTCTTTGGTCGCACCGCCACCTACGTCGAGGAAGTTGGCAGGCTCAGCACCGTAGAGTTTGATGATGTCCATTGTGGCCATCGCCAGACCAGCACCGTTCACCATGCAGCCGATTTCACCGTCCAGAGCGATGTAGTTCAGGTCGTATTTCGACGCTGCCAGCTCTTTGGGGTCTTCTTCGGTCTCGTCGCGCAATTCTGCGATGTCGGCGTGGCGGTACATGGCGTTGCCGTCAAAGCCCATTTTGGCGTCGAGGCATTTCAGGTCGCCCTTGTCGGACACGATCAGCGGGTTGATTTCCAGCATCTCCATGTCTTTTTCGACGAACAATTTGTAGAGCGTGCCCATCAGTTGAACGCACTGCTTGATCTGACCGCCTTTGAGGCCCAGCTCAAACGCGATGCGGCGGCCGTGGAAGGCTTGGTAGCCAGTTGCCGGATCGACGGAGAACGTCAGGATTTTTTCTGGTGTGGAGGCCGCAACCTCCTCGATGTCCATGCCGCCCTCGGTGGAGCACACGAAAGACACTTGGCTTGTTTGGCGGTCAACCAACAACGCGAGGTACAGCTCGGTCTCAATGCCGGAGCCATCTTCGATGTAGATGCGGTTCACTTGCTTGCCAGCAGGGCCGGATTGATGCGTGACCAATGTGCGGCCCAACATCTTCTTGGCTTCGGTGGCAGCTTCTTCAACGGATTTGCAAAGACGCACACCGCCAGCTTCGCCAGCGTCGGCTTCCTTGAAGGAGCCTTTGCCGCGGCCACCAGCGTGGATTTGAGCTTTGACAACCCAAAGCGGGCCGTCCAACTCGCCAGCTGCGGATTTTGCGTTTTCGGCTGCGAGGACGACACGGCCGTCAGAAACCGGTGCGCCATAAGAGCGAAGCAAGGCTTTCGCTTGGTATTCGTGGATGTTCAAAACTCTCTCCTTGAGTCTGGGGTTCTTGACTGTGATACATGGGAAACCCCACACGCAAACGCTGTTTTTAACCTTTATGCCATAAAAGTGACATTTGTGATCACGGTTGGAAAACGTGTGATCACAAAAACGACACGCGCGGCGAATCGTAATAGTCATTGACGCCATTGGCACAGCTTGGGACTGATAAAATATGAAGTTTGGACAAAACAATAGGGTGCCCCTTGCCCGCGCCTAGATGGGGCGTAGTGGGGACGATGGATGAACCCCCAGAGCTTGTCGCCGCCTACGCCGCGCATCACCTGTGGTCGGGGGCCTCGGCGGTGCATATTTACTTGGATCGCGACAACGCTAGAACGCGGGCCTTGTTGGCCCCTTTGAAGGCGGTTCATGTGACGGTGGCGGACGCGGCTTATTGGCGTGCGGAATTGGACATTAAGGTGCCCAAGACGCACCAACGCCGCCAGACTTTGAACGCGACACGCGCCTATAATTTGGCCGATGTGGACTATCTGGTGCATCTGGATGCGGATGAATTCATCCACCAGATTGGGCCCTTGGACGCTGAGCTGGCCAGATTGCAAAAGAAGCGGGCGGAGAGTTACCTGAGCATTCCCAATGTGGAACGGGTTTGGCTGGAAGGCGAAGCACAAGACGGCATGTTCAACCAGAATTTTCGGATGTCGACGAAGCGGATGGACGGGGATTTCAGCAAGCTTACGCTAGATGGCGAAGGGCTGACGCGATTTGGCCTGACGGGGCATAGCGAGGGCAAAGCCTGCACCCCGACGGGGTATGACTACGTACTTGGCATCCACCGCCCGCATCATGACACGGAGCGCCCGTGGACGTTCCCCGGCGTGAAGCGGTCGCAATCGTCGGTGATCTTGCATTTCGACGGGATGACGCGGTTGCATTGGGTCTTTAAGCGCCTGCGAAAGGCGCTGTTTCGCAACACGCAAGTGGGGCAACCGATCACTGAGCAGATGCAGACGCAGATTGATGCGATCGACGCGGGCGGCGGGGATATGGCGGCGGCGAATGCGCTGCACGACCGGATCAAGGTTCTGGGCGTGATGGCTGATGCCCTGCGCGACGAGGATATGTTGCTTGAGGTGCCGTTCGACATAACCCGCGCGCTTGAGGCGGTGTTGCCGCATGAGGATATCGACCTGTCCGCCGCACGGTTTGACGCGTGGTTGCGGGACGAGAAGGCGGAGTTTTTTGAGGACTTGGGGGAGATTGGCTATGAGGTGTAAGTGGCCGCTTTGCGGGACTTTGCTGCCGTCCGCGTTTGCTGATACTTAGTCAAAAAACCAACTCGAACAAAATGGATGAGCGTCATGCGGCACGCAGATCATTGGCAAGACAAACTCGATCAAGACATGCCGCTTCCAAAGGCATTTAGGATGTCGCGCTCTCGAATTATGTACATCGAAGCGAAATCAGAAGGCCTCGAAGGAGAGGCGGTTATCGGACGGGTATTCTTCTCAAAGTCTGGCAAGACGCTTTATTACAAAGGCTTGCGCTTTCAGAGTTTAAAGGGGGCAGGCTTTAAAGCAAATTACTTCGATACAGAAAGCGGGGATTTCTTTTGGATCTCTGGGCCACGGAAAGATCAGAATGACCGCCTATACGGTGGTAATAAAGATGTATTGATCGACGAAGATGTTAGCGACGAATACGCTGATCTAATCAATTAGGCTTTGCTGTTTTAGGGAAAAACGCGCGATCCCTTTGGGCTCGAAGGAGACGTAGAACATATGTCGTTGGCTCGCCCTTGGGTTGCTTGATGCGTGAGGCGACAATAAAAAAAGCCCGCCCAGTTACGGGCGGGCCTTTTAATTCGATCAGGCAGGTGGCTTAGGCCAGCGAGCCGTCGATTTCTTTACAAGCCGCTACGAGGCCTTTTACAGCGTCGACAGATTTGTCGAACATTGCTTGCTCGTCTTTGGCCAGTTTGATGTCGATGATACGCTCAATGCCGCCTTTACCGATCACGGTTGGCACGCCAACGTAGAAGCCGTCGAGGCCGTAAGCGCCGTCAACATGTGCCGCACAAGGCAGAACGCGTTTTTGGTCTTTCAGGTAGCTTTCAGCCATCTCGATTGCGGAAGTCGCAGGTGCGTAGAACGCGGAGCCGTTGCCCAGCAGGCCAACGATTTCAGCGCCACCATCACGGGTACGTTGAACGATTGCGTCCATTTTCTCTTGCGTGGTCCAACCCATGTCCACCAGATCCGGCAATGGAATGCCTGCAACTGTGGAGTAGCGTGTCAGTGGGACCATTGTGTCGCCGTGGCCGCCCAGAACGAAGGCTGTGACGTCCTTCATGGAGACTTCGAACTCAGTCGCGAGGAAGTGGCGGAAGCGTGCGCTGTCCAGAACGCCAGCCATGCCGCAGACTTTCTCGTGTGGCATGCCGGAGAATTCGCGCAGCGCCCAAACCATCGCATCCAGCGGGTTGGTGATGCAGATTACGAACGCGTCTGGCGCGTTGGCAGCGATGCCTTCGCCTACGGATTTCATAACCTTGAGGTTGATGCCCAACAGGTCATCACGGCTCATGCCAGGTTTACGAGGCACGCCAGCGGTGACGATACATACGTCTGCGCCTGCGATGTCAGCGTAATCTGTGGTGCCTTTAAGCGTCGCATCGAAGGGGCCAGCGGGGCCGGCTTCAGCGATGTCGAGCGATTTGCCCTGTGGAGTGCCGTCCGCGATGTCGAACAATACGACGTCGCCGAGCTCTTTCAGAGCTACGAGGTGAGCAAGCGTGCCGCCGATTTGTCCGGCGCCGATCAGGGCAATTTTAGGTCTGGCCATGTGATATGGTCCTCAGTCGGTTGATGTTGGGGGCGATGGGTAGCGCTTGGAATAGGTTCGCGCAAGAGTGCTGCGGTGCAGAAGGCGCGATTGTGAATGAGCGCCAAAGCGCCGTTTTGCCGTTAGTTGTTGAACTGGAAGCGTTTTTCATCGTAGCTGACAGCCATGGAATTTGACCTGACATTTTTTCTTCTAGCCGTTCCCGCAGCTTTCGTCGCGGGCGTTGCGAAGGGGGGGTTTGGTGGAGGGGCGGCCTTTGTGGCCACTGCGATTCTAGCGGTATTTTTGACGCCGGAGATCGCGCTGGGCATTATGTTGCCATTGCTGATGATCGCGGATGTTGCCTCTTTGCGCCCGTTTTGGGGGCAATGGCATTGGCCAAGCGCCAAGGCCTTGATCCTTGGGGGTATCCCTGGAGTTATCTTGGGAGCGATGCTTTACAAATTTGCCAATCAGGACATGTTGCGGGTTTTGATCGGGACCATATCACTGGTATTTGTTGCGTTCCAAATTGCCCGCTCACGTGGGTGGCTTTTGGAGCAGGAAACGGGATTTAACCAAAAACTCGGTTTGCTCGCTGGGCTGGTCTCTGGCTTTACCAGCTTTGTGAGCCACGCAGGTGGGCCACCCACCGCGATGTTCTTGTTGGCGCAGGGGATGGGCAAAACCACCTACCAAGCCACAACAGTGGTGTCGTTTTGGGTTATTAACGCGCTGAAAGCCATTCCTTACGGGTTCTTGGGGGTGTTCAGTTGGGATACATTGCGGGCGGATATGTACATGCTGCCGCCTATGCTGCTTGGGGTGTTTGTCGGCGTCTATGCGCACCGGGCAATGCCGGAACGCTACTTCTTCCTGCTGACCTATACGCTGCTGTTGGGCGCGGGAAGCAAGCTGATTTGGGACGGTTTGACTTAGGTCGGCGCACCGAGGGAGGCCGGCAATTCTTCCTCCACCGTCTCGAAGGACGTGCCAGCCGCGACCAGACAGGTCATGCCGTTGGGATGCGTGACCGTGATGGTCCAAGAGCCCGTATCATTTGAAGCGTGAAGCTCCACTATGCCATTGTTTGACGCTAAGCCCATAGATCGGCGGGTCTCGCCGTATTGTTTGGTTAACTTGGCCATCACGGCAGTTCGGTCTGCACACATGTTACGCGCCTGAGCGGCAGCGATGTTGGTGGCTCCGATAAGGGCCACAAATCCAAGAGAGAGCCCAATTAGGTATTTCGTCATTCCAACGTTCCTTTGGCTGGGGCACGCAAATTCTAGCGAGACCGCAAGATTTCCTTGGGAATGATGCAGATCAGTCAAATAAAGTGGCATCAGTTCCAGCGCACTCAGGATTGGTTAAATCGACGAAGATGGAGTTAAGGCAGCGTACGCAGCCCACGGTTTCATGGAAAAAAGTAATGAAATTTTGAGAAAAAGTCGGGAATTGATCTATGCTTAACCTCTCATTGCCGCATTGCGGCAAAACTCCTATTGCGATGTGTCGCGCGTTGTGGTGAGTAATAAAATAACAAAACAGGAGTTGAATTTGATGCAAAACGTCACGCAGCCTTTTCGGTCAGTGCTCTACATTCCGGGGTCCAAAACCCGCGCTTTGGAGAAAGCCAAAGGCCTTCCGGTGGATGCCATCATTTTTGACCTAGAGGATGCCGTATCCCCTGAAGAGAAAATCGCGGCGCGCGAGTTACTGGCCGAGACATTGCGATCAACCGATTATGGCCCGCGAAAATGCATTGTGCGCGTGAATGGCGGCGACACGGCATGGGGCGCGGACGATCTTGCGACCTTTATCGATGTGGCACCGGATGCGATTTTGCTGCCAAAAGTAGAGGATGGGAACGTCATTGCGGAGCTAGCGGCGAGGCTGAAGGGGGACACCACCATCTGGGCGATGATGGAAACCCCACGAGGCATTTTGAACGCGCCCGAGATTGCCGCCGCACCTAAAATGGAGGGATTCGTGATGGGCACGAATGACCTCGCCAAAGATCTAGGGTCGCGGGGGCGCGCGGCGATGATCACCAGTTTGCAGTTGTGTCTGTTGGCGGCACGGGCTGAAGGCTTGGTTTGCGTGGACGGCGTCTATAACGCGTTCAAGGATGAAGAGGGCCTGCGCACGGAATGCATTGAAGGCCGCGACATGGGTTTTGACGGCAAAACGCTTATCCACCCTGCACAGGTTGCGGTGTCAAATGCGGTCTTCGGACCATCCGAGGACGAGCTGGATTTGGCCCGTCGCCAGATCGAGGCCTTTGAGCAAGCCAAAGCCGAAGGGCAGGGCGTGGCAGTAGTTGATGGTAAAATCGTGGAAAACCTGCATGTTGAGACAGCGACGCGGCTTTTGGCCAAAGCGGACGCAATCAATTTGCTGGAGGGCGCATGACGTTACTTATACTTGGGCTTCTGATTTGGACCTTTGTGCATTGGATGAAGCGCTTGGCCCCCGACCTGCGCCAATCGATGACGGATAAGATGGGCGATGCATCCAGAGGCGTTATCGCTGCAGCATTGGTGTTGTCGATTGTGTTGATGGTGATTGGGTATCGCAGTGCGGAATTCATCCCCGTATGGTCTCCGCCGAGCTTCTTTGGGCATATCAACAACCTGCTGATGTTGCTGGCGTTCTATACCTTTGGCGCATCTGCCGCGAAGCCCGCCAAGGCGTGGTTGGGCACGAAGATCCGCCATCCGATGCTAGCGGCGGTCAAAATTTGGGCGTTTGCGCATTTGTTGGCGAATGGCGACTTGGCGTCGATCTTCCTGTTTGGCGGCATGTTGACGTGGGCGGTGGGATCCATGATCCTGATCAACCGCGCTGAGGGTCCGTGGACCCCGCCTGAACAAGCGCCGGCTAAGAAAGAAATCACATTGGTGGTGGTGTCCTTGGTGATGTTCACGGTAGTTGCGAGCATCCATGTAATGCTGGGTGTGAGCCCGTTCGGAGGAGTGTGATGAAAATTTACCGCTTATTGACCGAGGATGACACGTCGGCCTTTTGCCACAAAGTATCCGAAGCCTTATCCAAAGGGTGGGAGCTGCACGGCAACCCGACTTACGCGTTTGATGCCTCCAACGGGGTGATGCGCTGCGGGCAGGCCGTCACGAAAGAGATTGAGGGCGACTACAGCCCCGAGATGAAACTAGGACAACAGTAATGAGCAAGACCAATGCAGGCCGCTTCTTCGAGGATTACACCGTCGGGGAGGTGATCGAACACGCGGTTCCGCGCACTTTGTCGGGCGGCGAGCGGGCGATGTATCACGCGCTCTATCCGGTGCGGCATGCGTTTTATTCGTCGGATGAGTTTGCCCGTGATTGTGGTCTGCATGAGGCCCCGTTGGATGACCTCATCGCGTTTCATACTGTGTTTGGCAAAACTGTGCCGGATATCTCGCTGAATGCTGTGGCCAATTTGGGGTATGCCGAAGGGCGTTTCTTGAAGCCCGTGCATTTGGGCGACACGATCAGTTCGCGCTCCGAAGTGATTGGGGTGAAGCAGAACTCCAACGGGAAAACCGGCGTTGTTTGGGTGCGCACGACGGGCACAAACCAACTGGGCGAAGATGTGCTGAGCTATGTGCGCTGGGTGATGGTGCGCAAGGGCAATTTGGACGCGCCAGCGCCTGAGACCGTGGTGCCAGAATTGGCCGGATCGGTGGCCGCAAGCGAATTGGTGGTGCCTGAGGGGCTTAGCTTTGACGGTTACGACTTTGCCCAAGCGGGCGAGCCGCACCGATTGGGTGACTACGCCGTGGGCGAGAAGATCGACCACGTGGACGGCGTCACTATTGAGGAGGCCGAGCATATGTTGGCCACTCGCATGTGGCAAAACACCGCCAAGGTGCATTTCGACGCGACCGCACGGGATGGCGGGCGGTTGATTTACGGCGGGCATGTGATTTCACTGGCGCGGGCCTTGTCGTTCAATGGTTTGGCGAACGCGCAGATCATCGTCGGCTTGAATGCGGGCGCACATGCCAATCCTTGTGGGGCGGGTGATACGGTCAAAGCATGGTCCGAGGTCTTGGAGGTCGCTGAAACTGAAGAGCCGGGCATCGGCGCAATCCGCCTGCGGCTGGTCGCGCAAAAAGCCGAGGCCGCGCCGTTCTCGCTGAAGGGTGAAGATGGCAAGTATTTGCCAGACGTGCTGCTTGATTTGGACTACTGGGCGCTGATGCCGGTTTAACCGCGTGAGGTCCGGCAGGATACAAAGATAGATAGGGCGCGCTCATGAACGTGTGGGCGCTTCCATCCAAGATGCGGCGTTGCGGGACTTCAGCGCAGGACAAATTGGGAAGGTGTCGTTTGGGACACGTCTGGCCCAAGGGTTATCTGCGATCATACTGGTCATTCCCTATGCGTTAATGCTGGGCGGTTTGGCTCTATGTGCACTGAATTTCCCAAATTTGATTACGCTTGTATTAGGAGGAACGGTGTCTGCTGTTGGCTTCTATGTGCGCCCAAGACGACATCGTTTGGAGGGGGAGGTTTTTACGCGCAGCGATCTGCCTGAGTTGTTCGCCTTGACGGACGAGATTTCGCAGCGATTAGGCGGAAAACCCGTAACCAAGGTACAGATATTCTCTGACTTCAACGCCTTCTCGACAGAGTTACAGGGGGATCGGGTACTGGGAATTGGGTTGGGGCTTTGGCTAATTCTTAGCCCTGAAGAGCGTGTTGCGCTCATCGCGCATGAAGTGTCTCACCAAGTGAACGGGGATCAGGCGCGAACTGGGCTGCTGAGTATGGGGCTTTATTCGGTGGAGCGATGGTATTCGTTGTTTGAGGATAGCGCCATCGTGGACCATGAGGGCTATTATCTGCGCGAACAGGGAATTGAAGACGCAATCGGCGGGGGGCTCGCGGCGGTGGTTGCGATGCTGGTCGAGCAGCTTTGGCTTGTGCTGAAACGATTTAGTTTCCTCGATAGCCAGCGTGCAGAGTATCTTGCGGACGGCATCGCAACCAAGGCTGCGGGTATTGAGGCGGTGCAGAAACTATTGCGCAAGCTGGGCTATGAGCGGTTGTTGAGGCGCGCGTTTCTTGAAATGGCCCCGAACCTCGTCCCGAATGGAACCGCATTTTTCGATCAGCTTTGCGGGAAAGCAAATTCTGCAACTGTAGAAGTCCGTGCAGGCTTGGAGGCGCGTATGGCCGAAGAGGTGCATTGCGTTGACATGAGCCACCCGCCAACGGTTGAGCGGATAGGGTTTTTGGCGAAATTGACGAAGACCCAAGATGCGCCCATTTCCTACCGCGAGAAGATTGATGCGGAACTCGCACCCTTCATAGAGGCGGAAGGGGTGAAAATGCTACAAATGTTGGAGGTTCAATAGCATACTGCCCGCATGAATGCTTTCGGATTCCTTTTAGCCACATGGATGGGATGCACGTCCGCGCAAGCTTGCGATTTGGCTTTGGTGCTGGCGGTGGATGTGTCCGGTTCTGTGGACCCGCAAGAATATAAAATTCAAATGGAAGGCCTAGGCGCCGCGCTGGCGGATGGTGCGGTGTCAGAGGCGTTGGTGGTTGCGCGGGCGCAAGTGATGTTGGTTCAATGGACCGGATCAACACGCCAGATCGTGTCGGTTCCTTGGACGCAGGTGACGGATTTTGAGGTGGCTGACAGCTTGGCCTTTGAGATCACGACCGCGCAGAGGGAATGGCGCAGCTTCTCGACCGCCATCGGGGAAGCCGTGGAATTCGGGCTAAAACAGTTTGACGATGTGCCTGACTGCAAGAGGCGGGTCATTGACGTATCCGGCGATGGTGTGTCGAACGAAGGGGTGCCGCCAGAAAGGCTGAGGGCCGCGGCCTTGCGCGAAGGGGTCACCATAAACGGGCTGGCGATTGAAGGGGCCGAGGGGGATTTGCTTGAGTATTACCGCGCAAACCTCATTTCGGGACCCGCGAGCTTTGCCATGCAGGCTACAAGTTTTGAGGATTACCCAGAGCGTATCCGGCAAAAACTTCTGCGCGAAATCACTAAGCAAGTGGCGTCCTTGAAGTAGAAGGCTATAAGTTGTGCATATTATTGGGTGAATGATACCTTAGTATTTTACCTATGTATTTTCTGTGATCACATTTTTATTTTGCGTGATCACAAAATGATAAAACAGATAAAATTGCTGTGTTACATCATGTTTTTTCATACACTGGGGGCGTGACTCATTGTGTTATTAGTCTAATGATAGCCCCAAACATCGTAGCAAATGAAGGACGCGCAATGGCTGACGTCAATCGGGGAAACAGACCGCTTTCCCCTCACATCATGATTTACCGCCCGCAACTGACTTCCATGTCTTCCATCCTTGTTCGGATCACCGGCATCGGGCTGCTGTTCGCAGCGATCCTTGTTGTTTGGTGGCTGATCGCTGCTGCCAGCTCCGAGAGCGCGTTTGCGTTTATCGACGGGCTTTGGAGCAGCTGGATCGGCAAACTGGTTCAACTGCTGGCGGTTTGGGCGCTGTTCTACCACGCGCTAGGTCGGTTGCGGCACGTGATCTGGGACTTGGGCTACTTGGTCGAGGTTGAAGCCTCCGAGAAGATGGCAAAAGGCATGCTCGTGTTGGCGACGGTCTTCACCATCCTTACGTTCATTTGTGTATAGGGGCGGGCTATGACTTACCTAACAGATAGAAAACGCGCACAGGGTATGGGCTCGGGTCGTCAAGGCACCACCCACCACTGGCATATGATGATAAGCTCCGTGGCACTGGTCGTAATGACGCCGATTTTCGTGTGCACCTTTGGCTTTGGGTTTAGCGGTACATATGAAGAGGTTCTGGCCTACTTCGGACGACCTTTTCCCGCAATCGTGACTGGCTTGATGCTTGTCGCAGCGGTCATGCATTTCACCTCTGAAGCAAAAGAAGCCGTAGAAGACTACGTTCACGGCACAGCGCAAAAACTGACGCTGATTGGCCTGACAGGCCTTTGCTACACGCTGATTGCGGTCGGCCTCTTCGCGCTCGCGCGCATCGCACTTTAATCGGAAGGCCCTGAGAACATGGCTGCTTACGAATACGAAACTCACGAATACGATGTTGTTGTGGTTGGCGCCGGTGGCGCTGGCCTTCGCGCGACTTTGGGCATGGCCGAGCAAGGCCTGCGCACCGCTTGCGTAACCAAGGTTTTCCCGACACGGTCCCACACCGTTGCGGCACAGGGTGGCATCGCCGCCTCGCTGTCTAACATGGGGCCGGATAACTGGCAGTGGCACATGTATGACACCGTCAAGGGCTCTGACTGGTTGGGCGACACGGACGCGATGGAATATCTGGCCCGCGAGGCCCCCAAAGCTGTCTACGAGCTGGAGCACTACGGCGTTCCGTTTTCGCGCACCGAAGAGGGCAAGATTTACCAACGCCCGTTTGGCGGTCACACCACCGAGTTTGGCGAAGGCGCACCGGTTCAACGGACCTGTGCTGCGGCTGACCGTACCGGCCACGCCATTTTGCACACGCTCTACGGCCAATCGCTGAAGAACAACGCGGAATTTTACATTGAATACTTCGCGACCGACCTGATCATGAACGACGAAGGTGTCTGCACAGGCGTTATGTGCTGGAAGCTGGACGACGGCACCATGCACCTGTTCAGCGCCAAGATGGTTGTTCTGGCAACGGGCGGCTATGGCCGTGCGTATTTCTCGGCGACATCAGCGCACACCTGTACGGGTGACGGCGGCGGCATGGTCGCGCGTGCGGGTCTGCCTTTGCAGGACATGGAGTTCGTTCAATTCCACCCAACCGGCATTTATGGTGCAGGTACATTGATCACCGAAGGCGCACGCGGGGAGGGGGGCTATCTGACCAACTCCGAAGGCGAACGCTTTATGGAGCGCTACGCACCCACCTATAAAGACCTCGCATCGCGCGACGTGGTCTCGCGGTGTATGACGCTGGAAATCAGGGAAGGTCGCGGCGTGGGCGCGCAGGGGGATCACATCCACTTGCACCTGAACCACCTGCCGCCAGAGACATTGGCGCTTCGCTTGCCGGGCATCTCGGAGAGTGCGCGCATCTTTGCGGGCGTTGACCTGACCAAAGAGCCGATCCCAGTGCTGCCAACCGTGCACTACAACATGGGCGGCATTCCGACGAACTACTGGGGCGAGGTCTTGAACCCGACCAAGGGTGACTCCGAAGCGATCTCTCCGGGTCTGATGGCCGTGGGTGAAGCGGGCTGTGCGTCCGTTCACGGGGCCAACCGCCTTGGGTCCAACTCGCTGATCGATTTGGTGGTCTTTGGCCGTGCGGCAGCTATCCGTGCTGGCGAAATCATCAAGCCAGGTTCGCCGAACCCAGAGATGCCACAAGCGTCTATTGATGCGGCACTGGATCGTTTGGACGGCTTCCGTCACGCCAAAGGGACCACAGGCACCGCAGAGCTTCGCTTGGAAATGCAAAAAACTATGCAAGCAGACGCTGCGGTGTTCCGGACAGACAAAACGCTGGCAGAAGGCGTTGAGAAGATGACGGCTGTTGCGGCGAAGATGGATGACATCAACGTCTCGGATCGCTCCATGGTTTGGAACTCCGACCTGATGGAGACGCTGGAGCTGGACAACCTGATGCCAAACGCGATGGCGACGATTGTGGCCGCTGAGGCGCGTAAGGAAAGCCGCGGGGCGCACGCCCATGAGGATTACCCTGATCGCGATGACAAAAAGTGGCGCGTCCACTCCTTGTCGCATGTTGATGGCAATAAGGTGAAGTTGAGCACGCGCGGTGTTCATTTGGACCCGCTGACCACTCAGGACGAGGGTGGCATCGACCTCAAGAAGATCGCACCGAAAGCCCGCGTATACTAATGCGCAGGTTGGCCCCGTTTTTGATTTTGGCCGCTTGTGCGCCTGTTCCGGTTTCACCGGAGCGGGCTGCGCAATTGTGCCGCGACGAGGTGGGGCTGGCTGATGGCGTTCAAGGATATGTTGGCGTGGGGGCTGGTACCGGCGGCGGCAAAGCCAAAGGATCAATCACGGTGACGGATAGGGTGTTTAACCCGCAATCACCCGATGAGGCGCTTGCCGCCTGCATTGATCGCCGCGTGAGCGGAGCGCCGCAACCGACCACTTTTGGGATTACTGTAGGGGCCTCGTCATGAAGAAATTTGCACTTGTTTTAGTATTGGCAGCTTGTGGGGCACCTGTTTTGGATGAGCCAGCGCAAGCTCAGGAGCAAAGCATCGCAAACTTCATCGCGGATGTGTCGCCAGAGCTGTCGCCCGCGCAACAAGCCGCAGCGGCGAATTGCGGGGCGTTGAATGCGACCGCAGAAGAGGTGAGCCTGTTGTCGGAGTTGGATGCGTTATCTGCGGCCAGCACTGGTCTGATCTCCGAGATTATGACGCGCGAAGGCACGCTGGCTTGTATGACGTCCAATGGGGTGTCGCTCTGACCCAGATCGCCGACATACGCCGCGCGGCGCGGGACGAAGGGTTTGCCCTTCACCCGATCAAGACGCGTCCGCCTTACCTTAAGGCCTATGAGTTCACGCCCGATTGCGTGATCGATGTGGGCGTGCATGACGGCACACCTTGGCTGTACCGCAGCTTCCCCGACGCGCATTTCGTGCTGGTTGATCCGCAAGCGGAATGCGAAGCGGCGGTGAAGGCTGGCGTGTCGCCCAAGAGTTTCGATTTTCGTGCCGTCGCCCTTGGGGCGGAGCAGGGCAAAGCCATGTTGTCGGTTCCAGAAACAGAGCCGGGCAAGGGTGGGGCTATGGCCAGCCTGAAGCGACGGACGGACAATCTGGTGCATAGTTTTTCGGATGTGGCCAAGCGCGAAGTGCCAGTGATCACTTTGGACATGCTTGCGGCTGATTTGACAGGGCGGCTTGGTTTGAAAGTCGATACCGAAGGGTTTGAGTACGAAGTGCTCAAAGGCGGGGCCGAGACATTGAAGCGGTGCGAATTTGTGATCCTAGAGATGTCGGTTACGCAGCGTTTTGAAGGGGTGGCGCCGCCCTCCGCTGTTATTAGTGAGATGGCCAAGGCCGGATTAGAGTTTCGCGATGTGTTGGCCACGGCCGCGCACGCAGGAAAGAAGGCGCAACCGCGTCATATGGATGTTTTGTTCACAAGGTGGAACGCATGAATAAGATAGTGATACCCGCACTGGCCGCAATTTTCGCGTTGAGTGCCTGTGGCGATGACGGCTTGGCTGATCAATTGGCACGCAAGGAAGCCAAAGACGCGGTGCGCCCCGTCTTGACTGAGCGCTTCCCCGGCGTGCCGTTGGAGCCAGCAACAGATTGTGTGATCGACAACGCCTCAGCGGTGGAAATCTTGCAACTGGCGAAAGCTGGGGTCACGGGCCTTGGCGCAGAAGAAACTCAACTGGTGGTGGAAATTGCCACCCGCCCCGACACAATTGAATGTCTTTTGAAGAACGGCCTTCCGGCCTTTTTGCAATAGGAGAAACTTGACGTGAAGAAATTTTTGGTTCTTGCAACGGTGCTTTTAAGCGCTTGTTCTGCAGCGAAAAAGCCGGCGGTTCCCTCGCAATCAGGGATGAACCTTGCTGCGGCGCGCCAAGCGTATTCGTCGTGTGTGCCAAATGCCCCTCGTGGAGGCCAAAACGCCGTTGTTGGCAGCTACGTTGCAGGCGTTGTATTGGGTGGCGTTCTCATTGGGCCAATCATTGTTGCGTCAAATGAACGGAACATTCGCTATAATGGTGAAGCGGGCGGCGTTGACCGGTGTCTGCGCAAGCAAGGCTACAAACGCCGCGTCCTGACTGACGCTGAAATCAATACTATCAATTCAAGCTCCCCGACGACTCGTAGACATCTGCTCGACCACTTGGTCGCAGGCGGGACGTTAACTAACTTCACTGCGCCGAAGGAGGCATGACATGGTTCAACTGACCCTTCCCAAAAATTCGAAAATCATGGGCGGTAAAACATGGCCGAAGCCCGAAGGCGCCTCCAACGTGCGCAAGTTCCAGATTTACCGCTGGAACCCTGACGACGGCAAAAACCCGTCCGTCGACACATACTTCGTGGACATGGACAAATGTGGCCCGATGGTTCTGGACGCGCTGATCAAGATCAAGAACGAGATTGACCCGACGCTGACCTTCCGCCGCTCTTGCCGCGAAGGCATCTGTGGATCTTGCGCGATGAACATCGACGGGATCAACACGCTGGCCTGTATCTACGGCATGGACGAAATCAGCGGCGACGTGAAAATCTACCCCCTGCCGCACCTGCCCGTTGTGAAGGATTTGATCCCCGACCTGACACACTTCTATGCACAGCACGCGTCGATCATGCCGTGGTTGGAAACCAAGACCAACCGCCCGAAAAAAGAGTGGCGTCAGTCCATCGATGACCGCAAGAAACTGGACGGCTTGTACGAATGCGTCATGTGCGCGTCCTGCTCCACGTCGTGCCCATCCTACTGGTGGAACGGCGACAAGTACCTCGGGCCAGCAGCCTTGCTGCACGCCTACCGTTGGATCATCGACAGCCGCGATGAGGCGACGGGTGAGCGTCTGGACGAGTTGGAAGACCCGTTCAAACTGTACCGCTGCCACACCATTATGAACTGCGCGAAGACCTGCCCGAAGGGTTTGAACCCTGCCAAGGCAATCGCCGAGATCAAAAAGATGATGGTAGAGCGTCAGGTCTAAACTGCGGCTAACTTATCTGGATTATCGGGATTACCGGGGCGTCGTGAAAGCGGCGCCCCGTTTAGCATGAGGGCCAAGATTGGCACTCGTTTTACGATGAAATGGTGTGTTGGCAGCTTAATGGCCAAGGTGCAAAGGATCAGGGCAGTGAACAATGCGCCGCCGGTGAGGCCCAATGCGCTCAACGGTGTCAGGAGCGCGTGCAGCACCAACCATTGCAATATGTAGGTCGTCAACGCCCCCGCCGAGATGAACGACCACAGCGGGGTGCTGCGGTTGAAGAAACGGCGAAACACCCACAACAATGCAAAGCTAATTGCTGCCGTGCTCGTGGCGATCCGTGCTGCGTGAAGCATAAGGTGCAAAGTTGTGCCTTGCGTGGCCCAACCGTCGACCATGGCAATCCAAAATATACCGGCGATTGCAAAAGGGACTGGGCCGGGGGAATGAACGGCCTCCCATGCTTTGGGATGCTGGTAGAGGGCGACGCCGGCCACATAGGCCCATGCGTATTTGGCGAAGCCGTCAAAGGGAACGGGGAGGTCGATACCTATGGTTCCCGCGATCGCCATTTGAACGAGTGCGGCGCTTAATGTGATCGCGGTCGGGATCAAAGCGGGGGGTAAGTTGATGCGAGCAACCTTCGCCCAAGCTGCGGTGCGGAGCGCCCGTAAGATCAGCGGGACGGCGGTGATAAACCCCATGAGGCAGAACAAGAACCATAAATGCACGAACAACCGCCCCGAGATTGCCCGATGCGCCACATCCTTTATCCACGCGGCTGTAAACCCGTCGTGGATGATGGCAAGTGTGAGCGGGTTCACCAAGATTAACCCTGTGGCAAGTGGCCAAGCCAACCTGCGCAACCGGTCTCGAAGGTGGGGCCAAATGGGCCCATCGGGCAGGGACGCGGCGAGCACATACCCAGAGATGATGAAGAAGGTGCCCATGCAGAAGTTATAGATAAACACTGCAAAAAACGCGGCGGGGGCATAGTCGATGAGGTAATATGCATGCAGCACCACCACGAACACCATGCAAATGGCACGCAAGTGATCTAGATATGTAATCCGCATGGTCTTGCCCCTTTCAAGAGGCGTTGTATCAGAAGAATTCGCCAACAATTAGGCGATTGTTCAGCAATAGCGCTCCACCCCAACCATCTGCGCGTCGGAGTAGCGGTCCCCATGCGCCCATCCGATGGGTAAGAGGCGTTCAATCTCGGCGCGGTCCTCGCTGGTGAATTCAATGGCGTCGCCTTCGACGAGTTGCATGAGGTGCTCGCGAGAACGGGTGCCGGGGATGGGGATCAGATGGTCGCCTTGGTCCAATGTCCATGCAATGGCGGTGGCGGCAGGGCTCCAACCACGCGTTGCACAAAAGCTTTGGAACCGTTCAAGGATCGCGCAATTGGTGGTGAAATTATCCCCCAAAAACCGCGGCTGCACTGTCCGGAAGTCGCTGGCCGCGAAGGTTTCTGGCTCGGGCAGAACGTCGGCAAACATCCCGCGTGCGACGGGCGAGAAGGGGACGAAGGCGACGTTCAGCTCGGCGCAGGTTTGGATCATGCCCATTTCGGGCTGGCGGGTCCAAAGGGAGTACTCGCTTTGTACGGCCATCACGGGGTGAACCGCATGGGCGCGGCGCAGGGATGTTGGCGCAATCTCGGAGAAGCCGATGCCGCCGATTTTGCCCTCCTCGATGAACTTGGTCAGCGTTTGCATAACCTCCTCAATCGGGCGTTCCTGCTCGCGGCGGTGAATGTAGTAGAGGTCCACATAATCCACCCCCAAACGGGTTAGAGAGCTTTCCAAGGATCGGCGCAGGCAGGCTTCTGAATTGTCGAAATGCCGCGTGGGTTTAGTTTCGATCCCGCCTTTGGTTGCGATCTTGAAGCCGTGGTTCGGATTGGCCTTTAGGTAGCTGCCAATAACCTCTTCGGATTTCCCCATTCCGTAGAGCAGGGCGGTGTCGAGGAAATCGACGCCAAACTCGCGGGCAGCATCAAGCGTGTCGTGCGACGTGCCAATATCTGTCTTGCCGTAGAAACCGGCGAAGCTCATGCAGCCGAGGCCAACAGCGCCGACGAGGGGGCCGCCTTTTCCGAGTTGACGTTTTTTCATGCAAATGCAGCCTCTAATGCGATGTCAACCATATCCCCGAAGCTTTTCTCGCGGTCTTCGGCTGGCAATGCCTCGCCGGTGATGAGGTGGTCGGACACTGTCAAGACAGCCAAGGCACGGCGGTCGTAGCGGGCGGCAAGTGTGTAAAGCTCGGCCGCTTCCATCTCCACCGCAAGAATGCCGTGGCGGGTCATTTGCTCGTTCAGGTCGGGGCGCTCGTCGTAGAACACGTCAGCGGAGTAGATGCCGCCTACATGGGTCGGGATACCGCGCGCCTCGGCGGCGTGGTAGGCTTTGTGAAGTAGGTCGAAATCGCAGGTCGGGGCGAATTGGAACTCCTTGAAGATGCCGCGTGACGGGGTCGACATAGACGAGGTGGACGACGCCAAGATCACATCGCGCACGGCCACTTTATCTTGCATCCCCCCGCAAGAGCCGATGCGGATCAGCGTCTGCGCGTTGTAGCTGCTGATCAGCTCATTGGCGTAGATCGACAAGGAGGGCATGCCCATGCCAGACCCTTGGATCGTGACGCGGTTGCCCTTCCATGTGCCCGTGAAACCCAACATGCCGCGCACTTCATTGACGAGCTTGGCATCTTCCAAAAAGGTCTCCGCCGCCCATTTGGCGCGGTATGGGTCGCCCGGCATGAGGACCGTTTCGGCAATTTCTCCGGGCTTTGCGCCGATATGGATCGTCATGGGCAGGCTCCTTTTGGGGATGTGTTTCGAAGGTGTATATCAAGCTTACTCTGCTGGCGCGAGCATGCCGTGTTGCGCAATATTATCTGCGGCGGCGAAGTTGACCATTTTGCGGCTGTCTTCGTCCCAGAGTTTTAGTTTCATACACTGCAAACTGTCGCGGAATGTCACGCGGTTTGTTCCGGCTAATTCTGGATGATCGCGCAGAACCTCTGGCAAGCGGTAGAATGCGATGCGCGAATACAGATGGTGCACATGGTGAATGCCAACATTGCAGCTGAACCAGTTCAACCAATTTGGCAGCACATAATAGCTAGAGCCATACAGTGCCGCATCATGGACGGACCAATTGCCGTCGTGGTCCCATTCCACCCCTTCGAACTGGTGCTGAATGTAGAACACCCACACGCCACAGAATGCGCCGATAAGGGTGGATGGGACGAAGATATAGAGGATCGGCCCCCAGCCGCCGAAGTGGTAAATTGTGCCGAGCACGATGGCGATGGACAGGTTGGTGCCCATGGCGCTGATCCAATACTCGCGGCGGTCCATGAGGCGGATGGGAAGGCGGTATTCCAGGAAGAAGGAATAGAACGGGCCGAATGCCAGCAAGAAATACGGATTGCGATACAGACGGTAGAGCGCTTTGGCGAAAGGCCCCTTGGCGTTGTATTCAGCGACCGTCAGGGTCAGTAGGTCGCCCATTTCGCGGCGGTCCAGATTGCCGTGCGTGGCGTGGTGGACGTCGTGCTTTTTCGCCCAGACTGCGGCGGGGGCGATGCAGATCACCCCAAGACAGCGACCAAGCCAGCGGTTGGCGGCCCATGATTTGAAAATAGCCCCATGACCGCAATCATGTTGGATGGCGAACATGCGCATCATCAACATACCCGCCAAGATCACCGATGGCACCGTTAGCCAATACAGCTGCGCGGACAGGGACACCCATGCGATGGCCCAGAGCGTGAGATAGGGAACAAACGTCGTCACCAATTCCCAAATGGAGCGGGGCAGTGACGGGTCGCGGTACTCTTTAAGAACAGGGATCCATTCTCGCGCCGGACGGCGGGAGGGTGTCGCAATATTGCTCATTGCATAATACCTTTGGTCGCAATTCTAATAAGTGCAGACTGTCGCGCAGGTGACTGCCATGTGCAAGTGGCGTCTTATTATTGGGCCGCTATTCCCGCCGGCTCCACCAAAGTGACCAAATCCATCATGATGCGGTTCAATTCGAAGTCTTTTGGCGTGTAGACCTTCGCCACCCCCATGGTGCGCAAACGCTTCGCATCATCCTCGGGAATGATGCCGCCAACGACCACGGGAATATGCCCGATGCCCGCTTTATGCATCTTGGCCATAAGGTCCTCGATGAGTGGAATGTGGGACCCTGACAGGATCGATAGCCCCACGACATGAGCTTCTTCATTCAGTGCGGCTTCGGTGATCTCATCAGGGGTCAGCCGTATGCCCTCATAGCTGATGTCCATGCCGCAATCGCGGGCGCGGGCGGCGATTTGTTCCGCCCCGTTGGAGTGCCCGTCTAGGCCCGGCTTGCCCACAAGGAATTTCAACCGGCGACCCAGTTTTGTCGAAACGGCATCGACTTGTTCGCGAATTTCCTCAAGCCCCTCGGTGCGGTTCGACGGGTTGCGCGACACGCCGGTGGGGCCGCGGTATTGACCGAAGGCCTGCCGGATCACGTCGCCCCATTCACCTGTGGTGGCACCCGCTTTGGCGGCCTCGATCGTTGGGGCCATAATGTTGGTGCCGTCGTTCGCCGCTGTGCGCACCTTGGCCAGAGCCACTTCTACCGCGTCATTGTCGCGTGAGGCGCGCCATGCCTCCAGCCGCGCGATTTGATCTGCTTCGGCGTCTTTGTCGGCGACCATGATCGCCTCGTCGCCTGCGGTCAGGGGGCTGTCTTCGTGCTGCTGGAATTTGTTCACGCCGACCACCGTTGTGTCGCCGCTTTCAATCCCGCCCAAGCGTTCGGCATTGGCTTCCACCAGACGCGACTTCATGTACTCGATGGCCTCATTTGCGCCGCCCATACCGTCGATGGTTGCGAGCTCGGCACGGGCGCCTTCTTTCAACGCCTCAACCTTGCGGTCCACGGCGGGGTTGCCGTCAAAGAGGTCGTCGTATTCTAACAAGTCTGTCTCAAACGCCATGATCTGCTGCATCCGCAGGGACCACTGCTGATCCCAAGGGCGGGGCAGGCCAAGTGCTTCGTTCCACGCGGGCAATTGCACGGCACGGGCGCGGGCGTTCTTGGAAAGGGTCACGGCGAGCATCTCGATCAAGATACGGTAGACATTGTTTTCGGGCTGCTGTTCGGTCAGGCCAAGGGAGTTCACTTGTACCCCGTAGCGGAAGCGGCGGAACTTGGGGTCTTCAACGCCGTAACGCTCACGGGTGATCTCGTCCCACAGGTCGACGAAAGCGCGCATTTTGCACATCTCGGTGACAAAGCGGATACCTGCGTTCACGAAGAAGGAAATGCGGCCCACCATAGCGGGGAAATGCTCGGCCGGAACTTTACCCTTTAGGTCGTCCAGCACGGCGGTCGCGGTGGCGAGGGCGAAGGCAAGCTCTTGCTCTGGCGTCGCACCGGCTTCTTGCAAGTGGTACGAGCAGACGTTCATCGGGTTCCATTTGGGCAGGTGCTGACGCGTATAGGCGGCCACGTCGGTGATCATGCGCAAGGAGGGTTGCGGCGGGCATATGTAAGTGCCGCGCGACAGGTATTCCTTGATGATGTCGTTTTGAACCGTGCCTTGCAGCGCGGAGACATCCGCGCCCTGTTCCTCTGCTGCTGCGATATAGAGCGCCAGCAACCAAGGGGCCGTCGCGTTGATCGTCATGGAGGTGTTCATTTTCTCCAAGGGGATGTCTTTGAACAAGCTGCGCATGTCGCCCAAGTGAGCCACGGGAACGCCAACCTTGCCGACCTCGCCCTTGGATAGGACGTGATCGCTGTCGTATCCGGTTTGCGTCGGCAGATCGAATGCCACGGACAGGCCGGTCTGACCTTTCGCCAAGTTGCCACGATACAATTCATTCGATGCCCTGGCGGTCGAGTGACCCGCATAGGTGCGAAACAACCACGGACGGTCTTTGGCGGGGGTTTTGGCTTGATCGGACATTCGGGCCTCTCGTGAATCGCTTGAGTAATATTGTTGCGATAAATGGTTCATACTTGGAACTTTATGCTTATGTCAATATGCTGCGTCGCGGCGTGGTGGGATTTACCCAGCCCTCAAAGACTGCCACTGTCGTTGGATATGTTTAACACCGTCGAGTTGCCCGTCTGGGCGTTGGTTCTGATAGGCGTGTTGGCGGCGATTACCGCAGCCTCGCACTTTCTATTTCCGTCAGTGCGTTGGTTTTTCCGGCGCCGTGCGGAGCGTGTGGTCGCGCGGCTAAACTCCAAACTGGCGCGCCCCATCCAGCCGTTCAAGCTCGCGCGGCGTCACGACATGATCCAAAACGTTTTGTATGATCCCGACGTTATCCGCGCGGTGAATAAATACGCGGATGAGATGGGTGTGCCTGATAATGTGGCCTTCGAGACAGCGGAACGCTACGCCCGCGAGATCGTGCCGGCCTTCAGCGCCACGATGTATTTCGGATTGGGAATACGGGTGGCTAGGCTGATGTCGCGCTCGCTTTACCGCGTACGCGTGGTGAACCCGCGCAGCGAGGCCATGGCGGCAATCGATCCCGAAGCGACGGTCGTGTACATTATGAACCACCGCTCCAACATGGACTACATTTTGGTGACCTATCTGGCCGCCCGCGATAGTGCGTTGTCCTATGCTGTCGGGGAATGGGCGCGGGTATGGCCGTTGCGCCCGCTGATTAAGATGATGGGTGGCTACTTCATTCGACGAAAGAACCTGAACCCGCTCTATCGCCGTATTTTGGCGCGATATGTGCAGCTGTCCTCCAAAGAGGGGGTGGCGCAGGCGATTTTCCCTGAGGGCGGGCTATCGCGCACGGGCGCATTGGGGCAACCGAAGCTTGGGTTGATCAGTTATATCATCGACGGGTTTCAGCCTGACACTGCGCGCGATGTTGTCTTTGTACCTGTTGGATTGAACTACGACCGTGTGCTGGAAGACCGTGTTCTTGTGGCGGCAGCGGGGGACAAATCCGCGCGGTTCAAGTTCCGGATCAGTCATCTGGTCCGCTATGTTGGTCGCCATCTTTGGCACCGAATTACGGGCAAGTTCCACCGGCTAGGCTTCGCAGGGGTGGCCTTCGGACGACCACTGTCATTGCGCGAATTTGTGTCTCAGCATCCGGAAGACACAGCGTTGAAACTGGGCGCTGAACTTATGGCGCGGGTTGGTAATGTGGTCCCAATACTGCCGGTGTCTTTGGTCTGCCATCACATCGCACAGGCTGGTGGGCAGATGAGCCGCAGTAAGTTGGTCGCCGGTTTTGCGCAAGATGTTGCGCGACTTCGTGCCGCTCGTCGCGAAGTTTGCATGCCAGATGAAAGCAAAGACGCAGCCGAGGGGCGCGCGGTGAACGAGGCGCTACGGATGTTGGAGCTCCGCGGCTTGATTGCGGTTGCGGGTGATCAAATCAGGCTCACCTCCAAAGCGCCTGAGGTGATTGATTACTATGCGGCATCCATAGGTCAATTTTGCGAAGACATAAAATTACAAAATTAGACCATTTAGGGTTGTATTATTGCTTTTGCATTTGTATCTCTGCCATATAGGCGGTGCAGCATTTGATTCTGCACCGCGGCACCGAAATGAGTTTGGGAGCGCCGGTTATGGCCTTAGATACGCAGGATGACATGATGGATTACAGCGCCGAGAAGAAAGACCTCTATGAGGTTGGTGAAATTCCCCCGATGGGACATGTGCCATCAAAAATGTATTCATGGGCCATCCGCCGCGAGCGTCATGGGGAGCCAGAGGACAGCTTTCTGAATGAGGTTGTGGAAACCCCTGCGATAGACAGCCATGAAGTGCTGGTTTTGGTTATGGCCGCTGGTGTGAACTACAACGGCGTGTGGGCGGGGCTTGGCGTTCCGATCAGCCCGTTTGACGTCCACAAAGCCGATTATCACATCGCGGGATCCGATGCGGCGGGCATTGTTTGGGCTGTTGGTGACAAGGTGACGCGCTGGAAAGTTGGCGATGAAGTTGTTGTTCACTGCAACCAAGACGATGGCGACGACGAGGAATGTAATGGGGGCGACCCTATGTTCTCGCCCAGTCAGCGGATTTGGGGATATGAGACGCCCGACGGCTCCTTCGCGCAATTCACCCGCGTTCAAGCGCAACAATTGATGCCGCGTCCCGCGCATCTAAGCTGGGAAGAAAGCGCCTGCTACACGCTGACCTTGGCGACGGCCTACCGCATGTTATTCGGTCATCACCCACATGAGTTGAAACCCGGGCAGAACGTATTGATCTGGGGCGCGTCGGGGGGCTTGGGCTCTTTTGCCGTGCAATTGGCGAATACGGCGGGGGCCAATGCAATTGGTGTGATCTCGGACGAGGACAAGCGCGACTTCGTTATGGGCCTTGGCGCCAAAGGCGTGTTGAACCGCAAAGACTTCAACTGCTGGGGCCAGATGCCAACGGTAAATACACCTGAATACAAGGAATGGTTTGGTGAAGTTCGCAAGTTTGGCAAAGCCATCTGGGACATCACGGGCAAGGGTAACAACGTGGACATGGTGTTTGAGCACCCCGGTGAATCCACCATGCCGGTGTCGGTGTTCGTTGTTAAGAAAGGTGGCATGGTTGTCATCTGCGCGGGGACCACGGGCTACAATCTAACCATGGATGCCCGCTACTTGTGGATGCACCAGAAACGCGTTCAAGGGTCGCATTTCGCGCATCTCAAGCAGGCCTCCGCTGCGAACCAATTGATGTGCGAGCGCCGTCTTGATCCGTGCATGTCGGAGGTGTTCCCATGGAACGAAATTCCGCAAGCACACACCAAAATGCTGCGTAATGAACACAAGCCCGGCAACATGGCGGTTTTGGTGTCTGCTCCGCGGACTGGGTTGACGACATTTGAGGATACGTTGGAGGCGAGCCGCGAAGCTTGACCAATTCGAAACGAGCCTCACAAGCGCCCGCGAATCGGATTGTTTCGCGGGCGCTTTCTTGTGACGAAAGCGCGGCATAAGCAAATTCAACAACTTAAAGTTTCTTAGACCCGCCATTTTAGGGGAGGAATAATTGGTGAATTTTATCGGCGATTTTCCGCTGTTAGGATGTTGTTAACGGATGCTTAACCCTTTCAAGAGGATACTGCTGATGAAGAATGATTGGATTATCGACGTATTGATGGACCTTAAAAAGTTCTCCGCCAAGAACGACCTACGCTATCTGGCGGAACATCTTGACGACACGATCATGGTTGCATCAACCGAGCTCGCGTCGCCCAGTGGATCAAGGCGTCGGCTGATGGGTGCCTATGAACCGACTGGTAGACATGCAAGAAGCGCTTTCACTGGCGACAACGCTTGAGGAAGTCCAAACCTTTGTCGAGGATTTGCGATCCGCGTATGATCTCGAACATCTAGTCTATCACTCCGTAAATAGTACCGGTGCGCAATATGCGGCCCTCACTTATGATCAAGAGTGGGTTGAGCGGTATATTGATAAAGACTACGCACGTATCGATCCAGTTGTTCAGGGCTGCTATCGTTTGTTTCAGCCGATTGACTGGAAAGCGCTGGATTGGTCCAATAAGTCCTCTCGTTCTTTTTTAGGAGAAGCCGTTGATGCCGGCTTAGGGAACCAAGGGTTCAGCGTTCCCATCCGTGGCCCCAGCGGTCAGTTTGCATTGTTTTCAATCAATCATCGCTGCAACGACGACACTTGGGCGTCGTTTACCAACGAGCGTGTCGCGGAGCTCTTGTTGATTTCACACTACCTCAATGAGAAAGCCTTACAGATTGAAGGCAAGGCTGATCGCGGTCCTACACGATCTTTGTCCCCGCGTGAAAAAGATACATTAACGTTGCTGGCCACGGGTGCTAATCGCGCGAATATAGCTGAAAAATTGAAGATATCTGAAAGCACGCTTCGTGTTTATATCGAAAGCGCTCGTTTCAAGTTGGGGGCTGGGAATACCACTCACGCTGTGGCGTTAGCCTTGTCCTTTGGCTTGATTATTGTGTAAAACTGTTGCGAATTTTAACGTTCTGAGGACCGCTCTCTGATCTGGCGTTAACACTATCATGCGAACTCATTCTCCTTAACTGGATGGAGTTCCGCATGATCAGATATGTTACGGCTAACCAACTTCTTGCCTACCCGAAGCTGCAAGCGAGCATGTTGAAAGATCGCGCGCATCAATTTCACGACAGGCTAAAATGGGACGTCACCATCGATGCAAATGGGTTTGAGCGCGACCAATATGATGCGCTGAACCCGCTTTATGTGATTTGGGAGACACCGTCAGGCAGCCACGGTGGCTCTATGCGGTTTTTGCCGACGACAGGGGCCACGATGGTGAATGATTTCTTTTCTCACCTGTGTCGCGATCCAATAAGCCAGTTGGATATTTGGGAGACCACTCGCTTTTGCGTATCCCCAACAGTTCACGACAGTGGCCGAGTGGCCGCGCGACTTATGTTGGCCGGAGCCCAGCTGGGTGTAGGGCATGGTTGGTCGAAGGCCGTTGGCGTTTTCGATGCCCGCATGATCCGCATTTACAGCAAGCTTGGATGGCGCCCCAAAGTTCTAGGTACACAAGGCACAGGGCGCGAGGCGATCAGCGCGGGGCTATGGGATTTTAACTCCGAAATGCTGGAACTTTTGTTGCAAAAAGCGGGTGTCTCACCGGAGGTTAGTGCGCATTGGTATACGCGTGCATTTGGCACTAAGAGGCGTTCAATTGCGGCCTGATCTCTCTGGCAAAGCGGCTGGTCGCGGGGTAGGGTCCGCCTCATGTCAAAGATCCCCACATCCGTCACATTTTCCGAAGACCAAGCCGAGGCTTATGACGCAATAACGGAAGTTATGGCCCAAGCTGGCGTGGATATGTTGGAGGGGCATACGACCCCCTTAAACGAAGCGGAAAGCCAAGTGATGGCCATCGTGGGCAAGGCAGGTTCAGGTAAAACCTTGCTGCTGGCCAAGATGGTACAAGCCGTTGAGGACGCGGGCGTTGACCTGATTTCAGGTGACTACGACGGGAAGCCTCGCAAAGATCGCCGCACCATTGCGGTGCTGGCCCCCACGAACAAAGCCGCCAGTGTGCTTCGCAATAGGGGCGTGCCTGCAACGACGATCCACCGCATCCTCTACACGCCGATGTACGACCCCGAATATGAGAAGGTCGCAGATTGGCTTGCAGGGCAGGGAGAACGGCCAGAGATCGAGGGGATTACCGATATCGCGTTGGACCGCGCGTTGGCCTTCTATCAGACGAATAAATCAATACCGGGGGCATTGGCCGCCGCGGGGCTGAAAGGCTCGGATTTTATTCAAGGCTGGAAGCGCCGCGAGGACCCGCTTGATATTGGGTTCGTTGATGAATCCTCGATGCTTGACGAAAAGCAGTACGAAGACCTACGTGAAATTTTTCCGACCTTGATCCTTTTTGGAGACCCTGCCCAATTGGCCCCGGTTGGGCAATCCGGCGCGATGGTGTTCGACAAGTTGAAGGACGGGCGGAAACTGGAATTGTCGCGTGTTCACCGTCAAACCCAAGACAACCCAATTCTGGATTTGGCCCACGCGCTGGCTGACCCGAACGTCGACTTCAACGCGTTTGAGGGGCTGGTTCGCGATGCTGCGAAGAAAGATGACCGAGTGCTTTATGCCGAGCGAGTGGAGGCCGACCTGATGGCGCGCTCGCCCGTGTTGGTGTGGCGTAACGCGACGCGCATTCGCTTGATTCAAGCTTTTCGGGGGGCTTATGGCGCGACTGTTGATACGTTGCTACCGGGGGAGCCGTTGATCTGTGACGGGATTGAATTGCCGTTGAAACATCGCAAAAAGCGGATCGATCTAGAGGCACGTGGCCTGATCAAAGGGGCACAAGTCGTCTACATGGGACCGGGAAATAAGCCCGGGTTTTCTCGATTGCATGTGATCGGGGCGGAAGACCCGCAAGTCTCTGCCGCCTCAATAATCAAGATCGAAGCCCCGGGCGAAGAGGAGCCTTTCATTCCCTTTGCCGCACGTATGGGGGCCGCGTTTTTGCACGGATCGGCCGTGACCATTCACAAAGCGCAGGGATCGCAGTGGGACACGGTGCAGGTTTTCGCTCCCGACCTTTATGCCGCCGCGCGCGCCGGTCGGGCGGAAGCAGGACAGCCATTGTGGAAACGTTTGGCTTATGTTGCAATCACCCGCGCCGAGAACCGTTTGATGTGGATAACGCGCAGCATGTTGGCCCGCCCCACAGGGGAGTTGCGCACAGATGACTTGCCCAGAGGGCCTGCAAAATTGGAACTGAAATCGCCAGACGCCGACGAGTAAGCCGGTTTAGAAGCGGATGTAGCGGAAGACTGCGGAGGCGGTCCATCCCGCGACGATTGCGATGAACAGCGACAGAAGGCCGTAGACCAATGGGCGTTGATGGGCCAAGTCATAAATCCAGCGCTCCAACCCGACTTTGTTCACATTGATAACGGTTTCATAGTCATCGACGATCATACCATCTCGGACCAAGAAAATGCGCGTGTTATACGGGCCTTCAACAAGGTTGGCAGGTAGGTCGATCGTTGTGGAGAACAGCGTCTCATCGAACAGGCTGACGGAATTGTCGAGGTGTTGGTACAGGTTGTTCTGGCTGCGAATACGGATGAGCGCATCAGTAAATTCAGCGGCATCGCTTACAGTGGAAGGGGCGCCGACGGAGCGGATGGCTTGGGGGATAGAGATTTCATGACGCAGGTCTTCGGTCTGACTTAAAACCTCACTCAATGTCGCGCTAGACGCCACGGCATAAAAGCTTGGGGCCTCATCTACTTCAACCGCGCTGGCGTTCACCCAAATGCCAAAGCGCCAGGCTTTCTTGCGAACGCTTACGGGTTGCTTGGGGCCCGCGACGGTGATGATCACCTCCATGGGGCTTGTCGCCGCAGGGCTATCACGCTTTACGGCCCCGTAAATCAGGATGTCAGAGCCGTCGAAATTCGCTGTAATCGCAACCTCGTTGGTTGATAAGTCTGCGACGACCTCTTCGGCGGCAAGCGGCGCGGTCAAGACACAGAGCAAGAGCACAAACACGCGCATCATGAGTGGCCACCGCTACCAAGCGTGAACAGCTCCGAGGGCTCGATTAGCAAGTCCAACGCCAGTTTGGCACATACCGCGATGACCATCAGGGACAGCAGAATACGCAATTGTTCGGCCTTTAACTTTACCCCGATACGCGTCCCGATCTGCGCGCCAATGACGCCGCCGATGAGGAGCAACACTGCCAAGGCCATATCGACCGTGTAGTTGGTTGTCGCGTGAAGCAATGTGGTGAAAGCGGTCACGAAGATGATTTGAAACAACGAGGTTCCGATCACAACCTTCGTGGGCATCCCCAGTATGTAAATCATCGCGGGCACCATGATGAAGCCGCCACCGACCCCCATGATCGCCGCTAGAATACCTACGAAAAAGCCGACAAGAATTGGCGGGATCACAGAGATATACAAGCCAGAGGTGCGGAATTTCATTTTGAGGGGCAGGGCGTGAACCAACCCGTGCTTCTTGCGGACCGGCACAGCAGTTGGGCTTTTGGAGCGGCGAATGGCGCGTAAGCTCTCAAAGAACATCAATCCGCCGATGATGCCAAGGAAGACGACATAGCAAAGCTTTACGAGCAGATCGACCTGGCCCATCTCTCGCAGGATGGCGAAGACCTGTACGCCAACGGCAGCCCCCACGAGGCCGCCGATCAACAAGACAAGGCCCATTCGAAGGTCTACCGTTCGCCGCTTGAAGTGCGCGAGCACCCCCGAGAAGGACGAGGCTACGATCTGGTTGGCTTCTGTTGCGACGGCGACTGCGGGCGGAATGCCAATAAAGAACAGTAGCGGCGTCATTAAGAAGCCACCGCCAACGCCGAACATGCCCGATAATATTCCCACGATCCCGCCCAATCCGAGAAGCAGGAAGGCGTTTACCGAAACTTCGGCGATGGGAAGGTATATTTGCATGGACGTTTCTTAGACTCCAGTAACTGGACTGAGCAAATAAATTTTATAAGTCCAGTTGCGATAAATACGTAACCCTTGACCGAAATTGCGCAGCTTAGAGCAATTGCCCAGTGTCATCGCTCTTTGACATAGGGCTGCCCACCTGCACGCGGCGGCGTGGCTTTGCCGACGAAACCGGCCAAAATTACCACAGTTAGTATATAGGGCAAGGCTTGCATGAATTGCGAGGGCAATGTGGCGAAACCTAAATCTAAGCTCGGGTACCGGTTGGAAATCGCCTCCAAAAGCCCGAATAGGAACGTCGCATAAAGCGCATACCAAGGCCGCCATTTCGCGAAGATTAACGCAGCCAACGCGATGTAGCCGCGTCCTGCCGTCATTTCTTTCACGAAGCTGGCCCCTAGACCCGTCGCCAAATACGCACCAGCCAACCCGCAAAGGACGCCGCAAATTGCGACAGCAGCGTAGCGAAGGGCCACGACGGAAATACCAGCCGTATCGACCGCCGCAGGGTTCTCGCCAACCGCGCGCAACCGCAGCCCGAACCGTGTGCGGTAGAGCACGTACCACGTCAGCGGCACACAAAGCAGCGCGACGTAGACAAGGAAGGTGTGGCCGGACAGGACTTCAGAGTACAGTGGGCCTATGACCGGGACGACCGAAAGGCTTTCGGCGAAGGGAAGATTGATGCTTTGAAAACGCGCACCGCCTTGTAGGGCCGGAGTTTGCCCCCCCAGCTTAAACCAGCTCAACCCGATCAGCACCGTCAGGCCTGAAGCAAGGAAGTTAATCGCCACGCCCGAAATCAATTGGTTCCCGCGGAACGTGATCGAAGCCAAACCGTGGATTGCGGACAACACTAATGATCCGGCGATACCCGCCAGCATGCCCAACCAAACGGACCCCGTGGAATAGGCCGTCGCCGCCGCGAAGAACGCCGCGATCAGCATTTTGCCCTCTAGGCCGATGTCAAAAATGCCCGCGCGTTCAGAGAACAGGCCAGCAAGACAGGCGAACAACAAGGGCGTTGCAAGGCGCAAAGCGCTGTCGAGGATTTGGAGAATGGTGAGATAGTCCATGAATTACGCTTCCGCTCTTTTGGGTCGGATCAGGACCTTGGCCACCATTAAGCGGACCATATTGTCCAAGGCTCCGGTGAACAGGATCACCAACGCTTGGATCACAATTACCAACTCACGCGGGATCGAAGTCCACAGGCCCAACTCGGCCCCGCCTTGGTAAAGTGCGCCAAACAGCAGTGCCGAGAAGAGAATGCCAAGCGGGTGCGAACGCCCCATTAAGGCCACTGCGATGCCGATGAATCCGGCGCCCTCAACCGAGCCGAGGATGAGGCGTTCAGCCTCTCCCATGACGTTGTTGATCGCCATAAGGCCCGCCAGCGCGCCAGAGATCATCATGGTGACGATGGTGATTTTTACGGGGCTGATGCCTGCGTAGACGGCGGCAGGTTGCGACTTGCCGAAGGCCCGCAACTGGTAGCCAAACCGTGTACGCCAAATCAAGAAATAGACCAAGACACAGGCCAAAAGTGCGACGAGCAAGGTGACATTTGCGGGTGTTCCCTTGGCAAAAGGGATGCCCACACTGTTCAGGATTTCGCCTAAGGATGGCAGATGCGTCGCCTCTGGGAACTTTGCCGTGGCGGGGTCCATCGCGCCTTTGGGGCGGAGTTGGTTCACCAACACATAATTCAGCAATGAGGCTGCGATAAAATTGAACATGATCGTGGTGATCACGATGTGGCTGCCGCGTTTGGCTTGCAAATATGCAGGTATCAAGGCCCAGAGTGCGCCGAAGAGGCCAGCGGATAATGTCGCCGCAATCAGCGCGATGCTCCAATGTGGCCAGTCGATGAACAGGCATACAAGCGCGACACCCAACCCGCCAAGGGCCGCTTGTCCTTCGCCGCCGATGTTGAACAGTGACGCGTGAAATGCCACCGCGACCGCTAGTCCGGTGAAGATAAAGTTGGTGGCGTAGTAAAGCGTGTAACCCCAGCCGTAGGTCGATCCAAGCGCGCCGGAGATCATCAACGTCAGCGCTTCCATCGGGTCGTGGCCCGTGGCCAAAACCATCAGCATGGACAACCCGAACGCAAGGATCAGCCCGACGATTGGCACAACGATAAGGTCAGCCCATTTTGGCAATTGCTCCATCTTAGCTGTCCCCCCCAGTCATGCCTGCCATCATCAGGCCCAGTTCTTTCTCGTCAGTGTCGGCTGGTAGACGTTCGCCCATCAGCTGGCCGTCGAAGATCACGGCGATACGGTCGGAGAGGGCCAAGATTTCTTCCAGCTCTACTGACACCAGCAAGATCGCCTTGCCCTTGTCGCGCAGGGCGACGATCTGTTGGTGGATGAATTCAATCGCACCAATGTCCACGCCGCGCGTTGGTTGACCGATCAATAGTAGGTCGGGGTCGCGTTCAATCTCGCGCGCCAGCACGATCTTTTGCTGGTTCCCGCCCGAGAAGCTTTTGGCCTCCAGCTCGGAATCGGCTGGGCGCACGTCGAAACGCTCGATCTTGCCTTGCGCATCCTCGCGGATGGCCGTGTTGTTCATCAGCAGGCCGGATTGATACGCGCCGTCGTCGTCATACCCAAAGGCGGTGTTTTCCCACGCGGTAAAGTCCATGATCAGCCCTTCGCGTTGGCGATCTTCGGGGACATGCGCGATGCCGCGTTTGCGGCGGGACTTCGCGTCGGATAGCGCACCGGTCAGGTCGATTTCCTTGCCGTTGACGCGGATCACGCCAGTGCCATTTTCTATGCCGCCCAAGACCTCCAACAGTTCGGATTGGCCGTTGCCCGCCACCCCTGCGATGCCCAAGATCTCTCCCGCGCGTACATCCAAGGAGATGCCTTTGACCCGTTCGACGCCTGCCGCGTCCACAACGCGAAGGTTCTCGATCTCCAGCACTTTGTCGCCAAGCTTGGCAGGCTCTTTATCTACTCGTAGCAAGACCTTACGGCCCACCATCAGCTCTGCCAGATGTTCGGGCGAGGTCTGGGACGTCTTTACCGTCGCCGTCATCTCGCCGCGGCGCATCACCGATACCGTGTCGGTGGCTTCCATGATCTCGCGCAGCTTGTGTGTGATCAGGATGATGGTTTTGCCTTCCTCCTTCAGGCGGTGAAGGATGCGGAACAATTGGTCCGCCTCAGCGGGTGTCAGCACGCCTGTCGGCTCGTCCAAGATCAAGATGTCGGCCTGACGGTACAGCGCTTTGAGGATCTCGACGCGCTGCTGCATGCCCACGCCGATCTCTTCGATCAAGGCGTCTGGGTCTACGTTTAACTCATACTCGCTGGCCAATGCGGTCAGCTCTTTGCGGGCCTTGCGCAAGGAAGGAGCCAACATCGCGCCATCTTCCGCACCGAGGATGACGTTTTCCAAAACGGTGAAATTCTCAACCAGCTTGAAGTGTTGGAACACCATGCCGATGCCCGCCGCGATGGCCGCTTGGCTGTCGGGGATCGCGGTTTTCTTGCCCGCGATAAACACGTCGCCTTTGTCGGCTTTGTAAAAACCATAAAGGATCGACATCAACGTCGATTTACCGGCACCATTCTCGCCGATGATCCCATGGATCGTACCGGGCATGACGCTGATTGAGATGTCTTTATTTGCTTGAACGGGGCCGAAGGACTTTGAGATGCCTTTAAGCTCAATTGCCGGAGCAGTGCTCACTCGGGTTCTCCCATGCCGGCAAACCCAATGAGACGTGTGATCTTACCATCCACGATGTCCACGAAATATTGGCCATGCTGCATGGGGACACCGTCCTTGCAAAAGGCAACAGTGGCGCGGGCGTGGGTGTTGTGCTGCGAGACATGAACGACCTTGGCCGAGCCGTCAGGCATCATGTCTCCGTAAATCTTCACATAGGCCAGATAGGCGTCACGCGTGGTGATCGGCTCCGGCGCATTTGGGTCTGCGTAGTAAAATGAGGTGGCGAGAGCCGCGTCGGCCTTTTTCGCGCGGCTCTCGTCCGATGGGTCACCCCAAGCAGAGAAGAAGGTGTGAATGCAATCCGTCATGCTTGGGGCCTAACTTAGAATGTCAAGGCTGGGCAGGACTCGTCGGACATGTAGTCATGCACGGCGACGTCACCAGAAATGATCTGGGCCGCAACTGCGTCCACTTCTGTTTTCAAAGCGTCAGACACGAGGGATGCGTTGTTGTCATCCAGCGAGTAGCCGACGCCCTCATTGGCCAAGCCCATGACATTGAAGCCAGTTTCCAAGCCGGGGCCGTCTGTCATCGCATTGTAAACGGCGTTGTCCACGCGCTTCATCATGGATGTCAGAACCTTGCCTGGGTGCAGGTGGTTTTGGTTGCTGTCGACGCCGATGGACAAGATGCCCTCGTCAGCCGCAGTTTGCAAAACGCCCAAGCCTGTGCCACCCGCCGCCGCATATACAACGTCAGCGCCTTGGCTGATTTGCGCGCGTGTCAGCTCGCCGCCTTTAACCGGATCGTTCCAAGCCGCGCCGGTTGTGCCGGTCATGTTGGAAATCACGGTTGCATCAGGGTTCGCAGCTTTGGCGCCTTGCGCGTAGCCACATGCGAATTTGCGGATCAGTGGGATGTCCATGCCGCCGATGAAGCCAACAGTGTTGGACTTGGAAGCTTTCGCCGCCATGTAGCCCACAAGGTAGGAGCCTTCATGCTCGTTGAACACCACCGAGCGCACGTTTGGTGCGTCCACAACCATGTCGATGATCACGAAAGATGTGTCAGGGTAGTCGCCTGCAACTTCGCCAAGCGCGTTGCCGAATGCAAAGCCAGCCATGACGATCGGGTTGAACCCACGGTCTGCAAAGCGACGCAGAGCTTGCTCGCGCTGCGCGTCGGATTGCAACTCAACTTCCGCGAATTTGGAGCCAGATTCTTCCGCCCAGCGGGTCGCGCCGTTGAAGGCCGCTTCGTTGAAGGATTTGTCGAACTTGCCGCCCAAATCGAAAATGATTGCCGGATCAGCGGCAGCAACGCCAGCGCTAAGCGCCAATGTTGCGGCGGCGCCGAGGAATTTGGTCATGACTGTCATGGTGGTCTCCCAGATGTTTTTTTGGTTAATACGAGGCCGTCCCCCCGTTTTCTTTAAGCAGTGATCGGGCGGCTAGCGCCCGCTGATCATCACGTAATAACGCCTTAGTGATGAGGAGTGGTCAACCGATTCTTGATGGAATTTTCTGAAACATGACGAATGTAGCCTCTTACGCAGGGTCAATGCGTGCCCATTGGGCAGCGAAGTACCAAGGCATCCAGCATGGTGCCGTCTGGTCGGCGGTAGTAATTGCGACGTTTACCTGCCTCAGTGAAGCCCGAGGATTGATAAAGCGCGATTGCTGCAGCGTTGTCAGATGCTACTTCCAAGAATGCGACATTTGCGCCGTCGTCAATGCAACGGGCCTTGTAATCTTGGACCAAAGCACGCGCCACGCCTTGCCGCCGCGCTGCGGGATCCACGGCCAAGGTTAGCAACTCCGCCTCATCCGCGATGACACGCCCGAGCAGAAAACCATGCGGGTGGGTGAGGGTAAAAGCGGTCTCTTGGAAGCTTGCGAACTCGGATGCAGACCACGGGCGCGGGGTCGTGAAGCATTTAGCGTGCAAAGCCGCCAGCTCTTGCGAGGTCATAATATTTTTGGCGCAGGATCGCGCGGCGGCGCTGCATCCGCTGGGCGCAGATACAAAGGGGCAGGGCGCGTGCCATCGGGCGTTCTGGCCGCTACGATTCGAGCCATGGATTCGACGGTTTTTATTGGGGGCGCGTCCGCATGTGTCGCGCCCAATTGGTCGGCCAATTCAGCGCTGTTATGCCCCACAATGGTTGGCGTGCCCTGCGGGAAGTGGTTGGAAATATCAGTCGCGGCACACAGGCGAGGCTCATCAATCGCTTCGCCGCCTTTGTTGAACAATTGGCAGTACAGATTGCCTTGCCGCGCATCGAGGGTGGCCATGGTCAGGTGGGACGTGGCGGATGTGTAGGCCATAGCCTGCAAGCTGCTCACCCCAATTGCAGGGATGCCCAGTGCCATGGCAAGACCCCGTGCGGCACTTACCGAGATGCGGATGCCTGTGAAATTTCCCGGCCCAACGCCCACGCCGATGCGGTCAAGGTCGCTCCAGCTTTTGCCAGCTTCGGCTAGGACTTCTTCGAGCAACGGCATGAGCCGCTCTGCCTGCCCTTTTTGCATCTCCTCGACACGGGACGCCACAATGACCTCGCCCAAAAGCAAAGCGGCCGCGCAATGCGCGGCCGATGTGTCAAATGCCAAGATGAGTTGGTCAGCCATGGCGCAAGCTTTAGGCCGCGACGGGGCGAACCTCAACCACTTCGGGGATGTAGTGGCGCAGCAGGTTCTCGATGCCCATCTTCAACGTCACTGTGGACGATGGGCAGCCAGCGCAAGCACCTTGCATGTGCAGATAAACCACCCCGCGCTCAAAGCCGTGGAATGTGATGTCGCCGCCGTCCTGGGCCACAGCAGGGCGCACGCGGGTATCAAGCAATTCTTTGATCTGGTCGACAATCGCGCCGTCTTCACCGTCGTGGTCCGCGTGGCCGCCTGCGCCTGTGTTTTCGCCGTCGATGGCGGGTTGGCCGGATTGGAAGTGCTCCATCACCGCGCCAAGGATGGCGGGCTTGAGGTGGTCCCATTCCGTTGCGTCGGTTTTGGTGACGGTTACAAAGTCGTTGCCAAGGAAGACGCCGGCCACGCCATCTACCGCAAACACGCGGCTGGCGAGGGGGGAGTTTCCGGCTGTGTCAGCCGTTGGGAAATCCGCGGTCCCCATTTCCAAAACGGTCTGTCCGGGAAGGAATTTGAGCGTTGCTGGGTTCGGAGTGGATTCTGTCTGGATGAACATGTCAGGGCCTCTTTGATGTAGACTATAAATATGAGACCCCGCTGGCGCGAAGTCAATAGATTGGAATTATTCTAAATTGGCTGGGGGGATCCCTAGCTGACAGCCTCAAGCTGCTCTTTGGTCATTTCGCCCGGAACGATGGTCACGGGCATCGGTAGGGTTCCGGACTGGCGGGTCAATTCGGTCACCAGCGGGCCGGGGCCCTTTTTGCCGGTGCCAGCCCCAAGAACCAGAACACCCACCTCAGGGTCGTCTTTCACTTGCGAAAGTATCTCCGGCACGGGCTCCCCCTCGCGGATCACCAACTCGGGGTCAACGCCCTGCTTGTCGCGCATCCATTTGGCGAAAACTTCGAAATGGACCTCGATGCGTTCGCGGGCTTCTTGGCGCATGATCTCACCGACGCCAACCCAGTGGTTGAACTCATCCGGTGGAATCACTGCTAGAATTTCAACACCACCACCCGTACGGGCAGCACGCATCGCCGCAAAACGCATTGCATTCAAGCATTCGCGGCTGTCATCGAGTACAACAAGAAACTTACGCATGGCCATAGCCCTCCCGAGGAGGGATCATGATGCAAGCCGCCGCCCCGCGCAATACATGGATTGCCTTGCCTATGCCGCAACGTGAAGTCATTCCGACAGCGCCCAATCCCAATACATTTCGCGCACCCGCTTGGTTGTCGGGCCGGATTGGTAATGTGTTCCGTCGAATTCCTTGACTGAGGTGACTTTCATCATGTTGCCGGACAAGAACACCTCATCCGCCTCGCGGAAGTCTTGGAAGCTTAGCACGGTTTCACGCACCTTCACGCCGTCTTTGGCCAAGTTGTCGATGTGGCGGCCACGGGTGATGCCCGACAAGAACGTCCCATTTGGCACGGGCGTGAAGATTTCGCCGTCGCGCACCATGAACACATTCGCCGTGGCAGTTTCAGCCACATTGCCCAAGGCATCCGCGACCAAGGCGTTGCCGAACCCTTTGGCGCGCGCCTCCGTCAGCATGCGGGCGTTGTTTGGGTACAGGCAGCCTGCCTTGGCGTTCACCACGGCAGAGGACAGCGTGGGGCGGCAAAATTGCGTGGTGGTCAGCGTCGTGGCGGTGCCTTGCGGGGCCATCGGAATTTCCTCAAGGCAGATGGCAAAGCCGGTGGCATCGGGCAATGGAACGATCCCCAGCTCGTCGCCCGCAATGGCCCAATACATCGGACGAATGTAGACGGCAGAGGTTTTGGGGTAGGCGGCAAGACCTTCTTGCACGATCTCGACCATCTGCTCGGCGGTATGTGTCGGGGTGATCATCAATGCGGCAGCCGAGCGGTTCACCCGATCGCAATGGGCATAGAGATCGGGGGAGACCCCCTCAAAATAGCGCGCGCCGTCAAACACGGAAGTCCCCAGCCACATAGCGTGATCCGCCGCGCGCATGACCGGCACGTCGCCTGCGTGCCAAGTGCCTTCAAAATAGGTGCGAATGTTGATGCCGGTTGCCATAGTGATCCTCCCAATGATTGGGGCAGGCTAGGTGTGATTAGGTCAGCCGTCCAGACCTTTGTGTGTGGGGTGCAGGTAATGACGATGGTTGTCTGAAATGTGACGTGGGTGGTTTCTGTAGGGGGCGTTTTGTATTAAATGACGGAGGTCGGTTTGGAGCCCAGAGTGCACGTTTGGTAAATTGCAGCGAAAATCAACTTTGCTAACGGGGTGCACACATATTCGAGCCATCGGGCTCTCATTGCACCCTCTCGGCACTTACAAACTGGCGCGGGAGAGGTGGCCTAAACCGGCCACCTCGATCTTGCGTATTCAGGTGGTGATCTTGGGCTCTAGTTCAACTGACCAGAGCTCCACATCTGCGCTATCCATCAGTCGCACAGTCATCACGCTTGTGTCGGCGGCGATGTCGACCTTGCCAAAGAACTGAAGGCCGTCGCTGGGCGGAAGGTTCGCTTGCCCTTCTTCAGGATGCTTTGCAAAGCGGACTTCGGGTCCAAACGTATTGTCATAGGTCGATGGCCCGAAGGTACCTGCATGCAGCGGGCCCGAAACGAATTCCCAGAACGGTTCAAATTCCTGGAAGATCGCCCGATCGGGCGAATAGTGATGTGCTGCTGTATAGTGTACATCTGCGGTGAGCCAGACTGTGTTGGCGATCTCAGCGGTCTTTATGAACGACAAGATCGTTGCAATATCGTTCTCACGTCCCAAGACTGGGCCGTCTCCGTTTGCGCTGTTTTCCATGTTGTCGCCGTCGCGCACCATCATACCAATGGGCATGTCCGCTGCGATGACCTTCCATGTGGCAGAGGAATTCACCATCTCGCGTTTCAGCCAAGCAAGTTGCTCAGCACCCAAGAACGGCGTGCCTTCGGCTTCGGTGTTGGCCGTGTTGTCACCGCGATATGTGCGCATGTCGATCACAAAGATATCGAGCAACGGGCCGTAAGAAACCTTGCGATAAACCCGCATCGGTTCCGACATAGTCTGACGGGTTGGCATCATTTCATGGAACGCACGCGCGGAACGGGCCGCCAAAACCTGCAATGATTTCTCTGTATAGCGGTCATCCGTGGTCAACATTTCGTTGGGATACCAGTTGTTTGTGACTTCGTGGTCGTCCCACTGAGAGATCATCGGCACAGAGGCATTAAATGCTTTTACGTTCTTATCCATATAGTTGTACAAATGCTGACCGCGGAATTCGTCCAATGTCTCGGCCACTTTGGTTTTTGCGGGGGTGACAAGGTTCTTCCAAATTGTGCCGTCATCTAGGGCGACCTCTTCTTTTAACGGGCCATCTGAATAGACCGTATCACCGGAATGCAGGAAGAAGTCAGGCGCATGACTGTTCATCGTCGCATAGGTGGTCATGCCACCGCGATCCTCGTCAATGCCCCAACCTTGACCAGCGGTATCGCCAGACCAAACGAAACTGACGTCGCGGTTGCTCATCGGTGCCGTGCGGAATGTGCCGGTCATTGGCTCTGAAAGGGAGCCGTCTGCAAGATCGGACATTGTTACCCGGTAAAAGATATCCTGATCGCTTGGTAGCCCAGTCAGTGCCAGTTTGCCTGAGTAATCGGTTGGTGTGCCGACGGCCAATCCGGGAACAGCACGCACGTCTGTCATGCTTTCGGTGGTGGCCCATTCGACAAGCATCTTGGCTTCACGGTCGGCACGACTCCAGATGACGGCACCATCATGGGCAACATCACCAGACATAACGCCATGGGTGATCAGCGGACGCGACCCAGCCCTTGATAGGGAAGGCATGGCAATGGTTGCGGAAAGGGCGGCTGTGCCCAAAAACGCTTGGCGACGGGTAAAGCTAATGCGAGGCATGGAGAGTTGTTCCTTTTCGAGTGAGATGCCCATGCTTAGCGCGGCGCCTATTTCAGTTTTATGACAGTGATCCGAAAGATTCATGAATGACACGGATATCTGTGGAAGGTGGAAAACTGACCAGATACTGAAGTCACTTCAAAGCACAAAGTAGACCTTTGTGAATAAGGCTTGAATGGCGGCAATGTCCCGCATAGCCGATCTTTTAGAGACTTGCATATAGAGGGCGGGCGTTTGATGCTTTCATCGCCGCCATATGCGACCCTAGGCCAAAGGCGCGAGATTGCAAAAGTTGATCGCGGCACCTGAGCACCGCGATCAAAGACGTGTTTACCGCACCATTCCGACGATGTCGTAGGTCTTGGCAAGGATCGGTTCGGTGATCTCGCGGGCGCGTTCTGCGCCGCGGCTCAGGATCTTGTCGATCTCGCCTTGGTCTTGCATCAGACGCGACATCTCGGATGAAATCGGGGACAGCTTGGATACCGCCAATTCCGCCAGCATCGGCTTGAACTCCGAGAACTGCTTGCCGCCTACCTCAGCCAAAACTTGCTCCGGCGTCATGTCGGAGAAAGCGGCGTAGATGTTGATCAGGTTGCGGGCCTCGGGGCGTTCGGCCAGGCCCGCGACCTCGGACGGCAATGCGTCAGGGTCGGTGCGGGCCTTGCGCAGCTTGGCCGCGATTGTGTCGGCGTCGTCCGTCATGTTGATCCGGCTCATGTCGGAGGCATCAGACTTCGACATTTTCTTGGACCCATCGCGCAAAGACATCACCCGCGTCGCCGCCCCCTCAATCACCGGCTCGGTGATCGGGAAGAAGTCCACGCCGTAGTCGTGGTTGAACTTGGCCGCAATGTCGCGGGTTAGCTCTAGATGCTGCTTTTGGTCGTCGCCCACGGGCACGTGTGTGGCGTGGTAGATCAAGATGTCCGCCGCCATCAACGACGGGTAGGCGAAGAGGCCCACGGACGCGTTCTCGCGGTTTTTGCCAGCTTTGTCCTTGAACTGCGTCATGCGGTTCAACCAGCCCATGCGGGCCACGGTGTTGAAAATCCACGCCAGCTGTGCGTGCTCTGGCACCTGAGATTGGTTGAACAGGATCGACTTTTCAGGATCAATGCCTGAGGCGATGAAGCCCGCGCAAAGCTCGCGGGTGTTGCGCTTCAATGTTTCGGGGTCTTGCCAGACGGTGATCGCGTGCAGATCCACCATGCAGTAGATCGTCTCGAAATTTCCCTCGTCTTGCATCGTCGTAAAACGCTTGAGCGCCCCGAGGTAGTTGCCAAGGGTCAGGCCGCCGGATGGCTGGATGCCTGAGAACACGCGCGGTTGGAAGGCCGTGTTTGCCATGGTCTGTATCTCCGTCTGGATTTATGGGTCCTTGTCGCTTACCCATGACCCAACAAGAGGTCAACCAGAGCAGCTCCCATGTATCATGAAAACGCAGACGCATCCCCGTTTAACGCCCTACCGCCGGTGGTTGTCGCCTTGGCGGTGATTTTGGCGGGGGTTGAGGTTATCTTCCAAGCGGGTGCCAGCGGGCTTGTGGGGGGGGCGCAAGGTATAGGTTGGCGTGTGATTGCGCTGCAGGACTACTCCTTCTTTGGCCCGATCTGGATGCAGATGTTGGACAAAAGCTACTACCCCATGGAGCATATGCAGCGGTTTGTGACTTATCCGTTTGTCCACGGAAGTTTCACCCATGCGGCTTTCGCCGTGGTGATTGTTCTGGCCATCGGTAAGGCCGTGGGGGAGGTCTTCTCGGCCCTGTCGTTCATCGCAGTCTTTATGGGTAGCTCCATTGTTGCTGCATTGGTTTATGCGACATTGATCGACACCTCTCAGCCATTAATTGGGGCCTATCCTGGCGCCTATGGGTTGATCGGGGCGTTCACATTTCTTTTGTGGGTGAACCTTGCGGCTGTGGGCGCGAACTCGATGCGGGCGTTCTCGTTGATCGGGTTTTTGATGCTGTTCCAGCTGGTGTTCGGGTTGCTGTTTGGCGGTGGTCACGACTGGGTGGCGGACGTCGCGGGCTTTGTGGTCGGCTTCTCGATGTCGTTCATTGTCAGCCCCGGTGGCTGGGGCCGCGTGCTGGCGAAGATGCGCCAGCGTTAACGTTTGAGGGCACTTTTCAGGTCTGCCGGTGTAAATGCTCCAAAGAGGCGCCCGGCCAAGGCGTAGAATGCCCCGCCACTTATCATTAATATTGCGAGCGCCAGATAGCGCCATGCGCCCATCTCAAAGAGTGGGGCCAACAGCAGATGTGCCGCGAAGAGGAACCCGCCCATCGCGAAAGAGGCCGCAATGATGCGCGGTGCACGGCTGCGGAAACGGGCGTCGAAGCTGGCCGCTGGCCCGAAGTCACGCGAGTAACGCCACAACAGCCACGCCATGCCCCAGCCCGCCAGTGACGTGGCCAAAGCCGCCGCCAGATAGTCGAGCCACGCCCAAAGGCCCACGGCTACAACGAGATTGATCACCATAGCCGCCAGCGCAAAGTAGAAGGGGCGTTTGGTGTCTTCGCGGGCGAAATAGAGCGGTTGGAAGATTTTTTGCAAAACAAATGCGGGCAGTCCAAGCCCGTAGATGGCGACGGCCAATGCGGTGGCCGCGGTGTCCTCTGCTGTGAAACGGCCACGCTCAAACAGCACGGAAATCATCGGCGAGGGGATAACCATCAAGGCCACAGCACATGGCACGGTCAGCGCTAGTGCCACTTCACCCGCGCGGCTCAACGCGTCTTGCCCACCCGCCACATCATCGGCTTGTAAGCGGCGTGACAGCTCGGGCAGCAAGACCACGCCGATGGCGATTGCGACGACGCCCAAGGGCAGCTGATACAGGCGGTCCGCGTAGTTGACCCACGCGATTGCGCCTTCGGTCCAGCTGGCGACGTTGCGGCCTACGAGCAAGTTTATCTGCACCACACCACCAGCAAGGGCCGCGGGACCTGCGATAATCGCGAGGCGTTTGAGTTCCGGCGTTAAGCGGGGCATGCGCGGGATCAGGCGGTAGCCGGCGCGCGATGCAGCCCACCACACAAGCGCCAATTGGGCGATCCCTGCGATAGGCACGGCCCAAGCGAGGAATATGCCTGTGAGTTCTTGTAGTTCTTGTGGGGTGCATTTGCAGCCCACAGCGCTAAACCCGAGGGCGAGAATGAATATGATGTTAAGCAGAACAGGGGCAGCGGCCGCGGCCACAAACCGGCCCGTGGCGTTCAGCACACCCGACAACAGGGCTGCCAATGAGATGAACAAGATGTAGGGGAAGGCGATGCGGCCAAAGAGGGTTGCCAGCTCCAGCCGCTCATCTGCGGCAAAGCCCGACGCCATCAGTAGCACCAAGGCGGGCATGAATATTTGGGCAATCAGCGTGAAGACGATCAGCAGCGTTCCCAGTCCCGTAAACGCATCGCGCGCGAAGGTCAGCGGGTCGTCGCCTGATTCCACTTTTTTGGAAAACATAGGTACGAAGGCCATGTTGAAGGCGCCCTCCGCGAAGAAGCGGCGGAACATGTTGGGCAGGGAGAAGGCGATCAAGAAGGCCTCCGCCACGGGGCCTGCCCCAAGGAATCCCGCAATGAGCACATCCCGCACGAAGCCAAGAATGCGCGACACCAAGGTCCACAGCCCAACGGTGGCGAAGCCTCGCATCAGGCGGTTAGGTTTGCTCATGCCCGCGCACGCTCGGAGCCGCGCACAATGGCCTCGCGAAGCTTGCGTTCAATAGTCGCTTGTTTGGAGCTGGCGTGGAATTTCAACCCGAACATATCCTTCACGTAGAAGGTGTCGACGACTTGCTCACCATAGGTGGCGATCACCGCAGATGATATCTGGATGTTCGTCTCCGACAAGGTGCGGCTGAGGTCATACAGAAGGCCCGGGCGGTCGCGGGTGTCCACCTCGATGATGGTGTAGACTTCCGAGCCCTCGTTATCGAAGGTCACCGATGTTGGCACCACAAACGGGCGTTCGCGCTTCTTGATTTTGTCGCGCGGGGCCAGAGCCTCGCGGGCCAGGACCTCGCCCATCAGCGTTTTGTGAATCATCGTCTTCAGGCGGGGCAGGCGGCCCACGTCATAGGGGTGCCCGTCGCCATCTTGAATCCAGAAAGCGGCCGTCGCGAAGCCGTCCTTGCTGGTGTAGGTCCGTGCATCAACAACATTCGCACCAACCAACGCCAGCGCGCCACACATACGCGAGAAAATGCCGGGGTGGTCTGCCATTGCAAAGCAGGCCCGCGTTGCATCGCGATCTTCGTCGGGGGTCAGCTCAATACGGATTTCATCCGTCGGGATGTCGCGGAGCAACATGGCAAAATCCATATGGGCCGTGACGTGCAAGCCCTGCCAATATGGAGGGTAATGGCGTGCAATTTCGCGGTTCATGGATTTCTTGTCCCATTCCGGCAAGCCCGCGCGCAGGTTCTTCTTGGCCTCAGAACCGCGTTCCTTGCGGTTAAGCGCCTCCATTCCATCCTCAAGCCCGCGCCGCGTTTGGCGGTATAGCGCGCGGATCAGGGAGGCTTTCCAGTTGTTCCACACATTGGGGCCCACGCCGCGAATGTCGCAGACGGTCAACACGCACAACAGGTCCAGCCGCTTGACGGTTTTTACCGCCTTGGCAAAATCACGTACGGTGCGCGGGTCAGCAATGTCGCGTTTTTGGGCCATGTCGGACATCAACAAGTGGTAGCGCACCAGCCATTCGACTGTGTCGCATTCCTCTTTGTTCAGCCCCAGTCGTGGCGCAATGTAGCGGGCCATCTTGGCACCTAGAATGGCGTGATCCTCGGCGCGACCTTTGCCAATGTCGTGAAGCAACAACGCCACATAGAGGACTTTGCGGTTCAGTCCCTCGTTCAGGATGCTGGAGGCGACGGGCAGCTCCTCGATCAACTCCTCACGTTCAATTTGCGCGAGGTGAGAGATCGTTTGAATAGTGTGCTCGTCCACCGTGTAGGAGTGATACATATTGAACTGCATCATCGCGACGATGGTTTGAAAATCGGGGATAAATGCCCCCAAAACGCCCAGCTCGTTCATGCGGCGCAAGGCGCGTTCGGGGTTCCCATGTTTGAGCAATGTATCAAGGAATATGCGCGAAGCGACTTTGTCGCCTTCAAGTTCGCGCACCATTTCGAGGTTCGTCGCGATCAGCCGCATTGCGTCTGGATGGATGAGGTACCCCGTGCGCATGGCCTCTTCGAAGATGCGCAGCAGGTTCACAGGATCCGCAAGGAATGCGCCGGTATCGACGATATTCAAGCGGTTTTGGAGTAGGTTGAATCCTTTGCGCAGCCGCTTACGGCGGGCGTTGCGCCAAAACCCAACAATGGCGGGTTCGGATTTGACGTGTCTTGCCTCAAGGTCGGTGAGCAGGATGCGGGTCAATTCGCCAACGCGTGTGGCGTGGCGGAAGTAGTCTTGCATGAAGTGCTCAACCGCACGCCGACCTTCGGTGTCCTTATAGCCCATCCGCTCGGCGACAGTGACTTGCAGATCAAACGACAACTGCTCGGTGGCGCGATTTGCGATCAGGTGCATGTGGGACCGAGTGGCCCAAACAAAGCGATCAGCTTGCCGGAAATTGTCCAGCTCCTCTTGGGTGAAAACATCTAGGTTCACCAGCTCATCAACGGTTTTGACGCCGTTCACATATTTGGCGATCCAGTACAGGGATTGCAGGTCGCGCAGCCCGCCTTTGCCCTCTTTGACGTTAGGCTCAACTATATAGCGCTGCCCGCCGTTTTTCTTCAGACGTGCTTCGCGCTCGGCCAACTTCGCTTCTACAAATTCAGCACCGGTGCTTTTGAAAAGCTTGCGCCAAAGCTGGTCGTCCAATTCTTCGGCCAATGAGGCATAACCGCCGACAAGGCGATGCTCCAACAATGCGGTGCGGATGGTGAAATCCTCGCGCCCAAGCCGCAGGCAATCTTTTACCGTGCGAGAGGCATGGCCAACCTTCAGTTTCAAGTCCCATAGGATGTAGAGCATCGACTCGATGACGCTTTCAGCCCAAGGGGTGACCTTGTAGGGCGTCAAAAATAGCAAATCCACGTCCGAGAATGGCGCCATTTCCCCACGCCCGTAGCCGCCCACGGCCAAGACTGCCAGCCGCTCAGATTCGGTGGGGTTTGAAATCGGGTGCAAGTAGGTTAGCGCCACATAAAAGGCGGAGCGGACCAATCCGTCGGTAAGGTGGCTATAGGAGCGCGTAAGACGCCGCGCCGCACGCGGGTTTTTTGAAAATGCCTGGGAGATCACGTCGCGGCCGTAGGCTTGCACCTCGGACAACGCCTTGACGGTGGCTGCGCGTATATCCTTGGGGTCGTTGCAATCGGCAAGCTCTGCATCGAGCCGCACTTGCAGCGCGTCGATATCCAGAATGTCTTGTGCCGGGCAAATCAGCTCGCCCGGCGCAGAGAGTGGCAGATCGGTCTTGAACGACTTAGAAGCCGCCGAAGCCGAAGGATTTGGGTGCGGGATCAATAATCTGGACCTGATTGTTCGTCACTTGTGCGATCGCCAAGGCACGTTCGTTCGTACCGTCGGCTTTGAACCGGAATACCCCGTTCACACCCTTGAAGCCAGAGGATTGCGTCAGATTTCCCCTGGACACCGCCAGCTTTTTGGATGCCAGTGCGCCAAAAGCCGCAATACCGTCATATGCCAGCCCCGCCAGAGGGTGCGCCGCATCACCGTGCGCAGAGCGATAGCGGTTGTTGAACTGGGCTACTGGGGTCGGGTCGGGAAGGGCGAACCAGCCCCCTTGAATGCCGGGAAGGGATAAGGTTTGCGCGGGCACGTCCCAGCGAGTTAGGCCGATATATTTTGTTACCGCCGGGCTTACGCCTTGCTCCGGCAGCAGCTGCGCGAGCAAGGGTAACGCACCAGTGCTGTCCGAGGTCAGCATAATCGCAGTCGCGCCGGTTTCTTTAACCGTGTTGGCGATCCGTGGTACCGCAGAGATGATGCCTTGTTCGCTGAATTCAAAGGCGCCGTCGCCCACAACTTGAACGTTGGTTCCTGAGGTTGCTTTCACAATGGCAGAGCGCCCGATCTGGCCAACAGGGGTTTGGGGATAGACGACGACCACGCGGCTGCGTCCTTGTGCACCTGCGTATCCCATCAAGCGCGAAGCGATGTTGTCAAATGTGTTGCCGATGACAAATAAGTTGCCGCCAGCAATGGAGGTGTTGTTTGAGAAGGCCACGACATTCACGTCAGTGCCCGCAACAGCGACGGCTGCAGCATTCGCCGCGTCAGAGCGCAGCGGCCCAAGAATAACGTCAGCTCCGGCAGCAACCGCTTGCGTCGCGACAGAGGCTGCGGTGCTGGCTTGGCCTGCAGTGCGGTAAACGGTGATGTTCACCTTACCTTCGCCCAGATCGGCGGCGGCTAGGCGCGCTGCATTCTCCAGTGCACGGGCCAACCCGTCATCACCAGGTGTTGCGGAGCCGTATGGCACCAGTAAGGCGACCTCGACAGCGCCGCCGTTTGATTTCGCCCCTCCGCCACTCACTTGGCTTAAATCTATATCACAGGCCGATAATGCGGCGGCTGCGGCAATCGCCAGAACAGCGCGTGCACCCTTGCGGGCGCTTCCCAAAAGGTTGAACATGTTTATCACTCCAAAAGTCCCCACCAAATGGCCGCCGGCACAGCCACACTTGTGGCCACCTGAATACGAGGTATGGAGTGCCAAGTAAACGTGAAGACGAAGGGTAATAGTCATGACGGCTGCAAAACGCGTAAATTTGGCCTCGGGCCTGTATTTTATAGCCACCCCCATTGGAACTGCTCGCGACATAACGTTGCGCGCGCTGGATATTTTGACGTCCGCTGATGTTTTGGCGGCTGAAGACACGCGAACTTTGCGTCGTTTGATGGATATTCATGGAATCGCTTTGGAAGGGCGTCCTATGGTCGCCTACCATGATCACAATGGGGCCTCCGCGCGGCCTAGGTTGTTGAAAGCATTGGCCGAAGGCAAGTCCGTGGCCTACGCATCAGAGGCCGGAACGCCGCTGGTCGCTGATCCGGGCTATCAATTGGGGCGAAGCGTAACCGAGGAGGGGTTTATGGTCACCGCAGCCCCCGGCCCGTCTGCGGTTCTAGCGGCTTTGTCGGTCAGTGGATTGGCAACGGACGCGTTCTTTTTTGCAGGATTCGCCCCGACGTCGAAGGGGCAGCGCCAGAGTTTTTTGCGCGGCTTGGCAGAAGTGCCTGGAACGCTTGTGTTCTATGAAAGCCCCAAACGCGTTCACAAAATGTTAGGCGATTTGGTAGAAGTATACGGAGAAGAGCGCAAAGCGGTCATCGCGCGGGAGTTGACGAAAAAGTTTGAAGAGGTTCGTCGCGGCAGCTTGGCGGCACTTGTAGAAGAATTGGACGGGGTCACCTTGAAGGGGGAAGTCGTCGTTCTGGTCGCCCGAGGCGAGGCCAGCACATTTGATGAGAAAGACACAGACATCTTGCTGAAGGAGGCAATGGCGTCAGGGTCGTTGAAAGATGCAGTGGCGCAAGTCGTAGCAACCACTGGACAACCGCGCAGACAGGTCTATCAGGCTGCACTGCGCTTGGAAAAAGAAGGAAAGTAACATGTCACGATCTGAGCGCGGCCGAACAGGTTACCACGCGGGGATCGAAGCGGAACGCAGTGTTGCAAGGGATTATCTTCGACGCGGCTACCATTTTGCGGCCCACCGTTTTCGAGGAAGTAGCGGCGAAGTAGACCTTGTGCTGCGCTCGGGTGCTGAGGTGATTTTCGTTGAAGTGAAACAAAGTCGTAGCCATGCTCGGGCCGCGGAACGTTTGCTGCCTGCCCAAATTGAACGTTTGTTCGTTACAGCTGGCGAATTTGTTGCGGCAGAGCCTGCGGGCCAAGATACCAACATGCGATTTGACGTGGCTCTCGTGGATCAAATTGGACGTGTGAAAGTTCTCGAGAATGCGCTGGCCGCGTGACATGTGCACTCAGATGGTGATGCCTGTTTGCAGATAATGGATTGAAAGCCGGACCACGCTGCCGCATTTAGTGCAAGCGGGTCGATTTCTCGGCCAATTGCCATGGAAGGACAGCGCATGGGCCTGAAGGTCGCCATTCAAATGGATCCAATCGATAACATCGATATCGAAGCGGACTCGAGTTTTCGAATTGCCGAAGAGGCCCAAGCCCGCGGGCACGAGCTGTTTTACTACACGCCCGACGCCTTGTCCTATGAAGAAGGTGAAGTTTACGCCGATGGCTGGGCATTAACCGTACGCCGGGTTCAAGGTGACCACTTTGAATTGGGTGCCCGCCAAAAGATTAAATTAGCGGATTGGGACGTTGTCTGGCTGCGCCAAGACCCACCATTCGACATGGGCTACATCACCACCACGCATATTCTGGATCGCGTTCATCCTGACACTTTGGTTGTGAATGACCCAACGTGGGTGCGCAACTGGCCTGAAAAGTTAAAGGTATTGGATTACCCTGACCTGACGCCGCCCACAGCAATCGCCCGCGATCTGTCCGCGTTGAAAGCCTTTAAAGAGCGTCATGGCGACGTCATCCTAAAGCCGCTTTACGGCAACGGAGGGGCGGGCGTGTTCCGCCTGACACCTGAGGATCGCAACCTGAACTCCTTGCATGAGCTATTTGCGGGCATCAATCGCGAACCGCTGATCATGCAAAAGTTCCTGCCCGATGTGGCCAAGGGTGACAAACGGATCATCCTTGTCGACGGGGAACCCGTTGGCGGCATCAACCGTGTGCCAGCCAAGGGGGAGACCCGTTCCAACATGCACGTTGGAGGCCGTCCCGAAAAGGTTGGCTTGACCGAGCGCGACTTGGAAATCTGCGCGCGGATCGGGGCTGACCTGAAAGCAGCGGGTCAGGTTTTTGTCGGTATTGACGTTATCGGCGGTTGGTTAACCGAGATTAACGTGACCTCGCCCACCGGCATTCAAGAACTGGAACGGTTTGATGGCGTGAATATCACGTCCAAAATTTGGGAAGCTATCGAGGCGAAACGCGCCTAGCTACGTTGCCACGCGGTAACTAACGGCTTCCGCGATATGGGGCGCGCGCACGTCTGGGCTGGCTTCCAAGTCGGCAATCGTGCGCGCGACCCGCAACACGCGGTGATAGCTGCGCGCGGAGAGGCGGTAGTGCTCCGCCGCGCGGGTTAACAAGGCGGCCCCCTCAGCGTCTGGGGTGGCGATGTCTTTCAATAACTCGCCTTCAGCGTCCGCATTGACGCGCACACCGCCATGCCCCAAGAACCTTTCGTTTTGCAGTCCGCGTGCGGCCTCGACACGTGCCGCGACGGTCATGGTCGTGTCACCAGAGGCGGGTAAATCCAGATCGGTGAAGGCCACGGGCGGCACGTCTAGGCGCAAATCAAAGCGGTCCATCAGAGGGCCGGAAATGCGCCCCATATAGTCCTCACCGCAAATTGGCGCGCGAGAGCAAGCTTGCGCCGCATCCGTCATATACCCGCATTTGCAAGGGTTTGCGGCCGCAACGAGCATGAATTTGCACGGATAGCGCACATGCGCATTGGCCCGCGCGACCACTACATCGCCGGTCTCGATGGGTTGTCGCAGGGTTTCTAACACCGCGCGTGGGTATTCGGGGAACTCGTCCATGAACAACACACCGTTATGAGCCAATGAAATTTCCCCCGGCTTGGCACCGCGCCCGCCCCCCACGATGGCCGCCATGGAGGCCGTGTGATGCGGGGTTCTGAACGGGCGTTCACGCGAGATACCGCCGTTATCAAGCAATCCTGCGAGGGAATGGATCATGGAGGTTTCCAACGCCTCCTCCGGCGATAATGGGGGCAAGATGCCCGACAACCGCGCGGCGAGCATGGATTTGCCCGAGCCCGGAGTGCCCACGAGCAGCAAATGATGTCGCCCTGCCGCGGCAATCTCCAAGGCGCGTTTGGCACGTTCTTGCCCCTTCACATCGCGCAGGTCTTTGCTGTGTTGTGGGCGTGTGACTTCGCCGGGGGTGGCCACTGTGAGAGGGCGTTGCCCCGTGTAGTGTTGGACAACTTCCAGCAGGGATGACGCGCCATACACACGCGCGGCGTCGACCCATGCGGCCTCTGCGCCACACGCTTCGGGGCATAAAAGACTGCAATCTTGCTCCGCTGCCGTCAGAGCCGCGGGCAGGGTGCCGATAACGGGAACCAATGAGCCATCGAGCGACAATTCACCCAAAGCCACGGTGTTTTGGACATCTTCGGCGGGCAGTATTTCCAACGCGGCCAGCAGGGCCAGTGCAATTGGTAGGTCGAAGTGCGAGCCCTCTTTGGGCATGTCAGCTGGCGATAGGTTCACGGTCACCCGTTTGGACGGCATCGCAATTGACATAGCGGTTAATGCGGCACGGACGCGGTCGCGGGCCTCGCTGACGGCTTTGTCGGCCAGTCCCACAATGGAGAACGACGGAAGCCCGGCGGTCACGGCGCATTGCACCTCGACCAATCGGGCCTCTATGCCTTCGAAGGCGACTGTGTATGTACGTGTGACCAACTGACCCTCGGTGCTAACCCTTACGGCGTACTGTGGTCGAGTGTTGGTTAACGCGAGGTTTACTTAGTCGGGACCGGGCCATGTGCCTGCCGCGAAAGGCAGGACATAGTTCGACATTGGCTCATCTTGCAGCCCGCGTCGCCGCCATTGCAAAAAGACAGGATCAGAGATGGTCTGGGTGATGTAGCGCGTCGCCTCTGCGTTGACGGTGATGCCGTAACCCGCCAAACGCGCCGCGACCGGGGCAAAGAAGGCGTCTGCGGTCGAATATTCGCCAAATAGCCAAGGGCCTGCCGTAGCGTGATCACGTGCCATGCCCCATAGGGTTTCAATCCGCGCGACATCTGTGGCGACGTCGTCGGGTACGGGGAAGTCTACAAAGCTCTGACGCAGGTTCATCGGGCAAGCTGTGCGTAATGCGCTGTATCCGCTATGCATTTCAGCGACCATCCCGCGCGCCAATGCGCGGGCGTTGGCGTCTTTGGGCCAATATCCCTTGTCGGGGTGTCGTTCAGCCAAGGTCTCGGCCATCGCAATGCTATCCATTACAACGCCGCCTTCGGGCAAACGCATCACGGGAACCGTGCGCGCTGGTGCGAAGGATTTTAGGTCTTCCTTGAACTGGGGAACAGAGAGCCGCGTGTCATGCACGACCACGTCGACGTCGAACTTCGCGAACAAAAGCCAACCTCGGAGGGACCAACTGGAATAAGAGCGGTCGCCAATAAGTAAATCATAAGTCATGCCCTGCAGGTTAGCGGGGTTCGGGTCAAATGGTGAATGAAGAATTGTGGGCCGAGTGCATCACGGTTGGTGATTGATCACCTCGGCGTGCCAGCCTTCTGGGGAGATATCAAGGCGGGTGACCGACAGTGGGTTGATTTGATGCGCCATGGCTTCATAGGGGGTTACGCCCAAGGCGCGCTCTATCTGGGACATGATGACCCCCATATGGGCCACGATCACCACGTCTTGGTGCGGGCCTGAGTGCAGGGCATCCACCTTGGGGCGCAACCGCGCATGCAATTCGTTCCAACTTTCGCCCTCAGGTGGCTTCACATCTCCAGGCTTTTCCCAGTACGCGCGGGATAACTCTGGGTGCATCTTGGTGACTTCGGAGAAATGTAATCCGTCCCAAACCCCGAAGTGCAACTCGCGAAAATCGCGGTCATGGGGCAGGCGCAGGCGGCCACTCCCAATGGCATCGGCGGTGGTTCTGGCCCGCAACAGGTCAGAAGACACAAGCGCCGCCCCTTGCGGAAGATAGGCATGCAGCCGCGCAATTTTATCGGTGTCGCTTAGATCTGCGGGGACATCGCGCCAACCGGTGAACGCCTTCTCATGGGTGGGGCCATGGCGAACCCACCAAAGGCGGGTGGTGGTCATGACATGCCCTCGGGCAGCGTGCCTTTCAGCACCATTGGCAGGCCCGCGATGACTTGAACAACCAATTGTGCGTCGCGCGCGACGAGCTGGTTCAGCTTGCCCTGAGCCTCTCGAAATTGCCGCGACATTGCGTGTTCGGGTACGATGCCTTGGCCGACCTCGTTGGACACCACCACCACCGCGGCGGGGCAGGAGATGAGGCTGGGCACCAAGCCACGCGATGCCGCGTCTAGATCTGTGTCAGCCATCAACTGGTTGGTCAACCAAAGCGTGGCACAATCGAGCAGTACCACCTTATCGGCGGACATGGCATGGAGCACTGGCGCAAGGTCGCGCGGTTCCTCATGCGTGACCCAACGGTCGGCGGCGCGTGTGTTTTGGTGCTTTTGTATTTTCGCATGCATCTCATCGTCAAAGGCCTGCGCGGTGGCGATGTAGTGTTTCTCCAACTGCGCACAGGCGACAAGTTGTTCCGCAAAGGCGGACTTGCCGGAAGCAGCACCACCAAGCACCAACGTGAGCGGGGGAAGTTCAGCCATATGTGAAATCTCCTACTCGATCCTGTGGGCTTCAGGTTGGTTGTCTCAAAACACAAGGCCGGAGCCAAGGCAAAACCGATTTGGCGTGAAGACGTGGTTGCTGATGAACTTGTGCTCGGCTGATCATTGCACGAGTGCTGACGCAACGCTATGCCGGAGCAACAGGGAATTTTACCCAAAAGGATGACGCCCATGATGCGAATTGCGATGACTATTAGCGCCTGCGCCTTTGCCTCAATGGCCAATGGCGAGGTGCTGACAACGTCCGCATTTGAAAGCTTGGGCGCGGCTGACATTGTGATCATGGGGGAGCAGCACGACAACGCGCTTCATCACGTCAATCAGGCCAAGGTTGCGGGGGCGATTTACCCCTCAGCCTTGGTTTTTGAGATGCTGACGCCCGCACAGGCCGAGGCGGGGCAGGCGGCGAATAGGGCGGTGTTTAGCGAGCTTGATGCGGCACTGGACTGGAGCGCGCGCGGCGGTTGGCCTGCGTTCCATAACTACTTCTCGATATTCGCGACGGCCCCCCAAGCGCGCATTTACGGCGCGGCTGTCCCCCGCGAAACGGTGCGGGCGGCAATCGGGGACGGGGCAGCGTCACAGTTCGGGGAAGGCGCTGATTACGGGTTAGACGTGCCATTGCCCGCGTCCGAGCAATCAGCACGTGAGGAGCTGCAAGGCACCGCGCATTGCAGCGCCCTGCCCGAAGACATGTTGGCCGGCATGGTTGAGGCCCAAAGGCTGCGCGACGCAAGCTTCGCGCGCACGACATTGCAGGCGTTGGAGGACACAGGCGGCCCGGTTCTGGTGATCACCGGCAATGGCCACGCGCGCACGGATTGGGGCGTGCCGTTTTACGTCAGGCAGGTTGCACCGCAGGTCAATTTGATCGCCGTTGGGCAGCTGGAGGAGGGCGAGATAGCCCCGCCCTATGACCGCTGGATTATGACGGGCAGCTTTGGCGCAGACCGCGATGATCCCTGCGAGGCCTTTTCAAGCAACTGATTGCCCCCTGCGCCGCGCTGTCTTAACACTTACGGGAATGAACGCGGGGTGCAACATGCTTGCAGGTAAACGAATACTTCTGATCGTGGGCGGCGGAATAGCTGCCTTCAAATCCTTGGATTTGATCCGGCGCTTGCGCGAGCGGGGAGCCACGGTGACCCCCGTTTTGACCAAATCGGCGGAGGAGTTCGTAACCCCGCTAAGCACATCGGCATTGGCGGGACAGAAGGTTTACCGCGACTTGTTCGACCTGACGGATGAGGCCGAGATGGGCCATATCGAGTTATCCCGTGCCGCCGACTTGGTGGTTGTCGCCCCTGCAACAGCAGACCTGATGGCCAAAATGGCGGCGGGCTTGGCGAATGATCTGGCCTCGACATTGCTGATGGCGACGGACAAACGCGTGCTGATAGCGCCCGCGATGAACGTGCGCATGTGGGAACACCCCGCAACGCAGCGCAATCTGGCCACCTTGCAAGGAGACGGCATCTTAACAGTCGGCCCCGACGTCGGCGACATGGCGTGCGGCGAGCACGGACCGGGCCGCATGTCGGAGCCTTTGACGATTGTTGACGCGGTTGAGGCCGCACTGCTCGACGGGCCCCTTAAAGGCAAACATATCATCGTGACGTCCGGCCCGACGCATGAGCCGATTGACCCCGTGCGCTACATCGCAAACCGATCCTCTGGTGCACAGGGCACCGCATTGGCCCGTGCGTTGGCGGCGTTGGGGGCGAAGATCAGCTTCGTGACCGGCCCCGCAGATGTGCCCCCTCCAAGTGGTGTGGGGGTGGTCCACGTGCAAACCGCGCAAGAGATGAAGGATGCCGTGGAGGCGGCCTTGCCCGCAGATGCGGCTGTGTTTGCCGCCGCAGTGGCGGATTGGCGGGTCGAGAATGCCTCTGGCTCCAAGATGAAGAAAGACGGCTCGGGCAAGGCCCCTGCATTGGAGTTCTCGGAAAACCCCGACATCTTGGCGGGGGTATCGCAGATGAAGAAAGGCCGCCCGCAACTGGTTGTCGGGTTCGCGGCTGAGACCGACAATGTTATGACCAACGCCGCGTCGAAGCTGAAACGCAAAGGCTGCGACTGGATCGTGGCCAATGACGTCAGCCCAGAGACAGGGATCATGGGCGGCAGCGAGAATGCCGTGACGATCATAACCAGCGAGGGAGCGGACGTCTGGCCGCGACTGACCAAGGATCAAGTCGCCGCCAAAATTGCAGCCAAAATCGCCGAGGAACTGTCGTGACCCCGACTTTGCAATTCACTTGGACAGATGACGCCGACCCAACGCTTGGCTTGCCATCCTATGAGACCGAAGGCGCGGCTGGGGCAGACTTGCGGGCTAATTTAGCGTCAGCGGATCGGTTGAGCGGGCTTGTTTTGCCCCCCATGGCGCGGGCCTTGGTGCCGACGGGGCTTCGTGTAGAAATTCCCGTAGGGTTCGAGGTGCAAATTCGCCCGCGTTCGGGCCTAGCCTTGAAGCATGGTATCAGCCTACCCAACACACCCGGCACGATTGATAGTGATTATCGTGGGCCGTTGGGTGTGATTTTGATCAACCTTGGCACAGAGCCGTTTACAATCGCCCATGGTGACCGCGTGGCGCAGATGATCGTGGCCCCCGTGGTGCAGGCGCGGTTTGCGTTGACGTCAGAGCTGTCGGACACCACGCGCGGCGCGGGCGGCTTTGGCTCTACTGGGCGCGGCTGACATGGGGTTAGTCCTTGTTATAGCCGCGATTATGGGGCTGGTTGGTCGGCTGCTTGGGGCAAGCCAGCGCGCACAGGTAACCTCGTTTGTCGTGTTGTTCTCGCTGGTGATTTTTGCGCAGCTCACACTCCCCGACAGCAACCCGATTAAATCGACAACGGGCACGCTATCGGGTTGGGCGATCTTCGGGGGGCTAGCAGCAATCGTTTTGGGATACCGCGCGGTTTTGGCACGTTTGAAGCAACGCGCGGCGAAGGATGAGGTCGGATCTGTGCCATCGGATAAGTTTACCGACGCAGAGTTGAACCGCTACGCGCGCCACATCGTGTTGCGCGAAATCGGCGGGCCTGGGCAAAAGAAAATGAAGAAGGCGAAGGTGCTGGTCATCGGGGCTGGTGGCTTGGGCGCGCCTGCGTTGCAATACTTGGCTGCGGCGGGCATTGGCACCATTGGCGTGATTGACGACGATGTGGTGGACAGCTCCAACCTGCAGCGGCAGGTGATCCACACGGATGCACGGATCGACATGCCCAAAGTGTTCTCGGCGCAAGAGGCCTTGCAGGCCCAAAACCCCTTTGTCACCATCCGCCCATACCACCGCAGGCTGGAAGCCGACATGGCGGCGGAACTGTTCGCGGATTATGATTTGATCCTTGATGGATCTGACAATGCGGACACGCGGTATCTGGTGAACCAAACGGCGGTGCAACTTGGCAAGCCGTTGATATCTGGCGCGATTACGCAATGGGAGGGGCAGTTGAGCTTGTTTCATCCTGCCAGTGAAGGCCCATGCTACGCCTGCGTTTTTCCAACGGCTGCGGCGGACGGGCTGGCTCCGTCTTGCGCCGAAGCGGGGGTGGTGGGGGCATTGCCGGGCGTGGTTGGTTCCATGATGGCGGTGGAAGCGATCAAGCATGTCACGGGGGCTGGTGCGCCCCTGAAAGGGCAGATGCTGATTTATGATGCGCTGTATTCCGAGACCCGCCTGATCAACCTCAAGAAATCCCCGAGCTGCGCGGTCTGTGGACAACCGCCTAAATAGTGGGTTTCACCCACAGGAACCACAATCTGTTGTGGGTAACACTAAATAAGTTCTTTACAGAGACTTGGATAAGTCACAACATCTAGGCAAGGCTCGCGGTGAACAAGCGACCTGTAGTATAAAACACTGCCTGTTGGGTCTCAGCTTAACCCTATCAGCGCAATCTGGATGGGGGCCGAGCATGTCCAGCCTAGAGCAGTACTTCGAGACCGAAGATTTGCACCCTATTGATGTGGTGGAAACCCTTGCAGCCCATCACGAATGGGAATTTGACCGTATTGCGGAAGACCAAATCGCGATGGCGATTGAGGGGCAATGGCGGACCTACTCGATCACGCTGGCTTGGTCGCACCATGACGAGACGCTCCGTCTGGTCTCGACCTTCGAGATGGAGCCGCCAGAGGACAAGCTTCCGGCCCTCTATGACATGCTGAACCGTGCGAATGACACCTGCTGGACCGGCGCGTTTACCTACTGGCACGCGCAGCAACTGATGGTCTACCGCTACGGGTTGATCCTGTCTGGCGGCTGCGACGCGGGAGCGGAGCAGATCGACAAAATGCTGTCGGCGGCGATTATGGCGTCCGAGCGGTTCTACCCCGCGTTCCAACTGGTGTGTTGGGGCGACCGGACACCGCAAGACGCGATGAATGTTGCCATTGCGGAAGCCTACGGGCGCGCCTAACGTTAGCCTCTGACGATAACGGGGGCTTCATGGATTTTTCAGAAATTAACACACGCGGGCTGGTGCTGCTGGGCTGCGGCAAAATGGGTTCCGCCTTACTCGAAGGATGGCTCAAGGGCGGTGTCGATGCAGGTGCTGTCTATGTCCTGGACCCAAATCCGTCGGACTGGGTGAAGGGGCAAGGCGTCCACGTCAATGAAGACCTGCCCGAAAACCCCGCGATTGTGCTGCTGGCGGTTAAGCCGCAAATGATGGGCGATGCACTGCCGCGAATGGTGGCGCTCGGGAATGGCGAGACGTTGTTCTTATCGATTGCGGCTGGCACCTCGATCCAGCATTTTGAGGATGCATTGGGGGCGAATACACCCATCGTGCGTTCCATGCCCAACACACCAGCAGCGGTAGGCAAGGGCATCACCGCGATCATCGGGAACGGGCGAACAACAACAGCGCATCTCGACCTCGCGGACGGATTGCTGCAAGCGGTGGGGCAGGTCGTGCGGTTGATCAGCGAGGCACAAATCGACGCGGTGACGGGCGTGTCAGGATCTGGCCCCGCATATGTGTTCCATCTGATCGAAACCTTGGCAGCGGCGGGCGTGGCGCAAGGCTTGCCGGACGACATGGCGATGCAATTGGCCAAAGCGACAGTCGCAGGGGCGGGGGCGCTGGCCGAAGACGCGCAAGAAAGCCCTGCGCAATTGCGCATCAACGTCACCAGCCCAGGCGGGACAACCGCCGCCGCATTGAACGTACTCATGGACGAAGCCGCAGGTTTCCCCGACCTGTTGGGCCGCGCGGTCAAGGCCGCCACGGAGCGCGGGCGGGAGTTGGGGAAGCAATGAACGAGATTTCATTCGACGACTTCATGAAAGTCGATGTGCGTGTCGGCGTGATCACCAAGGCGGAACCCTACCCAGAAGCGCGCAAGCCCGCGATCAAGCTATGGGTGGATTTTGGCCCCGAAATCGGGGAACGGAAAAGCTCGGCCCAGATCACCAAGCACTACACGCCTGACGACTTGCCGGGTAAAAAGGTGATGGCAGTGGTGAATTTCCCACCTCGCCAGATCGGCAAGTTCATGTCCGAGATATTGGTCCTTGGCGTGCCGGATGGTGACGATGAAGTGGTGTTGCTGACACCGGATAAAGATGTGCCGATTGGCGGAAGGTTGTATTGATGAAGCTTCTTATTTCGCGGATGTTGCCCCCTGCCGTTATGGACAAGGCACGTGATGAGTTTGAGGTCACATTGCGCGACACCTCAGATCCAATGAGCGAGGCGGAAGTTACCGCTGCGATTGGCGCGTATGATGTGATCTTGCCGACACTAGGGGACCAATTCACGGGGGCTGCGATCTCTGCCGCCACCCCTCGCGCCAAGTTGCTGGCCAACTTTGGCGTAGGCTTCAACCACATCGACGTGGAGGCCGCGACGGCCCAAGGGATCGCGGTGACCAACACGCCAGGGGCGGTGACGGACGCCACGGCGGATATCGCAATGACCTTGATGTTGATGGCCGCAAGGCGGGCTGGTGAAGGGGAGCGATTGGTACGGGCAGGGAATTGGACTGGCTGGCAACCTACGCAAATGCTGGGGTTGCACCTAACCGGAAAGACCGTTGGCATCATCGGGATGGGGCGCATCGGGCAGGCCATTGCGACCCGTTGCCGCCTTGGTTTCGGCTGCAAGATCGTATTCGCAAATCGCTCCCAGAAAGACATAGATGGGGCGACGCAACTGGCTGGTATGGAGGCCGTCGCCGCCGCCTCGGACATTGTTGTCGCCGCAACGCCGGGAGGGCCAGCCACGCGCCACCTGATTGGGGCAGGCGTGTTTGACGCCATGCAATCTCACGCCATTTTCGTCAACATATCCCGTGGCGACGTTGTTGATGAGGCGGCTTTGATCTCGGCGCTGGACGCGGGCCAAATCGGTGGCGCTGGCTTGGATGTCTATGAGCAAGAGCCTCGGGTGCCGGACGCGTTGAAGAAAATGGAGAACGTCGTACTCCTTCCGCATTTGGGCACCAATACCTTAGAGGTGCGCACAAGCATGGGCATGATGGCACTTGATAACCTAATTGCTTTCGCAGCGGGCGCGGCGTTGCCAAACCCAGTTTAGCACATGCTACCCCTAACGCAGCAGGCAGCCGTTTTGGTCAAAGCCGAACGGTTCTCGGTCCCATTTAGAGAACGGCAAACCCGGCGTCACATCTACCCACAATACTTCCACGGCTTGATCGAAGGGCGCGGAGCCGGGGTTGAAATCCGGCCCGATCTGCCACCCTCGCGCATCCGCCGCTTCGCGCAAATCGGAAGCTGTGGCGCAGGCTGATACCGCAAGTTCCTCGATCAGATCCATGCGTGATGCCTGCCAGTCAATCACGCCAGCGGTGTTTAGGTCCGAAAATATGTCCTGCAAGTCGCGTGCGACATAGCCCGTAAAACCGCCTATGCACAGAACCAAGACCCAGAGCGCGACCCGTTTCACGGTTGGTCGCCGATGGCTTCTCGGAAATGTTTGCGGCACAAGGAGACATAAGTCTCGTTCCCACCGACCTGCACCTGATTCCCGTCGACGACAGCGGCCCCATCTGCCCCTTTTCGGATAACCATAGTGGCCTTCTTGCCGCAGTGGCAGATCGTGCGGACCTCGCGCATTTCGTCAGCTAGTGCGAGTAGGCCGGCCGATCCGGGGAACAGTTCGCCCCGAAAGTCTACGCGTAGGCCGTAGCACATGACGGGGACGTTTAGATCGTCCACGGCACGGGCAAGCTGCCAAACTTGCTCTTTTGATAGCCATTGGGCCTCATCCACCATGACGCAGGCAATGGGGCCTTGTTTTAGGCGGGTTTTGATCATTTCAAAAAGGTCGTGCGTCTTGCCGTAAATGTCGGCCTCGCGAGCTAGGCCAATGCGGGAGCCAATTTTTCCCGTGCCGGCACGGTCATCAAAATCGGCGGTCAACAGGTAGGTATCCATACCCATCTCTTGATAGTTATGCGCCGCTTGCAAAAGGAGCGTCGACTTTCCCGCGTTCATAGTAGAATAATGGAAGTATAGTTTTGCCATAGCGCCTCACGTAGCAAAGCTGACCATTTGGAGCAAGGTCGGTGAGGAGCGCGCTAGGGAAAGCGACCAAAGCACGCGCTGATTACCCGGCAGCGCACACTTCGACGCCCCTCACCTAAAAGGGTGTGTTCAGCACAACACGCCCCCCGTTGCCCCCATACCCTAGGGGCCACTAAGACATAGCTTGAGGGAAAACAATTGCGCAGGGGAAAGGCTTTAGGCTATTCCCCCAAAAGGCCAGAATCGCCTGAGGGAAGACACGACTATGACGAAAATGAACCGTTACCTGAAGAAACACACCGAAGCCTTGGTTAAGGATGTGGGTGTTGAAGTGGCCTGTGAGCTGACCGGTCGTTCTAAGGCCACGTTGGGGCGGTACTATTCGGAATCCGATGAGCACGCGGACCGTTATATGCCACTGGACGCGGTTGCGGCCCTTGAGGCTAAGGCAAGCTTTCCGCATGTCACCCAAGCGCTGGCCGAGGTTAATGGCAATGCGTTGGACGTTGATACGGGCCGCAAGAGCAATGAAACGGGGTCGGTGAACAGCAATGTCGTGGCGCTGGCGCAGCGGTTTGCGATGCTGATGTCGGAGTATAACCAGTCGATATCTGACGGGATCATCACGGTGACCGAGGCGAAACGGATGCTATCCGAGACGCTGGAGCTACAAAAAGTTCTGGTCGAGATGAAGCTGCATCTGGAAGACGAAACCATTTAAAACACCACCAAAACCAAGGTCTGCCGCGCGTCGGCAAACCGTCGGCAATGTGTATGGCACTTTTCGAGGCCAGCAAACTAGCGGTTTGGGTCGTCTCTTGAGGGCGGTCTACTAGTCTAGTCGTTGAGGTCTAGATGGGCATGCTAGGAGTTATTCTGCAGCCAAGAGGGGGTTTCTTGCCTGTGAAGTTGAATTCAAACCCTTCAATATTTCGCCAAATATCGCTCTTACGAGCGGAACGGCTACTGCATTTCCGAATTGCTTATAAGCCACGGATTTTGAGGGGTGGCAGGCAAAGGACTCTGGAAACCCTTGTAGTTGGCGGCACTCATTTGGGGTGAGCATGCGGGGGTTTTTACCGAGTTGAGGAATCAAACACTCCTTGCCGTCTTTGTAGTAGCGGGCAACAATAGTATTAGAAGGCTTCGAAAGGTCGGCCTCTAATGCAGAGAACCCTACTCCTCTTTCTTTGTTGTGCTTTGTACGTCTTTGGTGACCAGCCCACATGCGATCACTTAAAGTGAAACTATCTGGCACGTTGTCATCAAGGATTGAACTTAGTGGTAGCTCAGGGCCTGTCAGCTCTGGGAATGAAAACGGCGTTTTTTTATTTTTGAAGGCTACAATGAAACAGCGTCTTCGTTTTTGGGGAACTAATGTCGCTGAGCTCAGTACTTTGGCGTGAAAGCTATATCCAAGATCATTTTCAATGACGGCCTTGATCGTTTCAAATGTCTTCTTTTTGTTGTGGGTCATTAAGTTGGCCACGTTTTCTAAGAATAAGACGTCTGGTTGCTTAACCTTTGCTATCCGTGCGATGTCGAAAAATAGCGTTCCTTGAGTTTCGTCCATAAAGCCATGTTTGCGACCTAAAGAATTTCTAGATGAAACCCCAGCTAAGCTAAATGGCTGGCAGGGAAACCCGCCTGTTAGAATGCGATGGTTTGGGATGAGCTGGTCTAGTTTTTCATCGGAAATACCCGTTCCAGTGAAGTCACGGATGTCTCCCGCAGGTTCATCGCCAAAGTTGCGTTTGTAGGTGTCGCGGGCCTTTGGATCAATTTCGCTAGAGAACACACAATTCCCCTGATGCTCTTCAAGAGCATAGCGAAAGCCTCCAATTCCGGCAAAGAGATCGATGAACGTTGTCATCTTGATATAGTAGCCTTGATCCTCAAACGTCACAACACTTTGTGGGGGGCTAGAGCTTCAGATATATGTTGCGAATGTCATCGAGTACTAGCCCAATACCATGAACAAAGTCTTTTCGGTGCTCGAAAAGCTGCTCGACTACGGGCTCAACTTCGCTAATGACACCACTGTGAACGAGGCGATGCACCGTCGGGTTGAGAACGCAAATATTGCTTTCTACATCTAGTGAAGAAGCGAAACTTCCCTGCAAACCCATCGGGATAAAGTGGTGCGCCTCTACATATGGCTTGGCGGTGACACGCGATGTAAACGATGGGTATTCGGGGTAGACTTCGCAACAGAATCCCGAGTTTCGGATAGCGTCGCGTGCAACCTTAGCAGACCGTGCGAAATGCTGCCCACTTCTTAGAACGAGATCGGGTACTGCTCGAGCAGTGCCGCTTTGATCATTTAATACTTGTTGGAAGTCTGCTGAAGCATCGTCGTCAAGTAGGTTCTCTTCAGCGTTATCAGTGCCTTCTAGGAAGCGGCCACGCCAAACGGTTTGTGACATTTGACCAAGCCACATCTCGCTATTTCTTACGAAGAGGTACCACACTGCCCCTTCGCGGGGTTTAAACACGCCTTTTCGAAGGTAGAGTCGTAACTCGTCTTTACCAGGTTTTGGAAACACTAGGTTGAGTTCGACGCTTTCGCCGCTTGGATGTATTTTGAACGGTTTTGATGCGGCATCAGGGTTGCTTTTAACATTTCCCCGATGAATTTGATCATAATCAAAGTAATCGAATAGCAATAGGGCTTCATAATCTGTGGCGGTAATCTGAGAGTCGTAAATTTCTCGCTCGGTCGCCTCTGAGTATGCACCCGATGAGGCGTTGAAATAGTCTAGTTGTCGCTGATCAAATTGCATGCCTACCCCTGCAACGCCAGCACCCCAATTTCACCCTCAACCCGTGCCTTCATGGCCAGCGCACATGCGTGGGCTGCAGCGGCGGTCGTGAAGTAGGGGATTTTATCGTAGAGGGCGATGGAGCGGATGTCTCGGCTGTCTTCTACCGCCTGCGCGCCCTCGGTGGTGTTGAGGACCAGCGACACGAGACCGTCTTTCATTTGATCGACGATGTTCGGACGGCCCTCATAGACCTTGTTGACCGTCTCGCACTCGACGCCTTGATCATTCAGCCAAGCAGCCGTGCCGCGTGTGGCGACAAGGGCGTGGCCGAGGCCTGAAAGCGCTGTTGCGGCCTCCAGCATTGCGGGGGTCTTGTCCTCGTTGCGGATGGAGATGAACACCTTGCCTTTGCCGTCCAGCGGCAGCTCGGTGCCTGCACCCATTTGCGCCTTGAGGAAGGCCATGTGGAAATTCTTGTCGGAGCCCATGACCTCACCCGTGGAGCGCATTTCTGGCCCGAGGATCGTATCAACGCCAGGGAAGCGGGCGAAGGGCAACACGGCCTCTTTGACCGCATAAGTGTCGATGATCGGGTCGATCAGGTCGAAGTCGCCCAGCTTGGCACCCGCCATAACTTGCGCCGCGATGGACGCGATGGGGGAGCCGATGGCCTTGGCCACGAACGGCACGGTGCGCGAGGCGCGAGGGTTGACCTCGATCAAGTAGATCACTTCGCCCTTGATGGCGAATTGGACGTTCATCAAGCCGACCACGTTGAGAGCGAGGGCAAGGGCCTTCGTCTGGTCGCGAAGCTGCTGGATGATGTCCTTGGACAGGGAATATGGGGGCAGGGAGCAGGCACTGTCACCGGAGTGCACGCCGGCCTCCTCGATGTGCTGCATGATGCCCGCGACATGGACGTTTTCGCCGTCGCACAGCGCGTCGACGTCAACCTCAACCGCACCGGACAAGTAGCTGTCCAAGAGCACAGGGCTGTCGCCGGAGACCACCACGGCCTCGGAGATGTAGCGTTCCAACTGCGCCTGATCGCGGACGATTTCCATGGCGCGACCACCCAGCACATAGGAGGGGCGGATCACCAGTGGGAAGCCGATCTCGACGGCCTTCTCGAAGGCCTCGGCGTCGGAGTGGGCCAGACCGTTGTGCGGCTGCTTGAGGCCAAGCTTTTCGACCAACTGCTGGAAGCGTTCGCGGTCCTCGGCCAGATCAATCGCGTCAGGAGAGGTGCCGAGGATCGGGATGCCCTCGTCTTGCAAAGCTTGCGCGATTTTCAGCGGGGTTTGGCCGCCGAATTGCACGATGACGCCGTGCAGGGAGCCGTTTTCCAGCTCTACGCGCAGGATTTCCATGACGTGCTCAAAGGTGAGCGGCTCGAAGTACAACCGGTCTGAGGTGTCATAGTCGGTCGACACAGTCTCGGGGTTGCAGTTGATCATGATCGTCTCGTAGCCCTGCTTGGTCAGCGCGTAGCAGGCGTGCACACAGCAGTAGTCGAATTCGATCCCTTGGCCGATGCGGTTTGGGCCACCGCCCAAGATGACGACCTTTTTGGCGTCGGATGGACGTGCCTCGCATTCGACCTCGCCCATCATTGGGCTCTCGTAGGTGGAATACATGTAGGGGGTTTGCGCCTCGAACTCGGCGGCGCAAGTGTCGATGCGTTTGAACACGGCGTTCACGCCAAGGTTCTGGCGCGCTTTGCGCACGTCGGTCTCGGCGCGGCCGGTTAGGATGGCCAAGCGAGCATCAGAGAAGCCCAGCATTTTAAGGTCGCGCAGGGCGTCCTCGGTCATGGGCAGGCCGTCCTTGCGGATTGTCGCCTCGGCTTCGATGATCTCGCGGATGCGGTCAAGGAACCATGGGTCAAACGCGGTGATTTGGTTGATCTCGTCGTTGGAGAAGCCAAAGCGCATGGCGTGGGCGATGACGCGGATACGGTCAGGTGTTTGCTTGGCCAGCTCGCGGGTCAGGGCCTTGTCGATGGCTTCCTGCGCGGCGGCGTCTTTGCCTACAAGGATGCGCGTGTCGTTTTGGTCTTTATATTCCAGCGCATCGGCGGCGGGCAGGCCGTCCACGTCCGGCTCATCAAAACCGGTCAGGCCGGTTTCCATGGAGGCCAGTGCTTTTTGAAGGGACTCGTGGATGGTCCGGCCAATGGCCATGACCTCGCCCACGGATTTCATCGCGGTGGTCAGGTAGGGCTCGGAGCCTGGGAACTTCTCGAAGGCAAAGCGTGGAATTTTGGTGACGACATAGTCGATGCTTGGCTCGAAGGAGGCAGGTGTGACGCCTGTGATGTCATTGTCCAGTTCGTCCAGCGTGAAGCCCACGGCCAGCTTGGCCGCGATTTTGGCGATCGGGAAACCGGTTGCTTTGGATGCGAGAGCGGAGGAGCGGGACACACGAGGGTTCATCTCGATAACAACCATACGGCCATCGGCTGGGTTCACGGCCCATTGCACGTTGGAGCCACCGGTTTCCACGCCAATTTCGCGCAGAACGGCGATGGAGGCGTTGCGCATCACTTGGTATTCTTTGTCGGTCAGCGTCAGGGCAGGGGCCACGGTGATGCTGTCGCCCGTGTGGACGCCCATTGGGTCGATGTTTTCAATGGCACACACAATGATGGCGTTGTCGGCGTGGTCGCGAACAACTTCCATCTCAAATTCTTTCCAGCCGAGTAGAGATTCGTCGATCAGGATTTGATTCACTGGCGACGCGTCGAGGCCGGTTTTGCAGAAGTGCTCGTAATCGTCGCGGTTATACGCCACGCCGCCGCCTGTGCCGCCCAAGGTGAACGCGGGGCGGATGATGGCTGGCAGGCCGACGTATTCGATGGCGTCCATGCATTCTTCCATCGTGTTGGCGATGGTGGCTTTGGGGTTTTCTAGGCCGAGGCGGTCCATGGCCTCGCGGAACAATTTGCGGTCCTCTGCCATCTCGATTGCGTCGCGTTTCGCGCCGATCATCTCGACGTTGAACTTGTCGAGGACGCCCATTTCTTCCAATGCTAACGAGGTGTTAAGGCCCGTTTGCCCGCCCATCGTGGGCAGCAGCGCGTCGGGGCGTTCTTTCTCGATGATCTTGGCGACAACTTCGGGCGTGATCGGCTCAATGTATGTAGCGTCGGCCATGTCGGGGTCGGTCATGATCGTGGCGGGGTTCGAGTTCACCAAGATGACGCGGTAGCCTTCTTCGCGAAGCGCCTTACAGGCTTGCGCGCCAGAGTAATCGAATTCGCAGGCCTGCCCAATAACGATGGGGCCTGCGCCGATGATCATGATGGATTTGATATCGGTTCTTTTTGGCATGTTCCGGACCCCAAGTTGCGCAAATTATCGTGGGTTTAAGGAGTCCACCAAGTGGGCGCAAGGGCATGTGAGGAAGGGATTTGAGATTCTTTTAGCTAGGACCAAGGTGGCGTGATGAATTCGATCAGTTCGACCAGATCAATCACCGGATTTAGGGCGCGCCGTTAAAACAGCTGCGGCCAAAGCGACCAAAGAGCTAAGGCCTGCGAAGAACAGCATGTGCGGACGCGGCATCTCGTCCCCAATCACCAGTGCGACCGCGATGGAACTTGCCACGACCAGATAGGCCAAACCCATCTTGGGCAGAACGCGATCGCTGGCAAATACCAGTGGTGCGAAGGCCAAGGTAGATAGGAAGTGATAGGACCAACTCATCGGGCTAAAGAAAGACACAGCCAAAAGCAGCAAAGGCCAGACACAGGCATATAGCGTATCGGTGGAGGCGCGCGCCGCTGAGACGACCGCAGTGAGCAGTGCCAATATGAGGGCGATCTTATTGACCAGTGAAAGGCCCGACGGCGTGGTGCTGGTGAATGTGTCTGAGGCGGCAAATACGTTTTGCGTGAATGCCGTCATCAACGCCGTGAAGTTATAGGATAGAGGGGTCACCAAAACCGACCCCGAGATCACGCCGATTTGGGCCAAGAATGTTTGGTGTAATGGCCATCCCGCCAACCCTACGGATGCGATGATCGCTAAAACGCCGAAACCAATAAAGCTGGCCACCGAACGCCAATCTTTTCGAGCAAGCCAAATCACGACCAACAGCATTGGGTAGACTTTGATGGAGGCCGCGAGCGCTAGGCAGCCACCAGCGGTTATTGGCGCATCTGCGCGAGACCGCTCGATTGCGAGCAGAATAAGAAACGTGGTCAGGATTTGGGGCTGGCCCTGTGCCAAGGCGACATAGCCGAAGGTGGTCGTGGCCATCGTGAGAAAGCCGACGCTGAGCCAGAGCGTCAAAGGCACGGCGCTGCGCGTGATACGCCAAGCCAGCCAAGAGCACCCCATCAACAAGGCAGAGTTGATCACGGGCAGTCCGATGGACACTTTCGAAAGGCTGATAAGCGGGGCAACCCAAGATGCGATGACCGCCCACAAAGGGGGGTAGATGAACGGGTAGAGCATAGTGGTCTCGTCCACGCCCTTGGCCGTTGCCAACTCCCGCCAGCTGTCCGGATAAGACAGGTCGAAAACCGGTATCAAAGCTGGATAGACCTGATCCGGCATTCCGTTCGCGAGGCTAAGCCCTGCCAGATAAACCGCCAGAAAGTCTGAATTCGCCGCGCCTTGGAAATACAAAGTCATTGCCGCGAGAAACACGAGGCACAGCAAGGCAGGCTTAAAATGTGAACTCATGCGAATGCCCTTAAGGGAGTACTGTCAACGTCGTAGAATGAGGGGCTAGATACTACGATTGCTATCCGCCCTCAAACGCTGAGTGTTTTGAGGGCGAAAGAGTGGGGCAAGTGTTGCGGTGCTGCTATTTCCTCGGCTTGAAGCCTTCGGGGAAGGAGGTATGCGGCTGTGGCGCCCCGTCGACATAAAGGTAATCACGGGTGATCGGCACCGTGGTTTGATGCTTGTGAAGCTGCACATGGTATAGAACATGGGGCATGTCGGAGAGGCTCAACTCTGACGCGATAAGGTAGTAACGCCACATGCGGATGAAACGTTCGTCGTAGCCGAGCGCACGGGTCTCTTCCAAGTTGTCCTCGAACCGGATCAGCCATTCATAAAGAGTGCGGTCGTAATGCGTGCGCCAAACCTCGATATCTGCCACCTCCAGAGAGGTTTTTTCTACAACGCTGGCGACCTCGGACAATGACGGGGTGTAGCCACCTGGAAAAATATACTTTTGGAACCAGGGCGACAGGTTGCCCGGAGGGCCGCTGCGCCCGATGAAGTGGATGAGAGCCACGCCATCTTCCTTAAGGTTTTTCTCCACTTGGTGAAAATAAGTTGGATATTGTGGCTGGCCCACATGTTCCAGCATTCCAACGGAAACAATCCGGTCGAATTCCTCGGTATTGTCTCTGTAATCTTGCAGGCGGAACTCAACCAAATCGGCGACACCGGCCTCTTCGGCGCGCAATGTCGCGGCTTTTCGCTGTTCGCTGGACAAGGTTAGCCCCACAACATGAACGCCGTAATCCTTCGCCAAGGTGATCGCCAAACCGCCCCAACCGGAGCCGATATCGAGCACTTTCATACCGGGCTTAAGCAGCAACTTGCCCGCAATATGGGCTTTCTTGGCCTCTTGGGCTTGCTCTAACGTGTATGCGGAATCCTTGAAGTAGGCGCAGGTGTATTGCTTGTCGTCATCTAGGAAGAGGTAGTAAAATGGCGTTGATATATCGTAGTGATGCTCGGCATTTTTCTTAGCGACTGAATGGGGAATCCATTGGTCCCATTTGCGCTTTGCTATTCTCAAATTTCTTGCAAGTGTTTGATGCCAAGGAAGATTTCCGCCTTGGAAATTGCGAACCACGAGGGTCAGAAGCCCGCGAACGTCATCATTATCTATTGTGAGGGTCTCATTCATGTAGGCCTCACCCATGGCGAGCTCGGGATTTCTGATCAACTTGCTTGGCAGGGTGTCATCCGTCAGGTGGACTGTGACCTGAGGAGTGGTACCATTCCCAACCGTGAATTGAGTACCAGAGTTAAGATGGACTGTTAACGTGCCGTCCTTAATGAGCTGCTTGAGCAATGTGCCAAGTAGACTTTCCCACATAGAATTCGATTTCCCGTATTTTGAGTATTTTGAGTGTTTTGCCGAGTGCGGTCGGGGTATATGCGCAGGTAGAGGGCCGGAAAACCAAACAGTTGTCAAATAATTCGCTCAACGCGCAGAATTGAGCCCCGCTTGCTTGACTTTGCTGCCGTGGGCATGTGTATCGGGCCGAAACAGATTTACGCCAAAGAGGGCCCCATATCATGCATGCTTACCGTAGCAATACCTGTGCAGACCTGACCGCCGCCAACGTAGGCGATAATGTTCGCCTTTCTGGTTGGGTGCACCGCGTCCGAGATCACGGCGGCATCCTCTTTATCGATCTTCGCGATCATTACGGCGTGACGCAAGTTTTGGCCGACCCTGACAGCCCCGTTTTCAAGGACGTCGAGAAAGTCCGTTCCGAATGGTGTATCCGCATTGACGGCAACGTCATGGCGCGCGCGCCTGAGTTGGTTAACTCCAAGCTGCCAACCGGCGAAGTTGAAGTGTTTATCCGCGACATCGAAGTTCTGGGTGCCTCTGACGAGTTGCCTTTGATGGTGTTTGGCGATCAGGAATACCCTGAGGAAACCCGCCTGAAGTACCGCTTCTTGGACCTGCGCCGCGAGAAGTTGCAGCGCAACATGATCCTGCGTTCCGACGTGGTATCGTCCATGCGCCAGCGCATGTGGGACATGAAGTTCAAAGAATTCCAGACGCCTATTATCACTGCCTCCAGCCCTGAAGGTGCGCGCGACTTCCTTGTGCCGTCGCGCCTGCATCCGGGCAAGTTCTACGCGCTGCCACAAGCCCCGCAGCAGTTTAAGCAGTTGTTGATGGTGTCGGGCTTCGACAAATACTTCCAAATCGCACCGTGCTTCCGCGATGAAGATCCGCGCGCAGACCGCTCGCCCACCGACTTCTACCAGCTCGACCTTGAGATGAGCTTTGTGGAGCAAGAGGACGTGTTCAACACGATCCAGCCCGTTTTACAGGGCGTGTTTGAAGAGTTCGGCGGCGGTCGCAAAGTGGACAGCGAGTGGGAGCAGATTTCCTACAAGGACGCGGCCCTTTGGTACGGCACCGACAAGCCTGACCTGCGCAACCCGATCAAAATGCAGGTTGTGTCCGAGCACTTTAAGGACTCCGGCTTTGCGATCTTCGCGAAAATCCTTGAGCAAGACGGCACCGAGATCCGCGCCATTCCTGCGCCAAAAGGCGGATCGCGTAAATTTTGTGACCGCATGAACGCTTTTGCACAAAAAGAAGGCTTGCCTGGTATGGGCTATATCTTCTGGCGTGATCAGGGTGAGGGCATGGAAGCGGCCGGCCCGTTGGCCAAAAATATCGGACCAGAGCGCACGGAAGCCATCCGCCAGCAATTGGGTCTGGAAGTCGGCGACGCGGCATTCTTCTTGGGTGGCAAGCCGTCATCCTTTGAAGCTGTTGCAGGCCGCGCACGCGTGGAGATCGGCAATGAGCTGAAGCTGACCGATTTGGACCGCTTTGCCTTCGCATGGATCGTGGACTTCCCGATGTATGAGGCGCACGAGGAAACCGGCAAGATCGACTTCTCGCACAACCCGTTCTCGATGCCGCAAGGTGGGATGGAAGCACTGCAAGGCGACCCGCTGGACGTGCTGGGCTACCAATACGACTTGGCCTGTAACGGCTACGAGCTGATTTCGGGCGCGATCCGGAACCACCGCCCAGAGATCATGTTCAAAGCGTTTGAGCTGGCAGGCTACGGCGAAGACGAGGTGCGCAAGCGGTTCGGCGGCATGGTGAACGCGTTCAAATACGGCGCCCCACCCCACGGTGGTTGTGCGGCAGGCATCGACCGCATCGTGATGTTGCTGGCGGATGAGGCCAACATTCGCGAAGTGATCCTGTTCCCGATGAACCAACGTGCCGAAGACTTGATGATGGACGCGCCGAACGAGCCTATGGCCGATCAGCTGATGGAATTGGGCCTGCGGGTTATCCCGCAAGACTAAAGCGATATGTTGCCATGAGGGGCGGCGCTCAATCATTTTTCAACGGATTTGCGTCCAAGGTGCGCTAGAGTAGCGTAGCCCAAGTTGAGGAAAGAGCCGCCCCATGGCGTTTACACCAGACATTGCCGCCATTCGCTTTGGCGAAGGGCTATCGCCAAGCATAGAGCCTGCCGGCTCTGTGCGTGATGTGATGGCGCAATTGCGCGGGGCGGATGTTGCCGCGCAGAATTTCCCGATACGGCCTTACTCGGACCTATATGGCGAATTTGGCGAGGTTAGCCGCCTGCAAAAGTTGGCGCGGCGGGGGCGCAATAGCGCTGACGAAGAAAAGCTTGCCAATGAGTTTCGACAGGCGCGGCGCGAGTTGAACCTGCGCTTGCAAGATGCTTTTGCGCCGTTGGTGTCGCGCTCCGTCACGACCACACAGCCGTTTCGCGAACGCCTGACGCGGTTTTGGGCGGATCACTTCACCGCCGTGGGCAAGAACAACCTGACACGAAACGCGGTGCCTTCCTACATTGAGGAAACGATCCGGTCCCATATTACGGGGCGGTTCGTCGATATGTTGAAAGCGGTGATGGTCAGCCCGATGATGCTTGGTTATCTGGATCAGAACACCTCGGTTGGGCCGAATTCACGTGGGGCCAAGGGGCGGCGGGGGTTAAACGAGAACCTCGCGCGGGAGCTTTTGGAGCTGCACACGTTGGGTGTTGACGGGGCCTATACGCAGGCGGATGTGCGCCAATTGGCGGAACTCCTGACGGGAATGGGGACTGATGTCACCAAAGGCTTCGTGTTTCGCGCGAAGGTGGCCGAACCGGGCGCGGAGACGGTGTTGGGTCAAAGTTACGGCGGCGGCGCACCGTCTGTAGATGACGTCATGGCCTTTCTTGATGATCTGGCGGCACATGACGACACGGCACAGCATATCGCACGCAAATTGGCGGTGCATTTCACGTCTGACGCGCCGGATGCGGCGATGGTTGCCGAAATGGCCGATGCTTTTCGAGCGACGGGTGGCGACTTAATGGCGGTGTATCAGGTGATGCTCGATCATCCGTTTGCATGGGCGAGCTTTGGACAAAAGGTGAAGCAACCTGTGGATTACATCTTGTCCGCTATGCGCGTTTTGGAAGTTCCAGAGATTACCCTAAAGAAACTGAACCGCAGCAAACGCGCGGCCTATGTTTTGACGCCAATGGCCGCGATGGGGCAGAAATTGTACCGCCCAAACGGCCCTGATGGCTGGCCGGAGGTCGCAGCGGCGTGGGTGACCCCGCAAGGATTGGCGGCACGCATTCAATGGGCGATGTCGGCTCCATCTGCGTTTTATCGCAGCCTGCCTGACCCAAGGGACTTTGTGGGGGCGGCGTTGGGAAGTGTCGCTGATGATCGGGTTAAGTTCGCGGCCCGCGCAGCCGAGACACGCCGCGAAGGTGTTGGGTTGATCCTTGCATCGCCTGCATTTCAAAGGAGATGACGATGGTTGATGACCTATCCCGCCGGAAATTTTTGCTGCGTGCGACGGCGCTTGGGTGCTCGGCCGCCGCAAGCCCTGTGTTGACGCCAATGACATTTGCACAAGCGCCTGGTGACAATCGATTGGTGGTTATCATTTTGCGTGGGGCGATGGATGGGTTGGACGCAGTGCGCCCCATAGGTGATCCATTGTTGAGGCGTTACCGCGCAGGCCTAGGCATGTCACGTGACAGCGGCGCGACAGATTTAGACGGTTTTTTCGCGCTGCATCCGGCGTTGGCGGAGCTGATGCCTCTTTGGAAACAAGGGGATTTGGCGGCGGCGCATGCTGTGTCTACGCCTTACCGAGACAAGCGGAGCCATTTCGACGGGCAGGATTTGTTGGAAGCCGGAACGGGACAGGACATTGACGGCGCAGGCGTGCGGGATGGCTGGTTGAACCGGTTGTTGCAGGTTATGCCGAATGCGGGCTCTGAGACGGCCTTTGCAATCGGGCGATCTGACATGAAGCTGGTTTCGGGAAAGGCGCCTGTGTCAAGCTGGTCGCCTGATGGCCGGTTGGACATGTCGCCACAAGCGCGCTTGTTATTGGAGGAAATCTACCATGATGACGCGCTGTTTCATGACACCAGTATGGATGCAATCACCATCGCGGAAAGCTTGGGCATGGCCAGTGATGACAGCTTTGGGATGTCGAGCAGGGACATGCGGGCCGCGTTGAAATCCGCACGCGAGGCGGGGGATGCCTCTGTTTTAGCAAGGTTCGCCGCACGCCGCTTGAACGAGGAATCGCGGATTGCGGCCTTCTCATTGGGGGGGTGGGATACGCACCGCGGGCAAACCCGTGGCATAACCCGTGCGCTTGGCGGGCTGAAAGACGCGGTTCTGACCTTGAAAAGTGAACTTGGACCACGTTGGGATCACACGGCTGTGGTCGCAGTGACGGAGTTTGGGCGCACCGCGCGCGAAAACGGCACGCGTGGAACCGATCATGGGACGGGTGGCGCGATGATTATGGCTGGGGGAGCAATTCGCGGTGGTCGCGTCTATGGCGATTGGCCCGGATTGGACGAGGCCGCATTATATGCGCGGCGTGACCTGATGCCGACCACGGACGTCAGATCCTACATCGCGTGGCTGATGCACGGAATGTACGGAGTTGAGGCCAGCACTTTGGAAACACTGGTGTTTCCGGGGCTGCAATTAGGGCGTGACCCAGGCCTTTTGGCCTGAGGTAGATTTAGAACGCAGGGTTTACGTCGTGATCAACCATCGTGGTCGACAATTCGCCACTTAGGTCTTCCATGCCGTTAGACACCGAGGCAGTCACTGCCAAGGCAAGGCCAACAAGCGCAGCCATAAGCATGGTCATGTCAACAACGGCAGCGCCATCTTCTGTAAGTGCGAATTTCTTTATCGTATTGAACATTTCTATTCTCCTAAACTCATCAACTGCGACCGGCTTTTTACCTCGGGCCAATCAACCTTGAATATTGTTATGCTCTTTAATCGTGGCGCTATTGCGTCTTGTTTCGGGTGACACGAAGGTCAATTTGAGAAGCATTCTTGGCCAAATCAACCTTTGCAGTGCGTGACAAGCCTGCCTAGAATCGAATGGAATGAGGACCAAAGGCTTACGGAATGACATTGACGAGTAACGACAACGACCAACTTGTGAATTGGTCACCCCGAGGACGACCTGACGCCGAAAGCCTAGAGGGGCAATATGTGAGCTTGGAGCAATTGGTGCCGGACTTACATGCGGCGGATCTGCATCGGGCAAACTCCGCCAATGACGCGATTTGGGATTACCTGCCCTACGGGCCATTCGCGTCTTCGGCGAGTTACCACCGCTGGGTGAAAGACATTACGCAGACGAATGATCCGGTGTTCTATGCGATACGCCCCAAAAGCACGGGACATTGCAGCGGTGTGGCAAGTTATTTGAGGATTGCGCCGGACGCGGGTTCAATTGAGGTGGGGCACATCAATTTCTCAGCTGAACTGCAGCGCACCCCCGCTGCAACCGAGGCGATATTTTTGATGATGCAATGGGCGTTTGATGCGGGCTACCGGCGCTTTGAGTGGAAATGTGATGCGTCGAATGTTGGATCGCGCCGTGCCGCACAACGTTTCGGGTTCAGCTATGAGGGCGTTTTCCGTCAGGCGACGGTTGTGAAAGGACGCAATCGCGACACCGCTTGGTTTGCGTGTATCGACAAAGAGTGGCCAGCCCTAAAGGAAGCCTTCGGGGCTTGGCTGGCACCGTCCAATTTTGACGCCAATGGCCAGCAGATAGAGACGTTGGGTGCACTGACAAGACTGGTGCGTGTTGCCAGTGACCCGGCGCTCTAGACCATTTCGTGAACGCTTAGTCGTTGCTGGATCAATCCACGGGTTGCGTGGATGGCGTCGCGGCGGCCTTTGCCTGTGACATGTGCTTGCGTGAGGCCCTTTGACACCTTTGAGAGTTCCGCATCATCCGCGAGGCGGGACAATCCTTGCAAGAACGGCGCGACGTAGGGCAGGGCATCAAGCCCGCTGCCGAGCAATTCGTCCAAGTGGAACAGATCCTCGTTCAACGCGATGGGGTCAGGAGAGACCGTTTCGTGATTGAGAACGCGTAAACCATTGGGGCGCATGTCTTCTGGCAGGTGGTTTAGGATTAATTGTTGAAAGTCGCAGACAGATGAGAATGGCTTGGGCAGGAATTCATGTGCCCCTGCACTCAAAGCCGCGGTGGCTTGGCCGTCACCGTCTGCCCCGCTGGTTGCTATCATGACGGGGCGCACTGTGGGGTCCTCTTGGGACAATTCCTGAATTAAATCGATCCCGGAGCCGTCAGGTAGGCCCAAATCCACAACCACCACGGAGGGGCGATAGACCTGCAAATGACGCCGTGCAGCAGTTAGGCTGTCGGCACGCCTAATACGAGCGCCGGACCTGATACACAGCAGGCGCACAGCCTCTGAAGCGAAGCGGCTATCTTCGACGACGAGCACAGTCAGGCCCAATAGGGGGCGTTGGGTCGTCGCGTGGGACGTGAAGTTTAGATGGATGGAATCGTCTGGCATAATGGCCTCCGGCAGCAAGAGGGTGAGTCGGGTTCTGTGCCTAAGCTTGCCCATGCTTGCCTAACAGAAAGTGAATAGGGCGGATTTTACACACCCTGTGCGGCTTGCGACGAGCTGTTGCGCCCTTCATAACCGCGTTGGAGCCAATGATCCTCAAGGGAGAACTCGTATGATCGGCAGATTGAATCACGTGGCCATTGCCGTGCCTGATCTGGATGCGGCCTGTGCGCAGTACAAAGACACGTTGGGTGCCAAGGTTGGCGCGCCGCAAGATGAGCCGGATCACGGCGTCACGGTTGTGTTTGTCGAGTTGCCGAACACCAAGATCGAGTTTCTATACCCTTTGGGCGACAACAGCCCCATTCAAGGGTTTCTGGACAAGAACCCATCGGGTGGCATTCACCACATCTGCTACGAGGTCGACGACATTCTTAAGGCGCGCGACCATCTGAAGGCCACCGGGGCCCGCGTGCTGGGTACGGGTGAGCCGAAGATTGGCGCGCATGGCAAGCCAGTGTTGTTCCTGCATCCGAAAGATTTTACAGGCACCTTGGTTGAGTTGGAGCAAGCATAATGGCGTTTACATCAGCTGTCGTCGTCTTCGCCGTGATTTGGTTCTTGGTGCTGTTTTGCGTCCTGCCCTTCGGCACCCCAAGCCAAAGCGAGATGGGGGAGGTGTCGCGAGGCACCCCGCGCTCGGCCCCTGCGAACCCGAGGATGAAGCGCAAGTTTGCGATCACCACCCTGATCTCGGTCGCGATCTGGGTGCCGGTGTGCTTGGCGATTGTCTATGGCTACCTCAGCGCGGACACGATGAACCTCTACAAGGTGATCGGACCTGACAGCTAAGCCGCCGTGCGCGCCAAACGGTGGTAGAGATGCGTGAAGGTGGCGACGCCTAGGATCGGGATAAACAGGTTCACCAGTGGGATCGTCAGCGGCACCGCCATAAGAATGCCGGCCATCCATAACCGGAAGCGGTGCGTCTTGCGAAACGCGCGCGCGCCCTCGGACCCCAAGCGGCGTTGCGCCACTTGAGTTGCGTATTCACGGCCAAGAAGCAGACCGTTTACGCCCCAAAAGATGAAGGGCGCCAGAGGGACGAAGATCAGGCACAGCACCAAGGCCACCATGTTGACCGCGACCATCAGGCCAAGGAACTTGGCGGTCTCGTTCATCACTTCTGCGAAGGGCAGGGGCGTGACAGGGTCCAGACCGGGGTAATGCTCGGCCTCTACCGCATCGACGACGCGGTCTAGGAACAAGCCCGTGAAAGCCGACGCAACTGGCACCATCAAGAAGACAGAGGCCCCCATCATCACCGGCACCACGGCCCATGACAGCACGTTGTCGATCCATGTGATTTCGCCGATCCATGGCAGGGAGAAGCTTTCGGGCACGATCAACCCGATGGTCCAAGCGAAGACCACGGTGAAGCCGAAGAGCAACGCCAGCGTGAGGCCGACACCCATCATCAGGACGCTTAGGAAGCGCTTGTCGCCGATTTGGCCCAAGGCCTTGAGGAAGTCGGTAAAGATCATTTGCTTACCCATGTTGTGATGGCGTTGATATCGGGGCGTGGGCGGTCCGGCGGTGTGGAGGTCTGCGTGCCGATGTGGATGAAGCCTGCGACGTATTCTGGCTCTTCTAGCTGCAAGCCTTGGCTTAGGAACGGGCGGTCAAAGGCGGTCCAACCCGTGAGCCAATTGGCACCCCAACCCGCCGCAAGAGCCGCGTTGAGCAGGGCAAGAGAAACTGCACCCGCGCTGAGTGTCTGTTCGATTTCGGGGATCTTCGCGGAGGCCTTAGGGGAGGCCACGACAGCGATCGACATCGGGGCCGTCAGGAACATGCCCGCGATCTTATCAATTTGGTCTGCATCGTGCCCAAGCTGCGCACCACGCACACGGGCCAGTTCGGAAAGGCGGCGTAGGGCGTCTTGTTCCAACACGATGAAGCGCCACGGCTCTAGCTTGCCGTGGTCAGGCGTCCGTGCTGCCGCCGTAAGCAGGGGGCGCAGGGCGTCGCGGTCCGGTGCGGGTGCTGCAAGCGTTTTATGGGGACGGGAGCGCCGCGTCAGAAGAAAATCCAACGCGGCTTGGTTTGGTGTGGTCATGAATTCGTGGCCCCTAAGTCGGCAAAACTGCTTTGCCTCTATGTCGGGCAGTAAGGGGCGAATTTCAAGGCGCTATGGCAGGTCCATGCAGCTGGCGTAGTAGCTGACAGTGGCAGGCCAGTCGGAAAACAGCCCCACAAGGCCTGCATCTTGGGCCAATGCGTCGATCACCTTAAACATATCGCCGTCTGACGTAATCAAATCGGTGATGGATGAGTAGTAATAACCACCGCCATTTTGCAACGGACCCGAGCGCTCGAGCGACCAGCCGATCAATTTCAACCCAGCCGCGCGGGCCGCGTGGGCGTAGGCGGAAGCTGCGATTTGGCCGTCAGCGCTTGTGAGCAGCATGTTGATAGAGGGGGCGAGGTAGTTCACGCCTTGTGCGTGCAAATGCTCGAAATCTTCCTGCCAAGTACTGGAGTCCTGCTCGTCAAATCCGGCTTTCCATTCCACAAGAAAGACCGCCTGCGCACCAAACTCAGGCTCGGCTTCAATCCAATAGAGCACGTCATCAAGGTTAAAGCTTTGCGCCCAAACGTCAGATGGGGGGATGCCCGCCGCCTTGTAGTCGTCGATCATCTTTTGTGCGTAGGCCTCTTGGGTCATGCCATCAAAGGGCATGTCGACCACAGGAGTTTTCAACTCTGGCGTAAATTTTGCGCCGAAGGATTTGATCAATTCGATGCTTTGGGCATGGGTGAGCAACTTACCGTCAGCTACATAAAGATCGGTGCGCCAGTTTGCCGTGGCGTTCATATAGTTGCGCGCCGTTGTGGCACTTGAATCGCCCGCATCCATCTTGCCATTTAGGGTTTGGAACTCTGACAGCGTCAGGTCTGACGTGCGACATTCTACGGCAGCGTCCTCGCCACCCTTAGCGGGGCTGAACGGGGTCGTGCATTTGCCCGCCAGATTGGTGGCCAGAATGTTTGTGGTTGTGTGCAGGTCGTTTTGGCCGTGGCGGCATACCAACTGTTTGTCAGCGGTGAAAGTCACATCGCATTCCACGACGCCAGCACCCATGCGCGAGGCGGCGGTATAGCTTTGGGCTGTGTGTTCGGGGAACTGGAGGGGGGCGCCGCGGTGACCTATGGAGAATTCAGTGCGGTGCACCGGCTATCCGGCGCAGGACAGCAACTTGTCCTTCAACGGGCCAGCGTCCATCAGGTCGACCAAGTAAAGTGGACGTGGACCAACTTGGAACGTTTCAGATGTCGCGGGGGCCGCCAGCAGCAGACTTAGAGCGGCGGTTGCTATCAGGGGTTTATACATGAAGGTAACCTTTCAGGTCAGAGAGTTTGTCTTTGCGAACAAAGCCCCTCTTGTTAGCTAGGCGACGGTGACAGTTTCATGAATTGTAAGAACATTTGCGTCATGAGCCGCGGCTGGTCGGGATTTGGCAAGAACCAACAACCCAACCAGCGTACAAAAGACAGCCAACAAAATCAGCAGTCCCTTGTTGATCATTCCTTAGCGTCCGCTTTTTTCTTCGCGGGTGCTTTCTTCTTTGCTGCGGGCTTTTTCTTAGCCGGAGCTTTCTTTTTGGCGGGCGCTTTGCGCTTTGTGCCGCCTTTGGATTGCTTCTCGACGATGAGCTGCATGGCTTGATCAAGGGTCAGGTCATCAGGGGCTACCTCTTTGGGGATGGTCGCGTTGACCTTTTCCCACTTCACGTAAGGCCCGTATTTGCCTTCCATGATCGAGATGTTGCCGCCGTCGTCAGGATGATCGCCCATATCGCGCAGGGTTTTCGCCGCTGCACCGCGACCACCGCGAGAGGCGATTTTCTCGGCCAGCAATTGCACCGCGTGGTTCATGCCCACAGTGAACACGTCCTCAAGGGTTTCCAAGTTGGCGTTGGTGCCGCCACGGTTGGATGTCGTGTCCGCGTGTTTGATGTAGGGCCCGTAGCGCCCGATGTTGGACCAGACGTTGACGCCGTCCTCTGGGTGCGGCCCGAGTAGGCGCGGCAGGGACAACAGGCGCACGGCTTGTGGCAGGTCGATGTCTTCTGGCGGCCATTCTTTCGGGATCGATTGGCGGTTCGGCTTTTTGTTTTCCTCGGTCACCTCGCCGCGCTGGGCGTATGGGCCAAAGCGGCCTTTGTGAATCCAGATGTTGTCGCCTTCGTCCTCGCCCAGAAGTTTACCTTCTGGTGGGATGGCGCTGGCTTCCAGCTCTGGGTTGGGCGGGCCGAAGGGGCGGGTGTATTTGCAATCTGGGTAGCGCGAGCAGCCGATGAAAGCCCCGCCAGAGCGCGCGGTGCGCATGGACAGGCGGCCTTCGCCACAGTTGGGGCAAAGGCGCGGGTCGGTGCCTTCTTCATTCGACGGGAAGATATGCGGTGTCAGCACATCGTTCAGCTTTTCCAGAACTTCCGTGATGGAGAGGTCCAATGCCTCGGCAATCGCCACCGAGAAGTCGCGCCAGAAGCGCTCCAGCACGGTTTTGTAATCCCGATCGCCTGCGGAGACGTCGTCGAGTTCGCCTTCAAGGGCTGCGGTGAAGTCGTATTCCACATAGCGCGAGAAGAAGTTGGACAAGAACACCGTCACCAGACGGCCTTTGTCTTCGGGGATCAGGCGGTTTTTGTCTTTGATCACATAGCTGCGGTCTTGGATCGTGGTCACGATCGACGCGTAGGTGGATGGGCGGCCGATGCCCAGCTCTTCCATGCGTTTGACCAATGTCGCCTCGGTGTAGCGGGGCGGCGGCTGGGTGAAGTGTTGCTCCGGCGTGACGGACTTCTTAGGGGCTGTCTCGCCTTGATTGATCTGGGGCAGGGACTTGTCGTCATCGTCGACGACGGCGTCATCCTTGCCTTCTTCATAGACGCGCAAGAAGCCGTCGAAGATCATCACCTGACCGGAGGCGCGCAATTCCACTTGCTTGTCGTCTGAGCCGACCAGAACCGTTGTGCGCTCCAGTTTGGCGGCGGCCATTTGCGAGGCCACGGTGCGTTTGTAGATCAGGTCGTAGAGCTTACGCTGGTCCGCGTCGATGATTGAGAGGTCTTCCACGCCTTTGGCCAGCTCCGTAGGGCGGATACATTCGTGTGCCTCTTGGGCGTTCTTGGCCTTGTTCTTATACATGCGCGGCTCGGACGGGACATATTGCGCGCCGAACTTGTCTTTGATCGCGTCGCGTGCGGCAGTGATCGCCTCGGGGGCCATGTCGATGCCGTCGGTCCGCATGTAGGTGATGTGGCCCGCTTCATAGAGGCGTTGTGCGGCGCTCATGGTTTGGCGCGCGCCCATACCGAATTTGCGGCTGGCCTCTTGCTGCAACGTCGAGGTCATGAAGGGTGCTGACGGGTTGCGCGAGCCGGGTTTGGCCTCAACGCTGGTGACTTTGAGATCGCGTGAGTTGATCGCGGCCACGGCCAATTCGGCGGCGGTGTCATTCGCGATGTCGAATTTGTCGAGCTTCTTGCCTGCAAGCGTGGTTAGGCGGGCCTCGTAGTCTTGGCCGCGCGAGTTGGACAGCATCGCTTTCACGGTCCAGTACTCTTGATTGTTGAATTTCTCGATTTCCATCTCGCGGTCAACGATCAGGCGCAGGCAAACGGATTGCACGCGGCCTGCGGATTTCGCACCGGGAAGGCGGCGCCACAAAACAGGCGAGAGCTTGAAGCCCACGAGGTAGTCAAGCGCGCGGCGCGCCAAATAAGCATCCACCAGCGGCTGGTCGACCTTGCGCGGGTTTTTCATCGCTTCGGTGACGGCGGTCTTGGTGATCGCGTTGAACACCACGCGGCTGACGGGGGTGTCTTTCTTGATCACCTTGCGCTTGCGCAGAGTTTCCTCGAGGTGCCACGAGATGGCTTCCCCTTCGCGGTCGGGGTCGGTCGCGAGGATCAGGTTGTTGTCTTCTTTCAGAGCGTCGGCGATGGCCTTGACGTGCTTTTTGGAATCGCTGCCGACTTCCCAAAGCATGTCGAAATCATTGTCCGGATCGACGGAGCCATCTTTTGGCGGCAAGTCCCGCACGTGGCCATAGGAGGCAAGCACCGTGTAGTCGGGGCCGAGATATTTGTTGATGGTCTTGGCCTTTGCGGGCGACTCGACGACAACTACGGGCATAACTGCCTCTCCTTAAACGACTACAATATTGAGCGGTTACATGTGACCGCGACATAGGACTTGTCAACAGGGGCGGCGCTCAAATGATTATACAGAAGACGGGTTTCACGCTTCATGTACGGGGAAAAACGGATTTTTGCGCTCAAATGACGCAAGGTAGACGTTGGATGATGGTGAAATTGTACGACGAAACATATAAATGATGCCCATGAAGTATTTTATATTTGCCCTTTTGATGAGCCCGACCGTTGCTGCCGCCGACTGTGTGGTGTTGCTCCACGGTTTGGCGCGTAGCAACTTTTCGCTGTCCGTGATGGACCAAACGTTACAAGCGAATGGCTACCAGACGGTAAACCCATCCTATCCATCGACGAGCGAGACCATTCGCGAGCTGTCGCATGAGACCGTTCCGGCGGCGATTGCAGAATGCGGGGACAAGGCGCCGATCCATTTCATCACCCACTCTATGGGCGGCATCTTGGTGCGCGACTGGATGTCAGAGCATGAGTTGCCCAGCTTGGGTCATGTGGTGATGCTGTCACCGCCGAACAAAGGCTCGGAGCTGGTTGACGAGCTGAGCGTGTGGGAACCCTTCGAGTGGGTTAATGGCCCCGCTGGCGCGCAATTGCACACGCGCCCCGATTCCGTGCCCAACATGCTTGGCCCTGTGGATTTTTCATTGGGGGTTATTGCAGGCACGCAAAGTCTGAACCCTGTGTATTCGCTGCTGATCCCAGGTGCGGATGACGGCAAAGTGTCGGTTGAAAGCACGAAGATTGAGGGGATGGACGACCACTTGGCGCTTCCGGTGACGCATACCTTTATGATGAATTCACCCTTGGTTGTGGCGCAAACCATGGAGTTTCTAGAGACGGGGGCGTTCGACCATGACTTGACGCTTTCAGACGTGGCCGCACAGGTGGCGGTAGTCGCGGGCGACACTGTGGCAGACGTGGCCAATGACGTAAGTGAAGCCGTGTCTGAAACGGTAGAGCAGACCTTGGGGACGTCAGAGGGTAACTGATCAGCTTTTAGGGCTGATCCGGTTGATGTGACCCATTTTGCGACCCGCTTTCGCATCGGCTTTGCCGTAGAGGTGCAATGCGACGCTAGGGTCGGCGGCGAGTTCTGGAACCTTGTCCATATCCGCCCCAATGAGGTTTTCCATCACCACATTGGAATGACGGCTTCCGTCGCCCAAAGGCCAACCCGCAACTGCGCGGATGTGCTGCTCGAACTGGTCAATGATGCAGCCGTTTTGTGTCCAGTGGCCAGAGTTATGCACGCGTGGGGCGATTTCATTGACGATCAAACCCGTCGGCGTGACGAACAGCTCCACGCCAAGCACGCCGATGTAGTCCAACGCGTTGAGGATACGGCCTGCCATCAGCACCGCGTCCATGCGCAGGGTTGCGGGGACGGTTGCGGGAACTGTGGTTGCATCAAGAATGCCGTCGCGGTGGACGTTTTGGCCGGGGTCAAAACACGCCACTTGGCCATCAGCAGCGCGGGCGCCGATGATGGAAATCTCGCAGGTAAAGTCGACAAAGCCCTCCAGAACGGCCTTGGCGCCGTCCATGGCGTTGAAGGCAGCTTCGGCGTCATCTGCGGTCTTTAGGCGGGCTTGGCCCTTGCCGTCATAGCCCAGCGTGCGGGTTTTCAGGATGGAGGGCGCGCCCACTGCGGCCACGGCTTTGTGCATCTCGTCGAGTGTCTCAACGGCAGCAAAAGGGGCAACGGTCAGGCCGAGGTCTTGCAAGAACGCTTTCTCATTCATGCGGTCTTGGCTGATGGTGAGCGCGCGGCGGTTCGGGCGCACTTCACGCAGGGTTTCCAGCAGGTCTAGGGCGGAGGCGGGGATGTTCTCAAACTCATAGGTGATGACATCGACGCTTTCGCCAAAGGCGCGCAAGGCGTCCGTGTCGTCATAAGACGCTTGGATGTGGCGGTCCGCGACATGGGAAGCGGGGCAATTGACTCCCGGCTCAAACACGCAGGTTTTGAAGCCTAAGCGAGAGGCCGCGACGGACAGCATGCGGCCCAACTGACCGCCGCCTAGAATGCCGATGGTGGCATTGTTGGGCAGGGGCTTAGACATCTTTAGGCTCCTGCGGAATGGACGCGGCCAAGTCAGAGCGCCATTTGTCCAACCGTGCGGCAAGCTCCGCGTCTTGCAGTGCCAAAATGCCCGCGGCCATCAGGCCCGCGTTTGCAGCCCCTGCCGCGCCAATAGCCATGGTGGCAACCGGAAAACCGCGCGGCATTTGCAGGATTGAATATAGGCTGTCGACGCCGGACAGGGCCTTGGTTTGCACGGGCACGCCAATGACAGGCACGCGGGTTTTGGAGGCCATCATGCCGGGCAAATGCGCGGCGCCACCGGCCCCTGCGATAATCACCTGAAGCCCGCGATCCACGGCGGTTTTGCCGTATTCCCACAAACGATCAGGCGTGCGGTGCGCAGATACGATCTTGGCTTCATAAGGGATTTCGAGCGCGTCCAGCATGTCGGCGGCTTCCTTCATAGTGGGCCAGTCGGACTGGCTGCCCATGATAATACCTACGGGGACAGATGCATTTGTCATAATGGGGCCGCTTTCAGGATGCCAAATAGAAGCCGCCCTTATAGCGACTGGGGCGGGTCACGCAATAATATCTGGGGTCAGCTGGTCCTCTAGCACCGCGATGCGGTCCTTTAGGGACAGCTTTTGCTTTTTGAGGCGGCGCAATGTCAGCTGATCAGGGGCCGTTTTTTCTTGAAGCGCGGTGATCGCGTCATCAAGATCTCGGTGTTCGCGCTTGAGAACCTCAAGCTTTACGCGAAGCACATCGTTCTTGGACATGTTTTCGGATGATTTCACGGGAGTTGCGCTCTTTCCTTCAAGTAGGGGCAATGTGGGCTTGTGGGGGGCATCTGTCTAGTGATTCACCGACGTTGCACTTGATTCATTGTCAATCAGTCCCCATTTTCTAGTCATGGCTGCCTTCGGGGGCCTGATTTCGCAAAGTCGCTTACTCATCTAGGACTGTGCCATGACAAAGCTTACCTTGGGGTCACACCCTTTTTTACTGGGGTTCGACCAGCTTGAACGGCTGGTGGAACGCACCGCCAAATCCGAGAATGGCTACCCGCCGTTCAACATCGAGCAATCTGCCGACAATTCGTTTCGCATTACGCTGGCTGTTGCGGGTTTTGGGGATGATGATCTGTCGATCACCGTTGAAGACCGCCAACTGATCGTGCGTGGTAAGCAAGCCGACCCTGAGGATGACCGGATATTCCTGCACCGCGGAATTGCGGCACGGCAGTTCCAAAAAGCCTTCGTGCTTGCGGACGGGGTCGAAGTGGCTGGTGCCGCAACCGAGAATGGATTGCTGCATGTGGACCTGAAGCGGGCGGTCCCAGAGACCATCGTTCAAACTATTAAGATCAACAAAGGATAAGCGTCATGGACACAGCAATTGATTTGAAAACCTTGGGTGGTGACGCGCGTATCGTATATGTGCGTGCGGTGAATGCTGCGGATTTGCCCGATGAGGTGCGCGAAGAGCTGAACGGGCTAGACAAGCTATACGCGGTGCATGGCGCTGATGGCGAGCGATTGGCATTGGTGCCAAACCGCGAGATGGCCTTCATGTTGGCGCGGCAAAACGACTTTGCGCCGGTGACAGTTCATTGACCAAATACGCCTTTGACTGGGTCGATGCCTTCACGGATGAAGCCTTCGGCGGCAATGGCTGTGCGGTGGTCTATGACGAGGGCGAGTTGCCCGTCGAGACCTGCCTGAAATTTACCAAAGAGACGGGGCTGGTGGAATGTACCTTCATTGGCCCGTCGGATGTGGCGGACATGAAAGTCCGTTACTTCTTCCCTACGCATGAAATTCCTTTTGCGGGGCATCCGACGATTGCCTCGGTGCATTCGGCGCTATTGCGTGGAGTGGTGAAAGGGCCAAAGCTGACGCTGGAAACGGGCGCCGGGATCGTCCCGATTGAGGTGTCCGACGACGGCCAAATCACCATGACCCAAAACGCGCCTATATTTGGACAGGTGGTTCCCGCCGCGCAAGTTGCCCCAACGGTGGGGCTGCACGAGGAAGACATCATGGGTCAGCCTCAAGTGGTCTCCACGGGATTGCCATTCGTGGTCACCTTGGTGCGCGATCACGCAGCGTTGCGCCGTGCAAAAGTGGATGCTGTGGCGCTTGCGGCATTTCAAGAAGACGTGCGGTTGGACGGTGCCCCCGTGATGGAGCCATATCTGGTCAGCTTGGGCGGTGCGACTGAGGAGGGCGACACGTTTAGCAGGTTGCTACTACTGCCGCCAAATCCGCCTGAGGACCCGTTCACAGGGTCCGCTACGGGATGTGCCGCCGCCTACCTTTGGCGCAATGGAATGATAGACGAACCTACATATAAGGCTCAGCAGGGGCACGACTTGGGTCGCCCCGGATTGGCGCATGTGGAGGTTTTGGGGCCGCGTGACGCAATCACAGGCGTTCGTGTGTCAGGGCGAGGTCGCATTGTGATGCAAGGCGAGATGTTGCCCTAATCCTCAAACAAGCCGGTATCAAACCCGTCGACAGTGGTGGCGTTCTTTTTGCGCCAGAAGGCATCCAACTCCTTGGGCTCCATTTCTGCATAGAATGGCAGCAATTCGTCGTCGACGCGGTCGCGCTTGAAGGGCATCACGGGGACGCCTGTTCCGCATGAGGTTTGGAGCTGATCGAATTTGAAATCGAATATCTGGCGCGAGCCTGCCATGTCGGGGAATTGGCTGATGGCGTCGTTCCAACCGGCATCGCGCGAGTGAAGGGTTTGGGCGGTTCCGTAGAGGCGCAAGATCAGCGCTCTGTCGTCGAAGGCGCAAAACATCAACGTCATACGGTTTTTGCGGCGCAGGTGACCTGCGGTCTCATTGCCGCTGCCGGTTAGGTTGAGCCAAAGGATGCGGTTATCGTCCAATATGCGAAGGCTATCGGCGCCTTTGGGGGACAGGTTCACGGTCCCATCTTCCGCAGCCGTCGCAACGAAGAACACGTTCTGGGCTTCGATGAAATCACGCAAGCGGCCGTTTAATTTTGTTCCATGTGCCATAAGTGGTGCCCCTTTTGTGGGGAGCGTAGGGAGAACAATTTTAGCCTTCAAGCGAAAAGGCCCCCCGAAACCGGAGGGCCTTTTGCGTTGTTTCAGTCTGGGATGCCAGCTTAGCCTTTGATCAGGCCCATGGATTCCAACTTCAGGATGACCTGATGTGCGCAGTTGTCGACTTCGACGTTTTCGGTCTCGACGCTGAGCTCTGGGTTGGCTGGGACGTCATATGGGTCCGAGATACCTGTGAACTCTTTGATCTTGCCTTCACGTGCCAGCTTGTAGAGGCCTTTGCGGTCACGGCGTTCACATTCCTCAATCGAGGTCGCGACGTGGACTTCGATGAAGGCACCGAAGGATTCGATGTCCTCACGCACCGCGCGGCGGGTGGTTTCATATGGCGCGATTGGCGCACAGATCGCGATGCCACCGTTTTTGGTGATCTCGGAGGCCACGTAGCCGATGCGGCGGATGTTCAGATCGCGGTGCTCTTTCGAGAAGCCGAGCTCCGAGCTGAGGTTCTTACGCACGATGTCGCCATCAAGCAGGGTCACCGGACGGCCACCCATTTCCATCAGCTTCACCATCAAGGCATTAGCGATGGTGGATTTGCCGGAGCCGGAGAAGCCGGTGAAGAACACGGTGAAGCCTTGGCTGGCCCGAGGTGGGCGCGATTTGCGCAGCTCGTTGACGACCTGAGGGAAGGAGAACCATTCAGGGATTTCCAAGCCTTCGGCCAAGCGGCGGCGCAATTCTGTGCCTGAGATATTGAGGACGGTGACGTTTTCTTTGTCCTCGATCTCGTCGGCAGGCTCGTATTGGGCGCGCTCTTGCACATAGACCATGTGCTTAAAGTCGACCATTTCGATGCCCATTTCTTCTTGGTGCTCGCGGAACAAGTCCTGCGCATCATAGGGGCCGTAGAAGTCTTCGCCCGCAGAGTTGGAACCGGGGCCTGCGTGGTCGCGGCCAACGATGAAGTGGGTGCAGCCGTGGTTTTTGCGGATCAGCCCGTGCCAAACAGCTTCGCGTGGGCCAGCCATACGCATGGCCAAGTTCAACAGGCTCATTGCTGTTGTGGAGGCAGGGTACTGGTCCAAGACTGCTTCGTAGCAGCGAACGCGTGTGAAGTGGTCGATGTCGCCTGGTTTGGTCAAGCCGACAATTGGGTGGATCAACAGGTTGGCCTGCGCTTCTTTCGCGGCGCGGAAGGTCAGTTCTTGGTGCGCACGGTGCAATGGGTTGCGGGTTTGGAACGCCACAACTTTGCGCCAGCCCATTTTGCGGAAGTAAGCGCGCAACTCGTTAGGCGTGTCGCGGCGGGCGCGGAAGTCGTAATGCACGGGCTGCTGAATGCCGGTGATCGGGCCGCCGAGGTAGATTTTGCCCGCTTGGTTGTGCAAGTAGTTCACCGCAGGGTGGGCGCTGTCGTCGGCGCCGAAGACTTTTTCAGCCTCAAGAGCTTTGTTTGGCTCCCATTTGTCGGTGACGGACATCATCGCCAAAATCACGCCTTCTTGGTCGCGCAAGGCGATGTCTTGGCCGACTTCGATGGTCTTGGCGTAGTCTTCGCCCACGTCCAATGTGATAGGCATTGGCCAAAGTTCGCCCGTGGTCAGGCGCATGTTTTCAACAACGCCGTTATAATCAGCTTCGGACAAGAAGCCTTTCAGCGGGTTGAAGCCGCCGTTCATCAACAGTTCAAGATCACAAATTTGGCGTGGGGTCAGGTCCCAAGATGTCAGCTCTGCGGCTTCCATTTTCATCTTCTGCGCGCTGTCGTAGGACACGTAGAGTTCTGGGATTGGGCTTAGGTCGTTGTTCATCAGTCTTGTCCTATCACTTAAGGGGGAGAGGCTTGCGTGAGTGCCGGTTAATTCGGCGTGAAGTGCGTCGTATTCTTCGAACTTTCGTTTGAGAAACGCGTTGGTGAGTTGGTTCTTGGTGGAGCCGCCGCGCGGGGTGAGCGCATATTCAAAGCGTTGGCGTTTGTCGGGGCCTGCGCGGTCGCTTTTCTTGACGAAACCTGCGTCAGTTGCAGCGCGAAGCAGTGAGTTGAGCCGGCCAAGCGATACACCCAAAGCGGTGGCGGTCGCGCGCTGGGACGCATCCGGCGCCAGATCAAGCTGGCGCAGAAGTCGGAAGAGCAGATCTTCGTCGTCCAATGCTGGTTTGGTGTGTAATGTCATTACTCACGGCTCAATGTATGTTCACGGATGAACACATTGCATATTTACCGATTAATGCAAGAGAGGAATTACGGGGAATTTAACGCAATTTGCCGCGCTGCAATATGGTCACAGTGAATTTTAGCAGCCTAGTTCTTCTCAGCTTCCATCAGCGCGAGCTTCGCGGCTCTTCTTTCCGACTTCTTGATGTCTATACGGCGCATAATGCCAGCGAAGCGAAGTTCCACTTCTGGATCAATAAGTTGCAGCGAGCGGCGAAGTAAGACGTTTGCGACCGAGCCGCGCGCACCCTTTTCGGGCCAAAGCGACCGTTCAGATCTAATGACCCATGGGCGCGTTGTTTTCTCTGACGGGTCATCCAGAGCGACGGCCACATGGGCAAGCCGAGCAAAATTACGCATCAAATTGTAGTCATGAATGGCCCGTTTGCGGCCTTCGTCTAACGCATCGCGGTTGTTTTCCCAGACCTGAGCTTCACGAGCCCGCATCATCGTGTTTACCGCAGCTTCCGGATTGGTGATGTCGATGTAGGTATACGAGCCGTCGGGGAAATACGTCTCCACATTGGTGCAGCCGTAATAGAACGGGTGAGCGTGGCACAGCATCGGGTCGGTTAGCTTTTCGGTCCAAACGTCTGGCCCGCCGCCGTTCTCGAGGGCTATGTGGTACTTGTGGTCAAGCAAGGCATCTTTTTTGTCATCAACGGATTTATGCCCGCGCCCATAGAGTGTGATGTATTCGGGGATGGTTTCGGTGAGATGGGCGATAAACTTCAGCCGCTCGCGATGGTATTCTGTATGCGTCTTGGTGCTTGTGACGATTGAAATGCGATCGTCTTTCTTGGGGCAGGGGAGTGTTTCAAAATACTCAAGTGGAAGCGGGTTCTCCATGTCGGTAAAGTTAATTCCGACAAAGGGCATTGAGCAAATTGTGCCCTGTACTTTCCGCGTTTTAAGGGGGGATTGCCGCGTCGTCATGACCGAACCGAATTGGTTTAGAAAGCGGTTGGAATAGGGGTGAATAACATCAGGTTCACCCGCATAGAAAATCGTGCGATTTCGCGCCAGCGGTGTTTTGACCGAGTAGGATGCACGCGTGTACATCAGTAAGACGTCGGTGTCTTCAGGCACTTCCAGCCCGCACGTAAACTCGACACCATCAACCAATGGGGAGAAGTTCGGCGATTGTTTGAAAATCAGAACTTCATCAATGTTGGTGAAGATGTGAGCTCTCAAATTGCGGGCTGGTGTCGCAGTCATTAGTCTTCTTCGGCCAAGAAACGCTCGGCCTCCAATGCGGCCATGCAGCCCATGCCGGCACTTGTCACGGCTTGGCGGTACTTGTGGTCGGTCAAATCACCGGCGGCAAAGATGCCCGGAATGGAGGTTTCGGTGCTATCGGGTTTGGTGACGACATAGCCGCCCATATGTGTGTCCAACACGTCTTTGACCAGTTCATTGGACGGGGCGTGACCGATAGCCACAAAGACGCCTTTGCACGGGATTTCGGTGATCTCGCCGGTTTTGGTGTGCTTGGCTTTCACGCCCTCAACGCTGAGAGGAGTGTCGGTGCCGGTGACTTCCACCAATTCGTGAAACCACAATGGCTCGATCTTGGGGTTCTTCTCAAGGCGGTTGATCAGGATTTTCTCGGCCCGCAACTCGTCGCGGCGGTGGATCAGGGTGACCTTGGAGGCGAAATTGGTCAGGAACAACGCTTCCTCAACAGCCGTGTTGCCGCCGCCGATGACGACGATCTCTTGGCCGCGGTAGAAGAAGCCGTCGCAGGTGGCACATGCCGAGACGCCGAAGCCTTTGAATTTTTCTTCCGTCTCAAGTCCCAACCATTTGGCGCGCGCACCTGTCGCGAGGATAACCGCGTCGGCGGTGTAAAGTGTGCCGCTGTCGCCCTTTGCTTTGAACGGGCGGGAGGATGTGTCCAGATCAGTGATGATATCGCCGATGATCTCGCAGCCCATTGCCTTGGCGTGATCTTGCATGCGGACCATGAGGTCGGGGCCTTGCACTTCGGTGTCGCCGGGCCAGTTCTCAACCTCGGTTGTGGTGGTCAATTGGCCGCCCGGCTCGATGCCTTGTACCAAAATGGGCTCTAGCATCGCGCGGGATGCGTATACGCCGGCGGTGTAGCCAGCGGGGCCGGAGCCGATGATCAGAACTTTGGTATGGCGCGTGTCGGACATTGGGGATTCCCGTATGCATTTTTAAGGTCAGCCACATATAATTCGGGCAACGCTTAAGCGAAAGGGGGAGTGGGTTTATTTGCAGATCATTTAACATGTTGCGCTAGCTTGAAATATAATTGCGCATTTAGCGTCTTTGGAGTAAGACATTTTTCAACCAAGGAGTGTGCAATGGCCGTGTCTAAGCTTGACGAAATCGATCGCAAAATTCTTGCAGAGCTGCAGGCGGATGGGCGTATGACTAACGTTGAGCTGGCTAAGCGGGTTGGTATTTCTGCCCCTCCATGCCTGCGCCGTGTGCGCACGTTGGAAGAATCTGGCTACATTCGCGGCTATCACGCGGATGTTGAGGGGAGAGCTCTTGGCTTTGAGGTCAAAGTCTTCGCAATGGTTGGGCTACAAAGTCAGGCCGAGGCCGATCTGTCGGCCTTTGAAGCGCGTTGTGCCGATTGGCCGCTTGTTCGCGAATGCCATATGCTGAACGGCGAGGTTGATTTCATCTTGAAGTGCGTCGCACCGGATTTGAGCAGCTTTCAGAGCTTTTTGACCGAAGAGCTTACCTCTGCTGAAAACGTGGCGAGTGTGAAGACTTCACTGGTTATTCGCGTCGCAAAAGACGATCCCGGCGTACCATTTGAGGTTGTTGAAGAACGGCTTTTGCAGATCGTTTAGGCGCCTTTGCGCAATGACCCAACCTCAAATGCTGTTAAGCGTTTGATCAGTTGAGTTCCGAAGAATTCGGGGCCACCTGCCTGCGGGAATAACGTCATCAGCGCGCTCAATGTATCGCGATCAATTAAGGTTTCGGCATATGGGCCTGGGTGAAAGCACTCTATTTCCAATCCGTTCACCAGAACTGACGCCTGACGCTCAAAGCTAAGGTTGAACACTTCAACTGGCGCGACGGGTTGGACGGGAAAGACCCGGTCGCCGTCCTCAAAGGCGCGGATTGGGGCGAAGGCTTTGTCTACCCCCAACAGATCTTGGCATTTCGGGTGCTCGAACAGAATGTGTGAGCGTGGTGCGAGCAAGGTGTCTTGCATCGGTGTCGTCAGTCCAAAGGCATCGGTGGTGACGCGGTACAATGAGCCTCGGTTGGTTGTTTGCGCATCGCGCAGTGACATTTCATATGAGCCCATCCACAGCAATTTCACGGGGCCATACTCGGAGGTCATGACCATCATGCCAGGGGTGAGATCCTCAACCGCAACCGGGCCGTTCAGCGTGGAAATTAAAGACCCACGGGCAATGTTTCCGCAGGCGGCATCAATCACGGGCAAAGAGGGCGCGGTAACCGTATCGTAGTGAACATCGTCGTTGCCACAGAGCCAAGAGATGTTGAAAGGACGGGTTGCGGCGCGGGTGCGTGCTCGGGATGGAGCGCGGTACATGGCTGATCGCTGTGACCCGACGTGGGAGGTTTGTGGGTATCCGTGGGGGTCGGGTGAATAGGCCATGCGTCGTCCTTATAAAGGCTTGGCGTGACTGCGACGGTCCCCACCGGCGCGCAGAATTGCTCGTTTAGAATAAATGTATAATGCACTGAAAAGTGATCCGAGGTCAAGATTTTGGCGGGGATGACGTCGCGTTGAAGGACAATGACCGCTTGGTTGCCTCTACAGTTTCCGATTGGTTAATGGTGCTCTCGTCTATGTTGCACAGCGGCCAATCTGCATTGTGGACAGTCGCGAATCGCTCTGTCACAAGCAAGGTCAGTCGGCGTTACCCAAATTGTGAAAAGGTCTAAGGCAGTGGCAAAACTCAGCAATCAACAGATTAAGGACCAATTTTCCAAGGCGCGCCAAGCACAAGTTCAAGGCCGTTTGGACGAGGCTGAACGCGGCTACAAACGTTTGTTAAAAGCAGTCCCGAATTTGGCCGAAGTGAACTTCAATTTGGCGGAAGTCTTGGTTTTGCGCGGAAAGATGGCTGACGCATCTGTTTTGTTTGAAGCGGCTTTGAAATTGCGCCCGAGTGAGCCAGCCATTTGGATCAGCTATTTGAACATGGCAAGCAAGCACCCCAACCCGAAGAATTTTGACATTTTGCGAACCCGCGCAAAGCCTGCGCTGGGGAAGATGGCGGAGTTCTCTTTCTTTGAAGGGTTGGCGGCATTTCGGAAAAAGGAGTGGGACCGTTCTGCGTCTTTCTTCGCGGCGGCCATCGATGGAGGGTTTCGCCAATTTCGCGTATATCTTGAGTATGGCTCGGTCTTGGTGGAGCTGCGGAAATTTGACCTCGCATTAGAACAATTCAATCGCGCGCAATCACTGGCGCCAGATAATGATATGATATTGTTCAAGAAAGCAGGCCTCTTCCTAACAATGGGCAAGATGGACGAGGCCCGGGCCACTGCGGTTCGCGGGATGGAAATCGCACCCAAAGTAAGCGGGCATTACGCGCAATACGTCGCCGTGACCAAGATGAAAGCGGATGATCCGGTGATCCCGAAGATGAAGTCTGTATTGAAACAGATGCGAGCGAGCGACCCCAATTTACCGGCGCTGGGGTTCTCATTGGCGAAAGCGATGGAAGACACCGGCCAATATGACAGGGTTTTCAGCTATCTTAAGCAAGCCAATGACGCATCTGCGAAAGCCTATCCATACGACGTCAAAGCGGTTGAGCAGTTAGCTGATAAAATCCGTGATTTGTATGATCGTTTGGCTCCCTTGGATGTCACTACAAGCGATGCATCCCCCATTTTCGTGACTGGGGCGCCGAGATCGGGGACAACTTTGGTAGAGCAAATTCTGGCGTCCCATTCGCAGGTTTCCGGTGGTGGCGAATTGGGTATTGTGCAGCCTAAGATATCCGACGTTCTTACCTCTAATGCGGCAAGTGGCGCGATCAGCGATGCGTCCATTTTAGAGAAATGCGCGCAATTTACCTCAGAGTTTGAACGTGAATTGCAAAAGCTGTTCCCGGGCGTGCCGCATGTCAGCGACAAATCGATCTCCAGCTACGCAATTTTGGGCTTCTTGGCGAAGCTGATGCCTAACGCACGGTTCGTCGTGGTTCGACGCGACCCGCGTGACAACGCGCTGTCTATCTACAAGAACCAGTTTAAAGATGGGCTTCATCGGTATTCCAACAAACTGGAGCACATTGCTGCGTTCCTCAGGCAGTTTGAGGAATTGGTTGAATTCTGGCGGGATCGTTGCCCCGATGCTTTTTATGAAATTCGCTATGAAGAGCTGATCGCGGACCCAGAAGATCAATCCCGAGCGCTTGTGAAAGCCGCGGGCCTAGAGTGGGAGGATGCTTGCTTGTCATTTTATGAGACCAAACGGGATGTGAAAACTCTATCGGCCACGCAGGTGCGTCAGCCTATGTATTCATCATCCGTCGGGGCGTGGAAAAAGTTCGAAGCCGATATGCAGCCGTTTCTGAAGGCATATGGTGAAAACGAAGTTGGTCGTAAGTAGCCTATAGGCATTCGGTTCACGGTCTGAGCGATGCGGTCGTTCGTATATCGATCAGCGTCTAACCAATAGCTGCAACTTTGCCGTAGACGACGTCCATGGTGGCCATAGATTGCATGTCGGTTTCGTCAGCCAAGGCGCGTGATCTGGCGCTGTCTTTGGCGGAATTTGCCCAAGGCATTGCTGTCGTTGTGCCGGCACTTTCTTCAAGTACCCAAGTCATCCAGCGGTTGTTCTTGCCCATAATCTTGCTCCGTCAATCTGTGTTAGGGCGCGGCTGCGTTATCGCTGCTTTTGGGCCCCATCAGGTGAATTCGTGTCCCGCTTTGGGACAACATCAATCCACCACGCCAATGGGGCATCAGAATGTCGAGGGTTACTATTTCGTAAATTTTTTTGAAGGTAATTGTGGCGCAGGACGACGATCATGCACAGCGCCGCAAAGGCCAGTAATTCAACGGAGATGGAGACAATAAGCTGCATCTGTCGAGTCGTAGCAGCAGAGGTTTAAGGCGGGATTAAGGTCGGTATTCGCCATATAGCCGACAGAATTGGAACCAATCGCGATCTTACAACCTGATTGTTGCGATGAGGCGGCCATAGTCGGCTTCTTTGTGATGCACGCTTCGGCGGTAAGAATAAAACCGCGTCTCATCGCCGTAAGTGCAATGCCCCGTCCATTCGGCCTGAACCCCAGCGGAGCGCAGCCTGTGCAACCCGTAGCTAGGCAGATCAAACTGCATCTTGTCGCCTTCGCCGTTGATGAAGAAGCGGGCATTGTCAGGATCTGCATCAAAGAAACGTTCAAAGTACTCTTGCCCAACCTCATAAGCCGCTTGGCTGATGCAGGGGCCGATTACGGCTTGGATGTTTTCGCGGGTGGCGCCTAGGCCTACCATCGCATCGATAGTGTTTTCCAAAACGCCGCCGAATGCGCCGCCCCATCCAGCATGTGCGGCACCGATTACGCCCGCTTCCGCGTCCGAAAATAGCACGGGCTGGCAGTCAGCCGTGAGAATTCCCAAAGCAAGGCCTTTGGTAGCGCTTACCATCGCGTCAGCTTTGGGCTTATCCGCCAAAGGGGCATCCACGACCACGACATCTGCAGAATGGCATTGATGCACGGAGACCAAGTCCTTGGCGTCAACCTTCATGGCTTGTGCCACGCGGGCGCGGTTGGTCAGGACGATTTCGCATTGATCAGTAGAGCCTTGCCCGCAGTTTAGCCCGCTAAATATCCCAGAAGAGGCCCCACCTTTGCGGGTGAAAAAGCCGTGCCTGACAGGGGTCAGCGCGTCTGCGGTAAGAATTTCCAGTGTCATACTGTGCTCGCAATGTTGAAACCGGGGGGTAGAGGGGCACTTTGCGGGGTTAGCGCAATTGCCTTGAACAGCGTCCCCATTTCTTCGGGGTGCGTCAAGCGTCGATGCGCCGCGATATGCTGCTCCAGCGCCGTGCCGCTTAATTTTTGCGCTAAGGCTTGGGCGCGGTGCGTGATGCCTAGCTGCTCTAGCAATACGCCTTGGGTCGTCATGTGGCTGACATGGCAGTCCGCCGCGTCTGTCAGGGCTTCAAAGTCCACATGCGCGGTTAGATCGGCCTGACCGGGGCTGGCAAGAGGCTCCACAGGTTTGTGGTTTTCCAAAGCCTGAAACGTATCCCCCATGGAGCGCCAGTCGCCGTAATCTAGGATCAAAGCTGCGCCGCCCTGGGCCGCGCGCGCTGAGACTTCCGCCATGATGGGCGCGACTGAGGGGCATAGCTCCACAATGTCGCCTGCACCGGTATCTGCAAGGCGATGGGATAAGGCGTCGATACGCGTCTCCTCGGCGAGGCCAAGGGTCAGAGTGTTGTCTTGCAGGCCAACGCGGCGCTCGCTCCAGCCGTTTTTGCCGCGTAGGAATTGGCGTATAGGCAAGGCGTCGAAGAATTCATTGGCGATGAGCAGGACGGGGGCATCGGGCAGATCGGCGGCAGTTTCGACCCATGTGACGTCATGCCCGTCCAAGGTTTGTGCTTGGATGTGCCGCAAATGCGCACTCGCCTCTACAAGCACGACCTTGCGCGGGAAGTTCGGGATGCGGGCGGTTGCGCGCAAAACGTCGGCCATCAAGGTGCCACGGCCCGGGCCAAGCTCGGCGAGGTAGGCGTCGGGCTGGCCTTGGTCCATCCACGCTTGGGCGAGGCATAATCCCAGCAGCTCACCAAACATCTGGCTGATCTCAGGGGCCGTGATGAAGTCACCCGCAGCGCCAAAGGGGTCGCGCGTGGCGTAATAGCCGTGATCGGGGTGCAGGAGGCAGGCTTGCATGTAGTCGGCCAAGGTCATCGGGCCGTCTGTCGCGATTTGGCGCGTCAAAAGGTCTCCGAGTGCTGTCATGCGCGTTTGGCTCGCACGATCAAGTAAAGGCCCAAGGCAATCATAGGCAGGGATAGGGCTTGGCCTTGCGTGAGGCCATAGCCGTTAATCTGCCATGCCAAGCCCAGCGGGTTGCCTGCGCTGACGAAGAGCGCGTCGGGTTGGCGGAAGAACTCCACAAATCCGCGAGCGATGCCGTATCCTGCGAGGAAGACGCCGATCATCGCACCAGGTCTCATGAGCCAGCCACGGCGATAGGCCAGCCAAAGCATCAGCACTCCTAGGACCAGCCCTTCAAGGCCCGCTTCATAGAGTTGGGACGGGTGACGGGTGCAAATGCCCACCACGTCGGGGCAATCTTGCGCGGCTTGCCCAGGGAAGGCAAAGGACCATGGAACATCGGTGGGGCGGCCCCACAACTCGGCGTTGATGAAGTTTGCGATGCGGCCCAAGAATAATCCTGTGGGCGCGGAGACTGCGATTGCATCACCCACGGACAATGTAGGGAGCTTGTATTTCCAGCAGTACACCAAGCCCGCAACGACCACGCCTAGGAAGCCGCCGTGGAAGGACATACCACCTGTCCAGACCTTTAAAATCTCGACGGGATTTGAAATGAAATAGCCATCAGGGTCGTAGAACATCACGTACCCCAGACGCCCCCCCAAGACGACGCCAAGGATGATCCATGTCAGCAGGTCTTCGGGTTGCTCTTTGGTCATTGGCGCACCTTGCTCGCCCCAAAGGGCGGGGCGTTTCATCAAGCCAACAACGATGCGCCACGCAACAACGAGGCCGACGATATAGGCCAGCGCATACCAGCGCAGCGAGAAAGCGAAACTTCCGAGCTCGATCGTGAAGATCTCGGGGCTGATGTCGGGGAAGGGCAGGGCAAAGATTGTCATGGCCGTTTGGTGCGCTGTGCCTGCGACGAAGTCAACCTTGTGCATTGCGCCAAGCCGACCCATATAGGGGGTAAGTGACGAAGGAGTGAGCAGATGCAGACCCGCAACAAGTTTTTCGACGACATGTCGCAACTGATGACCAACGCCATGGGCGTGGCGCAGGGCGCGAAAGGCGAGGCCGACAATGCCATGAAGGGCATGCTGGACCGCTGGTTGGCGGACCGCGATTTTGTAACCCGTGACGAATTCGAGGCCGTGCGCCTTATGGCCCAAAAGGCCCGCGAAGAGAATGATGCTTTGAAAGCCCGTCTTGACGCGTTGGAAACCAGAAAGAAATAATCGATCTAGACGATGATTAGGTGGGGAGGGCGGCTTGCCATTCCCCACTTCTGCCGCTTAGGTTTGTCTGGTTCAAACAATCAGGGAACCTGACCCATGCTTCGTTTTGCTGCCGTGGCGCTTGCCGCACTTACGACCACCTCCGCTATTGCTGATGGGCATCTGCCCGATCTGGATGGCAAGGAACTTGTCGTCGTAACCGAGAATGCTTACCCGCCATTGCAATTCGTGGAGCCCGGCACGGGCAATGCAATCGGCTGGGAATATGACGCGATGGCCGAGATCGCCAAGCGCATCAACATCACCGTTGTTTACGAGAACACCAGCTGGGACGCGATGATCCCCGCCGTGTCGCAAGGGCAGTACGACCTTGGCATGACCGGCATCACCATCCGCGACGACCGCAAAGAGCAGGTCGATTTCTCCGAAAAATACATGACCTCGGAGATGATCATGATGGTGCGTGGCGATGAGGATCGCTTCACCGACGCCAAGTCCTTCGCGGGCAATGACGACCTGCTGATGGCGGCCCAACCGGGCACCACGCCGTTTTATGTTGGTGTTTATGATGTGCTGGACGGCAACGAGGAAAACGCACGCATCATCAAATTCGAAACCTTTGGTGCTGGCGTTCAAGCCCTTCGCACGGGTGACGTGGATTTGGTTCTGACTGACAGCACGGCTGGCAACGGCTATGTCTCCGCGTCCGAGGGCAAGCTGAAGATCGTGGGCGAAAAGCTCGGCACCGAGGACTTCGGGTTCATTTTCCCCAAAGGCTCCGACTGGGTTGCACCGATTAACGCGGCCATCGTGGATATGACCGAAGACGGCACCTTGAACGCGTTAAACAAGAAGTGGTTCTTGGACTACAAACTTGGCGGCTAACGCTTAGGTGCTTGGTCCTTCAAAGCAATCTGACGACTTTCCCTATTGGCTGGTGCTGCTAGGGGGCGTCGTGGCCTATCTTGGCTATCAAGTCGTGGCGGATGACCTGTATTCGCAGGTGCTTGGCACCTTGTCGAAGGGCATCAAGATCACGGTGATGGTGACCCTGATCGGCTTCTCCATCGCGTCGGCGCTGGGGCTTGGGCTGGCGCTGATGTCGTCGTCGCGCAACATCGTCATCCGGCAAATTGCGCGGTTCTACATCGAGGTCGTGCGCGGCATCCCGATCATTGTCTTGCTGCTCTATGTGGCGTTCGTGGTTGCACCGGGCTTTGTGGCGCTGGCCAATTGGGCGCTGCAACCGTTCGATGCGGAGCTGATCCGCACCCGTCAGTTCCCGTTGTTGTGGCGGGCGACAATGGCCTTGGCTATCGGCTATTCAGCCTTCATTGCGGAGGTCTTTCGCGCGGGACTGGAATCGGTGGATCGCGGACAAATCGAGGCAGGGCACACATTGGGCCTGAACCGCTGGCAGCGGTTTCGCTACATCGTGTTCCCGCAAGCCATTCGCACGATCTTGCCGCCTTTGGGGAATGACTTCGTGGCCATGGTGAAGGATTCCAGCCTCGTGTCGGTTCTAGGGGTCGGGGACATCACGCAGTTGGGCAAGGTGACGGCGGCGGGCAATTTTCGCTACTTCGAGACCTACAACGTCGTGGCGCTTATTTATCTGACGTTGACGGTCACCCTGTCGCTGGCTTTGCGCAGATTTGAGCGCCATATGCGACAACCTGATCACGACTGATTGCATCCCGCCGTCAAGCGCATAGGTTAAGGACAAAGGAGCCTTACCCTATGACAAACCCACTTCTCGCTGATTGGACCACTCCCTTTGGTCTCCCCCCCTTCGCCGACATGTCCGACGATGACTTCGCACCTGGGTTCGAGGCGTCGCTGACGCAAGCCCGTGCCGAACTGGCTTTGATCACCGACAACGCCGATGCGCCGACCTTTGAGAACACAATCGACGCGTTGGAGTTGATGGGCGAGACGATGCATAAAGTGCTATCGCCATTCTACACATTGGCGGGGGTCGACAGTAATCCGGCACGCGAAGCCCTGCAGCGGGAGTTTTCGCCGAAGTTGGCGGCATGGGGGTCCGAGGTGTCGATGAACCCCAAGCTGTTTGCCCGCGTGGAGGCCATTTGGAACGCGCGCGATACCCTAGAACTGACGCCCGAGCAGTCGCGGGTGTTGGAGCTGACGCGCCGCGATTTCGTGCGCTCTGGCGCGCAGTTGGAGGGCGCGAATTTTGATCGCTTGAAAGAGGTGAAGGAACGCCTAGCGGTGATCGGCACGCAATTCACGCAGAACTTGCTGGCGGACGAGCGGGATTGGTCGATGGACTTGGGCGAGGCCGATCTAGAAGGATTGCCGGACTTTGTAGTCGCCACCGCCCGCGCGGCAGCACAGGATGCGGGCAAGGAGGGGCATTTGTTGACCCTGTCGCGCTCGCTTATCGTGCCGTTTTTGCAATTCTCGCCGCGTCGTGATTTGCGCGAAGTCGCCTATGAGGCATGGGTGGCGCGCGGCGCCAACGGGGGCGACACGGACAACCGCGATATCGCCGCCGAAACCCTGAAACTGCGCGACGAGCGGGCGAAGCTATTGGGTTACGCGGATTTCGCCAGCTTCAAGCTGGAAACCGAAATGGCGAAAACGCCTGACGCGGTGCGCGATCTTTTGATGCAGGTCTGGAAACCCGCCAAGGCACAAGCCGACATCGACGCGGGAAAACTGACCGAGATGATGCATGCAGACGGTGTGAACGGTGATTTGGAAGCGTGGGATTGGCGCTATTATTCGGAGAAACGCCGCGCAGCGGAGCATGATTTGGACGAGGCCGCGCTGAAGCCTTATCTGCAACTTGACCGCATGATTGAGGCGGCGTTTGACTGCTCCACCCGTCTGTTTGGTTTGGAATTTGCGCCAATTGACGCGGACCTGCACCATGCGGATGCGCGCGCATGGGAAGTGACGCGTAAGGGCGAGCACGTGGCGGTCTTCATCGGGGACTACTTTGCACGCGGGGGCAAACGCTCCGGCGCTTGGTGCTCGGCCATGCGGGCACAACAAAAGCTGCGCGGCGACATTCGCCCGCATGTGATCAACGTGTGCAACTTCGCCAAGCCCGCCAAAGGCAGCCCCGCGTTGCTAAGTTATGACGACGCGCGGACCTTGTTCCACGAATTTGGCCATGCGCTGCACCAGATGCTGTCCGATGTGACCTACGAATCGATCTCCGGCACCTCCGTGGCGCGGGACTTTGTGGAGCTGCCGAGCCAGCTTTACGAGCACTGGTTGGAGGTGCCTGAGGTCTTGCAACAGTTCGCGACACATGCGGATACGGGCGAGCCGATGCCCGCGGATATGCTGCAACGCATGTTGGATGCGGGCACCTATGATCAGGGGTTTGCGACGGTGGAATATGTCGCCTCCGCCATGGTGGATCTGGAGTTCCATTCGGGGGAGGTTGCGGCTGACCCTATGGCGAAGCAGGCGGACATCCTGGACGGAATGGGCATGCCATCCGCGATCCGTATGCGCCACGCAACGCCTCATTTCGCGCATGTCTTCGCGGGCGATGGCTACTCATCCGCCTACTACAGCTACATGTGGTCGGAAGTCATGGACGCCGACGCCTTCGCAGCCTTTGAGGAAGCGGGCGGCGCGTTCGACGCTGCAACCGCACGCAAGCTGGAGGATCACATCTTGTCGGTTGGGGGGCTGCGTGAAGCAGACGAGCTGTACACCGAATTCCGCGGGCGCTTGCCGGGGGTTGAGGCGCTGCTGAAGGGGCGTGGGTTGGACAAGGTGGCATGAAACTTACCGCGCAACAATCGGATGCCATCATCCAAATCGTGCGCGATGTGGCGGCCAAAGAAATCCGCCCCGTCTTTCGCAACCTTGATCTAGGCGACATCGACACCAAGTCCGCGCCCGATGATCTGGTCACCGTGGCGGATCGTGCGGCAGAAGTCGCGATCTCGGCCGCGATCCGCGAGCTATTGCCCGATGCGGCCATTGTGGGCGAGGAGGCGGTCTCGGCAGACGCGTCCATTCTCGAGCGCGTGGGGCAGGGGCAAGTGGTGGTGATCGACCCGATTGACGGCACATGGAACTTCGCCAATGGCATTGCCACATACGGGGTGATCTTGTCGGTGATCGAGGACGGGGTGACCGTGTTCGGGCTGCTTTACGACCCCAGCTATGATGATTGGGTCGTGGCGACCAAAGGGCATGGGGCGTGGTTTTGCGATGCCAAGGGGATGCTCCGCGCGCTCAACCTCGCGCCGCCGCCCATCCTGTCAGATGCCTTTGGTTATGTGGGTATGTACCTGTACTCAAAGCCGGAACAGGCATTGATCGCGGCACAGCTTCCGGCCTTCCGGCGCACAACGTCGTTGCGGTGCGCTTGCCATGAATACCGCGCCATCGCGCAGGGGGCGTCGCAGTTTTGCCTGCACGGTATGCTAAACGTATGGGATCACGCCGCAGGGGTTTTGGTCTACCAAGAAGCCGGTGGGGTGGTGCGCTTACTGGACGGCCGCGACTATCAGCCGGTTATGCGCGAGGGCAAGTTGCTCGCGGCAGCATCAGAGGGCTTGTGGCAGGAGTTGGCGCAGAAGTTTAGCTTTTTGAGGTGATTTCGCGCTTAGCCAGGAATTGCCGACGTGATCGCACTTAGAACGGTTTCGGTGATTTTTCCACGTAAGAAAAGCCAATCCGATAATACACAGCAGACGAGTATCATCGCGATTTGGTACCCGCCCGCTGCCCAGTTTTGAAACAAGATGGTGCGTGCCCAATCTTGGGTGTAAACGTAGCCGTACGCCGCCCATGTTGCATATCCGGTAACTCCGACGGACAAGGCGGCGAAGCGCCAGTTGAGCATATTCTTGAAGATGAGCAGGGCGCTCATGAGGGCCAAGGTCACCGCATTCACCAACCCGAACCGGCGCAGGTCCAGTATCAACCCGCGTAGGGTGGTGTCGTATCTGTTCACTATGAATTGGCCCAAGGTTTGCTGCCCAACGCGGAGCTGTGATGTTCTCTCCAACAACGCGGAATTTATGGCGATACCACCTAATACGGCTATGCCACAGTTATCGCCACACCGATCTGATAAAGAATAAGCGAGTAGGGCAGGTACTATTTGCCGTCTCTTTTGATCTATTGCGTCTGCTTTAAGCCCCAGGCTTTGTGCAAATGCGTCAAGGCGCGTTGCGCGGTTGGTTGAGCCTAAGTTTGCGGATGCTTGTATCAACGCGGCCTCAACCTTTGAGATTGCAAAGCTCTGCAGACGTGCTTCAACATGATCTGAATCAGCGAGCGTAGCGGCCACCAAAAAATGCCGATGCGAAGAGGCCAAGAATTTGAAATGCGAGAAGGGCGAATTTACCTAGTTTAAGCATGAAAGCTTACTCGCGGGTCTCGCCTGGCAGAAGCCCCCACAGCTTTTCTCGTGGCAGCCAGCCTTTGGTGCCATCCAGCGTGACGCGGCACCAATATTGGTCGCATGACCCTAGGCGTGCGACCACGCCCATTTCAGCGCGTGCTACGATATGAGATCCGGTGTCCGCAACCTTGTAAACGGGGGTTAGGTCTTCTTCGATCAGGCCAAAACGTGACCCCGACAGCAATGTGTAATGTACCCAACCGCCCGCGCCGTCACGGTCCACGACGCGACGCCAGTGGCCGTGCTCTGCCACGATCTGAAGCGGCATGTTGCGGTGTTTGAAAACCCAGTCGATGCGGTGGGTTAGCGATGGGCCACGGCGGACATTGCCCTCCGAGGCCTTCAAGGAGACGAACCTAGGCAGCGGCAAATTGGTGACGGGTCCGCGCTCGGCTGCAACAGCCATGATCGGAGCCCAAAGCAAACACGCGACCGTAGCCGCAATTGTAATAAACCGTTTCATTGACCGTCCTGCTTGCACTGCTGCACTTGTTCTATTTTAGGGCATTTCTTACCTTGCCCCTTTGGTCGCGATCTTGGCACTATAGAACTGGAAATTCCACTCAAGGATGCGAGCCTATGTCAAACCAGAAGCTGAGTGTTGTCGTGACGCGACGGTTGCCCGAGCATGTTGAAACCCGAATGTCCGAATTGTTCGATGTGTCTTTACGTGCAGATGACGCCCCGATGACGCGTGAGGAATTGGTTGAAGCAGTCAAAACTGCGGATGTTTTGGTGCCAACTCTAAGCGATAAGATCGACGCAGGGCTGCTTGGGCAAGCGGGTGAGCGGCTCAAATTGATCGCAAATTACGGCGCCGGCGTGGACCATATCGACGTCCATACGGCACGTCAGCGTGGGATTTTGGTGTCAAATACACCAGGTGCTTCGGCTGATGATACCGCAGATATGACCATGGCGCTGATTTTGGGCGTAACCCGCCGTATTCCCGAAGGGCTGGCAATGATGCAGTCTGGTGATTGGGAGGGCTGGTCGCCCACCGCTTTGATGGGGGGGCGCATTTCTGGGCGGCGTTTGGGTATCCTTGGGATGGGACGCATTGGTCAGGCGGTGGCACGGCGCGCGAAGGCGTTTGGGATGCAGGTGCATTACCACAACCGCAAGAAGGTCCATGACGGCATCGCGGAGGAGCTGGAGGCCACCTATTGGGAGAGCTTCGACCAGATGATCGCACGCATGGATGTGGTGTCGATCAACTGCCCGCACACGCCCTCGACCTATCATTTGATGAACGCGCGGCGATTAAAACTGATGAAGCCCGACGCCGTGATCGTGAATACCTCGCGCGGCGAAGTGATCGACGAGAACGCCCTGACGCGGATGTTGCGCGCCGGAGAACTGGCGGGCGCGGGTTTGGATGTGTTTGAGCACGGCACCCAAGTGAATCCGCGCTTGCGGGAGTTGAAAAACGTGGTCCTGCTGCCGCACATGGGCTCCGCCACCCGCGAGGGGCGGTTGGAGATGGGCGAGAAGGTTCTGTTGAACATCAAGACGTTCGCAGATGGGCATAGGCCGCCGGATCAGGTTGTGCCGGGGATGTTGTAGGTCGGTTTCAAGTTGAATGCTGCTACGGTTTTCTTCGAGCTTGATTTGCCGATTTATTCGTGGCGAAGGTCTTGCAATCGAACCTTTTGTTGCGCCGCCTCGTCAAAATTTTCTGGCATGAGCCATTCTTTGAATGCCGCTTTGCAAAGAGGCCATTCGCTGCGGAGGATGGAAAACCAAGCGATGTCGCGCTGCCAGTTCTCATGAATCATCGCGTTGCGCCAAGTGCCTTCATGCTTGAATCCGAGGTTTAGCGCTGCACGGAAGGACCCTTCGTTTTGCGCCTGACATCGCCAAACAAGCCGCTCGTATTGCAAGTCATCCATCCCTAAACACATCAGCAGGAAGATCGCTTCACGGGCTTCGCGAGACCCTTGAAGTGCTGGAGAAAACCAAATGCTTCCTATCTCGAATGCACCATCATTTTGGCAAACATCGCAAATTGATAGCCAGCCATCGGCGCGACCTTCATTTCGGATGACCGCCCAGAAGGGTTGATCCTCGCGAGAACTCAATTCGGTGATCAATTTTGCCAAGTCCGCGCGCGTTTCGAATGGTCCATATCGCAGGTAAGTAAAGCTCTCGGAAGCAGCACTTGCGGAAGCCCACAGGTCATCAACGTGGTCGGCAGAAAGAGGTTCCAAGCGCATATACCGGCCTTGGATAATTCGCTTCTCCGGAAAGTCCCATGGGCCATTGTTATTGACATTGCCGAGTGACAAAATCGCTTACCTTTCAAATAAAAACACAAATGCCCTAAAAAGCATAATTATCTGCGTTTTAGGGCATTATTGCAAAGCAACTAAGTCCGCATAGCAAACATAACTTACCCGTCGATTTTACCGCCCATAATCGCAATCGCTTTCTGGTAAACGCCCGCTGCATTCCATTGCTGGATCACTTTGAAGTTTGGTTGGCCCTCTTGGTAGCCAGCGCCGCGCTTCCAGCCTTTGCCTTTTAGGAAGTTGGCCGTGGATGCCAGCGCGTCGGACAGGTTGTTCAGGTCGATGGTCCCGTCGCCATTGCCGTCTTGGCCGTATTTCAACACGTTGCCGGGTAGGAACTGTGTGTGGCCCAATTCGCCGTGTTTCGCGCCAATTGAGTTTGGCGAAACGATGCCTCGGTCCACCAGCTTCAAGGCGGCCAAGGTGTGACCGGTGAAGAACTCGGAACGGCGGCAGTCATAGGCCAGCGTCGCAATCGAGGACACGACATTGCTATCCCCCATGAAGCGGCCAAAGCCGGTTTCCATGCCGTGAATGGCGATGATCACACCTGCGGGCACGCCGTATTTTTTCTCCAGCGAAGCGTAGAAACCAGCACTTTTGGCTTTGCGTGTGCGTCCTTGGGCCACAATCGTGTCTGCGCCGCGAATTTTCATGAACTTGTCTAAGGTATACTTGAAGCTCTTTTGGTTCCGGTCTGCCGCAATGGTGCGTTTGGCGTAGCTGGTGCCTGCCAGTGCGGCCAACCCGCGGTCTCCGACACCTTTTGAGGCTGCTTCCGATGCGAACGACGCCTTCCATGCATTAAAGCCGCCCGCATTGTTACCGCATTGAGCGGCAATTGCAGGGGACGCAAGTGTAAGTGTGGCGATAAGTGTGGCGGCTCGCAGCATATGAATAGTCCGTAAAATAATAACAATTGCTTGGAGACTAACTATGCGATGTTCTCGGTGCAACTGCTCGTGCGCGACTTGTCGGAAATGGTGGATTTTGGGTCGAAAGACGCACGGGGAATACGCCCAGCCTTGCTAGACATGGAATAAGAATGCCCAAGGAGAGTCTGTAAGATGAAAACGCATGTTAAAGCACTGGTCGTCGGTGGCGGTGCCGTAGGGACCTCGATCGCCTATCACTTGGGCAAGGCGGGATGGGACACCATGCTGTTGGAACGTGATGAGTTGACGTCCGGCTCTACTTGGCACGCGGCGGGGTTGCTGCCCTATTTCAACATGTCATTTGCGACGACGCATATTCACGACTACTCGATCAAATTCTATAAAGAGCTTGAGGAAGAAACCGGCCTGAACGCAGGCTTTTCCGTTTGCGGGAATTTGCGCATGGCGCGGACCCAAGACCGGATGGACGAGTTTGCGCTCTATTCCTCAACGGCGGAAACCGTGGGCGTGCCACATGAATGGATGACGCCCGCGCAGATCAAAGACCGCTGGCCGCTGATCCGCACCGACGACTTAAAGGGCGCGATCTACCACAACACCGACGGCTATATTAACCCCGCAGATGTGACGATGGCGATGGCCAAAGGTGCGCGCCAACGTGGCGTCACGATTGAGCGCAAATGGCAGGTCGACGGCTACGAGTGGACCGGCTCCGAATGGCGCGTGACCGTCACCAAGATGGTGGAGAAGGGCGGCAACTTGGTCGCCTCGGACGAGCAAGCAGTCATTACGGCAGAACATGTCGTGACCGCGACGGGCAACCACGCGCAACGCACGGCGGAGTTGTTGAAAATCAAGATCCCCGCGATCCCTGTTGAGCACCAGTTCATCGTGATGGAGCAGGACCCCGCCTTGGTTGAGTTCCGCAAAAACAACCCAGAACACCCCGTTATTCGCGACGCGGATGCGCAAAGCTATGTGCGCGAAGAACGCGGCGGCTGGATTTTGGGCGTCTACGAGAAGAACGCGCCGGCGCGATTTGAATACGGTGTGCCGGACAGCTTCCGCGCGGATTTGTTCCAACTCGATCTGGAGCGCATTGAGCAGCAATATATGGAGATGATCCACCGCATCCCGTCCTGCGAGACATGCGGGTTGAAGGATGATTTCAACGGCCCGATTTGCTACACCCCTGACGGCAACCCGCTGGTTGGTCCCGCGCCGGGCTTGCGGAACATGTGGTTGGCGGAAGGCTTCTCGTTTGGGATCACGGCGGCGGGCGGCACGGGGTATTACCTTGCGCAAATGATGGTTGAGGGCGAGGCCGAGATCGATATGGCGTCGCTGGACCCCAAACGCTACGGCTCTTGGATGACGACCGAATTTGCAGCCCGTAAGAACGAGGAATGCTACGACCACGTCTACATCCTGCACCACCCAGATGAGGAACGCCCAGCGGCCCGCCCATTGCGCACCTCTCCGGCATACGACCGCCAAGCCGCGCGCGGTGCGCAATTTGGTTGGGTCAACGGGTGGGAGCGTCCGAATTACTATGCGCCCGAAGGCTTTAGCGACCATGACAGCCGCTCGTTCCGCCGTGGTGGATGGTGGGAATATGCGGTGGAAGAAGCCAAAGCCATCCGCGAAGGGGTGGGCCTTGTAGATGCCACTGCCTTCACCAAGCATATCGTCAAAGGGGCTGGCGCGGAGGCGTTTCTTGATTGGTTCACCACGAATAAACTGCCTCGCGTGGGGCGCATCAACCTGACATATGCGCTGACGGATGCGGGCACGACGCGGACGGAATACACCATTGTGCGCCTGAAAGAGGACGAGTTTTATCTTGTCTCCGCAGGGGCTTGGACGAGTTATGACGCGGATTACCTGCGCAAAGCTATCGAGGATAAAGAGCCAGAGTTCGGTCGCATTGAATGCCAAGATGTCACCACCCAATGGGGTGTGTTTGCCATCGCAGGGCCAAAGTCGCGTGATGTGTTGAGCGCAGTCATTAAGGACGCCGATCCTGAAACGGCCCTGTCAAACAAGCGCTTCCCGTGGTTGTCTGCCAAACAGATTGAGTTGGGCATGTGCCCCGTCAACGCGATCCGCGTGGCCTACACCGGAGAATTGGGCTGGGAATTACATCACCCGATTGAGATGCAAAACTACCTGTTCGATCTGCTAGAAAAAGCGGGCGAGCCACATGGCATGAAGCTGGTGGGTGCGCGGGCGCAGAACTGGCTGCGGATGGAGAAGTCTTACCGCGCCTTTGGCACTGAGCTGGGCCGTGACGCCACACCGCTGGAGGCTGACCTGCCGCGCTTTGTTGACCTGCAAAAAGACTTCCACGGCAAGGACAAGATGCAAGAACTGGGCATCCGATCCAAATGCGTGACCTTGCTGATCGACGGGCCGGATGACGCGGATCCTTGGGGGCGCGAGGCGCTGTATTCAGGTGATACAAAAGTGGGTCGTTTGACGTCCGGTGGCTACTCGGTGGCCTTTGGGAAAAGCATCGGCATGGGCTATGTCTCGCCGGAATTGGCGGAGGTGGGCACCAAGTTGCAGGTTCGCATGCAGCGTAAGCTGTGGGATGCGACGGTTGTTGAGGACAGCCCGTATGATCCGAAAAATGCGACCATTCGCGTTGACGGCTAGGCCTTAAATCGTGCGGGGGATAGTGCCTCGACGGTTTCGCGGCCTAGCTCCGAAGGTGTCCCCGCGACCAAGTCATGTAACAGCTGGCAGGCGGCGGGGGCGGTCTGGAAGCCGTAGCCGCCTTGGCCGGCGCACCACCAAAAGCTGGGGTCCTCGGATTGGCCAATGGCAAGCCCGCGATCAGGCGTGAAGGTCCGCAATCCCGCCCAATTGGCAATCATGCGTTGCACTGGCGCGGTGACATGTTCCTCATAACGGGCGATGCCTTCGGCTAACGTCATGTCGTCTGCCCATGCATCCATAGGCTCTACAGGTTCTTCATCCGCGGGGGAGACAAGCAATGCGCCTGCGTCGGGTTTTGCATACCACCGCTCGCCTGGACCAAAGAGCATGGGCCAGCGAGACACGTCATGCCCGTCGGGTGCAGCGACACGGGCAATTGAGCGCCGCAAAGGTTGCAAGCCTAAGGGAGTTACTCCGGCGAGGTCGGCTATTTGATCGGCCCATGCGCCAGCTGCGTTTATGATTTGTCGGGCGCTGTATTCTTTGCCAGCAGAGATGAGCCAACCATGCTTGGTTCTAGCAATCTTTGACACCTCCGCACCAGTGATCACCATGCCGCTATTGCTGCGCAGCATTTTGACGTATCGCTGCACGGCGGCGTCAGTGTCCACGTCCCAAGCGTCCTTGTGGTAGCCGACGTGAGTAACGGTCTCTTTGTTGATGATAGGAAGCAATTCGGTGGCCTCTTGCAACGTCAACCGGTGCATCTTCATCGCGGCCAGATCGTGATCGAAGTCCTGTTCATCAGCAGCGCGTCCAATCAGCATCACGCCGCGCGGAAGGTCGCGTGATCCGTTGACGTTCAGGTGCCAATCCTTGCTGGCTTGGTTCAGCGCGATGGTGGAAGGCTTGCCGTAAGTCTCTTCAAACATCGCCGCCGAGCGACCCGAGGCATGATAGGCAAGCGCGTCCTCGCGCTCCAATAAAACAACGCTTCCTAGCTCAGACAGGCGTGCGGCGGCAGATGCGCCTGCAATACCACCGCCAATGACGAGGAAATCAATCACGCCTCTTCCAGACGGTCAGTCGCGGGGGCGGGTGTTTGGCTTAGCGCAGTGATTTGACTGTAAAGCGCGTCGCTCATCTCGAAGTCTATTGCAGCGAGGGAGGGCGCGAGTTGTTCACTTGACCGGGCCGAAATGATGGGCGCTGCGATGTCCGGATTTTGCGCGACCCATGCCACGGCAAGGGTTGCAGCATCTGTTTCATGCTGCGCAGCAATTTGGGGCAATGCGGCGGCGGCATCATGCATCCATGGCACGTCGTAGCGGGCGTTGTATCGGCTGTCATCGATTAGGCGGCCCGCGGCATCATTGCGCGCGTATTTACCGGTTAGCAATCCGCCACCCAACGGTGAGTAGGGCACAACGCTGATACCCTGATCGACGCAGGCGGGTAAAATCTCGACCTCGGCTTGCCGCTTTACAAGGTTGTACATGGGTTGAAGCACGTCGATGTTGGTGCCTAAGTCGCGGGCCACCTGTGCGGCTTTCACCACTTGCCATGCGGCAAAATTCGAGATGCCTATGTAGCGGATTAGCCCGTCTTCACGCAGCTCGGCCAAAGCGCTTAAGCTTTCTTGCAGCGGTGTTAGCGGATCAAAGCGGTGCAGGTACATCAAATCAATCGTGTCGATCTTCATCCTGTCGCGGCTTTCCTCGAAGGATTGCAGTACGTTGGCTTTGGTTGCGGGCTTGTCATAGGCCGCTTTGGTCGCGACTATGACATCGTCTCGCTCTGGCTGCACGAAACGGCCCAACATCGCCTCCGATTGGCCGCCTGTGTAGACGTAGGCGGTGTCAAAGAAGTTGATGCCGACGGTCCGGCAATCCTCATACATCGACTGGCTGGCCACGATATCGGCCTTGCCGCCAAATTGCATGGTGCCAAAGCAAAGTTTTGATGCGGGGGCCCCATTGGCCGTAATCAACTGTTTCATGTTTGAGATGGTGGCAGAGAAGCGCGCGTGGATAAAGTCCCGATGTATTGGGGTCGTTGGCGCGTGCATCTTGAAAAGGAGCTTAAGCCGATCTTTGCGCAGGCACTGCCAAAATAACAATTGGGTTGCACGTTCGACTGATCAGGATTTGTATGCGACCTATTGTGATCAAATCACGACGCATTCACGATGGCGACAGGGCACTAGAACCATTCATATTCAATCCATACGTTTAAACTATCCCGCCAAGTTGCGGGGCGCGTTGCATAGGCTTCCAGCTGAGTGGCAACGGTAAACGACTTTGTTCTAAGGGTAATTTCATGGAACTCAACGCGATCAAAAGCTCATACGCACGCTGGGCACCAATCTACGACAAGACCTTCGGGAAGATCACCAATGCGGGGCGGCGCGCAGCGGTTGACTACATCAACGCGCAAGATGGCGAGAGCCTGCTTGAGGTCGGTGTCGGAACGGGGCTCGCCCTTCCGCTATATCGCAAGGGGCTGAATGTGACGGGCGTAGACTTTAGCGATGAAATGCTGAGCAAAGCTAAGCTTAGGGTGGCCGAGGAAAATCTGCAGCAGATAAATGAGTTAAGGCAAATGGATGCGCGGGACTTGGACTTCCCCGACAACCATTTCGACATGGTTGCCGCGATGCACATCATTTCCGTAGTGCCAGAACCGGAACGCGTGATGGCGCAAATGGCGCGGGTTTGTAAACCGGGGGGTAAAATTGTCCTTACCAATCACTTCGCGCGTGAAACGGGACTGTTGGCCCGTGCAGAGCAGGTTATCGCGCCATTTGCCAATCAATTGGGCTGGCATTCGGACTTTGATATTCAAACGGTTCTGGGACAACCGGACCTTTCCGTCGTGCAACGTCAAGAGCTTCCACCTTTGGGGATGATGACATTCTTGGTGCTGGAAAAGAATAAGGGGTAGTAGACGCCCTATGACTGTGCCGCCGCCCTTATACGGGCGGCGGCACAATTGATTTGTCGACGAGTTTTAGAAAGCACCGGCGCGTTTAGAACTCATAGGCGAGCAGCAAACCCAGCGTGTTATTTTCAACACCGCCTTCATCCCCGTAGCGGTAACCCACCGCACCGGTAAGGCCGTTCGCAAACTCGCGTTCTGCGGACACTGTGTAGAGGCGATCCGTTGGGGCACCATCAACATCACGGATTGCGGCGACACCGGACAAGGTGAAGGTGTTGAATTCCGCCGATGCGCCAATAGTGGCGATGGTTGCGGAGTTTGTGGTCCCATCGAATGAATCGAAGTATGCGACCTCACCCAACAGCTCGATCGGGACGGATGTGTTCAGGGCCTGAGTGACCCCGATTACGACACCTGTTTGGTCGTCCGCATCACCGACACCCGCACCTTGGCTTTGCAGCCCGATGTTATATCCGGTGTCGCCAAAACGGCCGGACAAGGAGATCGAGACGGATTCGATTCCTGCGGTGTTCGACACGCCACCGTCCGATAGGTTCAACTGTCCACGGTCCGTTCCCAACGAGTCGCTGAGGAAGGAACGGTCGGCTTGGAAGACCGCAACTTGGACCTCATGCGCGCCACCGGCGAAGTCGAACCCGAAATTGATGGCGGCACCGACGCGCTCCGTGATCTCGTAGTCCTCTGCGAAGTCTACACCGTAGATGCCGGGGGCTGCGTCCCATGCGGTGCCGAAGGCTGGGTTGAATTTACCGACGATGATCTCGGATTTACCAAGCTCCAAGCTCAAGAACAGCTCTTCGGCGTAGACCCCGTGGTCCTCAAGGAAGCGGTCATCCACGGCATCTTCTACCGGCTCAATGAGCAGGGTCGAGTTGATGGAGATCCTGTCAGTCAATTGGTAGGACAATGCGCCTTCGATGGTCACGAAGGTGTCCGTAATTTCATTCAATGGATCATCGGACTCAAAGGTGGAATCGATTTCGAACTCAGCGGAAAACTTGGCTGAGAAACGGCTGTCCTGCGCATAGGCAGGGGAGACGATAAATAGGGCAGCTAGCGCTGTGCTGATACGTTGGGAGGTAGATGGCATTTGTCGGATCTTTGCGATTGGAATGATCAGGCCTCAACCGAAATCCTGCCCGTACTTTGCAAACAATACCGTTGGCACCCCGCTGGCGGGATTAAATGGTCATGAAATGCGCAGATATGGGGTGTTAGGGAGGAAACTTTCAGGAGTTTGGTAAGGGTGTGACCGTTGAACTGCTAGCTGGCTGACACAGGGTTCCACTGGCTTCACGCATGAGTTTTGATCCGTGTGATGGGAAGTATCAATGGCACGTTTGTGTGATCAACAGCGATGTTACCAAGCGGCCTTTCCAACACGGCAATAAAAAACGGCCCACGAGTTTTCGCGGGCCGTTTCGGTAATCAAGTTCGGGCGATTGCCCCAGCGTTCCTTAGTTTGGAATGTCGCCGGTGATGCCTTCAACGTAGAAGTTCATGCCAGCCAATGTGCCGTCATCAGCTGTCTCGCCGTCAGCCAACCAGTCGGAACCGTCTTGCTTTTTCAGCGGGCCAGTGAACGGCTCGTAGGAGCCATCTGCAAGGCTAGCTTTCAACGCCAAGGCCTCGGCTTTCACGTCGGCAGGAACCGCGTCGGAGATCTCGCCGATGCCAACCATGCCAGCGCCAATGCCGTCCCATGTGTCAGTGCTGGCCCATGTGCCATCCATGACCGCTTTGGTGCGGGCGATGTAGTAGGGTGCCCAATCGTCAATGATAGAGGACACGCGAGGCAGCGGGCCGTATTCCGCCATGTCGGAGGCCTGACCAAAGGTGATCACGTTGCCCGCCTTCTGAGCCGCAGCTTGTGGTGCGGTGGAGTCGGTGTGCTGCAAGATCACGTCCGCGCCTTGCTCGATCAGCGCGGTTGCGGCGTCGGCTTCTTTTGCAGGGTCGAACCATGTGTAGGCCCAAACGACGTTGAACTCGACGTCAGGATTTACGCGCTTGGCGTGGATGTAGGCGGAGTTGATGCCACGGATCACTTCTGGAATTGGGAAGGACGCGATGTAGCCGATTTTGTTCGATTTGGTCATCTTGCCAGCAATGTGGCCTTGAACCGCGCGGCCTTCATAGAAGCGGGCGGAGTACGTCGAGACGTTGTCGGAACGTTTGAAGCCCGTTGCGTGCTCGAATTTCACGTCCGGGAACTTGGCCGCAACCGCGATCGTTGGGTCCATATAGCCAAAGGACGTGGTGAAGATCAGGTCTGCACCAGACAGCGCCATTTGGGTGATTACGCGCTCGGCGTCGGCCCCTTCTGGAACGCTTTCTTGGAAGATGGTTTCGACCTTGTCGCCGAACTCTGCCTCTACAGCCAAGCGGCCTTTGTTGTGCTCATATGTCCAGCCGCCGTCACCCACTGGGCCAACATATACGAATGCGACTTTGGTTTTGTCTTCGGCGAAGGCCGTGGTGGTCAAAGCGAGGGCCGCAACGGCGCCTGCCAAAATGGTTCTGCGTTTCATGAGTAGTATCTCCCCAGGTTAATGGTCGTTTGTTGGCCTCAGTTCGAGGCGTGGAATGCGCGCCCCAAGCAGGCGGGTGCGGCAAGTGATGCGCGGGCTTTGCCGCCCTTTCGAGGGGCAGACATTATGACCAACACAGCGATGGTTATCAGATATGGTGACATGGACAAGTATTCGACGGGAATAGCCAGTCCAGCGGCTTGTAGGTTTAGCTGCAAAACAGTCACCCCGCCAAAAAGATAGGCGCCTAGCAAAACGCGCAGTGGACGCCATGAGGCGAAGACCACAATGGCCAAGGCAATCCAGCCAGCACCAGCGGTCATCCCTTCGGTCCATTGCGGCACACGGATCAGGCTAAGATATGCCCCGCCAAGCCCAGCACAGGCCCCACCGAACATGATCGCCATGAGGCGCACCTTGACGACCTTATAGCCAAGGGCGTGGGCCGCATCGTGGTTTTCCCCCACCGCGCGCAGGATCAGGCCTGCGCGGGTGAATTTGAGCACGGTCCAGATGCCAACACATAGGGCGAGCGTCAGGTAGACCATCAGGTCGTGGTTAAACAGCACGGGGCCGAAAAACGGGATGTCCGCCAATGGCCCAAGGTTTAATTTGTCGATGGCAGGGGGGCGAATGCCCACATAGCTTTGTCCCATCAGTGACGATAGGCCCAAGCCGAACAGGGTAAGCGCCAAACCAGTGGCAACCTGATTGGACAGCAAATACTGCGTGAGTATGCCAAATATCAGCGACAACACAGCGCCTCCTACTGCGGCGGCGATAAAGCCCACAACAGGGGAGCCGGTCTCAACCGCGATGGCAAAGCCGCAGATGGCACCTGTGATCATCATGCCCTCAACCCCAAGGTTGAGGACGCCGGACTTCTCCACGACCATCTCTCCAAGGGCGGCCAGCAAGATAGGGGTAGCTGCGACCATGAGCGAGGCTATTAGCAGAGTGGGGGAGATTGCTGAAAGATCCATTTATGCGGCCTCCCTTTTGGCGAATTTAATCCGGTAACTCGTCAGCACATCCACCGCCAGCAAGAAGAACAGCAACATGCCTTGGAAGGCTTGGATCGCCGCCGTGGGCACGCCCAGCATGAAACTGGCCAGCTCGCCCCCGATATAAGTCAGCGCCATGAGCAGCCCCGCCAGCAAGATGCCGATGGGGTTCAGGCGGCCAAGGAACGCCACGATGATCGCGGTGAAGCCGTAGCCCACGTTGAAGTCGATGCTGATTTGCCCTGCAGGGCCGGACACTTCGAACATGCCAGCTAGCCCCGCCAATGCGCCAGAGGTGCCAAGGCAGAACAGGATCAAACGCGCAGGCTCCACCCCGCCGAAACGCGCGGCTTTGGGGGCTTGGCCCGCAAGGCGAATATGGAACCCCATCATGTGTTTGGAGAACAAAACATAGGCGAAAATCACCGCAACGATGGCGGCAACGACGCCCCAATGAAGGCCCGTGTTTGGTATCAAATCCGCGTTGAAGGCAGACGGGTATTCTTTCAGGTTCCGAGAGCCTGGAAAGCCGTTGCCATCCGGGTTGCGCAACGTGCCCAATGCCATTGAGGCAAGGATGAACTCGGCGACGTAAACCAGCAGCAACGACACCAATATCTCGTTGGTGTGGAACTTGACCTTTAAAATCCCCGGTATCATCGCCCAAAGGAAGCCGCCCAAGGCCCCTGCGATGATCATCAGCGGGAAGATGATGAAGCTTTCTGTCGGGTAGAACGCCAACCCCACGGCAGCGCCACAGATGGCGCCCATGATGTATTGCCCCTCGGCCCCGATGTTCCAAACACCTGCGCGAAATCCCATGGCAAGGCCGGTGGCGATTAAGATCAGCGGCGCGGCTTTAACCAGCAATTGTGGGCGTGAGAAGCTCGCGAACTGCTCATGGAACAGCGGATCCCAAAAGATGGTGCGAATGGCCACAAGCGGGTCTTTGCCAAGGATGGCGAACATGATGCCGCCGGCGATCATTGTGGCGACCACTGCCAAAAGCGGAGTGATGGCGGTCCACAGCTTCGACGGCTCGGGGCGTTTTTCTAATGTGATCACGCGTTCACCTGCATATCTTCCGTGTCCTGTGCCCCGCCAAGCATCAGTCCGATTTTCTCGACATCCAAACCGGATGTTGCCACGGGCGGGCTTAGGCGCCCCTCATTGAGGGCTGCGAAGCGGTCGGATATTTCCATGAGCTCATCTAAATCTTGGCTGATCACGACGATTGCAGCGCCCTCGGCCGCGAGATCGAGCAAGGCTTGCCGGATCGCCGCGGCCGCAGAGGCATCGACACCCCACGTGGGTTGATTGATCACCAAAACGGCTGGGTTTTGCATGATCTCGCGGCCGACCACGAACTTTTGCAAGTTGCCGCCGGACAAGGCCCGCGCTGCGGTGTTCGAGGAGGGGGTGCGCACGTCGAAGCGTTCGATGATCTTATCGGCAAAACTGCGGGTCTTGCCCCAGTCGATCATGCCTTTGCGCTCCAGCCCTTCGCGGACCGCGCCAGATAACAGCGCGTTTTCTGTCAGGGACATGTCGGGGGCGGCGGCGTGGCCCAAGCGTTCTTCGGGTGCTGCCAGCAGCCCCAGTGCGCGGCGCGCGTTCGGGCCTTGGTCGCCAACGGGTGCGCCCGCGAGTTTGACCTGAGAGGCGGCCACAAGGATTTCGCCTGAGATGACGGAGCACAGCTCGTCCTGCCCATTCCCAGCAACGCCACCAACACCAAGGATCTCGCCCTTCTGGACCGACATATCCACACCTTTTAGCGAGGTGCCAAAGGCGGTGCGGGCGGGAACGTCAAGCGCTGCAATCTTAAGGGCCACATCTTGCGGCACTCGCGGTACCTTTTGTGGAACGTGCAACGTCTCGCCAACCATCATTTCCGCCATGGCGCGGGCGGTCTCTTGGCGTGGATTGCAAGTGGCTACCTTTTTGCCGAGGCGCAGCACGGTGGCGTGGTCACATAGGGCGCGAATTTCCTCCAGCTTGTGGGAGATATAGAGGATCGAGCATCCTTCGCCGCGCAGCTTTTCCAGCGTTTGGAACAACACGGCGACCTCTTGCGGGGTCAACACGGAGGTTGGCTCATCCATGATCAACAGCTTCGGGTTTTGCAGCAAGCAGCGAATGATTTCAACGCGTTGCCGCTCCCCTGCGGATAGGTCGCCGACCAATTGATCTGGGTCCAGTGGCAGGCCGTAGTTTTGCGACACTTCACTAATACGCGCGGCAAGGTCGCGCATTTTTGGTGGGTTTTCCATGCCAAGCGCGATGTTCTCCGCGACGTTCAGCGCCTCAAACAAGGAGAAGTGCTGGAACACCATGGCAACGCCCGAGGCACGCGCGGCGCGCGGCTCGGCCGGGGCGTAAGCGGCCCCCTTAAGGGTCATGGTGCCCGCATCGGGTTTGACCAACCCGTAGATCATTTTTACCAGCGTGGATTTGCCCGCGCCGTTCTCGCCCAACAGCGCGTGAACCTCGCCGGGGCGAATGGAAAATGAAACCTGATCGTTCGCAACAACACCCGGATAGGCCTTTGTTAGGCCAGCAATCGTCAACAGGTCTTCGCCTGCCGTATTAAGCCTGTCATTTGTCAAACCGCGACATCCTTCCCCAAGGTCTTCGATTGCAGCGACATAAGTAGCTCAGACGCCACTCCTATCGCAATGGCTTGTGGGTGTTTCCCCAAGGCCGGTTGCCCAATCGGGCAGCGAATGCGTGATATTTGAGCATCCGAGTGCCTCAGAGTTTTGAGGCGAGATTTAAATCGCGCCCATTTGGTCGCTGAACCGATCAAGCCGGTGCTCGCGAACCCTTGGCTCAACAGGCGATGGCATAACTCCAGATCAAAGGCGTGCGAATACGTCAGGATCAAGTGATGAGCATCTGTCGGGGCGCAGCGGGCGGCATCGGGGATAGTGGCGGCGTGAAGACGCGCTACATTTGGAAGGTCATCCTGCCCTAAGGGGAAGCGATCAGCCCCGCTGTCCACCCATGTGATGTCGAAATTTTGCGTAGGCGCGAGCGTGCTCACTATGGCGCGGCCCACATGGCCCGCCCCCCAAACCCAAAGAGGTTCGCGCGGGGGCAGTGTCGGCTCGTACAGCCAGCCTGTGTCGAGCACCAAGCGGTCGCCCGACCCGTTCCGGCCACCCGCCAAAGCGCGTTTCATGGAGAGGGGGGCGGGCGCGTCGCCCTCAACGCGACGGGCAAAGCCCGCGTCATATTCAGGCATTTGGTTGAAGACTTCCGTTACCAAAGTCACCGCGCCGCCGCAGCACTGCCCCAAGGCAGGCCCCAAGGGGATGCGGGAAACGCCCGCAGTCATGGATTGCGCCTGTTTGACGGCTTCAAGCTCGAGTGCGCCGCCGCCGATGGTCCCTGACTGCCCGCCTCTCCACGCAAGCATGGAGGTGCCGGTTTCGCGTGGGCTGGAGCCTTTGTGAGACGCAATTACAATGCGCGCGACTTGGCCATGTTCCGACAACGCGTCGCGCAGGGTCTCGGGATCAAAACTCATGCGCGCAACCTTTGGCAGGCCGTCAGGACACGTTCCGCCGTGGCGGGGGCGTCTAGGTCGGGGAAATCCGTGCCGCATGACGCAATCGCGTCTGATAGAGCCGACCATGCTGAGATGCCGTGCATGAAGGGCGGCTCGCCCACGGCTTTGGATTTGAACACCGTTTCGGCGGGGTTGTCGCCATCCCACAATGCCACGTTGAACACCTCAGGGCGATCAGACGCGGTTGGGATTTTATAGGTGGAAGGCGCGTGTGTTCTAAGGTTGCCTTGATCGTCCCAGATCAGCTCTTCAGTCGTGAGCCATCCCGCGCCTTGCACATATCCACCCTCGATCTGGCCGATGTCCAGCGCGGGGTTCAAGGAGCGCCCGCAATCATGAAGAATGTCCGCGCGCAGGATGCGATTTTCACCTGTTAGCGTGTCGATCACCACTTCGGTGACGGCGGCGCCGTAGGCGAAGTAGAAGAAGGGGCGGCCATGGCCTTTGATGCGGTCCCATTGCACATCCGGCGTGGCGTAGAAGCCAGTGGCGGACAGCGAGATGCGGTTCTGATAGGCCTTTGATACGGCTTGTTTGAAGCTGAGTTCTTCGCCGTTGAAGCGCACCTTGCCGTCCTCAAATGTCACATCCTCATTGGACAGAAATTCGGCCATGCGCGCTTTGATCTTCTCGCAGGCGTTCAACACAGCCATGCCGTTGAGGTCCGACCCAGAAGAGGCCGCAGTGGCCGAGGTATTCGGCACCTTGCCGGTATCTGTGGCCGTAATTTTCACCATGTCGATGGGCACACCAAAGCACTGCGCTGCCACCTGAGCGACCTTGGTAAACAGCCCTTGCCCCATCTCGGTGCCGCCATGGTTCAGGTGGATGGAGCCGTCTTGATAGACATGCACCAAAGCGCCCGCCTGATTGAGGTGGGTCAACGTGAAGGAGATACCAAATTTCACGGGCGTTAGCGCTAGGCCGCGTTTCAAGACCGGATGCTTGTCGTTCCATGCGCTCACCGCTTTGCGGCGGGCTTGGTAGTCGCAGGACACCTCCAGCGCGTCCACCATCTCGCGGATGATGCTGTCGGTGACCTTCATGCCGTAAGGCGTGGTTTGCGCAGGCGCGCCGCCGTAGCTGGCATAGAAGTTTTCGCGCCGTACCTGCAGGGCGTCCAAGCCAAGGGTGTGGGCGATGTGATCCATGACCCGTTCAATCCCCACAATGCCCTGCGGCCCGCCAAAGCCACGGAAGGCGGTGTTGCTTTGGGTGTTGGTCTTCAGGCGATGCGAGGTGATCTTTGCGTGATCAAGGTTATACGCATTGTCGGCGTGCAGCATGGCGCGGTCGGCGACGGGCAACGACAGGTCTTGCGCCCAGCCGCACCGGACGTAATGGGTGAAATCGATCGCTTGTATTTTGCCGCGGGCGTCAAAGCCCACATCGTAGTCGATGCGAAACTCGTGGCGTTTTCCCGTGATGATCATGTCGTCGTCGCGGTCATAGCGCATCTTCACGGGGCGGCCGTGTTTGTCTGCCACCACCGCGCAGGCCACACATAGCGCGTTGCCCTGACTTTCCTTGCCGCCAAAGCCGCCCCCCATGCGCCGGACCTCGACCCGAACGGCATTCATTGGGCGGCCAAGGGCTTCGGCCACTTTGTGCTGAATTTCTGTTGGGTGCTGCGAGGAGGCATGCACGACAATGTCGCCGCCCTCTTGGGGCATGGCCATCGCGGCGTGCCCCTCCAGATAGAAGTGCTCTTGGCCACCGATCTCGAAACTGCCTTCCAAGCGGTTCGTGGCCTTGGCAAGGTGGGCGTCAGTGTCGCCCTTGGAGTAGACACGCGGACCTTCCTCGAAAATCGAGCGAGCGGCTAAGGCGTCGTCAATGGTCAGGATTGGCGTTTGCGCGTCATACTCGATTTTGGCCAGCCGCGCGGCCTTGCGGGCGGCACCGTGCGAGGTCGCGACGACCAAGAATATTGGCTGGCCAATGTGGTGGACTTCTCCGGTGGAGAGCAGCGGCTCGTCGTGGTTTGACGGGCTGACGTCATTGTCGTGGGGCAGGTCTTGGGCCTGCAACACATCCAACACGCCCTGGGCGTCGCGCACGGGTGCCAGATTGATGCGGGTGATTGTCCCCCTCGCAATTGTGCTTAACCCAAAGGCCAAATGCAGGGTGTCACGTGGCGTCGGGATGTCGTCGGTGTAGCGGGCCGCACCTGTGACATGCAGCGGACCGGCGTCATGGGCGGTGTTCTTGCCAACGCTCATGGCCGCACCTCAAGCACGGATGCGGGGATGCCTAGGCTTTCAACAAGGACGCGGCGGAGCATGTTTTGCGCCGCTTGAAGCCGGTACTCGGCGGAGGCACGCATGTCGCTCATTGGCGTGAAGTCCTTGGCGAACTCGGCCAATGCGGCTTCCACGGTGTCTTCGCTCCAAGCCTTGCCGAGCAGCTTGGCCTCTACATGGGTTGCCCGTTTCGGGGTTCCCGCCATGCCGCCAAAGGCGATGCGGGCCTTGGCCACCGAACCGCCTGCCACGACGATGTTAAAGCAGCCGCATAGGGCCGAGATGTCTTGGTCAAAGCGTTTGGACAGCTTGTAGCATTTCACCGTGTCGCGCTGCTTGGGGATGGTGATGAATTCCACAAACTCGCCGGGGTTGCGGTCCTGCTTGCCGTATTCAACAAAGAAATCCTCAAGCGGCATGTCGCGGCGGGTGTCGCCTTGGCGCAGATGCAATCGCGCACCAAGGGCGATCAACGCGGGCGGGCCGTCCCCAATGGGAGAACCGTTAGCGATGTTGCCGCCAATGGTTGCGGCATTGCGCACTTGGGTGGAGCCATATCGGCGCAGCATTTCAGCGAAGGACGCATAGAGCGGCGCGACGGCCTCCATCACTTGCGTGACCGTGCAGGCCGCCCCGATGGTGAGGCCTGCGTCCGTCTCCTCGATGAGTTGCAGGTCTGCGCAACGCCCGATGAAGGCGACGTTGGTAAGGTCTTGCAAACCTTTGGTGACCCACAGCCCCACATCGGTGGCCCCGCCGATCAATGTGCCATCTGGATTGGCCTCATACCACGCGGCCAGCTCGTCGGAGGATTGCGGCATAGGGTAGGGAGGATCGGCCTTAATGGCGGTGTCTTTTACCCAGTCTGGAACCGCCTCACCTGATGCGGCCTCGGCGGCGCGAATGATGGGGGCGTATCCCGTGCAGCGGCAAAGGTTGCCCGCCAGTTGATCCTCGTGGTTGGTGGCCCCATTGGCGTGTGCTGCGGTCATGGTGGTGATGAACCCCGGCGTGCAGAACCCGCATTGGGAGCCATGCAGATCCACCATCGCGCGTTGCACGGGGTGCAGCTCACCGTTCGGGCCTGCGATGCCTTCCACCGTGCGCACCGCGCGGCCCGACAGCTGGGGCATGAACATAATGCAGGCGTTCATTGCACGCGCGACACCGTCCTCGCCAGTGACGACCACGGAGCAGGCGCCGCAATCGCCCTCATTGCAACCTTCTTTGGTGCCGGTTAGGCCACGTTGGTCGCGCAAAAAATCAAGTAGGGTGTCGGTTGGGCCAACCTCGGCCTCAACTGTCTCTCCATTGAGAAGAAACGTTAGCATATGGAAATTATCCAGCCGCGTTACCTTTGGGGTATCCCGTATTGCGTGCCTTCGATGCGACGTAGAAAGCCCGCAGGAATCTGTTGGCGCCCAGAAAAGCGTATGAAGGGGCTTTTGGCAAGTGTTTCACTCTTTTGGCTCGACAGATTGAGCCTCCCACGCCTTTCTTTGCCACTCTAGCCAGCCTTGCAATGGGATCAGGGCGTTGGGTTCCATCCAGCACATACGCTGGCGGCCCTCTTTGCGGGTGATGATGATACCACCGGCCTCCATCACCTTGATATGTTGTAGAAAAGACGGAAGCGCCATGTCGTGTGGGGCGGCCAGTTCCTTGACCGCGGCGGGGCCGTGCGCCAGCCGCTCGATGATGGCGCGGCGCGTCGGGTCACCGAGGGCTGCGAAGAGTGAGTCGAGGGAATGGTTAGCCATATAGCTAACTAAGTTGATTCGCCGTCTTGCGGCAACAACCCGTCGCGGTTTCGGGGTTTCCGACGGGCAGGGCGCATCGTAATGTGGCCCCATGAGCAGCACCCCACGATTCATCCACCTCCGCACGCACTCCGAATACTCCTTGCTGGAAGGGGCGATGCGGTTGAAGAAACTGTCGGGCATTTGTGCCGCCGCTGGCATGCCCGCTGTTGCGCTGACGGACACCAATAACATGTTCGCGGCATTGGAGTTCTCCGAATACGCATCGGGGGCGGGCGTGCAGCCAATCGTCGGCTGTCAGGTTGACCTGACCTACGACAAGGCCGCCCAAGGGGAGCGCCCCCGCGATCCCGCCCCGATTGTTCTGCTTGCCCAGACAGAGCGGGGGTATGAGAATCTGATGAAGCTGAATTCCTGCCTCTACATTGACGCCGGCGGGGAGCTGCCTCAGGTCTCGGTGGAGGAGCTGGAGCTTCATAGCGAGGGCCTGATTTGTTTGACCGGCGGACCAGACGGCCCCATCGGGCGGCTGTTGCAGGCGGGGCAAACGCCAAAAGCCGACGCGTTGATGCGCGACTTGGCGCGAATTTACCCGACCCGTTTGTATGTTGAGTTGCAGCGCCACCCTATTGATGGTGGCCTGCCTGAAGCGGAACAAAAGACCGAGCAAGGCCATGTGGAAATGGCCTACGCGATGGGGTTGCCCCTTGTGGCCACCAATGATGCCTATTTCCCAAAGCCTGATATGTATGAGGCCCATGACGCGCTGATATGTATTTCCGAAGGGGCCTATGTTGATCAGCAAGAGGGACGCCGCCGTCTGACGCCGCAACACTATTTCAAGTCGCCGCAGGAGATGGCGACGCTGTTCGCCGACCTTCCTGAAGCTTTGGAAAACACGGTTGAGATCGCGCAGCGCTGCGCCTTCAAGGTCTACAAACGCGACCCAATTTTGCCCAAGTTTGCCGACGACGAGGTGGTGGAGCTGCGCCGCCAAGCCCAAGAAGGCTTGAAAGCCCGCTTGGCCGTTATCCCACACGCCACCAGCGTCGAAGACTACGAGGCGCGGTTGGAGTTCGAGCTGGGCATTATCGAAGGCATGGGCTTCCCGGGCTACTTCTTGATCGTGGCCGACTTCATCAAATGGGCCAAGGATCACCACATTCCCGTGGGGCCGGGCCGTGGGTCGGGCGCGGGGTCATTGGTGGCCTACGCGCTGACGGTCACCGACCTTGACCCGCTGCGCTATTCCTTGCTGTTCGAGCGGTTCTTGAACCCCGAACGTGTGTCCATGCCCGACTTCGATATCGACTTCTGCATGGACCGCCGCGAGGAGGTGATCCGCTACGTTCAGGAGAAATACGGGCGCGACAAGGTGGGGCAGATCATCACCTTTGGGGCGCTCTTGTCCAAGGCGGCTGTGCGCGACGTGGGGCGTGTTTTGCAGATGCCTTACGGGCAGGTGGACCGCCTGTCGAAGATGATCCCCGTGGAGGGCGTGAAGCCCGTGTCTATCGAGAAGGCCTTGGCGGACGAGCCAAAGCTGCGCGAGGAAGCGAGGAACGAAGAGGTCGTGGCCCGCTTGCTGGATTACGGCCAGCAGGTTGAAGGCTTGCTGCGGAATGCATCGACCCACGCGGCGGGTGTGGTGATCGGGGACCGCCCGCTTGATAAGCTGGTGCCGCTTTACCAAGATCCGCGCTCCGACATGCCTGCGACGCAGTTCAACATGAAATGGGTGGAGCAAGCGGGGCTGGTGAAGTTTGACTTCTTGGGCCTGAAAACCCTGACCGTTATTCAAAACGCCATCGACCTGATCACCCCGTCGCGTCCTTTGCATGTCGATGCCGAAGGCACCACGTTGTTCGAGCCGCCCGAGGGGGCGCTGAACGACATCGGGACGATCCCGCTGGACGACAAAAAGTCGTATGACCTGTATTCGGCGGCGAAAACCGTGGCAGTGTTTCAGGTGGAAAGCTCGGGCATGATGGATGCGCTCCGGCGCATGAAGCCCACATGTATCGAGGACATCGTGGCGCTGGTGGCGCTCTATCGTCCCGGCCCGATGGAGAACATCCCGACCTATTGTGAAGTGAAGAACGGGACCAAGGAATTGGAATCCGTCCACCCCTCGATTGACCACATTCTGGCCGAGACCCAAGGCATCATCGTCTACCAAGAACAGGTTATGCAGATCGCGCAGGTCATGGCGGGCTACTCGCTTGGTGGCGCTGACTTGTTGCGCCGTGCGATGGGTAAGAAGATTAAAGAGGCGATGGATGCGGAGCGTCCGAAGTTCGAGAAAGGCGCTAAGGAAAACGGCGTCGACGCGAAGAAGGCCCGCGAGGTGTTCGACCTTCTGGAGAAATTCGCCAACTACGGCTTCAACAAATCCCACGCGGCGGCCTATGCGGTGGTCAGCTACCAAACGGCATGGCTCAAGGCGAACCATCCGGTGGAGTTCATGGCCGGCGTCATGAACTGCGATTTGCATCTGACGGACAAACTGGCGGTGTATTTCGACGAGATCACCAAACGCATGGACATCGAGGTGGTGCCGCCCTGCGTGAACCGCTCGGATGCGACGTTTACGGTAAAAGACGGCTGCGTGGTCTACGCGCTGGGTGGCTTGAAGAACGTGGGCGTCGAGGCGATGAAGCTGGTGGTTGAGGGGCGTGACGGCACCCCCTTCGCGACGTTATTTGATGTGGCGCGCCGCGTTGACTTGAAGCGTGTGGGCAAGCGTCCGTTGGAAATGCTGGCGCGGTCCGGCGCGTTCGATCAGTTGGACCCGAACCGTCAGCGGGTGTTTGCCTCGCTTGATGGCTTGGTGAATTACTCGGCGGCGATCCATGAGCAGCGCAACTCCAACCAAGTGTCGCTCTTTGGCGAGGCAGGGGACGACCTGCCAGAGCCGCGTTTGGCGACCATGGACGACTGGATGCCGGCCGAGCGGTTGATGGAAGAGTTCAAGGCCATTGGTTTCTACCTCTCGGGTCACCCGCTGGACGACTACATGCTGGTCTTGAAGCGCAAAGGTGCGATGACCCTGACCGAGATCGAGCAACGCGCCCAAGGCGGGCCGTTCGTGGCGACACTTGGCGCGAACATCGCGGGTCGTCAGGATCGCAAGTCTGCACGCGGTAACCGCTTTGCCTTTGTGCAAGGCTCGGACCCCACGGGGCAGTTTGAGGTGACGGTGTTCTCGGACACGCTGGAGAAATCGGGCGAGCATTTGGTAACGGGGGCCAATGTCGTGCTGACCGTCGAGGCCACGCTGGAATCGGAACAGTTGAAACTTCTGTGCCGTGGTGCGCGTCCGGTGGATGAGGCGGCCAGCGACGCAGGTTCGCTTGGGCTGAAGATATTCGTGGATGACGAAGCGGCTGTGGAGGCGATTGCCTCGGTGTTGGAACGCTCTGGCCAAGACCCCAAAATCCGCGCGCGAGGGCCAGTGTCCTTGTGCCTGATGTCGCCCGATTTGCCGGGGGAGGTCGAGGTGTCATTGGGTGACCGCTTCGCCGTAAACCCGCAAGTGAAGGGCGCGATCAAGTCGCTAGGCGGCGTGGTGATGGTGGAAGAGGTCTAGCCCCCTACCAATGCGGCGGGCGCTGATCTGCCAAAACGGCGGAGCCACCGACGTCTAGTTCTTGCTCCGCGGAGCGCTGCATGAGCATCTCCACACGGCGCAAAAGCGTGGCGATTTCGGTTTCCTGACGCGCCACGATGTCGGACATATCCTCGACGGTGCGGGTCAGATGGGCGATTTTCTCTTCCAGCTGGGTCGTGTCTGTCATCATAGCCTCCGGTTTTCATGTCGCAGATATGGCGCTTTGCTTGCCCCCGCAAGGGCTGCGGGGTAAAGCCTTGGCCAAACCACTCAAGCAGGACAGCGTGTCATGGCCAAAGTCAAAAAGCAGCCCCGCCCTAAGGCCGTCACCCCGAAAGGGTTTCGCGACTACTTTGGCGCAGAAGTCACACAACGCAAAGCGATGCTGGATAGCATCTCCGAGGTCTACCAGCTTTACGGCTTTGAGGCACTGGAAAGCAGTGCTGTTGAAACCGTCGAAGCGCTTGGCAAATTTCTGCCCGACGTGGATCGCCCCAATGAGGGCGTCTTCGCGTGGCAAGAGGATGAGGATGCGGACTGGCTAGCGTTACGCTACGACCTGACGGCCCCCTTGGCCCGTGTTTATGCACAATTCCGCAATGATCTGCCCACACCCTATCGCCGCTACGCGATGGGTCCGGTCTGGCGCAACGAGAAACCTGGCCCCGGCCGCTTCCGCCAGTTCTACCAATGCGACGCCGACACCGTTGGCGCCTCGTCGGTTGCCGCAGACGCCGAGATTTGCGCGATGTTGTCCGACACGTTGGAGCGTGTAGGCATCCCGCGCGGTGACTACATCGTGCGTGTAAATAACCGCAAGGTTTTGAACGGCGTCATGGAAGTGGCGGGTGTGCTGGACCCAAGTGATCCGGCAAAGTTCATGGATGAGCGCGGCATCGTGCTACGCGCCATTGATAAGCTGGACCGCCTTGGCACGGACGGGGTGCGTGCGCTGCTGGGGGCTGGACGCGAAGATGGCAGCGGTGATTTCACCAAAGGTGCGGGCCTAAGCGATGAGCAAGCCGAGATCGTGATGGGCTTCATGCAAGCCAAGCGTGATACCGGCGCTACAACCGTGGCGCGGCTCAACGAGCTGGTGACAGGCTCGGAGACTGGCGTTGCAGGCGTTCAAGAGCTGGAAACCATAGCGGAGCTGATGGCGGCGCAGGGGTACAACTCGGACCGCATTGAAATTGACCCAAGCGTCGTGCGTGGCCTTGGCTACTACACCGGCCCTGTCTACGAGGCTGAGCTGACGTTTGAGATTAATGACGAAAAAGGCCGCCCGCGCCAGTTCGGCTCTGTTGCTGGGGGCGGGCGCTACGACGATTTGGTCAAGCGGTTCACCGGCCAAGAAGTGCCCGCAACGGGGGTATCTATCGGTGTGGATCGCCTGTTGGCGGCGCTGCATGCCAAAGGGCGGATGTCGAAAGACACGGTTGGCCCTGTTATCGTTACGGTCATGGATAAGGCGCGTATGGCGCATTACCAAGGCATCGTGGGGGAGCTGCGCAATGCTGGCATCCGTGCGGAGGTCTATCTGGGTAACCCGAAGAACTTTGGCAACCAATTGAAATACGCCGATAAACGTCATTCCCCGATTGCGATCATCGAAGGCTCGGATGAAGCAGAGCGTGGGGTGGTGCAGGTCAAAGACCTCGTGCTGGGCGCTGAGATTGCCAAGACCGCCACGCTTGAAGAATGGAAAGGCCAACCGGCGCAAAGCGAAGTCGCGCGTGCGGATTTGGTGGCCACGATTAAGAAGATGTTGGGCTGATTTATGGACCGCACTCGTCAAGAAACCGAACGGCTGTCGCGCCTGTTTCGTGAAGCTGGTGCCGTCTCGGTAGAGGCCTCCGTTTTACAACCTTCGGACACGTTGTTGGACCTTTATGGCGAAGACATTCGTGCGCGGGCCTATGTGACCTCTGATCCCGTTTTGGGCGAACAGATGCTGCGCCCTGACTTCACGGTGCCGGTTGTGCAGCAACACATGAAGGACGGCGCGGAGCCTGCGCGCTACACCTACCAAGGGCTGGTCTTTCGCAAGCAAGAGGCCGGAACGGGCCGACCGTCAGAATACACGCAAGTTGGCTACGAGGTCTTTGACCGCGCGGACCCCGCAGAAGCGGATGCGGAAGTTTTCGCATTATTCGCGGACGCATTGAAAGGCGCGCCGCTGACGGCAACCACGGGCGACATTGGCATTTTGACAGCGGCCGTTGCGGGGCTGTCGACCACCGAACGCCGCCGCGATGCGTTGCTGCGCCATTTATGGCGCCCTGTGCGATTCCGCGCCCTATTGGACCGGTTCAGCGCCCCTAGTGCGCGCGTGATAGCGGACGGCGTTGGGGATGCACCACAGATCGGGTTGCGGACGTTGGGTGAGGTCGAGGCGCGGCTAGACGCTTTGCGGGTTGATGCGCAGACAGCGCCGCTTGATCCGACCGAGTTGGCGGCTTTGCAGGCCGTTTTGGATGTGTCTGACGTGGCACCAAAGGCGCTGCGACGTTTGCGCGACATCGCGGCTGATCTGCCGGCTATCTCTTCTGCGTTGGATCAGCTGGAATCGCGTCTGAGTGCTTTGTCAGCGCGCGGTGTGGACGTGGATGCGTTAAGTTTTTCTGGCGCGTACGGGCGGACGACGATGGAGTATTACGACGGTTTCGTCTTTGGGTTCCACGCAGGCACCCAAGCTCCTGTGGCCACGGGTGGGCGCTATGATGCGCTGACGCGGGTTTTGGGGCAGGGGCGTGAGATACCCGCGGTGGGTGGCGTGATCCGCCCCGAATTGCTGGAGGCGTTGACATGATCAAGCTTGGCATCCCCTCCAAGGGGCGATTGATGGAAGACACGTTCGCGTGGTTCGCGGCGCGGGGCGTGACCTTGACGCGCACGGGCTCTGATCGCGAATATGCGGCGGAAGTAAGCGGCGTTGACGGTGTGTCTTTGGTCTTGCTCTCAGCGGGTGAAATACCGCGCGAGATGGCGGCGGGACGCATTCACTTGGGCGTCACGGGCATGGATATGGTGCGCGAGAAGATACCGCTTTGGTCGGAGAAAACAGCCGCCATCGCCGAGATGGGCTTTGGTCATGCGGATTTGGTAATTACGGTGCCTAGCTTCTGGAGCGATGTGGAGACCGTGGCCGATTTGGACGCCGCATCCGCCGCGTTTCGCAAGGAACACGGCTTCCGGTTGCGGATCGCGACCAAGTACCACCGCCTTGTGCGGGAGTATCTGCAAGCGAACGGCGTGGCGGATTACCAGCTGGTTGATAGCCAAGGTGCGACGGAAGGCACGGTTGCCAATTTGACGGCAGAAGCCGTGGCGGACATTACCTCAACCGGTGCTACGCTAGAGGCAAACCACCTGCGGATGTTGTCGGACGGCCCGATTTTGGCGTCGCAAGCCACGCTGTTTGCCAGTAAGGCGGCGGACTGGACTGGTTGCGACTTGGGCGGCTTCATGAGCGTGCTGGGCTTAGAAAATCCCGATATCAGCTAGGGCCGCGGACATTTCGGGTGGCAGGGCGTCGTCATGTTCGCGCTGCTTGGACAGATCTGGCGGGCTGTCTTCAGGCTTGAGGTAGCGCCAGCCCTGAAAGGGGCGCTTCAAGACTGCGGCAGTGAACACGATCTCAGGTTCCAAGATGATGGCGCAGCGGCGAATGCCGTCGCCTCCGATGACCTCGTCTAAGCGCAAAACCTTCTGGCGTGCTTGGATCGAGCCCTTGATGACCCAATAGATGGAGCCACCGTTCAGCAGTTCTGCTTCGCGTTTGGGCCACATTCTGGTAACATGGCGCGGCAATCCGTCGGGAAGTTCTGCGCGGCGCATGGTTTGCCAATCTTGCAGGCCAGCGACGCTCTCGGTTCCGACGCTTAACTTAACTAAGTTGATTTGTGCCATTTCGCCCCTCGCGCCTCGGCTTTCGCCTATGCTACCTATAGTAACCCTCAAACTGCCGACTTCAATCCGATTCCCTGCTAAGGACCGACGACTATGACCGCTTTCGCTGCCCCAATCGCTTCACAAATCTGGGACATGAAATACCGTTTCAAGGATGCCGACGGCACCCCGATTGATGCGGAGGTTGAGGACACATGGCGCCGTATTGCCAAGGACTTAGCCAAGGTTGAGGGCAACCCGACGCAGTGGGAAGATACCTTCTACAGCGCCTTGTCTGACTTCAAATACCTGCCCGCTGGGCGCATCATTGCGGGGGCTGGGACGGGGCGCTCGGTCACGCTGTTTAACTGTTTTGTGATGGGAACGATCCCTGATGATATGGGTGGCATCTTCGAGATGTTGAAGGAAGCGGCCCTCACCATGCAGCAAGGTGGCGGCATTGGGTATGACTTCTCGACCATCCGCCCCAAGGGCGCGGACGTCAAAGGCGTGGCGGCGGATGCATCCGGCCCCTTGTCGTTTATGGATGTATGGGACGCGATGTGCCGCACGATCATGTCGGCTGGTTCGCGCCGAGGCGCAATGATGGCGACCATGCGCTGCGACCACCCCGATGTGGAGGCATTCATCGCCGCCAAGCAAGACGCGGCCCGCCTGCGCATGTTCAACCTCAGCGTGTTGATCACCGATGACTTCATGGAGGCCGTGAAGGCGGACGGAGAATGGGAGTTGGTCTTTGACGGTCAGGTCTACCAAACCGTGCGCGCGCTGGACCTGTGGAACAAGATCATGCGCGGCACCTATGAGTATGCCGAACCCGGTGTGATCTTCATTGACCGTATCAATAAGGCCAACAACTTGTCCTATGTCGAGCAAATCGCCGCGACAAACCCTTGCGGTGAGCAGCCTTTGCCCCCTTACGGCGCGTGCTTGCTGGGTTCGATCAATATGGCCCGTTTGGTGGATCGCCCCTTCGAGGAAGGCGCTGATCTGGACGAGGCCAAGCTGGACGAGCTGGTGCGCACCGCTGTGCGTATGATGGACAATGTGGTCGACGCGTCAAAATTCCCGCTTGAGGCACAAGCCCGCGAAGCTGCCGCAAAGCGCCGGATCGGTCTGGGTGTCACAGGGTTGGCGGATGCTTTGCTAATGGTTGGCTCTCGCTATGGATCCGAGGAGGCGGCGCGTCTGACGGAGCGTTGGCTTCACGCGGTCGCGCGCGCCGCATATCTGGCGTCGGTGGATTTGGCCAAGGAGAAGGGCGCGTTTCCGCTGTTCGACGCGGAGGCATATCTGGCATCCGGTGCCATGCAAGCTATGGATGAGGACGTGCGCGAGGCAATTCGCGAGCACGGCATTCGCAACGCCTTGCTGACATCTATCGCCCCCACCGGCACGATCTCGCTTTACGCGGGCAATGTGTCGTCGGGCATCGAGCCGGTGTTCGCTTATGCCTACACCCGCAAGGTGCTGCAAAAGGACGGCTCGCGCACCGAGGAAGAAGTCGTCGACTACGCGGTGAACCTGTGGCGTGAGAAGTTTGGCGACAAGGAGCTTCCGGACTACTTCGTCAACGCCCAAACCTTGGCCCCATTGGATCACGTGCGCATGCAAGCGGCGGCGCAGAAATGGGTGGATTCGTCGATCTCCAAGACCATCAACTGCCCTGAAGACATCAGCTTTGACGATTTCAAAGATGTCTATATGGAAGCTTGGGACACCGGCTGCAAAGGCTGCACGACTTACCGCCCTAATGCGGTGACCGGATCGGTTTTAAGCGTGTCAGAGACCGCAGAAACGGCACCTGCCGAGAATCCTGAGACCGCTACTGACGGCGATGTAATCTACATGTCTGAGCCACTGGACCGCCCGAATGAGTTGGAAGGTCAGACCTATAAGGTCAAATGGCCAGACTCCGAGCACGCGATTTACATCACCATCAATGACATCATCCTAAACGGCCACCGACGCCCGTTTGAAGTGTTCATCAACTCCAAAAACATGGAGCACTTCGCGTGGACTGTGGCACTGACGCGCATGATCTCGGCGGTGTTCCGGCGCGGCGGGGATGTGTCATTTGTGGTGGAGGAGCTGAAGGCGGTCTTCGACCCGCGCGGTGGTGCTTGGATGCAGGGCAAATACATCCCGTCCATTCTGGCAGCGATTGGTGGCGTAATTGAAAAGCACATGATTGCCACCGGTTTCATTGAGGGCGAGGGGATGGGCTTGAAGGCGGACCCACAGGCTCAGGTTGTGAACTTGTCGGATGGACGAGGCCCCGCGTGCCCCAGTTGTGGACAGTTTGACCTGCGTATGGTCGAGGGATGCATGACTTGTGGATCTTGCGGTCATTCGAAGTGTGGCTGACATATTTTGGTGTAACGATGGATGTGAAACGGGTCAGCTGACACGGCTTTTTGGGTCGTAAGACGACCTTTGGAATAGATGCAGCATCACTTCAACTCTCCGATTTATCCGCCTCTGACCCGTCTCTAACATGCGCTAAGAATGATTGATGGCACTTCAACCGGTCAGCTAAGGCTGCTTGAGACAGGTTTTGTGACTTGCGTGCGGATATCCGCCTTGACGGAGTGATCCGTTTGGAGACCCGTTAGGGCGTCAGCCGGGATGTGGCCTTAACCCAAGAATTTCGCGGGCTTGTTGCCACGTGGCGATGGGACGCTCGTATTTTTCGCACAGGTCTACGGCGCGCTGGACCAATGCTTCGTTGGAAGGGGCTAGAGTGTCGCGATCTAGGCGGATGTTATCTTCGAGCCCCGTGCGGGTGTGCCCACCTCGTTTGATAGACCATTCGTTGACCTCGATCTGGGCTGGACCGACGCCCGCTGCACACCATTGCGCATCTGGGGCGAGGCGTTTTAACGTCTCAATGTAGAAGTCAAAGATCTGCTCGTCGGCGGGCATGGCGTTCTTCACGCCCATGACGAATTGCACATAAAGAGGGCCCTTTAGGCGACCATCCGCAGCCATTCGCGTAGCTTGCACGATGTGGCTTAGGTCAAAGGCCTCAATCTCGGGCTTGATGTCGTACTTCAACATCTCCGAGGACAACCATGCAACTAGATCGGGGCTGTTTTCATACACGCGGGTTGGGAAGTTATTGGAACCAACCGACAGCGATGCCATGTCTGGGGCCAAGGGGAGCATCCCGCCGCGTTCCGGTCCTGCGCCTGAACGGCCACCGGTGGACAGTTGTACGATCATGCCCGGGCAATGAGTCTCAATGCCTTCTTTAAGGCGGGCGAAGCGTTCAGGGTCGGATGTCGGTTTGCCATCTGCGTCGCGAACGTGGCAATGGGCAATGGATGCACCAGCCTCAAAACACGCATGGGTGCTTTCGATTTGTTCGGAAACTGTAACTGGAACAGCAGGATTGTCAGCCTTGGTCGGCACGGAGCCAGTGATGGCGGCGCAAATTATGCAGGGGTTCGACATTGGGACATGTGCCTCGCGGGGTGCGTTTGATCTGACGCAACGTTAGCCGCAAGCAATGTCTCGCGCAATTGCCCCGCCAAAACATTAGTTTGACGGGGCTATGCCATATTCTTGTGAACTTAACAGCCAGCGATAGAGGTCGCGAGATCACGTAGAAGCGCGTTGTAATGGCTTGTCCCAATCGGCAGACGTGCGCCCAACGGGTCCAATACTGCGGATTGTGCATCTGTGCCCTCGAGCACTGTCTTTACCAAGCCTTCAGAGTACTGAGGTTCAGAGAACGCACAGGAGATGTTCAACTCACGTACTAAGTTCTGAATACGTTCAACTCGTGCTGGCCCTGGAGTGGTCGCATCGCCTAGCGAGATTGCCCCGCTGACCTCTATGTCGAATTTTTCCTCGAAGTAATGGTAGGCGTCGTGGAAAACGACATACTTCTTGCCTTTCGTGGGTAGCAGAGTTTTCTCTACTTCCGCGACAGTTGCAGCAAGTTCCTCTTTTGCTGAGGCGGCATTGGTGAAGTAGTTCGATGCATGCTCAGGGTCTTGAGCTGAAAGCGTCGCCGCGATTGCATCCAGCCAAACAGCTGCGTTGTCAGGGCTCAACCATGCATGTGGGTCTACGCCATCATGGTTGTGGCCGGCGTGGTCGTCATGACCTTTGTGCTCATCCTGTTCGGCGTGATCATCGTGGTCGTCATGCTCGGCGTGATCGTCATGCTCGGCGTGATCATCGTGGTCGTCATGTTTGTCGTGATCGTCATGCTCGGCGTGATCATCGTGGTCGTCATGTTTGTCGTGGTCATCATGCTCAGCGTGATCATCATCATCGTCGTGGGCAAAGGCTGCCTCATTCCGAAACTCTAGAGTGGTGGTCTGTGGCAAGTGCAGCAGCTCAACGAGTGTCGCTTTCGACGCCACGCGCTCCAGCACAGGTTCCAACCATGGGGTCAGATCTTCGCCGATGAAAAACACAACTTGTGCATTCTCCAGGGCCTGCGCTTGAGACGGACGCAAGGCAAAGCTATGGGGGGAGGCGTTGCCGGTCACCAGCAGTTCTGGCTGGCCCAGATCACCCATTACTTGGGCGACCAATGAATGAACCGGCGCGATGTCGGTGACGACGTTCGGCGCATCGGCCAAAGCGGCGATAGGGGAGGCAATAATTAATGAAGTGATCGATGTGCGGAACATGAGGAGCCTATGTGATTGTATAACATATGGCGCTTTGATAGGTGTTATTTTATAACATATCAACCCGTGTTTTCAGGAGCCAATATGGGATCGTTCGGATTCAAACCACACGACCATTCTAGCTGCATATCCACTGGAGTGTCTGAGGTGGCGAAGCGTTGCGAGGCGGCGGGATTGCAATTCACCCCTGTTCGCAAGCGGGTGTTGGAAATTTTGCTGGAAGGTCACCGCGCTATCGGGGCTTACGAGATATTGGACAAGCTGCGCGAAGAGGGGCTCGGCTCTCAACCCCCTGTGGCCTACCGCGCCTTGGATTTCCTTGTGAAGCATAGGTTCGCGCATAAAATTGAGAAACTGAACGCCTTTATCGCCTGCACGCATCCGGGCGATATGCATGCGCCGGCATTTTTGATTTGCCGCAGCTGTGATGCCGTGGAAGAAGCGCTTACTGCTGGCGAGGATGGTCGTTTGGATAAGGCGGCCCAAGAAACTGGTTTCACAATTGAACGCACCGTGCTTGAAGCCGAAGGTGTGTGCCCCAACTGCCAAGGCAAGTCCGAATGAACCCATTGGTCGAGTTTAAAAACGTGAACCTCAGCTACGGCAGGCATGAGGCTTTACGTGATGTTAATATGAGCATCAGCGGCGGTGAAATTGTCACCATCGTTGGGCCGAACGGCTCGGGGAAGTCATCGCTTTTGCGCGCCCTAATCGGGGCCTTGGAACCCGCATCCGGCCAGATCATTCGGGCCGAGGGATTGCGTTTGGGGTACGTGCCACAAAAGCTGCATATCGATCCGACGCTGCCAATGACTGTGACGCGCTTCCTAAGCCTACCTTCAAAGGTGTCCTCGTCGACCGTATCAGCGGCCCTGACGCAGGCAGGGGTTTCCGATTTAGGGGCGCGCCAAATGTCGCGTCTGTCTGGTGGGCAGTTCCAGCGGGTTCTTTTGGCCCGCGCCCTGCTGCACAAGCCGCAACTTCTTTTGTTGGACGAGGCCACTCAAGGTCTGGATCAACCGGGATCAGCTGCGTTCTACCGCCACATCGAGAAGGTGCGGGATGAGTTGAACTGCGCGGTGTTGATGATCAGCCACGAGTTGCACGTCGTCATGAGCGCGTCTGACCGCGTTATATGCCTAAACGGCCATGTTTGCTGTCAGGGCAAGCCGGATGTGGTGGCCTCCGCCCCAGAGTATCGCGCGTTGTTTGGCTCCGGTACCGGCGGGGCGTTGGCCTTGTACCGCCATGACCATGACCATGCACATGGCGACGGTTGCGATCATGACCATTCACACGAAAGTACCACCTAATGCTTGATAGTTTTCTGGTTCGCGCGGCCTTGGCGGGGCTAGGCGTAGCGTTGGCTGCGGCCCCCTTGGGGTGTTTCGTGGTGTGGCGTCGCATGGCGTATTTCGGAGACGCGACGGCGCACGCCTCGATCCTTGGGGTGGCACTGGCGCTGAGCTTCAACATGTCTGTTCTTGCAGGGGTTCTGGTTGTCGCGTTGATTATGGCCACGACAGTGTCCAGCCTATCAGGGCGCGGATATGCGATGGATACCATGCTGGGGGTTATGGCCCACTCGGCGATTGCGTTTGGCTTGGTCGCGGTGTCCTTTCTTGAAGGTGTCAGAATTGACCTGATGGCCTATTTGTTCGGTGACATCTTGGCAGTGGGGCGTGTTGATCTTGCGGTGATTTGGGGGGGCGCAGTGTTGGTACTGGCTCTGATGAGCTGGCGTTGGCAGCAATTGCTTGCAGCAACGGTTAGCCCCGACCTTGCGCATGCCAGCGGCATTGACCCAAGGCGCGAGCAGTTGATCTTGACGGTGTCCTTGGCTGTTGTGGTGGCCGTGGCGATTAAGGTCGTCGGCGTCTTGTTGATCGCAGCATTGCTGGTGATCCCTGCGGCGGCCGCGCGACCATTGTCCCAGACACCTGAGCGCATGGCGGTGATTGCGGCTGCAATTGGTGCGGTGTCGGCTTTGGCGGGCCTGTATTTGGCTTATAACTTCGACACACCAACCGGCCCCACAATCGTTTGCGTTGCCGCAAGCGTGTTCGCGGTGACGAGTTTGCTAGGGTTAAAGCGGGGTTAAGGTCGCCCCAACACCGCCTTACAGGTCAACCTCAACCACACCGTCTTCAGCAGCTGCCCGCGATTGGCACAAGATGATCGACTTGGCGCGGGCCGCGTTGGACAGCACGAAGTCGCGGTGCTCTACCTCGCCCGATATCAACCCGCATTTGCAAACGCCACATAGTCCGTCGGAACATTTCACATCGACATGAATGCCGGCCCGCAAAAGGGCGTCCGTTGGGGCCTCATCCTTAGAGACGGCAATGTCACGTCCCGATTGCGCAAGCCGCAGGGTGAAGGCGTGGTTGACGTAGTCGGGCTGCTCGGGGACCGAGAAGAACTCTAGGTGCCTTGCGTCTTCGGGGAAGCCGTTGGCCTCGGCGGTGTCCATGACGGCGGCCATGTAGACCTCTGGTCCGCAGGTGTAGACATGCGCGCGGTCGCGATGTTTGAGCGTCGCGCCTAGGTCGCACCGTGTGCCCTCATCCGAGAAGTGGGTGTGGACTTTATCTGCCCAAGGCATCTTTGGCAGGTCGTTCAAGAACCCAGCCCCCGCCTTGGTTGAGCAAGAGTAATGCAGCGCAAAATCGCGCCCCAATGCGTGAAGCCTGTGGGCCATGGCGATCATCGGGGTTACTCCGATGCCGCCGCCCATAAGATAGGTGAAAGACGCGTCTTCATGCAGGGGGAAGTGGTTGATCGGCTTGGAGATATGAACTCGGCGCCCTTCCTCAAATATCCGGTGCATGAGTTTGGAGCCACCGCGCCCTCGATCCTCGCGCAGAACGGCGATTTGGTATTTTTCACGCTCGGCAGGATTCCCAGACAGCGAGTATTGGCGCAAAAACTCTGGGGCCACGACCACGTCAATATGTGCGCCCGCCTCGACCATCGGCATGTCTGATCCGTCGGGCATGGAGAACTCGTATTTGCTGACGCCGTCGGTCATATGCTCCACCTTGGAGATGACGACGCCAATCACGGGGCTGTCGGCTTTGTCGGCGGTGTAGATATGCTCCGCCGGCTCGCCACGTGCCCGCCGCGCCTTGTGCTCGCTTGCGGTGATCATCGCCTCATAGGCCGCAATGCCCGCCTCGCGGTCCATCGGGTAGGGGTAGGCAAAGGGGGGCGGAGCCAATGGTGCGGGGTAGACGGCCAAAGTCTGATCTTCAAACTTCAGGTCCAGATCCTTTTGCAGCCCACGTGCGTTAACCGGATGGACCGAGGGGCGGTAGGCCCCGTCGTCAACCATCTCCAAATCCCACCACCACTTTTTGACGGCGTTGATCTCACCTTGTCCGGCCATATCGTCGAGTTTGGCCAACGCCTTTGCGGCTTGCGGGACTGTCATGGCCAGCTTGCGGAATGGCGCTTCGGCGAACAGCCCCTCCAAGTTCCACGGGCAGGTTTTCATGCAGCGCCCGCACATAGCACCGTTCTTTTGGCTGACGCGGTAGGTGGTGCATTTTTGGCTGTCCGACTTCCAAATCTCGTAGCCGTTGAACATCAGTTTGGGACCAGCGGTGATCGCGCCGGAGGGGCATTCGCGGGCGCATTTGTTGCACGCCTCGCAGAATTTTTGCAGGCCGAAGTCGATGGGTTTGTCATGCGTCATCGGCATGTTGGTTGTGACCACACCGGATTTCAGGCGCGGACCTAGGAAGGGGTTCAGGATCACCTCGCCAATGCGCGACACCTCGCCCAAGCCCGACAACAGCAGCAGAGGGGGGTGCAACACCTCGTCGTCCATGACTGAGTGCACGCGTGCCGTGTACCCCAGATTGCGAAGGTGCTGCGCCAAGACCCCGCCGAGCAGCGAGAACCGCAAGTAGGCCCGCATGGATTGCGCACATGCGATCCAGTCGTCGCCGGACGCGCCCTCCATGGTTTCATGGCCTTGGTCGATGATCATCGAGATGGCGTTTGAGTGGTAGGGCGTGATTGCTTGTCCCGCCGCGTCATGGCTGTAGTAGGTCCAGTCGGGGCAGGCACTCAGGCCAACGGCATCTACCCCCAACCAGTACAGCGCGGCCTTGATGTTGGCGGCATTGCGGCGGGGATCATGTGTGCTGTCATCTATGGCAGAGGCGTCGCCGTCTTGCAGCAAGACGAAGGCCCCAAGCGAGGGGCGAAACGCGAAGGCCGAGGCGGACTTGCGCACGTAGTTTCCGTTCTTAGTGGCGTCCTGAACAGCTTTGCCCATGTCGCCAAACAGGCCACGGGCAAACAAGTTGGCACGCTTTGGAACCCGCGCGACATTTGGGGCATCTATATAGGTTGTCGGGCTGTCTACCCGTTTCAAAGTTTCGAAAGGGTGCGGCCCGTCTGCGAAGCGACGTTTGGCATAGGGGTCACGGCTACGCGCGGTCTTGGCCTGCGCGCCCAAGCCCAATTGCCATTCGCGGCCAGGTTTTGCGTCGTCGGCCAAGGGCTTGTCCGCGGCCATTTCCATCGTGGTGGTCACGACCGCCAACCCGTATCGCTCGCCTAGGAACGGGTTTTGCCCGTTTGGTAAGTTCAACCCTGCCGCCACCGCAAGCATGCCCAAGTCGACGTCACTTGCCGCCATGGAATGTGCACGCGCTTCATATCCCAATGTGCGGATATAGGAGGCCAAGGTTACCGCCGTCTCCATTCCTCGGAGGCAGGCCCGTTGGTCTTGGGCGTCCTTAATCCAATCACCGCCGTTTTCCCCGTTCTCTGGGTCGCGCGGCATGTCGTAGAGGAACACCAAAGCGTGGCTGTGGTGGTGGCAGGCTTGGGGGGGCGTGCGCATGCTTTCGCGCAGCCCTGCCATGATGACGTCAATACCAGCCGCAAGTGTTTTGGGCTGCAACGTGCGCAGCTTCTCGGCCAAGCGATCAACGTCCGGGTTGGCCATTGTCGCTTCGAGCCATGCAGATTGCGGCACGTCGCAGACCCCGACCATGGAGGCGTCGCAGTAGTACCCAAACGCCTTTAGGTGATTGGCCCGCTCGGTCAAGTCAGCGGGGATTTCTGCGGTCTCTTTCTTCACCAGCCCTTCGCGTGTGGCATCAAGCATGGCTTGGTAGTCCTGCATCGCGTTCACAATGCTTAACGTGTCCTCGGGCCTGCGAAAGCTAACCGGCTTTATGGGCGGCACTTGACCTAGATCAGCGACGTCCGTGCGCGCCAGTTTTTCCAAAGGGTAGGGGCCGAGATGCACGGGGCGGTTCCGGTAAGAGAAGAGCTTGGTCATAGGGGCAACTTTAAATTCCGAGGGCTGGCGGCGCTTGGCGCTTGTTTTTGCGATCGTTCCTTTGCACTGTCGTGGAGCATTCAATGCGGGTCAAGATAGGAACGATGACGATATGACTGCTCAGATAAAAGGCCTGCTTTTCGACAAGGACGGCACATTGCTAGACTTTGACGCCACTTGGGGGCGTTGGGCCAATCAATTCCTAGGGGAGCTGGCGCAGGGTGATGCAGGCTTATTTGCCGATATGGCAGATGCGATTGGCTTTGACGCAGACACAATCTCCTTTCGCAACGATAGCCCCGTTATCGCGGGGACAGCCGATGTGGCCATTGATCTGTTGCACCCGTTTGTGCCGCATTGGGATTGGCAAAAGTTGATGAACCACGGCAATGAAAAATCCGCTCAAGCCGATCTGGCCACGCCATGCCCCTTGCCTGAGCTGTTCGACACATTCGATGCGATGGGGTTGAAGCTGGGTGTGGCTACGAATGACGCAGAAAGCTCCGCGATTGCACATATGCGCAGCTTGGGTGTTGAGGGGCGTTTCGCCCGTATATTGGGCTTCGATTCTGGGTATGGCGGCAAGCCTGCCCCTGAAATGCTGTGGGCATTTTCCAAACACTGCGGGTTTGACCCAGCCGAGGTGGCAATGGTCGGTGATAGCACCCACGACCTTCATGCTGGGCGAAATGCGGGCATGACTTGTATTGGCGTTCTGACCGGCCCTGCGGATCGAGCGGAACTTGAGCCACACGCGGATGTTGTTTTGGGCAGTATTGCAGATATTCCAGCTTGGTTGGGTCGCAAAGGTCACTGAGCCAAAAGCGACCAACCGCGTCGGTAAACGCCAAACCTATGGCGCGAAGGCGGTGCACTCTGGTTCTATAGTTAGAACCGGAGGCTCTACCGACATGGCAAGCGAACCCACCAAGCGTAAACGCGGCGGCGGCCGCGCGGGGAATAGCCGTCGTACGACCTCTAGACTGCCTGAGCAGATGCCATGGCGTATTCCGGTAAATGTAGACAAGCCGACTGAGCCCTTGGATGAAGGCGGTGTGCAGGCCATCCACAAAGGCAGCATGCGCATCTTGTCCGAGATCGGCATTGAGTTTTTGAACCCCACTGCATGCGACATCCTGAAAAAAGCAGGCTGCAAGGTGGATGGCACCAATGTCAAAATGGACGAAGACTTCGTCATGGAGATGTTAAGCCACGCGCCGTCGCAGTTCACGATTACACCGCGCAACCCAGATCGCGCTATTCCGATGGGGGGTAACCACATCCTGTTTGGCAACGTCTCGTCACCGCCCAACGCTTGGGATCTGAAGCGGGGCAAACGATCCGGCGACTTTGAGACCTATAAGGAATTCATCAAGCTTACCCAGTTTTTCAACTGCATCCACTTTGCTGGCGGGTACCCCGTGGAGCCGATTGATATACATGCCCGCGAACGCCACCTAGACTGCCTGTATGAGAAACTCACCCTGACGGATAAAGTTGTGCATGCCTATTCATTGGGAAAGGAACGGGTCGAGGACGTCATGGAGATGACGCGCATTGCCTCCGGCCTGACCCGCGAGGAATTCGACGCCAAGCCGCATATGTATACCAACATCAATTCGGTCTCGCCGCTTAAGCATGATTTCCCGATGCTAGAGGGGGCGATGATCCATGCGCGCCGCAACCAGCCGGTTATTGTGAGTCCGTTTACCTTGGCCGGTGCCATGGCCCCCGTGACCATGTCGGGTGCTGTGACGCTGTCCCTTGCAGAAGGGCTGGCCGCGATCGTGTTGTTGCAGGTGATCAACCCCGGGGCGCCCTGCGCGATTGGGACGTTTACATCCAATGTTGATATGAAAACCGGTGCCCCAGCCTTTGGCACGCCGGAATACATGCGCGCCACTCAAATGACGGGGCAGATGGCTCGGTTCTATGGCTTGCCGCTGCGCTCCTCTGGGGTGTGCGCGGCCAATGTGCCGGACGGTCAAGCGATGTGGGAGACGTCAAACTCCCTTTGGGCGGCGGTTCAATCTGGTACCAACATTGTTTATCATGCCGCAGGTTGGCTTGAAGGCGGGCTTATCGCCAGCCCTGAGAAGTTCATCATGGATTGCGACGTCATCCAGCAAATTCAACGCTATATGGAACCCGCAACCTTTGCGACCACCCCCGAAGATATCGCTGTTGAAGCTATCCGTGAAGTAGGCCCCGACGGGCATTACTTTGGGTGCCAGCATACGCAAGACCGCTATGAGGACGCGTTTTATTCGCCTCTGATTTCTGACTGGTCGAACTATGAGGCTTGGGATTTGGGGGGCGGTGTTTGGACCGCCGAGCGTGCGCATGAGATGTACAAAGGTATCATTGCGGAATTTGAGGCCCCGCCGATGGATATCGCAATCCGCGATGAACTGGCGGATTTCGTGGCCCGTCGCAAGTCCGAGGGCGGTGTGCCGACTGATTTTTGAATGGACGAGGTTAGCCGTTATTTTGCGCCCAAGGAGCGGAAAAGAGCGTGAATACCCAAGCCTTCCGAAACCTTGCCAGCGAAGCGAGCGATGACGTGCAAATGTGCATGGAAAACATCCTGTCCGGCCACACGTCCCACGTTCCACCCGACTGTAACGCTGCACCATTAGTATTTAGCTGGAGCGAGGGCATTAACCTTTCGGATTGGGTCTGACGCTGCGATTAGAACGAAGCTTAAAGATACTTACTGGATTAATTGGTATTTCCTTAATCGTTTTGCATCAAACTTGTGTGGAGTTCTAGCTAGAGGCATCACATGTACGGATTGATCCATCGCGCATTACAGTGTTTCGCGCAAGATACCTACGGGGAGGACCTCTGGAGCAAGGTTGTCGCAGAGGCTGGGCTGGAATGCGATGCCTATGAGGCAATGCTAACTTACCCAGATGATCACTTGGATAAGGTTCTGGGCGCGCTGTCGATCCAAGTAGACAAGGATACTGCACAGATATCGGAAGAAATCGGATCATATTTGGTGACGCACTCACGGATGGAGCCGGTACGGCGGCTTTTGCGTTTCGGCGGCACGACCTATGAGGAATTTGTGTTATCGCTCGAAGACTTACATGACCGTGTGAAGTTGGCTCTACCTGATTTAGACCTTCCTAGGCTTGAAGTGGATGCTCATTCTAAGGTTTCATTTCGTGTTGCGGTGAATTTTTCCAGAACAGGCTTCGGCTCGGTGTTACTTGGGATTTTGCGTGCGATGGCAGATGACTATGGCGCGCTTGTCCTCTTGGATCTGGGAAGTTCCTTTCGAAATGACGTGCTGACCGAACTCGTGACGGTTGAGTTGTTTGAAGCCGATTTCGCCAAAGGACGTGAGTTTGGTCTCGTATCCGAAAGTGTCACCTCATGAATCAGGCGTTATCAACTCCTGCACCCGCCCGTCTTGTCTTCATGGAAAGCGGGGTGCTGGGGGCATTGATGCCAATGCACCTGCATGTATCGGCGACGGGCCATATCGATTCCGTGGGGCCAACGCTTGCAAAACTCAGGCCTGATGAAACACTTCTTGGTCGAAGATTTTTGGAGGTGTTTGAGGTTAAGCGCCCGTTGCATGTGCTCAACTTTGCAGACCTACTTGAGCAACAAAGATGCCCTGTCCGATTGCGGTTCCGCCATGGGGATCGCCTCGGGTTGAAGGGGTTGTTTGTCCCGCAAAATACTCCAAATGTAACGTTTCCGGAAAGACGAGGCGGTGCGCATGATGGGCAAGCATCTGTGAAGGCGGAACCATCAAGAAAAACAATGGCGGCGGGTTTGACTGGCGCATTGGTCAATTTGTCATTGGGGGTAAGTGTTGTCGAGGCGGTTCAACGATACAATCTCAGCAGCGCAGATTTCGCACCAGCCGACCCAACCGTTGATATGTTGTATCTCATTGAAGCCAAATCAATCGCGTTGGAGGAATCCAAACGTTTGAACGCTCGATTGGAAGGTGCGCGGGTTGAGGCGGAAGAGCAGGCCTATTCCGATACACTTACTGGATTGCAGAACCGGCGCGCGATGGACCGGACATTGAAGTACCTTGAGAATGCAGGCCAACCATTTGGGTTGATGCATTTGGACTTGGATTATTTCAAACAGGTAAACGACACCTACGGCCATGGGGCCGGTGATCAGGTTCTAAAACATGTCGCCGGAGTCTTGTTGGATGAGATCCGTTCTGGCGATCTTGTTGCACGTGTCGGTGGTGACGAATTTGTTCTTATCTTTAAAGGCCGCGTTAGTTTGACGGTGTTGGAGGGAATCGCGTGGCGGATCATTGCGCGATTGGAAGAACCAATTGCCTACGGCGATGACACCTGCCAAATTTCCGCGAGCATCGGGACAACGCTCTCTAGTTTTTACGATAATCCGGTTGCGGATCGTATGCTCAATGACGCGGACCAAGCGCTATACACGTCAAAGGACAAAGGGAGAGCGTGCCACACAGTGTTTAACCCGAAGCAACGAGGCCAATAACACTAGCTTGTATGCCAAACATTTAATTTGAGGAGATACGATCTGGTACTCCCTAGGGGAATCGAACCCCTCTTTTCAGGTTGAAAACCTGACGTCCTAACCGATAGACGAAGGGAGCACCGGGATCGTGAGGGCGTATTTAGGGAAGGTGTGGGGCGCTGGCAAGGGGAAAAATGTATCTAAGATGCGAAAAATTTTCGAAGCCCAATTTCTTGCAGTCTATTCGTCTGTTTGAGCGAGTGCCGCATCTTCCAAACGAAGTTGAGCCGAGCGTCTGCCTTGCCAACTGTTGATCTCGACGCGCCCAGCAAGGTGGAAGCGACGACCTGCGTGGGCTTCCAATGTGGGACCCAAATCTGAGTTGAATGCACCAAAAGAGATAGCATCCAGTTTCATAGGCCCACCGTCGCTGAAGCTGATTTTCAGGTGCCCGTCTCCGACAGGCTTGGTGAACAAAATTCTTTGGTCTGGAAAAACAAACCGCGGACCTGCAGCGCCAGCCCCAAAGGGGCCAGCTTGTTCGATTAGCTCGATTAGATCGACCGAAGCGGCTCCGGGCATCATAATCCCGTCCAATCGCAAATCGGATGGACCAAGAAGGCCCGCACCTTGTTTCTCCATCATCTCGGTCAATCGAGCCATGGCTGGTTCCAACTGGTCACGAGCAACGGTCAAACCTGCCGCCATTTTATGCCCGCCACCCTTGATCAATAACCCCTCAGCCGCCAAACGTTGGATCTGTGCGCCCAAATCGATGCCGGTTACCGAGCGCGCAGAGCCTTTCCCCTCACTACCTTCCAAGCCGATAACCACAGCGGGTCTGTTGCTGGCTTCCTTCAGCCGCGCGGCAACGATGCCGACAACGCCCGGATGCCAGCCTTCGCCAGCAGCCCAAACCAAGGGCGCGTCCAAACCGCGTTCCTCAGCCTGCTCAAGGGCGGAGATACGCACGGCGGTTTCAATGTCGCGCCGCTCCGTATTGAGGGTGTCTAGACGTTCGGCCAAGGCCTGCGCCTCGTGCTCTTGATCCGTTGATAGTAGGCGCGCACCAAGGTCAGGCGCGCCAATGCGACCACCAGCATTGATGCGCGGGCCCAAAAGGAAGCCTAGGTGGTAAGATGTGGGGGCCGTATCCATCCGCGCAACATCTGACAAAACGCGTAGACCCACACGTTGCCTGGCACCCATGACTTTCAAGCCTTGGCGAACCAGTGCGCGGTTGACGCCAATCAACGGGGCCACATCGGCCACGGTCGCGAGCGCGACCAAGTCGAGCAGTGCCATCAGGTCGGGAACGGTGCGTTCCTCCCTCATGTCGCGGTTGGTGGCGACTAACAGTAAAAACACGACACCAGCCGCGCAGAGATGCGCTAAGGAGCCGTCTTCATCTTGGCGGTTGGGGTTCACGACAGCCACGGCAGGCGGAAGGGTTTCGCCCCCCAAGTGGTGGTCCAACACAACCACATCCGTGCCAACTGCCGCCCCCAACGCGTCATGAGAAAGGGTGCCGCAGTCGACGCAAAGGATCAGGTCGTGATTTGCGGCCAAACCGGACATCGCGGGTACATTGGGCCCGTAGCCTTCGTCGATGCGGTCGGGGATGTACAGCGTGGCCTGCTGCCCCATGTCGCGCAACCAGTTGATAAGCAACGCGGCGGAGGAGCCGCCGTCCACGTCATAATCAGCGAAGATCGCGATTCTTTCGCGTTTTCGGACCGCAGTTGCCAATCGGCTTGCAGCGACATCCATATCCTTCAGCACCGATGGGTCGGGCAGCAGGTCGCGAAGGGCAGGGGTGAGATAGTCTTCAGCGGCCTCTACAGGGACGCCGAGACGCGCAAGCGTTGCGCATAGCGGGCGCGGCAACTCGGTTTGCTGCGCCATAGCCTCCGCTTGACGGTTTTGCTCAATGGACAGGCCAACCCACCGGCGGCCCGTCAAAGAGTGTTCAACGCCAAGAAAGGCTTCCGCCATCAGCTGACCGGATTTCGGTAGCTGATGCGACGCACGGATCCGGTCTTGGATCGCATCAAGATGGTTTCAGTTGTCTGAAAGCCTGCCTCGCGGCGCACACCGTGAAGGATCGAGCCATCTGTCACGCCGGTCGCTGCAAAAATCACGTCCTGCGTGACCATCTCATCGCGGGTGTAGATCTTATTCAGGTCGGTGATGCCTGCTTTGGCCGCGCGACCTCTTTCGTCGTCGTTGCGGAACAACAGGCGGCCGTACATTTGGCCCCCCATGCATTTCAACGCAGCTGCGGCCAGCACGCCTTCGGGCGCGCCACCTTCGCCCATATACATGTCGATGCCAGTGATTGCGGCTTCGGCGCAGTGCATGACGCCAGCGACATCGCCATCGGTGATCAACCGGATCGCAGCACCGGTTTCGCGAATTTCTTCAATGGTTTTCTCGTGGCGTGGGCGCTCAAGTACACAAACAGTGATGTCTTCGACAGGGCAGCCCTTGGCTTTTGCTAGAGCCGTGACGCGTTCCTTCACAGACATTTCCATTGTCACTGTGTTGGGCGCATAACCGGGCCCAATTGCCAGCTTGTCCATGTAAACGTCCGGCGCGTGCAGCATAGAGCCACGCGGGCCCATCGCGATAACGGTCAGGGCATTCGGCATATCTTTGGCGGTAAGGGTCGTGCCCTCCAGCGGGTCCAATGCGATGTCCACGCCTGGGCCCTTTCCGGTGCCGACTTCTTCGCCGATAAACAGCATCGGAGCCTCGTCACGCTCGCCTTCGCCGATGACGACGACACCAGCGATGTCGAGCATGTTGAGTTGTTCGCGCATGGCGTTTACGGCGGCTTGGTCGGCCGCTTTCTCGTCTCCGCGCCCGATTAGTTTGGCTGACTCAAGGGCGGCGGCTTCGGAGACGCGGGCGAGGCCCAGCGATAGCATGCGATCTTGAAATTGATCGGTGGAAACGCTCATGGAAATATCCTTAATTGGCAGTTTCGTATCGTTTAACGGTCGATAAGCATGTGTTCAAGTCGAGAGGGAGCGCTTGTGCGCTATACTTCCTCAATACGCAGTGCGACGGGGTCAGACGCCAGAACGCCCGTCTCTGGCAACTTGGCCAACGCCTCGTTCAGGGCATCGCGTGACGTTGTGTGCGTGACTATCAGCACGGGGGCCTTGTCGTCGACGTGATCGTATTGGCGCATCCGGTCAATTGACACCCCTGCGTCGCCCAAGATGGTTGCAACCTTAGCCAATGAGCCGGGTTTGTCGTGTAATGTCATACGCAGGTAGTAGGGCGCAGGTGTGCCTGAGTTGGCGGATGGTGCAGTTTTCAACGTATCCGCGGGTTGGCCAAAGGTGGCCAATCGCAAGCCGCGTGCTATGTCGATGACGTCTGATAGGACCGCCGAGGCCGTTGGCCCTTCGCCCGCACCTGCGCCACGCAAAACGACCTGCCCCACGTGGTCGCCTTCCAAGACAACCATATTGGTGCCGCCTTCAAGCTGCCCTAAAGGCGAGCTTGCGGGAACAAGGCAAGGGGACATGGATTGAACCAGCCCGCGACCGGTCATTTGCGCCGTGCCGAGCAGCTTGATTTTGTAACCCATGTCGTTGGCGTGGTGGATGTCTTCGATGGTGACGCAGCCGATGCCCTCTAGCTGAACACCGTCGAATTTAACCTGTGTCCCGAAGGATATTGACGCCAGCAGCGCCAGTTTATGTGCCGCATCGATGCCGCCCACGTCCAACTCTGGGTCGGCCTCTAGGTATCCAAGGCCATCGGCTTCTGCAAAGGCCTCCTCATAGGTGAGGTTGGCATTTTCCATGCGGGTTAGGATGTAGTTGCAGGACCCGTTCATCACCCCCATCACGCGCGTGATGTCGTTGCCTGCCAAACCTTCGGTCAGCGCTTTGACGACAGGAATGCCGCCTGCGACCGCTGCTTCAAATCGCAACACACGGTTTTCGCCTTCGGCCAGCAGAGCCAATTCTTGACCGTGCTCCGCCAGCATCGCTTTGTTCGCCGTGATGACATCTTTTCCGGCTTTCAGCGCGGCCTCGGTTGCGGCTTTGGCTGGACCGTCCGCGCCGCCCATCAGCTCTACAAACACGTCGACGTCGTCGCGGGTGGCCAGCTTGACCGGATCATCTTCCCAAGCGTAGTCGTCGAAGGGGACGCCACGGTCTTTCTGGGATCGTGCAGATACGGCTGTAATGGCAATCTTGCGTCCTGTGCGAGCCTCTAGTTGAGCGGCTTTTTGTCGGATAATGCGCACGACCCCGATGCCGACGGTTCCTAGTCCTGCAATGCCAAGGCGTAGGGTGTCAGACATAGGTGTGCTCCGTCAAAATAGATGTTGGGCGTTCGTTAACGCGTATCGTGTGGGGGTGCAATGCAAGGGGGCCTATGCGGGCCGATCCTTGACGGAATTCAACAGCTTTAAGCGGGTGGCCCCGTCGATAATTGTCCGGCCTTTCAAAGCGCTTGCACGGGCCTTGAGGCGAGCCACGCGGTTGGCGAGCGCATCGGTTTCCGCCTCGATGGTGCTGCCTGCGGATGATCTCTTGATCAAATCAGGTAGCGGTTGAAGGCTTGGGTAGTCGGCGTTGCGCGCGGCCTCGTCGATCGTGTCGTCGATAGCGGGCAAATGTGCCGTACATGCGCCAAGGGAGACTATAACGAGGGTAGCAAGGATAGCGCGCATGGATATTGGTCCGAGATTATACTTGGCGCACAATAGGCGGAGGGGGCGAGGGCGTCCAGCACGACATATGGGGTTGATGTGAACGCATGTTCATATAGGTTGGAGTTATGGCACGTAAAACCGGTTCACACTCCGACATCACTGGCCCGCGCGTTCGCGCAGCGGCGCTTAAACTTTTCGCGGCACATGGTTTCGCTGCCGTCTCCATGCGCCAAATTGCGGCTGAGGTCGGCGTGCAGGCGGGGGCGCTATACCTCTATACCCCTGATAAGCAGTCTCTTTTGTTCGATCTGATGCGCGACCATATGCAAGCCGTGCTGGATGCTTGGGGTGCAGAGGACAAGCCGGAAGGCCCTGTCAGCGAGTTGGAGACGTTTACCCGCTTCCACATCCGCTTTCATCTAGAGCGACCCGAAGAGGTGTTTGTCTCCTATATGGAGCTGCGTAATTTGGAGCCTGAAAATTTTGAGGCCCTTGGGGTTATGCGCCGCGAATACGAGCAAGAGTTGGAAACCATCCTAAAACGCGGCCAAGATGAAGGGGTGTTTGATGTTGATGATATCAAGCTGACCACCTTGGCGCTGATTGCGATGCTAAACGGGGTGACAACTTGGTATAAACCTGACGGTCGGCTGTCGTTGGCTCGGGTTGAGGCGATTTATTCCGATATGGCGGGGAAAGCGGTTCGCATGCCACGCAGGAAGGAACGCCTGCGAAAGCTAGAGGCGCAGCAAGCCAGCGAGTAGCGTCATATGTCGTTCTCACCAGACGCGCGGGCCAAGCTTGATCATCTTCATGAGGTGCCGTCGGGAAGCTTTCGCTTTGTTGCTTTAGACGTCGAAACCGCCAATGCAGATGCGGCAAGTATTTGCCAGATTGGTTTGGCTTGCGTTCAACATGACAACGAAGTCCAATCGTTTTCAATATTGGTGAACCCGCATGACCGGTTCGAGGCCTTCAATGTGCAACTGCATGGCATCTCGTCCGAAATGGTTCAGGGCGCGGCCAGTTTCCCCGATGCATTGAGTAAAATTCTGCCACTCCTCTCGGCGCACCACCTGATTCAGCACAGTAGTTTTGATCAAAAGGCGATTGGAGCGGCATGCCGCGCTAACGGTCTGGCAACACCGGATTTGCGTTGGGACGATAGCGTCAAGATTGCGCGTCGCGCTTGGCCTGAGCTCAAAGGCAATGGCGGGCATGGGTTGGCGAACCTCAAAACCGTGCTGGGCTTGGAATTTTTGCACCATGACGCGGGCGAGGACGCGCGCGCGGCGGCGCAGGTGGTGTTGCACGCAGAGGATCGTTTGGGGCTGCCTTTTTCGGAACTCGTCATGCCGCAACCCAAGCCACGCAGTAAGACTAAGCCCAAGCGAGAACCAAACCCAGATGGTCCTTTGTTTGGGGCGGTTGCAGTGTTTTCCGGCCAACTGACTATGCCGCGTGAAAAGGCGGCGAATATGGCGGCGAAGATTGGCATGGCGGTGCAGCCGCGTGTGACCCGCAGTACCACCCATGTGATTGTTGGTGACAATTTTATGCCGCTGCTCACGGGTGGGGCTGCGGCGGATCATGGCGTTGTCGGGGACCATATTCAGGTGTTGGCCGAGGCGGAGTTTAAGGCCTTGGTCATTTCAGCTAGCCGAAACGAATAAAGCCCCCCGCACATGCGGAGGGCCTTTAAATTTTGTAGCTCCGAGTGGCTTACAGGCCTGGGTAGATCGGGAACTTCGCGCAAAGGTCCAGAACCTTGGCCTTCACCGCAGCTTCGACTTCGGCGTTGCCGTCTTCACCGTTGGCGGCAAGGCCGTCCACAACTTCAACGATCAAGTCCGCAATTTGGCGGAACTCAGCTTCCATGAAGCCGCGTGTCGTCCCTGCAGGGGAGCCGAGGCGGATGCCGGAGGTGATCATCGGCTTCTCATCGTCGAATGGGATGCCGTTTTTGTTGCAAGTGATAAAGGCGCGACCCAAGGCTTTCTCGGTTGCGTTGCCTTTCACGTTCTTAGGGCGCAGATCAACGAGCATAACGTGCGTGTCGGTGCCGCCTGTTACGATGTCCAAGCCACCTTTGATCAGCTGATCGGCCATCGCTTGTGCGTTGGTTACAACCTGCTTTTGGTATTCGTTGAACTCTGGGCGCAGGGCCTCGCCAAAGGCCACTGCCTTACCAGCGATGACATGCATCAACGGGCCGCCTTGGATGCCAGGGAAGATCGCGGAGTTGATCTTCTTGGACAAGGCTTCGTCGTTGGTCAGGATCATGCCGCCGCGCGGGCCGCGCAGTGTTTTATGCGTCGTCGTTGTTGCAACATGTGCATGCGGGAAGGGCGACGGATGCTGCCCGCCAGCCACGAGGCCCGCGAAGTGCGCCATGTCGACCAGCAAGAACGCGCCAACTTTGTCGGCGATTTCGCGCATTTTTGCGAAGTTGATTTGGCGCGGAATGGCTGAGCCACCGGCAATGATCAGCTGTGGTTTGTGCTCTAGTGCCAGTTCTTCGACTTGGTCGTAGTCCAGCTCTAGCGTGTCAGCGCGCACGCCGTATTGAATGGCGTTGAACCATTTGCCTGATTGGTTTGGCTTGGCGCCGTGCGTCAGGTGACCACCCGCATCCAGCGACATGCCCAAAATGGTGTCACCGGGCTTGATCATGGCTTGGAACGCGCCTTGGTTGGCCTGAGAGCCGGAGTTTGGCTGAACGTTCACATATTCACAGCCGAACAACTGCTTGGCGCGGTCAATGGCGAGGTTCTCGGCCACGTCGACGTAATGGCAGCCACCGTAGTAGCGACGCCCCGGGTAGCCTTCGGCGTATTTGTTGGTCAGGACAGAGCCTTGGGCTTCCATCACAGCGCGGCTCACGATGTTCTCGGAAGCGATCAATTCGATCTCGTCGCGCTGGCGGCCCAGCTCGTTGGTGATGGCGCCGAAAAGCTCGGCGTCACGGGTTTCAATGCTTTCGGTGAAAAAGCCGTCATCACGGTGCGTGGCGTTCATTTGGAGGATCCTTCCTTAGGAGGCAGCGCAAGAATTGAGGGCCTTTTAAGGGCAAATAATCTGAACCGTAACCCTTCAAAACGACCTAGCGGCACTCACTTGCGCCCCAAAGTTGCCGATGATGTGCTTGTGTTTCCGGCCTTCTCACGCGAAGGTCTTGGAAAGACATGGAAACTTGGCCGCGATGCTCGACGTAAATAAAATCTCATTTTTAGCCTCAGAAACGGATGTGGCCTCGGAGGCCAGAGCCGCCATGATCAGCGCCTATGGCGACACCCCCCTTAAGGAGGCGGAGATAATCGTGGCCTTGGGCGGTGATGGATTCATGCTGCAAACGCTGCATGGCACGCAGCATCTCGATACGCCCGTCTACGGGATGAACTGCGGCACGGTCGGCTTCTTGATGAATGAATACCACGAGCCAAACCTGCGCTCACGTTTGTCCGAAGCGCTTGAGGAGGTCATCAATCCCCTTCGTATGAAGGCAATTCGAGAAGATGGAAGTGTCCATGAGGCATTGGCAATCAATGAAGTTTCATTGCTGCGTGCGGGATCGCAAGCCGCTAAGTTGCGCATTTTCGTGGATGGGCGCGAACGGCTTGATGAGCTGGTTTGTGACGGGGCGCTGGTGTCTACTCCGGCTGGCTCCACAGCCTATAACTACTCCGCGCACGGCCCGATTTTGCCTATCGGTTCGGAGGTTTTGGCACTTACCGCAATGTCCGCGTTCCGCCCGCGCCGCTGGCAGGGTGCATTGCTGCCAAAAACCGCAAAGGTTCGTTTTGACGTGCTGGAACCCAAGAAACGTCCCGTCATGGCAGATGCAGATGGACGGACCGCAGGAAACGTGGTGTCGGTCGAGATCACCTCGGACCCTAGTGTTATGCACCGTATTCTCTTTGATCCGGGGCATGGGTTGGAAGAGCGCCTGATCCGCGAGCAGTTTGCTTAATCGGTGGTGAAAACACCCGGAAGTGACACTTCCAACAGCTCCAAATTCTCTGACGCTTTGGCGTATTTGGTCTTCATTCCGGGAGGGATAACGAAGGCATCACCGGGCTCGAGGGAATAAGGTTCCTTTCCTTCGCCGTGCAGTACCATCGTGCCGTCCATGACGAAAGTGAACAGGATGTCGGCGTTGTGGCTTGTCCAATCCGCTTGACCATCTGCACGCACCACCTGAACGCCAGCAACGTTGCGAGTGTTTTTTGCTATACTGGTGTCGCGACTGGTGAAACCTGCAATGCGAAACGGTTCCCAAGTTGCTTCATCTGCTTTGTGGTGGACAAATTTTTGACCTTGGAATTCACGGTCAGGGTTGGCTGCCCCGTTAGGCAGCTCCATGTCATGATCGATGGTGGTGACATGCTCCGCTGGAACGCCTATCTCAATTACTTCAATGTTGTCAGAGGCATATAAAACCCGATGTCGAATTTCGGGCGGCTGAATGACGCAGTTCCCTGCGTGCAAGCGGAAGGGCTCGCCTTGGTCCTCATAGACTAAATCAACCCACCCTCGATAGCAAAAGATCAACTGAAACCCGACCGTATGATAATGCACCATGTCTGGCACCGGACCGCCGTCTGGAATGCGAATATGTGACGCGATAATGGAGCCGCCTAATCGGTCAGGGATCAAATCGCGATAATGCATGCCGGCACGGCCAATGACCCAAGGCGCTTGATCGGCGAGGCGGCGCACCACGAAGGCGTGCTGGGTTTCAGGCATCACCATTGGAGGGCTGCGCTCGACGATTTCTACGCGTGTCCCGTTGGGTGCAGTTAACAAACGTTCGCCATTCGCAAAGGTATCGGGGTCATCGGATAGTATTCGTAGGGTGCCTGCTGGTTCTGGCGCGCCCTTCTCAACTCTCAAACGGATGCCATGCCCCGAAAATACCGCGACGGTTGGGTCGTCGGCTGGGTAAATCGTATCCATCCGCAGGCCTAGGGTTTTCGTGTAAAAGGGGATGTCATCACTCAATTTTTGAGTAGATAAACGAATTTCAGCAATGATGTCTGGCATACACCCTCCGTTTTGACGCAGAGTGGCGTTAGCTGAGACAAACTGCAAGGCTTGCTTTGAAAGGGAGTTTTGCGCTTGATGCTGCGTTTTTTGAATGTAGTTTAACGTTAAACTAATTTGCCACCGGGAGGCCCCATGACTGAAAAATGCACTGAAGAAGATCGACAAAAGACGCTTCGGCAGGACGCTTTGGATTACCACCGCTACCCAAAACCGGGGAAGTTGGAGATTCGAGCAACCAAGCCATTGGCGAATGGTCGCGATCTGTCCCGTGCATACTCCCCCGGTGTGGCAGAGGCCTGTTTGGAAATAAAAGCCGAACCCGATACCGCGCGCGATTACACCTCTCGCGGGAACTTGGTTGGCGTGGTTACCAATGGCAGTGCCGTATTGGGGTTGGGAAATATCGGTGCGCTAGCGTCCAAACCTGTAATGGAAGGCAAGGCTGTTCTGTTCAAGAAGTTTGCCAACATTGACTGCTTTGATATCGAGTTGGACGAAAAAGACCCCGAAAAATTGGCAGAGATCGTGTGCTCCCTTGGGCCGACCTTTGGCGCGATCAACCTAGAAGACATTAAGTCCCCAGACTGCTTCATCGTTGAAGACATCTGTCGCGAGCGGATGGATATCCCCGTTTTCCATGACGACCAACACGGCACCGCAATTGTGGTCGGCGCGGCGGCGACAAACGCGTTGAAGGTCGCGGGCAAAAACTTCGAGGACGTCAAAATTGTCTCGACTGGCGGCGGGGCGGCAGGCATCGCTTGCTTAAACATGCTTTTGAAGCTGGGCGTGAAGCGGGAAAACGTGTGGCTGTGCGACATCGCGGGGCTGGTCTATGAGGGCCGCACCGAGGAGATGACCCCTCAAAAAGAAGCGTTTGCCCAAAAGTCAGATTTGCGCACGCTTGATGACGTTATCGGGGATGCGGACATGTTCCTTGGCCTATCGGGTCCGGGCGTGTTGACCTCTGACATGGTTGGCAAAATGACATCGAAACCGATCATTTTCGCGCTGGCAAACCCAACACCGGAAATTATGCCTGAAGAGGCACGCAAGGTCGCCCCCGATGCGATCATCGCCACAGGTCGCAGCGACTACCCGAACCAAGTGAACAACGTTTTGTGTTTCCCCTTCATTTTCCGCGGTGCGTTGGATGTTGGGGCCACCACAATTAATGACGCTATGAAAATTGGCTGCGTTGAAGGTATTGCCGCCTTGGCGCGAGCCACAACTTCGGCTGAGGCCGCTGCGGCTTATCAAGGTGAGCAACTTACCTTTGGTGCGGATTACCTCATCCCCAAACCGTTTGATCCGCGTCTTATTGGCGTGGTTGCGAGCGCTGTTGCCAAGGCGGCAATTGATAGCGGCGTGGCAAAGCGCCCGTTGGAGGACTTGGAAAGCTACAAAGCTGAACTCGACGGGTCTGTCTTTAAGTCTGCGATGATCATGCGCCCTGTATTTGACGCCGCCCGGACGGTTACGCGAAAGATCGTCTTTGCTGAGGGCGAAAGCGAACGGGTCTTGCGCGCCGCAAACGCTATGCTGGAAGATACCACCGACAAGCCTATTCTTATTGGGCGACCCGAGGTGATTGAGCGCCGCGCGGAGCGTGCAGGTCTATCCATCAAACCGGGTCGAGACTTTGATCTGGTGAACCCGAACGATGACCCTCGCTACCGCGATTATTGGCAGACGTATCACGGCATCATGTCGCGACGCGGTGTAACCCCTGAGCTTGCTCGCGCGATTATGCGCACAAATACAACGGCGATTGGTGCGGTGATGGTGCATCGCGGTGAGGCTGATAGCCTGATTTGCGGGACATTCGGTCAGTATTTGTGGCACCTAAACTACGTGTCTCAAGTGTTGGGAACCCAAGGGCTGCACCCGATTGGCGCACTGTCGTTGATGATCCTCGAAGAGGGGCCGTTGTTTGTCGCTGACACTCATGTTCACCCCGAACCAAGCGCGGAGAAAATTGCCGAGACGGTCATTGCGGCCGCACGACATGTTCACCGCTTTGGCGTTGTGCCAAAGATCGCCCTTTGCTCGCACTCGCAATTCGGCAATCTGGACTGTGATACAGGCCGCCGGATGCGTGGTGCGTTGGAAATCCTTGATAGTGAGCCCCGTGACTTTGCCTACGAAGGTGAGATGCACACTGATGCCGCATTGGATCAAGAACTACGTGCACGGATTATGCCAGACAGCCGTTTCGAGGGAGAGGCCAATGTCTTGGTTTTTGCCAATACGGATGCTGCGTCTGGAGTGCGTAATATCTTGAAAATGAAAGCTGGCGGCTTGGAAGTTGGCCCAATTTTGATGGGGATGGGGAATAAAGCCCATATCGTTACCCCATCCATCACAGCCCGCGGATTGCTGAACATGTCAGCAGTCGCTGGCACGCCTGTAAATACTTACGGGTAAGTTTGACCTAACGGCGCCTTCGGCCCGACATTGTTCGGGTCGGGGGTGTCCCCCGACCACCAAGCTCACCTGTTTAGGTTAGAGTAACCAAAGCGTGGCGTTTTTTTCCGGCGGACAGCTTGATTGGTTCTGACAGTTTGTCGGCGGTGATGAATAGACCAGCGTCGGTCAATGCTTCGTCATTCATCTTCGCACCGTTCTCAGAGATCAGGCGTTTAGCTTCCTTACCCGATCCTGCCAGGCCGGAGCGCACGATAAGCTGAACGATGGAAATCCCTTCGCCGAGCTCTTCTGACGTCAATGTCAGCGTGGGGAGGTCATCACCGGTGCCCCCCTTCTCAAAGACTTCGCGCGCTGTTGCTTCTGCCGCTTTGGCCGCATCTGCGCCGTGTAGAAGGGTGGTTACCTCGTTGGCCAAGGTGATTTTGGCCTCATTGATCTCTGCGCCCTCAAGAGCGCCAAGGCGTTCGCATTCGTCCACCGGAAGCTCTGTGTAGAGTTTTAAGAAACGACCGACATCCGCATCTGTGGTATTCCGCCAGAACTGCCAGAACTGGTAGGAGCTGAGCAGATCGCCGTTCAACCAAATTGCACCATCTTGGCTTTTGCCCATCTTCTTGCCGTCGCTGGTCGTCAGCAAAGGTGAAGTCAGACCAAAGATTTGCCCGTCCAGAATGCGGCGTGTCAGATCGATACCATTAACGATATTGCCCCATTGGTCAGACCCGCCCATCTGCAGTGCACAACCGTAACGGCGATGCAGCTCCATGAAGTCATAGGCCTGCAAAATCATGTAGTTAAACTCTAGGAACGACAGCGATTGCTCACGATCTAGACGCGACTTCACGCTTTCAAACGCCAGCATCCGGTTGACCGAGAAGTGGCGCCCGACGTCGCGCAGGAAGTCGAGGTAGTTCAGCTGGTCTAGCCATTCGGCGTTGTTTTTCATCATCGCATCCGTTGGCCCATCACCAAAGGTGACGTAATGCGAAAAGACGGATTTGATACCCTCGATATTTTGGTCGATCTGCTCTGGCGTCAGCAACGGCCGCTCATCCGCGCGGAAGCTCGGGTCACCGACCTTCGTGGTGCCGCCGCCCATCAAAACGATAGGTTTATGGCCGGTTTTTTGCAGCCAGCGCAGCATCATGATCTGAATTAGCGACCCGACATGCAAGGAGGATGCCGTTGCATCGAAGCCGATGTAGGCCGGTACAACGCCTTTGGCCAGCGCCTCGTCCAAGCCCTGATAGTCGGTGCAATCGGCTAGAAAGCCACGCTCCATCATCACGGAAAGAAATTCGGATTTGGCATGGTAGGTCATTGAGGTATCGTCCCTGCAAAACAGTGTTCAACGCCTTATAGGTGCGAGAGCCGTGAAGGGGAAGCCATTGAAGATCACCGGTCCTATTTGGGCGCTTGGCGCTATGTCTGGAACCTCGCTTGATGGGGTCGATGCCGCCTTGTTGCGTACCGATGGGGAACTCATTTCCGAGTTTGGCGCGAGCGACTATCGCGCCTATTCTGTTGAGGACCGCGCTGCAATCGCTGCGGCCTTGGGGCAATGGCATGACGGTGCGGATGTGGCGGCAGCCGCCGAGGTCGTGGAAACCGCGCATGCGGCGATCCTGTCGCGTATGATGGGGGCTGATTCAGACCAAGCGCCTGAGATTATTGGATTTCACGGGCAAACGCTGGCGCATGATCCGGATAACCACCGCACGCATCAAACCGGCGACGGGGCGTTGTTGGCGCAAATTCTGCAACGCTCGGTGGTTTGGGATTTTCGAAGCGCGGACGTGCAGTTGGGCGGGCAGGGCGCGCCATTGGCGCCGTTCTTCCATTTCGCTTGCGCGAAGTTCTTGGGCTTGTCTGAGCCGGTGGCCTTTCTCAATTTGGGCGGCGTCGGTAACATCACCTATGTGGACCCAAGTTTCGATCAACCGGAGGCTGAGGGGGCATTGCTGGCCTTCGACACCGGCCCCGCCAATGCGCCTGTGAACGACCTGATGCAAGCAAGGCGCGGCCTTGCCTTCGATCGTGACGGTGAACTTGCCGCCAAAGGTCGCGTGCATGCGCAGATCGTGGATGATTTCCTGAACCACGCCTACTTTCACAAAATGCCGCCCAAATCGCTTGATCGAGACGACTTTGCGGGGCTTGCCCCAGTGGTGGAGACCCTGTCCGACGCAGATGCAGCGGCGACGTTGACGGAGTGTTGTGCTGCATCGGTGGCTCGCTCATCCGAGCACATGCCCAAAGCGCCCTCGCGGGTTTTGGTGTGCGGGGGCGGGCGGCGGAATGCCCATCTTATGGCGCGCCTAAAGGAGCTGTCGGGGATGCAAATCGACAACATTGATGATCACGGCTTAGACGGCGACATGCTAGAAGCGCAGGCATTCGCCTATCTGGCGGTGCGCGTGGCTCGTGGGTTGCCAACGAGTTGCCCAAGCACGACAGGCGTAGGGGCGAATGTGGGTGGCGGCGTGATTAGCAACCCTTAGGGAGCCTACAAAAAGGCCCGCCGCTTGGATGACCAAGTGGCGGGCCTGAATTTTAGCAAGCGCTGAAGGCAGCTTTTAACCTTTAAGGATCGAGCGGCCGGCGTATTCAGCGGTTTCGCCCAGCATCTCGTCGATGCGGATCAACTGGTTGTATTTCGCCAAACGGTCAGAACGCGACAGCGAGCCGGTTTTGATCTGACCACAGTTCGTAGCGACTGCGAGGTCGGCAATTGTTGCGTCCTCGGTCTCGCCGGAGCGGTGCGACATCACGTTGGTGAAGCCCGCGCGGTGCGCCATTTCCACGGCTTTCAACGTCTCGGTCAATGTGCCGATTTGGTTCACTTTCACCAGCATCGAGTTGGCGGAGCGTTTTTGAATGCCGTCTGCCAAACGCGCAGGGTTGGTCACGAACAAATCGTCGCCAACCAACTGGATTTTGTCGCCGAGTTTGGCGGTCAAAGCGGCCCAGCCGTCCCAGTCGTCTTCGCCCATGCCGTCTTCGATCGAGATGATCGGGTAGTCGGCAACCAATGCGGCCAAGTAGTCGACGTTTTCTTCGGACGAGAGGACTTTGCCTTCACCCTTCATGTCGTATTTGCCGTCGCGGTAGTATTCAGTCGCAGCACAATCCAACGCCAAGTGGATGTCTTCGCCCGGCTTGTAGCCAGCTTTTTCGACGGCCTTCAGGATGAAGTCCAATGCTTCGCGCGAAGAAGATATCGCAGGGGCAAAACCACCTTCATCGCCGATACCTGTGGAGTAGCCGCCAGCGGACAGCTCTTTTTTCAGTGTGTGGAACACTTCGGAACCCATGCGAATTGCTTCGCGGACATTTTCCGCAGCAACCGGCATGATCATGAATTCTTGGATGTCGATTGGGTTGTCTGCGTGTTCGCCGCCGTTGATGATGTTCATCATAGGAACAGGCAATACGCGGGCCGAGGTGCCACCGATGTAGCGGAACAGCGGTTGCGACGTGAAATCAGCGGCGGCTTTCGCAGCGGCCATGGACACGCCAAGGATAGCGTTGGCGCCCAAGCGGCCTTTGTTGTCGGTGCCGTCCAAATCGATCATCAGCTCATCAAGGCCAACTTGGTCCAGCGCGTCTTCGCCCAGCAGGTTTTCCGCCAGCTCGCCGTTTACAGCAGCCACAGCTTCCAGAACACCTTTGCCCATGTAGCGATTTTTGTCGCCGTCGCGCTTCTCAACCGCTTCATATGCACCGGTGGATGCCCCCGATGGGACTGCCGCGCGGCCCATGGTGCCGTCTTCGAGCATTACGTCGACCTCTACTGTCGGGTTCCCTCGGCTGTCGAGGATTTCGCGGGCGTGGATGTCGATGATGGTGCTCATGTGATGGGAGTCCTTAAAGTCAGGTTGACGTTGACGCAGGGTATAGTGCGACAATGTTGCAAGGGCAAGTAAGGGGCTGTTAGCGCCAACATGGGCGGGTGGTTACGCTTGTTTTTCGCCCGATACACCCAAGGCGCTAAGCAATGGGTTGAGATGCGCTTCGTAGTTCCGCCAGACGTCTGAGCTGCCCTGATACATCTTGCGCCGCACTTGGTTAGAGGACGCGGTTTGGACAGCTCGCATGGTCATGTGGAAGTTCATGCAATTGTCCTCCCAGTCCAAGCCCACAAAGTCGAGCAGCCTTTGAGTTTCCCGCATTTGGTTTTGGGTGATGATCTCGTAATCCATGTCCAAGATACGGCCCGGGTAGCGTTGATGCCAAAACGCCATGAGATCTTGGTACAGGTGGTAGAATTTCGCGATGTTCGCAAGCGAGTAGCGGTAGCCATTGCCGGGTGATACAAAACCGCGACGGTATATGGACCAGCACACCGCCATTGCATCCCGCGAGCAGTGAATGATCTTGGCTTCTGGCATGGACTGCAAGATGAAGCCGATCCACTGGAAGTTAATCGGCATTTTGTCAGTGATAACGGGGGATTTTGCCTCGAGATCGGTAAGCCCGCCCAAGTATCCCGTGCGAATGTTCCGCAACAGGTTTTCGCTTAGTGGTTGGCGCAAGGTTTTCGTGTCGCGCAGCACGGTATGCATTAATTCAAGCTCGCCCGCGCCATATACCCGTGAATGGCTGGCTAGGATCTGCTCGGTCAAAGAGGTCCCCGACCGTGGCATTCCGACGATAAACACCGGCTGATGTGCGCCCGCAGGTTCGCTCACCACAGGAAGGGTACCGGTAAAATTCGTTTTGAGCTGGTGAAACAAGTGCTGGTCGGAGGCGTAATTGTAGGGAGAGGCCGCATCGAGCGCCTTGTTCGCGGCACTGAACTGCGCAAAAGCCTGATCATACTTCCCCATATCGTCATAGGCTTTGCCCAAGGCGAATTGTAGCGCTTGTCCATCTGTGCCGCTGGCTGCACCTTGTGCGAGCAATGCCTCCATCTGTGCGACATGTGGATCACCCGGCGCGTAGGTTTTGCATTCCGACAAGTTCCGATGCATTCGGAAGAAATGGGGGTTCAGGTTTATAGCCTGCTCAAGGACAGGTATCGCCGCCTCGGTGTTGCCCAGATGCATAAGGACTTGGCCCTTGTTGCCAAGCGCATCGACGTAATCGGGTATGAGGCTGATCGCTTTGTTCAACAGTGTCAGGGCCTCTTCGAACCTGTCCATGTTCTTCATCAAGCAGCCAAGGTTGTTAAGTGCCTCGGCGTAGTCCGGCTTTTGATCTATTGCAGACATGTAGTGGCGGGCGGCGTCTTTGTGATGACCCAATTTATCGAGCACGATGCCGAGGTTGTTATGCGCCTCAACATAGTCAGGGCGTTGGGTTGTCGCCGCCTGCAGGGGGACAAGCGCATCCTCATAGCGACCCATTTCCTTGAGGATGATCCCCTTAAGATTTTGGGTGATCGGGAAGTCGGGGAACAGGACGTCAAGGCGCCGCGCCTTGTCCAAAGCATCATTTAACGCGCCATTTTGCAGAGGTTCGACAATCTCCATCAATTGCTCTTGGGTGGGGCGTTCATTCATGTGTCTTTAACCCCGTAAAGCTCAAGGCGATGGCCCTTTAGTGTGTAGCCAAGGCGTTTGGCGATCTTTTCCTGCAAGGCTTCGATCTCGGGGTCTACGAATTCGATGATTTCGCCCGTTTGCATGTCAATCAGGTGGTCGTGGTGGTCGCGCTCCGCATCCTCGTATCGGGCACGTCCGTCGCCAAACTCCAAGCGCTCCAAAAGGCCAGCCTCTTCGAACAGCTTTACTGTGCGGTAAACAGTGGCAATTGAAATCCCTGAATCCAGCGCGGATGCGCGTGCGTGTAATTCCTCCACGTCGGGGTGATCCTCGGCTTCTTCCAACACCTTCGCAATAACGCGGCGTTGTCCGGTCATGCGCAAGCCGCGCTCTGCCGAGCGGCTTATAATGGATTTTGCCATGTGGTGGGCCCCCTTCGTCGTTGATGGGCATTTTAGGCATGGGAGGACGCATCCTCCACCCCTAATTCGGTCTCGGGCTTGACTTATCGTGGCGTAAGCCCCATTTGGCACTCAAGTCTGCGCACCCATGGTGCCGCGTGAGCTTTGACTACACACAAAGCATCGCATCGCCGCAGCACACACGTTCCCGAAATTCACGCGAATGGGTCCGGTGGAGGATACGCCTCCACGACCAATTTAACGCGACCTCACCGCCGCTTTAGGCGTGGGGCCCACATGTCACGAGAGGACATGACTTGAACAAGTTTGAAGAACTGGGGATTTCCCCAAAGATTGCCGAGAAATTGCAAGAAAACGGCATTACCAATCCCACCCCGATCCAAGAAGAGGCCATCCCGATCATCCTGACGGGCCGCGACGTTATGGGCTTGGCCCAAACAGGCACGGGCAAAACTGCGGCGTTCGGCCTGCCGATGATCCACAATCTGGTGAAGGTCGGCACGAAGCCTGCGTCGCGCACGGTGCGCGGTTTGATCCTTGCGCCGACCCGTGAGTTGGCCAAGCAAATTTGCGACAACCTGAAGATGTTCCAAGGTGGTGGCCACCTGAAGATCAACATGGTTGTGGGCGGCGTTTCTATTAACCCGCAGAAAAAAGCGCTGGAGCGCGGCACCGATATTCTGGTCGCCACGCCGGGCCGTTTGATCGATTTGTTGCAACAAAAAGCTGTCGTGCTGGGCGATGCTCAGTATCTGGTGCTGGATGAGGCGGATCAGATGCTCGACATGGGCTTCATCCATGCCCTGCGCCAAATTGCACCACTGCTGCCTAAAGACCGCCAAACCTTGCTGTTCTCGGCCACCATGCCAAAGCTGATGGAAGAACTGGCAGCGACCTATCTTGATCACCCCCGCCGCGTGCAAGTTGCGGCCCCTGGCAAGACCGCCGACAAGATCACCCAGAGCGTTCATTACATCGCCAAAGCGGTCAAGAACGACCTGCTGATTGAGCTGATGGACAAGCACCGCGATGACCTTGCACTCGTGTTCTGCCGCACCAAGCATGGGGCCGAGAAGCTGATGAAGCTGCTGGATAAAAAGGGCTTCGCTGCTGGCTCTATCCACGGCAATAAGTCACAAAACCACCGTGACCGTTCACTGGCGGCGTTTAAGGCGGGTGATTTGAAAATCTTGGTGGCCACGGACGTGGCTGCTCGCGGGATCGATATTCCGGGCGTTGGGTTCGTCTACAACTATGACCTGCCGAATGTGCCTGAAAGCTACGTCCACCGCATTGGCCGGACCGCGCGGGCTGGCCGCGAAGGCGAGGCGATTGCCTTTTGTGCACCTGACGAGATGGGTGAGTTGAAAGACATCGAGAAGCTGCTGAAGATCACCATTCCTGTTGCAGGTGGTCGTCGTTGGGAGCGGCACGAGGAAGAGAAGAAACCTGCACGCGGTGGTGGCAACCGTGGTGGCGGGCGCAATGGTGGCGGCGGCGGCGGTGGTCGTCGTGGCCAAGGCAAGCCAAAACCAGCGGGAGGCGAGGCCCCATCCGGCGGCGCGCCCAAGCGTAAACGCAACCGTCGTCGTCGGGGCCAAGGCCCAGCAAGCGCAGCGGCATAAGCGTCATGAGCACTCTTCAACGGGTCATGGCAATCATTATGACGGTGGTCACTGTCTGCTTCGGTGGGCTGTGGGCGCTGGGCTATATGTACTTAACAGCGATGGCCTGCGCTTTCGGATCGGCAACGGGGCGGTGTAGCTCTCAAGCGGTCTGGAATTTATCAGGCGAGGATCTGCAATATATGGTGCTTATCCCGGGCGTGATTTTCTTAGTGTTGCTTACCGTGACGGTACTGCTGTGGCGCTCGAAATCGGAACCAGTCGATTAAACAAAAAAAGGGGCCTTGAAGGCCCCTTTTTCTTTACCGTTTAAGTCTGATTAGAACGGGATTTCATCGTCTATATCGCTGGATGGTGCAGGTTGGCCGCCGCCACCGCCACCGCCACCGGATGGGCCACTATCGTAGCCGCCACCCATTGGGTCGCCGCCATAGCCGCCGTCGCCGCCACCGCCGTAGTTACCACCACCACCGCCACCGCCAGAACCGCCACCATTCGGGCCGTCGAGCATGGTCAACGTGCCGCCAAATCCTTGCAGCACAACTTCGGTGGAGTAGCGATCAGCGCCGCTTTGGTCTTGCCACTTGCGGGTCTGCAATTGGCCTTCGATGTATACTTTGGAACCTTTGCGTAGGTATTGCTCGGCTATGCGGACCAAACCTTCTTGGAAGATGGCGACAGAGTGCCATTCCGTCTTCTCTCGACGCTCGCCTGTGTTGCGGTCTTTCCATGTCTCGGAGGTGGCAATGCGCAGGTTGCAGACCTTGCCTCCGTTTTGGAAGTTGCGAACCTCTGGGTCGCGCCCAAGGTTGCCGATGAGAATGACTTTGTTAACTGAACCGGCCATGTGAGTGCGTCTCCCGAATCTCGCTTTTGTGTACTTATATCGTCGGTATTTGGTTAATGGGAGACTTACAACCACACTCTGTAGTAGGCGCAAAATTGCCAAGGGGGTGGTTAATCAATTGCAAACCACTATATTGCGCTCAGTTTGTAGCGGTGAATGGGGCCGGTAAATATGCGTAAGTTCTTGGTAGCATTGACAGCCTTGTCGCTGACGGTGCCTTCGTTTCCGCAGGTAGCATTTGCCGAAGGGCTGGCATCTTCTGGGTCTAGCAGCAATCGGGCGAATATTTTTCGGTCTCAAGCACGGCTATTGGATGGCCGTCTGTCCAAGCAGTATAAATCATCCACCAAGTTGCAGCCTGGCACGAAGAAAGTGTCTTACGGGGTCACAACAACGTCCATTCCGCGCTACCGCGGCTCCTACAAAGGCGTCTACCTAGAGGATGCAAAACGCGCGGCGCGCAAACACAATATCCCGACGGATTTGTTCTTGCGCCTCGTGCAGCAGGAAAGTGGCTGGAAGCCGCAAGTGGTCTCGCATGCCGGGGCAATCGGCTTGGCGCAACTTATGCCTGGCACGGCGCGTGCGCTGCGGGTGAACCCGCGTGATCCGAAGCAAAACCTTGAGGGCGGGGCGCGCTACTTACGACAGATGTACAACAAGTTTGGCAGCTGGCGTCTGGCACTGGCCGCATATAACGCAGGCCCCGGCGCTGTTGAAAAGCACGGCGGTGTGCCACCGTACAAAGAAACCCGAAATTATGTGCGTAAGATCTTAGGAAGCTAAGGCGTCCGAGAGCACCGCCTTCACAACATCCGAATCCACATCAGAGGTCACAAAGGCGTCCCCGATGCCGCGCGTCATGATGTAGTTCAGCGTGCCTTGGGTGACCTTCTTGTCCTGCCCCATGAGGGCCAAAAGCCCGTTTGCATCGGGCAAGTTCCCCTCGATGTCGCTGACGTCGGTTTTCATGCCCATATCTTTGAGGTGCGCACGCACGCGGCTTGGGGCTTCTTGCGAGCACAAGCCAAGGCGCGATGACACCTCAAAGGCCAGGGCACAGCCGATCGCGACGCCTTCGCCGTGAAGCAATCGGTCCGAGTATCCGGTGGCAGCTTCCAAGGCATGGCCAAAGGTATGGCCTAGGTTCAAAAGTGCGCGGTCCCCTTTTTCGGTCTCGTCGCGCTCAACGATGTCAGCCTTCATTTGGCATGACCAGCGTACGGCCTCGATCCGTTTGTCGATGTCGCCAGCGGCAAGGATAGGGGCGTTCACCTCTAGCCAGTCAAAGAAGGCCGCATCCCCCAGCAGCCCGTATTTCACAACTTCGCCGTATCCGGCGAGAAAATCACGCTCTGTCAATGTGCCCAAAACTGCCACGTCGGCGAGCACGAGTGATGGCTGATGGAATGCACCGATGAGGTTTTTCCCGTGGGTGGAGTTGATCGCGGTCTTGCCGCCAACCGAGCTGTCAACCTGCGCCAAAAGGGAGGTGGGAATTTGCACGAACCGCACGCCACGCCTTAAGGTTGCGGCGGCAAAGCCCACCAAATCGCCAATCACACCACCGCCAAAGGCAACGACCATATCGCCGCGCTCTACCTTTTGCTCCAATAGCCACTCAACGGTTTCGGTTAGATACTCCCAGCACTTGGTCGCCTCACCAGAAGGAAGTGTATGATGCACCATCTCAATGCCGGACGCGGATAGACCAGCGCGTAGCGTGCCTAAATGCAAGGGGCCGACAGTGTCGTCCGTCACAACGGCCACCTTTGGGCGTGTCAACAGCGGGGCAACCCATTCGCCAGATTTACCCAGCAGGCCATTTCCGATCTCAATGCGGTAGCTGCGTTCGCCCAATGCGACGTCTACGGTTTCATGTGGGTGGGTCACGTGTCAGCCTCTTTCAGCAGGTCAGCTTCGCTTAGTGTTGCGATAACATTCTGTGCCATATCTTCGATGGAGTATTCAGGACGGGCCTCAACGCTAAGTTGGGCCTGTGCGTAAATCGGGGTCCGCGCCTCAAAAATCTCGGTCAATGTGGCAAGCGGGTCGTCGGTGCGCAGCAATGGGCGGGTCGTTTTGTGCCGGACGCGGGACCACAGAAGGCTTAGATCAGCCTTCAACCAGACCGAGGTCGCCTTGTCGTTGATCATCGCTCGGTTGGGCTCGCTGAGAAAAGCGCCGCCACCGGTCGATATGACGGCGGGCTCCCCATCAAGCAGCCGCGAGATGATTTCGGTTTCGCGCGCACGGAAGAATGCTTCCCCGTCGCGCTCGAAAATTTCCGCGATGGAGCGGTCGGCGGCACGCACCAATTCTTCGTCACTGTCTAAGAAGGGGATGCCCAAACTCCGCGCGACCGCCCCGCCAATGGCTGTTTTTCCAGCCCCCATCATACCCACGAGGACCAAAGGACGCTTCAAAGTTGTGGAATTCGGTGGCATTCTCTCGCTCAATTTATTGATTTATGCTCTGAATGGCGTGAACTTGCCTGAAAAGCCATATATGAATCATCATACAGGCAGAAAAGATGGCACCAATGCGTGCCCAGATAAAAGGCAGATGTGGCGTGATAAGGCTTCTAAAAGCTCTGATTTTCCTAATCATAATTGGCGTTTTGGGCCTAATAGGTTATGCGTATTTAGGCGATCTGGCACCAAGCCGGGTCGAGGTGAATCAACCGGTCACATTGGATGCGAATTAAAAAAACTGTCTCAAAAGGTGTTTTAGCTGGTTGTATCGCGCTGGCGACGACAGGTGTTCATGCGGACGAGCCGCTCTCGGCAATTGATTGGCTATCGAACGTGGTTGAGGCGCCCAAAGTGGTTGCGCCTCCAGAACTCCCACAAGCCAAAAACGTTGATGACATTGCACAATCGGCAACGCCGATAACCGTTGTGACGACCACCCTTGGTGCCCCTAGTCGGGACGCGGTTGGTCTTGTTTCCAGTGCAATCACAGGGCTGCCGGCTAACTTTTGGGGAACCAGTAGCTCGCAAGATTTGGCTGCAATCTTGGGAGGGCTGCGGTCCGACCTGCCACCACCACTTGCCGAATTGACGCGCCGTATATTGTTGGCCGAATTGGCCGCTCCGCTGGATAGCGGGGAGCAGGAAATTCTGTTTAGAGCCCGCGTGGATGAGCTTTTGACTTTGGGTGCGTTGGAGCAAGCGAAGGCCTTGCTCGACAGGGCGGACCCTGGAACCGCGCCGCTGTTTCAACGCTGGTTTGACGTCAGCTTGTTGACTGGGGAAGAAGCGGCTGCGTGCAAACGTATGTTGCGCCAACCCGATCTGTCCCCAACTTATATAGCACGCATTTTTTGTATGGCGCGGGCAGGGGATTGGGATGGGGCTTCTGTCACGTTGAACACCGCCAAAGCATTGGGGGCCATGACACCCGCAGAAGATGCGCTATTGGCGCGCTTCCTAGATCCAGAACTGTTTGAGGGCGAAGCCCCGTTGCCTAGGCCACAACGTGTCACCCCATTGGCGTTTCGCATGCATGAGGCGATTGGAGAGCCGTTGTCGCTGTTGGCTTTGCCCAATGCTTTCGCCTTTGCCGCATTGTCAGAAAACGGCGGCTGGAAACCTAGAATTTCGGCAGCAGAGCGATTGGCACGGTCTGGGGCCATTCCGGCGTCCAAATTGCTGGCCATCTATAGCGAACGTCAACCGGCGGCCTCGGGCGGGGTTTGGGATCGCGCTGAGGCAGTCCAAGCTTTCGAGACGGCTTTGAACGCGCGAGACCCTAATGCGGTTGCTGCTCAATTGCCCGCCGCAGTCCGCGCGATGCGCCGTGCGGGTTTGGAGCCGGCACTTGGTCAAATGTTTGGGGAGGCCTTGCTGGACATCCCCTTGCTCGAAGCCGTGCGAGCGGATGCAACACGGTTGGCCTTTTTGTCGCGGGCGTATGAACAGGCGGCCAATTCCGATGGGTTGGATGCAAACACACCGGCCCTTTGGGGGGCTGTTGCAAAAGGCGACGACGTAGCAATCACCAAGCTGATCGATGAAGGGGGGTTGGACGCGTTGGAAAACGCAATCGCTCGGGCCTTTGTTGCCGGCGGCCCTGCAGAAGATTTGAAGCCGTTGATCGAGCAGGCAAAACTTGGCATGGCGACGTTGCAAGCAATCAAGCTTATGGAAAGCGGCGCCAGTTCCGACCCGAGCAATCTAGAGGACGGGCTACGTACCCTTCGCCATCTGGGGTTTGCCGACATTTCGCGGCGCATGGCGCTGTTCACCTTGATCACAAGGCCGCGCAGTTGACCTTGCCAGCCGGCATGTCGCGTTGGATCGAGACGTTTCTTGATGCCCAAGCGGCCGAGCTGGATGCGTCCGAAAACACTTTGCTGGCTTATGGGCGCGATCTGATCGACTTCGCAGGGTGGTTACATGATCGTGGCCCCGCGTTTGAGACGGCATCCCGAGAGGACGTTGAGGGCTATTTGATCCATTGCGACGACCAAGGTTTGGCCCAGTCCACCCGTGCGCGGCGTTTGTCGGCGGTAAAGCAGCTGTACCGGTTTGCCTATGAAGAAGGGTGGCGCGAGGACAATCCTACCATTCAAATCAAAGGGCCGGGTCGCAAGAAATCGCTTCCCAAAACGCTTAGCGTGGAAGAGGTTGATCGCCTGCTTGGGGCCGCGCAAACCTCCGCGCGAAGCCAAGAAGACCGGCTGCGAAACACCTGCATGATGGAGCTGCTCTATGCGACCGGCATGCGTGTGACCGAATTGGTGACATTGCCGGTGTCTGCGGCGCGGGGCGATCCACGTATGCTGCTGGTCAAAGGTAAGGGCGGCAAGGAACGTATGGTGCCACTGGCGGCCTCTGCACGTGATGCGGTGGCAGTCTGGATCGAAACCCGCGACGAGATGGACGCGGCGGCGCAGGCCAAGGGCAAGCCGCCATCTAAGTTCCTATTTCCGTCACGGGGCAAGGCGGGTCACCTGACGCGGCACCGTTTTTATATGCTCATCAAGGAGCTGGCCGTCGATGGTGGGGTTGATCCGTCTAAGGTAACCCCACACACATTGCGCCACGCCTTTGCCACGCATCTGTTAGCCAATGGTGCCGATTTGCGGGCGATCCAGACCCTGCTGGGACACGCCGACATTTCCACCACCGAGATTTATACGCATGTGTTGGACGAGCGGTTGAAGGAATTGGTGTTGGATCACCACCCGCTCGCCAAAGGTTAGCTTATCGCCTAAGTGTTTGGGGCAACACGTCCTCGCTGGGCCAAATGCCTGACCTGAGACCGGTCTCATAGCCTTGTGTAAGCCCAGCATGCTCCATCGCGCGAGCAGCGGTGTTGTGGTCGTACTCCAACGTATGAAAGCGCAGGCCATCATTGGACAGCACTGCGTACCGCGTCGCGGCTCTGCCGTCATGGGGGGGCATGCCTATGACGCCCGCGTTGATCCAGGTTTTACCGTCAATCATGCGCTCAAACGGAACGCCAGAGTGCCCTGAAATGACGCCGTCAACTGGACCGATAAGGGCTTCGATAGCGTTGAATTCTTGCGCAAAGACATCCCTGCTATCGCTGGGCCAAATAAATCGGGCCACGTCCATCGCGCCACCATGGATAACGACATACCGTTTACCAGCATGGGTAAGGAGTAACCAGTCGGGGGTATCGCCCCAAAAACCTTCGGCACGCGCACCAATTTGGGCTGTTGCATGGGTAAACCACGTCTTCGAGGCGACATCGCACGCGGTGCCTTCCTCAAACCCGCAGCCACAATCCGATGCGCCATCTAACAGTTGCTGCTCGCAGTTGCCCAAAATTGCGGGGCAGTTGAACTCCGCCAACAATTGGCTGCACGCCAAGGCATCCGCGCCGTAGGCCACGACATCTCCCGTGAAGAGGCAGTTGGAGGCAGGGATGTTGCGGGCGTTCGCGCATGCGATCAGGGCTTCCAACGCCTGCACATTCGAGTAGGCGCCGCCAAACAGCAGCAGGTCGCCAGACAGCTCGCCTAAATCTTGGATATTCATCATATGGCGGTTTCCCTTGAAGCAGGTGGCTTGGCACCCCATAACTCTGACTTAGCTTTCTTTTACAGGACCGAAAACCCGGATGGACGACGCATCAACTATTTTTGACACAGCATTTTGGCTCACGGCAGGGGGGATTGTGGTGCTGCTCCTGCTTTCCGCGTTCTTTTCGGGGTCGGAGACCGCATTGACTGCCGCCTCACGCGGTAAATTGCGCAGTCAGGCCGACAAAGGCTCGCCGGGGGCGGAGCGAGCGTTGCAGATCACCGAAGACAACGAGCGCCTGATCGGGTCTGTGCTGCTGGGGAACAACCTTGTGAACATCCTTGCCGCGTCCTTGGCGACGGCTTTGTTTACTAAGGCGTTCGGCGAAAGCGGCGTGGCGTGGGCCACGCTCGTTATGACGTTGCTGGTGTTGATTTTCGCCGAAGTGCTTCCAAAAACCTACGCGATCACGAATTCAGAAACTGCGGCGGCGCGGGTGTCTGGTCCGATCTCGGTTGTGGTGTTGGTCTTCGCGCCCATGGTGACGGCGGTGCGGGCCTTGGTGCGCCGCATGCTGAAGCTGTTCGGAGTAGAGATTGACCCTGATAGCCAAATCCTGTCGGTTCATGAGGAAATTGCAGGTGCGTTGGCATTGGGGCACGAGGAAGGCGTCGTTCACAAGGAGCAGCGCGACCGGTTGCTGGGCGCTCTTGATTTGAACGAGCGCGATGTGGAGGAGATCATGCTCCACCGCTCAGAGATTGAGATGATCAATGCCGAAGACGCGCCCGATGCGGTGATCAGCCAATGTTTGCAAAGCCGCTTCACGCGCTTGCCCGTCTACCAAGGCGAGCAGGAAAATATCGTGGGCGTCATGCACGCGAAGGACTTGTTGCGCGCAGTTGATAAAACCCTGCGTGGCCCTGATGGGATCACGGGCGATTTGAGCGGCTTTAGTATCATGGATGTGGTTCGTGAGCCGTACTTTGTGCCAGAGACCACTGCGCTTGATGACCAAATGCGTCAGTTCCTCAAGCTGCACACGCATTTTGCCTTGGTAGTGGATGAATACGGTGCCTTGCAGGGGCTGATCACGCTTGAGGACATCTTGGAAGAAATCGTGGGTGAAATCACCGACGAATTCGACGTGGCTGAAGTGGAAGCGTTGAAACCGGAAGCCGACGGCAACTATGTGGTGGACGGGGCGATGACCATTCGCGACCTCAACCGTATGGCCGATTGGACCTTGCCCGATGAGGAGGCCAACACTGTCGCAGGTCTCGTCATTCACGAGGCGCAGTCGATCCCGACTATGGGGCAGGTGTTCTCATTCCATGGGTTTAGGTTCGAGGTGCTGGAGCGCCAACAAAACCGCCTGACAAAGCTGAAAGTGAGACCGCTGTGAGCGCACCACGCAAAATCATTATCGACACTGACCCTGGACAAGACGATGCGGTGGCTATCCTGCTCGCACTCGGCTCCCCCGAAGAGTTGGATGTATTGGGTATAACGGCGGTGGCGGGCAACGTGCCGCTTCCGTTGACGCAGAAAAACGCGCGTATCGTTTGCGAGTTGGCGGGCAAGCCAGACACGTTGGTCTTTGCGGGATGCGACGCGCCGATTTCGCGCAAGCTGGTCACGGCAGAGCATGTGCATGGCAAAACGGGCCTTGATGGCCCTGTGATGCCTGACCCGACGATGGCGCTCCAAGATCAACACGCGGTTGATTTCATTATCGAGACATTGCACACGGAGCCGGCGGGCAGCGTGACCCTATGCCCTTTAGGCCCCCTGACAAATATCGCCACAGCGTTCACCCGCGCCCCCGATGTGGTCGAGAAGGTTCAAGAGATCGTGCTGATGGGGGGTGCTTACTTTCAGGTTGGCAACATCACCCCTGCGGCGGAGTTCAACATCTACGTAGATCCGGAAGCGGCGAAGCAGGTCTTTGGCTCGGGCGTGCCGATTGTCGTGATGCCGCTGGATGTCACACACAAGGCGCTCACCACCCACGCGCGGGTCGAAGCGTTTCGAAACCTCGGCAACGATGCGGGGCGGATGGTGGCCGAATGGACCAACTTCTTCGAGCGCTTCGACAAGGAAAAATACGGCTCCGCTGGCGCGCCTTTGCACGACCCTTGCGTGATCGCCTATCTGCTAAAACCGGAGCTTTTCACAGGTCGCCATGTGAATGTGGAGATTGAGACGGCCTCAGAGCTGACGCTAGGCATGACGGTGGCCGACTGGTGGGGCGTCACAGATCGCGTCCCGAATGCGATGTTCATGGGTGATATTGATGCGGACGGGTTCTTCGATCTGCTGAACGAGCGGATAGCACGGCTGTGATTTCGCCTAGTTTCGATAATTCCTATGCCCGCCTACCGGAGCGCTTCTATACCAAGCTGCCACCCAAGCCTGTGGCGGCGCCTGCGTTGATCTCTCTGAATACGGGCCTTGCGGCGCAGATGGGATTGGACGCGGAGTGGCTGCGCTCGGATGATGGATTGGCAATGCTTGCGGGCAACGCCATGCCGGACGGGGCGGACCCGTTGGCGCAGGTCTATGCTGGGCACCAGTTCGGCGGCTGGTCCCCTCAACTGGGGGATGGCCGTGCCAATGTCTTGGGCGAAGTTGTGGGGCCTGATGCGGCGCGCTGGGATATCCAGCTCAAAGGCTCCGGTCCGACCCCTTATTCGCGGATGGGCGATGGGCGGGCGGGGCTTGGGCCGGTCATGCGCGAGTATATCGTAAGCGAGGCGATGCAGGCCTTTGGCGTCCCCACCACGCGGGCTTTGGCAGCAGTCAGCACTGGGGAGCGTGTCCAGCGTGAAACCGGACTGCCCGGCGCGATCCTGACCCGTGTTGCGCGGTCGCATATTCGGGTCGGCACATTCCAATATTTCGCGGCCCGCGATGATCAAGAGGCGGTCTCGCTTTTGCTAGATCACGCGATCACTCGGCATTACCCGCAGGTGGCGCAGGGCGATGCCTTGGGCTTCCTTGATGCGGTCATCAAAGCGCAGGCAGAACTGGTGGCCAAATGGATGGGCTTGGGCTTCATCCACGGAGTGATGAACACAGACAACACGCATGTGGGCGGGCTAACAATCGACTACGGTCCTTGTGCCTTCATGGACGCCTACCACCCTGCGACGGTGTTCTCGTCAATTGATCAGCAAGGGCGCTATGTCTACCAAGGCCAGCCGGAGGTATTGGTGTGGAACCTTGCCCAATTGGCCTCCAGCCTGTTGCCCCAAATCGATGAAGACAGCGACAAGGCGGTCTCAGCCGCGCGTAACGCGTTGGAGGCCTTTGGGGGCCATTACACCGCCGAGTGGAAGCGCGTGTTCTTCGCCAAGGTGGGCTTTGCCACAGGTGGCGACGCGCAGGTGGCGTTGGTTCAGGACTTGTTGACCCGTATGGCTGACAATCAAGCGGACTTCACGCGGGTGTTTCGCGCGATGGCGCGTGGGCGGGGGGCGCGTGACGAATTTGTCGACCCGACAAGCTTTGATGCATGGGAGGTCGAGTGGGGCGGCGGTGATGAAGCCATTATGCGCGCGGCGAACCCCGCGATCATCCCGCGCAACCACCGAGTGGAGGAAGCAATCCAAGCGGGCATGCAGGGTGATTATGCGCCGTTCCACCGGTTAAACGACGCGCTGGCCGCGCCATTTGAGGACCGCGCAGAGTTTGATGATCTGGAAACCGCCCCAAGCGAGCAACAATTGGTGCGCCAAACCTTCTGTGGCACCTAGGCCCAAGGCAGCGACCAAAGCACGCTGTTGGGGATTGCCGCTGGTTTGTGGGGCGAAATACGATAAGTTGTCACAAACCGCCCCATAAGAGGGCGCCCTACGGACAGTGAGACGGAGCCCCCTGATATGGACCTATTGCAAATTGCATCGCTGCTGCTGGTGCTTGCCGCAGCCTTTGGCACAGTCAACTACTTATTCTTAAAACTGCCGTCCTCTATCGGTATCCTCATCGTAGCGCTTTTGGCATCCATGGGGGTCATGGTCTTAGATGTCTTCGCGCCTCATCTTGGGGTGGCCGATCAGGTGCGCTCGGTGGTGACGTCTATCGACTTCTCGGAAGCCTTGCTCGAAGGCATGCTGGGCCTGTTGCTGTTTGCCGGTGCATTGCACGTGAAATTGGCCGACTTGCGCGGCGAATGGCGGGTGGTGGCCTTGATGGCGACGCTGGGCGTCGGATTGTCCACGGTCATTGCAGGCTTCGGCTTCGCATGGATCACAGGCATGCCGATCATGATCGCTCTGGTATTCGGCGCGTTGATTTCGCCCACGGACCCCGTGGCGGTGTTGGGCGTGCTGCGCCAAGCCAATCTGAAGAAGAGCATGGAGACCAAAATTGCGGGCGAAAGTCTGTTCAACGACGGCGTGGGCTATGTGGTGTTCTTGGTGCTCGTCGGTTTGGCCTTCCCTGCCATTGACGCACATGGAGAGGCGCACGGCGGGGGTGGATTGGCCGACGCGGGCAAGCTGTTCTTGCAAGAAGCCGTGGGGGGAGCGCTGCTTGGGGTCGTCCTTGGCTGGCTGACATTCCGCGTGATGCGCCGGATTGATGACTACTCATTGGAAGTTTTGATCACCCTTGCGCTGGCATTCGGTGGCTACTCGTTGGCCGTGTATTTGCATATCTCAGGCCCGGTTATGGCTGTGTGCGCGGGGCTGTTCATCGGCGATGTTGGCACCAAATACGGGATGTCTGAGACGACGCGGCAATATGTGGATGGCTTTTGGAAGCTGATCGATGAGATCCTGAATGCGGTGTTGTTCTTGCTCATCGGGTTTGAGGTCTTCGCGGTGGCGTTCTCGCTTGATGGCGTGGTTGTTGGGCTGCTGGCGATCGTCTTGGCGCTTGTAGCAAGGCTCGCTGCGGTGTCGGTTCCCATTTTAATCTTGCGCCCGTTCCGCGAATTTTCGCGTGGTGTGATACCGATCATGACATGGGGTGGGCTGAAGGGCGGCATCTCTGTCGCTTTGGCATTGTCCTTGCCTGACAACGAATGGAAACCCGTGATTCTGACGGCGACCTATGTGGTGGTGATCTTCTCGATCATCGTGCAGGGACTGACGGTAGCGCCATTGGCAACCCGCTTGGGTCGAGAGCCTGAATTGGTTTAACGCCCGCGCTAGGCGGTTTTGCGAGGCCGCCTGTTCTTCACATGGCGGCGTCTCATTGCCTCACAGGGCTTTCTTTGGCTAAAGTTGGCCTTGTGCGCTGCTTGTTCTACCGCTTTAGTCTACTGCGGAACGAGGAGGGACCCGATGACATATGCCGATACTTACTTGCGCTCGATTGAAGACCCTAACGGGTTTTGGATGGAACAAGCCGAGACAATCGATTGGGTCACGAAACCGTCCAAAGCGTTTTTTTCTGACAATGCACCTTTGTACGAATGGTTTAAGGATGCGGAGGTCAATACCTGCTACAATGCTGTCGATCGCCATGTGGAGGCTGGCAATGGCGAGCGGGTAGCGGTCATCTATGACAGCCCGGTTACGCAAACCAAAGCCAAGATCACCTACGCAGAATTGCAAACGCGGGTGGCCTCTCTCGCGGGGGCTTTGCGCGCGAAGGGGGTGGAAAAAGGCGACCGCGTCATCGTCTACATGCCGATGGTCCCCGAGGCGCTGGAGGCGATGCTGGCCTGCGCGCGCATTGGCGCAGTGCATTCCGTGGTATTTGGTGGCTTCGCGGCAAATGAGCTGGCCGTGCGCATCGATGACGCCACACCAAAAGCAATTATCGCGGGCTCATGCGGGATCGAGCCGGGGCGTGTTGTGCACTATAAGCCATTGCTGGATGGGGCCATTGAGATGGCCAAGCATAAGCCAGACTTCTGTGTGATTTTTCAGCGCGAGCAAGAGGTGGCGACGCTTGTTGAAGGGCGCGACTTTGACTGGCACGAGTTCCAAAACGGTGTGGAGCCTGCGGGATGTGTGCCCGTGTCTGGCGATCATCCGGTCTACATCCTTTATACTTCGGGAACGACGGGGCAACCCAAGGGGGTTATGCGCCCAACGGCAGGCCATTTGGTGGCGCTGAACTGGACCATGAAAAACGTCTATGACGTGGACAGTGGCGATGTGTTTTGGGCCGCGTCAGATGTGGGTTGGGTCGTCGGGCATAGCTATATTTGCTATGGACCGCTGATCCACGGCAATACCACCGTTGTGTTCGAGGGCAAACCGGTTGGCACCCCAGATGCGGGCACTTTTTGGCGCGTGGTTGAAGAGCATAACGTCAAAAGCTTCTTCTCGGCTCCTACGGCTTTTCGCGCGGTGAAACGCGAGGACCCGCAAGGGGAGTTGGTTAAGAACTACGATCTATCGTGCCTTAAGAACGTGTATCTGGCTGGGGAGCGGGCCGATCCTGACACGATTGAATGGATGCAAACCCATTTGGGTAAACCGATCATTGATCACTGGTGGCAGACGGAAACAGGCTACGCCATCGCGGCGAACCCGATGGGAATTGAGGCTTTGCCAGTTAAGGTCGGCTCCCCCACGGTGGCGATGCCGGGATACGATGTTCAGGTTCTAGATGAAGGCGGTCACCCCATGAAGGCGGGTGAGCTTGGCGCGATTGCGATCAAGCTGCCCTTGCCGCCGGGCACGTTGCATAATTTGTGGAACGCTGAAGCGCGTTTCGTCAAAAGCTACCTGACCACATTCCCAGGATATTATGAGACCGGTGATGCGGGCATGATCGACGAGGACGGGTATCTCTACATCATGGCGCGTACCGATGACGTGATCAACGTCGCAGGCCACCGCCTATCTACTGGCGCTATGGAGGAGGTTCTCGCGGGCCACCCCGATGTTGCTGAATGCGCAGTGATTGGTGTGTCTGATGCGCTGAAGGGGCAGGCACCAATGGGTTTCGTGTGTCTCAATGCAGGTGTGGACCGGCCTCATGACGACGTGGCTAAGGAAGTTGTAAAGCGCGTGCGCGATGAGATCGGTCCGGTTGCCGCTTTTAAGCTGGCCTGTGTTGTGGATCGCTTGCCAAAGACGCGTTCGGGAAAAATTTTGCGTGGAACGATGGTCTCTATTGCTGATGGCAAGGACTATAAAATGCCCGCGACAATTGATGATCCGGTGATCCTTGAGGAAATCGCGGAGGTATTGAAAGGGCTGGGTTACCCGCAATCGGTATGATTGGCGCAGGTCTCAAGCGGTTACTGGGGCTTTTCTCTACTCAGGTTGCCCATACGAAAATCGGGGCGGAGCAATTGGTGCCTTTAAAAGACCACCCTCTAAGTAAGAGGGTGAGTCTGCCATCTGTCGCATATGTGTTGGAGCTGAACACCTTCGCGGAGCTACGTAGCGCTTGCATGTTGGTTGAGGGGATGCACCCGAAACACCGTGCGTTGGCGACTTTAGATGATCTCGGGCAGGCGCTTTATACCAGTGGTCACGCCATCGTTAGCCATGATCTGGACCGCGTTGAGGGGCATGACCTGAGTAATCTACCCTCGGATGTCTTTGAGGATGGCGACCATGTTGGATATTTCTCGACACCGGAGGAATTCGCACTCAGGGCTGAGAATTTTAGATCTGAACGACAGACACAGCCAGTGTCTGGTAAAACCCTTGATTGGGTCGATGCCAATACGGGGGCATCGCTTGATCAGGTGAACGCAAGTCCCGAGACCCTTCTTGATCAGGTCAGCGTGATTATGGCTGTCCCTGTCGAGCGGGCCTGTGATGCGATTGCGGCCTTTCCAAATGGGTATTTTTCCTGTGATTTGTCACCGTTTGAGATGTACGCCCTGTGTGAAAAGATGGAAGAGGTCGGTTATGATTTATTCGCCATCGGCGCGTCCTATCTTGCATTTGAAGCGCGCGATGGTGCGGGCAGTGGGGCGGGCGGTATGTCTGAAATCTTAACGAGCCTGTATGTTGGCCCTGATCTAGATGCGCTGATATCTTCGCTCGAAATGCAGTCATATGTGATCCTTCGCTACACCGAATAGCGACTTGGCCGCGAATAATGCCTTCACTGGCGTTTTCCCCGCAACCGAGGCATTGAAACTCCCGTCCTCTCGCTTCAATATCGTTTGAAACGTCTTGGGGGACATTTATGTCTGATTTGCTGCCATCCGCGCTGTCGGTTCGTGAGAACGCACATGCGCCATATTCCAAGTTTCAGGTCGGTGCCGCGTTGCGGGCTAAATCTGGAACGGTCTATGTCGGCTGCAATGTCGAGAACGTGGCCTACCCAGAGGGCACCTGCGCCGAGGCCGGAGCGATCGCTGCGATGGTCGCTGCTGGGGAGCGTGAAATCGTTGAGATTTGTGTGGTGGCGGGGTCTCCAACCCCCGTTCCGCCCTGTGGTGGGTGCCGCCAGAAAATCGCGGAATTCGCGGCTGGTGATGTGCCGGTGGTTTTGGCAACCACATCGGGCGTATTGGAAAAAACCACCGTCGCGGCACTGTTGCCCGGCGCATTTGATGCAGGGCATATGGCTTAAACGATGGATGCGGCTCAGATCATAGGTAAAATTCGGACACGCCAAACCATTAGCACGGCTGAGTGTCGCTGGTTCGGCAAGGCTTTGGCTGATCAATCGGGGGTCAGTGACGCGCAGGCAGGGGCCTTTGCTATGGCTGTTGCAATGGAAGGTCTTGGCGCGGATGGCCGCGTAGGTTTGACCGAAGGCATGCGTGACAGTGGCGAGGTTTTGCGTTGGAAGCTGCCAGGCCCTGTTCTCGACAAGCATTCAACCGGCGGGGTTGGTGATCCGGTCTCGATGGTTCTGGCCCCCGCTTTGGCCGCATGTGGGGCATTTGTGCCAATGGTGTCTGGTCGCGGCTTGGGCCACACGGGCGGCACGCTTGATAAGCTGGAATCGATCCCCGGGTTTGTCAGCACCGTAACAACGTCCAAGCTCCAGCATGTTGTGCGCGAAGTCGGCTGTGCCATTGTGGGGGCCACGGGGCAGGTCGCCCCTGCTGACCGCCGCCTATATGCCATTCGCGATGTGACGGCGACGGTTGATAGTATCGACCTGATTACGGCCTCGATCCTTGCCAAGAAGCTGGCCGCGGGCACGCAAGGCTTGGTGTTGGATGTGAAGGCGGGCAACGGCGCGATTATGAGCGATGCGGCGCAAGCCAAACGCTTGGCCTATTCCTTGGTGGAGGTTGCGGCAGGCGCTGGTTGCCCAACAACCGCATTGATCACCGACATGTCTCAGCCTTTGGCCACGGCGGCCGGCAACGCAGTTGAGATGCGTGCTGTTATGGAAGCCCTGTCAGGCACCGGACAAAAGCGTCTGCGCGAGGTTGCACTGGCGCTTGGGGCAGAACTTTTGGCTAGCAATAAACATCTGCGCGTCGATCCTGAGGCTGCTTGGGGCATGATCAACGATGCGATCAATTCTGGTGCCGCGATGGAGCGTTTCTGCCGGATGGTTGCCTATCTAGGGGGGCCGACCGACTTTGATCAAACTTGGCGCTTCTGCCTGCCTGAGGCCAACATCGTGCGCGAAGTGCTACCTTTGGCGACCGGACATGTGCGCAGCATTGACACCCGCTCGCTTGGGTTGGCGGTTGTGGAATTGGGCGGTGGTCGCCGCCGCGAGAGCGATAAGGTTGATCCTTCTGTTGGGCTCTCAGGGTTCAAGCGGATTGGCGATCCCGTGGATAAGGCGACGCCACTAGCTATGGTCCACGCGGCCACCGAGGAAGCGGCGGCAAAGGCGGAACGTGCGGTGCGCAAAGCCTTCCAGATTGGGGCAGCAAAGGTCGCGGCACCAGAGTTGTTCCTTGATCGGGTGTCCGTTTGAGTCGCGCTTTTTTGGTTGTCCTCGATTCAGTTGGCTGCGGCAATGCACCTGATGCGGCAAGCTTTGGCGACGAGGGCGCAAACACTTTACTTCATATTCATCAACAGGTTGGGCTAAAAATGCCCAACTTGATGCGGCTTGGCCTTGGTCGAGCTATGGGCATCACGGATGCGCCCGCGCAAGGTCTCTCGGGCGTGGCCACAGAAGTGTCGCAAGGCAAGGACACCCCGTCTGGACATTGGGAATTGTCAGGTGTGCCCGTGCCTTGGGATTGGTGCTACTTCCCAAAAGAAACCCCATGCTTCCCCGCGGAAATCGTCGCCGAAGTCGCGAAGTTTTGTGGCACTGAGGGCGTATTGGGGAACTGCCATGCCTCCGGCTTGCAGATCATCGAAGACTTGGGCGAGGAGCACCTGCGCACCGGTTGGCCCATTTGCTACACGTCCGTGGACAGCGTGTTTCAAATTGCGGCCCATGAGGAAACCTTTGGCGAGCAAAGGTTGCAGGAACTGTGCCAACACATCGCCCCGATATTGCATAAGATGAACGTGGGCCGCGTGATCTCCCGCCCGTTTGTTGGGACGAATGCCAGAAGTTTTCAACGGACAAAGAACCGTCATGACTACGCAATGATGGTTCCCTCGCCGACATTGCTTGACTGGGCAAAGGCCGATGGCCGAGCGACCTACGGTATCGGTAAAATTAGCGATATCTTCTCGGGACGCGGGGTGGATGACAGCCGCCGCGGGCGCGATGACGTATTGATGGGGCACCTATCTGACGTGGTGGATGAAGCCCCTGACGGCTCATTTGTGTTCGTCAACTTTGTGGAATTCGACAGCCTTTATGGCCACCCGCGTGATCCGATTGGCTATGCCGCGCATTTGGAGTGGTTTGACAACGCCATCGGCCCGATATTGGACCGGATGAAAGACGGTGATCTCATCATATTCACCGCTGATCATGGCAATGACCCGACTTGGGAAGGCAGCGATCACACTCGCGAACAGGTTCCAGTTATTGCAGCGGGCGCAGGTGCGAAGGATATCGGAGAGGTCATGTTTATCGATGTCGCGGCTTCGGTTGCGGATCATTTGGGGCTATCAACACGCGGCACAGGGAAGAGCTTTTTATGACGTCTATTCCAAAGGTTGAATTGCATCTTCACATTGAGGGTGCCGCGCCGCCCGCGTTTATTCGTGGCTTGGCGCAAGAAAAAGGCATCAATCTGGAAGGGGTGTTCAACGAAGACGGCTCCTACAGGTTTGAAGATTTCAACCAGTTCCTGAAAGTATATGAGGCCGCGTGTACGGTGCTCACGGGCCCTGAAGAATTTGGCCGATTGACCACTGCCGTGTTGGAGCAATCTATTGAGCAGGGCGTTATCTACACCGAAGCATTCCTATCGCCGGACTTTTGCGGTGGGGGAGACGTCGGCGCGTGGCGTGAATACATGGCCGCGATGCAAGAAGCGGCCCAACGGTTGCCGCAGATCGAGATGCGAGGGATCGCTACCTGCATTCGTCACTTCGGGCCGGAGCAAGCCAAAACAGCCGCCCTATGTGCAGCAGAGACGGCGGGCGATTTCATCACCGGTTTCGGGATGGGTGGCGACGAAATGGTCGGCGTTCAGGGTGATTACGCCTACAGCTTCGATATGGCGCGCGAGGCGGGGTTGCGGCTGACCACCCACGCGGGCGAATGGGGCGGTGCGAACTCCGTCTGGCAAGCCGTGCGCGATCTCAAAGTGGAGCGCATAGGCCACGGGGTGCAATCCATCGATGACCACGCGTTGATCGATCATCTGGCCGATCATCAAATCGTTCTAGAGGTTTGTCCCGGATCGAACGTTGCCTTGGGTGTTTATCCCGACTGGCAAGAGCACCCGATTGAAAAACTACGCGAGCGCGGGGTGCCTGTGACCGTCTCCACGGATGATCCCCCCTTTTTCCACACGACATTGAGCGCCGAGTATGACCGGTTGGCAGATACGTTTGGCTGGGATGATGAGGTCGTGCGCGAGGTGAATGTCACCGCTGCCAAAGCCGCATTTTGCGACACCGAAACCCGTAAGAAGTTACTTAAAATATTGGAGCCTTCCTGATGAGCGATACCCCACATCTAACCGTCGTCGACCATCCTTTGGTGCAGCATAAGCTTACACTTATGCGTGAGAAAGAGACCTCCACGGCCGTGTTTCGCCAGCTCTTGCGCGAGATAAGCCAGTTCTTGGCCTATGAGGTGACGCGCAATCTGGACATGGAAACCAAGCGCATTGAAACGCCCATGCAGCCTATGGATGCGCCCACTTTGGCAGGGCGTAAGCTGGCGTTGATCTCTATCCTGAGGGCGGGCAATGGGCTGTTGGATGGCATGCTGGAACTGATCCCATCCGCGCGGGTCGGCTTCGTTGGGCTTTACCGCGATGAGGAGACGCTGCAGCCGGTTCAGTATTATTTTAAGGTGCCGGACCACATGGATGAACGCATGGTGATTGCCGTTGACCCGATGCTGGCCACTGGTAATTCCTCCGTTGCGGCGATTGATTTGTTGAAAAAATCGGGTGCGAAAAATATCAGATTTCTGTGCTTATTGGCGGCTCCGGAGGGGGTCGCTCGGATGAAAGAAGCCCATCCAGATGTGCCGATTGTGACAGCTTCGGTAGACAGTCACCTGAATGACAATGGATATATTGTGCCGGGACTAGGGGATGCGGGTGATCGTATGTTTGGCACGAAATAGGGTGCATTCTAGCTTTACTTGATTGTGTAGGTGTTGCATTGTCCCCACAATATTTAGTGGGGGCTAATATGCGACTGTTGCGAATGCTATCAGTATCTACCCTAACCTTGGGCCTAACCTTGGGGTTGGGAACGGTTAGTGTCGATGCTCAAAACCTGCGCAGTGATAATGGCCCTGCGGAGACTCCGCCGGCGTCTTTCAAGGGCAAGCAATATGTCGATAGCCGTGGCTGTGTGTATATTCGGGCGGGCTTTAGTGGGAATGTAAATTGGATCCCTCGGGTCACGCGCTCTCGCCAGCTTGTTTGTGGCGCGCAGCCTAGCTTGAGGCCTCCGGCGCAAACTGCAAAAGCCGCACCCAAAACCGCACCGAAGGCTGCTCCAAAGACAGCGGTACGCAAGGCTAAGGCCAGCAGCATTCCTGCTGGCGCGAAGGTCATCAAAAAAACCACGACCGTTGTTCCGGCGCCAAAAGTCAAAACGACAACAAAAGTTGTTCGCAAAGCCTCTGCAGCGCCAAAAGCGCAAACGCGTGTTGTCCGTCAGACGGTTGCGAAACCTCAAACCCGTGTTGTTCGCCAAACAGTGGCCAAGCCTCAAACGCGTGTTGTTCGCAGGGCCGTAGCAGCACCGAAGCCTCAGACCCGCGTGGTCACAAAGGTGGCCCCAGCAGCGCAAACCAAGATCGTTCGCAAGCAGGTCAGGTCCAAACCGGCGACGAAGCAGCCGACGGTGGTTTACCGCTGTGGTGCAAGCGAGTTCAGCTCGCAATTTATTAATAACGGCGCTCGGTGCAATCCGCAGACGGGTAAGGTGCGCAGTGTCGTTCGTGAAGAAATCTCACCTCAAAGCCGCAACACACAAGGTCAACGTGTCGGGCCCAAAGGGGTGAACAGACGGATCGCAGAGGCGCGGGAAATCAAGGCACCTGCGGGGCATAAAGTTGCATGGGATGATGACCGCCTGAACCCATTGCGCGGGGTGGGTACGACGTCCGGAAAAGCCCAAATGCAGCTTGTTTGGTCAAACACTGTGCCGCGTTACTTGATTGATCCTGCTACCGGAAAACGGGCCCGCTAAGCTAAGGTTTACTCAGCGCATATTTCTTGAAGGCTGATCCAATCCCCGTCTGAAATGAGACGGGGTGCTTCAACCCCACGGTAGGGGTCGGCCTCAATGAGCTCCAAGGTGCTTTCCCCAGTCACATCGACGGCATAGGCGTATGGGCTCGAGGCCACTTTGGATGTTGCAAAGCGGTCTAGAAGCAAATCGGCATTTGGCAGAGGGAGCGGCGATGCGAGCAACGTTTCCGCATAGTCGCGAAGGACATCATCTTCCAGCTGCCCAGTGGTCAACAAATGCAAGGTCGCCTGTCCGCCAGCATTCTTTAACAGATCTTCCATTGGGTCGACGTGGCTAGCGCTCTCGGCTGCGGCCAGCATGTAGCCTGCGGCGACGTCAGCGGCGTTGTGATCTTCCACCACGGTTCGGTTCAATAGCAGCAAGCCTCCGGGTAAATACAACGCCCCGTCTGGCCCCGAGGGCACGACATAGGCTTTGCGCACCCCATCCCCCAAAACACGGGCTTTCAGGCGTGCCAACGCGGCTGCGCCAAGGTTGGAGCGGCAGGTGTCACCGGTCAGGCGGGTCATATGACCTAGCAGAGCTGTGCCGATAGCCAAACGTTTACTCTCGGGGACAACCGTTATGGTGTGACGAACCAATGCGTCAGGTAACCAGAAGTATCCCAACGCGCCAATGGCGGCGATTAAGCCGGTGAAGATATAGAGCCTTAACCGCCCGCGATGGGGGCGGCGGCGTTCCACGGTTTTGCGGACTTTCTCGATGGCATCGATGAGGGTCCCATCATCCAGTTCCAGCTCTTCGCCCGCGTCGGGGCCGGGGCGAAACAAGGCGGGGCGGGCACCAGGGTTCAGGCGCTCGATGGCGGCCAGGGACCAATGGGCCAAAGCCGTGTCGGTCTTATCGCGGATGATCAAAGTGGCGTTGCCAAAGGAAATCAGAACGTCGAGACGCTGGGCGTCCGGGCTTTCGCGCCAGATGCCTGTCGATTCCAGACGATCGTATTCTTTCAATGCCGTCATTTGCGCGGCTGCCCGTTTTTATTGTGCTCTCAGGCTAGGCTACTGCGAAAAGGCGTCTGGCTCAATGTGTTTGCGTGAATGACTGTCCGAATTCACGCCGCCCACTGGAGTTTGTGGGACCTACAATGCCTTTGCCGCCTCGCGTAACTCAAATTTTTGGATCTTTCCCGTCGAGGTTTTGGGAAGCTCTTGAAAAACAACCGCCTTGGGCGTTTTGAAGCCAGCCAATTGAGCCCGCGCGTGGGACATGAGTTCGGCTTCGTTCGCTTGTGCATCGTGCTTTAGTTCCACGAAGGCGCAGGGCACTTCGCCCCATTTTTCATCGGGCTTTGCTACCACAGCACACAGCAACACAGCAGGGTGGGACATTAGGACGCCTTCAACCTCAACGGATGATACGTTCTCGCCGCCGGAGATAATGATGTCCTTGGCACGGTCAGCGATCTGGATGTGGCCATCTGGATGCTGAATTGCAATATCGCCGGAATGAAAGTGGCCACCCTCAAATGCCTCGTTCGTGGCGTCTTTGTTCTTGTAATACCCCTTCATGACCGAGTTGCCGCGCATGACGATCTCGCCTTGGGTGGTTTTATCCATTGGCACCTGATCGTTCGCCTCGTCGACCACTGTGACATATTCCATCATAGGCATCGCGACGCCTTGGCGGGCCTTCAATGCGGGCTTCTCGTCGGGGTCATGATCGTCCCACGCAGGATCCCATAGGCATTCAGTGATATGGCCATATGTCTCGGTAAGACCGTAGACCTGCGTGATATTGAAGCCCAAGATTTCAATCTTTTGCAATGTGGCGGGGGCAGGTGGGGCGCCTGCGGTGAAGACCTCTACCTGATGCGAAAACTCCCGTCGGGCGTCCTCTGGGGCGTTTACCAGCATGTTCAGGACAATTGGTGCGCCGCCAAAATGAGTAACGCCTTCATCTGCAATGGCGGCGTAAATTGCTTCGGCAGTTATATCGCGACAGCAGTGAACCGTCCCGCCCAGTGCAGGCATCATCCACGTGTGGTTCCACCCATTGCAATGAAACAGCGGCACAATTGCCAGAAATTTGGGGAACAGCTGCATGCGCCATGAAATCACCGTCCCCATTGTCATCAAATACGCGCCACGGTGGTGATAAACTACGCCTTTGGGCCGACCCGTGGTGCCAGACGTGTAATTGAGCGCGAGGCTTTCCCATTCGTCTTCGGGCATTTGCCAAGCGGCTTGAGGGTCGCCTTCAATTAGAAGGTCTTCATAGGTTATGTAGCGGCCGGTGGCGGGGTAGCCGGCTTGCTCGTCCGGTACCTCAATGATCTCTGGGCCGTTGCCTGCGCAATTGGCTTTTGCGGCCTCAATCATTGGTAAGAACTGGGTGTCACAAAGAACGACCTTGGCCTCGCCATGATCAAAGATGTAGCTGACCGTCGCATGATCGAGGCGGGTGTTGATGGTGTTCAGGACCGCGCCACAAGCTGGCACGCCAAAATGCGCCTCGGCTTGGGCTGGCAGGTTGGGGATCGCGGTTGCGACAACGTCGCCGGAGGTCACGCCGCGCTTGGTTAAGGCGGAGGCCAGTTGAGAGACCCGTGCATGATACTCGGCGTAGGTTCTGCGGATGCTGCCATAGACAATTGCTTCGCGGTTGGGGAAAACCTCCAACGCGCGGTTTAAGTGAGACAGGGGCGTAAGCGGGACATAATTCGCAGCCCGTTTATCCAACCCCGTTTCGTCAGCCATCCAGCCCATTGTCATTCCCTCCCGTTGCAGGCAACTCTGGGAGGTGAGCTTGCCCAAGAGTAGGGGGCTTGGGAAGAGAAAGTTTGCCATGGGAGGTGAATTGTATGACAATTGATGCATCCGCTCAGAACGCCAGACGCCATGACTCGCGCCAAGCAGCAATGCTGGCGGGTATGGCCTGTATTGTTTGTGCAGGTATTATCATCATCAAACGTAGTGAGGCGGCATGATCATCTCCTCTGGTCGCAATTATATTTTCGTCCACATTCCCAAAACGGGTGGAACCTCCATGGCGTTGGCCTTGGAGGCCAAGGCAAAGGCCGATGACATTATGCTGGGGGACACTCCGAAGGCCTTGAAGCGGCGGCGGCGGGTGAAGGATATGAAGTCTTCGGGACGACTTTGGAAACACTCTACCTTACGTGACATTGTGGGGTTGGTGCCGCAAAGCCAGATTGACGCCGCAAATGTATTTACCATGGTGCGTAACCCTTGGGATCGCGCTGTCAGCTACTACCACTGGCTTCGCACGCAATCGTTCGAGCATCCGGCAGTGGGGCTGGCGAAAGACTTGGACTTCAGCGCCTTCCTGAACCATCCATCTACGGTGACGTCGCTTCGGGGTGCCTCATACGGGGCATATGTCACCACAGCACAAGGGCATGAGCACTGTGCTCTTTTCGTGCGTTTGGAGCACTTGGAGGAGGATTTGCCAAAGCTTGAAGCCCTCATCGGATGCAAGCTGGGCGACTTCCCGCATGACAATAAATCGACGCGTGGTGACTACCGTGATGTGTATAATTCGGCAGACCGAAATTTGGTGACCGAGATGTCCGCACCCGATATTGCGCGCTTTAACTACAGATTTTGATTGTTACCATTTCGGACACAATTCGCCCCAAAATGACCTTTTTGAGGCCCAACGCCTGACTCTAACCAAATGCATCATTAATTTATGAACAGTATGCAGACAGGTGTGGGAAATGTTTTTTAAATCGAGCCGTAAGACGTCTAAAGTAGAGCCATTGGTGCTAACGACCGCCCCAAGTGCAGGTATATTTGCCGGCACTAAGGTTGCGACTCGCCACCGCTGGGCTCCTGTTGAAGAGTTAAAAGTCGGCGATAAGGTTCTGACCGCTGAAGGCGGAGAGCAAGAAATTACACGCCTCGAGGTCGCTGAACTCAGCGTTGCATCTGTAAAGGCGGCGGCCGGTCAGTGGCCTTTGTTGGTGCCAGAGGGCGCAATAGGCAACGAACAAGCGTTGCTGGTCTCCCCCGATACACGCTTGGTTATTGAGAATGAGGCCACCGGCATTTTGTTCGGTGAAGCGTGTGTCACCGTTCGCGCAGAAAACCTGATTGGCTACCGCGGAATCGCGCGTGCACGGGTGAAGGGCGACCTGACCCACATCACAATCCGCTTCAACGAAGCGCAGACGTTGGTCATTGAGGGCGGGATTTTCTTTGATCTGCCAGCGCCTAATGGATTGCACCGCTTTACACCATTGAATGATCGCCAATCGCGTTTGTTGGCGCGCAATATGGGTGAAACCGACCGCAAAGAGCGGGCACGCCCTGTGGCAGCTGGCTGGATCTAATTCCTACAGGCTTAGAGTTTTGAAAGGGCTTGATGCGAAATCCAGTCCTTTTGCACGTTAGCCCCCTAATTGAGGGCGCATCGCCTGGTAGATCACGGCAGTCGCCACATTGGCCAAATTCAATGAGCGTACAATCGGGTTACGCATGGGCAGACTAATGATGCGGTCCTGCATGTCGTTCAGAATTTCGTCAGGTAACCCTTTAGATTCGCACCCGAATACCAGATAGGCGTCTTGCTGATAGTCTGGCTCATACACAGTCTTCGCGCCGTGTTCTTCAAAGAAATAGAGGCTGTCGCGTGATGGCTTTCGATCTGCGATGAAGTCGTCCCAGCTGTCGAATTCGCTCAATTGAACATGCTTCCAATAATCTTGCCCCGCGCGACGCACGGCCTTCTCATCAAGGGAGAAACCATAAGGTTTGATCAAAACCAACTCCAGCCCAAGCGCCACACATGTCCGCCCGATGGCCCCTGTGTTGTAGGGAATTTCGGGGGTGACCAAGACGATTTTCAAACGAGGTTCAGACATTGGATATGGCGGCCTTCTAGGTTGCGACTGCAGAAGTTGCCCCCTGTTACTCTGGCCAAGTGAGTTTGAACACCATCAACCCCAATAGAGACAAAAAAGCCCGACGCTGAGGTCGGGCTTTTATCGTTTTTTTGGTGCGTTTAGGCTGCTTTGGTCGGATCAAACCGGCCATAGAAGCTTTGGTTCTTGGCGGCCATGTCTTCCAACAAGTCTGGCGCTTTGAACCGATCACCATGCTTTTCAGCCAAGGCGTTGGTGGTTTCGGTTGCCCAAGGGGTTCCGACCATATCGAGCCACGACAACGGCCCGCCGGACCAAGGCGCGAAGCCCCAGCCCAAGATCGCGCCAACGTCGCCCTCGCGGATGTCCATCAACACGTCTTCTTCAATGGCGCGCACGGCCTCTAGAACTTGCGCGAACAGCAGGCGGTTTTGGACCTCGGTAAGGTCGGGTTGGTCGTCCGCTTCAGGGTATTTGGCGGCAATCCCGTCCCACAACAGCTGGCGTTTGCCCTTGTCGTTGTACTCGTAGAAGCCTGCGTTGGATTTGCGGCCCAAGCGACCTTCGTCGGCCATCCAGAACACCACCTCGTCCACTTCGCCGTCGGGGTAGGCGTCGCCCATCGCCGCTTTCGTGGCTTTGGCGATTTTCACGCCCAGATCAATCGACGTCTCATCCACCAATTGCAGCGGGCCCAAGGGCATGCCGACCAATTTGGCCGCGTTCTCAATCAGGGCAGGGTTCACGCCCTCTTTGACCATGCGGATGCCTTCGTTGATGTAGGGGATGATGCAGCGGTTGGCGTAGAAGAAGCGCGCGTCGTTGACCACGATGGGCGTTTTGCGGATTTGGCGGGTGAAGTCCAAAGCCTTGGCCACCGCGCGGTCGCCCGTGCCTTTACCTTTGATGATCTCGACCAACATCATCTTCTCGACAGGCGAGAAGAAGTGGATGCCGATGAAGCTTTCCGCATTCGCAGAGGCTTTCGCCAGCTCGGTAATCGGCAAGGTCGAGGTGTTGGTCGCAAACACGCAATCAGGGCCAACAACAGCTTGGACCTTTTTGGTGACTTCGGCCTTGACGCCGACGTCCTCAAACACAGCCTCAACGATCAGATCGCAGCCCTTTAGCGCGTCATAATCGACCGTTGCGTTGATCAGGCCAAGCACTTGCTCTTTCTTCTCAGGCGTCGTTTTCTTGCGGGAAATGCCTTTGTCTAAGTAGCTCTCGGCGTAGGCTTTGCCCTTGTCGGCTGACTCTTGTTTGGCGTCGATCAACACGACCTCAATGCCCGCCATAGCGGAGACAAGCGCGATGCCAGCACCCATCATGCCCGCACCGATGATGCCGACCTTCTTGACGGTCTCATCTGCCACGTCAGGGCGCACAGCGCCTTTTTCCAACGCTTCTTTGTTGATGAACAAAGAACGGATCATGTTGGCAGAGCTAGGGTTCATCAGCACATTGGTGAACCAGCGCGCCTCAATCTTCAGGGCTGTGTCAAAGGGGACCATCGCGCCTTCATAGACGGCTGACAATAGCGCCTTGGCGGCGGGGTAGACGCCTTTGGTGTTGCCGTTGACCATGGCGGATGCGCCAACGAAGGTCATGAAACCGGCAGGGTGGTAAGGGGCGCCGCCGGGCATTTTGTAGCCTTTTTCGTCCCAAGGTTTCACGATCTTTGGCTCGGAGAGAACCCAAGCCTTGGCGGCGGCCAGTAGCTCATCAGCCGGTATAACCTCATGCACCAAACCTGCGGCTTTTGCCTTTTGCGGGTTGGACAGTTTGCCCTCCAGCAGGAACGGCGAGGCCCCCATCGCGCCCAGCATGCGGGTCACGCGGGTGGTGCCGCCCATGCCTGGGAAAATGCCAACCATGATTTCCGGTAAGCCAATTTTGGCCTTCGGGTTGTCGGCCACAAAGATGCGGTGACAGGCCAACGGGATCTCGAAGCCGATGCCAAGGCCCGTGCCTTGCATAGCGCAAGCAATTGGTTTGCCGCCCTTGTTGGTTTTTGGATCCATGCCCGCGCGCTCGATCTTGCGCAGCATCGTATGGGTTGTCATCAGGCCGTCCATCAGGCCCTTGGCGGGGTTGTCGCCCGCACTCTCTTTCATCTTGGCGATGATGTTGAGGTCCATGCCGCCGGCGAAGCTGTCGGGCTTGCCCGATGTTAGGATCACGCCCTTGACGGCGTCATCGGCCAAGGCTTGGTCGATCAACGCGTCGAGATCCAAGAACCCTTGTTGGTTCATCACGTTCATGGATTTACCAACGGTGTCCCATGTGATCGTTGCGACGCCGTCTGCGTCTGTGTTCATTGTGAAGTCGGTCATAATGTAGCTCCCTTGTGGTGGAGTAGATGATGTTGTGTGTCCAAAGCGGAAAACGGAGTTTGTCCTCAGGAGGACATTTTCCAGAACTGCTTGGTGAGTAAGTGTTCGACAAATGTGGTGCGCCAGACGCCGTCTTGACGACGAAGGATAACCTCGGACGTGAAGGGTTTGATGATACGCGTGCCGCCGCGCAGCAGTTCCGTTTCATATTTTCCGCGACAAACCTCTGATCCAATGCGGTCATACGAACGTGCCGTGCGGATCATGTCTGTGGCTTGTTGTGCCTTCATGAAGTGCATCCAGAAGTCAAAGCGGCCCCGTAGATCCTCGATCGTGGACAAAACCGACGCCCCTTCTGCTGTTGTCACGATTGCCGGAAGGGCAACCGTGTCAGCAAAAGAGCCGAAGTCGTCGTCCATGAAAAAGCCCGTCACAGTGTCGAGCCAGCCTTGGAAGTCGAATGTGTCCAGATCACCAGTCATGCGCCGGCCTACACCCGTTCGATGATAGTAGCCGCACCCATGCCGGAGGCGACGCAAAGCGTGGCAAGACCCACCTCTTTGTCGGAGCGCTCCATCTCATCAAGCAATGTGCCGATAATCATCGCGCCGGTTGCCCCAAGCGGGTGACCCATCGCGATAGAGCCTCCGTTGACGTTGACCTTGCTGTTGTCCACGTCAAACGCCTGCATGAAGCGCAGAACAACGGATGCGAAGGCCTCGTTGACCTCAAACAGGTCGATGTCAGAGATGCTCATGCCCGATTGCTTCATGATGTGCTCGGTCACAGGAACGGGTCCGGTCAGCATGATGGTTGGATCAGTGCCGATTTTGGCAGTGGCACGAATGCGTGCGCGTGGCTTCAGGCCGTGGGCCTCACCAAATTCTTTGGAGCCGATGAGCACCGCTGCAGAGCCGTCCACGATGCCCGAAGAATTACCTGCGTGGTGGATGTGGTTCACCTTTTCCAGATGTGGGTACTTCATCAGTGCGACCTTGTCGAAGCCGGGCATAACTTCGCCCATGGCTTGGAAGGCAGGGTTCAACCCGCCAAGGCTTTGCATGTCTGTTTGCGGGCGCATGTATTCGTCATGGCTGAGAATATCCAAACCGTTTTGATCTTTGATCGTGATGATCGATTTGGCAAAGCGGTTGTCGTCCCACGCGGCTTTGGCGCGGCGTTGGCTTTCCACGCCCAACTGGTCGGCCTGCTCGCGGGTGAAGCCGTATTCGGTGGCGATGATGTCTGCCGAGATGCCTTGCGGCACAAAGTAAGTGTCCATGGCGATGCTTGGGTCCACCGCAATCGCAGCCCCGTCAGAGCCCATAGCAACGCGGCCCATCATTTCCACTCCGCCCGCGATATAGCCGTCGCCGGCACCACCTTTGACTTGGTTGGCCGCGATATTCACGGCCTCCATGCCAGATGCGCAGAAGCGGTTGATTGACAGGCCGGGGATGCGCTCGTCCAGCTCGGAGGCCAGAACTGCGGTACGGGCAAGACAGCCTCCTTGCTCCATGACCTGTGTGGCGTTACCCCAGATCACGTCCTCAACCGCGTGGCCCTCTAGGCCGTTGCGGTCTTTGATGGCGTTCAGGATATTCGCGGACAGGCGTGCCGCGGTAACTTCGTGCAAGCTGCCGTCCTTGCGACCCTTGCCGCGCGGGCTGCGCACGGCGTCATAGATGTAAGCTTCAGCCATTTGAGAGTTCCTCCATTAGGTTCGGGGTCCCGATCGCAGAGCGGGCACTGCGTCGCAGCCCCCTAACCACAAGCGGGGATTTGTATGAGGTCAAGGCGTTAAGCATTTGACCAAAATTAGCAAAAATACCCTTGGCATGGGGTAGGGCAAACATTGCCCAGTCAATCATCATGCCAGATAGGGTAGCAGTGGGGGTCATGTGCGGCCCCCATTGACGTTAGCAGCTCGGCGAGCAATCACAACTGGGCGAGCAATCGCAGCCACTGCCACAATCGGTGCTGCCACATCCGCCGCTTGAGACGTCTGGCGTAGAGGCTGGTGTGGCCGAGGCCATGCTGCAACACGCGGCGGCGTCGCAGCCCCCCCAGCAACACCAGTCGCATTTGTTGTACCAGCGGTCTTTGCGGCGATAATTCTCAAGCTCTTTGCGCTCGTCTTCATCGAGCTGCTGTGAGTGGACCGCACATTTGGATTTCGTGATAAGATGCGCGGCTTTGCAGTCGCGAAAACGCTGCGTGATCTTAGGCCAAGCGGCCCAAAGCCCTTGGTCGCGGATCGCGTGTTTGACGTATCCGGAACAGCCCGTGCCGCCATGGACAACAGAGTAGGCGCAGCGGTAGCCTTTTCGGGGGGACAGGTATTGTTGGTAGGCCCAAATGCCGCCGAGTGCCAATTTGCTGAACATAAATTCTCCGACCTATGAGGGGTAGAAATACCCTCATAGGCAGAGAAATCCAGCAAATTGTTCACGCTGTGTATCATGCAGAAAACGCAGGCTTCATCAGGTCATATGGATGCTTCCAGCCAGGAACCTGCGAGATGCGGGTTAGCCATGCGTCGATGTTGGGCCAGTCCTTGCGGTTAAAGCCAAATGGTTCTTCGTAAAACAGGTAGCCGCAGCACGAGATATCTGCCGTGGTAATGGCATCACCAACGATCCAGTCGCGGCCCTCAAGGTGGCTTTCCAACACGGAGTAGGCTCCATTCAGGCGGCCAAGGTTGAAATCGATCACCGCTTGCGGGCGTTTGTCCTCGGGCAGGAAGTTCATCAAGAAACGTGTCGGACCCGCTTGCGAGGACATCTTGTGGTTGTCCCACAACACCCAACGCAGCACTTCGTATTTGTCGGCCTCGGCGCCGCCCAGTTTGCCGGTTTTGTCGACGACATATTGTTGGATGACGCCAGATTGCGTCAATGTCACATCGCCGTCCACCATGACTGGGACCTCACCCATCACACTGATCTTGCGAAATGCGTCGGAGCGGGCCTCGCCCTTGAAGAAATCCACATGTACGGGCGTGTAGTCGAAGCCTGCAAGCTGCATGGTCAACGCGGCTTTATAGGCGTTGCCGCTTTCGCCGAAGCAGTAAAATTTAGCGCTCATTTTTTGCGAGCCTCCAGTTCAGAATTAAAAATGCGCAAGCGGTGGGTCAGGTTGTCCTCATCCGTCACGCTGCCAAAGTTTTCGAACAGAAACGACAAAGCCTCTCCTTCATCCAATCCGGCCTCTGCGCTGAATTTCTTCAGCTTGCGCCATGCATCTTCGGTCATGGCGAGGTTTACGCGTCGGGTTAGTTTTAGGCGTTTAGGCATTATCGTCTCCGCAAAGTGGGTAGGGCGGGGGGTGACCCCGCCGCCACCTTAGAAATTCGCAGCGTCGAGCGCCATAACTGTATCTGCACCGCTCTCGATCCGAGACAGATGCATCGCCGTCGCTGGCAGTTGGCGGGCCATGTAGTATTTGCCGGTCGCGATTTTGGTCTCGTAGAAGTTGGTGTCAGATGCGCCACCTTCCAGTGCGTCCATCGCAGCCTTGCCCATCTTCGCCCACATCAGGCCAAGGCAAACATGGCCAAACATATGCATAAAGTCGTAGGATCCGGCCAAAGCGTGGTTCGGGTTCTTCATGCCGTTTTGCATAAAGTACATGCCCGCCGCCTGTAGGTCTTTCGACGCGGCTTTGAGCGGGTCAAGGAAGGCCTTGTCGTAGTCCTCACTGCCACCGTTTTCCTTGATGAAGGATTTAACCATCTCGAAGAACGCCATCACGTGTTTGCCGCCATCTTGCGCCAGCTTGCGGCCAACCAAATCAAGGGCTTGCACGCCATTGGCACCTTCATAGATTTGCGTAATGCGTGCGTCGCGGGCGAATTGGGACATGCCCCATTCTTCGATGTAGCCGTGGCCGCCGTAGACTTGTTGCGCGGCTGTGGCGTACTCGAAGCCTTTGTCGGTTAGGAAGCCTTTGATCACAGGCGTGATCAACGAGACGATCCCATGGGCCGCGTCATCATCGGCGCGGACATGCTGATCGATCATGTTGGCACCCCAATATGTGAACGCGCGCGCGCCTTCCACAAAGGACTTCTGGTCCATCAGGTTGCGGCGAATATCTGGGTGTACGATCAGCGGGTCGGCTGGGCCGTCGGGGTTTTTGTCGCCTGTTACGTCGCGCCCTTGTAGGCGGTCGTTGGCGTAAACCACTGCGTTTTGGTAAGCGACTTCAGCTTGGGCGTAGCCTTGCAGGCCAACACCGATGCGGGCTTCGTTCATCATAGTGAACATGGCGCGCATGCCTTTGTGCTCGGTTCCAAGCAGGTAGCCCGTGGCATCGTCGTAGTTCATCACGCAAGTAGAGTTGCCGTGGATGCCCATCTTTTCTTCGATGGAGCCTACGGTCGCGCCATTGCGCGCCCCAAGGGAGCCGTCTTCATTGACCATGAATTTCGGCACGATGAACAGGGACACGCCTTTGATGCCTTCAGGGCCGCCTTCGATCTTAGCCAACACCAGATGGATGATATTGTCGGACATGTCGTGCTCGCCCGCCGAGATGAATATCTTTTGGCCGGTGATTTTGTAGCTGCCGTCACCCTGCGGAGCGGCTTTGGTGCGCATGAGGCCCAGATCGGTGCCGCAATGCGGCTCTGTTAGGTTCATGGTGCCGGTCCAGTCGCAAGACACCATGTTTGGCAGGTAGGTTGCCTTTTGCTCGTCCGTACCATGAGCGTGGATGGCGGAGTAGGCTCCGTGTGTCAGCCCTTGGTACATGTTGAACGCCATGTTGGCGGCAGTGAATTGCTCACCCACAGCAACACCCAGAAGGTATGGCATGCCTTGGCCGCCGTATTCAGGGTCGCAATCCAATGCGGTCCAACCGCCTTCTTTCATCTGGTCAAAAGCTGCTTTGAAACCTGTTGGCGTGCGCACGACGCCGTTCTCCAGAACGCAGCCTTCGGTGTCGCCTACAACGTTCAACGGTTGCAGCACTTCGGAGGAAATCTTGCCCGCCTCCTCTAAGATGGCTGAGGTGAAGTCTGCCTCCAGCTCGTCGTAACCGGGAACGGATTGTTCGGTCACTTTTAGAACGTCGTGCAGGACAAATTGCATGTCTTTAACTGGCGCGGTGTAGCTAGGCATGTGGAACTCTCCGTTAAATCTCAGTGTTGGGCTAGGTGTTGGCCGCCTTTGGAAGGCTTTGTGAGGCGATCATCTTTTCGCCCCAAGCGAGTTGGGCGGTTAGGTCTTCAATGGCTTCGTTCAACTCGTCGCGTTGCTTGATCATGTCAGCCAAACGACGTTGCCCAATTTCAAAGGTTAGGGCGTATTGCGATGCTTGTTGGTCACCGACGTTATAGAGGTCTAGCAGCTGGCGGATCTCCTCAAGGGAGAATCCAAAGCGTTTGCCACGCATAATCAGCTTCAGACGACCACGGTCACTTTTGGTGAACAGGCGGCGTTGCCCCTCTCGTATGGGGAACAGAAGTTCTTTGGCCTCGTAAAAACGCAGGGTGCGTGGGGTAACCCCAAATGCATCGCACATTTCACGGATGGTCATCGTATCCTCTGACATTTTGTATTCCTTTGCTTCGTGTGTTTGATGCGTCGGAAATGTTGAACGTGAATGCACCTTACAAGCAATGTTGACGTTAACGTAAATGTAACGTCACGTCATAGTCCCCTTGACGTAATGTCACGAAAGTTTGAGCAGCATTGGCGCAACTTTTGACAATGCTTGGCGTTTTTCGAATTGACAAAACGGTGGGGGAATTCCCCCTAAAAACCCTTATAAATAAGGGGAATCTTGTTCGGCAGCTCCCCGTAAGTTACCTTGGGGAAGCTTGCGGGGGCAAACATTTTCGTCAAATTAAAAACGGGTCTCAAAGGTCTTTGGCGACCTGATTTCGTAACGCTTGAAGCTCTGAGATAGACTCTTCGATTTGTTGTTTTCGACTCAGAAGCTCGCCCATTTGCTTGTCTGCGAACTCAATCATGGCTTCCATTTGGGGACGGTTTTGATGCTCTGAATTATACATATCCAACCATTGGCGAATGTCCTCGAGTGAGAAACCAAATCTTCGACCGCGCATGATGAGTTTCATGCGTGCCACTTCTCGGGGGTGGTAGAAACGAGACCGGCCTTCACGCTCAGGGCTGAGCAGTTCGATGTATTCGTAGTAGCGAAGGGTACGTGGGGTTACGTCAAACTCGGCGCACATTTCTTTAAAAGTGAGGCGATTACTCGACGTCATAAAGTATGTCCTGTCCCAAAAACCTGTTTCACATGCGTCATATTGGCATAGGATCTCGTACCAATCCAGACGCAGTTGCAACGAAGTATTGTACGAAGCACAATTGCATGGCTTGGCCGCGCCGGTGAAAGCTGCCACAGATGTTGTTATGAATACTAAAACCGACCGCACAAATGTAGCGCGCCAGTTCATCGAGGCGATTCCCCATTCTCGCGCTTTGGCGATGAGCTTGGATGAAATCGGTGATGGTGTGGCGAAGATCTCTATGCCGTATGACGAGCGTTTCATCGGGGACCCGGCAACCGGGGTCATTCACGGTGGCGCGGTTTTTGCCTTGATGGACACCTGCAGCGGTGCGGCTGTGATGTCTCATGAGCAAGCTCCAATTGGGACGGCAACGATTGACCTGCGCATCGACTACATGCGCGCCGCGACGCCGGGTCAGCGTATCCGAGCACGCGCCGAATGCTACCATGTCACGCGCTCTGTAGCCTTTGTGCGGGCCACCGCGGTGGACGATGATGACGGCAATCCTGTGGCCTCGGCGACAGGGGCTTTCACCTTCCAACGAGCGAAGGGGGCTTAAGTCATGCGCAAGCCAGAGCCGGTACAAGTTATTAAAACCCGCCGCGACGCAGCTTTGCGGGGCTTGGTTGAAAGCGTGCCCTACATTCAATTCCTAGGTGTCGAATTCGACCGGCGCGGCGATGAGCTGACGGCGGTTCTGCCATATCGTGAGGATTTGATCGGCAATCCGATGTTGCCCGCTCTGCATGGCGGTGCCACTGCGGCGTTTCTGGAGATCGCAGCGGTGATTGGGCTGACGTGGTCGTCCAATTGGTCCGACATGGAAGACGGAAAGTTCGAGGCGGGGGCTTTGCCACAAATGCCCAAGACCATTGATTTCACCGTAGACTACCTGCGCACGGGGCTTCCGCGCGATGCCTATGCGCGAGCACGGGTGAACCGGTCGGGACGGCGCTACGCGTCCGTGCACGTGGAAGCATGGCAAGACAATCGCGCACGTCTATTCGCCCAAGCTACAGGTCATTTCTTGATGCCAACGTCAGACAATGGCTGAGGATCTAACCCACGGGCGGGTCCTGAAGATTGCCTTCCCCATTGTGATTTCCAACGCAACGGTTCCAATTCTTGGGGCCGTAGATACTGGCGTTGTTGGACAAATGGGGCTCGCGGCCCCTATTGGCGCGGTGGGCATTGGCGCAATCGTTTTGTCAGGGCTCTATTGGTTGTTTGGCTTCCTGCGCATGGGCACCGCCGGATTGACCGCGCAAGCACAAGGGGCAGGAGAGACGGGCGAGGTTTCCGCCATGCTGTCTCGCTCATTGATGATCGGGGTCGTGGCGGGTTTTGTCTTGATGCTTCTCCAAGTCCCGCTGTTTTGGGGAGCGTTCCAATTGTCGCCTGCCAGCCCAGAAGTGGAGAAGCTCGCGCGCGACTATATGAGCATTCGCATATTCTCTGCACCTGCGGCGATTGCGATTTACGGGATCACGGGCTGGCTCATCGCGTTGGAGCGGACACGTGCGGTTTTGGTCATCCAAATTTGGATGAACGGGCTGAACATACTGCTTGATCTGTTCTTCGTGCTGCAGTTGGGGTGGGGCGTGGAGGGCGTTGCGTTCGCTACGTTCTTGGCGGAATGGTCAGGGCTTGGGCTTGGGGTGTGGCTGTGCCGAGATATCTTCCGGACGCCTGCGTGGAAAGACTGGCCGCGAGTGTTCGACCGCTTGCGCCTGACGCGGATGGCTGCGGTGAACTCCGACATTATGCTGCGCTCAATTCTACTTGAGGCCGCCTTCATATCCTTCCTGTTTTACGGCGCAGACTTTGGGGACGTGACCTTGGCGGCGAACCAAATCCTTTTGCAGTTTCTACATATAACGGCCTTTGCCCTAGACGGGTTTGCCTTCGCGGCAGAAGCCTTGGTGGGCCAAGCCTTAGGCGCGCGGGATCGGCCCCGCTTAAGACGTAGTGCGTATTTGACCTCGTTTTGGGGCGTGATTGTCACCTTTAGCTTGGCAGTCTGCTTTGCGCTATTTGGCGGCACAATCATCGACATCATGACAACTGCGCCAGACGTGCAGGCCGAGGCGCGGAGCTACCTGATATATATGGTCGCGGCCCCAATCGTTGGAGTGTCGGCTTGGATGTTGGACGGCATTTTCATTGGTGCCACGCGCACCAGAGACATGCGCAACATGATGGCAATCTCGTTTGCCATCTACTGTGCGACTTTGGCGGTGTTAATGCCGGTCTTTGGCAATGACGGGCTCTGGCTAAGCCTGTTGGTCTTGTTTATCGCGCGCGGGATAACCTTGGGGCTACGCTATCCCGCGTTGGAGGCGCAGGCAGGTTAAAGCCACGCGTCGCGCCCTGTGCCTACGGCATCGGCGATATTGTCAAAGCCATCACGCGCCAATAAATCGTCCAGCCCTAGGGCGATATCGCCCGCCAAGGACAAGCCGCCATAAACCATAGCGGTGTATATTTGAACCGCAGAAGCACCTGCGCGGATCTTGGCGTAAGCTTGATCCGCCGAGCCGACGCCACCCACTCCAACAAGCGGGATTGCACCGTCCAGAAGTTGTGAAAGACGGGCCAAAACGCGGGTGCTTTTTTCAAACACAGGCTGGCCGGACAGACCACCTGCCTCGGATTTATAGACCGATTTCAGGCCGTCGCGCGACAAGGTGGTGTTGGTGGCGATGATCCCCGCAAGGCCAGCTTCCACCGCAACTTCCGCGATCTCTGCAAGTGCGTCGTCGTCCAAATCAGGTGCGATTTTCAAGAAAACAGGCACGGGCGTGCGCAACTCGGCGCGGGCTACCATGACACCAGCCAACAGGGCGGAGAGCGCGGCGCGCCCTTGAAGGTCACGCAGCTTTTCCGTGTTGGGCGAGGAGACATTCACTGTGGCGAAATCCACATGCGGCCCGCAACGGCGTAACACGGTGGCGAAGTCCTGCGCGCGGTCTTCGCTGTCTTTGTTCGCCCCTAGGTTCAGGCCCACAGGAATACCCACAACGCGCGAGGCCAGACGCTCCGCGATGACATCCATGCCCTCGTTGTTGAAGCCAAACCGGTTGATAGCGGCTTGGTCCTCGGTCAGGCGGAACAAACGCGGCTTTGGGTTGCCCGGTTGCGGGCGCGGGGTGGCCGCGCCGACCTCAACGAACCCGAAACCGGCCTGCGCTAGCGGGCCTACAACTTCGGCGTTCTTGTCGAACCCCGCAGCGAGCCCGACAGGGTTGGCCAAGGGCATGCCCGCAAGCGTGGTTGACAGACGTGTGCTGCGCACGGGGCCTTGGCCGAACCCCAATCCCATCTTCAAGGATTGAACCGCCAACCCATGTGCGCGCTCGGGGTCTACGCGGTGCATGCCTGCGAGCGCGATGCGTTCAAACAGCTTCATGACATGTCCTTTGGAAATTGATGTGCTGCGCCATCCCACGGCAAGGCGGCGCTGCCGGACACCTCTGCCAGCAGCCAGTCGCGGTATAGATGCGGAAATTTGTCCCCGCCACGTGAGACTTCCCACTTCATGGCGTCGTCGCTTGGCGCATCCCCCCACACCAGACAGAGGTCAGTTTGACCCGCGAAGTGCTTCGCGGCGGTCTCTTGCGCCTGCTGGGCGGTGGAGAAATGAATGTAGCCGTCCGTCAGGTCAATCGGGGCGCCCGTGAAGCGCGAGCTGGCCTGAAAGGCGGACCACGCGTCGGCGGTCATGATCTTGTAAATAAGCATGCGCCTCACATGCCCGCTGCCTATAGATTGGTCAAGTCATAGCCCAGTCGCAAAGTTACGTAACGCAACCTTGCGACTGGGCTTTGACTCAACGCCACATTAGCGCCAATCTGTTTGCAGATATACAATTGGGGGACCATCCAAAATGCTTAAGACCTTTCTTTCCAGTGCTGCCGCATTGACGTTGACCACGGGAATCGCGGCCGCTGACTATTCATTGACGATTTTGCACACCAACGATTTCCATGCTCGATTCGAGCCTATTAGCAAGTACGACAGCGGTTGCTCGGCCGAGGACAACACCGCAGGCGAATGCTTCGGTGGTTGGGCGCGGCTGGTGAACGCCGTGAAGGATGCGCGCGGGCGCACAAACAACGCGATCTTGGTGGATGGCGGCGACCAATTCCAAGGCTCTCTGTTCTACACTTATTATAAGGGCAAGGTCGCAGCCGAGATGATGAACGGCTTGAAATATGACGGCATGACCGTCGGTAACCATGAATTTGATGATGGCCCCGAAGTGCTAGCCGGCTTCATGGCGTCCGTGGGTTTTCCGGTTTTGATGTCTAATGCGGACGTCTCGGGAGAGCCTGCTTTGGCGGGTAAGCTGATGAAATCCAGCGTGATAGAGCGCGGCGGTGAGAAGATTGGTCTTATCGGGCTGACGCCGTGGGATACGCCAGATCTGGCGTCGCCAGGTAAGAACATCACCTTTACCGACCCGTCCGGCGCGGTTCAGGGCGAAGTCGATAAGCTTACAGCAGAAGGTGTGAACAAGATCATTGTGCTTAGCCACTCCGGTCTTTTGGTGGACAAGTTGGTTGCGGCGAACACCACTGGCGTTGATGTGATCGTTGGGGGTCACGACAACAGGCTGCTGTCCAACACCCAAGAGGGGGCGGATGACGTCTATCCTGTGATGGTGAACGATACGGCGATTGTGCAGGCCTATGCCTACGGCAAGTTTCTTGGCGAACTGAACGCGACTTTCGACGACGAAGGTAAATTGATTGAGGCCAAAGGTGAGCCGATTTTGATCGACGGCCAAGTGGCAGAAGATGCGGCGATCTTGACGCGTGTAAGCGAGTTGGCAGCACCCTTGGATGAAATTCGCAACAAGGTCGTGGCCCAATCAGGCGCCCTCATCAATGGCGACCGTGCGGTGTGCCGTGTTGCGGAATGCTCCATGGGCAACCTGATTGCAGACGCGATGTTGGCGCGGGTGAAGGACCAAGGCGTGACCATCGCAATCGCAAACTCCGGTGGTATCCGGTCGTCCATTGACGAGGGCGAAGTCACCATGGGCGAGGTTTTGTCTGTGCTGCCGTTCCAAAATACGCTGTCGACGTTTGAGGTGACTGGCCAAACGGTTATTGATGCGTTGGAGAATGGTGTGAGCCAAGTTGAAGAGGTCAAAGGCCGCTTCCCACAAGTGGCGGGGCTTCAGTTTAGCTGGGATGCGTCAGTTCCACCAAATGAGGGCCGCATCCAAGCGGTCTCGGTGAAGGACGGTGACGCATGGGTCGAGATTGACCCTGCTGCGACCTACAAATTGGTGTCCAACAACTTCGTTCGTGGCGGCGGTGATGGCTTCAAAATGTTTACCACAGCGGCCAATGCTTATGACTTTGGGCCTGATGTGGCGGATGTACTTGCTGAATACATGGCTGAGAAAGGCCCTGTAAAAGCCTACACTGACGGACGTATCGTCAAAAAATAATGGGAGGAGCGGGTCATGTGCCCTCTGGCATGTGGCCTGTTCGACCAACTTCCTTGAGAAGTCACTGCTCAAGATTACCAAAACGAAAAAGCCCAGCCATTGCTGGCGGGGCTTTTATTTAGAATTAGATCAAGTCTTAGTTGATGTCTTCTTGACCGTCGCCTTCGCCTGAAAGCACGTGGCATTCAGGGGCTTCACCAGTCTCAGGAGAGCCAACAGCGCCCTTGAGTTCTTCATTGTAGGACGATTGGAAGCACAAAACCATTTCTGCAACGACGGTGACCTCAACAGACTCGCCCGGCGCGATCGCACCAGTTGTCCAGCTACCATCGATGGCAGTGGCGTCATGTGTTGAATCTTCTTCATTGCTAATCGTGATAGTTTCGCCAGCGCTGGCCAAAATCAAAGGCGGGAAAAACACGCCACCTTTAATGTCAACGTGACGATTATTCAGCGCTAGAATAAGCGAATCGTCTCCGAGGTTATTTTCTTGTGCACCGGCTAGTCCAGCAGTCACAGCTAGTGCGGCACAGCTCATTATCAATTTACGCATCGTTCAATTCCTCACGGGTTACTGTCCGGCGTGATGTTCGCCAACTATCTGGAAACGGTTAATGCATAGACAATGGGGCAACATTTGGGCGCGAATGGGGCGGAAGATGTCTAATACGGAAACAACCAGTTGCCAATTTGAGAACAAGGCGTGGTCAGCCCTCAGATCACCCTTGCTCATATGTGGCGAGCAATTCCCAGATGAACTCCACGCCGGTTCCAGCAACGCTTGGTGCTACGGCCATGTGGTTCTCAATGATCACTGGACGTTGGGTATAGCGCTCGATCGGGAAGGAATGCATCTCGATCCAGCCCGTATTTGGTTGAGCCGCGACGAGGCTGACGTGCAATTCTTGCATTCCATGAGAGCAGGGCGGGATGCCGTGCTTCTGACAAAGCGTTGCGACTTGCAACCACCCCGTGATCCCCCCGCAATTGGAGGCGTCAGGTTGTAGATAGGTTAATTTGGCATCTGCCACGGCATATTCGAACTCGTGGAGCGTGTGCAGGTTCTCGCCCATGGCCAATGGAATTCTTGTGGCCTCTGCGATGCGCCCATACCCTTTGTAGTCGTCGGGGATGGTCGGTTCTTCAAACCACATCAACTCGAACGGCTCGAAGGCGTGGGCGGCTTCAATGGCCTGATCCACGCTCATGGAGTAATTCGCATCCACCGCGAAGCCCACATCTGGGCCAATCAATTCACGCACTGCCGCGATGCGAGCAACATCTTCCGCCAAGGCCGGTTGACCGACTTTGATCTTCACTCCGCGCAATCCGCGATCAAGATAGGATTGAATGCTGTCCAATAGTTTAGGGAGCGGAAAGCCAAGGTCTATCCCGCCACCATATGCACGGCAGCGATCAGACGCGCCGCCGGCCATCCTCCAAAGCGGTTGGCCTTGCCGCTTGCCGCGTAAGTCCCATAGCGCAATGTCGACGGCAGATATTGCGAAGGAAGCAATGCCGCCACGCGCCACGTAATGTAGATGCCATTGCATCGCGTCATAAAGCGTCTCAATGGCGCTTGCGTCTTGTCCAATTAGAAAGGGGGTAAGGTCGTCACGGATCATGGCGGCAATCGCGGAGCCACCCTTGCCGCCAGTATAGGTGTAGCCGGTTCCTTTTGATCCGTCCTCCAAGTGAATGGTCGAGGTGATCAGTTGAAAGAAATGGTGGTCGCCGTGTTTGGCATCCACCAAAACCTCGTCCAGCGGGACGTTAAATAGCCGCGTCTGGATCGAGGTGATTTTCAAAGGTGCGCGCACTCCGGCACAGGGGTAAGCAGCGTGCCATCTGATTTCCATTGGAGCAGGTTGTCGACCGTCAACGCCCCCATTGCGGCGCGTGTCTCATGGCTGGCGGAGCCAACATGAGGCAAGAGCACCGTGCGGTCCGATGCCTTTAGGGCGTCAGGGATATGCGGCTCTCCCGCGAACACATCGAGGCCCGCAAGGCCCAGTTTGCCGCTGTCCAAGGCATCAATCAATGCTGCCTCATCCACGACCGAGCCGCGCGAGACGTTGATCAACATGCCTTTCGGGCCCAAGGCCTCTAGGACGTCCTTGTTGACGATTTTGTCGGTGGATGGCCCACCCGGTGTGATGCACACCAGCACGTCGCATGCCGCCGCCATATCAACGAGGTTGTCGTAATATGTGTAGGCCACGTCCTTCTTCGTGCGCGTGTGGTAGACAATGGTGGGGTTGAAAATGGACAGTCGGTCCGCGATCTCTTGCCCGATGCGCCCCAGCCCCAAGATGCCGATGGTTTTGCCGTCGGGGGAGGTCGAAAGCGGTGCTGCGCCCTTCGCCTCCCAATCGCCGGAGCGCGCCCATGCCTCATCGTGGCGGAAGTTACGCAAGCCGGTTAGTAGTAGCAACAGGGTGGTGTTGGCCACTTCAGCATTCAACACGTTGGGCGTGTGCGAGACCTTGATGCCGCGCGCGACGCAAGCGTCCGTGTCAATCCCATCGTACCCCACACCAAACGCCGCCGCCGCCTTGAGGTTTGGCAAGGCCGCCATGATCGGGGCAGGGACCCCATCGTGGCCATTGGTCATCACCGCCTCAACCGACGCGCCAAATTCGCTGGCCCAAGCATCTAGATCGGCAATTTCCGAAAGTTTGTGGATGGTGAATTCTTGTGTCAGGCGCGACATCATCTCATCTGTCGCGCCGCCGATCATCAATAAGTTGGGGGTGCTCATGCGTCCTGACCTACGGTTTGACGTTGCACGCCAAGCCCCTCGATCGTCAGCTCCATCACGTCCCCCTTCTTAAGGTACACCGGCTCGGGCTTGATCCCCATGCCAACACCCGGAGGGGTGCCAGTGGTGATCACATCACCCGGATGCAGGGTCATGAGGCCGGACAGGTGCTCAATAATTTGGGCCACGGTGAAGATCATAGTGTTGGTGTTGCCGGTCTGCATGCGCTTGCCGTTCACGTCCAAGGTCATGGCCAGGTTTTGCACGTCGCCGACCTCATCCTTAGTGACGAGCCACGGGCCTGTGGGGCCGAAGGTGTCGCAAGACTTGCCCTTGGTCCATTGGCCGGTCAGCTGCGTTTGGAAGTGCCGCTCCGACACGTCGTTGATCACGCAGTAGCCCGCCACATAGTCCAGCGCGTCGGCCTCGGAGACGTATTTGCACTCCTTGCCGATAATCACGCCCAGCTCCACTTCCCAGTCCGTATGGGTGGAGCCACGGGGCATGATAACGTCATCATAGGCCCCCACAACCGCCGAGTTGGCCTTGAAGAACAAGATAGGATGCTCGGGGATGGCCGCGCCGGTTTCTGCCGCGTGATCTGAGTAGTTCAGCCCAATGCACAAGAACTTCCCGATGTCGCCCACGCAAGCGCCCAAGCGTGGGCTTCCCTCAACGGCAGGCAGGCTGCTTGGGTCAAGGCCCTTCAAGATGGCCAAGGTCGCGTCGCTCAGATGTGCGCCGTTGATGTCGGCTATATGTGCGCTCAAATCCCGCAACACGCCGTCCGCGTCGATCATGCCGGGCTTTTCTTCGCCAACGGCACCAAATCGTACAAGTTTCATTCAGGTCTCTCCCTAGTGGTTGTCACGCGGCATATGTTTGCGCGCGATGTCTTGGTATTTCGTGGCCCCATCGAGGGTCATGCCCTCCGAGAAAGGGCGGACCATGGCACGGAAAATTTCCTGCCACGGGGTTTGGCTGTCGGGCACTTCAATGGAGCCGTTTACCAGCTTCTCTGCCCGTCGTTTTAGCTCATCATCATTAACCAGCATGTTGGCGGTGCATTTGTTCAGATCAATTCGCAGAGGATCACCGGTCTGAACCAAGGCCAAGCCACCACCATCCGCCGCCTCGGGCGAGGCGTTCAAAATGGAGGGGCTGCCAGAGGTGCCTGATTGACGCCCATCGCCTACGCAAGGCAGCGCATGGATGCCCTTCTTCAACAGGTAAGACGGTGGGCGCATATTCACGACCTCAGCCCCCCCCGGATACCCCTTTGGACCCGTGCCGCGCATGATCAAGACGCAATTCTCGTCTATGCCCATGCTCTCGTCATCAATCTTGTGGTGGAAGTCCTCCGGCCCATCAAACACGATGGCGCGCCCCTCAAAGGCATTTGGGTCATCCGGATTCGACAAATACCGGTCGCGGAACTCGTCCGAGATCACGCTGGTCTTCATGATGGCACTATCAAACAGGTTGCCCTTGAGGTTGATAAAGCCTGCATCTGTCAGCATCGGCGCGTCTGTGGAATAGATCACGTCATCATTGCCCGTCAGCACGCCGTCGCAGTTCTCGGCCATGGTTTTGCCGTTGGCGGTAATGGCGTCAGGGTAGGGCAGTAGTCCGGCTTTTAACAGCTCGCCAATGACCGCTGGCACGCCGCCCGCGCGGTGATAATCCTCGCCCAGATATTTGCCCGCAGGCTGCAAGTTCACAAGCAAGGGAACCTTATGGCCGATGCCCTGCCAATCATCGTTAGTTAGCTCGATGCCTAAGTGTTTGGCGACGCCGTTCAAGTGGATCGGGGCATTGGTGGATCCCCCAATGGCCGAGTTGATTACGACTGCGTTTTCAAAGGCTTCCCGTGTCATGATGTCGGAAGGGCGTAGGTCGTCGTGCACCATTTCCACAATGCGTTGGCCTGTGTGGTAGCTGATCTGGCCGCGCTCGCGGTAGGGGGCGGGGATCGCGGCGGCGCCGGGCAATTGCATGCCCAATGCCTCGGCCAAGGAGTTCATCGTGGTCGCGGTGCCCATGGTGTTACAATAGCCCACGGAAGGTGTTGAGGAGGCGACCATATCCATGAACCCGTCATCGTCAATCTCGCCTGCGGCCTGCATCTCTCGCGCTTTCCAAACGATGGTGCCGGAGCCGGTGCGCTCGCCGTTGAACCAGCCGTTCAACATCGGGCCGACACTCAACGCAATTGCGGGGATGTTGACCGTCGCTGCGGCCATCAACAAGGCAGGGGTGGTCTTGTCGCATCCAATGTTCAGCACCACGCCGTCAATAGGGTAGCCAAACAGCGTCTCGACCAGCGACAGATAGGCAAGGTTTCGGTCCAGCATCGCCGTGGGGCGCTTGCCGGTCTCTTGTATCGGATGCACGGGTATTTCAATCACAGTGCCGCCCGCCGCAATGACCCCGTCGCGGACACGTTTGGTCAGCTCAATGTGGTGGCGGTTGCAGGGGCTCAGGTCGGACCCGGTTTGTGCGATGCCGATGATCGGCTTGCCGGACTGTAGCTCTTCGCGGGTCAGGCCATAATTCAGGTAGCGCTCAAGATAGAGGGCCGTCATCTCCTGATTGTCAGGATTGTTAAACCATTTCTGGGATCGCAACTTCGACTTCTCTACCATTTTCACATTCCGTTAAGTTTAACGCGGCCCTCGATGTGCTGCGTTACAATTTCCATTTGGTCCCAAATACTCAAATCAGAACCTTAACCAGACCAACCGCCATCAATGATATGCGGTTGCCCCGTTGTGAACCCGCTCTCATCGCTAGACAAATAAACGACAAGGGCCGCGATTTCTTCAGCCGTCGCGATACGCCCCATCGGTTGGCGCGCCACAAACATCTTCTTCGCTTCATCATAGCCGCCAACTTGCTTGCCAAGCTCTTGAATACGGGCCTCCAAAGACGGGCTTTCTACCGTTCCCGGGCAGATGCAATTGCAGCGGATACCTTTGGTGATGTAGTCAACCGCAATGGATTTCGTCATGCCGATTACGGCTGCTTTTGTGGTGCCATAAATAAAGCGATTGGGCGCGCCAATGACGCTGGAGCAAGCGCTCGACATATTCACAATTGAGCCGCTGCCACGTTCTAACATTCCGGGCAAAGAGGCGCGCATCATGCGCCACATGGAGCGGATATTCAGGTCAAAGGCGAAGTCCCATTCGTCGTCGGTCGCGTCCAGTGCGGAGCCGTGGTGAACGATGCCCGCACAGTTGAAAAGGATATCAGCTTTTGCCCGCTCCACGCCCTCATTCACAGAATCGATATCACGAACATTCAGGACGAATGTTTCAATATTTTCATGTGTCAGGTCGGCCAAAAAATCGGGGTTCACGTCTGTGGCGAATACCTTTGCGCCAGCATTTGCCATCGCAAGAGCGGAAGCCTTGCCAATGCCTTGCCCCGCTGCAGTGACGATGGCTCTCTTGCCTCCAAGCCTTTGATTAATCAATTTTAATTCTCCGTTGGATGGCTAAAAATATGGTCGTATCGAAGCCGGCCAGACCTTGATTCACCCCAATGCGTAGAACCAAAGAAGTCGGTCTTCAATGCTTTTCACATCAACATGCTTGGACTAGTGTTATCGAATTCAATGTTTTTGAGCACCTATAGGGACTTCCATGAAAGATCGAAAAATAGCACTTCTTGGCACCGGATTAATGGGAGCCCCGATGGCGCGAAACTTAATGAAATCGGGCTTCGAATTGGTGGTTTGGAACCGCTCTCGCCATAAGGCAGAAGCGCTGGTTGGAGATGGCGCAATTCTGCATGACACGGTGGCTGAAGCCGTGGTCGGGGCAGATATGATTATCTCAATGTTGTCGGATGGCAGCGCAGTTGATGGGCTGATAACGAACAAGGCGGTAACAGGCGCTATGAAGCCGGGTGCGATGTGGATCGATATGTCATCTGTCAAACCCGAAGAGGCACGCGATCAAGCCGCACATCTGAGGGCTCTTGGGTTCGGGCATCTCGACGCGCCTGTCTCGGGTGGAACACGTGGGGCGCAGGATGCCACGCTTGCAATCATGGTTGGTGGTGACGCTGCGACGTTCGACCAAGCGGTCCCTGTCTTGAGCGCCATGGGACGCCCCGTTCTTGTCGGACCAACCGGCTCGGGGCAACTTTCCAAGCTCGCCAACCAGTCGATTGTCGCCGTCACCATCGCAGCGGTGGCAGAAGCCATGTTGCTCGTCCAAAAGGGCGGCGCGGACCCCGCCGCGGTGCGTGCCGCGTTGAAAGGTGGGTTTGCCGACAGCATCATCTTACAGCAGCACGGGGAGCGGATGACTGAAGGCAATTTTGCACCTGGGGGATTGTCCAAATTCCAACTCAAAGACCTCAACAACCTGCTCGGTGAGGCGGGGCAGTTGGGGTTGTCGTTGCCGGTATCCGAGATGACGCGGGATCGGTTCGATGATTTTTGCCAGAACATGGACGGTGGGGATCAAGATCACTCCGGCCTCTATTTGGAGCTGTTGAAGCGCAATGGGTTGAGCGCATGAAGGTTCTTATTCTTGGCGGTGGCGGCATGGTTGGCCAAAAGCTTGCACAACAGATCGCATTGCATGGCCTTGGCGGACAAACCGCTGACATCACATTGCACGACATCGCGTTTCCTCCGGCCCCGATTGCCGGCTCCAAACAAGTGGTCGGATCCATCACCGATGCGGGTGTGGCAGGTGAGCTGGCGAAGACCAAGCCAGATGTGATCTTTCACCTTGCCTCCATTGTCTCGGGCGAAGCGGAGGCAGATTTTGACAAGGGTTGGGCTGTCAATATGCACCCGACTTGGGCGCTTCTAGAGGGGTTGCGTGCCGAGCATGAGGCCGATTCCAACTATCGCCCCCGATTGGTGTTCACTTCGTCAATTGCGGTCTTTGGTGGGCCATACCCCGACAAGATCAATGACGAGTTTCTGTCCGCCCCGCAAACCAGTTATGGCGCGCAGAAGTCGATCTGTGAGGCGATGATCTCTGATTTCTCCCGTAAAGGGTTTGTCGACGGCATCTCCATTCGGTTGCCCACAATCTGCGTACGTCCGGGGAAGCCCAATGCTGCGGCATCGTCGTTCTTCTCTGGCATTATCCGCGAGCCGTTAAACGGGCAGGAGGCGATATTGCCTGTCTCCGACAGCACGCGCCACTGGCACGCTAGCCCGCGCTCTGCGACTGGATTTTTGACCCATGCGGCCACACTGGACACTGAGCTTTTGCAAGGGCGGCGGGCTTTGAACTTGCCAGGGGTCAGTTGTACCGTGGCCGAGCAGATTGATGCTCTGCGTGATTTGGCGGGGAATGACGTGGTCAAATTGATCAAACCGCAACCTGATCCAGTGATCGAGAAGATCGTCGAAGGTTGGCCTAGGGACTTTGACCCCAAGCGCGCGATAGCACTTGGGTTCATGGCCGAAAGCAGTTTCAAGGAGATCGTTCAGGTCTATCTGGATGATGAAATGTAGGCTGGGCGCTAACTGATCATATTCCGGGCTAGGTGGTCGTGAATGCGCTGGCGGCACAGTGTTTCGTTGCGCGTCAGCGCGGCCACTAGGATCGCGTTGTGCTCTTCGATGTTGTCTTCAAAGTAGCCGTAGTTGGTTTCGCGAGAAACAAGTTGTTGGCGGAACTGGTCGTAGACGGTCTTGTAGGTTTCGCGAAGCAGGGGGGAGTTGCAGGCCGAAATCAGCGTGTCATGGAACTCCCATTCGGCGTTGGACCATAAGGGGAGCAAGTGCTCCACGGTGCCGGTTTTACGAACTTCGCTTTCGATATGGCTAAGCTTGTGGTGGGCTGCGGAAAGCCGCGCTTCCCACTCTAGATCGCCGTTTTTGATCGACATGCTGACGCCTTCTTGCTCCAGAAGGATTCGGAATTGGGTCAGGTCATGTTGGCGTGCACGTGAGGTGCGGCGGGCGCGAAAACCGCGTTGCTCTTCAAAGGCGACGAGGCCTGCTGTGGATAGTCGGAACAATACTTCACGAATGGTATTGGCGGAGCAGCCGTAATTTTGGCGAAGCTCTTCGGACTTCAGCTTTTCGCCGTGCGCAAACTGCGCGGTTACCAACTTAAGGTGAAGATCGTCATATATTGCAGGGGTTTCCATCTTTGATAATGCCGTTGCTTCAGCCATCGTAGCCTCCAGCTTCCATGTTTCAATTGCCGCGCGTTGGTGTCTATAAGACCAGAGCCCATACACCGGCGGGATGGCGAGTAGCCTATAGATTAATTTTGATATTATGTCAAAATCTCAAAATTATAAGAAAAATAGATTTTTTGTTGGCAGCTTCAGATTCGATTGCTAGGCTCCTCGGACGCAAGGTCGACATGGCGACTGATATGCCGGTTGACCCAGAGAGCGATAAAGAAAAATTCGTCTGGGAGGACACCATGAAATTTATGAAGACTGCCGCGACCTCTGTTGCCGCAATTGCGCTTCTGGCTTCTGGCGCTGTCGCCGAAACCACAAAACTGCGCATTCAAACCCACCACGCGCCTGAAACGACTGCCGGCAAACTGTACTCTGGCTTGTTTGACAACATCCAAGAGATGTCCAACGGCGAGATCGAAATCGAAGCGTTTTTCTCCTCTTCCGTTGTGAAGTCGGTTGAAACTTTTGACGCGGCTGCCACTGGCATTCTCGACTGCGACGCAACCGGCGGCGCGTACCAAACTGGTAAGAACCCAGCATTCCAATTCGTTGGCGACATCATGGGTGGCTACGCTACTCCGACCCAACAACTGTCGTGGTTGTACTACGGCGGTGGCTTGGAAGCTGCGCAGGACCTCTACAACCAATACGACATGCAGCTTGTTGGCTGGATGGTTTATGGCCAAGAGAGCTTCGCGTCCACCAGACCGATTGCAAGCATCGCCGATCTGAAAGACTGGAAATTCCGCTCGCCTCCGGGCATGGAGACCAAAATCTTTGAGAAGCTTGGCGCATCGCCAGTTGTGATGGATTTCACCGAGATCTTCACCGCATTGGAAACAGGTATCATTGACGGCGCGGATGCGTCCAATATTGCGACAAACAAGGGCTTGGGTCTTTACGACATCGCGAAGTTTGCGAACTACCCTGGCTTCCACTCCATGCCGTCTGATCACCTAGCGTGTAACAAGGCCGTTTGGGATGCGATGCCAGAGCAGCACCGCTCGATCATGGAAGGCGCTATGGCTGACGCGGCGCTGAAGGCTGCGTTGTTTGTTGAAAAGCAAAACACCGAAGCTGTTGCCGCATTGGCCGCTGAAGGTGTGACGATCAACACTTGGAGCGACGAAGATTTGCAAGCGTTCCGTGATGTTGCACAGGCCACATGGCCTGAGTTCGCGACTACACCAGAAGCTAAAGCACTGGTTGCGAGCCACATCGCTTACCTGTCCCAGCTTGGTCTGGTTAAAGAATAAGCTAACCTGCTTTTGTGCGAGGCCGCGTTTTGTCGGCCTCGCATATTCCATTCACGCGTCGTTGCTCTGCGTGGATTGCCTACAGGCCAATCATGAAAATCACCCACATCAAAAGCCATGTGCTGCAGTATGACATGCCCGAGACCTTGGGTTATTCTCAGCAGTATTACAGCAAGCGCACCGCGCATTTGGTCGAAGTCTCGACGGATGAGGGCGTGACCGGTTGGGGCGAATGTTTCGGGCCGGGCGCAATTGCGTTGGCCAACAAAGGCATCGTTGAGGGTGTGATCGCACCCATGATCCTTGGGATGGACCCGATGGACCGCGATGTGATTTGGCACAAAGTTTACAACCTCATGCGCGACCACGGCCAAAAGGGGATGCCGATGCAATCCCTGTCCGGTGTTGATATCGCGCTTTGGGATATCGCGGGCAAGGTGGCGGGCCTGCCAATTCACAAGATGATCGGCGGGGCGCATCGCACCTCCGTGCCAGTCTATGGTTACGGTATGATGCTGCGCCCTGACATGGACGCGACCAACATGGCTGCGCTGTTTAAGGACGAAGCGGCGGCCATTCGCGACATGGGCTTTTGCGCCACCAAGATGAAAACGGGACTTGGCCCCAAGCCAGATGTGGCACTATGCCAAGCGGTGCGCGACGGCCTGGGCGCGGACTTCAAGTTCATGGTCGACGCGAACCACTGCTACACCACCTCGGATGCATTCTATGTGGGGCGCGCCTTGGACGAGCTGGAGGCCTATTGGTTCGAAGAACCCGTGGCACCCGAGGATCACGACGGCTACCGTGAATTGCGCGCGGGGTTGAAGACTAACATTTCCGGCGGCGAGGCTGAGTTCGGTCGCTGGGGCTGGCGCGCGATCCTAGAGAACCGCGGGCTGGATATCGCGCAGCCAGAGGTTTGCGCCTTGGGGGGCATATCCGAATACCTTCGGGTTTTGGCATTGTGCCATGCGCATTTCACGCCAGTGATAAATCACGTTTGGGGCTCCGCCATCGCGGTGGCCACAAACTTGCAGCTTCTGGCCGCGATGCCGCCCATGCCGGGCGGGTTGCATCCCTGGGAGCCGATGCTGGAATTCGACACGACAGATAACAAGTTTCGCGACGATCTTCTGAGCGTTCCATTGGACATTCAGGGGCAAGTCAAAGCGAACAACGGCCATGTGGGCATCCCACAAGGGGCTGGATTGGGCGTGGAGCCTGACCGCGAATTTTTGGAATACTACGCAGTGGCGGCCTAACGCCGTCACGCGCTCTTTGGGAGGGGCATATGCAACAGGACGCTGAAAACCTGAAATCAGGAACGCTGATCGAGTGGCTGGTTCCGCTCGCCTTCATCGTTTGTGCGGCTTGGGTCACGTGGCATATGCCCGCGTTTATCCTAGATTGGGGCGTATACACGGAACAGTTGGACGAACAGTTCACGCGTCTTGATGTGACCCCAAATCTGCCGGTGGTTATGGGTGAACATATAGACATTATTGATATTTTGGCGCTGCTTGGCCTGCCAGTTTTTGCGATTCTGGGGGTCATGACCGTGCGCCGCGCCGCGATGGAGTTTGAGGATTGGCGAAAGATGGACCGCTTAGCGGTCTTCGTTGGCCGTGTCACAATGATGCTGATCGTATTGCTGACGTCAGTGATGCTTTACGAGGTGATCGTGCGCTACGTGTTCGAGTCGCCCACGTTGTGGGCGAACGAGCTGTCGCTATGGCTCGCGGGCTTCGTGTTCCTATGCTCGGGCCTTTACGCGATGCAACAACGCAGCCACATCCGCATCTTCCTGATCTACGACATGTTTCCACGTACGATGCAGCGGGTGTGTGATGTGATCTCCACCTCGTTGATCGCATTGTTTGCCTTCTTCTTGATCTACGGCGGGTACGGAGAGGCGTTTGCGAAGTTCAACCGTTGGGAGACCTTCGGTACGGCCTTCGATCCACCCATTCCTGCGACGCTCAAACCTATGGTGTTGTTCGTGGTGGCCTTGGTGGCGACGCAAGCAATCATCAACCTGATCTCCGATTGGAACGCCGAACCGGTGATCCATTCGGCGGCGGACGACATTGATCAAGATGAAATAGATCGGCTGAAAAAGTCCGTGGGCGCTGACGAGGGCGGGGACTTAGATGTCGCTGGCGGTGCCGTTCAATCTACTAAGACGGGGCAAGAATAATGGATATTGGTACAATTTCTTTGGTCTTGATGTTGGGCCTTTTGGTCCTGCTGGCGATCGGAATGCCTCTGGGCATGGCTTCGGCTATCTTGGCGGTTCTTGTTCTTGTGATGAAGTTCGAACCAAACCTGCTCTCCAACCCGATGTCTTTTGGGGAGGGGACACTGACCGGTAGGCCGGGGGCCGGGCCGCTCAATATCTTAGCGCAAAAGATATACGGGCTTTTAACGGACTATGTGCTCATATCCGTCCCGCTGTTTATCTTTATGGCGTCATTGCTTGAGCGTTCCGGCATTGCCAAGGACATGTATTCGTCCCTGAACGTCTGGTTGAACCGCACCCGTGGCGGTATCGCTATCGTGACCTCGATCATGGCCGTTATCATGGCAGCGATGTCTGGGATCATTGGCGGCGAAGTGGTGCTGTTGGGGCTTATCGCCCTGCCACAGATGCTGCGTTTGGGATATAATCAAAACCTAGCGATCGGCACGATCTGTGCGTCGGGCAGCTTGGGAACGATGATCCCGCCATCCATCGTTTTGATCATCTACGGCCTGATCACAGAGACCTCGATCAAAGCGCTGTTCACCGCGTCCTTCTTGCCGGGCTTCATGCTGGCGTCGTTCATTATTCTCTACATCATTGTCCGCACGCAATTGCATCCAGAGGACGCTCCCTTACCAGAACCTGAACCGGGTGCGCCCGCAGGCTGGGACAAAGCCGCATTGTTCGGTGCATTCCTATCCATCCTTGTGGCGGGCTTTGGCAGTGTGTTGTTCCTGCGCGCGCTGTTCTTCACCGTGACGGGGCAAAATGCCCTCATTGAAGGGGTGGAGCAGATCTTCTGGGGAACCCCAGGTCACGTTCCATGGTTCGCTGGGTTGGTCGCTATCTCACTGGGCCTGATCTTTTTCGCCTTTGGCCGTGAACGCGCCAAAATCGGTTGGGATATGGGCAAAGGCCTTGTGGCCCCGATCGTTGTGATCGGCGTGGTTCTTGGCTCCATCTATGGGGGCATCACTGGGATCACTGAGGCCGCAGGCATGGGCGCAATCTCGGTTCTGATCATCGCGGCATTTAGAGGTGAAGCCTCGTTCGACCTTGTTTGGGAGGCGCTTTTACGGACGCTTAAATCCACGGGGACCATTATCTGGGTGACCATTGGCGCCGCCGCCTTGGCGGGCGCTTACACTATCGCAGGTGGCCCAACCTATGTGGCTGACTTTATTGTGGGCTCCGACCTGCCAACGATGGGCATTATCCTGACGATGATGTTGATATTGCTGTTCATGGGCGCGTTCATGGATTGGGTCGGCATCGTGCTGCTGATCATTCCGGTGTTCTTGCCGATTGTGCAGCGCCTCCCCATCGAGGAAATCGGCCTTCTCGGCGAGTTGAACCCGCGCCACGTGGCGATTTGGTTCGGCGTGGTGTTCTGCATGAACATGCAGGTCAGCTTCTTGTCGCCCCCCTTTGGGCCAGCAGCATTCTACCTGAAATCGGTGGCACCTGCGCATATCTCGTTGACGGATATCTTCAAGGGTTTCTTGCCGTTCATTTGCATCCAGTTGGCTGCACTGTCGGTCTTGCTGATCTATCCGCCTTTCGTGTCCATCCTACTGCCTTAAAGGCACCGAGAGTTGATTTATGAAAGATACCATTCGCCTAGACCCCGACGATAATGTTGTCACAGCCACCCGTGCTTTAGAGGCAGGGGTGGCTGTCGAGGGGGTGGCCACCTTGGGGTTGATCCCATCTGGTCACAAAATCGCAACCAAGGCGATTAAGCAGGGGGAACAGGTTCGTAAATATGCGCAGATGATTGGCGTGGCCTCGACGCATATTGCTGAAGGGGACCATGTCCACACGCATAACTGCGACTTTGTCCCGACGGCGCAAAACTATGAGTTTGGCACGGACATGCGCCAGGTGACGCCTGCAAGTGGCGATACCTTCATGGGCTACCGCCGTGATGACGGGGGCGTGGGGACGCGGAATTACATTGCGATTGTGACCTCAGTAAACTGCTCCGCCACGGCTGCGCGCCGGATTGCGGACCACTTCACGCCCGAGCGTTTGGCAGACTACCCAAATGTCGATGGCGTCTGCGCCTTTGTGCATGGAACCGGCTGCGGCATGGCAGGCGACGGCGACGGGTTTGAGGCATTGCAACGCGTCATGTGGGGCTACGCGCGGCATCCCAATCATGTAGGCGTATTGATGGTCGGCTTGGGTTGTGAGATGAACCAAATCGATTGGCTGCTGGACGCCTACGGGCTAAAGCAAAGTGACAGCTTCCAAGTGATGAATATTCAAGGTGTCGCGGGGCTGCAAAAGACCATCGATCTGGGGATCAAGAAGATCGACGCGATGTTGCCGCTGGCCAACCAAGCTGTGCGCAGCGAATGCCCCGTGTCAGAATTGAAAGTCGCATTGCAATGTGGCGGGTCAGATGCATGGTCTGGCGTGACGGCCAATCCGGCCTTGGGCTACGCGTGTGACCTGCTGGCCGCGCAGGGCGGGACAGGCGTTCTAGCCGAGACGCCCGAGATTTACGGGGCGGAACATCTGCTCACCCGCCGTGCGGTGTCCCCGCAAGTGGGGGAGCGATTGATCGGCCTTATTGAGTGGTGGAAGGACTACACCGAACGCAACAAAGGCTCGATGGATAACAACCCGTCACCTGGAAACAAAAAGGGCGGGCTGACGACGATACTTGAAAAGTCGCTTGGGGCCGCGGCCAAGGGCGGGACCTCGCCGCTAACTGGCGTGTACAAATATGCCGAACCAGTGACTGCCAAAGGTTTCACCTTCATGGACAGCCCCGGCTATGACCCCGCGTCCGTCACGGGGCAAATTGCGGGTGGGTGCCAGATTGTGGTTTTCACAACTGGGCGCGGGTCGGCGTTTGGCTCCAAGCCGAGCCCTACGATCAAAGTGTCAACTAATACCGAGATGTTCTCGCGGATGAGTGACGATATGGACGTCAATGCGGGCGACATGCTGACGGGCGGTGTGTCGTTGGAAGATAAGGGGCGCGAAATATACGACATGATACTTGCGGTGGCTTCCGGCGAGGTGTCCAAGTCCGAAGCACAAGGATTGGGGGACTTCGAGTTCGTCCCATGGCAAATCGGGGCCGTCATGTAATGCGGTTGCTGATTGCCGGAATTGGTTTGATCGGAAGGCGCCATTTGGAGCATGCGCTGTCCATGCCGCAAATAGATGTGGTCGGGGTGGTCGACCCGCAACTAAGGCAAGAACATGTCCCCCACTATAGCAGTATTGAGGCTGTCACCGTTGAAGCGGATGCGATTTTGATCGCGACACCGTCCCATCTTCATGCAGATCACGCCGAGGCCGCTGCTGCGCGTGGCTGGCATATGCTTATCGAAAAGCCTGTGGCGCATTCCTTGGATGCCGCAGACCGGATTATTGCAGCTGCCGAGACGGCTGGCGTTCAAACATTGGTTGGGCATCACCGTCGCCATCATAGCGCGGTGGCTGCGTTGAAGGCGATCTTGGCTGAGGGCATCATTGGTACCCCTGTGTTGGCGTCCATGATCTGGGCGATGAAGAAGCCTGACCCGTATTTTGATGTCGCTTGGCGGGCGGGGCCTGACGGGTCTCCGGTTCTGATCAATTTGGTCCATGAGGTTGACCTTTTGCGCTACCTTTTTGGCGATGTGATTTCGGTTAGTGGAACGGGATCAAACGCTCAAAGAAATGCAGCGCGGGTTGAAAGTGGGGCGGCCGTTTTAGGGTTTGAAGGAGGAATGGCTGCGAGCATTGCCTTTGCGGACACCAGCGCCAGCCCGTTTGGTTTTGAGGCTGGAACGGGCGAAAACCCGAATATTGGGGCCACGGGAGAGGATTATTTGCGCATCTGTGGAACAAAGGGTGCAGTGTCATTTCCGTCTTTGACGGTGTGGTCGGGAGCGCAGGATTGGTCGCAGGCACCTAAGCGGGCCAGGCATGACTGGGCTGCAAATGTCCCTTTAATCTCCCAACTCGAGCATCTCGCGGATGTGTGTTCGGGGAAAGCGCCGCCCAAGATTAGCGCTGTTGAAGCTCGCAAAACACTGGAAACGACTTTGGCAATTGAAGCGGCGGTTGGCGTGACATGTCTGGCATAGAAAAATCGTGCTGGCAGACCTCGCCTGCGGCCTCGGCCCACCCGCCCGTATTATCCCTGTTCAAGGACCACCGCGACTGTAAGGCGGCTTGGTCATGAAGGTCGCCGTCATCGGGCGCGGGTTATTTGGAGCCGCCGCTGCGCGCCATTTGTCCATGGCTGGATTGGACGTGACGCTGATAGGGCCAAGTGAGCCCAAAGATAAGACAACACACACTGGCGTCTTCGGGTCGCATTATGATGAAGGTCGGATCACGCGAAAGAATGCGCTTGATGCCTATTGGGTAGGGGTCTCCACCGCCGCGATTGATCGTTACGACGAGATTGAGCATCAAAGTGGCATCCCCTTCTATACTGAGACGGGAGCGCTGATGGCGGGGGAGGCTGCGTTTATGGCTCGCGTTGATAAAGGCCGGCTGGAACATGGTGTGCCTTGCGAGGTGTTGAGCCATGATGACCTTACCGCCCGTTTCCCTTTCTTCAGGTTTTCCAAGGAGTTTTCAGGCTTTTACGAGCCCACGCGAGCAGGCCATGTGAGCCCGCGAAAATTGGTAGCCGCACAAACTGAAGCCGCGATGCGGATGGGGGCTGAATTGATTGAAGCCGAAGTTATCGGCATGGATGAACGAGCCACTCATATTGAGATCGCCACTCACCATGGATCGCATGCGTTCGACCAAGCGCTGGTGGCTGCGGGGTATAACACTGATCGGGTCTTGGGACGTGCAGGGCAGTTGGATGTCTACGCTCGCACTGTCGCGCTTTTCGAGATTGATGAAGCTGAGGCCAATCGGTTGAACACCATGCCAACGCTGGTTTATGACACTCCTGAAGACCCATACCTGCTGCCACCCATTCGCTATCCGGATGGCAAGAAGTACATCAAGCTTGGGGGGGATCCCGAGGATATTCCATTGGCTGGGGAAAAGGATCTCCGTGAGTGGTTTCAAAGCGGAGGAGACGCAGGTGTTCGGGATCATTTGGGCGCGATGCTCCATGAGTTGATGCCCGATTTGCAGGTCAAATCGATATCTATGGGGTCCTGTGTGACCTCTTGGACCAAAGATCGCCTGCCCGAGATTGCCCGACTGTCGGACCGTTTGTCCGTATGTACCGGCGGCAACGGGGCAGGGGCGAAGTGTAGTGACGAAATAGGCCGCCTTGGTGCGGCTTTAATATTGGAAAGAACAGGAGAATAGACATGAGCAAGATTGGTTTTATCGGCCTCGGCCTAATGGGCGGCGCGATGGTTGGACGTCTTCAAGATCAAGGCCATGAGTTGGTGGTATTGGGCAATCGTGACCGCACTTACATCGATAAGGCGATTGAGCGCGGGGCGGTTGAAGTCGCCAATGCACGTGAAGTGGCGCAAGCCAGTGACATTGTGATGCTGTGCATGGGGACGTCGGATCAAGTTGAGGGCCGGATGCACGGCGAAGATGGCGTGATCGCAGGCTTGAAGCCCGGCACCGTGGTTGTTGATTTTGGCACATCTTTGCCAGCCTCGACCAAAGCGTTGGGCGAGGAAACGGCTGCTGCAGGCGGTACATATCTGGACGCGCCACTGGGGCGCACACCTGCGCATGCGGTGGACGGTTTGTTGAACATTATGTGCGCGGGCGATCAGGCCGCTTTTGATAAAGTGAAGCCAGCGCTGGACGATCTTGGGGAAAACGTATTCCACCTAGGTGCGTTGGGATCTGGCCACACGATCAAGCTTATCAACAACTTCTTCGGTATGACCGTTGCCAACGCAATGGCTGAGGCTTTCGCGATGGCTGACATCCAAGGCGTTGACCGCAAGGGCCTATACGACGTGATGAGCGCTGGGCCGTTGCACTCTGGCATGATGGACTTCGTGAAAGGCTACGGCGTTGACGGTGATCCTGCGCAATTGGCCTTCGCAATCAAGAACGCGGCCAAGGATGTCGGATATTATGCCAAAATGGCGGAAGATTCCGGTGCGAATTCAGTGATGTCCCAATCGACGTTGACTGCTTTGAACACTGCTCGTGATGAGGGCCGAGGCGACGATATGGTGTCGCAAATGGTTGATTTCTACGTTGAAAAACTGAAATCTTAAGTTATGAGCCGCGTCGCCATCCCAGGGTTGGAGGACCGTGCTAGCCTTGGCATCGCAATGATGTTGGTGGCGTGGCTTATTTTTTCATTGATCGATACGTCCGTGAAATGGCTGGTGCTGGCGGGGCTTCCTGCCCTGCAGTTGGCCTTCATGCGGTACTTTGCTCATTTCTTTATATCAACGTTTTTGGTGGCCCGCGGCGGATTGGACATAGAGCGGTTCAAAACCGATCGCTTGGGGTTGGTGCTGTTTCGTGCCTATTTACTGACGTCTTCAACCGCGCTGAACTTCGTGGCGCTGTTGTATCTGCCGCTTACTGTGACCGCATCTATCATGTTCACCTCGCCTATTTTGGTATGCCTCTTGGGCTGGCCTATATTGGGCGAGCGTGCGGGGCCTTGGCGGATTTTTGGGATATCTCTGGGGTTCATTGGGGTGTTGGTGGTGATGCGCCCCTTCGGGACGGAGTTCCATTGGGCGATGTTATTGATGGTCCATAATGCGACTGCCTTGGCTCTATATTCCATCCTGACGCGGAAGCTGTCCGGGGTGGTTTCTACCGAGATCATGCAATTCTACATGGGGCTGTTTGGCACGGCGGCTTTGCTGCCCTTCGCCGTATACTATTGGGAAAACCCAACCACAGGTCTCGATTGGGTTTTGATGGCGTTGCTTGGAGTTTGGGGTTGGGGAGGGCATGAGCTGCTCACCCGCGCACACCGGTTCGCGACGGCAAATACACTGATGCCCTTTGCTTATTTCTTCCTGCTGTTCCTGACAATTTCCAGCTACCTGATCTGGGGTCATATCCCTGACGGTGCGACATTGCTGGGTGCCGCAATTATTATCGGGTCAGGCCTGTTGATCTGGGCGCGGACACGCGTTCAAGAAGGGATGCGGCGTTGACGATCGTGAGCGATTGACGCAGTCTCTGCCCAATCGGGAGGTTGCTATGAAGAACGCTGTATTGGTCGGAGTGGGCATGGTGGCTGATACCCACCGAATGGCGTTGGATGCGTCAAAGCTCGTCAACCTCACAGCGGTGTGTGCGCGCCGCCCCGAGCGGGCGGAAGACTACGCAGAGAAGCACGGAATTCGGGCGGTGACATTGGCCGAGGCGGCTGCTGATCCAGACATCGATTTCGCCATCATCGCCACACCTCCTAATGCTCGCGTGGATGTCGTGGCGGCATTTGCGAAAGCTGGAAAACCTATTTTGTTGGAGAAGCCGGTCGAGCGTGGGCTTGTGGCGGCGACAGCCATCGTTGAGCGTTGTGAAGCCTTAAATGTGCCGCTTGGTGTCGTGTTCCAACACCGGATGCGCGAAGCGTCCCAAAAGTTAACGGAACTTGTGGCGGAAGGTGTGCTTGGCGAATTGGCTATGGCCGAGATCTGCGTGCCGTGGTGGCGCGACCAAGGCTATTATGACGCGCCGGGACGTGGGACAATCGCGCAAGATGGCGGCGGGGTGTTGATCACGCAGGCCATTCACACGTTGGACTTGGCCTTGTCGCTGACCGGCCCTGTGGCGCAAGTTCAAGCGATGGCGCGGACCTCTAAGATGCACGGAATGGAAGCCGAGGATGTCGTCGCGGCGGGCTTGGACTTTTCCAATGGCGCGGTTGGGACGTTAACCGCGACAACGGCGAGCTTTCCAGGGGGGGCGGAGACGATTGCCCTTCATGGAACCAAGGGGTCGGCAAGACTGGAGTCGGGCGTGTTGCTCGTTCACTGGCAAGACGGGCGGACTGAAACCTTCGGCGCGACTGCGGCAACTGGGGGCGGCGCTGACCCGATGGCCTTTACCCACGAATGGCACCAAGGGGTGATTGAAGATTTCGCGCAAGCATTGGACGAAAAGCGGCCTCCAATGGTTACTGGGCGTGCAGCACTTAAGACCCACGCCTTGATCGAGGCGCTGATGGAATCTTCAATTGAGGGCAAGCGGATGAAGGTCCCAAGCGTCTAGGCCGATTGGGGTGCATCGAAGGGCTACAGATTCATCTCGCGTGAAAGGTAGTCACCGGTGCGGCGATAGTGGCTCAGCAAGCTGCCACAGGCAAGATCAGCATCACGCACAATGCAGGCTTCGAGAATCTCCGCGTGTTCTGCAGGTATGTCGCGTTTTTGATAGCGCGCACTTCCCGCCGCCAGGTATCGGTACCGAATGTTGAGATCATAAAGCTGGTCGCACAACCTTTGCAGCATCGGGGAGCCGCTGTTGGACAGCAAGGCCATATGAAAGGTCTTGTGCGCCTTCTCAAATTCGGATGTTTCCCCGTCGGTGGCTTTCTTCATGTGGTGGTGCGTGAGGACCAAGCGCTCTTCCCAGTCGGGTGTTGCGTTTGCGATGGATTGGCGCAACGCCATTCCTTCCAGCGAGCACCGCAACGCCAAAATTTCCTCAAAGTTGGCTTTGTTCGCAGGCGCGGCCCGAAAGCCGCGTTGATCAATTCGCTCTACCAACATGTCGGAGGTGAGAAGGCTCAATGCCTCACGGATCGGGGATGCGCCGGTGTTCAGCATGCTTCTTAGCTGCTCAATCTTTAACTTTTGCCCCGCAGGCAGTTTTCCGGTCAAGATCATCTCGCGAATTGCAAGATAGGCACCATGAGTGGCCGAAGTTTCTTTGCCGGATGTAGCATCGATCATGTTCACGGTGCGATCTCTCTTTACTTCAAGTCAGGCCAACGGTTTTCGTCGATAAACCAACCGATAAGTTCAATGAGCCTTCGTTTATCATCCAACGTCGCATCTGGAAACTACGCGCGCCACTTTTGTGCATTGGGTCTGCTTGCGCGAGGGCTTGAGCCTCTTCTAGGCTGTCGGCGCGGTAGATAATCAACCCCATGCCTTGCATATGTTCGCCAGTCTCATCCGACATCGGGCCAGCAAAGGCTAATTTCCCTTGGGCTTCCAATTGCGCTTGATAGGCAAGGTGATCAGGCAGCGACGCCTTCACATCCTCAGGGGCTTTGGCCGGAGTGCTTTGCGCTACGTAAAGCTCTAACGCCAATGCGCCGCGCTTCTTTGCCTCGGATTTATATTCGGTCCACGCAACCATTTTGTTTCCTCCAAAATATCGATATTTGTTGACATTAGATCACATTGTAGTCAGAAATTATCCAAACTGACAAGGATTCCATTGATGAAATATCTGGTAGGCGAGACACAAAGCGGTACTGCGGTTTTTGCTGTAAGCGGAGAAAATGCTGTAAATTTAACGGCTTTGAACCCTGCGATAGGGGCGGATTTGATGGGGATGATCAAATCTCCGGAGCTTTTAGAATCAGTTAAGGACAAAATCTCGGCCGCACCTACGGTTGCTGTCGCCTCGATCACACCCGCTCTGCCAGTAGCAAGTCCGGGAACGATCATTTGCCTTGGTCTGAACTACACGGACCACATCAAAGAAGGTGGTTACGACATCCCTGACTACCCCGCGCTGTTCATGCGCGGCAAAAAATCGATCATGGCTGCTGGTGCGCCGCTGGTTCGCCCGAACTGCTCCGAGAAGTTGGATTACGAAGCCGAGCTGATGTTTGTCGTTGGCAAAGGCGGGCGTCACATCTCTGAGGCTGACGCGCTGGACCACGTGTTCGGCTACACAGTGTTCAATGATGGCTCCGTGCGGGACTATCAGCGCAAAACCCACCAGTGGACCCCAGGTAAGAACTTTGACGACACCGGCGCAATCGGCCCGTTCGTTGTGTCCCCTGACGAGGTTCCAGCCGGAGCGAGTGGCTTGAAAATCGAAAGCCGCGTTGGTGACGAGATTTTGCAGTCGTCGAACACTGGCAACATGATTTGGTCTGTGGCGCAAACCATCGCAATCATTTCGCAATACACCACTTTGGAAGCTGGAGACCTGATTGCGATGGGTACACCTCCGGGTGTTGGCCACGCCAAGAAGCCTAACCCGCGTTGGTTGATCCCGGGTGAGGTTGTCGACATTGAGATAGAGGGTATTGGAATTTGCTCCAACCCGATCGTCGATGAAGGTGGGGAGGCCGCTCAATGAACGCGCCTGTTGGAAAAGAGTTGGAAGATGCTCGCGCAAAGGCTCAAGAGGAGCATCGCGCACTTCATTCTCGCATCGGGCGCTTGTCGGATGATGCCATTGATTTGATTTTGCGCAAGGCACGCTCCCACTATGCGTGGACTGAGAAGCCAATTTCTGACGAGCTTCTGCACGAGCTTTACGACATCACAATCAATGGCGCGACAAGCATGAACACGCTACCTGCGCGCTTCATTTTCGTCAAAACACCCGAAGGCAAAGAGCGTTTGGCCAAGTCGTTGAAGCCCCAAAATGTTGCAAAGATGATGGGCGCACCAGTCACGGCCATTATCGCGCATGACATGGATTTCTGGCACGAACTTCCGTTCCTGTTCCCACATGAAGACCGTCGCCACTTGTTCGATGGCAATCCAGAATACAGCGAGGATACCGCCTATAGAAACGGCACCTTGCAGGGGGCATACTTCATGGTCGCCGCCCGTGCTTTGGGGTTGGATGTGGGCGCAATGTCAGGGTTCTCTAATGCGATTGTTGACGAAGAATTCTTCGCAGGCACTTCGCTGAAGTCCAATTTTCTGTGTAACATCGGATATGCGGATGAGAGCGCGCTGTTCCAAAAGCTGCCTCGTTTCCCGTTCGAAAAAGTTTGCACCTTCGCCTAAGGAGAACCCGTTATGGCAATTAAGATGAAATCCGTCGTGACCTACCGCGCAACCGCCAGTTGCCCGACACATGCGCGCACCGAAATTCCCGTGCGTGACCTGAATGTGGTTATCGACGAGCCGGAAGAACGTGGCGGCACCAATCTTGGCCCAACGCCAACAGAGGCTGCAATGACCGCTTTGATCGCATGTACGAATGTGATCGGGCACAAGAACGCGCATCGCCTTGGTATTGATTTGGGAGAAATCAGCATCGATGCAAATTGCCAGTTCGATCGCCGTGGTGTTCTTATGCAAGAAGAGATCGACGTGCCGTTTCCCGAGATGACCATCACGGTGAACTGCAACTCCCCCGCCAGTCAGGAAGAGCTGACTTTGGTGGGGCAAGAAACCGCAAAATACTGTGCCATCGCCAAACTGTTCGAAGCGGCTGGCACGGATCTGACTGTCAATTGGGTAAAATCTAACTGATCATTTTTCTAAGCTAAAAGCTAAATTTTCTGGGAGGAATACACTATGATTAACTGGACTAGACGTGGCCTTGTAGGTGCGGCGCTTGCGGCGATGACGGCTATGCCGCTTGCTGCACAAGAGCGCATTTCGGCAGTCGTTATCGACGGCTATCCCGCTCGTGCTTTGTGGGTGAAAGAATTCACGGAATTCTTCATTCCTGAAGTTAACAAGCGCCTTACTGAGAGCGGCAATTACGCGATGGACTGGCAGGAAAACTACGGCGGCTCCATTGTGAAGCCCAAAGGCGTGCTGGAAGGCGTGCAACTGGGGTTGGGTGACATCGGGATCGTGACCACGATCTTCCATTCGTCCAAATTGCCAAGCCAAGGTTTGTCTTCAGTGACGCCGTTCGTCTCGACGGATGCGCGCGCAGTTGCAAAAGCTGTGGATGAGATCGCCCGCGAGCACCCCGCCATGCAGAACGAGTTTGCAGCACAAAATCAAGTGTACTTGGCAACGGGCGTTGTGTTGGACAGCTATCAGGTGTTCTCGACCAAAGAAGTTGCAACGATTGCTGACTTGGAAGGTCTGAAAGTGGCCGGTGCGGGGATGAACCTGCGCTACCTGGAAGGCATCAAGGATGCAGCCGGTGTGCGTGGCGGTTTGACTGACTTCTACAACATGCTGCAAACCGGTTTGGTTGATGCGGGTATGCTGTGGCCAGAGGCTGCAAAAACCTTCAAGATCGCGGAAGTGGCACCATACATGCTGCGCGCGAACCTTGGTGCGGTGAACTCCAAAACGATCACTGTGAACGCCGACTACTGGAAGGGTCTTCCTGATGAGGTGAAAGAGGTTCTTCAAGCCGTCGCCGTTGACTACCGTGACCACGTCGCTGGTATCGCAATGGACCGCGCAACGGCGTCCGAAGAAGCCTATGTTGCAGGTGGCGGGACCATCATTGATGTGTCTGATGCGGATCGCTCTGCTTGGGCGGCAGCAATGCCAAACATCGCACAAGAATGGGCTGAGAACCTGAACTCGAAGGGTGAGCCGGGTACTGCGATGCTTGAGGACTACCTTGCCAAGTTGGGTGACGCTGGTTTCACCGGCGCGCGTGACTGGTCCAAGCCTTAAACTCTAGCGACCCGAGAAAGGGGCTAATCCAATGCTCAAGCCTATAGTGGCAGGCCTGTCTCGGGTCGCCAATTCCTTAGCGATTGCCGCCAATGTGGCCGGAACCATCACGGTTCTGGGGTTGGTGACCATCCTCAACGTTGATGTGATTGCGCGGGGCGTGTTCAGCGCCCCGATCAAGGGCACCTATGAAATCGTGCAGATGTCGGTGGTGTTCATCGTCTTCTTGCAACTGGCCGATGTGGTGCGCGTGGACCGTTTGACCCGCTCCGACGGATTCCTGAACATCCTGCACATCAGCCGCCCAAAATTGACTGCAAACCTGCGCCGGATCATCAATGCGATCTCGGCAATCTTCATGGGGCTGATCGCCTACATCATGTTCCCAGAGTTTTTACACATGTGGGAGACCCAAGACTTCTTCGGTGTCCCAGGCGTATTTACCGCCCCTTGGTGGCCGGTGAAGCTGGTGATCGCGGCGGGCTGTGCGCTGTCATGTGTTATCTTCCTCCTAAAAGTTATCACTGCGCAGGACCGCCCTCAGCTGATCCGCGCCCCAGAACATGATGAGCCTAGCCAATGACACCTATCGAAATTGGCCTAATCTCGGTCGTTGCAATTGTTTTCCTGATCTACGCCGGCGTTTATATTCCGATTGCGTTGGGTACCGTGTCCTTGGTGTCGATCTGGTTACTGCGTGATAATTTTACGCTGTCCCTAAACTTGCTTAAAGTCGCCGTGGGCGACAGTGCGATGGAATACAGCTTTGCGACGATACCGCTGTTTACCTTTATGGGATTAGTCGTCTCAAAGGCGGGGCTTGGCAAAGACATATACGACGTCATGACCATGCGTTTCCGCAAGGTTAAGGGCGGTATTGGTATGGCAACAGTTGGCGCGAACGCTGTTTTTGCTGCCGTAACCGGATCATCCATTGCCTCGGCTTCGGTGTTTACCAAAGTATCTGTGCCGCAAATGATGGCGCAGGGCTACAATCCGCGTTTCGCGGTCGGGGTGGTTGCTGGCAGCTCGGTTCTGGGGATGATTATCCCGCCGTCCGCGATGCTTATCATCTACTCTTTCGTGGCCGAGCAATCGGTGGGCGACATGTTCCTTGCAGGTGTAATCCCGGGGATGATGCTGGCCGTGGCCTATGTTGCAGCGATTTGGTTTATGGGCCGCTTTACGCCGAACTTCATTGGCGGGCATGCGCTTGAAGACACTGAATGGATGACAAAGCGCGAAGTCGCGTCCAAAACTCTACCAACCTTGGGTCTTATCACCATTGTTCTTGGCGGCATCTACAGCGGCTGGTTGACGGCCGTGGAGGCTGGCGCCGCAGGTGGGCTCGTCGCTATGGTCATCGCCATCACGCGTCGCTCCATGTCGTTGAAAGGCTTTTGGGAGGCTCTGCTAGAAACAGGTCACATCACAGCCGCCATTTTGTTCTTGATCACAGCGGCTTCGATCTACAGTCGTATGCTTGGAATGGCCGGTTTACCAAATCAGCTGCAAGACCTGCTGGCCGGGAATTCCGCATCGTTCTGGAGCATCATGTTGATCTTCGTTTTGTTGATGCTGTTCCTTGGCACTTTGCTGGACACGGCGTCCATCATCTTGATCGTGGTGCCACTGTTTTTGCCGATGGTTGAGGCGATGAACATGTCCTTTATCTGGTTCGGCATTATCACCGTTGTCGGCGCCGAGATCGGCTTGCTTACGCCACCGCTTGGCATTTCGTGTTTCGTGATAAAATCGACAATTAACGATGATCGCATATCTCTGCGTGACGTGTTCATGGGGGCGCTGCCCTTCGCGTTCGTCATGTTGATCGTGTTGATGATCCTGATCCAATTCCCAATCCTTAGCCTTGCCCTACTTTAGGAGGCCACCCCCATGCGCAACGTAACCAAAGACAACATTACCGATGTGTTTGCTGCCTACTTTGGCGAAGACACGGATCCGCGAACGCGGGAAGTTTTGGTGGCCATGGCGCGCCACATGCATGACTTCGCCCGCGAGGTGAACCTGACACATGATGAGTGGCGCAAAGGCCTGTCCATGTTGGAACACGCTGGCCGTATCACCACGCCAGAGCGCAATGAATTTGTGCTATTCTCCGATGTGCTGGGCATGTCGTCATTGGTGGACATGATGCATTCCAACCCAGACGCGACCAGCTCTTCGGTGCTTGGGCCGTTCCACGTATCCAACCCACCGCGGCTTGAGATTGGCGGCGACATGAAGCGTGATTTTGAGGGCAAAGTGTTGCTGGTCGAAGGACAGGTGCGCGACATTGAGGGGAACCCGATCCCGAATGCCGAGCTGGATATTTGGCAAACCGCACCAAACGGGCTGTATTCCAGTCAGGACGAAGACCAAGACATCCACTCTTTTCATGGGTTGATGAACACTGACGACACAGGGCACTTTAAGTTCACCACCGTGCGCCCCGTCGAATACACGGTTCCATCCGATGGCCCCGTTGGTGAATTACTGGATGCCGCGGGCCGCCACCCATGGCGCCCATCGCATCTGCACTACATTATTAAAGCACCGGGCTTCATTTCTTTGGTGACAGAGGTTTTCCCTGACGACGATCCATATCTGAACCAAGACACCGTGTTCGGTGTGCGCGATGATTTGGTCATGACCTATGAGGACAAACCGGCGGGTAGCTTTCCAGAGGGGTTGCAGTTGTCCGGCTCGGTCAATGAGGACTACCTCTACGTGAAGTTTGACGTGACCTTGGCCCCTTCACACTGACTGGCTTAAGAAAACGCATATTGCACGAAATTTGCACATCTTCGTAGATTGATCTGCAATCCATGCCGCGAGAACAGCGGCATGGAACAAAAACGCGATACTCTGCTTTGGATTGGACTGACGGTTGCCTCGGCGCTGTTGGCCATCGAACCGATACGGTGGCTGGCAATCAGCTGGCGTGACCCGTCTTACCAATCCTACGGCGCAATCTATTGTGTTGTGCTTGTCGTGTTGGTCGGCTTGTCCCTGAAAAGCTCCCCTCCCCAAGGGCCATCCGTCGCGGGGCGCGTTTTTGTTCTATTCCTGTTTGCGGCCGTCATCCGGCTGGCAGGGCAATTCCTGGCGATCAACATCCTAAGCGCCTTGGCGCTGTCGCTGGATGTCTTTGCAATCGCCATCGTTCTTCGACTAGAGCGCCGAAAGTTTGCCCTGTCGCCAATCTGGATGGCGATCTTCTTTTTGTTCGCCTTGCCCTTGGCTCCAATCCTAGAGCGGGTTGCGGGCTTTCCCTTGCAGATGATGTCGGCTGACGTTGCCTGCGCTATGCTGTCCCCGTTCTTCAATAACTTGATCTGTGAGGGCGTTCGCCTGCAGTTGAACGGCGTCGATGTGATGGTTGATCTGCCATGCTCTGGCGCCACGGGTTTGTTGCTGATGGTCAGCCTATGGACGTTCTTAAACGTCATCTATCGCCCTCGCATGAGGTCCGCCTTTGGTGCCGGAGTGTTGGTTCTTGTGCTGAGTGTGTTTGGCAACGCCCTGCGGATTAGCTTTCTTGCGGGTGGCTTGGGCGTAGGCATCGATACGATGGAGCCAGTGCTGCACAATGCCATCGGTTTGTTCACCTTGATGGTGTCGGCGATCCCGCTGCTGGTGTTTTACCGCCCGAAGGCCAAACCGGCCCCAGTGATCCGCGCAAATGTTCGGGCTTTGCCCAAGGTTTTGCACGTGCCGGTGGTGTTAATCGCATGTGCCGCCGCATTGGCAATCGTGAATGCGCCAAAACGGCCGATGGATTTGTCCGCTCCTGTTGTCGCCGCTCAGATGCCGCGCCAACTGTTGGGCGCGATGGCTCAACCCATCGAGTTGAGCGCGACCGAGAAGGCCTATTTTACCGCATACGGCGGGCATGCACAAAAGGTGCAATACGGCCCGATGGGGGTAAACATTGTGCGCACTACGTCGCCCCTTCGCCATCTTCATTCACCGGAAACCTGCTTGTTGGGCATGGGATATAGCGTGCGTTTCTTGGGCACGCGTTACGACCCGTTGCCCAGCTCGATTTACGAGGCAACAGGCCCCGATGGCCGAGTTTGGACCGTGGCGGTGAGCTTTGTGTCAGATGACGGCCAACAGACGGCAAGTGTGGGCGAGGCTGTATGGAGCTGGCTCAGCGGGGCCTCTCACAGCTGGCAGTCGGTGCAACGTGTCACGCTGAAATCGCTTCCAGAACAAGACCGAATTTCCTTCGAGCATGCCGCATTGGCGGCACTCGACCTATAACCAACTACGAGGATTGCTATGCGACTTCACCTTCTTCTCATTCCATTTATATCATTCAGCGGGGCCCTGTCAGCTTGGGCCACGGAGCCCGATGATGTGGCAGGGCGCGTTGTCGCCACTGTTGCTGGCAGCACCTATGAGCTGCCTATGCTCGACAGCAAGGTCAGTGTCACGATTGAAGGGGACATGGCCACAGTTGAGGTCACCCAGAGCTTCTTGAATGAAGCGCATTTGCCGGTGGAGGCGGAGTACCTGTTCCCCCTTAATCAACTCGCGGCAGTCTACAGCATGGACATGCGCATCGGTGATGAGGTCATCCAAGCCAAGATCAGGGAAAAAGCAGTGGCTGAAGCCGAGTTTGAGAAAGCAGCGGAGGAAGGGAAATCGGCCGCTCTATTGACCCAACACCGCCCGAACATGTTCACCCAGCGTATAGCCAACTTGATGCCGGGCTTGCCCATCGACGTGACGCTTCGCTACGTGCAGATGGTGCCAAAGATCGATGGGCAGCACGAATTAGTGATCCCTCTCATTGTCGGGCCTCGATATGAGGGCGCAGCGGTGCAGGTCGATGAACCTTTGGAGGCTGAGGAGGATCTCGTCAGCAACTCTTGGACAGTTAGCGATGTACCGGCTTATCCGAAGGTTGCTGGGATCGAGTTGCCCGATAGCTTTACCGCAGAGCGCGTGTCGCTAGATTTGAAGATGACCAGCGGTGTGACAGTGTCCGGTTTAGGGAGTGAGACGCACCAACTTGCGGTGACGGAAGGGGATGAAGGTCTCACCGCGACTTTTGCAAAGGGCAAAGTTCACGATAACCGCGATCTGGTGATCCGGTTCTCGTTGGGTGGCGATACGCTGGAAGCGGCGAGCCTGTCCCATAAGGATGAACGGGGTGGCTTCGTCTCCATGATGATTGAGCCACCAGCGCTTCCCGATGATGCCAGCATCACGCCTCGTGAATTGGTTTTCGTTCTGGACACCTCAGGGTCAATGAGTGGCCAGCCGATGGACGCGAGCAAGAACTTCATGGATGCGGCGCTTAAGGGCCTGCGACCAGATGATTACTTTCGCATTATCCCCTTTGCCAACACCACGCAGAAATTCGCAAATGGTTCTACACAAGCGACGGCGAGGAACATTCGTCGTGGGCGTAAATACGTGGATAACCTGAGCACTGGTGGCGGCACAGAAATCAACAGAGCCATCAACACTGCATTTGGAACCAGTCAGCCGGACAACACCATGCGCATCGTCGTCTTTCTAAGTGACGGATACATTGGTGATGAAGCCCGCGTGCTGCGCACTATCCGCGAACAGATTGGCGAGGCTCGTATCTATGCCTTTGGTGTGGGACGTTCGGTCAACCGTTATTTGCTTGATGCTATGGCGGACGAGGGGCGTGGCTATTCACGTTACGTGGGGTTGGACGAGGAAGCCGATGAGGTGGCAGAAGTGCTGGCCGCAGATCTGAAGTCGCCTCTGTTGACTGATATTTCCATCGATTGGGGGGATCTCGAGGTTCAAGACGTCACTCCGGCCCGCATCCCCGATCTGTTCGCTGGAAACAGCCTGCGCATTTACGCTCGCCACAACGGCACGGGGGATGCAGAGGTTACGTTAAAAGGCTTGGTGAATGGGCATGAGGCCAAGATGCCAGTGACCTTGAACCTCACCAATAATGCAGAGCAAGCGGCGCTTCCGTTGATCTGGGCTCGTAACCGGATCGCGGGCCTAACCCGCCAAATCGCTGTTGGAGAGCGCCCAGATGAGGCGGATCGCGAGATTACAAAGCTGGGGCTAGAGTTCTCATTGCAGACGCAAAACACCTCTTTTGTCGCGGTGTCAGAGCACCCTGTGAACACCAGCGGTCAACAGGCAACCGTAACAAGCGTCCCGCTGCCTATGGTGTCTGGTGTCTCCAAAGAGGCGTATGCGCAGCCATTCGCCGGATCATCATCACCCGAGCCAGAAGCGATCATCGGCTTCCTCATGCTTGCCGCCATGACCCTACTGGGTCTGCGCCGGAGGGTTACTTAAATGCTGGGCCTTCTGGACAAAGCGCGACCAAGTTGCAAAGTAGCTAAGATGACCAGCCGCATTCTCATAGTTGATGACGATCCGCATATACGCGATGTGGTTCGTATTGCCGCCGAGGGCGCAGGTTTCGCAACGGCAGAGGCTTCCAACGGGCAATCGGCGATCACGCATGTGACGCGCGAAGACATTGATCTTGTTGTGCTCGATATTGGTATGCCCCAGATGGACGGTTTCGATTGCTGCAAACAGATACGCATGCATTCCAATGTGCCGGTTCTGTTTTTGACGGCGCAGGATGACGAGGTTGATCGCGTGTTGGGGTTTCAATTGGGGGCGGATGACTTCGTCTCCAAACCCTTTAGTCCACGTGAGTTGGTGCTGCGGATAAAGGCGATACTTGCGCGCGGTAAATCAGCACCTGTATCTGCATTGTCCCATGGAGCGTTGAGCATGGATAGCTTGCGACATAGCTGCAGCATTGCGGGAATGGAGCTGGGCCTTACGGCGACCGAGTTTTCGCTCTTAGCGATCCTGCTCGCGACACCGGAACAGGTGTATGACCGCAATCAATTGATCCAACAGATATATGGTCCCAATTCCACCATGTCGGGGCGGACCGTCGACAGTCATTTGCGCAATATTCGCGGCAAGGCCAAGGAGCTTGGGTGCCGCGATATCCTTGTTACGGTTCACGGCGTTGGCGTGAAACTCGGGCCTTGTAGCGGGTGAGCGGCGTCCACCAAAAATGGCGACCGTCCATTGCGATGGTCATTGCCATCGTTTGCGCAGCGCTGGTTTCTGTTCCCTTGTTGGCGTTGTTGGCGGTGCGGCTGACTTCGAACCAATTTGTTCGCGAAACAGAGCAGTCCTTGATCCAGCAAGGTGCCATTTACGCAGAGCTATATTCGCAAGCGTTTGGCGCTGAAACGGGTCCCGAGATAGGGGCGCAATTGAGCGAAGCGCAACAGGAGCATTGGGGCGCGAACTTGCATCCGGCGCGGGCACAATTAAACGTGCGACAAGACATAATCCTGCCCCCCAGGCCCGATGGCGTCCCGTTTGATCAGGCATTGGATGCCCGCCACGCAATGATTGCGGATCAACTGATACATGTCGCACGCCGATCACAACGCACGACATTGGCAGGCGTGGTTTTCTTGGATCACAATGGTCGCGACATCAATGCGAAAGCAGCGCCCTCATTGGCCGATTTGCAGGAGGTGAAAGCCGCGCTGACGGGTGATATCGGGGCCGTGCTGCGTGCGCGGGTAGATGATTTTGATCCGCACCCGTTTTCTTCACTCAGCCGCGATACTGGGTACCGAGTGTTCCTGACGTATCCTGTATTGCTGGATGACCGTGTCATTGGGGCTATCTATTTGTCGCGTACCCCGTTGAATTTAAGTAAGTTCCTGTTTCAAGAGCGATATCCTATGATGATCATGCTGGTCTCTACGGCAATTGGTGCATCACTGATTGGCTTGCTGCTCTTGCGACTAATCTCGCGTCCGATTTACGCTTTGCGCGATTCCTCTCGGGCTATTGCGGTGGCGCGCAACCCTAATGCCAAACCTCTGTTGCATTACGGGTTAAGGGAGCTGGCGGATCTGGGCGATAGTGTCTCGACGATGGCGAATACCTTGTCGCAACGCTCGCGGGATATCTCGACTTATAGTGACCATGTTACGCACGAGTTGAAGTCCCCAGTGACGGCAATCACCGGGGCGGCCGAGTTGTTGCAAGGGAACGAGCTGGGTGAGCAAGATCGCCGTAAGCTTTTACAAAACGTCGAAAAAGAAGCGCTGCGGATGAACCAATTGCTTAGCCGTTTGCGCGAAATGACAAAGCTGCGTTTGACCCAAGCAGGTGGACCCGCAAAGCTGGCACAGATGCTTCCCAAGATCGACGGATTGGAGGTTTTCCTAGACGCGGACGAGGATGCAACGGTGCCGTTGTCGCTGGAGCACGGGCAAATGGTTTTGCATCAGATGGCACAAAATTCACGGGCGCACGGCGCGACAGAATTGCGGTTAGAAATGCAAGATTTCGCCTTGCAGGTTTCCGACAATGGGGAAGGGGTCTCGCCCGCAGATATGCACCGCGTGTCCGAGCCATTCTTCACTACGCGCCGCGACGCGGGCGGCACCGGAATGGGGTTGTCCATCGTTGTCGCAGTCTTAGACGGGTATGGGGCGAAGCTCGATTGCATGGCCAATACGAATGGCGCTACATTCTTGATTGATTTCAAAGAAAACGATGCGGCTGTTTGAGCGATGATCGCCTGAATAGCTATCTCTTTCCGATGTTTATGCGATCTTGGTGTATGGGCAGGGCGTACCTACTTGACCCGCTTCATGGCGTGGAATAGTACGCTATTAGCGACGCGGGCGTTGTGTAATGGTTAAGACCTCAGTTTTCCAAACTGAAGATGCGGGTTCGATTCCCGCCGCCCGCTCCAAACCTTCTCATTTCATATTTTAGCTAGCCACCAGACGGCATCTTGCTCTTGTGGTTTGCCTAAGTTGCCCAAGTCGTAAATTCAGCCTAGATAGAATTTGTATTCCACTGAAGGATTTAGCTGCCATGGGTGAACGCCCTCCCTCAGCAATCACTGCCAACCAAGTAGAAAACGGCGCTGAACGGCGCACGTTTGAGGTGTTTGTGGGGAAGAGGTTCTCGGAGTTGGAACTGGCGGCGATTACCCACACTTTGAACGAAGCCAATGACATTTTGGCAAGAGACTGCTTCTCATGGCGGTTCGTCTCCGGCATCCCCGGATTAGTGACGGGGGCAGCTGGCACAATGGTGCGTGCGGAGCCGGCGATTGCGGATCACGGGTTCTCAGATGTCATGATCGTTATTGGCGGGCGTCAAAGTGAGAAGCCTGCGTGGTTATCGCGTGCGCGGGCAATGAAGCGTAAGGGCAAGCTTACCGTGTTGCTATCAGATGCGGCGACCGCCTACATCAAAGCCGTCAAAGCGCCATCGGCCCGTGTGACGACACATTGGCGCGATATCTCGGCTTTGGAGGAAAGCGGATATTACCCCAATTTGACCACGCGGTTTTCTGAAAACAGCGACGGTATCATCACCGCGGCTGGGGCAGGCGCCACCGCAGAATTGGTGATTGGGTTGATCGCGCCGCAATTGCAGGCCTCACAAATTGCAGAGCTTGGCAATCAGTTGCTGCTTCACACGATCCGCAAAAGTGATGCAGAACAGCCCAAAGACATCGCGGACAATCAGGGGTTGTTCGATGTGCATGTGACCCAAGCCATTCGCCTCATGGAGGAGACATTGGCCGATCCCATGCCGATGGCGGAACTTACCGCCCGTGTGGGCCTGTCCACGCGCCATCTGGAACGCGTGTTTAGAAGGGTCTTCAACGACAGCCCTGCGCGGTTCTATAAAAAGCTTCGTGCAAAGCGGGCGCGCACCATGATTGAGGACACGTTGATGCCGATGATCGATATCGCCGTGGCCACGGGGTTTGGTTCGGTGAATACGCTGTCCAAGGCGGTGCGGGATGAATACGGGATCACACCGTCAAAGATGCGGACAAGGCGTAAGATATCATTGCTGACCTTCGATGAGGATCAAAGCGCCAAGTAACCAATTCCCGCAAATGCGACGAGGCAGCCCAGCCATTGAATTGGGCTCATACGTTCTCGCAGGAAGGTCCATGCCATAACGATAGTGATCAAGCCAAACATAGATGCGGCAACCGAGGCATATTGTGCATCAGGCAATCCGCCTGCGAATAAGACGACCATCAGCGAGATGCCGTCAAGGCAGCCCATCGCAAGCAGAACCGGAATGGACGCGCGGCCGGGATTGAAGGGCAGTTTCATCACCATCATCCCCACAACGAGCAGGGTAATCGACATCAAGCGCGTGATGAGGATCACTGGCAATTCCGATGACATCTCGGTTGCGATTTGCCCGATGGCAAATGTTCCGGCAAACCCGACGGATGCGATGAGGGAGTAAGCAACCGTGCGCCCCATAGGGGGTATGTCGTCCTCGTCTTGTCCCGACAAAGCGGCCACGATCGATACGCCTATGACAATCAACAAGACGGCCAACCATTCTAGCGCAGAGATGCTGGTGCCCGAGATCGCGGCCCAAGCAACCGAGAGGATCGGGTAGCTGGCAATGATAGGTGACACCAGCCGAACGGGGCCACGTTGAAAGGCAAGATATAACCCGATGCTCGCGACCAAGAAGAACACGCCCGAGATCGCCGCATAGATCGCCGCCTCTAGGCTAACCGGCTCAACCGCGTCAGTGGCGACCATGAGGACGCCTTGCAAAATTGACCCCGCCAACAACACCATCAGCAAGGACGCCATAAGCGGCGCGCGTTGACTTACTTGGCGGACCAGAATGTCGTGCAATCCCCAGCAAACGGCCGCAATTAGCCCAAGACTCAGGGCGCTCATATCAACTCATGTGTCATCATTTGTAGGCAGGACCTTGGGCAGTTTTGCGCGCTATAGCAGTAACGCTACATCTTGACCACGTCCTCGTCATTTCTGGGTGCTTGCGAGCGTGCCTTTGCTCCGTTAAGCCATGCCGACGATAAATGGAGGCATCATGGCGAAAGCACCAAGCGGCGAGGCGGAACGCGAGAAATCCAAGCGGATTGGCGCGCTCAGAGCCCTTTGGCCATTCATGCGTCCATATTTGCCGCTAATAGTTGCCGCAATGCTCGCATTGTCGTTGACGGCATGTGTGTCACTTATCCTTCCGATGGCTGTGCGCCGCGTGGTTGACGGGTTTGGCACGAATGAGGCCGCGCTGCTTGACCAGTACTTTGGCGCGGCGCTGGCCGTCGCAGCCTTGCTCGCGATCGGGACGGGCCTTCGGTACTACCTCGTGACACGACTGGGGGAGCGCGTCGTGGCCGACATCCGCCGCGCCGTTTTTGACAAAACCATTAGCATGGGGCCGGAGTTCTTTGAGCGCGTCATGACTGGCGAAGTTTTGTCCCGCATCACAACAGACACCACGCTGATTTTGTCCGTGATCGGGTCATCGGTCTCAATTGCCCTGCGCAATGTGTTGATTTTACTTGGTGGCTTGATCCTCATGCTGCTGACCTCCGCCAAACTGACCGGTTTGGTTTTGCTGATCGTTCCCGCCGTGATTGTGCCTATTATCGTGCTTGGACGCCGCCTTCGCGAGCTTTCGCGCGAAAATCAGGACCAGATCGCTGCCTCGTCGGGCAATGCCTCCGAGGCGCTTTTGTCGGTTCAAACCGTGCAAGCCTTCACGAATGAAGCGCCTGCACAGGTGAAATTCGCAGGCTTCACCGAGGCGGCATTTGAGGCCGCGCGCAAACGCATTGGCACCCGTGCGGTGATGACCGTGATCGTGATTTTCTTGGTCTTCACTGGGGTCGTCGGCGTGTTGTGGATTGGAGCGCGAGACGTGCGCGCAGACATCATGTCCGCAGGCGAATTGGTCCAATTTTTGATCTACGCAATCATGGTTGCGGGCGGTGTAGCTGCTTTGTCAGAAATCTGGAGCGAGCTGCAGCGCGCCGCAGGTGCGACGGAGCGTTTGGTTGAACTGCTGGGCGCAGAGGACAGCGTAGTCGACCCTGAAGCCCCAGTGTCCGTTGGCCGTTTGACCGGTGCGGTGCAGTTCGATGATGTTACTTTCCGCTATCCTGCGCGCCCAGACATTGCGGCCCTCGATGGGGTGTCGTTGGATGTGGCGGCAGGTGAGACCGTCGCCTTGGTCGGGCCGTCTGGCGCGGGTAAAACCACAATTATTCAGTTGTTGTTGCGCTTCTATGATCCCTCAACAGGGATGATCCGCTTGGATGGAACTGATATGCGCGACATGGCTCGTACGGACTTCCGCCGCTCCATCGCGCTGGTGCCGCAAGATCCGGTGATATTTGCTGAATCTGCACTTGAGAACATCCGCTTTGGCAGGCCCGATGCAACTGACGCCGAGGTGGAGGAAGCCGCGAAAGCCGCCGCAGCGCATGAATTCCTGAATAAGCTGCCCGAAGGTTATAACACCTATGTGGGCGAGCGGGGGGTCATGCTGTCTGGTGGTCAAAAGCAACGCATCGCGATTGCACGCGCTATCCTACGTGATGCGCCGATCTTGCTTTTGGATGAGGCCACGTCGGCATTGGACGCTGAAAGTGAAGCGCTTGTGCAGAAGGCGGTTGACCATCTGAGCCGTGATCGCACGACTTTGGTTGTGGCTCACCGTTTGGCAACAGTGAAGCAAGCTGACCGCATCGTTGTGTTTGATGAAGGCCGCATCGTGGCCACTGGCACTCATGAGGATCTGGTTGCACAGGGCGGTTTGTATGCGCGTTTGGCCAAGCTTCAATTCACTGCGGGGCAGGCGGAGGGGTGATGCCTCCACGGGATTGTGATTGCTAAACGAGTGCCGTTTGAGGGAACTCATCAGGTCATTATTGTTTGAAAGAGGGGGGTATGACCTCCTTTTTCGCATTTTGCGCTGCGTCAGTATTGCGTGACGCCGCATTCCCACTACGTTAATTGGTAACAGAATGACGGCCTGATCACGGGTTGCTAAGGGAGGAAGATATGGGAAATTTCGCCACCAAGGCGGATCGGGACGCGATCCAAGCCGAATGCGCTTGGGAAGATCGCGACCTTCCAAAAACAATGTACCAGTTCTTGACGCGGACCAAAGAGAAGTTCGGCGAGCGCGATGCCTTCTCTTACCAGCTTACCTCGGGGCCTACGGATAAGAACGAGACGTTAAGTTGGAATGAACTCCACGGTAAATGTTGCCAAACGGCGAACCTGTTTCGTTCCTTGGGTGTGGGCGAAGACGACGTTGTGGCCTATATTCTGCCCAACGCATCCGAGACGGCGTTCACATTGATCGGCGGCTCGATCGCAGGGATTGTGAACCCGATCAATCCCTTGTTGGAGCCGGAGCAAATTAGCGCCATCCTACGCGAAACCAACGCAAAAGTTGTTGTGACGCTTAAGGCGTTCCCAAAAACGGACCTAGCTCAAAAGGTGTCCGAGGCGGTTGGATACGCGCCAAACGTGAAGACGGTGTTGGAAATAGACCTGCTTCGATACCTCTCGGGGATAAAGAAGTTTATCGTGCCGTTTATCCGGCCCAAAGTTGAATCCAGCCATCACGCACGCGTGCTGGATTTTAGCGCCGAGATGGCCAAGCACCCAACCACATTGGCATTTGAGGATAGCGTGGGTGACCGCGTGGCCTTCTACTTCCACACTGGTGGTACAACGGGCATGCCAAAGGTTGCTCAGCACAAGTATTCGGGCGTGGTTTACAATGGTTGGTTGGGCCGCAAGCTGTTGTTCACTGAAGAAGATGTGCTGATGTGCCCGCTTCCCCTATTCCACGTCTTTGCGAGCCACGTGGTGCTGATGTCGGTTATCGCATCAGGCGCGCATGTCGTCTTCCCAACGCCGCAAGGGTATCGGGGTGACGGGGTTTTCGACAACTTCTGGAAACTGATCGAGCGCTACAAGGTGACCTTTATGATCACCGTTCCGACTGCGATTTCGGCACTTATGCAACGTCCCGTAGATGCGGATATCTCCAGCTTACGGATCGCGTTCTCTGGCTCATCCCCTTTGCCTGTGGAGCTGTACAACCGATTTGAGAAGGCGTGCGGGGTGACCATTGTTGAAGGTTACGGTCTGACTGAGGCTACATGCCTGGTGTCCATCAATCCCCCAAGTGGCGAAAAGAAAGTCGGTTCCATCGGCATTCCTTTCCCACATACAGAGGTCACTATTCGAAGTGTAACGGACGGGTCCGAATGCGGTGTGGACGAGATCGGTGAGATTTGTCTGTTCAATCCAGGGGTCTTTGCAGGGCACACCTATACGGAGGCCGACAAAAACATTGGTCTTTACTACGATGATAAATACCTGCGCACTGGCGACTTGGGTCGCTTGGATGCTGACGGCTACCTCTGGATCACTGGCCGTGCGAAAGACCTGATCATTCGCGGTGGCCACAACATCGACCCCGCTGAAATCGAGGAGGCCTTGGCCGGACACCCTGAGGTCGGATTTGCTGGTGCAATCGGGCAACCTGATGCCCACGCTGGCGAGATCCCTTGCGTCTATGTTGAGTTAATCGACGGAGGTACGGCGACGGTTGACGACTTGATGGCCTTCGCGAAAGAAAAGGTGCATGAGCGTGCTGCCCATCCAAAGTACATCGAGTTGATGGATGAGTTGCCCAAAACCGCTGTTGGTAAAATCTTCAAGCCTGAGTTGCGCAAAATGGCCATCACTCGCATCTACAACGCGGCGCTTGAAAAGGCCGATGTTGCGGCGGAGGTCGTATCCGTTGCGGAAGACAAAAAACGGGGTTTGGTGGCGCAGGTGGCAAAGCGCGGCGATGTGAGCGAAGACGCTATCAGCCATGTTTTGGGGGCATTTACGCGTCCATGGGAATGGATTGACTAAATCTAAAAACAACGCTTCGCTCTAGAAAAAAAGGGCGAAGCGGGGTTGCTGGGGGAATGTGACACGGTCAACGTTCTCCGAATTTTTGCACAGCCCTAAAGGACGATGGTGCTGGCTAATCCCCATTCGTACGGGTTTATTCAGAATTTAGATGTAAGTTGCAGCATCGTTCTGCAATTTACGCCCGCCCACATCTCAGGGAAACGGGGGTTTTCAAGTCTTTTTAGGGGGATAGATGGTGCACTTAGCGTCGAAAATCTAGAACAGCTTTCGCACCATGATTTGTTTGAGGAATTAGAGCGTTGGGAACGCTACCTGCGATCTGATCCTGAATTGGTTAAAGCACTGCGTTTGCTGGCCAATTCGGAAGAGGGCGGTGCGAAGTCGAATGCGCCAACGGCACCTAAATTGCGAGGGCCACGCCCATGAGCATTTCACAATCAAATCCCAAATCTTCACGCCCTGCACCATTTTCTCTGCGACTGACGACAGAGGAACGCGAACAGCTTGAAGCGCAAGCTGGGTCTATGCCCTTGGCGTCGTATATCAAGTCTGTGGTTTTGACCGATATGGCTCCTAAATACCGCAAGCGGGCCAAACCACCTGTTGCGGAGCAACAGCTCTTGGCTGAGGTGCTAGCCAAGTTGGGTGCGACGAGATCAGCGAACAGTCTCAACCAGATTGCCAAGGCCATTCACCAAGGCACCCTCTATGTCGATGATGAGTTAGAGGCTGACCTCAACGCGGCCATAGGTGAGATTGCTTGGATGCGCGTGACGCTGATGCGGGCTTTGGGGGTCAAGTCATGATCCTGAAAGGGTCTCAAAGAGCTGGCGCTGTCGCGCTGGCCGACCATTTGATGAATGACCGTGATAACGATCATGTCTCAGTTATGGAGATTCGAGGTTTTGTCGCGGATGATCTGCATGGTGCGTTATCAGAAGCCCATGCGATCTCAAAGGCTACGCAATGCACGCAATTCATGTTCTCGCTAAGCCTAAGTCCGCCACAAGATCATGTCGCAACCGAAGAGGAACTACTGGACGCCGCTAACCGCGCCGAAGAGAAACTGGGTCTCGGTGGCCAACCTCGCGCCATCATCCTTCATGAAAAAGAAAATCGTAGGCATGCCCACGCCGTGTGGAGCCGAATTGATGGAGATGAGATGAGAGCCATCAACATGTCTCATTTCAAAACCAAACTGACTGATCTTTCCCGTGAACTCTATCTGGATCATGGCTGGGAACTACCTAACGGCTTGCAAAGTCACGGCGGTAAGAACCCGCTCAATTTTACCCTGTCGGAATGGCAGCAGGCCAAACGGGTTGGTGTTGACCCTCGCGAGATAAAGCAACTATTTGTGGATGCGTGGGAGAGGTCTGACAATCTCAAATCGTTCAAAAATGCTATTGAAGAACGGGGCTATTTTCTGGCCAAGGGTGATCGTCGGGGATTTGTCGCGGTTGATGTAAACGGCGAGAGATTCTCACTTGCAAGGCCTGTGGGCCAGAAGGCCAAAGACGTCAGAGATAAGTTGGGATCGCCTGATGTTTTAGCTTCGGTGGCGGATGTTCGTGTGGATGTGAAATCCAAGGTCACAAGCCAGCTCAAATCATACATTGCGCAGATCAAGACCAAACATGGTGAAGATGCGCGTCCTTTGTTGGACGAGAAGGCCCAGATGATGAAGCTGCACCGTCATGAACGCAAGGTGCTCAAAGATGGTCAAGCGATACGTTGGACCCAAGAAACCATTGCACGGCAACAGAGGCTCAATGGCGGGTTGCGGGGGCTGTTTGACAAGCTGACTGGCAAGAACGGCAAAGCCAGACGGATCAACGAGACTGAGGCGATGCAATGCGCCAAGCGCGATCAAGTACAACGAGACAGTTTGGTGCTAGCGCACATGCGGAGCCGCAAGGCTCTTCAGCGTAAGTTCGTCACTCTTCGAGACAAGCAAGCGCAGGATCGGAAGATATTGGCGCGATCAATTGGGCAGGCGCTACGAACCCATCGACACACCGATGATCAGAGCCACAGGCGACAACGCAATCGTGATCGCAGGCTAAACCTGTCGCCCTAACCGTAGCTGTCGTGAATGCGATACACGAGATTTGCCCCTTCTTGATTCTTGAGTAAGTCGTTTTAAATTTCGGACCATGTAAAATCCAATAGACCGATGCGACTGCCGTCGTAAGTAATTACCGCTATTGCTTCGAAATGACAGGTTCTAGTAATGTAACGCACCCACTAATGATACCACTGCAGACAAGCCAACAGACTAATAGAAAAGAGACAGATTGACCAAATGTGCCACTTTTCTCTTTTGGCAAAACTAATATCCTTAATGCTATGCATGCGGCTGTTGGAACAAATATACAGACTACAAAAAGTGGGTTCAAAGAGAATGGCCAGTCTCTTATTTGAAGCTCTAGGTCATCAACTACATTTGGCCATCCAGCTGTATCATCTTGATTGACCCAAATTATTAAATTTACAAGAGTGATGATGATGACGCAAAAGAACCACGCCGAGAAAAGACCCACAACCCAATGGCCAGTGTAGGCATCACGGATACCTGATTCTTGAACGTTTGATGTCCAATTGAGAAATGCAGCAATTAACGTGCCTAGCCACATTAAAAGTACCAGAGTGGCCAGCGATAAGATGACCACAAAGGTAAAGTCAGCTTTTTGTGGGTTGACCATACCAAAGAATGCTAAAAAGTGAAATGGAACAATCAACCAAACAGCTTTTGTAGCAGTTTCGAGAGGTTTGTATTCCTTGTGGCCTTGCGTCACTTTAACCAATGGGTTCTGAAGTCTTCGCATGATTTTTAAGAACGAAGGCAGGGCATCTAGAATATTTTCCAACTCTTTAGTTATCATTAGTTGGTTCCACTATTGCCATCTCAACCTGATATAGCCTGCTGCAAAGTCTCCAGAAAGCTCTTGAAAATGGAGCTCGGTCACGCGAGGTTTCCAATCGCCCGACGCTGCAAATGCTCTCGCTGCTTTCTGATGAACACCTACTCCAGATATTGCTGCCCAGAACTGGCTCCCTAAGGTGGCGGTAGGGGCCGGGGCATCCATAGAAATGCAACTCTCTGGGGAGCCGTCAAGGTAATGCAGAGACGCCTCGACGCTCGAAACCTGTAGTTGCTCGTCCTCGTTCAACGATTTTGACTTTGGTGCGGTACGCGCATAGGCGGGTGACGGAAGAATAATGCTAGCTATCTGTGTTGATGTGGTTTCGACTATTGCCTGTACTCTGGTTAGGGATTTTGTAGGTTTACGTCCATTGAACACAAGTGACGCGACAGGCATATTATTCAGATCAGTCACTTCGTCGGTCGAGAGGCAAGCCGAGCCATTTTCACGATGGTATTTAAAGTGGAACCGTTGTTGAAGAAGCTTATTTTTTCCACCTCCTGCAGCCTTCCCATTGTGAAACGCAACGTACTCAGCTTCGGGAACGAAATACCGTCCGTTCGTACCTAACTGCGCACCTGTGTTGTTTTCCGTACAAATTGTCTCACCCAGTGTTTCGCGGTAAATGGCTACGAAATCGGACGTCAATGGGGTTATGCTACGGGTCAAACGACGCACTAATACCGCATCTGGCAGTTGCTGTGCATTGCCTAAGTTCAACCAATTCTTCTGACCAGCACCAGATCGAATAAATATTTTCCCCTGTTCGGAATATGGAAGTCGTTTAGATTCTAGGGCAACAATGGCGTCTTGATCTACACTTTTCATCGCTGGGAGAGAAATGCGCCTTGCGTCTTCGATTCGCCCAGTGACAGAATAATGTAATCCATTTTCAGTTAAGTGGTCTTTGTAATTCGCGTCACATGATTGTGCTGAAGCTGTTGATAAGCTTGCAGAAAATATCAAAAACATGACTGCAAAAAGATTGATACCAAACCGCATTCTACGAGGCTCCTCAAAATAATCAAAATAATAGAAATAGTAGGTATGGATTTTTCTTATGTGTCAAGGATTCTGGGGGGTGTGTTTCGACTAATTCTGCCTTCACCGTCGAGTTCTGTACCTTGAGTAAGTTGCGGTCGAAAGCTGAGCGTAATGAGTTTGAGAGCTACCCGATTTAACCCGCGCAATACCCGCGCAAGCGGGTTGGCGCATTCCCTAGACCCATAGGCACTTGAAACTTCTTTGAAGGAGAGTGCCATGAGTTGGCTCAACACAAATCAGACAGCAATCCTGCTGGCCTGTATCGCGGCGATTGCCGCAACAGAACCCGTTATTGCCCAAACTATGTTTGGGAATGGCTACAATAACTACTCGTCCCAATACACCTTCGAGATGACTATGGCCCGTATCATTATGATGGTGGTTTCGGTTAGCGGCGGCTTTTGCCTTGGATGGTTTCTGTCGCCGCAAGCCAAAGAGTTTCGAAAAATCGTCATGGTCGCCGTCGCATGCCTCACGCTGGCGATTGCTGTGTTCAACAACGGCATGCTGGGGTGGAGCGCAGCATGGCTGGTGTCGTTCGTAGGCTTCTCCATCGCCGTTGGCTACTGGCTGGGCCACGGCGTCAAAGCCATGATGCAAACACCCACGACATTTGGGTCTAGTGAATGGGCTGATCTGGACCACATGATGGAACGTGGTTTGATGGGGCGTGATGGGATCATTCTTGGGGCTGTTGCCATTGATGGCGCGGTTGAAGAGGTGTTCTCATACAAGGGTGATCGGCATCTTTTAACATCAGCCCCAACACGTTCTGGCAAGGGCGTCTCACACATCATCGTCAATCTGCTGTGCTACGATGGTTCGGTTCTCGTGATTGATCCTAAGGGCGAGAATGCAATGATCACCGCTAAAGCGCGGGAAGATATGGGACAAGAGGTTCGCGCCGTTGATCCATGGGGTATCTCTGGCCTGCCAGTGGCGCGGTTCAATCCGCTGGATTGGTTGGACCTTGGTGATGTTGATGCCGTCGAAAACGCCATGCTACTGGCTGACGCTTTGGTTCAAAAGGACAGCCACGGTGATAGCTTCTGGCAGGAAGAGGCCAAAGCTTTGCTACAAGGCCTGATCCTGTTCGTTGCCTTTGATGAAGAGTTCGAAGGCAAACGCCATCTTGGAACGATGCGTGATCTTCTATTGCTGAGTGGAGAAGAGCTGACCTCGTTGTTCCAGCTTATGGCGAAGTCGCCGCATCACATTGTTCGTTCCACGGGCGCACGGTCACTGCAAAAGGAAGAAAAGCTGATGGCCAATGTCTTGGCCTCGGCTCAGGCCGAGACGCACATGCTTGATAGTGAGCGTTTGCGGGAAAGCCTGTCGGTGTCGGATTTCAAATTCGAGGATTTGAAAAAGAAGCGGATGACCATCTATTTGATTCTGCCTGCGGATCGGCTGGGCGCATTTGCTCGGTTCCTGCGGCTGTTGGTGCAACAAGCCATCACGGTCAATGCGCGGAACATCGAAGACAAGCCAGAGAAGCCTGTCTTGTTCATCCTTGATGAGATGCCCGCCTTGGGGCGTCTGACCATGGTGGAGCAAGCCTTTGGCTTGATGGCGGGCTTTGGAATCCAGCTTTGGGGGATTACCCAAGACCTTTGCCAGCTTCGCAAGGTGTATGGCGAGGATTACGAAAGCTTCATCGGCAATAGCGGGGCAGTGGCTTACTTTGGCTCTCCCGATAAGACTTCGGCTGATTACTTCTCGGATATGTGCGGTGTGACCACGGTGTGGAACTTTAGCTCGGCAGTAGCCACGGCGTTTAGCTCCAGCTCTGGAGGCTCTGGTGGGTCATCTAGCAGCTCCAGCACGGATACCGACACACGGGCGGCGACACAGCGTAAGCTGGCTTACCCCGATGAGCTGATGCGCTTGAAACCAAACCAACAGTTGATCCTGATCGAAAATACCAACCCGATTATGGCGACGAAGATTAAATGGTTCGAAGACCCGGAGATGGCTGCCAAAGGCGTCAATCTCCACGCTAAGCAGGACTGACCCTCACAAGACTAACCACGGCGGACAAAATCGCCGCCGTGGTGACCTTCTTCCCCCAAAAATGTGAGACACACCATGATAGACATTGAATCCCATGCGCCGTTTTGGGCTGAGGTAAAACTCTTGCTCTCCCCCACCGACTTGTTCAAAGCCGCCAAACTTAGCGGCATGCCCATTGATGAAGATCAAATCACGCATCGGTGGGAACACATGCAATCCAACCCCGCCTTGTGTCTTGAGATGGGAGAAGCAGCAGCGCATGCGCTGCACCTCTTGCTTGCACAAATCGACTTCGAAGATGTCTTCGATAACCCATCCCCCTTCATCATCCTTGATAGCTTTTAGGAGTGCGCCAACATGCCTGACAATTCCTCAAAGGACGCGTTCAACCAATCCGTGACCAATCCCGATGGATCGCCTTTGTGCGATAAAGACAACGCAGCACCAGTGCTCAAACCAAGCTTTGCCCAAAAACCTGCGCCCAATCTGGCTCCAGCGGGCATGATGGGTATCAGGACGGGTTTAAAACAGCCCTCAGAGCGCACACCAGAGCCATCTAAGCAATCTGGGGTCGCATTCAACGAACGCGATAACGACACAAGCCTGTGGACCGATGGGCGTATCATCACGATGGAAGGTTATACATTCACCGCGAAAGTGCATGACGAACCGTCACAGTTTGGGATTGATGGTGGAAAAATCTCAAAGCTACAGGTTTGCAAGGACGGTGAGCAGGTCATGAATTATGATCGTGGTTGGGATGATGATCCAAAGACGGCTGAGCATAGAGAGGCGTTGCACCGCATCCGTAATGGCCTTGATGACACCCCTGCAAAAGAGTTCAAGGGTTTTGAACGTGATCAAGGTAAGGATCATGGGTTTGAGCGATAAATCAACGGCATAGGACTATGTTCCGATGGCAGGATAGTACCTAAAAATGCTATCCTGTCGTTACATGAACCACATTGAATTTATGCAATTCTTGAAGTCGCAGGACGACACCGACGCTCAAAATAAACCCATCACGCGGTTGTACAAAAACAGCCATGGTGTGGACGCGATGATCCATCTGCCGCAAAGCTACTGGGATATTGCTGATTGGCTAGAAGATCGCGGCGATGTCGACTTTGGCCATTGGGTCATTCACTGCGAACAAACCCCGTTCGAAGACTGGAACCTCTCCCAACTTCTCATGTACTGGCTCTGGCTCGATCTATGTCGTCGCCATCGCTACGGCGAACCCACCGCCACGCCTGTGCCCCCAGAGGGCTATGAGCCTTATGGGGAGCGGGCGAATGATGCGTAGTTATGTTTCCGTTAAGTGAAAACAGAGTTTGCTAGAAGCGTTCTCGGGATAACTGGGCTATATATAGTAAGTGCTCTTCACACAGCTTCCAACAGAAGCCACCCGGATGCGGTGCTTTGACTGGTTGTGGTAAATGATTAGAATGAAATAGCTTCCGTTTGACCGAACTTCGAGTGAACGGAAAGCGCTTTGCAATATCCGATATCGTATAGCGACCGCAGTTTTGAGTGTCTTCACACATGCTTTTCCTCACGCCTTTTTAGCGCAATATCAACAACATATGTTAAGGAGGCAAGGTCAAAATTAGTGATCTATATGTTGATGTTTTATCAACATATGGTACTCTCAGTAAAATTTATAACATATCTGGGGGTTTGGGTGAGTGACGATAGTAAAGACCATTTCAACATGAGGGCGCAGTATCCTGAGTTTTTTGATGGAAGACTCACGGAGGAAGTCGTGAACCGATTTCTTCGCGAGGAATTGGACAGTGAGAATTATAGGCTTCCGCATCGATCAATTATGCTTCCTGATCGCAATTTTGAAGAGTTAGAATGCACGACGCCAATAAAAGGTAGGGCGCCGAGGACGTAAAAAGGCTAATAGACCTAGATATCGACGCTTAACAATATTTTGGCATCTAAAAATGGCCTACTATAGCTTACTGTAACACCTTCTGTTTCACGGTCTTGAAGGTTCTCTTTCTCGATTGGTTGAAAAAGTAGTTTAGAGTTCGATTCTACACCATAGGAGTCGTTGATAGTGATTTCTGCATGAACCGGCCCAGGGGCTCGCTCAGAGCAAATGGAAACTTGAATTTCGGATGTGGGGTCGATAACTGAAAATTCAAAGAGACGATGTTGAACCGCGTCGGTAGATGTATTCTCGTCTGGGACTTGAATGTATTCGGCTTCTAATGTCAGCTCAATTCCTGTGTGATTTGCGCTTATCATCGCAGGATTTATCTTCAGAATACTATTGAATACAGTTGCCTGTCTCCAAGGGCTTTCAGCAGATTCTGTTTCCAACTCGATTCCCTGTTCCGGTATTTGCTCTTCCAAATCATCGGAAGTATCGTCTCGACTAAAGAAATTTCCATCTTCTGCGTAGAATGTAATGGTCTTTGATCTAGTTTCCGAGTGTCGAACAAACGTTGGTACATGGCTTTCGTTCGCCCAGCCTTGTGCTTCCCCAAGCGTCCAGTAACCATCTGCCACAAAGTTGCATTGAGCGACAGCTTTGTTTGATTTTATTTGAACAAACTCAGGGAGTACTTCAAAAATAATCTTCTCAAAAACTTTTACGCGTTTTCCAACAACTATTCGAATATCTCTTTTTTTGACTAAAATTCCCTGTTGTTTTGCTACCTCTAGAACTCTTTCATAAGTACTTACCTTGAGAATTTTTTCTTCAAGAGGTATTTTTTTAAAAGCTTTATTGATTAGAAATAAAACCCAATAGGTTGGACGTTCCAATCCGAATGCGCCAAGAGTAAGCAAGGCCTTGCCTACTGCGATTTTCCAAGGTGACAGAAATGAAATAGGGTTGTTCGATGCTATGCGCTTTGGCAATAATTGCAGAATCCAAGCAATGATTGATGCTGAGCAAACTAAGGTTAACATTTGATTTCTAAGCAATTCGGCTATATCGAACTCTAGGTCATTTCCTCTAAAAAGTACATACTTTGCTTCAGTTGGTATTTGCGCATCAAGAATCGTTTTGAAAAGTAATATTGATAAAATGGATAGAAATTGCCTTGCCGCTGAAAAAACCTCGTAATTCTTAGTTAGGATTTTGACGTTTTGAGCTAAATCGCTTCGCTCGGATTCAGAATCAATAACATCTTCTCCAATTTTTCGGCTTGAATTAACGGCTTGCTGTACCCCTTCTAATGTAAATGCAAAGAAGGCGATCATGAGTAATGCCGTTGAAGTCACCCACGCAAAACCCGAATGACTGTGTGAAACGAGTAGGCTGAAAAAAATAAATATCAGTGAGGTAAGAAATGTAGACCAAATTAAAAGCTTAACAATATAACCATTCATCACGGCACAGGCTCTTCGTTCTAGTAGTTTTGATGTCACCTTATACGACCGATAGATTAGTTGAAGTCTTTTTTGGCCTCCCCACGTGCACACCTCTAGCTTTCGCTGCAGCCATGCCCGCCTTAGTGCGCTCAGAGATTAAGCTCCGCTCATACTCTGCAAACACCGCCAATTGTCCAAAGATCATGCGCCCTACGGCGGTTGAGGTGTCGATACCCTGCGTGATGGCATGAAAGTGGATGCCGCGTTGCTGTAGGTCTTCTAGGATCGACAGCAGATGGATCGTTGATCGCCCAAGGCGGTCTAATTTCCAGACCGTCAGCGTATCTCCCGCTTTGAGTTTACCCATCATCCTATCCAGAGCAGGCCGCGCTCTCTTGCCCCCCGAGACGCCGTGATCGCGATATAAGACGGCGCAACCTGCGGCCTTGAGCGCGTCGATCTGGAGGGCTTCGGATTGATCCGTGTCTGAAACGCGGACATAGCCGATTTTTCTACCGTGCGAGTTTTGGTGCCTTGGCTTGCTATGCTTTTGATCTGACTCAGTAATTGCGTTTTGGGCTTGTGTCACCTGATTAGAGTGACACGGTTTTGTCATCAAACAACTGGAATCCATGGCATTTTCTCCTTGTCAAAAGGGGTCCCTTTCAAATGCAGCACTCAGCATGGGTTTCAGTGGCCAATCACCGCCGAAAAACCTGTGGAAAACAAGGCGACGGTGATCGGATCATCGGTACGTGCTAGTGATATAAACAAGGGACCCCTTTTGAATTCTCCACGCTCATCCAGATGATGGACTGATTAAGTGATGAAGAAAGAAAACTTTGGTGTTGTTGCTGCTGTTGCAATCATCGTCGTTGGTGTTGCGTTTGCTGGCTACAAAGTGGCCACCGCTGAACCACAAATTGATACTGCAAAAGTTGTCCGCGAATATGAGCGTCAAATTGACGAAAACTACATAAAAGTTCTCGCCAACTTTAAGCTTGGGACTTTTCGCGGCACCTATGCGGATGTTGCAAATTCGCAATTCCAAGGGATGCAATTCAGCGTTGTGCCGAACTCGGTTTCTTGCTCGGTCACCGATAGCGGGTTCATGACTTCAAGATATATTTGCAAAGTTGATCTGGATATTTCTGGCAATGACAAAGCGATGGAAATCGCCCAAAAAGACGGGGCATCCATGCGGGGGATTTGGACGATCAACTCGCTGAATTCTAGAATGACGTTCAACAGGATTTGGCATTAACCACGTCGCAATTGCTGTTCTGTGTCGGGCAGTAGCTATGCTGCCCGATAGATCAAATACTCGCCCGCTATTTCAGTCTCGCTGTAATCCACAGCCAGATCGCGGGCGATGGCGTCATAGTCGATGTAATGGGCCAGATGGTCTGGGATGTCACCGAATAGACCTTCCGCCACGAACTCCTCGGCTAGGTCCTTCATGCTGCGGGCATGATAAATATCA
>NZ_JBDWIU010000006.1:0-75980 GCF_039974535.1 Litoreibacter sp. | reverse complement strand
GGCATGGGCGGCGCGATGGATCTGGTCGCAGGTGTGGGCCGTGTTGTTGTGGTCATGGACCACACCAACAAACACGGTGACAGCAAACTTTTGAAGGCCTGCACGCTGCCATTGACGGGCCAGAAAGTTGTGGACCGCATCATCACCAACCTTGGTGTCTTGGACGTGGTCGAAGGTGGCTTGAAAATCGTCGAATGCGCTGAAGGCGTGACCGAGGATGAATTGCGCGCCGCCACCGAGGCCGCCATCGTCGGATAAAATTCCTCCCCTTTCCCAATGGTTGAACGCCACTTGGGAGAGGGGCACGCCTTCGGGCGAAAAGTGCGGCTCAATCCTCAAACTATCCGCACACTGGCCACGATCTGGCCACAGTCCTTTGGAATACTTGCACTGTATTTTAGCGAAAACAGAGCAAAACAATGGTCATTTTCAAAATCATTCGCATTCTTGGCATCGGCTTGATGCTTGGCGCATTTGTCATGATCGGCCACTCCTATCACCGCACAATGTCTGCCCCCGCCACCGCGAACGCCACCCCGTCGGCACAGTTCCTAAACAGCAAGGGCCGCGAGGTGTCCCGATTGGGAACCGGTGAGCCCAGTGTTTTGGATAGCATAAAGCTGGCTTGGGCGAATTACACCGGCAAGGAGCCTGAGCAATCCAACGATCTTGCAGGGCTGCATGCACGAACCGCCGCTGCTCGCGCCCCTGCACCAGGAAGTGTAGAAGCCGTCCTACGCGAAACAGAATTCTGGACAGATTTCACCTCAAAATTGGGGTTCACAGGTCCATGAAACATCTCTTGCGGATTCTAGGCCGCGTCTCGATCTTCATATCTTGCTTGTTCATCGCCATCGCCATCGCCCGCGTGAATGAACGCGACCGCGCGTTGGTCGATGAAGGTCTGCTGCCCACCCCTGTCGGGCACAGCTACCAGAAACCAACATTTGCGAACAAAGTCAGTGCAGAACTGATAACCGTCAGGCTCGAGTTCCTCAGCTCGGTGTTCCCTAATTTTGTGCCCGCGCAGGACAGATCCATACCGATGAACCCCAACCGGCTTGAGGCATTAAAGCAGCGATCCTCGCAAAGCGTTCTCTATTAGGCCAGCAAAGCATCAACCTCAGGGCGCGTGGGCATTGAGGCCGCAGCCCCCCCACGGGTCACAGAAATTCCCGCTACAACACATCCAAATTTCGCGGCCTCCAAAGCAGGAAGCCCCCGCGCCAACGCGCTTGCAAACCCGCCGTTGAACGCATCCCCTGCCCCTGTGGTCTCGATCACTTTGCCAGCGTTAATTGCTGGCACCATTCCATGCCCATCCAAATACACGCCCTGCTCGCCCATGGTGATAATAGGCACCCCAACGCCCATCTCCCTCAGAACCCCTGACGCCTTCTCAGCGCTGTTCATGTCGGTAACGGCAACCCCCGTGATCGCCTCGGTTTCCGTCTCGTTCGGGGTGATGTAATCGCATAGTGCAAGCATCTCCGCAGGTAGGTCGGCGGCGGGGGCCGGGTTCAATACCGTGGTCACGCCAGCGTCTCGCGCCACGCGCAGTCCTGCGATTGCCGCCTCCATAGGTTGCTCCAGCTGGGTCAAGAAGACATCCGCGCTTTCAATCTCGTCGCGTGCACGCACAATGTCTTGCGTCCCGATCAAGCTCGCCGCGCCGGGGGACACGATGATCGCATTGTCCCCGCTCGCCTCATCCACATAAATGAACGCGGCTCCCGTGTAGCTCTGCGCAATCTCGCGGATCACGGGCGTCACACCAGCCTGCACCCACATATCGTGGGCCATTTGGGCAAATGCATCAGCCCCAAGCGCCGAGATGAATGACACCTCCGCCCCCATCCGGCCCGCCGCTACCGCCTGATTAGAGCCTTTTCCACCCGGTCCAAGCGCGAAGGAGTTGCCAAGTATCGTCTCCCCCATCACAGGCATCCGATCCGCACGAAATGCGGCATCAGCCACAAAAATCCCCAAAACCGCTACTTTACCCATGCCGTCCTCCTGCAAGTTTCAGCTTTACACTTGTCGTAGTCAGCATAGCCTACGCGCAAATCAAACCATGAACTGGGGGATTGCCCGATGTCCATCAAAACCACCATTGGTGACCGCGGCATGTTACCCCAAGAAGGCTCGGACTGCGGTCAGGCCTTCTTGCAAAGGACCTAATCTTATGGACGCTAATTTTTGGCATGATCGATGGGAAACCGGACGCACCGCTTTTCACGAGGGCAAGCCCAACAAATTCTTGGTAAAGTATATTAAGGCTCTAAACCTGCCCAAAGGGGCGCGCATTTTCTTGCCACTATGCGGCAAGACCCATGACATCGCATGGCTGCTAGCCCAAGGCTATCATGTGATTGGCGCGGAACTCAGCGCCATTGCTGTTGACCAGCTCTTTGAGACCCTAGGCGTCGAGCCAAGCCGCCAACAGGTAAACGATCTCACTCACCTCAGCGCGGATCACATCGACATTTACGTAGGTGATATTTTCTGTCTGACCGCCGGTCAGATAGGCCATATTGATGCAATCTATGACCGCGCCGCCTTAGTCGCCTTGCCCGACGAAATGCGCCAAAATTACGGGAACCATTTGGTTGGAATTACTAAGGCTGCAACGCAGCTCCTCCTCACGTTTCAATATGACCAAACCAAACTCGACGGCCCGCCGTTCTCCGTCCCCGAGGAAATGGTTCGCGCGCTCTACAGCTCCCACTACACATTAACGCGCCTCGCACATGAGACCCTAAACGGCGGAATGAAGGGCCAGCCAGCCACTGAGGAGGTCTGGCATCTTACCCCGCCGCCGTAACACCAACCATCGGGACTGCACCGCCAAACCATTCACATAAGCCATTGATCACGCATTTAAGCTTCCCATACCACAAGGTTTCGCCTTATGGTCTGAGCATTAATTTTTAGAACTTCTGTCGAAATACATACATGTCCCGTCCGCTTGTCATTGACACTGTCACAGACTTGATCCCCCTCGCCCCTGAGTTGGGGTCAACCGACACCGTCCCTCCGCAGTTGTTGCCAGCGATGCTCGGCGACTATGGAACTGATGCCGATCAAACCCGTCTCTACGCTATTCTCGATGCCGCGCAGGCGACGGGATTGATTGAAATGCTCGAAGACCAAGGGTTGAGCCACACCTGCCTATATTCCGGCGAGGCCATGGAAAACATCGGGGACTTATCCCCTTGGTTGGTGGAGCTCAAACCCGACTGCCGGATGCTGCGCGATCTGATGACCGCCACTGACAGCCTCGACACGGATGCGCCCTGGCATTTTTGGCGCCGTCAAATCGGCATTTTCATCCGCTCCGACCAGTCATTGGAAACCTTGCGGTCGCATTTCCGCAAATACACCAAACTGGTTGATGACCACGGCGACACGTTCTTTCTTCGCTTCTTTGAGCCGGATTTCCTTGCTGCAATCTTGGGCCAAGCCACTGCCGGAGAGATCGCGGGCCTTTTCGTGCCCTTGCACTCACTCGTTGCCATTGAGCAGCCCCACCCAGATGCTTGGGCCGCAAAAATTATCACCGCCGATGCCGGCTTAGATGCCGACCCAGAGCGTATGATCCTCACGCGGCAAAAGTGGCGGGCCATGAAGCTGGTGAGCTTTAATCGCTATGCACGCAAAATTTGCGTGGAACGTGACATCCCGGAGGACGACCACGCCGCTTTCGTCGATACAGCCGTGCGGCTCCAAACCCACAATTTTGACAACGAAACTGATTTGCTGAACGCCTTTAGCTTTCTTAAGCGGATCGACCCCAACGAGCATTCGAACTTTTGGCAGACGATCGCCAGCGGCAAGTATTCGATGGGTTTTATTTTGTACAAAGCCCGCCAGCATTTTGGGCTAGAGGAGAGTAACGCATGAGCATCTGCATGGATTGCGGCGAAATCGAAATCTTTTATGTGCCGTCTTGTGGCGACCCGGCTGTTGGCAGCAGCGTTGTATTGTTGTTTGGCGGGGACACCGCTCTGGCCGAGTTGCGCACCGAAATGGATCAAATGGAGGCCGCCTTCGACGCGCTTCAGGACGCCGTGCCAACACCCACTGAGGCAGGGGATCCGCACGATGCCTTGGCGAATATGATCAAGGATTACATCGATCCAACCGGCGCGCTGTCGTCCAAGCATGTTGTGCAAGTCTTCAACGTTCGCAGCCGGAAATATAACTACATTCGCTCCGACAAAATGCGCAATCACTTACGCAGATATCAGGTCCGCCCCCAGCTTCTAGAACCGAGGCAGATCGGCTCCCGCGCCGATCCCAAGCAACTAGATCGAGCCGCAATTATGGAAGCCATGAGCGGCGTCCGCCAGCAGCTCAGCGATGATCTTAGTGCGGGTGTCGCGGCGGAAGGTACGCTTATTCAGGGCAATGTCTCCGGCTCCCTCAGCGATATTTGGGATAACAGCTTCACGTCTTGGGTTGATGGGGTCAACAACAGCCTGATGGTGTCTACTTCGGGCGATAACTACGATCTGTCTGCTGGTGCGCAGCTGATGCGCGGCTATGCAGGGTTCAAGCTGAACCTTGGCCACAACCCCGCGGACAACAGCTATGGCCTAAGCCTTGGCGGCAACGCGCGCGCAAACCTTGCCGAGGCCAAAGCCGAACTCACAGGGTTCCTACCCGACCGCGACGGCTGGCATGCATTGCTGGATTTGGCGGACGCGAGCAATGCCTCCAACAACGCAACCTCAACGGCTGCGCAAAGCCAGTTGGACTTCGGCTATTTCCGCTTCAAGGCCCAATTCAGTGCCGACGCTATGGTTGGTGCTTCGATCATGGGGAATGTGGGGATTGAGTATAAACCCGAAGCCGACGGCACCGTCATGGGACGTGGCTCGGATGCCAACGGCAAAGGCGGGGTCGCTGCCGGTGCTTTTGCAGGCGTCGAGGCTTCCGCCGAGATTAAAGGCGGGCTGGAGTGGGACAATCCCGAAAAACGCCGCTCCTCCGGCAATCTTGGTTGGGCTACGGTCTTTGAGGTCGGCGTCACTATCGGCGCGAACGCTGGCATCGGTATATCCGGTGAATTCAACATCGAGTATTTCCAACCAACGGGCAAAATTTATGTCCGTGGTGGCGCACAACTGGTCATCGGTGTTGGTGCGAAAGGCGGCATCACTGCGGCTCTTGGGCTGAATACAATCGCAGATTTCATCATGTATATTTGGCATCAATTGTCCGCTAATAATTTCTCCAAGTTGGACTTCATTGCCCCATTGGCCTTCGAAGCCATCCGAGACCTCGCGCTCTATGTACTTCTAGCGCCTGCACGCCTCGCCTCGAATATTGGCGACGCTATACGCGACGCACAAGAAGCTGTGGTCCAGATGTTCGCAGATGCGCAAGCGGCCGAGGACTTCGCACGCCGAATTCAAGCCCGCCCAGACATTTTGACCTTTGGCCCTCCAGAAACCAAGGGAATGGTCCTGTATCGCCTGTCAGAAACATTCTGGAACTCCCGTGAAGAATACCAAGAAGGGGCAATTCTAGTTGTCATGGATACGATTCAATCCCGCCGCGAATGGGAACAAGTTATCGAACGTGTTAGCCAAACCGGCACCAAAACAGGCAAAGCTGCGGGCATGGCAAGGTTAAACGGCGTGCTAGACTTTGGCTCTCAGACAAGGTTCAACGCAAAGGTGCTGGAAATTGAAAGTCAGCGTGAAATCGCACCTGATACGCCCACTCGGTATTACGCATGAAGACGTGGGTTTGGGGCGCTATATCGGGCGTCGTCGCAGCAGCTGTAGCAGTAACTTGGGCAATGGATTCGGATGGAATGATTGACGTAGAAAAATTCTTTGGTGGCGACGGCTTAAAGGGCTACTCCGCGCCGCGCGCATCAAAAAAGAACATCGAGGAACTGCGCCAAAGAGTGCTTGGCGATATGGTCCATATTCCAGGTGGCAGCTTCAAGTTTGGCAATGTCCCCGTGCCTGTCATCCTTGACGGCGAGGTCCGCAATGAACTGATCTACGGTCCCGTCGTAGAAGCAGACCGTGCCCCTATCGATATCGATAGCTATTACATCTCCCGCTTTGAGGTAACCAATTACGATTTTGATCTATACGCAGCGGTAAATGATCTCCCCTTGCGCCCGGATTTCGACCAAGGCCACCAAAGGCAAGGCCCTTATCCAGCCACAATAGCCTACCATCAGGCTGTTGGCTTTTGTGGTTGGCTTTCCGACATCACGGAGCAACCCTTTAATCTGCCTACCGAAGAGCAATGGGAATACGCAGCGCGCTCAGGTGGGCATGACGTGGCCTATGCAACGCAAGATGGCACCTACGACTATCTGGCGGAACTGTACCGTGCGACATTGGACGACCAGCCCCATACGACCCATTTGCCCGATGCCTACCCGCCTAACCCCTTCGGGCTTCATGCGATGAGTTCCAATGTCTCTGAATGGGTTTTGGACAGCTGGGCCGACCCCGAAACTGGTGCCAAATTTGAAAAGGGCTTTGAAGGTGATCCCGCGCAGCGGCACCGCCGCGTTTGGCGTGGGGCCAGCCACAGGTCTCAGGCTTCATTGAACTCTGTGTATATGTACGGTGCCGCAGGCCCTTACACCCGCGAGCGTATGATGCAGTTGTCCCCTAGAAGAGCTCCATTTTTTGAGCCTGATCTGGACGTAATCTACGATGACCAAGCCGTTGGGCTTCGCTGTGTCGTGAACCTCGCAGACGCACCCGAAACCTCTGGCTTTGGGCGCGCACCTGGACCCGTGCCGGACGACTTCCCCAAAGCCTTTGAACCGTTGGAACGCCGCTAATGTACCGGCCGTCTCATCATTAATGTACCGGCCGTCTCATCATTTCTTGGCAAACCGCCGCGACAGGAGTAACATCACGCCAATTATTTCATATTTAGTCGGGTTCTTTTTTCATGAACAAGCCTTTTTCCCAAGACAATAAAGTCGGAAAACTCCACACCACGCTTGGCAAGGACCATTTGGTTCTCTTGCGATTCGATGGGCATAGCAGCATTGACGACCTGTTCGAATTCAACGTCGAGGCCCTCTCGCACGAAGCAAATATCGACTTCGATGGCCTAATTGGTACCCATGCCACAGTGGAACTTGACTCCATGACTGGTGACAAATCCTACTTTGATGGCGTCGTCACCGAAGCCGAATGGACTGGCGTCCAAGAGAACGGGAACACCTATACATTGGTGCTGCGCCCTTGGTTTTGGCTGGCCACTCGCCGCCGCAACCAGCGCATCTTCCACAACATGGATGTGGTCAGCATCGTGGAAAAGGTGCTTGGCGAATACATGGGCCATGGCGACACCACTTACGAGGTCAACCTGACGCGCTCCTATCCAGAGCTGGAATACACGGTTCAGTACCGCGAAAGCGACTTCACCTTCGTATGCCGCCAATTGGAACGCTTCGGCATTCACTACTATTTTGTGCATGAGGAAGGCTCTCACAAGCTGGTCCTGAACGACAATATGGATGACTTCCCGAAAGTCGACCAAGGGACGGTGCCATTCTACCCCATCGATGGCCAACACCGCCCGCCGGAAGAGCACTTCTGGCACTGGCAACCGCGTCGCTTGCTCACCACAGGCGCGGTCACCTTGACCGATTACAACTTCAAAACACCCGTCAGCCAAATGCTGACCGAGCAAACCGGCGACGCTCAATATGACAACGGGCAGATCGAAAGCTTCGATTACCCGGGCGATTACCTCGACCGTGGCCGCGGCTCCGAGGTTGTGAACCTGCGCACGCTGCAAGAACGCTCCAACGACCACTATCACTCCGTTGTGGGCGATGTCGTCTCCCTGAACGCGGGGTGCCGCGTGACTGTGGGCGGGCAACAAGTGCCCGGCATCTTGGACGAGGAATTCCTCTGCATTCGCGTCGACTACTCCTTCCGCTCACAAGCTTACGGATCAGGCGATTCCGGCGATGACGGCTACGCCTATACGGCCAGCTACATCATGTCCCCAGTGGCGGAGCCATTTGAGCCAGAACGCGTCACCCCTCGCCCCATCGTGCACGGCCCCCAAACCGCGACAGTGGTAGGCGAAGGCGAGATTGATTGCGACGAATACGGCCGCATCTGGGTCCATTTCCACTGGGACCGCGACAAGGCCTTCTCCATGCGCTGCCGCGTGTCGCAAAACTGGGCCGGTAAGGGCTGGGGCGGCATGATCATTCCGCGCATCGGCATGGAAGTCGTGGTTGAGTTCCTTGAGGGCGACCCTGACCAGCCACTGGTCACAGGCTGCGTCTACAACGGCAAAAACAACGCCCCATATGCGTTGCCAGCCAATAAAACCAAATCCGTGTTCAAAACCGACACCCACCAAGGGAGCGGCTTCAACGAGCTGACCTTTGAGGACGAAAAAGACGTCGAGAAGATCTACATGCACGGTCAGAAAGATCAAGAGATCCACATCGAGCACAACCGTGAAAAACGGGTCGACAACGACCAGTTTGAAACCGTGGGCCGCGACAAATCTATCTCGGTCGGGCAAGATCACACCGAATCCGTGGGCCGCGACGCGCGCCACACCATTGGTCAAGACGTGAACTACAAAGTTGGTCGCGACCAGATCGAGAACTACGGCAAAGACCACGTCCACAACGTCGGCAACATCCACAAGCAGGCGATCTATGCGGATCACCTGATCTCTGTGGGCCGCAATGTAGAGCAAGAAGTCAGCGGCAAGATGACGGTCAATGTCGTTGAAAGCATCACCACCAACACCGGCAAGCACACGTTGATGGCCTACGAGAAATTCACCATCAAAGGCCCCGGCGGCTCCATCACAATCGGACCTTCGGGCATCGAGCTGAAGGCGCCCAAGATCGACCTCAAAGGTATGGTCTCCATGGGCGGTTCTGGCTCCGCGCAGGTGCCGACATTATCCGGTGCCGCCAACAAGGCGCTGCCACTGGTCGAGGAATGCCCGAAAGAGGGTGAATAATCACCTGCCTAGGCACTCGCGGTGCGCCTAGGCAGCTAATCAACAATTCCAAATTGGACCTGACTGAACCAAAGCATCTATCGGTTTAGTCAGGTCTTTTGGTTTTCATATCTAACCAAGCTCCTAAAGCTCTCTAACGATACGAAACCCAATCATAGAGGTGCGTCCGCCCTCAGATGAGGCTCCGCGGCTTGCGGGTCGCGCGTATTCTACATGAACCGGATATGCGCCGCCCTTTACGATGCGATCGCAAGCTTTCACTTGGTTAAATGCGTCCAAATAAATTCGTGACGTCTCTAAACCCAAATGCCGTTGCGTACTGCACGACATTGTCCGCTCAAAAACATTGCCAGACATATGACGCAAGCCCCATGCATTCGCTGCATCAAGCTCATCAACCAAAACGGGCATTCCGCCGCCCTTCGGTACGGTTACCCATTTACCATTCACCTTAACGGACACAAGGAACCTCGCTTGGTCCGTGGTCAGAGTGTCACCTTGGGCGAACTTGGTGTTTGTTCCAGATTGCGCGGCGTATTCCCACTCGGCCTCGATCGGTAAGCGGTAGACGTTCGCGCCGACTTTTCCGTTCAGCCAAGCCGCGTATTCCAAGGCGTCTAAGTATGAGACATCCATCACTGGATGACGCGGATTATCCGCCGAAATATATCCGCCCATCTGAGTGATTTTTGGGCTTGCGGTGTGCGAGCACCCACCGTCATCGACACAAGCCAACCACTCCTCGCGCGTGACTTCGTTTCGTCCCATAGCAATGGGGATATCGATGATGACTTTGTGCTCCGGCCCCTCTTGCGGCCTGCCGGGTTTCTCACCGGGCTTTAGCTTCAGAATACGCGGCGTATCTAGCGTTTGCTCTATCGGCGCGCCAAACAGGAAGTCTCCCATGGGCAAGACAACCATTTCTGGGCACACGTCGCACTCTTGGAAGATATCCAGCGCTGCGACTTCAGTGCCATCTGGCAAGGTATATGGCTCCGCCGACGCAGGGAGCGCGAGTAACGCGCATGCAATTGCACTAAGAAGAGCCTTACCAACCAACTTCATCATTTATTGAATCCTTTACCTATCTAAAATCAATTTGTGATCACGAGTGTTAACCGAGCATTAGGCAGCGCTTGATCAAACCACCTACTGTGCCAAATACACCTTCGAGCGCCCTGCCCCCACGCCTTCCAGCACTCCAGCCTCCTCAAGCGCCACCAGGTCACGTGTGGAGGTTGCGGGTGCAATAGAGCCTAGCTTGACGTATAAACGCGCCGTGAGGCCCTCTGAGACCTTCTCAGGGCCCAACGCCCACCACTTTCGAAGCACCGCCCCCTGACGCGCGCTCATAGCGCTCTCAAAGCGCAGGAAGAAGCGGTTGCGGGCGGCAAGGAATCGCGCCTCAGCGTGGGCCGCATCTACGCCCGCCAGAAGCGCCTCTAGGAACCAACCGATGAAGGGCGTGGCATCAATGCCCCCTTGGCCTTCCTGACGTCCCGCTTGCAGCGCGTCGTAGTAGCCTTGCTTATCCGCCTCGATCTGGCGCGACAGGGAAAATGGTAGCAGCGCAGTTTGGGCAAAAACATACTCTATTAAGGCCCGACCGATGCGTCCGTTCCCGTCACTGAAGGGGTGAATGCTCTCGAACCACAGATGAGCGATGGCGGCTCGGATCGTAGGTGGGCTTTCATCCGTGGCTAACCAACTAAGGAATTCTTCCATCTCGTAAGCTACCCGCGAAGCGGGCACAGCGCGATAGAGAACCTCATTCTCGCGCCCCGCGATGTTGCTTTTAGCGATGACCATATCGAAGCTGCGCCACTGGCCAAGGTCCTCGACTTCGGCTTTCGCAAACAATGTGGCATGCCAGTCTTGCAGCCGCTCCGCCGTCAGCCCCCCTGCTCCGCTGCGCGCATCACGCATAACTGTAACCACATCATCGGCGCGGCGTTTGGGCTGTGTTAGAGCCTTATTCGCCATGCTGGCCACGATCGACGCCTGTATCTGAGACGGCTCCAGTTCCACGCCTTCGATGGAAAAGCTGTGCACCGCCTCGCGGGTGAACTCTCGCAGGATGATCTCATCCCGCTCGTCGTCAGTTAGGCCGGCGTGCATGCCACGCACCTCTCCCACCGCCTCTGATGCGGCGGCAAGTAAGGGGGCTAAGGCGGTCGCGTCAAAGGTAAAACGCGGCCAATAGGGGGAGGACCAGATTTCTGCCATGAGGTGCTTCTAGCCGCTAATCAAATCAAAAACTAGGGAATTTTGATTTGATTAACAGGATTAATCCCCTCAACGCCCCCAAAAGGTAACCCATGGGTTACCCTAGAGGCTTTTGATGGAAGGATTGCCTTCCTCCGCCAAAGCATCCTCAAACGCCTTGATCGCCCGCTGCAACTGCGCCTTGGGAACCGAAGCGTAATCCTGCTTGGACACGATGCGGCATTCCCCCTGACGCGCTGTCACCTTGGTCTGTCCCACGTGGAACTCAAACTTCTGCTTCGGCGCTTTGGCTGCCGGTTTCACAACCGGAGCAGACCCGCCTGCGAAGTCCGCAAGCACGGCATTCTGTGCATCAGGCGTGGCGGCAACGGCGAGGCGAGAGCGCAACTCGGCCACATCCCCCTGCCCCGCCTTCAAGGCACGCGCAGCATCTACGCCAAGGTTACGCGGCACCGATTTGGGCCAAGACAAATCCGCACCCAAGGCATCCAACAACGTCACGAAGCTGCGGATGTAGGACTTCTTCATCTTGTGCAAAGCGCCGTACAAACGCCCCACCAAAGCATCCGCCGAGCCCTCATCGACCTGCGCGTCAGACGCGGCCGTGATCGCCACTTGCGCCATCTCTGCGAAGGTCAGATCTTCGCGAACGACGTTCTCTTCAACCATGTCGATGTAGCGCGTCAGGCGGTTGTCATCGGCTTTCGCGATGCGGGCGATGATACCCGAATAAGCCTCGTCTCCTGTCTCGGTGAACAGCTGGCTAAGGGCGGTGAAACGACGCCAGCCCTTCTTCAACTGCAAGCGCCCGTCATCGCCACGGTACAGCTCCACCGGCTCTTTCTGGCCGCGCGCCATGATGGAGGATTTCAGTTCCTCCATCTCATCACTTTGGGCCACGGCCTCCAGCTCCAGACGGTCGCGCGGCAGATCATCGGTGTGGACGTCATCCAGCGAGACCCGCTCCAGCACCCGCCCCTCGTCCGCCGCCGCACGGAAAGCTTTGGCATCATCTGCGTTCTGGCGGCGTTGCTCCACCTTGGCCTCGGTGCTTTCGGTCAGGTTCTCAGCGGCGTCCCGCACCGCAGCCCCCATTGGCCCGACGGCGCGGGAGCGAGGTTTTACGGATTTGGTTTCCAGCGGCGCGAAGCCGAATTTGTTGTCGCGTGTCATGTGATCAATCCTTGTCCTGCTCGGACTGGCGCTTCCATGAGGCCAGCAGAGTGTTTCGGAATTCGTCATAGGCGCGGTCAAAACTTTGCCGCGCACGCTTCCACGTCTCACGGGTCATTTGCCGGTAATCCTGCTCATAGACGCTCATTTGGAAGCGGCCCGATTGCTCTACTGCGCGGGTCATTTCGATCGGGTTCGCACAAACATCTGCGCCGAACACATTGCGAAAGGCATCCATCATTGCGGCATGCAAAGGGTTGTTGGCTTCAAAGCGCGTCATGAGCAGACGTACATCATGGAACTGTTTGGGCAGCGTTAACCCTGCGTCCTCAGCCAATGCGGTGAAGCCTTCCGAGATGTCCTGCATCGCGTCGCCAAGCTGGCCTAGGTAGGAGGTTGTGGAATCGTATTCCCAGTAGCCTGGGCCTGACGGGATATACAGAATATCCGCCGCGAAGGCCGCGTTGAGGGATTGGTACCCGATGGCTGGCGGGCAATCGAAGATGATCAGGTCGTATTGGTCATCGGGCAATTCATCCAGGTAGCGGGCGACGCAGCCAAAGAAGCTCCAGGCCTTATGCAAAGACCGGTATTGCGCAGAGGCGAATTCTACAAAAGCCGCGTTGGCGCAGCTGGGGATGATGTCGATTGTCGGCCAGCAGGTGGGTTGGATGAAATCTTGGAACCTTTGCGCGCCGATGGATTGCACGTCCTCAGGCAACTCATCCGAGGACGGGTAGGGGCAGTCATCGGGGTCGTCGTAGCTGTCTGCGATGCGGTCTGCTTCACGGCAAAGATCGCGGCACATGATGCCCCAGACCGTGTTCGTCTCCTTCACCTCATTGAGGCCCATGGAGTGTGTTAGGGTCGCTTGGGGGTCGAAATCGATGCACAAGACGCGGTAGCCATCTAGGGCGGCCGCATTGGCGAGATGCTGGGCTACGACGGTTTTGCCGACACCCCCTTTGAAGTTAGAAACCGCCACTCGCATGGCGCGGCCTTTGGGCCGTTCAGGCTTCAGGTTGCGGCCACGGAACTTCACGCGCAAGCGCAACTCGTTGATCTCTTCCAAGGTAAACCAACGCTGACGGCCATCTTCTTGCGTCTCGCCTTGGGGCAGGGACGGATCATCCGCCAGCTTCTTACGCAGCGTGTCTGCGGGCACGTCAAACATGAACTGGGATATCTCCCAGATCGAGAAGGGGCGGAGCGTCTTTGTCTCCCCTGGTGAAAACGTCGCGCGCCGAACTGCCGTTTGTTGCGCTAAGGAGCGTTCGTTCATGTCTTGAAGGTCTGAATGGTCTCGCATTTTACCTGCTCTTGTTATTGTGTGTTTTCTGCTAAATAACGGGAAAAGAGGAAACAGGCAAAACCGAAATTCAAAAAAATCGTGTTTTTCGTCGATTCGCGAAATTTACAGGATTTTGCAAGTATCCTCACGCTGATTGATCTAGATATGGTGACAGCAAATCGGAACAGAGCCTAATTAGGGTGACAGCAGACCCTAAATAAGGTGACAGCAGTTATGTCACCCCTCACCAATATACCTATATTTTCTTTTAGATTTTGGTAATTTAAGAATTATCCCGTTTTTGCAAAGCTGTTGACAGAAAACGGGAAATCATGGCTTTGTCATCCTCAAGCAGAATCGCATCCAAAGAAGATGCACCGGCCAACTTGGCCAAGAGGAATAATGACTGGGCGCAATGTCCCAGCACTAGGTGACAGGCATGGTATCGTGGAACTCAAGAAGCTGACAGGACCTCAGGCGGGGTCTTTGAAATATGATTTGCTGACAGCCCTGAATGTGGCGGGTCTTCACGGCAGTCCAACCTTGCAGACATCACTGATGCGTTTGAATGCGATGGTGACTGCCAGATATAATTGGCGCCTTGATGAGGTCTCGATAGGGCACACCGAGCTGGCGCGGCTTTGGGATGTGAATGAGCGGACCGTAAAGCGAGAGATGAAGAGGCTTTCCCAAGACGGATGGCTAATTTGTCTTCGACCTGGTGTGCGGGGTAGAGTAGGGGCCTACCGGCTGAACTATACCCGCATCTATGAAAACACCGAGTCAAGCTGGCCAGCTGTGGGGCCCGACTTTGTGGACCGCATGCAAGAGATGTCTGGCGCGCGGCGTGTGGTGAAGGTGGATTTTGCGGCGCCCAAGCCAACTTTGGTGCCCCTGTCCCCAGCCCCCGAGGGAAGCAAGGGATGGGCGGCCGTGGCAAAAAGACTTCACGAAACCCATCCAGAAATTTACGAAAGTTGGTTTGCTAAACTAAAAGAGATCGAGGCAACCGATACCTGCATTAACTTGCAGGCACCTAATGCATTTGTAGCTGAATATATCGAAACTCATCTTATGCGCTTTATGCAAGATGCGGTTCTGTTTGAGGCAAAAACATGGCAAATGCCGGCCCCACGGGTTGTTTTGTCTATTGAGCGCTAGGTGTTAGTTAAAGACCGCCGGGTATAAGCTATTGATAAAGTTGAAAAAATTTTGCTGTGTGCCGTTGAGTCAACACGTATATCTAAATACGGCTTAATTTAGGCAAGATCTTGCCTAACTATTGAACAAAATTAACTTTTGTGTAACTTTCCCCGCAAACCGTTACCTCGGAGTTTATTTAATGTTCGTTTTTTCTACTGAGTTCACTATGTCCCCACGTTTTCGTGCACGTCAGGCACTGAGGTCTAGTATTTCTATTATAGCGGTTTCTGCATTTACCGTAATGACAGGCCTCTACCCCGTAGGCAAAGCTGACGCGCAGGAGACCGAGTGGACAGGCGCCACCGGTAGCACATCATCCCCTAGTAGCGGTAATTGGGATTCAGCCTTGCACAACTGGGAAGCTGGCGGCAGCTCCGCGTCATTCACTGATGGCGATAATGTAGCCTTTGGTGGTTCGGGCTACACGGTCACCCTGACTGAGGATGTCATCGTTAGAGATATTTCGTTTACAGGAAGTGGGACTGCAACCATCGTTGGCGGCGGTGGGCTATCCTTCTCGTTTGATACCAGTGATGCAAATGTCGAGACGCTTGACGTTGCCAGTGGCGCGAACGCCGTCGTTAATGCTGATGTTGGTGGCGGTAGCTTCATCATCGCCGGTGCGGGTGACCTGACATTTGGCGGCACTGTTTCCCTTGTGGGTGCTGCCGAGCAAATTACGAATAACAACACGGGCACGGTTGCCTTTAACGGTGATGTGACCGCAGGGGCGGGCATTGTGAATAGTGCTCCAAGCAGCTTGGAAATTGGTAGTGGCTCCACTGTGAGCGGTACGATCACTAACAACGGCGGTACTGTCCGTTTGAATTCCTCTTCTGATGTTGCTGGGTTAACAAACCAATCCGACGGCCAAGTGAACCTAGGGGGCGACGTGACGCTCTCTGGTGCTTTGACCAATACGGGCAGCACGATCGCCAACGTATCACCTGGACCAGTGAACGTGACTGGAGTGACGGATTTCGACAATACTGGTGGCCACCTCGCGGGCGGCGATAGTACCCTGACAATATCTGCGCAAACGATCACCTTGAGTGGTGGAGCAACCTCGGATAGCGGCGTGAACCTTACGACGACCTTGGGGAATGTGACCGTCAATGGGAGCTACACCAATGCGGGTGCCATCTCCGGGACAGGGGTCGTTGCTCTTGGTACTAGTGGAACGTTGACGAACGCCGCCGGTGGGTCAATTGCCCAGAACGTAAACAATAACGGCACATTGAATTTGAGTGGCGGCTCCTTTGGGGGCGGCATCACGAACTTTGCCTCTGACGACCAAATCAATGTGAATGCAAGCACGACTTTGGCTGGCGCGCTGGCGAACGATGGCGGGACGATTACCAATATCTCGGGCGACAACGCGATTACTGGGGTGACGACATTCGCCAACTCTGGCGCTTTGGACGTGACAGCCGGGACATTGAGCATTGGCGCAAACGACGTAACTTTGTACGCTGGCACAACAATTGATACTGGGGTTAGCTTTGACGTGGCGACCGACTTGACTATCGCTGGTGCTTCGGTGGTCGCGCCCGGTATGATTGGCGTCGCTGCTTCGCCGATCGAAATTGGTGGTGCGACTGATGTGACCGGCGCCCTGATCAATCAGGGTGGTACAGTCAACTTGTCTGGCGGCACTGTGGGATCCGTAACGAACACCTCGGGTGACTTAAGTGTAAATGGCGGCACAGTTACCGGCGTTGCAGATGTCGATGCGGGTATTTTTGGTCTTAACTCGGGATCCGTAGGCGGTTTGGACCTCGCGTCTGGCGTGACGGCAACTGCAGGTGACGGGACGACCATTGGCACCTCCGGCGTGGTAGGCGCAGGTGCTCTTAATCTCGCAGGGGACGTAACTGTAAACGGCGCCCTAGATCTTACCGGCAATTTGGGTGCGAGCTCGGATGCGGTGATTACTGGTACATATACCTTTGATACAACGAGTGGTTCTTTCGGGGTTCTCGGGCAGACGCTAACGTTCGGAACTGGCGGCACCGTGACCTTTGGCTCGACCTCTACGCAGGTGGCTGGCTCGACAGTTGTGTTCAACTCAACGAACGTGATTACTGTTGGCGATGTTATGGAGAGTGGGACGATTTCCTACAATCTGACCAACAACTCTGGTGCGACATTCACGACAACTGCCGCAACGGACTTCTCAGGCAATGACGCGACCAACAACGGCACTATTAATGTCAATGCAGGTACAACGGGTGTTGGGGATATCGTCAATAACTCCGGCGGGACGATCAATATCGCTGACGGTCAAACCTTTGAGGGGCAAACCGTCCTTAATAACGGGACCGTTGAGGTTGGCGTGGGTTCCACCCTGCAAGCTTTGGGCAATACGACGAATAATAACTCGGCATTGAATGTTGCTGCGGGCGGTAGCGTCATTGATGCAGAAAACATCAACAACAACGGCGCGAGTTCTGTCGCGCATCCAGGATCTTCGGGCGCCATTACATTTGCGAATGGTGGCAACCTGACAGCTGGCGACACGATCAATAACACTGGCACCATTACTGTGACTGCGGGCACCGTTGTCGCGACTGGCAATCTGGCCAACGGTTTTGACGCGGCTGCTGCGGGTCAGGGAGCCGTTGTAGGCGGCGGGATCATTGATGTCGACGGAGGCGAATTGAACACGGGGGCGATCACGTCCCAAGGGCCTTTGTCGCAAATCAACGTGGCCAATGGCGCGACTTTGACGGCGACGGGTGGCATTGCCAACAACGCCGGCAGCATTATTACCAATGACGGCTCTATCGGTACGGCTATCACGGGGACAAACATCTCTCTGACAGCGGGCTCCTTGGACAACACTGGCGGGCAAGTGTTTGGCGATGTCACTACAGCTAGCCAGTCTGTCGATAATCAAAACACAGGCGACATCAACAACGCCGGAGGCACGATCACCGGTAACGTGTCGCAAAACGGTGGCGGCGGTACGGTTGATAATACGGGCGGTACAATCACCGGCAATGTGACCTCGACGAGTGGTACTTTCACCAACGCGAATGGCACAGTATCGGGGACCGTATCCAATAGCGGCGGGCTCCCCAACAACAGCGGGTTCACAAACTCGGGCACAGGCTCGATCGGTAACCTCACCAACAACGGAAACTTCACCAACACCGGTGCCGCCGTTGTGGGGACAATCAACAACGTCTATTCGACAGTTAACCCAACGACTTCTACGATCAACAATAGCTCCTCCGTTGCGACGGGAGCCGTGGTTGGTAACGCACGTATCATTAACAATACTGGTACGATTGGCGGGTCCTACACCGCGTCCGGCATTGGCTCGTTGAACAACAATGGTGGGATTGTTACCGGCGTGTTGCTGGGGTCTGGTACTGGATTGATCAGCAACGATGGCGGGCAAATTAACTCCGCTGGGAATGATACCGACGACAACTTCACATCAGGCATGGTGGATAACTCCAACGGGACTATCCGAGGCAATCTGACGACCGCCCTTGTGGGATCGGTGGACAACTCCGACGATGGTTCGGGCGGTGGTACAATCACCGGCAACCTGGTTGCGAATGGCGCGGTGGAGAATGACGGCGGCACAATCGGCACGGCTGGCGTTGGCGGTGCGGCAAGCACAAACGCGCATAGCGCGACGGGTGTTGTGACAAACACCACATCTGGCACGATCAACGGCAACCTGACAATCACAGGTGCGGCGAGCACTTTGGACAACACGGGCGGCTCGATCACGGGCGACGTGACGACCGCTGCGGGTGTGACCAACGACGGCGGTACTATCGGCGGCACGCTTATCAGCTCAGCTGGTGCGGTTACCAACGACGGTATGAACTCGGTCATCGGGACAGACGGCGGCGTGGTTGAAGAGCACAACGTCGCGGGCAGCTTTAGCAATACCACGGGCGGCGTGGTTTACGGCAACCTGACGGGCGGCAGCACGGTCGATAACAGCAGTGGCACCGTGAACGGCAACGTAGATGTGGCCGGAAACCTGACGAACAACGCCGGCACGATCACGGGCAACGCGACGACGACAGCGGGCGGTAATCTTGACCAATCCGGCGGGGGCTCTATTGGAGGTACGGCGGTTATTGCGGGCAACATCGACAACACTGGTGGTGGCACGATCGGCACCGCGACAGTGACAGAAGGCGTTACGCATACGGCTGGCGGCATTGTCACGAACACGGGCATCATCACGGGCAACGTGATGGCTGGTGGCAATACCACGAACTCCAACATCATCACGGGTAACGTGGCTTCGGGTGGCTTCCTGAACAACCAGGGCGGCACAATCGGCACGACAACTGGCAACGAGCATAGCGCGGCGGGTGCTGTGACGAACGCTGCGGGCGGCACGATCAATGGCGACCTCACAATCACTGGTGCAGCGAGCACTTTGGACAACACGGGCGGCTCGATCACGGGCGACGTGACGACCGCAGCGGGTGTGACCAACGGTAACGGTACAATCTCCGGTGAGTTGAACAGCACGGCTGGCACCGTCACTAACACTGGCGGGACTATCGGTACGTCGGGTGTTGCCGCAGAGCACAGTGTTGCTGGCACACTAACCAACTCCGGGACGGTTCATGGCAATGTGACCAACACGCTCACCACGTCAAACTCCGGCACCATCAATGGAACCCTGACGACGGCAGGCGGTGATAACACCGGCAGTCTCGGTGCTCTGACGTCGACTACTGGCATTTTCAGCAATAGCACGACCGGCAGCATTGCGGGCACCACCACAGTCAATGGCGGTACGGTTGCGGCCAACGGCGGTTCATTCGGTACCGAAGCCATGACTGGCAACGGCGTTTTGGTAGACGGGGCATCAGCGACGTTTCTGATCGGGGTGAACACCGAGATTAACGGCAACCTGACCAACGTAAATGGCGGGACAATCACGACCTCTGCAGTGGCGGTTCCATTGGTTGTAGACGTGAAGGGGACTGGCACAGGCACAGGCGCGAATTCTGCAGGCACATTTAACAATGATGCGAACCTTACCGACGCAACCACCTCAGGCGGCTTGACCATCAATGCTGGAAACATCGTTTTGGGTGCAAATTCCAACGTTGGGACAGGCATTGTTTTGAATGGCAACATCTCCAACGCTGGTATTCAGGATATTGGGACTGACTTGGGTGGCAACCTGACCGTAGCGCCGATGGGTGACACAGATATTGTGGCCAACATCAGCGGTGGTGGCTTTGACATCACCAACAACTCGAGCGTCACCGCTGGCGGTGATGGCTTGACTGTTGAGAACGGTGTGGCCGTGACCAACGTGCGTTCGGTGGATAACAACGGCACATTGGTGCTGGCTGACAATTCCTCTGTAACGATTGATCCTACAATCATGGGTCCGACCACTAACGGCAACGACGTTGGGGAGTTTTCCAACAACGGGACAACCAACATTGGCGTTGGCGCGACCCTGACTGCGGGAAGCATCACCAACGAATCCGGCACGATCACCGTTGCTGGTACGCTAACCGGCACGGGCAACACGACCAACAACAACGCCGCGACAATTGTTGTTGATGGCGGCACCTTGCTAGAGACCACAGGCGACTACAACAACAACGGCGCGAATGCTGTTCCTGCTGGCACTGGTACGGTGACCTTCCAAGGTGCCGGTACGTTCAATGTTACGGGCGCGGGCGCTGCGATTAACAACACGGGTACGATCTCGACTGCGGGCACGGGCTCTGCGATTGCGCTGAACGGCACGGCCTTCAACAACGGGACGAACAACGCAGGCACCGAAACTGGCGGCGGCATTCTGATCATCGGCGACGGCGACACATTTGGCGGCGCTGCACTGGTGTTTGAAAACACGGGCACTGGCACGGTGACAGATATCGGTAATGGCTCGACATTGCAGGTGTCGACGCTGACCAACACGTCTGGCGCGACCATAAACAATGACGGCATGATCACAGGTCCGGCGACTATTGTGAATGGTGTAGGCGGTTCGTTTAACAACACCGCGAATGGTAACATTGGCGCGTTCTTCAACAATGGTGATGCAACAACCTTCGCGACGAACGCGGGCACGATGGGTGCTGTTACGAACCAGCAAAACTCGACCTTCACGGCAACTGGGACATCTATCCAATCCTTGGTCTCTAACAGCGGTACGGCCAACTTGCATGGAGGGTCCACCACGTCTTCGGTTACACAAAATGATGGCACGACTGGCGCTCTAAATATCGGCACGACTGCAACAACATTTATAGTTGGAACAACGCTTGAGGCCGAAGGCGGCACCACCAATGTTGGCAACAACGGTGTAATCACCGGAACAACAACGGTTGGCAATTCGGCTGGCAACGCTGCAATCGTGAACTCGACCGGTACCTTGACGGGTGCGACCACTGTAAACAGCGATGGCACGTTGAACCTTAATGGAGGCACGGCAACAACTGTCCAAGTTGACGGTGGCGGCGCGGCCAACATCGGCACGATGGCCGCAACGGCAACTGTTGGGTCCACTTTGGTGGTTAACAATGGCTCGGCTGTCGTTGGAACTAACGGTGTGGTTTCAGGCGTGAGCACAGTGGGCAATGGCACAGACACCGCATCATTGACCTCTACCGGTAGTTTGGCTGCGGTGAACACTGTGGCCAACGGGACGACAACAATTAACAATGGCACTGCTGGCGCGTTGGATAACACCGGCGGCACGTTGAACGTGAACGGGACCGCTGCTGCGGGCACTGGGGCTGTCACAACAAATAGCACTACGGTGATCGGGGATGGTGCAGGGACAACGGCAGTTGTGGCGAGCCTTGGGGTAACCGCTGGCACCACAACCGTTGGAACCGACGGCACGGTGACAGGCAATACGACAACCTTGGCGGCGGGTACTGTGAACAGCTCCGGCACCTTGGGCACCGTGTCCTCTAACGCTGGTGCGCTGAATGTTCTTGCGGGCAATGCGGGCGCCGTAACCAACACGGGCTCTGTGACCAACGCAGGCACGATTGATAGCCTTACGCAAAATACCAATGCTGCTGCGACGACAACCAACACCGGTACGATTACGAACGCGCTGACTGTGACCGAGGGCACAGCCACCCAAACAGGCGCCACGGCGTCTATCGGGAGCGTGTCCAACGGGACGAACGGTACGGTGAACATCAATGACGGTAGCGTTGTTGGCGCATTGGCGTCGGCAGGGACCACCACCTTGGGCAACAACGACGGGGTAACTGCAACTGCGGGTAGCCTGAACGTGACCGCTGGCACCACAACCGTTGGAACTGACGGCACGGTGTCGGGTGATACGACTATCGCATCCGCAGGTCAGGTAGACAGCACGGGGACATTAAATGATGTGACCAACGCTGGGACCTTGAATGTAAACAGCGGCTCCGCTGGTGGCATTTCCAATACTGGTACATTGCAACTTGCCGGCACTGCGACGAGCCTTGCCAACAGCACTGCGAGCGGTGTTGCCACTGTCACAACAACAGGCAGTGTATCCGGTGCAACCACGAACAATGGCGGAACGATAACTTCATCAGGTGTCTTAACCACAGTGGACAACCAAGCGGGCCAAGTGAACATCAACCTTGGATCCACGGGCGCGATCACAAATGCTGGTGACTTGAACATTACAGCCGGAACCGTCTCAAGTGTTAGCCAGTCAGCTGGCGATACGAACAACACTGGCACAGTGTTTGGAGATGTGGCTATAGCGGGTGGTGACCTGACAAATGCTGGCTCGATCGGAGGGGACTTAGCGGTGACTGGCGCCACGTCCACGACGACCAACACCGGGACCGTTGCTGGGAACGTAACAAACGCTGGGATACTGACGAGCAGCGGGGTTATCTCGGGTAACTTGAGCAACAGCAACGCGGCGACTGTGTCTGGCAATGTGGGCGGCAATGTTACCAATACGGGCGCATTCGACGTCGCATCTACGCTCGTAGTCGGCGGCGGCTTGAGCAACTCTGGCGGTGGTACCCTCGCTCTGGGAGTAGGGGAAACCTTAACGACCAGCACTGGCGTAACCAACGCAGCTGATGCTGGAGCGGGCAACATTGAAGGGACCGTAAATGGCGGCTTCAACAACGCCTCTGCTGCGCTCGTTTCCAATGCTGGGACCTTTGATGGCGGTTTGACAAACACTGGCACCATCACCTCCACGGGTGGTTTCACTGTCAGCTCGGGTGGGTTGGTCAACAATGGCACGATTGAGCTGACCAACAATGATACGACCGACGAGATCAACGTCGCGGGCGGCATGAGCGGCACCGGGGTATTCAACCTTGACGCTAACCTTAACAGTGCCGCGGTAGGTGGCTTGAATAGCGACACGGTTGTTGTCACTGGCGGCGCAACTACGGGCAGCTATGTGCTTAACTTCAACGTGACGGACGCTGGCGTCCCGTCGATTGCAGATCCGGCCGTATTGGTGTTCGACGTTGATGACAGCTTCGGCGCGGCAGGTAACAACTTTACCTTCGGGGCTTCTGGTTTGCCACCGTCGGGTGGTCAGGTTGTCTACGGGCTGGTTCAAAGGGGTGATGGCGATTTGACGCTTGCGGCGCAACCCAACCCAGGTATCGGCGCGATTGCAGGTAACGTTGTACTGACGCAGTCCTTGATCGGGACCGTGATCAACCGTCCGTCCAGCCCATTTGTCTCAGGCCTTGCCTATGAGGACGAAGACAGCTGTGGAGCGGGTGGCTGGGGCCGTGTCGTTGGCGGCAACGCTGATGTGACGGGTGCGACGGCCAACGCCGTGTCCAACATCGAATCTACTGTGGACGCGACATACTACGGCCTGCAAATCGGCGGTGATTGGGGTTGCTTCAACGGCGCGTTCGGCGGTTGGGACTTGGCATTTGGTGGCATCGTAGGTGTCAACGAAGGCTCTACATCTCAGCCAGTCTTCGCGGTGAATCAAAACAACGCAACCCAAGTTACCAACACGGTGACGTCCATCACTGACGGCGACTTCCGTCAGACATATGCGGGCCTGTACCTTGCGGCTGCGAAGGGTGCCTTGTCGGCTGACCTTCAAGTTCGCACGGAGGAAACCGAGTATGAATTCACCAACACGGCTATTATTGCCGGAGCTGGCCTAGGGCTGACAAATGCAACGCTAGATACAAGCGCCTACACCGTTTCCGGAGCGCTTAGCTACGCGATCCCACTGGCGCAGGACGGCTGGACATTTGTACCAACCGGCGGCTTTGGGGTCACACAAACCGAGGCTGCGACGCTGACCTTCGACGATGGCGCTACGCTTCAAACGCAAGACAGCACCACGGCTATTGGCTTTGTTGGGGGCACATTCGCCAAGACGTTCTTTGGCGAAGATGGCACTTCGGCAACCAATGTGTTTGCAACCGGGACCTACTATAATGACTTCGGTAAAGATCGCCGCTCGGTATACACGGATGCGGCAGGTGCTACGCAAAACCTGACGTCTGAGAACCTAGGGGCTTATGGCGAGGTTAGCGTGGGCTTGAACTACGTGAAGATCTTGGACGAAGGCAAGTTTGGCGCGGCCAAGCAGCTGAATGCGTCTGTGCGTGCTGACGGACGGTTCTCCAACAGTGTGAGCAGTGTCGGGGTGACTGCGCAGCTCAGGTTGCAGTTCTAAGCAGATGGCAAACGGGTCCTCCTCAGGTAGCCCTGCCAAACGCTCTGGGCCAAGGTTAGAACAAACGCTGCACAAGAATGTGCAACTCCTAGACATCCAGCGCGGGGTTCACCCGCGCCGGACCGTCCCAGAAGCGCTGCAGGATTTAATCTTTCCACCAGGAGAAACCGATACGGTTCTCTATGCTATTCTGGATGCCGCGAAGATAGACGATCTGCAGGCTGTGTTGGAGGATGCTATCATTCCCCACCGGCGCTTGTTCACAGGTGACGAGGAGGAGGGGTTTGGAGACGTCGCCCCTTGGCTTGTGGTTCTCTCCGAGGTCGATACGTTGACCCGACTTCTATTCACCCATCTCGAGGGTGAGGACACCCCGTGGAACATAGCGCGGTTTGAGCCGGGAATTTTGTTTCGTGCCAGCCCTGACTTTGACGCTGTTTGGAACCACTGGCGGGGTTTTTACCGGATGAAACTCGAGAGCGGCTCATCCTACTATTTTCGATTTTGGGAGCCTGCCTGCATGGCAGCCTACCTCAACTACATCAAGAACGACGCAGACCGTGTCACGCAGTGGTTCTGCCGCGAAGGCGCGGGGATCGATCAGATGTTTTTGTTGGAAAACAGGCCGTTGCAATGGCTTTTAACCGAGATTGAAGCCGTACCAAAGAAATACACGCAACCGTGCAGCAGGGATGGCAAACCACTCACGCTGACTGCGGGCGAAGTAGGAGCCATTTCTCAGGCGCGATTGGAACGTGACATCGAAGAGGTCGCGCGCAGGATTGAGAAAACCTTTGGCGCGCACCTAGATGAGGACCGCCCGAAGGATATGGTCTTCCAACGCGTTCAAGGCTTGTTTGGGCGTATGATGCCCGCTGGGATCAAGCAACTTGATCACCTGTATCTGCTGGCCTGCTGGGAAGTGTTCTATGGCCCCAGGTTCGAGGAAAAAGACCCGCAAGATGAACTGCGTAAAATCTGCCTGTCACCAGCCCAAGAAGCCAAAAAAGTTGCAGCGTTGCGAGAGCGAATGAGTGTGCTTCCCCCGACAGTTTTGGCGTCAGATCAGCAGTTTAGAGACGTCCAAGTATGAATTCGTTACGGGCCTTGATCATGGTCGCGGCAATGGTTGGCGCGACTGAACAGGGTATGGCGATGGGATTGTTCGGACCTGATCGCCCAAGTGAATTGACCTTTCGTGACGCGTCTCATCAAAGCACGCCCATCATGGTCGATGGGCTTGAAGTGAATGACGTGCAGATGGGCAGCTTTCCACTGCTTGCATCATCGAGCTGGATGAACCCGCGTGGGGGCAATACCACATTGACGAGATTGCAATGGGGGTCTGATGATGCACACATCATTGATGTACATACCGAGTGGACAGAGATTGAAACGGGCCGCGCCTTTGAAGCGGACCTAAGCGTCCCATGGATGGATTTGAAGGTTGTAGATGTTGTTGGTGCCACTGCTTACATGACATTCGTGTATGGTCGAAACGGGGAATTCGTGCTGTTCACCGATGCGGACCCCGACCCTAAAACAGGCCAGTTTAATGGCCGTGAAATAATGCGCCTATGTGGGAAACGAACGCCGTCCCGTGACCAAAATTATGGGCTGAGGGTTAATGAAATACCGGGGTTGGGCAGGTTAATAGAGCGCCGTGATCAATGGATGGCAGTGCCAGATCTAGAGACAAACTGCACGGGGCAGGTAGAGTAGAAGACTATCGCTTTCTGTGGGGCATCAAAATGCGAAACGGCCTGCATCTACCCCCAGCCAAGTAGCCGTGAAATAAAGGTGATCTTGTTCTCAGGCCCCTTGACCGTGTCCTCCCTACACCGCATTGTTCACACACGGATTTTACCCAGCGTCAGCTGGGCTTTTGGTTTTGAGATAGTGTCACCTGTTGGCGCGAGATGACTGCAAGTTGGGAATTATATGTCTTGGTATAGCAAAGTTGCTTGGAAAGAGGGCCTGTTCCTTCAACCACATCACCTGCAACAACAGGACCGCTACCTTGAGAAATTAGTCGACAACCGCACGCGCACGATCACGCCCTATCCTTGGGGCATGGCGGAGCTAAAGCTAGATCGCGACATGGCGCAGCAAGGCAAGATTGGCCTGCGGTCTGCCGTTGGCATCATGCCAGACGGGATGCCGTTTGACGCGCCAAATATCAACGCTTTGCCAATTCCAAAAGACGTGCCGGAGAAAGCCGACGGTATGGCGGTTTGGCTGACCTTGCCAGACGCCGCGATGAACGGGCGCGAACTGGCGCCGGACACAGAAACCACCGCCGCCACACGTTATGTGTTGGGCAATGAGATGGTGGCCGATAGTGCTTCGGCAATGCGGTTGGAGCAGGACATCGAACTGGCGCAGCCGCGCCTAGAGATCGACATTCGTAAGACCCCGAAGCCTGGCTACCAGTGCATGCAGATAGGGCGCATCCAAGAGGTGCGCGACGGCGTGATCTCGATGGATGACACCTTTGCCCCACCCGCCATGGTGATCAGCGCACATCCGGTTTTCACCGGCTGGCTGGACCGCGTCATCGGTTGGGTCGAGACAAAGCAAGAAGGGCTGGCGCGTTATGCGGCTGACCCGAGTGCGGGCGGCGGCTTGCAAGCTACTGACTATTTCATGTTGCTGCTGCTGAACCGTGAGATTGGCGGGCTGCGCCACCTTCGGGCCTCGCGCTATGTGCACCCAGAGAAGATGTATGTAGAGCTGCTGCGTTTGGTCGGCGAGCTGTGGACCTTCGATAACGACAAGCGCATGGCGCAGGAATATCCGGCCTACGATCATGACGACCCGAAGGAAACCTTCACGCCGTTGGTGCGCGACATTCAGCGCTTGCTGTCGCGTGATGTGGGCCGTGCGACGCGGCTCGATCTTAAGATGGTGCGCCAGAATTCCTACATTGCGGAAGTTATGGACCGGAACCTGTTCCGCGAGGCGACCTTTGTGATCGAGGTCACATCCTCCAAATCGTTGACGCAAATTCAGCAGCAATTCCCAGAGCTGTGCAAAGTGGGCCCGAACACCCGCATGAACGAAATCGTCAACAACAACCTGCCGGGCATTGAGCTGCGTCACACCCCGACGCCGCCGCGCCAGATCAGGGCAGTGTCGACGAATGTGTACTTCATCCTCGATAAGAACACGCCGATGTGGCGCGAGTTCTCGACCGCGCCTGCACTTGCGATGCACTTCGCGGGGGACTGGCCGGACCTGAAGCTTGAGCTTTGGGCGATTGCGGAGAAAGCCTAATGGCGAACGACAAGGATAAAACAGTTATCGGGGGCAAGCTGCCCACCGCCGAAGAACTGCGCAACTTGTCAGCGGGGCGACCTGCCACGCCTCCTCCTGCGGGATTGCAACAACCGCCTGCGCCACCACCACCTCAGCCGCCAGCGGGCGGGGGACAACGCACAGTGATTGGTGGGGCGTTGCCTTCCTCCCCGCCACCTGCGGCACCCTACGCGCCGCCACCCCCTCAACAACCACAAGGTGGATTTGGCAACAGCCAAGGTGCTGCGGATGCATGGATGGGGGGCGGTGCGCCGACACCGTCTAGCACCCCTGCACCCGGATCAGGAATTGGGGGGGCCAGCCAAGACGGCTTTTTCCCAACCATGCAAAGCCAGCAACCCGAGCAAGTTGTTCACACTGGTCCGAAGATCGCGTTGCATGAGGCATTGCGCGCCACTGGTTTGGGCAAAGGTGGACCTAGCAACCCGATCGTGGCTGCCGCCGCGAACCTGTTGATCCTGTTTGGCCGCCTGCGCACGCAGATGGTCGAGATGGACGCGATCCCGTTGATGGAGCACGTCACGCGCGAAATGGAAGCGTTCCACGCCAATTGTGTTGCCGCGGGCGTCGATAGCCATGAGGCCGATGTGGCGCGGTATTGCTTGTGCGGTACCGCCGACGACATCGTGCAAAACATCCCCGGCACGGACCGTGACGTGTGGATCCAATATTCCATGGTGGCGCGGTTCTATAACGTGCGGACCTCTGGCGTGGGCTTCTTTGAGGAAGTCGACAAAGCCATGCAAGCGCCTGCGCAGCGGTTTAATGTTTTGGAACTGATGTTGATGTGCCTTAGCCTTGGGTTCGAGGGCAAGTTCCGCACGGCGGCGGGCGGCGCACAGGAAGTCGCGCGTATTCGTGCGTCTATCTACGAGAGCCTGCGCCGTGTTCATGCCCGTCCCGACGAGGATGTGTCGGTGCATTGGACGCCGGTTGAATTGGGCAAGCGCAAACGCTTTGGGGCGAACCCATTGTGGATCGTGGCCTCTGCGGCGGCGGCTATTTTGTTGGGCGTTTACTTGACGCTGAATATGCTGATCTCGAACGACAGCTCGTCGGTGGTGACACGGTTGCTGGACATCCACCCAGAAGAACTGGTGGGCTTGCAACGTGCCCAAGCGTTCGAGGCTTATATTCCACCGGAAGTGACGACCACCCAACTTGATGACCTGCGCGAGAAGTTGAAAGACCAGATCAACGATGGCTCGGTCGCGGTGGACACCAAGGGCGACTTTATCTTCGTCCGCGTGAACAACCTTGTGTTGTTCGGGTCAGGCTCGGCGGATGTGAAGCCGGAGTTTTCCTTGATCGCCGCCGAAGTCGGCAATGCACTAAATGACGAGCCGGGCCCTGTGCGGGTTGTGGGCTACACGGATAACATTCCGATGTCGGGCAGGGGGCGGTTCAAGACCAATCAAGAACTGTCGGAAGCCCGAGCCAAATCTGTGGGTGGCGTTTTGGGGGATGCCCTTGCTGCACCTGGCCGACTGCAGATCGAGGGCAAGGGTGAAGTAGACCCGATTGCTGACAATGGTACCAAAGATGGCCGCGCGCAAAACCGCAGGGTCGAGATTATGATTCAACGTGAGGAGACGCTTCAGTAATGCGTTACTTCGTAGCTATCGGCCGCTTCTTCAAGAAACCTTGGATGCGCATTCCGCTAACGATCCTGTCCTTCATCCTGTTCGGGCTGGTGGTCTGGTTCGGCGGCCCCTTGTTGGGCTTTGGCGAGGCGCGACCGTTCGAAGCCATTTGGGTACGGATCGCAATTATTGCATCTGTGCTGCTGATCTTCGGGATTGTTTGGCTCATCCGCTGGCGTCGCGCACGCAAAGGCGCGCAGGAGCTGGAGGAGGCGTTGATCCCTGACGAGCCAACCGGCGATGGCGCGGTCTTAGGTGAGCGCATGACCGAGGCATTGAGCACGCTGAAAGCATCGGGCGGCAAAAGCTACCTTTACGACCTGCCGTGGTATGTGATCATCGGCCCACCTGGTGCGGGCAAGACGACGGCGCTTTTGAACTCTGGCATCAAGTTCCCGCTGGCCGAGGAATCCGGCACCGCCATGGAAGGCTTTGGCGGCACCCGCTATTGCGACTGGTGGTTTGCGGAAGAGGCGGTGATGATCGACACCGCTGGGCGCTACACCTCTCAGGACAGCGACGCCGAGGCGGACAAGTCCTCGTGGCAGAGCTTCCTAGAATTGCTGAAACGCGGCCGCACGAAGCAGCCGATCAATGGGGTCATTCTAGCGTTCTCGGTTGAGGATATCATGAACGGCGATGCGGCCTCCTTGGCGCGTCATGCGGAAGTGGTGCGCGCGCGATTGGCCGAAATCCACGAGACGTTGAAGATCGACTTCCCAGTCTATGTCTTGTTCACCAAGTCGGATTTGGTTGCTGGTTTCCGCGAGTATTTCGCGAGCTTCAGCGCGTCGCGCCGCAAGAAGGTTTGGGGCACGACGTTCCAAACCAAAAGCCGCAGCGAGCAGACCCACGACCAAGTGGGCGAAGAGTTCGACCTGCTGGTAGCCCGCCTGTCTGACGAGGTCATGGACCGTTTGTCGGAAGAGCCGGACGGCGTGAACCGCATCGCGATCTTTGGTCTGCCGGGGCAGATGGCGATGATGCGCGACAACATTGCGTCCTTCCTTGGCCAAGTGTTCGAGCCTACCCGCTACAAAACCAACGCGCTTTTGCGCGGTTTTTACTTTTCATCAGGTACCCAAGAGGGCACGCCGATTGACCAAGTTCTGGGGGCTATGGGCCGCAGCTTTGGTGGTGATGCGGCCGCGGGTGGCTTCATGTCCGGCAAGGGCAAAAGCTTCTTCCTGCATGATCTGTTGAAGAATGTGATCTTCCCTGAACAGGGCTGGGTGACCTACGACCGCAAGGCGGTGAACCGTGCCAATGGTCTGCGTGTAGCGGGCTTTTCCTTCGTTGGGTTGGCCACACTAGGGCTGCTTGGCGCTTGGGGGTATTCCTACTGGGCGAACGCCTCCTTGGTGCGTTCTGCGCAAGCGGCGATGGCGGATTACGAGTTGGCCGCGCGTGAAGAACTGTCTGAAGTTGTGGTGGATGACACCGACTTCCAAACGGTTTCGGGCTACCTGCAACTGCTGCGCGACATGCCGACGGGCTATGCCTCGACACAAGAGGTGCCGGAGCGGATCGATACCGATGGCGACGGGGAGCCGGATGCAGTGGCCGAAGGTGGCAGCGATGATCTTGGCATATTCGAGGGCTTTGGCCTGTCGCGCCGCGAGCAATTGCAAACGGCCTCTCAGGCGTCATATGCCGATGGCTTGGAGCGCATGTTCCGCCCGCGCCTTGTTTTGCGTCTAGAAGAGCAACTGTCTGAGTTTGTCCAAACCAATGAGACACTGGCTATTTATGAGGGCCTGAAGGTCTACAAGCTATTGGGTGGCGTGGCCCCCGCGCCAGAGGATGAGTTGGTGCGCGGCTGGTTCCGCGAGGACTTCCGCAACCTGTATCCGGGACCGACCAACGGCCCGACACGTGACGACCTTGAGGCACATCTGCTGGCCATGCTGGAACTGGACGGCACCCGCAACGTGCGGGTCGATCTGGATCCTGATCTGATCGACGCGGGCGAGCGCATTTTGGCGCGGATGTCGGTGACGGATCAGGCCTATGCGTTGATCAAAGCGACCTCCGAGTTCTCTGGCATTGAAAGCTTCAACCTTGTGAACCGCGTGGGGCCAGATTCCTATCTGGTGTTTGAAACCGTTGATGGTTCCGACCTTGGGGAGATGGAGATTGAATCGCTCTACACCTACAACGGATTCCAAGAGTTCTTCCTTGATCAGTTGAGCGAAGTTGCTGGCAAACTGGAGCGCGAGCAATGGGTGATGGGCGACTACGCAGAGACAGCCAAAGTGAACGAGCAACTCAGCGGTTTGGGCCGCACGTTGCTGGCCAAATACCGCGAGGATTACCTCTCTGCATGGGAAGGCATGTTGAACCAGTTGAAATTAGCGCCGATGTCTGCGGACAAGCCGGCCTATGCGTCGCTGGCGGCGGCATCTTCGCCGACGACTTCTCCGCTGTTGTTATTGGTTGATGCGGTCACGCGTGAGACGAGACTGACCGCTGATCCCAACGAGGGGCTTGATCTTGGTGGCGGTGATGTTGCCGGTGCCGTGGGAAATCTTGCGGAGTCCGAGGCTGGCCTGCAGGCCGCAAACCAAGTGAAGAACCGCTTGATCAACCGAACTAACGGGCTGACCCGTATTGGTCTGACAGCGGCCTTGGGTACGGGCAGCAAATCGCAACGCCGCGCGGGTTCCGCCGGTGGCGGGACGACGCAGGCGCTTATTCCGGGCGCGGCGATTGAAGCGCAGTTTGCCGAGTGGCACGCCCTGCTGGATGGTGGTGCCGCTGGATCGGCCCGCCCGATTGATGCGCTTTTGGGCAACCTCGGGCAGGTACAGCAGAACCTTGTGATCGCCGCAGGCTTTAACGCCACGCAGGCCGCGGCACAGCTTCCTGTGCAAATTGGCATTCTTCGCTCTACCGCGTCGCGTCTGCCAACACCTCTGGCGCGGATGGTCAACGAGGCGGTTCAGGACTTTGAGGGCGATGCGGCCAACACCTCGATTGCGCAGTTGAACCAAGACCTGACAAACCAAGTCACCCGTGTTTGCAACGACATCATCACGGGACGCTACCCGTTTAATGGGCCAACTTCGCGCCAAGTGCCCATGGCACAATTTGCGCGTGTGTTTGCCCCTGATGGGGTGATGGACCGCTTCTTCTTGCAGCACCTTAGCCCGCATGCGGATCAATCGAGTGAAAACTGGACTTGGTCGTCGGAAAGCCAACTGGGCGACCGACTAAGTCTGGGCGCGTTGAAGCAATTCCAGCGGGCGGCACGCATTCGTGACGCGTTCTTCCCGACCGGAGGATCGAACCCCGAGTTGGAGGTAACGGTGAGCCAAGCCTCCGCGCATGACCAAGTGCGCCAAGCGGTGTTGGAAGTGAACGGTCAGGTGATCACCACCCGTCAGGTCGGCAATGTGCCGCAGACGATCAAATGGCCATCTGCCGGATCATCCACAACATTGCAATTCTTGCCGGGGTTGAACGGACGCCAGAGCTCTATTCAGTTTGACCAAGGGCCTTGGGCGTTTATGCAATTTGTGCGGGCGGGATCGCCACGCCAACAGGGCGACGCGACGCAGGTGCGCTACACGATTGGCGGGCGGTACGTCAGCTACTCGGTTCGGGTGAATGCGCTGTATAATCCGTTCACCTTGCGCGAGTTGTCCGAATTCAAATGCCCTCAGGGTCTGTGATCTGAGGGATGAGCAAAACGGGCATCTTCGGCAAGCACCCAGCCTTCGGGGACTTTATCGGCGCGGGTATGTCCAAACCGATGCAAGTGGCCCTTGAGGAGTGGATGGGGGCCGTGTTGCCCCGCGTGCGTGACAACCTTGGAGAGGTTTGGCAGCCGTTTTATGACATCGCGTTGCCCCTGCGGTTTTGGCTGGGGGAGGGGGTCTTGCCCACTGCGGTTGGCGGGCCCGTTGCGGGTGTCATGGTGTTTAGCCACGATAAGGTAGGCCGCCGGTTTCCATTGATTGCCCTGATTGAGGGCGCGCAGTTTCCGCCGCCGACTGTGGTGCCGGACCAACGATGGTATGACGCGCTGCAAAAAGCGATGCTGGAGCATGACACGCCGGAGGTTGCCGCTGATCTGTCGACAATGTTGAGCCTGCCTGATGGATTCCTTCCCGCGCCAATTGAGGGCGGAGATGCAGGTTTTTGGGCGGTGCATTCGGCCGGCGCTGTGGAAGAGATGATGGCCAATGTGGCCACAACGGACCAAAGGCGCGCGGCGGCGCGGCGCAGCTATTGGTGGAGCGCAGGCGACGCCTCGCGCACCGCGACGTTTCATTCAACGGAAGGCTGGCCGGACGCGACCGTCTTTCAATGGTTGCTAGCGGGAAATCCTGCAGATGAGCCGGTTGAGGAGGCCCCTCCAGTGATTGAGGAGGAGGAGCTTGAAACCGCTCCAACTCCGGTCACGGAGGAACAGGAGCCGGACACCTTCACCACGACGGAGGAATTCGACGGCGAGCCTTCCATCATCCCTGTGTCCGACCCGTGGTGGTCGGGAGAGGGTGCGCGCCCAGTTCCCAAGGCTCTTTATGAGCCGGAGGCCGAATGGGAGGAAAGCGATGGTCCACAGTCGCCTTTTGCGGTCAAGTCGGATACAGACGTAAAAGAAGACGACGCCTTGGCAGAAGAGGCGGAAAAAGATTAGGCTGATCAAATAGAAGCGGGTTCAATCCTTGGGGGAAGCCTCAGCACGGGCGCAAGGACTGAGACCAGATTTTAGAGCAGAAGAATTATACTCGGGAGTCGTTATGGGGACGGGCCAATATATTTACGAGACAGGCGCTGGTAGCGATACCGGCGTTGTCCGTGACCACAATGAAGACAGCTATCTGACCAAGCCTGAAAGCGGGGTTTGGGTTGTTGCGGACGGCATGGGTGGACATGAAGCAGGCGATTTCGCCTCGCAAACGATTGTTGAGCGTATTTCCTCGATCGGGCGTCCGGCATCGGCCCCTGATTTGCAAGCCCGCTTCATGGAGCGACTGACCCGAGCGCATGATCTGATTGTCGAGCAATCACAGGCGCTAGGTGGTGCTACGATTGGCGCGACTTTGGTTGCGTTGCTGGCGCATGAAGATTTGTTTGCCTGCATCTGGTCTGGCGACAGCCGCATCTATCTTTTGCGAAACGGGGAGTTCAATCAGGTCACCCGCGACCACACTGAGGTTCAGGAGCTGTTGAACTCCGGTGCGATCACCGAAGAGCAGGCCGAGCATTGGCCACGTAAGAACGTCATCACCCGCGCTATCGGCGTGTCGCAAAGCCCCAACACGGACGAGACATTTGGCAGCCTTGAGGCCGGTGATGTCTTCTTGTTGTGCTCGGACGGCTTGACCGAGCATGTTGAGGACCATGAGATGGCCACTGTGCTGAAAAGCCACGATCCGCAAGCCGCATGTGATGCGCTGATTGAGACCACTTTGTCGCGTGGCGCCAGAGACAACGTAACGGTAATCGTTGTACGCTGCTCCGCCCGCCCGCAAAACCCCGTGGAGGCTGAAGAGCCGCTTGACTGGACCCAAGGATTTTAACCTCGGATGAGCATTGACGACATCCCTGACGAGCCAGACACCCCTGAGGGCGCAGACGCGCCAAAGGCCGGTGACAAAGGCAAGGCCCCCGCGAAGAAACCCGCGGCCAAAAAGCCTGCGGCCAAGGGAAACGACAAGACCGAGCTTTCACCCTCCGCGCTTCAGGACCAACCCAAGCCGGATGCGGTCGAGGAACCTGTGGAGCCGGTAGAAGAAGCCGACGTCAAAAGCGGCGACGGTGGTGGTACGCCCTCCACTGCAGTGCCTGTGGGCACGCGTATCAACAACAACTACGAGATCGAAGAGCTCATCTCTGCCGGTGGTATGGGAGAGGTCTACCGAGGCGTGAACTACCACACGGGCGACCAAGTGGCGATCAAGATCGTACTGCCCGCGCTGGCGCATGACGAGAAGATCATCAAGCTGTTCCGCCGCGAAGCCCGCATTTTGGGCAAGCTGTATGACGAAGCTATCGTTCGCTACCTGAACTTCGTGAAAGACGAAGACCTTGGCCGGTTCTGCTTGATCATGGAATTCGTGGACGGCATCCCGTTGGCGGACATGATGGAGCAATCTGGTGCGTTGACACTGGACGACACCAAACTTCTGATCCGCCGACTAGCGACGGGTTTGAACCGTGCGCATGAACTTGAGATCACCCACCGTGACCTGAGCCCCGACAATGTCATCGTGGAAGACGGCAAGCTTAATCACGCCAAGCTGATCGACTTTGGGATCGCCAAGTCAACGAATATTACCGAAGGCACCTTGCACGGGCAATTCGCGGGCAAGTTCAACTTTGTGTCGCCCGAACAGCTGGGCCATTTCGACGGCGTGATTGACGCGCGGTGCGATATTTATTCGCTTGGCCTGATGTCCGCAGGTGCAGCCATGGGCAAACCGCTGCCAATGGGCGCGTCGATTGTGGACGCGGTGCAATCGCGGGCGGGCATCCCCGATCTGTCTGGCGTCTATCCGGAACTGCAGCCGCTGATGTCGTTCATGCTGGAACCGAACCCAGCGGAGCGCCCTGCCTCTATGGCCGAAGTGGCGCGGATGGTGGACGACCCCACATTGGTACCAGCCAAATATCGCCCTGACGCAGTGGCTAGCGCCCCACCCGTGGCGGACCCGGGCCGTACCGTGATCAGCCCTATGATTTCTGCGCCTCCGCAGATGCACACCGGAGCACCTGCAACATCTGCAGTTCCGTATTCGGCCGATAGCACAGGGGTTTCAGTAACCGGCGCAGGGATCAGCATGCCACCGGCGCCTGGTTCTATTTCGCAGCCACCCGGTGCACCTTCAGGCGAAAGCCCGTTTGGGGCGGCACCTGTAACCACTGCGCCCGCCTACACGGCCCCGCCAGAGCCTGCACCTGCCAAAAAGGGTGGCAGCGGCAAGGTAATCGGCATTGGCCTTGCGGCCGTCGTTGCTGGCGGCGTGGGTGTCGCAGCGGTGCTGGGGCTTGGACCATTTGCTGGCACGGATGATGCAGAGCCGGTTGAAGTTGCGGTCGCCACGCCTCCAGTAGAGACAACGCCCGATCCAGAACCTGTTCCTGACCCTGTGCCCACACCCGACCCCGAGCCCGTGGAGCCTGAACCAGCACCTGATCCCGAACCTGAACAAGAGGCGGCTTCTGACCCCGAACCCGTGGAACCAGAACCTACGCCTGATCCTGTAGCCCCCCCTGAGCCAACACCACCTGCGCAGCCGGACCCAACCCTTGGGGCGATTGGCACGCAACTGGCGTGGTTGAAGGACTACATTGTTGGAGATTGTGTTTACCAAGCGATACGTTCAACCGATGGGGACAAGGTGTCCATCGAAGGCTTCGCCACATCTGCGCAACCGTTTGAGGTCTTGTTGAAGGACTTTGAGACCGCGCATGGTGTAGAGCCGGATATTGGTGTTCGGATTGTTCGTGATAACCAATGCCCAGTCTTGGATTTTGTCTCAAAGCTTGACCGATCTGGTGCAACAGCCCCTGTATTGGAGCTGGATACCGACGTCCTAAGATCCGGCGACACGCTTAGTGGGAAACTGACTGGCGTGCTGGGTCGCCCAGTCTACCTATTCTTGGTGTCCGGCAAAGGTGGTGCGTTTAACCTGACGTCGCTTTTGCAGACGGATGCCGATGGCTCTCAATCGTTCCGCTTCGGGATGAATAGTGCAGGCGAGGACGGCGGGGTTCCGCAGATGATCGTGGCGGTGACAACGCGCTCGAAGTTGGTGACGGCGAATGCCGCTCGTAACGGGGCCGATGTTGCTGCGTTGATGCCAATTATTGAGACTGAAATTCAGACCAGCAGGTCAGCGGCGGCGGCCTCGGTTCAATATTTCCGGCTGGATAACTAGCGTACTGAGAAGGCGACGAGGGCCACGTCCTCGCCACCGCCCTGCAGCAGGATTTCCACCGCTAGGCGTTGGAAGAAATCCTTGGCGGGTTGCCCTGACAGCGACTTCAATGTGTTGAGCCGAGAACGCGTCGACAGAGCCATCAGCAATTGATGGGTCTCGACGGGTGAACCTTTGAGTGTCATTGGGATGTCGAAGCGGGCCGAACCAGCACTAAATTTCAAGAAGCTGCCCAAGTCTTGCACAACCCCTTCATCGTCAATCAACAACAACGAGACGAAGCCACTGGTGGCATTCCCCAAGCGCCCTGACAGAACTTCCCCGCTGGTGATGTCGCGGGCGTTGACGTCGAAGTAGAGCTGAAACTCGGGGTAGCGTGCGGCGGCGGTGACGAAAGGCAGTGCCTGACATTGGGCGTCGCTGACGGGTTTCATGACCGTGCCGGGGAGGGTGCCTGTTTCAACCTCCAATGCGTCGCGGAACCGGTTCAGATCGCCATTGTTCTGCGCGAAGGTTTCAAACCTGAAGGCGCCGTCTTCCGCGAGTACGGGGAGGGCGGCAAAGCATGGCCCGCCGTCGAACCCGCGTAGGAAGTCCAAAACGGTCAGGTAGGTTTCTTGCGCCTCTTCGGTTGTTTGCTCCGGTGTGTTGGCGGAGGCGATGCCGGCTTGGTCTTCGGCGGGCCCTGAGGGCTGTGGTAGAGACGTGGCAAGGTCTGGCAGTGGGGCGGGCTTTGGTGCTGGTTCTGGTTCCAAAACTGGGACGGGATCCGCTGCAGGCTCTGGTGACGACTCTGGCTCTGGCAACGGTTCCGGTGCAGGTTGCGTTCCCACAACAGTGGGCGCGTCGAGGGTGGCAACCTCCAGTGTTTCTGTTGTCGGCTCAACGGGTGCAGCTTGTGCAACAGGTGCAGGGGCGGCAGTAACGGGAGCGACGCCAGGTTGCGGCGGCGGTGGTATTTCAGGAGCCTGTGTGGCGGTCACAACCTCAGGTTCAGGTGCGGCCAATGGGGCAAGTTCGACTGCCTCGGGTGCAGCATCAACGGGCGCTACCGATGTTGGCTCGACCGTCACGGGGGCCAGTGTTTCGACGGCTTGTGCGACCTCCGCCTCTGCGACAGTTGCCGATAAGGTTTGTGTCACAGGTTGACTGGGCTGAAGCGTTATTGGCTGCTCGTTTGGCGCTGAGGGGGCGATAGGTTGTGCCGATAGCTGCTCAGGTTCGGGGGCATCGGTCCCAGCTACCTGCAAGGCGGCGGCGAATATTTTTGTCTCGACAGGGGTGTCATCAAGTGGGGCTTCGACTTGGGATTGGTAGGTCGAAATAGCGAATTGTAGAATGGCCAGATGGGTGACAACAGCAATGGCGGCCGTTGTCATCCATATCAATGGCTCGGTCTTTCGGGTCTCCCATATTTCAACCGATTGCGTCGTCATGGTTGTGGCTTGAGCTGCCGAAGCGTGACCAGCTTGATCTCAAGACCTTGCAAGTCTGGGCGTTGAATGAGGCTGACCAAAGCACTTGCTGGGACGTCACGATCCGCAAGGATGTGAAGGCGGGGTTGCGCGGCATTGAGCAGCGGGGACAGGGTTGCAGATAACGTGTCAGGGGTGACCGGGTCGCCATTGAGTTGCAGCTTGTCGTCGACATTCATCAGCAGCAATGGACGGGGGAGGCGATCCAAGGGCAATTCGGAAGTTTCGGCGAGGTCTACCGACAACTCTTCGGTTTCGACCAACGAACCGGAAATGAGGAAGAAGAAGATCAACAGCAACACGATGTTGACCGTCGTCAGGGAGAAATCCAACGAGGTTTTTCGGCCCGTTCTGGGCAAGGTATTGCGCTTGGCTGGGGTCATTGGGCGCTGCCCGCGACGACCTGAACCGTTGGCACGTTGACCAAGGTTAACGTCTCAAGAACCACTGCCATGTCTTGCACCGTGGCGGAGCGACCCGTGAGGACCACGACACGGTCAAAGGCGGCCTCGCGCAGTGGCTCGATCAGATCGTTAATGTCGGATAGCGATATCTTTTCGCCTGAGGCACGCAGGCTGCCGCGATCTACGGACCAGATGGCGACTGTTTCTTCCTTGGTGGCGTCTTGTTGGGTTTCCGGAGCTTGGCCTGCTGCATCAATCTTGCCGGCCGATCCCGGGGTCAACGTCATCAAGGAATATGGGGCGAGCGATGAGGTCAGCATGAAGAAAACCAACAGTTGGAACATAGCATCCGCCAAAGGGGTGAATGAGAAGCCATAGCGCCGCGCCCGATTGGATTGGGGCAAGCTGCGGATCATGCTCATGGCGCTGGCCTAACCCTGCCCAGAGGTGCCGGTCACGCGCCCGTAGATCGCAGCCGACATCAGGGTTTCCATGGATTGGCGTTCGCCATCGATGCGGCCTTCCAGCCAGATAGAGACGAAGTAGAAGAGCAAAGCGATCACGAGGCCCACGGCGGTTGTGGTCAGGGCCGTCCAAATGCCGCCCGCTAATAGCGCGGGATCCACGGCCCCTTCGGCTTGTGCAAGATTGCTAAAGGCATCGATCATCCCAATGACTGTTCCCAGCAACCCCAACATTGGCGCGGCTTGAACCACCGCTTCCAAAATACGCATGCGCCGCGACATGGCGGCGAGCTCGATCAAGGCGGTTTGCCGTCCGAGTTCTTCCGCATAAGCTTGGTCTCCGGGGCGCGCTTGGAGGCCAGAGAACGTGGCTTGCAACACGCGCAGCAAGGTTGTTTCCCGCGTGGAGGCTTCGCGAAGCGCTGTGTCCGATTTTCCAGAAAGCCAGTTGGACACAATGACCTCGGCGCGTTTGCGTTTGCCGACGCCCAAAGACACGAATTGCCCGATTTTATACAAGGTGACTGTGGTGGCGACGATCGACAGTGTCGCCAATGCGGTAAACACCGCAATGGTCACCGGATTTAATGTGGATAGGTCGGGGGCGTTCATGGGTAATGCTCCGCCCCCGAAAAATACAGGTGTGCTGGCTGGGGGCCTAAAAGTTCAAAGTGATTTAGACGCCCAGCTGGATGTCGCCGCGCGAGTTGGTAATCAGGCCAGACATGCAGAAGTCATGGGTGCCGTCCACTGACTTACAGGCCGAGACGTCGTTAATTAGGATGCGCGAGATGGAGGCGCATTTCTTTCCGGCAAGATTGAACTGCACAACTTTGGTTTTACCAACGGGCAGTGCGCCGAATTCCAGAACCAAGGTGCCGGTGACAAGGCTGTTCTCGTCAAACAGGGCGACCTGATACGCGGTCTCTACCAGCGCGATGCCGGTGTTGTTGGTCGCAACGTAGGTCAGCTGGCATCCGTCACCAATATCGGTCGCGGTGTTTAATTCCAACGCAAAGTTGCCGCTTTGGGCCAGCGCCGGATTGGCAAAAGTTAAGGTAGCAGCGGCTGCGATGGTTGCTGTTACATTAAAAATGGATTTGGTCAGCTTAAGCACGCGGTATCCCCCGAGAAATTGATTTACAGAAGCAGTGTCGCGTTCGACAAAGCCGTTGTGCCTAGAAGGGCTTATGAAAGCCCCCCTGTCAACGGAAGATCGGAGGATATGGTGGGCATTTTTACCCAGAACGTGTTGATTTAGCGATAGACGCCTGTCGACCACGTTTGACGGAACCGTACATTGCGCCGCACCGCGTCGACTGTTCTAGAAGTCGTCGGACGGCGGCTTTGCTGTGGTTTGAGTTTGGTTTTCTGTGGGAAAATTTGCTCTAGAACGCTGCTTCGATCATTGTGGTTTGGGTTCTGTGTCTGGGCTTCATTGGTCCCGCGAAAGCGGCGTAATGTGCCGGGGGTCACAATGCTTCTGGGGGCCGATGCGACCTTGATTTCGCGGGCAACTGGCGAAATTTGCTTAGGCGTGCGGTGTATTTTTGCGGCTTTTGCGACTGGCCGTGTTGCGGGGACTTCAATTTTTGGGGTCGCAACCACCGTCTCGTCGATATGGGCAAACAGGGGGAGGGCGGGCGCGATGTGAAGCGCTGCGTCCGTGTTTGTGCTGCTGTAGCGCAACTGGGTTGGATTAGGCTCTAAAAGGGCAGACGGGTTTTTCAACTCCGGTACACCTACGTTAGACTCCTCAAGCGGTGTCCACGTTGTGACGCTGGCTGCCACGAAGTTTTCAGGGGCAGTGTCGGGTGCTTCTGCCTCGATCTGAGAGGGGGCAGCATATGCCACTTCGGTTGCTAGGTCTTGTTGGGTTAGGCCTTGAATGAGGCTGTAGGATGCACCGGCAGACGCGCCAATAATGACCATGCATGCACCCGTGCCAAGGAGCTTCTTGATCGACATGTTAAAAACTCTCCAATAAAATATACCCTAGCCGTAGCTACAGTATGACAGAAATGATCCATTTTTGCTAGCTTTTCAAGAGTAACGGTATTCGCGGCCGTTGCTCTTTTGCCTTGCTCAAAAACCCTCTAGCCTAGTTTTCATGAATTACCTCGCAACATCACCACGTTATGCACTGCGCTGCGTTGCTGCTTTTATGGCTGCAGTAATCGCCGGAATTGCGCTAGGCACTGGTGAGGCGCGTGCTGAGTTTGCCGTGTGCAACCAGAGTTTTGATGTGGTGAATGTCGCAATCGGGCACGATGTGGACGGCGATTTCCAGACTGAAGGTTGGTGGACCATCGGGACAAATCAATGTGCGAATGTCATTCGCGAGGAATTGGAAAGTCGCTACATCTACGTTTACGCGCAGGACGTTTTCGGAAAACCTATGCTCAATGGCACGACGAAAATGTGTATCGAGGGGAAACGTTTTACTATTCGCGGTATCTCGAGTTGCTGGTCGCGGGGCCATATTCAGGCGCGTTTCATTGAGGTGGATACAGAAAAGACGCAGCGGTGGTCGTTGTTTTTGGCCGCGCCTAATTAACTCATAAATTTTTGGGAAGTTTTCGAAGTTGTGACTCGCAGGAACAGGGCAACTTGCGCTACACTTCCTAAATAATATCAGTTTAGCGGACGGCCAAAGGTCAATGACGCATATTTTTAAAGGGTTTGAGCTTCTATTTGCACGCTTGATTGCCATGACGGCGATCGCGTTCTTTGTGTTTGTCAGCCCTCTTTTTGCGCAGGATCGGGTTGCTTTGATCATCGGCAACTCTAGCTACGAATCAATCAGCGCCCTCAAAAACCCTCAAAATGATGCAAACGCGGTCAGTGACTCTTTGACGAATTTGGGTTTCGACGTGACTTTGTTGACGGACGCAACGTCGGAACAGTTTTGGATTCAGCTCGAGGAGTTCGTTGAAAAAGCCGAGAACGCCGAGACGACATTGTTCTACTATTCCGGCCATGCTTTTCAGCTGGAGGGGGCCAACTACCTTGTGCCCGTCAACGCCCAGTTGAAATCGCGCCAAGCGATTTTCGACGAAACATGGAGCCTTGATGGCATCATCAAACGCCTGCAAGCGCGCAACCGGCAAACACTGATTTTCCTTGATGCCTGCCGCGATAGCCCTTTGCCGCAGAACATGACCGCAAACGGCGGGGGGTTGGCGCGACTGAACACCGGTATTGGGACCTTCGTAGCATTTGCGACAGAGCCGGGTGCCGTGACGTATGACGGCCAAGGCGAAAACAGCCCGTTCACGACTGCGCTGCTTAATCACATCGAGACGCCGTCGATTTCGATCTCTGACATGATGATTCGCGTGCGGAATGAAGTAGAAGAACGTACCTTGCGCCGTCAAACGCCGTGGGATCAATCCTCGCTTCGGTCGCAGTTCTATTTCCAACCGGAATTTGAGAATGCGCCTACGTTGACTGCCGCGGATTATGAAATGCTTGCTCAGCTTGACCCGAAAGGTCGCGAGCGCTTTTTGACGCTTCTCGCGGATAGCGGGATTGCGGTAGATGCCCCAGCTGATCTGATTGAAGGCGCGAGCTTGGAGTTGGCCGTAGCGGACGAGAACTCTTTGATTATCGCGGCGCCAATCCCCGCGAGCCTGCCAATAGAAGTTCCGGCTACATCTGTAGAAATCACAGAAGCGATCCGTCCTGAGGACGTGGCAGTCGTGGATGAGCCAGGATTGATTTTCACTGTTCCTGACGTGGTTAAATCTACGCAAACAGCTGTTGGGTCGAGCGGAGTTGCCGAGAACGTCGGGCCAGTGGTGATCGAGTTGGCGTCATTGGAGCAAGCTCCTAGCAATACTCTGAACCGTCAAACCATCGAGACCTTCTTGCCAGGAGCCGCGCCTGCGGCGACCGCGAATGCTGCGATCGACGTTGAAAATATTGAGGCCTCTGGCCCAACCGGATCGGCAGCGATTGCGCAAGCCAGCGGTGCATTGTCTGCAAACGGCTCTTCGGCTGAGGCGGCCGCTCTTGTTCGTGCAGGCACGGCAATTGCATCACGGGCGACTGAAACCATTCGCGTCTCGGCGTTGACCTCTGCTACCCGTAGCATTCCAGCTTCGATTTTCGAGCTGCCGACGATTACCGGCCAAGAAGTTCTGCCGGACTCGGATGAGACACGCGCATTGCTCGCGAGCATTGATCCTTCGTTGCTCGAAGAGTTGACGACAGCCATCGACCCGGAAGCGGCTGAGACAATCTTGCCAGAAGTCGATCCGGAGCAAATGGCATCAGATGTTCAGTCTGAGCTGTCTCGTCTGGGGTGCTACCGCATGCGCATCGATGGCGATTGGGGCAACGGATCGCGCCGCGCTCTTACAAGCTATTTCTTGAACAAGCGGATTGTTCCAGAAACCTTGGAACCAAGCCTGCCGCTGCTTCGCCAGTTGAAATCTGAAGGTAAAGTTATCTGCCAAATTCAGGTGGCGCGCGCCAAGCCAAAGGTCTCGACCAAGAAGGCGGTCAAGAAAGCGACGACAGCTAAAAAGACGACTAAGAAGGTAACTAAGAAGAAGACCGTGCGCAAAATCACCAAGCCGGTGGCTGCGAAAAGCGGTACAAAGAAAAAGCGTATTACCAAGTTGAGCACTGGCGTGTTCCGCTAAGGGTGGCTTAGGCTCTTCCTATGGAAATCGACCCCCGTTTCAAACAGGCGAAGAAAAAGTCCTCGCGCCGGAAGTTCAAGCAGAAGCACGGATCAGCCATGCTTATTGCCGGCGGTGCGGTTGTGGCTGTGGCGTTGGTGGTTTGGATCGCGACCAGCGGTTTCATCACCATCTCTACACCGACTGACACTGCAAGCGCCGTGAACGAAGACCCAACGCAAGTCTTGGCGGAGCTAGATAGCGACTTAGAGGATGACATCACCGCGACGTCCACGTCGGATGCATTGTCATATGCCTCGGCATTTGTGGATGTTGCGGGCGACCCGATGGTCCTGCGCTTCGATGCAAGCCTTACCACGAAGTCGCGCCCGCTACCCAGCCACCCTGACTTGTCCTTGGTTCGTGTTGGTCAATTTGCCATCGATACTTTGGTTTTGGTCCAAGACGACATGATAACGCGGCAGGAGACATTGATCACGACGCTGCCGTCCAGCCGTGAGGAATTTGCATTTTTTCAGGCGCAACGTACTCAATCCCAAACACCAACGGTGGCGACGCCGGTAAGTTTGAATGTCCCCGACCTAGAGGACGCACCCGCAGATACCGATAGTTTGGAGGGTGACAGCTGGGGCGATAGCGTTGACGACGAGGACACCAGCGCCGATGTCTACACCGCGACGGTGATCGAAAACACCACCAGTTTGACCATCGTTAAGCGTGAAGATAAGCGCGAGCTTGGCTTTAATGATCTGTTCCTACGCTTGAAGGACAAGCGCTCGTTAGAGGATATTTTGGCCGACAACGGGTTTGACCCAACCGCATCCAAGGCGTTCCAAGAAAAGGGATCGGTTCACATTGCGGAGCTTACGGAGCTACCGTCAGACTATGTTTTGGCGGTCCGTTCTGTCCCCAATAGTAAAGGTGCAAGACCCGTGCAATTGTCGGTCTACACCCGCGATACATATATCGGTTCAGTCGCGCTGGAAGATGATGGCAGCGTGGTTCAATCGGCCGATCCTTGGGTGAAGGACGAGTTATTTTCCTATGCGGAAGACGATGGAAACACCGCAACTGTCTCGGCACGAAAATACCGCTTGTTGGATGCGTTCTACTCCGCAGGCATTCGCAACGGGGTGCCGACATCCGTGGTGGGGGAAAGCATCGTTTTACTGAGCCAAGACAACGATCTGGAAGCGTTCGCGACCACCGGTGACAAGATGACGTTGCTATACGCGCGCGAACCCGGTCCGAACGGTGCTGGCCCCGGACAGGTTCTTTATGCGGCGATTGAAGGCCCCTCGGGGGATAAGATTTGCTATGTGGCTCAAGTGCCGGGCGAAGGATACAAGTGCTTCAAGGAAAAAGGCACAGCCGCCCCGTCTGGAGGGACGAATGGAATGGTCACACCTGTGTCTGGTGTTCTGACATCCCCCTTTGGCCCTCGTTTTCACCCCATTTTGAAGAAGGTGAAAGTGCACCACGGCGTGGATTGGGCCGCACCGTCCGGCACACCGATTTTGGCCGCGTTTGATGGTCGGGTCAGCTTCGCGGGCGATGGGGGTGGCTATGGGAATGTCATCAAGATCGCGCACGCAGGAGGGCGCGAAACACGCTACGCGCACATGTCCAAATTCTCGCCGCTGGGGAAGGTGGGCACGGTGGTGCGAGCGGGGGACGTGATCGGGTTTGTTGGAACCACAGGCCGATCCACAGGACCACATCTGCATTTTGAACTGAGGGAACGAGGCCAAAGTCTAGACCCCTTCACAGCGCCACCTGTCGGGGCGGCTCCGATCCTTACGGCGTCGGCATCTAACGCGGTTGAAAGCCTTGTAAACCAGATCATCCGTGTTGAAAGCGCAGGCAATGCGCGGGCTAAAAACTCGCGGTCTTCTGCGACCGGGCTGGGTCAGTTCATCTCCAGCACGTGGATCAGGATGATGAAAACTTACAGACCGGATCTAGCCTCCACCATGAGCCGTGAGGAGCTTTTAAAGCTTCGATTTGACCCTACATTGTCGCGAGAAATGGTCACCAATTTGGCGCGCGAGGGCGAAGCCTACCTGCGCGCGCGTGGGCATGGGATCAGCGCAGGGCGGCTGTATCTATGTCACTTCCTTGGGGCACAGGGCGCGCATGTTGCCCTTAGCGCGCCAGATCAAGCGTTGATTTTAGATGTCATGGGAGCAGGGGTCATCAAAGCGAACCCATTCTTGAAGGGCCGCGATATCCGTTGGGTTAAGGACTGGGCAGAGCGTAAAATGAACCGTAAAGGCGGCCCGGTCGCGATCACAAATGCGCCGAGCCCCGCCCCCGCCGTAGCTCGTATTCCGGCGGAGGTGGTGGCCTATAAGAAGACCATTAAGTTTGTGTTGGAGCAGGCCGGATAGCCTACTTAGTTGCCGCGGTGAAAGCGTCTTTGACGACTTTCTCGAACCCTTTGCGGATGGCAAAAGCCTTGACCTTATCAGCGGTTATCTTCTTCGCGATGCCAGTCCCGATGCTGCCGACAGGGCGCTTGAAATAGACCGCATAAATTGCATCCATCGCCATGCTTGCGCCAAACCGTGCAACCAATGTTCCGCGAAGGTTGTACAATTCGGGATGCGCGACCAACAGGCTGGGGTCGGCATAGGCTTGGGTCGCGACGTAAGCGGCGGCGCGGCCCTTCAAGCTGATAGGCCAGATGAACGCACCAAATTTTTCGCCCTTGGTCACGGTGCCATCATTGTTCCCGTCTTTGTCATCAATGAAGGAAGCCACGGCGACCGCCGTCCCGTCGACAACACATAAAGCGCCCACTTCGGACTTGTCGAAGCTGTCTTTGATGAGCTTCCATTCGATCTTTGATTTTGTTTGCACAGCAGCAATACCTTGTAAAAATGTTCAACAACGGGCGGGCCAGAAATGGCCCACCCATGTGTTCTAATAGGGGTCGTAAGTGGCCGCTACGTGAAGTTGTATTCGAATTGGCCGTCTTTCAACGTCACTTCAACCGCGCTGATTTCGTCGCCAGCCACCATCTTGTTCAGAACCTGACGCGACAATTCCGGCAGGATCGAGTTGGTGATGATGTTGTCCACCATACGGCCACCAGAATCGGGGTCGCGGCATTGATCGACGATGTGATTGATGACCTCGTCTGCATAGGTCATCGACGCGTTGTGGTTTGCTTTCATCCGTTTCACGATGGAGCCAAGCTTCAGCTTCGTGATGCCGGTCAGCACTTCGCCAGACAGTGGGAAGTAAGGGATGTTCACGATCCGGCCGAGCAGCGCGGGTGGGAACACGGATTGAAGCGCAGGCTTCATTGCCTCTTCCAAAGCGTCCAAGTCAGGGTTCGATTGGCCACTGTCCGCGACGTCCATGATCGCATCTGTGCCCACGTTCGAGGTCAGCAAAATCAAGGTGTTCTTGAAATCGATAGAGCGACCTGTGCCGTCTTCCATGATGCCTTTGTCGAAGACTTGGAAGAACAGCTCGTGCACGTCGGAGTGGGCTTTCTCCACCTCGTCCAGCAACACAACCGAGTACGGTTTACGGCGTACGGCCTCGGTCAAGCGACCGCCTTCGCCGTAGCCGACATAGCCGGGAGGCGCCCCTTTCAGAAGCGATACGGAGTGGGCCTCTTGGAACTCTGACATGTTGATGGTGATGATGTTTTGCTCACCGCCATAGAGGCTTTCGGCCAGTGCCAAAGCGGTCTCGGTTTTACCGACACCCGACGGGCCACACAGCATGAACACCCCGATAGGTTTGTTCGGGTTGGCCAGCTTCGCGCGGCTGGTTTCGATGCGTTTGGCGATCATCTTTAAGCCGTGGTCTTGGCCGATGACGCGCTCTTTCAAACGATCCGCCAAGGTTAGAATGGCCTGCAATTCGTCGGTGACCATGCGGCCAGCGGGGATGCCAGTCCAATCGGAGATCACGGAAGCCACAGCCTGCTCATCCACGTGCGCGTAGACCATGCGGTCGTCAGGATCGCCTGCCTCGAGTTCGGTGATCTTTTCGTGCAAAGCGAGGCGAACGGCTTCGGGATCGTCGGCTGTAGCGACGTCTGCTTCGCTTTCGACTTCTTCGCGCTCGGCAGGGGTTTCGTCAGTCTCGACTTCGGTTTCGACTGCCTCTTCTTCCTCGCCCTCAGGTTTTAGATTTTTGCGAAGTTCCAAAATCTCATCAACGAGGACTTTCTCGGCTGAATATTTTTCCTCAAGAACGGCCAGTTCGTCTTCCGCCTTGGACATCTCGACTTCGGCTTCTTTGATCCGGTCTTCGTTCTCTTCGCCCAAATCGCGTTGTGCAGTTTTGGCTTTGATCTCGGAGACGAAGGCCGCGATGCTTTCTTTTAGGTCAGCAATACGTGCCGGTGTGGAAGCTTGCGAAATCGCGACCCGTGCACAGGCGGTATCCAGCAAGGACACGGCCTTATCAGGCAGCTGGCGTGACGGGATGTAGCGGTGCGATAGGGAAACGGCGGCGACGATGGCTTCATCCGAAATGCGCACGCCGTGGTGGCCTTCCATTGGTCCCATAATGCCGCGCATCATGTAGCAGCATTGCTCCACACCTGGTTCTTCGACGTTTACCGGTTGGAAGCGGCGGGTCAGGGCTGGGTCTTTTTCAAAGTGTGTGCGGTATTCTGCAAAGGTCGTAGCCCCGATGGTGCGCAATGTGCCGCGCGCCAACGCTGGCTTCAATAAGTTCGCCGCGTCGCCTGTGCCTGCTGCACCGCCCGCACCGATCAATGTATGAGCCTCATCGATAAACAGGATGATTGGCGTAGGCGAGGCTTGGACTTGGTCAATGACCGAACGCAGGCGCTGTTCGAACTCACCCTTCATCGAGGCACCTGCCTGCATCAAACCAATATCGAGGGAATGCAGCTTCGTGCCGCGCAATTTCGGTGGAACGTCACCAGAAGCCAGACGTTGCGCGAAGCCTTCGACAACGGCCGTTTTACCAACGCCCGCTTCACCCGTCAGGATCGGGTTGTTCTGGCGGCGGCGCAACAGCACGTCAACGATCTGGCGGATTTCCTCGTCACGACCAACGATAGGGTCCATTTTGCCCGATGCGGCGTCAGCAGTCATATCGATGGAGAAGCGGTCAAGTGCTGTGGTCCCGCTGCCACCTTCGGCACCCGCAGCGCCACCGGATGGGGCAACAAGGCCGGAGCCATCCATTGGGCGCATGTCTTCTTCGTCGGATTCGGCCCATGCGGAACGCGCCTCTGATACCAGCGATTCAACATTCAGATTCTGGAAGACTGGGGAGCATTGCGTAAGTGCCCGCTTCAAATCTTTGGACTTGAGGCAGGCCACCAATGCGTGGCCGGTGCGAATTTGTGTCTCCGAGAAAAGCAGGGTTGCGTAATGCCAGCCGCGATCCAAAAGATCGGTAACCTGATCGGAAATCGAAGGCATCTCGGTTGCGTTTTTGCGCATGCCATCGATAACCGCGCCTAGGTCTTTGAGCACCTGACCGCGATCCAGTTTAAAGTGGTTCAGCGTCTTCGAGATGTCTGAATTCTTGTTCGACACGACATGAAACAGCCAATGGGCCAATTCAACATGCCGGTTTCCCTCGCCCTTTGCATGGCGCAGCGATTGTACAAATGCATCGTAGCCAACTCGGTTGAGCTTGCCGGCTACTGTTTCCATTGAAATGTCACTCATAATCATGTCCCCGTTTTAAATTATATATTTTAGGCTGCGACTTTAGCCGGAGCGCGTTCTGTTGAAAATTGCGCGGCTTTTACATAACGGCGCGGTTCGTTTTCTTTTGTTTCTTCGGGTTTAACCCAACCGGTCCATCCAAGGGCGGTTTGCTCGCCAAGCTGTGCTGCGGGCAGCTCATCCGCGGGCAATGACAGCGATACGTCGACCTCAATCGTTACCCCCAAATACCAGATCACCACATCTGTTAATCGGGTGAAGGCCTCCCCGCCCGGAAGGTAGCTGCGGTACTCCGCTAGACTTTCGGTTCGCACATGGATGCAAATCTTCTCATTCACCGCTGGGACGCGGCTGCCAAGATGGACGTTTTGCCCCAAGTGGCTACCGCCAATGCCGACGCGGCTTAAATCTTGTGGCTCAAAGCTCATCCAGCTTGGGACATGCTCCTCAATTTCGACATGCACTTTGAGGAGCAGTTCCAACATTTGGCGCAGGCGTACAGCCGACTTAATTCGCCCCGAAAATAGCGCGATGAGCGGAAGCTTTGCGACATCGGGAATGTGGTCGCGATCTTTAAAGGCGGGGGTTCCGAGGCCAGCTAAGGAGCCAACATAGGACTGGAAGCGGTCGCCGGACGGGTGGTCGAATTGCGCGATAGGGCGGGCGTCGGCCCATGCGCGGTAGAAGAGTTGCAAAAAACGGTTTGCGAAAATGTCGGTGAAGCGGGCGAAGCTGGGATCACGGGCATTTAGCCAGCCCGCGACTTCCGCAGTGGTGTTGAGCGGCAACGCCCCTTGGGGGCCGTAGAAGCCCAGAAACTTGCTGTTCAGGCGGGCGGGTTTGCCGCCGGGCTTTTCCTCATAATCGGTAATGTTGGAGGCCGGAAAATCCATGAATGGATCTTGCCCAAGCGACACCACCTCTTCTTTGATGGTCGCGTTTTGGCCGATACGCGGCCTGTCTGGATGCGTACGCTCCATTTCGCGCAGAGTGGCCAAAAACCCGAACCGCCACGGGGTGGCTTTAAGGGCCGCACGCCGAGATATCCCGTGAAGGTCCTTTGCCGAGTACGCCGGTGGTGCAGGCGGACCAATCAACGCTGGTTTCTTCTTCTTTGGGATCTTTGTCATAGCAACGGGCCGGAGCCGGAACGTGGTGGCCAAGCCTTCACTTCGCCACGCTGTTGAGAGACGATGACCGTCTGCGTGAAGCTGTTAATTGCCGAGTAGTCAGCCAAGAAACGATCAAGGACAGCCCCCAAGAACATAATGCCCGAGCCTTCAAATCCGCGCTCGTCAAAGGTGATGCGCACCTCGATGCCGCGCGCGGCGTGATAGCCCCCATCGCGTTTAACCGAGCGCACGACAGGGCGGGTTTCAATGCCTTTGATGGCTTGCAGCTGCTTTTCGGTGACCTTGTTGGTCAGGTCTGCAAATAGCGACAACATTTCGCGCAGGCCTGCCGCCTGATCGCGGCTACCGCGATCCGATAGGCCAAATTGGTTCAAGGATAGATGACTGATCAACCGCCAATACACGTCGCCCGATTGTGTTCTATGTGGCGCATCACTTTCTAGGTCGGCGACGGCCTCTCGCGGCGCGGTGGGGCCAGCAATGCAGCTCAAATTAACCGTCAGATCATCGTTTAGGTTAAAGTCCGTGCCCTTTTGGTTCAGGGGTAAATACTCTGGCAGATGCCTGTTGGAGCAGAGCGTTTTTACCTGCAAACGACGGACGCGTTGATCATCGTCCAAACCTTCAGGCTCATAGATCGAGATGAAGGTCTCAGTTCCTTTGTAGTTGTGTTGCACGCCAAAGCGGCGCTCGTTTTGGGTCAGGCGACGGTCTTTGCGGCTATAGGTGTAGTACAACGCCTCGCGCGGATTGATCTGCTCAGCTGGCACACCGTAAAGCGGATGAACGGGGACTTTGGTTTGCACGCCGGAATAGTAGGCGAAGGCTTCGGTGATCCGGTGAACTTCGTAATGCGACGACGGGCTGCTGTCAGGTGTGACGATGTATTCGTGGCGCAGAGGGTCGACCTTCACCTGCGATGAATTTTCCTCAAACAAGTTGATGGCGGGCACGGCGAATAACGCGAAATGTTGCTTTCCTACGCGCGAGGGCAGCGATGGTTTAACCGCGTTCAGCTCAATGATGAGGTCAAATTCGCTAGCTGGGATACGTTTGAGCGCTTTGTTGATCCCCGCCAAGCGGAAGCCGAGGAACTTTTGCGGGAACAAAAACGCCTCGCGCAGAGTGGAATAGCCACGGAAAACACGGATGTCCTCAGGGAACAGCGCCTCGTCGTCGTCGAAGCCGACTTGTTCAATGACGTTTGGCTCAAGCCGGATAAATGCAGGGTCGCCGTTGTCATCAAGGTAGCGCAATGTGACACGGTTTACGTTGCAAAACAGCTGCTCATATAGAGCGACGGTTTCACTCATGTCGCCAATTAGATGTATGGGTAGCCGGTCGACTTCCAACTCCGACATTGGTCCTTCTGCTTTATCGGCGTTCTCCATCGACGGTCGCATAAAGCTGAGCTTTAGACCCCCAGCGGTGCCGGGTGCCACGTCAAAACCGAGCGCTTGCAAAGGAGCGGGGCCGTCCAAGTAAGCCGCGTCAGATATTTTTAGCGGCCACAATTCCAAGGGAGCAGACAGCCGGAAGCGGGCGGATATCCGTTTTTCACGGTCGACATATCGCGCGTCCAAGTAGGAGCCGGGCTTAAAGGAAATCCCTTCCAAGAGCTCTTGATTGTCGTATGGCGGTTCCGCTTGGACAAGCATTGTGGCGGGCGTCGGGGCCAGCATATCGGGCAGCAGTTGTTCCAACAGTTCGTTGGTAAAGGTCCGGAACTCTTGTTTCATTTTCAACTGAACGCGGGCCGCCATGAAGGCGCTGCCTTCCAACAGGCCTGCCACTGCCGGATCCATGTTATCCTGAACCAAGCCGCCCAAGCGCTCGGCGATGCCTGGATAGTCAGTCGCGAAGTCTTGGCTGCGCTCATAAAGCAAAGCCAACTCGCGCTCATAGGCGTCTAGGAAATCCTTTTTCATCGGTTAACCTTCAATTTTGAGAGGTCAACCTTACCACCGCCAACGTCAATTTCGGCAACGAAATCTAGCGGCACGTCGACAGGGTTCGCGGCAAGGTCCGCTGAGACATCAAAAGCTATCTTTTGGCTCAGGTCCTTGTCTTGTTCGCGTATTGAAACTTCGATGCTTTCTGGGATCAGACGTGGCTCGTGGTCAATCAGCGACTGTCGCAATCGACGTTCAAGATGCCCGCGGTTTTCAGAGTTTGAGGACATGTTGGCCATGTCGTCCATACCGAAGTTTAACACCGACTTTCCAACGTACTTATGATTGCCGAGGTCCATGGCCGCATCAAGGCGGATGGTTTGCATCAAATTGGATAGGTCTTCATTCAAATGAGCGCGGAGCGACCCTTGGTCGGCCCCATGGCGCCGCTGCACCGTGCGTTGATTGATCTCACGCTCACCCTCTTTGTAGGTCGCCCCATCTTTGGTCGCGTCCTTTTTGTTCGCGGCTTCACGGAAGACGTGCATCAGGGAAACCTGATTTTGTTGGCCTGTCTTGCGGCCTGATCTGGGTGGTGAGGTCTTCATCGGACGGGGTATACTCTGGCGATGTGTGGGTCAGACCATCGCTCGGAGGGAAACGCGGCGGATGCGAGACAGCATGTCTCCGGTTGCGGTCCGGAAGGTAGTCGGGGGTAGGGGGCGCCGAGTTGCCGGCGCACCCCCAATTTCTAAGAACGAAAGGCGTCGCCAGCTTAAGCTGGGGAAACTGTGCCGTTCCATTCTTTGTTTTCTGCGATATCCCAACCAGCGTTGGTTGTACCAGCATCTGCACCTTTGTCGTCTTGCATCGTGTACTCGATGTTGAAGCGACGGAAGTTCAAAGTCAGGGACTCTTCGATGCGGTCCAAGCCATCTTTGGAACCACCAGTTGTGTAGGAAGATACGATGATCATTTCCATGTGCAGCTTGAAGTACTCAACCGGAGCGTCGCCACCGGATTTACGGACTGTCAGCAGGCCAGCGTCGATGTGCTTGCCGTTTGTACATTTTTTGATCAGGTCGTTGGACGACTGGTCAACGTATTTGATGATGTTGATGTCTTGAACGTCGACTTTACCGCCGCCGCCGCCGCCGCCCATGTGGGTGGTGCCGGATTGGGTCATTCCCAGACCCCAGTTCAATACGTCAATCTCTTGTTTGTGGGACGCGTCTTGGGACTCGCCTTTGATGCTCGACAGTTTCAGAAAAATATCGACAGCCATGTGTCTTCTCCTTGGTTAAATAAAACGGTAAGAAATTTCGCTAATGAAATTGTTTATTTCCCACCGGGTAGTTTGGATACGAGGCTCATCCCGATATCCATTCCTTCCATCTGGAAGTGCGGTTTAAGGAAGAATTTACCCATGTAGTAGCCAGGGTTTTCTTCGTCCTCAATGACTTTGACCGTCGCCCCTGCAAGCGGCTTAAGGGCCTTTTCAGCCTCGCTCGCCTCGTCAGGGTTCAGGTGTACGTATTTCATGATCCAGCTTTGCAACTCGCGCTCGATTTGATCGCGGGAACGGGACATGCCGATTTGGTCACGCACCATGCACTTCAGGTAGTGGCTGAAGCGGGACACGGCGAAGATGTAGGGCAGGCGGGCTGACATGTTGTCAGACGCAGTTGCCTCTTCGTCTTTGTAAACCTTCGGTTTGTAGATCGACTGCGCGCCAATAAAGGCCGCTTTGTCAGTGTTCTTGCGGTGAACCAGCCCGATCAGGCCAGCTTTGGTCAGCTCGCCTTCGCGGCGGTCGCTGATCGCAATCTCTGTTGGGCATTTCAGGTCTGTGGACCCGTCGCCTGTGTCGAATGTGTGCGATGGCAGGTTGATCACTTCGCCGCCGGACTGAACGCCGCGGATTTGAACTGTCCAGCCGTGCTCTTTATGGGCGCGGTTGATGTTTGCAGCCATAGCATGAGCTGCGTTCATCCAAGCGTATTGCGTCCCCTCGTGACCGTCGGTTTCTTCCTCAAAGTTGAATTCATCAACTGGCAGGGAGTTCTGGCCATAAGGCTCACGCGACAAGACGCGCGGCATGGTCAAACCGATGTAGCGGGAGTTCTCACTGTCACGCAGCGAGTTCCAAGCGGCATAGTCCGGTGTATCGAACACGGTGGACAGGTCGCGTGGGTTGTTCAACTCGTTCCAGCTGTCCATGCCCATCAAGGTTGGGGCAACAGACGACATGAATGGCGCCATGGAAGAGGCGGCAATCTTGCCCATGTCACGCAGCAAGCGAACATCTGCTGGCGATTGGTCAAAGTAGAAATCACCCACAAGGCAGCCGTAAGGTTGCCCACCAAGTTGGCCGAATTCTTGCTCGTAGATCTGCTTGAAGATCGGGGATTGGTCCCATTTGGCACCTGGGAAGGAACGCAGCTCGCGCTCCAGCTCGGCCTTGGAGACATTCATCACGTTGATCTTCAGGGATGCGTCAGTCTCGGAATTGTTAACCGTGTAGGCCAAGCCGCGCCAAGACGCTTCGATCTTCTGGTATTCTTCGTGGTGAATAATCGCGTTGACCTGAGCGCTGAGCTTCTCGTCAATGGCGGCAATCATTTGGTCGATCGTGTCGATAACGTCATCAGATACAAGGTCTTGATCTTGCATAGCTGTCGCGACCAATGTGGTCACTGCGTTCTCAACCTCCTTGGCAGCAACGTCAGAGCGTGGCTTGAAGTTCTGCTTCAGAACATCCGAAAACTCGTCGAGCTCACTAAGAGCACCACCAGCTTGGGCGCCATCCTGTTGGGCTTCTGTCGCCATTGTCGTTCCCCTTACTTATTCTTTATTCCGCGCAGCATACTCGGCGCGCAGGTAGTGCCTGAATTAATCTTCTGCGTCGTCGCCAGCTTGTGGCGTGCGTTCAGCCAAAGCTGCCATCAGCTCCGGATCTTCCAGCAGTGCTTTGATCTGATCTTGCGCAGCGGACTTGCCGTTCATGTAGCGTTGCAGGTTTGCCAATTGGGTACGGGCTTCCAGCAACTTCGCTAGGGCAGGAACCTGACGGGCAACTTCACCCGGGCTCAGGTCTTCCATTTTCTTGAAGTTGAGGTTCACGCTCATCTTCGTGCCTGATTCTGGGTCCAGCGCGTTATCGACTTGCATCGCGATACCCGGTGATACCGAATCCATGTAGTCATCAAGGCTGTCTTGATCAACGCGTGTGAATTCCCGCTCAGCCACTGGAGCCTTCTCAACCTCGGAAGCGTTACCGCTGAGGTCGGACATAACGCCCATGACGAATGGCAGCTCCACCATCTTGTCGGACTCATAGGGATCGGCGTAAGAAATGTTCACCCGTGGTGGTCGGTTACGTTTAATAAAACCGGTCGCTGAATCTGAGGCCATATTCCCTCTCCCTAAAATCTACGTGGCAAGAAAGCCTTAATCATCATTTGCTGTCAACGCATTTAGATGATTTTTCACTCTATCTTCACATTCAATTCTCAATAAACCCGCCTTGGACACCCCAAGGTCGGCACTATTCGCTGTTACCCTCAGACCCGGGCATCAATTCTTTTACTATTGCATGGAAATCTTTATCTAAAAAGCCCCGCGCTTTCAACAAAAGTATTGGAATCGGGCTCACCGGCTCGCTTCTGCGGTAGAAATCTTCCACCGCTTTGATGACAGAGGCGGCATCCGGGCGTGTGCTAACAACATCAGGCACTTGACCGTCAGCCTCGTTCGCATCCGGACCAGCCGATGCGCGCATTTCGCCCGACAATGTCCGCAAGCGATCCATGGAGATCACAAAGCCCGTTTCCGCGCCGAAATCGATTTTTGCTTGGCCCGCATGATCCGGAAGCAGCGTGTCCAAGGCCTCCACCAGAGGCTTCCCGATCAACAGACGGGCTTGCGTCACCAATAGTAAGGCCGCGGCGGAAGGTTCTTTGGTTGCAAAGTATTGCTCCACGACCTCTAGAGCCAAACGAGCCGCGGTATGCGTCGGGATAACCACCGGTCCTGCAAGTGTAGATGCCTGTACGGGAGCCGAGCCTACGGTTACTTCACCCGCATCGCCTTCTAATCCTGTGTCGGCTTGATCCGCATCATCGGCGGCTTCGCCCTCCGCGCTGGAGCCCCCTAAATCGGGTCGCGCTTGTACTATCAGGCCAAGTAATTCGCCTAAACGGGTATCCAGTTTTTCAATGTCAGGGGTAAAGGGGCTGTCTTCTTGCGCCTTGGTAACCGCGATAATTCGGCCGACTGCGGCCTTTGCGGCCTCCAGCTTTCCGTGAGTTTTATCGACGTCTTTTTGGTTCGCTTCATTGCTCAACGCACCCAGCAAAGTGCCAACGTCGCCCGCTTCTTCCTCGTCGCGCGGCTCCACCTCACCGGTGGCTAGAAGATACATCCGTTGATTGACGGCACCGCTACGACGGTCCTCAACCAAGGTCGCATATTGCAGCGGCATGGTCACCGTCGCCAATGTGTTCAGTTCTTCCAAGGCGTTCCGGCGCTCGTTATTGTCGCCGTTCACTTGCGGGTGGGTATCTGTTGGATGTGCCTCCAACAAATCCGCAATCGCGGTGAATGCGTCACAGAACCCATGCAAACGGCCCGCTAGAATTTGAAATCTTGCCTGAATACCCAACAAGCGCAAATCACGGGTGCGCTTCAGCAAAGCATCAATTTGTTTTTCTTCGCCTTTGAAATCAATGGACTTGGAATCGAATAACTCTTCGCGCACCAAATCATAGTACTTGGCAGGCATCCGTTCTGGCGCCTCGAAGAAATACTCCAGAAAATCCGGATCATCTTCCAGCAACAGATCAGCCCCGCATGGAGCATCAGGTGAAATTGGGTCAGTTATCTTATCGTAGTTCATGCGAAGTCCTGAAATGCAAACGGCCACTCGCCCCATCTACAAGGCGAGTGGCCGTTTGTGTCAAATCATAGTTAACCGAGTTCCGGATTAACGAAGATCAATACGCAGCTCTACGCGGCGGTTTTCTGGGTCAAACTCATCAGCAACGCGAGGCTTGGTCATGCCAAGGCCTACGGCAGACAGGCGCTCGTCGGAGATGCCTTCGCCTGTCAGGAACTCGGAAACCGCAGCGGCGCGGGCTTCGGACAGATCAACATTATACCCCTCAGTGCCGCGAGCATCGGTGTGACCCTCAACAACAAAGCGGGCGATTTCCAGACGTTCGTCCTTCATCATCAATGCGAAAACCGCGAGGCTCTCTTGGGCTTCTGCTGTCAGGTTTGCCGAATCCAACTCGAAGTTGATTCTCATGTCCAAACCTTGCGGAACAGATGGCGTCGCAGCGGTATCGCATTCTTGAGCGGTACCAATGCAAATGCCGCGCGTAGCGCCCATGTCGATGGAATCAACGAAAAAATCAACCAATTGCTCGGTTGTATACTCTGTGTCAGCGGCAGCTGGCATAGACATTGCCACTAATACAGCGGCGGTTGTCAGGAGACGTTTCATAATAACACCCTTCAATAAAATACTTTCCGAAAGCATACGTGCCGCTTTCCCGTGGGTCAATGAAACTCCGCGCAACTCACTGTTTCCGAGTTACGATTTCACGATTATGAACAGTTTTTAGACAATTGGGCACTAGCCACCTATTGCCCGCTACCCGCTTTGATCGACGCATCATAGGCTTCGGCGAAATAGGCCAAGAACACATCGAGCATACCGTTTTCATATGGGTGCGTCTTGGCGTCCCATCGCTCGACGAACACGTCCCAATTGCGACCACGCTTCCCGCTACCGACGACAGAAAGCTTGCTGGCACCGCCCCCCGAACGCTTCTCAATAGCTTCCGGCGAGAGATCCTCAAGCAGCCGTGCCAGTGCGGGCTGAATTGCCGAATACACCGCCGTTTGGTGCCGCTTAATGTCGCCAAAGGCCTCAACCAGCGTTGATGTGCCGCCCAAGTAGCCGGGGCGTGGATTGATGAACATGACATCCATGGCCTGCATCGCATCGGGCATAAACTTTAGCGGGTTGTTATCCGTCTGCCCCATCATCGTACGCGACCCGCTTTTGACGAATTGTTTTGTCGCAGCACGTGCGCCTAGCAATGCCTTTAGCTCCTCCGTGGTCACCCGTAGGGATTGTCCCAATTCACGGGCCATCTCTACGGGGTCTTTGGCTGGCAGGTTTTGCATCGGCAAACCCGCGCCTTCGCAAAAAGCCCGCAAGATGGCGTCGCCGTTGGGACCACTGGCCATTGCGGCCGGTGTTGCAGGGGTCGGTGCTGCTGGCGGGGTAGGGGCTTGCTGTACTTGCGCTGGCGGTGCGGGAGACGCGGCAGGCGCAAACCCTTCGGAGGCCGGAGCACCCGCAGGTGACGATGCCGCAGGAGTAGGAGGTTGTGGGGCTACCGGCGCCGCGGATGCAAAAGGCGATGCCCCCGCATCCGGCGCTGCCACAGCCGCAGGTGGTGGGGTTGGTGTCGGTGGCGGCGTCGGGTTCACAATGAAGTTGTCACCAAAATCACCACGCCATGCATTTTCATCCGCAGGGGTTACATCAACGGGCTCCACGGCTCCGCCACCGCCCAAATTCCAAGGGTCACCCCCCGCAGCAGCCGGAGCCGCAGCAGGCTCGCCCGCTGCCCATCCGGCAGCGGCCCCCTCCAAAATCACCGCAACAATATAGTGGCCAACTTGCAGCCGATCCATGTGCGCGAGTTGATAAGGGCTTTCGACTCGGTGTGAATGGCCTTGCAAATAGGTGCCATTGGTCGAGGTGTCGTTCAGCCAGTAGGCGCCATTTTGAAATGTAATCTCAAAATGCTGACTGGAGATATAGCGGGCAGGGTCGGGCAAGGTCCAATCCATCGCCCCGTCACGGCCAACTAACGCACCGCGCCCCTCGACCGAGATCTCTAACGGACCCCCATCTTCCAAGAAGTCGTGATTTTCAATTTTCAGGGTCAGCTTCATTGGGGCAACGGCCTTGAACAAGTATTGGAGTGGGCTGGCGCGCAAAACTCTAGTTGAACAGAGTCGCGGCCTCTTAGATGTACACGAAGGGGTTCTAATCCCCGACCAGAGTTTGCGCCAGAGTTATGAACCGCGCAAGGTTGATTGAGCGTTGCTGTAATCCGCCTCGCGCCAAACAAGACAGCACACCAGCGTTCACCGCGCGCGCGGTGCTCAAGTCGATGGGCTCATCTCTCCGCCCGCCGCCGGAGACACCGGTGGCCAAACCCAGCCAAACACCCGGCGTTTTGGATGGGGCAGCGAGGGCGATGTCGTAAATCTCGCGGCGGTTTGTATCAGACGGATCATGTGCCCAGCCACCAATGAGCTCTAATATCTGATGGTCGATCGGCGTCAGATGCTCGCGCATACTCGACATGCACTCATGCGCCCACCACACGGAAATACGTGGCTGAAAGGCGTAGGCAACCATTGTCACCGCTTCTTCCGGTGTGGTGGAAGATCGCAGGCGCGCCAGCAGGAACGACACGCTTTCATCCGGCCGAGGCTTTAGCTGAATATCTTCCTTCAACTCCGGCATCATAGCGTACAGGTCCTGCGCCAGAACCGTTCGCAAGTTAGAGGATGGCGGAACCGTACGGTCTCCATCCAGCAGCCCTTGCTTCGTCTCTTGGGTCGATTCTGTCATTACGCCCGCCTCGCAAGCAGACATAGAAGGTAGTTCTTTAAATGCATTCGACGTCGCTTCAATAATAAAAAAATGGCGATGCCCTATTGAAAGCCAATTGCGACAATCCGTCAATCACCTGCTGACTGAATTGCTACCCGACCAGATCGCGCATGTGGCCAACGATTACGCCTTCCTCATCCGTAGCGATAACACCCACTTGCACCGCGCTTGCTTTGGCGTGGATCAAATCCGCCCCAGTTTCATTGGCATTTTCGTCAATCTCAAGCCCAAGCCACTTCAAATGCGCGCAGATGCCTGACCTCACCCTCGGGGAGTTTTCCCCAATGCCTGCGGTGAAAACCAATGCGTCTAATCCGCCGATACATGGCAACGTTCGCGATAGCTCTTGCGCGGCACGCAGGCAAAACAGCTCAATTGCTTCCATGGCTTCCGGCGTTCCGCTCTCTTGCAAAACCTGCATAGCGTTCGACACACCCGAGACCCCTTGTAAGCCAGATTCTTTGTATAGAAGCTTCTCCACCTGCTGCGGCGTCATCCCAAGCCCTTGTTGCAAGTAGATCAACACGCCCGGATCAATGCTCCCGCAGCGGCGCCCCATAACCAGCCCGTCAAGGGCGGAAAACCCCATCGTTGTTGCCACGCTGCGCCTACCGTTCATCGCGCACATGCTGGCTCCATTTCCAAGATGCGCCACCACCACACGGCCATCAGCCACTTCCCCAAAATGACGCGGTAAAACGCGGGCGATGTATTCGTAAGATAGCCCGTGAAATCCGTAGCGGATCACGCCTTGATCCGTGAGCGCGCGCGGGAGGCCAAACATTTTGTTCAACTTCGGCTGGCTGGCGTGAAATCCGGTGTCAAAACACGCAACTTGAGGCAAATCAGCCTTCCAGCCCTGAACCGCGCGGATCGCGCCGAGATTATGAGGTTGGTGCGAGGGGGCAAGCGGCTCCAATTCCGTCAATTGCTGCAGCACCTTGTCGGTTATCAGAACCGGTTTAGAGAAGTCACGTCCTCCATGAACCACCCGATGTCCCACTGCACGAATATCGCCAAACTCGGGATGGGCAGTCAGCCAGCCAAGCACTCGTTGCACGATTTCGCCGTGCGGGGTTTCTGGCGTCAGTTCTCCAAGGGCATCAGCCTGTGCACCGGTCGCGCTGAATTCTGGAGCACGCCCGATACCCGTAACTTTGCCCTTAAGAATGGGGTCGTTTTCGTGCGAAGCGTAGGCTGAAAATTTCAGGCTGGAGGAGCCGGCATTCATCACAAGTTGTACGTCGGCCATGGTCGGGGATTCCTTGCGTAAATTCATGCATGAACAGTCTTTCAGTCCAGCAAAGGCAACGCAATGGCCGCTGGAAAAATTCCCAAGGGCTCAACGGTCAAATATTAACATAATCATAATTACGAGGGGTGTAGCGCCCTTTAAGCTAGGGACAACTGGACCAACACATCAAGCGCATTTTCTAGATCCTGCGGTTGCTGCAATCCCCGCGAAACCATCATCGCCCCTTCAAGGCTGGAGACGAACATTTTCGCGTAAGTTGCAGCGTCTAGATCTTGCCGAAGCTCGCCACTCTTCTGTCCTTCGCGAACGGTGCTCTCAACCCAGTCGGTTTGCTCAGCAAAGAACTGCCTGACCTCGGCGCGAACTTGTTCCGGAAGTGATGCCACGTCCGCAGCCAGAACGCCCCCCAAACACAACCGGTCTTGATCGCGCAAAGTGGTCACGAACAACGCTCCATAAGCCCGCATACGCTCTGGGGCCGAAGTCGCCTCGATATGGGCCACGGCTTCTTCAAAATCCTGACGGTAAGTTCTGGCGGTCGCCTCCGCCAAATCTGCTTTGGTCGCGAAGTGATAGTGAATGCTTGCGCTCTTAATACCCACCTCGGCGGCGACATCGCGAAAGCTGAAGCCGTTAAAACCGCGGTCCATCATTAACATTCTCGCCGCGTTCAAAATGTCTACGGCTTTACCGGTGGGGTTTGTCTTAAGCATCACAATCTCTTCATCTACCAAGTACTAGATAGGCCATTGACGGACGGGAATCAAGTCTCTAATCCTTCCCTACCTAGTACTTGATAGATAAGAGGAACCACATGTCAAAACTCATCATGAATCGCCGCTCATTGCTTGTAGGTAGTGCAGCAACTGCTTTGGCCGCCCCTAGCATTGTAAGCGCAAATGTTCTTGGCGGTGGGCCGTTGGGTCAAGGCACGACCCCGCTAGAGCACGGCGTCGTAACCGTTGCCGACTTTGGGGACGTGAAAATTCACAGCTACCAAAGCCCTGACCTCACTGGATGCGTAACAACGCATGTTATCGAGACACCAGAGCGCCTTGTATTCGTCGACGGTCAACGCTCCGTCATCTACGGCCAAGAAATCCGCGACTACGCCGAAAAGACCGGCAAGCCAGTTGACCGTATGATCATCTCGCACCTGCACCCAGACCACTGGTTTGGTGCCTACCAATTCCGCGACGTCCCGATCTACTCCTTCGCTGAAACCCAAGCCGAAATCGACCAACTGGGCGAGTTCTTCATCGAAATCAGCATCGAGTCGCTGGGCGAGCACGTGCCCCCAACCAAGGTCGTTCCAAACAAGGTGATTGAGCATGGTGCAACCGAAGTGATCGACGGGGTCACTTTCGAATTCCGCCACGTCACTGACGCGGAATCCGACAACATGATGACGATCTACTTGCCCGATCAAAAAGTCCTCATCGCGCAAGATATGCTTTACAACAATTGCCACCTGTTCTGTGGTCACGGCAACTTTGACGGCTGGAAAAAGGGCCTTGTAGAGATGCAAAAGGACACGTCCTTTGATCTTGTCCTGCCAGGTCACGGCCCAACCGCCGGTTCGCGCCAAGCGATCGACGATGCGCTGCTTTACCTCGACCACACCCAAGCCGCCTACGCTAAGGCCACGACAGGTGACGAGCTGAAAGCCGCAATTTTGGACCGCTACCCGTCCTACCTTGCAGCTGGTTTGGTCGACATCCAGAACCTGTTCCTGTTCCCAAAAACCTAATGCACACCCACCGCGGGCAATTGTCTTGTGCCCGCGGTGACACCTAGCTTAACGTCACAAACGATAGCGCCCGAACTCACACCGGAGAAACACATGACTGGCCCCCTAACTGGTGTTCGCGTCATCGATCTAACCACGGTAATTTCCGGCCCCTTGGCTACGATGACACTTGGCGATCAAGGCGCAGATGTCATTAAGGTAGAGCAGCCAAGCGGTGGCGACTTTTCGCGCCATGTTGCAACGCGCCGCGCGGACATGTCCGCCTCTTTCCTGAACAACAACCGCAATAAGCGATCTGTTACGCTCGACCTAAAAACCGATGACGGCCTGAATGCCGTGCAGACTATGGCCGCGCAATCAGATGTCTTTATCCAGAACTTCCGACCCGGCGTCGCTGAACGTTTGGGCTTGGGATATAACGCCCTGTCGGCGCTAAACCCCAAGCTTATTTATGTTTCAATCGCAGGCTTTGGCCACACAGGCCCCCTCGCCCAAAACCCCGTGTACGATCCGCTAATTCAGGCGATTTCTGCGCTGACAACTGTACAAGCCGGATCAGACGAGGACCGCCCGCGCCTCGTGCGCACCATTCTGCCCGACAAGCTGACCGGCATCCAAACCAGCCAAGCAATCACCGCCGCCCTCTTTTCGCGAGAACGCTCGGGCGAAGGGCAGCACATCCAAATCTCGATGCTCGATGTAATCATCGCCTTCCTCTGGAGCTCGGACATGAACGGCCACACCTTCGTAGGTGACGAGATGGAGCGTGAAGAAGCCCAATCCTACATCGACTTGATCTATGAAGTCGAAGACGGCTTCGTCAGCATCGCCGTAATGCAAGACAAGCAATGGCAAGGCTTCACAAAAGCGATCATTCGCCCCGACCTTCTTGAAGACCCACGTTTCGCCACGCCGGAGCTGCGCGAGATCAATCGCGATGCCCGCCTTGAGGCCATTCAAGACGCCGTCAGGGGCTTTGCAGCGGCAGACTTAATAAAACTGCTCGACGCGGAAAATGTACCCAACGCACCCGTGCTGTCACGCACCCAAATGCGCCAACACCCGCAGGTCGCGGCAAACGGAATTGTCGTGGAAACACTTCACCCCGTTGCAGGCATGTTGCGACAAGCGCGCCATCCCTCCAACTTTTCAAAGACCCCCGCCGCAATCAGGCGCCCCGCCCCAACACTTGGCGAACACACTCAAGAGGTCTTGGCGGAATTTGGCCTTCCAGTGAGCGGCGCATGATCGACTTCTACTTCTCCCCCACACCAAACGGGTGGAAAGTGGCAATCATGCTGTTCGAGCTGGACGTACCCTTCAAAACCCACCTCGTAGATTTGCCCAATGGGGACCAATTGAAACCTGAATTCCTTGCCATCAACCCCAACGGAAAAATCCCCGCAATTGTTGATCATGACACCGCAAATGGACCCCTGAGCGTGTTTGAAAGCGGGGCAATTTTACTATACCTTGCGGATAAATTTCAGGCTTTTGCGCCCACTGATCCGCTCGGGCGAAAGGCGCTCAATGAATGGCTCTTTTGGCAAGCTGGCAACCAAGGCCCCATGGCGGGTCAGCTCAGCCATTTTGTGAATTACGCCGATGGCGATCAGCCCTATTCCTTGACCCGCTACAAGAACGAGACCGAACGAAACCTCGCGGTGCTGAACACACGCCTCGCCACTCAGGATTACATCCTCAGCGACTATTCCATCGCAGATATGATGGCTTTCCCTTGGGCATTTATCTCCAAAAAACTGGGTATCGATCTGGCTCAGTTCCCCAATGTTCAAGACTGGCGTGGCAGGATCAAAACCCGCCCCGCCGTGATCTCCGCGATCAATCTATTCAAGGATCAACAATTCTCAGGTAAAGCTACGGCTGCAAACAACAGCCTTTTGTTCAACCAAGGGGCTGACGCGCTGAAATCATAGGGCCGCTAATATGCACACGTTTTTCCAAGACATCGCCGCACAGTTTCCCTTGATCCAATCCCCCATGGCAGGCGCGCAGGATGAGGCGCTGGCAATCGCTGTAGCACAAGCCGGTGGGATCGGCTCCATCCCCTGCGCCGCCCTTACGCCGGAAGACGCGCTCCGCTCCGCAACACAATTTAAAAATGCAACGACAGGGCCTTTAAGCCTGAACTTCTTTTGCCACAAAGCCACCGACCGCGACCCCAAGCGCGAGGCACTTTGGTTAAAAGAGCTCAGTGGATACTATGATGAGTTGTCGCTGCCACCTGAGTACCCGACAAATACGTACCCTCGCCCGCTAGATGCCGACATGGTCGATGTTGTTTGCTCCGTTAAACCCGCTGTCGCCAGCTTCCATTTCGGGCTGCCCTCCCATGTGTTCATGGATCGCATACGTGCCACTGGTGCGAAGATCATTGCCACTGCCACAACTGTCGATGAGGCGATTTTTCTACAGCAGAACGGATGCGATGCCGTGATTGCCCAAGGCCAAGAAGCAGGCGGACACCAAGGTGTTTTCTTGCCCACGGACACCACAAACCGTCTCCCAATGTTGCAGCTCGTTTCACAGATATCAGCAGCTATAGACGTGCCCGTTGTCGCGGCGGGCGGCATAGCGGATCAAGCAGGCATTAAGGCCGCAATGACTGCGGGAGCTTCGGGCGTGCAAATCGGGACACGGTTCTTGAAATCACCAGAGTCCAAGATCACCCCACTTCACCGCAGCTTCCTTGAGGGTGACATCGACCGTGAGACCACACTCACCAATGTCTTCACGGGCCGACCCGCGCGGGGTTTCTTCAACAAGTTGATCAATGACCTTGGCCCCATGAGCCCCAATGTTCAAACCTTCCCCTTCGCTCTTTCTGCGCTGGCCCCTCTTAGAGCAGCAACTGTGGGATCAGATGACTTCGTCTCCCTTTGGGCCGGAGAAAATTGGAAAACCGGAACCGCAAAACCCGCCAGCGATATAGTTAAAGAACTTGCGCAAGCGTTTGAGGCCGATTGATACGGCTGCACGATGTCTTTGACCAAGTCTATATCACCCTTAGTCGGTAAAACCGGCGCAACCCTTCCGGCATGATATGCGCCGCTTCTAGCCTGTGTTGCATTCTTTCCGCTTTGCAACGAAAGTCAGTTCTCAGGCTATTGAGGAGATAAATGATGCGCATTGCTTTCCTTCATACCGCAGATGTTCATGTCGCAACATTTGAGCAGATCTTTAACGACCTAGGCAACAGCGCGCAGCTGGACCATCATGTTGATGCCAGCTTGCTCGAAAGAGCGCGACGAGAGGGTATCGAAGCAGTTCGCGCCGACGTGGAAGAACGTCTTTCAGACCTCAACGCCGCCGATGTTGTACTTTGCACATGCTCCACCTTGGGGCCGCTCGCTGATGACGTGGCCAAGACGTCTGGTGGCATTGTCAGAATTGATCGCCCGTTGATGGAGCAAGCATGCGAGGACGGCGATAAAGTCTTGGTCGCGCTTTGCTTGGATAGCACCCGCGAGGCGACCTTGAACCTCCTCAACGATTGCGCTGAGGACGCAGGTCGAATTATCACCCCAGTCGTCGTGATTTGCAGTGACGCATGGGCGTTCTTTGAGGCCGGAGATATGGAGGCATATGCGTCTTCGATCGCTGACGCTATTCGCGCAAAGATAGCAACGGAGCCGGGCATAGAAAGTATCGTATTGGCTCAGGCGTCAATGCGTGTGGCTGAAGCAAAGCTTGCGGATCTAGGTGTGCCGGTCCGTAGCTCCCCAATTGTCGCGGCCAAACGATGCTTAGAAATGGTTTCCGAGAAAGCTAAGGCCCGCCCTGATTCCTCAAGACGGGCCTCGCTTACTAGTTAGTCAGCAACCACTTGATTAGCCAAAGATGTAGAACGCCATTTTGTTCCCATCAGGGTCACGGGCATATGCACCGTAGAATACATCATCGATACGCTGGCCAGGCTCACCCTCGGAGGTCGCACCAAGCGAAATCGCTTTGTTGTACAGCGCCTTTACCTCGTCTTTAGAAGACGCGGAAAACGCAACCATCGCACCATTGCCGCAGCTTGGTGCATTGCCGTCGAACGGCTCGCAAACAGCAATCATCGGAGCATCCGTTGACTTGCCGATCATCGCCAAGCGCCCGATGTCTACCTGAACAGTCGCGTCAAACAATTCCGTGTAGAATTTCTTCGCTTTTTCGATGTCTTTAACGCCGATGGTTGAATAGCCAATCATGATGTTTCCTCTGTGTTAAGTTATACACCTACCTACTAGAAGGGCGCTATCCACAACGCAAGGTCAACCACCCGCCTCACTCGAATGTTATCGCGCTAGTACATGTTCTTTCGAATATCACGCTCGATCCGATCGCCCATGTCCTCAAGTATCTCTTGGTCATATTCTTGGTGGGCGGACATAAGTTCCATCAAGCTTGGGGCCTCTTTGCGGTCAATTTGCGTGTCCGCATCCCAAATCCCCGCTCGGCGGACAGCTTTGGAGCAATGCCCGTATGCCTCATCTATTTCGATCAACAAACCCACCGGCGGCACGCGGCCCTTGATGGCACAGCGCTCCAACAAATCCGGATCGCGCGTCGCCATTCCCCGCCCATTAACCCTCAACGTGTCAAACACGCCGGGTATCATAAAAAGCACCGACACAGGCGGGTGCGTTAAGATGTTGCGAAACGTGTCAAACCGCTGGTTCCCGGGCCGATCGGGGATCAGCAACACCTTAGGCGTGATGATATCCACAAAGCCCGCAGGGTCGCCACGCGGCGTGATATCAGACCTCCCGTCAGCATCCTGCGACGACACGACACAAAACGGCGACAAGCGCACAAACTTCTGCATAGGCTCGCTCAAGAACGGGGCTGACTTGTCATAGATCGTGCTGGTGGTATCCCCGTAACGCTCCCGAAACTCGGGGATGTCTTTGATCAGGTATTCCTCTCGGATCGGGTTGCTCATGTGCGTCCTTTCAATGTCTCTGGTACAAATGCACATGAATCGCGCTCGGCAATACGCGCCCGCCATTCTACCAGTGCAGTCAGTTCTGCAGGTATCATAACCTTAGGATACGTCTCGGAAAAGTTAAGACCAGTAAATACGGTGATGTCCGCCATGGAATACTTTGCGCCCGCAATATACGGGTGCTCACGCAGAACGGCATCGAAGTAAGCCATGCCATCCAGTGTCTTTTGATGATGCGCCTGCCCCCAAGCTTTGTTCTGGTTTAGCTCGATCTCTGGGCCAAACCCTGGGGTCGCGTGATGGAAGTAGGCACCAATCGCATCCACGATCTTTTGCTCCCCGCGTCGTTGCATCATATGCACAACAGCGCGTTCTTCCGGCCCGCTACCGGTGAGGGAGATACCTTCAAACGCATGATCAATGTATTCGGTGATTGCGGTCGTCTCGGATATAGCCACGCCGTTATCAAGCTCTATCAATGGCACCGTCACGCTGGGGTTTATGGCTTTGAACGCCTCCGTACGATGCTCCCCGTCCCACAGGTTCACTTGGATGACCTCGACACGGTCCAAAACGCCCTTCTCCGCCAAAGCAATACGAACGCGGTCAGGGTTTGGTAGGCCAATGCTGTCATAAAATTTCATGTCGGGTATCTTCCTATCTTCATTTCAAGCCGGCGAACCACTTCAAGAAAACGCGAGGATGCAGACTTTAACTCGCATGGCGGTTGACTAATTTCTTCTTGCCTACCTATTAGAAGGCAGTCAAGTTATTCATATCCAAAAAGGTCAAACAATATGTTTCAACCGAACGGCGTCTTTCACGAGGGCGAACGCAGCCTGCACGAGAAACTCGACATCGAAGAACGGCAGCATCAACTTGGCCTACGCATGGTCCGTGATCATATGCCTGACCAACATCGGGAATTCTTTGCAATGCTGCACAGCGTCCACATTGGGGCAGTTGATGCCGACGGCCACCCTTGGGCGATCATGCGAGCAGGCTCTGCGGGCTTTATGGCCTCCCCTGATGACAAAACATTGGAAATTTCGTCACATCCTTTGGCTGGTGAGCCAGAGGCGCTAAACCTGACTGTTGGCGCGAAAACAAGCGTCGTGGGGATTGAATTCGAGACGCAACGCCGCAACCGCCTGAACGCTACCGTTAATGCTACTGAGGACGGCAAGCTGTCATTCCATGTGGACCAAAGCTACGGAAACTGCCCGAAGTATATCCAAATCAGGCACAAGACGCCCGCTGGCAAAACCATTCCAAAAGCTCCCAAGTCGTCTACGGGCCTAAGCCCCAAAGACATTGAGCAGATCACAAAAGCCGATACGCTCCTGATTGCCTCGCGCGCTGCTCAACTGGGCGATGATCCACGGGCTGGCGTCGACATCAATCATCGCGGCGGCATGCCCGGTTTTGTCAGTGTGCTGGACGACACCACACTCCAATTTCCCGACTATAAGGGGAACAGCTTTTACAACACCTACGGCAACATTTTAACCGACAACCGCGTAGGCCTTCAGTTTGTAGACTTCGAAACCGGCACGTTGTTGAACATCAAAGGGACGGCGGAGTTGGTCGAAGATATCAACACTGGTGAGCTGCCATTGATGGGCCGTGGCTTGCGTATCAATGTCCAAACCGTGGTGCGTGCAGAGGGAGCCTTGCCCTACCGCTATACGTTCGGAGAGTTCTCTGATCGCAACCCCGACATCACACCGTAAACTCGAAGCCCTTGACCCGCTTCCCTACCCATTGGTAGGGATTAAAACAACAACTGATGGGTGCCTACTATGCGCCTCCAAAAGGATAAGATCGTGGAATTGAACGCAGACTTCAAAGAACGTGTGGTGGTCCATTCAGAACAGCTGGAGTGGATCAGCTCGCCCATGCCCGGCGTCGATCGCCGCATGTTGGACCGCATCGGTGGCGAGGTTGCTCGCGCGACCTCCATCGTGCGTTACGCTCCTAACAGCAAATTTTCGGCCCACACGCATACCGGTGGTGAAGAGTTCATCGTGTTGGATGGCGTATTTCAAGACGAGCACGGCGACTTCCCAGAAGGCACATATGTGCGCAATCCCCCCACCACGGCGCATACACCAGGGTCGGACGATGGTTGCACGATCTTCGTGAAGCTGTGGCAGTTCGACTTGGACGACCGCACCCAATTCCGCAAAACCATGGCGGACGAGCTGGCCTCCCCCGTCAACGGCGTTGCCACGACACAATTGCACAAAGACGCTTATGAAGTGGTCACATACAGCCACGTCGATGCTGGTGCGAAACTCTCCAAGACTGACGCAGGCGGAATAGAGGTGCTGGTCATCGCTGGGTCCGTTACTGAAGGCGGCGAGACCCTTGGCAAAGGGGCTTGGCTGCGCTTGCCCGAGGGTCAAAAATTGGATGTCACCGCAGGCGAGGGTGGCGCGAAACTCTGGATCAAAGCCGGTCACTTGATCCACGCAAAACCACCGGCGGTGTAAAAATATGACGAAACCTTTGGCACTTGTAGCAGGCGCGGGGGCTGGCCTTGGTCAGTCCCTCTTGGCACGGTTTGAGCAGGGCGGCTTCACCCCCGTGGGTCTGGGCCGCACCGCGCCCCTTAACCCTGTGGGCGAATTCCACACCCTCGATCTCGCGGATGAGGCCGCAGTCCCCGCCAAAATCGCGGACATCATCGGCACACACGGGGTACCGCAAATCGTGGTGCACAACACTGCCGAGTTGGTCATCGCACCTTTTGCGGACACATCCTTGGACGACTTCTCTCGTACATGGACCTCAATGGTGCAAACCGCGTTCTTGCTTGGGCAAGCCACTCTGCCTCAAATGGCAAAAGCAAACGGCGGGTCGTTTATCGTCTCTGGTGCGACAGCGTCCTTGCGTGGCGGGGCCAAATTCGCGGCCTTCGCAAGCGCCAAATTCGCGCTACGGGGCCTAACCCAATCCTTGGCGCGGGAATACCAGCCCCAAGGCGTTCATGTTTGCCACGCCATTTTGGACGGTATCATCGACACTGACCGTTCGCGCGATTTGCACAGCCTTGATCCGGCGAAAATGATGAAGCCCGAAGACATCGCCGAGGCCTATTGGCAGCTTGCACATCAGCCGCAATCCACGTGGACTCATGAGCTGGACCTCCGCCCCGCCTCCGAAGGGTTCTAGCGAATGCAGACGCTGATCATCGGTGGTGGTCTGTCCGGTCTCGCCCTTGCGCATGAGCTAGAGGAGCAAGGCCACGATTACGTCTTGCTCGAGGCTCGTTCGCGCTTTGGCGGGCGCATCATGACGGAGCACTTCGATGGTGGCGATTTCGACATGGGGCCCGCGTGGTTTTGGCCCGCGCAACCTCGCATCGCTCGATGGGTCGATAAACTTGAGCTGGAGAAATTCGACCAATTCTCGGACGGTGACTTGGCCTATGAAAACGAGCACGGTCAGGTCCAACGAGGGCGGGGTATCTCCTCCATGGAGGGATCGTGGCGGCTCAAAGGGGGGTTAGGCGCGTTAACCAAAGCCTTGGCCGATAAGCTACCCTCGAATCGCAAGCGCTTGAACGCGGTTGTCACCAAGTTGGCCCAAACGGATGCAGGTGTTACCGCCACACTCAGCAACGGCGACACCATCAGTGCTGAGCAGGTCGTTTTGTCCCTCCCCCCACGGGTGGCAGCAAACATCACCTATGAGCCAGCACTGACCGATGACGCGTTGGGCGCCATGCAAAACATCTCCACTTGGATGGCGGGACAAGCCAAAGCGGTTGCTGTCTATGACACCCCTTTCTGGCGCGATGATGGATTGTCCGGCGATGCCCAAAGCCGCTTCGGCCCTATGGTCGAAATCCACGACGCCTCGCCGGCGCATGGCGGACCTTACGCTTTGTTCGGCTTCATCGGCGTCCCACCAGACGCCCGCGCTGATGAGCAGGCGCTGCGCCAACATCTAACCGCGCAGCTGACGCGTTTGTTTGGCCCGCAGGCTACCAACCCTACCCAGTTGTATGTTAAAGACTGGGCCATTGATCCCTACACGGCGACCGAAGCGGACAAAGCCCCGCTGTATGCGCACCCAACATATGGGTTGCCGCAGGTTTTAGCTGGGTTATGGGACAATAGACTACATTTCTCTGGCACAGAGGTAGCGCCCCAGTTTGGCGGCTATCTCGAAGGTGCCTTGGAAGCCGCAGAAAACACGTTAACGATTTTGGAAATCTAGAATAGGTGACCGCAATGCCCGTAACCGACACAAAGACCGCTCTGTTGAACTCCGCTGAACACGCCGCGCGTACGCTTGGCTTTGACGGGTTCAGCTACGCCGACCTTGCCGAGGATGTAGGCATTCGCAAGGCCAGCATCCATCATCACTTTCCTTCCAAGGCAAAGCTTTCGGTGGCCTTGATGCAGCGCTACTACGAGACCTTCAACACCGTCTGCTCCGAGATCACGGCCAATAACGCATCCGGCGGCGCTCAGCTAACGCATTTGATCGACCAATACCGCATGGGCAGCGATGACGGAAAGCGCCTGTGCCTCTGCGTCTCCTTCTCAGCTTGTCGCGATAGCTTGCCGCAAGATGTGGTCGATCAGATCAGCCTGTTCCGCGCCATGGTGGTCAAATGGATGACCGGCGCATTCGAGAACGGGCGCAAAGACGGCTCTATTTCAGGTGTCACAGACCCTAAATTAGAGGCAATTTCGACCATGTCCTTGCTAGAAGGCGCTCAACTGGCCGCACGCTCGGAAGAAAGCCCTGAGCTTTTCGACACTGCATTAACGCTGTTGCACCTTCGCATTTCGGCCTGATCCTTAGCCTCAACCAAGATGAAAGACCTGATATGACCCAAAACGCTGATCTTCTTCTCGGGGCCCTTGTAGCGGACGCCTCATGCCTTGGCCTGCACTGGATTTACGACGTGGATAGGGTCGCTGAAGTCACCGCGCGCCAGAACGGGCAATGCGCTTTCACGCCGATTGAGGCACGGAATTTCGAGGGGGTGAAAACCTTTGCCCACAAAGATCGCCAAGACGGGATGTTCACCCAAATAGGCGAAGTGTTGCACCTCGCGATCCGTTCCATGAACGACAATGGCGGCACTTTTGATGTGGCGGCATATCAAGCGGCCTTTGCTAAGTTCTTCGGGGCGGGCGGCGCTTACAACGGCTTCATGGACCGCCCAACTCAGGGCGCATTGGCGAACATAGCGGCAGAGCAAAACCCTTCAGGGATCGACGACAACCAAACCCCTGCCCTTTCGCGCCTTCCCGCGATCCTTGTTGGGTATCAGGGCCAAGACAATCTCGCGGACATGATCAAGGCCTCATTGGAGGTCACCAACATCAACGCAGAAGCCACCACCTTCACCAATGTCTTTGCCGATCTCTGCACACGCATCATGAACGGCGAGGACCTGAATGACGCATTGCACGCCGCCGCGAACGCCGCAGACGAGACGGCAAAAGCGGAGCTGCTAAATGCGCTGAACACGGCGGAGGACGATTCAGTCGTCTTCGCGGGCATCAATGGCCTAATGGGCCGCGCCTGTTACCTGTCTGCCGCTGGCCCGGTGATCTTCCACATCCTTGCACGCAGTAAGTCTTACCAAGAGGCGATTGAGCGCAATATCTTAGCCGCTGGCGACACCGCAGGCCGCTCTATCATGATTGGTGCGATCATGGCGCGGGTGCACGGCGTGGCCACTCCAACCGGCGTGCCTTTGTCATGGGTATTGAAGCTCAAGGATGGCGAGCAGGTCTGGAATGACTGCCAAACGCTGGCATCGGCTCAGGCATGAGACCGAGCAGGTCCCGCGCCTCAGCCTTGTCGGTTGCGCGGGACAATTCACACAATAGATCCAATCCTTATGGGCCAAACCGCGACGTGGCTCATGAAATAAATTTTTCTTATACCCGTCCTTTCTTGGCGCAATCCTAGTTGCAACCGATCTCAAACCACGCAACAACTGGTTCCAACAGCCGCACCGCGGCCCGTTTCAGAGGAACCTTCAATGAAAAAAGTATATCCCTCCGCAGCCGAAGCCCTTGATGGGTTGCTGCATGAAGGCATGTTCATTGCTGCTGGTGGCTTTGGCCTTTGCGGCATTCCCGAACTGCTCCTTCAGGCCATCAAAGAGGCGGGCACCAAGGATTTGACCTTCGCGTCCAACAACGCGGGCGTGGACGACTTTGGCATCGGCATCTTGCTGCAAACCAAGCAGGTGAAGAAAATGATCTCTTCCTATGTGGGCGAGAACGCTGAATTCATGCGTCAGTACCTGTCCGGTGAGTTGGAGTTGGAATTCAATCCGCAAGGCACGCTGGCGGAACGCATGCGCTCCGGCGGTTGCGGCATTCCGGGCTTCTATACCAAAACTGGCGTGGGCACCGTGATCGCGGAAGGCAAAGAGCATAAAGACTTCCCCACTGGCCCCAACGGTCAGGACGAAACCTACATCATGGAGCAAGGCATCTTCGCCGACCTCGCCATCGTGAAGGCGTGGAAGGCCGATGAAACTGGCAACCTCGTGTTCCGCAAAACCGCGCGTAACTTCAACCCGCCTGCCGCGATGTGTGGCAAGACTTGCGTCGTAGAGGTTGAGGAAATCGTGCCAACCGGCTCGCTCGATCCCGACACCATCCACCTGCCTGGCATCTATGTGCACCGCATCATCCAAGGCGAGCACGAGAAGCGAATTGAGCAACGCACGACGAGGAGCGCATAACATGTGGGATCGCAATCAAATGGCGGAACGCGCCGCGCAAGAGCTGCAAGACGGCACCTATGTAAACCTCGGCATCGGCATCCCGACGCTGGTCTCAAACTACATCCCAAAGGGTGTGGAAGTGACGCTTCAGTCCGAGAACGGCATGCTCGGCATGGGCCCCTTCCCGCTTGAGGAAGACATCGACGCCGACCTGATCAACGCAGGCAAGCAGACGATCACCGAGCTGCCTCAAACCGCATATTTCGACAGCTCGCAAAGCTTTGGGATGATCCGCGGTGGCAAGATCGCTATGGCAATTTTGGGTGCTATGGAAGTGGCCGAGAACGGCGACCTCGCCAACTGGATGATCCCCGGCAAGCTGGTTAAAGGCATGGGCGGCGCGATGGATCTGGTCGCAGGTGTGGGCCGTGTTGTTGTGGTCATGGACCACACCAACAAACACGGTGACAGCAAACTTTTGAAGGCCTGCACGCTGCCATTGACGGGCCAGAAAGTTGTGGACCGCATC
>NZ_JBDWIU010000005.1:0-109518 GCF_039974535.1 Litoreibacter sp. | reverse complement strand
CTTCACAAGCGCAATCGCGCCCGTATCTGTCGGCGGCGTCACAACCGTGCCAACAGACGTGTCGCTCGGGTCAGTCCCAGCCGTCCCATCCGTGCCCTCATTGCCAGCATCAGCGCTGTTCTCAGAGGCGTCAGAGATCGCAACCGGAACCGGGGTCAAAGCCGTCACAGGAGGTGTCCCCCCCGCAGTCGCTATGTTCTCAAAGCTACTCGTAGCAAACGCGTTCAATCTAACTGTAAAGGCTACAGTGTAGCTGTCCTGCACCGCCAGGCGACCAGTCGCGCCGATCAACGCCGTAGCACCGCCCGCATAGGGCGCACCCGTGTTCGACACCGTGACAGAGCCCGCAAGGGTCGGCTGAACCGTCACGACGGGTTGGCTGACCACAGACACCACAACACCAGCACCAAACTGCGTGATCAAGTCATCTGTCAGTGTCAGGTTATCCAGCGTCACATTGCCGCTGTTCCTCGTCACCAGTGTATAGGCCACATCGACTGTGCCGTCAGGCCGCAGAGCACCTACACTCGCAGATTTCACAACCTCAATGTCAGGCGTTTGATCCGCCACAACCGTCTCGGTTGCAGGTTGACTTGTAACCGGCACACCACCTGCTGGGAACTCCGTTTGCGCAAGAACAACGTTATCCACCTGACCAAGGTCCAAGTCCGCCTGCGTCACCGCATAGGTGGCAGTACAAGTTGCAGTTTCGCCAACGAACGGCCCATTGGGCACTGTCGCCCCTACTGGCGTTGCCACAAAAGCCGGATCCGGAGTGAATGTCGGATCAGTCCCAGCGGTCGGAGCCCAACAGGTAAACGGCGTGCCAGCGGTAACCGCAGTGCTCGCCGCCGTGCCATTCACGGTGGTGACAACGATCAGGTCCTTGTCATCCGTCAATGTGATCGGCTCCGCAAAGGCCGCCCCGCCGGTGTTGGTGACCACATATTGATAGGTGATGGTGTTGTCTACAGCTGTGAAGTTCAATCCCGCAATGGCTGTTTTCGCAACATCCAAAGCCGGCTCTGCATTCGCAGGGAAGATCGCGTCATCAACCGGGCTGTCCCCCGTTGTCGTCGTATTGGCCGTGGCCACATTGGTCACCGAGCCCACCTGAATGTCGGCGGCACCAATCGTATAAGTCCCCGTACAGGTCAGCTGGTTCACACCATCAACAATGGCATCCGGCGTCCCGTCTCCATCGGGGTCAATCGGGGGCAAGCCAGCCGCCGGAATGGCTGGGCAAGAGATATTCGCCGGCGCAATAATATTGTCCGAGATCGTCAATGTATCCGTAGATGGAATAGAGACGTTGCCGGTGTTCGTAACCGCAAATTCGTAAGACAACATATTGTTTGGGGCCACATTCGTAAAGGACCCCGGAGGGCTAACCAGCGTCTTCTCCATCGCGAGCCCAGTCACAGGCGTCAGAACAATAGACGTTGGGTTGTTGTCGCCACTCGTGTTGCCGGTGCCACCTACAGTGCCATCCACCCCGTCCACGCCGTTCGCGCCAACCCCATTATCGGACACATCGTTCAAGGAGTTGCCAAATGGGTCTGTCGCAGAAGCCTCGGCTTGGTTGTCCACCTTGCCTGCATCAATATCTGCCTGCGTCAGCGTATAGCTGGCCGTGAAGGTCACGCTGTCGCCAGCCGCAAGGTCATTCGCGCCACCTGCGCCGTCAATATCCGTGCCACCCGCGCCCAATACTGGATTCGGAAGTGTGCCTGTCCCCGTGAAGCCACCCGCAACCGTTTCGTCCACATCGACATTCAGCGCGTTCAAGACTGTCGCCGTATTCGTCACTGTGTAGGTGTAGGTAATCGTATCGCCTTCATTCACCTCTGGGCCGCCTACCACGCCTGCGTTCAAAGTCGCGGATTTCACGATCTCAATCGCGCCCGTATCTGTCGGCGGCGTTATGATTGTCGCGACACTTGTATCGGTTGGATCAGACGTATCCACTGTCCCGTCCGTACCCTCATTTCCTGCGTCGGAACTGTTCTGAGAGTTATCGGTAACCGCAGTTGCGCCCGTTGCACGCGGGGTTCCCGAGGCCTCTGCCGAGTTCTCGAACGGGGTAATCGCCCCTGTCGCATTCGCGTTCAGGTTTACTGTAAAATTCACGGTAAAGCTGTCGCCGGATGCCAGCACGCCGCCAGTGCCAATCAAGCCGTTAGCCCCGTCATATGCGGGTGAAGCATCTGCAGGCACAGTTGATCCCGTAGCAGTCGCACCTGTCACCGAGTAGTTCGTAACCGCGCCAACCGCAGCCGCGCCAAACTGGCTGGCCAGATCATCGCTCAATGTCAGCGTATCAAGCGTCAAAGAGCCCGTATTTTCGACTTCGATGGCGTAGGTTACATCAACTGTGCCATCCGCTTGCAAAGGACCAACCGTTGCGGATTTTGTGGTTTCCAGATCAGCTGTTGGGCAAGCATAAGTCTCAAAATCTACGCCACCGAAGCCACCGGTCGAGTCCAGAACAGCGAACTGGAGGATAACAATTCCGTCCGCAGGGTATGTAACATCGATTGTATAGGAAATTCCGTCCGCACGCGGATTAGATGCCGCAGCTACCGCTCCAAATATCCAGCCATCGTCATTGCCTGCATTAGAGCTTGAATTAGTATTGATGATCCCGCCACTGACATTCGTTTGCCAATAGGCGGAGTGTTCGTGCGCGCCGCCGGTTAGAATTGTCAGTGTTTCCGTGGTCCCAGGGTCACCTTCAACACGAGCAGCAACTCGGAAAATCTCTGAGATGGGATTTGGGTCATTCCCTAATGTCGACGTTTGCCCGGAACTGTTGGAAAGAGCAACGCCGTTAGACAGGAAAGACCCACTCGCGGTTGGACTCGCGGACCCACCAAAGAAACTGACAACCCCCGTACCGGAATCGCGAGAGAAATTCCCTGCCCACACATATGGGTCATGATCCACAGCCGTCTGCGGTACACCGGGCACACCTGACCCAAAATCCGCATTACGTTCAGTCGATGGTGAACCTGGGTCGATCAGGAATATTTCGTGCAAGAACCCCCCACACTGGCCGGGTACTAACGTGGCCAGCGGGGTGCCCGTTAACGACACTGTCTCAGTTGCTGTCGGATCTACCAACGTTCCCAAAGACGGCGTACCCGTTGCAGTGGCGGTGTTGGACAATGTACTGCCCGCCTGCAAATCGATCGCACGAACGCGATAGGTTGATGTAAACGTGACGGAATCCCCAATGGCCAATACATCAACATCATCATCGGCACCGTCATCGGAGCTCAACGTGCTTGTGTTTGTCAGTGTACCGACAATGATATCGCTCAATGGGCCAAGGCCATTATGAGCGTCTGAAACGGAAACGTCATTGATATCTACGTTACCGATATTCCTAACGGTATAGGTGTAGGTCACCTCTTCGCCTACCTCTACTCCGACCGTCTTGCTGGCAACTTTGTCCATCGACAGCTCAGGTGCTGGGGCGGCAATAGAAAGAACGGCAGGTGTCGTTGGTGCGTCAACGCCATCCAGCCCTGAAATCTGACTAGCGCCATTAGAAAACGTACCGGCAGAGGACGCCACAACCTGCACCATAATCGTACAGGATGCTTCATTTTTGGCGAGGTCCATTCCCTGGACCGAAATCGTAGACCCGCTTGCCGAAATAGTTCCGTCCCCACAGGTCGTGGTGGGAGTAAATCCAGGAAACACAGTTAAGCCCGACGGCAAACTGTCAGTGAAGGCCATGTCAGGTCTAGCAAACAGATCAGCGTTATTTTCTATCGTAAAGGTTAGATCGACCGGTAGCCCCACCAAGGACGATGCCCCGAAAGTCTTAGTCAGCTGTGCGGGTCTAGGAGTCAGTGCTACGATCTGATCAATACCGTGAAGATCGGACCCACGATCAAACCCGCCTACGACTTGATCGTAGTCATAATCTACGCGAAATGAAGAGACGGTTCCGGCTGTATTAATGACACCAACAAATGTTGCCGCTCCCTGCCCTTGTGTAATTGTTGTTAGCAAGGTTCCACTAGGTGATCTCACATCAACAGGGCCTGTCTGGCCCGAAGCGATCAATAGACCGTCGGATAAAGTGAACAAAGCTGTTCCATCCACTGAAAATGTCAGTATATCGCTGAACGCCCCCGACGGGCCATGGTCAAAAATGTCGACAACATTAAAGCCAAGTCCCAGCTGCGGGGAACTATCCGTCAGGATTGTGTTCCCGTCCTGACTACCTGAAGTTGGATCAAACCGTGTAGAGGACCCACTTACAGCGAAGGGGCCACTGCCCGCAGAGATCGCATATGTGGACGAAATGGTAACACCGCCGGCATAAGTCGTTCCCCCGCCGGTTGGGCTTTCGGCCGCATTAGGCACGCCCGCGGAATCAAAAGCAGAACGATCATTAATATAGACATCATAGTCGCCGACTGAAAATGTCTGGGCCTGCGCCACTGTGGCGCCAAAACCGATCGCAAACAAAAATAAAAGGGAACGAAAGACGTAAATTAAGTATGCTTGCAGCACCTTGAAATTGATTGAGGACATTGCAGAGGTTGATACGGCATTCTCTGTCTTCAAAAAATTAACCTTCATTTTCGTCCTTCACGTCTTCTTCAAAGTTCTAAGAGAGGTGCTCAAAGTGTTTGGCACCTCGTTCCAGCAGCCGATTGCTCACTAGACACGATCAATTCGCCACCACCCCAACAAAACCAAGCCCGCCCGAGACACCCAGAACCAACCTGATTTAATGACGTAGGGAATTTGGATTCCCGAGCGTATCCCATTGTTATTAAAGGGATTAAACCTTCAACTCTTAAAGGTCGATATCATTGGTAACGCAATCGTGAGTAATCGTGAACATTCGTGATGCAACGTTAACACCAAGGCGACACAAAGATAAAAGGGGGGGGAGACAGGCAAAAAACCATTACCAGTATTTGTTGCAAATACTCCTCGGTTAGGTGAGGAAATGCGTCAAAAACATGGCGTGAAAAAAAGGCTTTAAGATTTTAGCAACTTTTTTAGGCAGTAAAATACAAACCCCGAAATCTCAAAGTTGAAAACCGAAGACCTAGGATTCGAAAATTCAACTCCCGCATTCAGAAGATACCCTTCATATTTTTCCCCTTGCGCACTTTGACGACAAAAGCCTGCATACTCCTTGGTGCGCCCACACTGCCGACCACAGCACCTATCAAACTCAAAACCATCCAAATCACAAAGATTTGACTTCGTTCACCTTAATTTTACATATTCGAATTTTCACTCAGCAGCTAAGGGAGAAAAAGCACACCAAAGCGTCACTACGCTGCTATTTTGTAAGCTCCACACAAAAGTGTGTCGGGAAGTTGACACTAAAGCTGTATCCAATCCGATGGACAGGAACCCATGACATCGGCCAGATTCAACCTTAGGGGCTGCAGCCCCAGATATGAGTGCGGATTCCAGATTGGCAGACTTAATTCGTGACAAGCCAGTGACCCAAGCCATCCCCACTCAGCTGAACGAACACACTTTGAGGCGTTCCATAGGTACCCGCGCCTTGATTTAGCTCAAAACACCAATTCAGAACACAGTTGCGATCTCTCACCTCATTGTATACAACTGCATACAAATACGGCGTATTGATCCTACAGGCCATGATGGCTTATCGATGCCCGAACTTCATAAGACTTTATGCCTAGGAGACCGTCATGGGGCTTTACACTGAATACCGTAGCGAAATCGAGGCTCGTAAAGAGCAAGGATTGAACCCGAAGCCAATCGACGACGGGGCCCTCACAGGTGAGATCATTGAGATCATTCAAGACGCTGGCAACGCACACCGAGATGAAGCGCTGAACTTCTTTATTTACAACACCCTGCCCGGCACCACGAGCGCTGCTGGCGTGAAAGCTCACTTCCTCAAAGGGATCGCGTCTGGCGAGACCAAAGTTGATGAGATCACATCCGAATTTGCCTTTGAGTTGCTGTCGCACATGAAAGGTGGACCCTCCGTTGAGGTTCTGCTGGACCTTGCCTTGGGCGACGATGCAGGTATCGCGGCGCAGGCCGCTGAAGTACTGAAGACGCAAGTCTTCCTCTATGATGCAGACACTGATCGCCTGAAGGCGGCATTGGACGCGGGCAGTGCCGTGGCCCGCGACATCTTGGAAAGCTATGCTGAGGCCGAATTCTTCACCAAGCTTCCCGATGTTGACGAAGAAGTTCAAGTTGTCACTTACGTGGCTGGCGAAGGCGACATCTCGACCGACTTGTTGTCCCCTGGTAACCAAGCCCACTCTCGCTCTGATCGTGAGCTGCACGGCAAGTGCTTGATCTCTGAAGCCGCGCAAAAGGAAATCGAAGCCCTTAAGCTGCAGCACCCCGACAAGCGCGTCATGCTGATCGCGGAAAAAGGCACGATGGGCGTTGGCTCATCGCGGATGTCCGGCGTGAACAACGTGGCACTTTGGACCGGCAAGAAGGCCAGCCCTTATGTGCCATTCGTAAACATCGCCCCTGTGGTTGCTGGCACCAATGGCATTTCGCCAATTTTCTTGACGACTGTCGGCGTGACGGGTGGCATCGGTGTCGACCTTAAAAACTGGGTCAAAAAGTTGGACGAGAACGGCAAGCCGATCCTCAACAACGATGGCAACCCAGTGCTGGAGCAGCTCTACTCGGTGGAAACCGGCACAGTGTTGAAGATCAATACCAAAGAAAAGAAGCTGTACAACGAAGCAGGCGACGAAGAGCTTGTGGATATGTCTTCCTCCTTCACTCCGCAAAAAGTGGAGTTCATGAAGGCTGGCGGCTCCTACGCGATCGTATTTGGCAAGAAGCTGCAGACATTCGCCTGTGAAGCCCTCGGCATCGAGGTTAAATCCGCCTTCGCACCATCCAAAGAAATCTCTAACGATGGCCAAGGCCTTACTGCGGTTGAGAAGATCTTCAACGCAAACGCACGCGGTAACACGCCGGGTAAAGTGCTGCACTCCGGATCGGACGTACGGGTAAAGGTCAACATCGTGGGTTCGCAAGACACCACGGGCCTGATGACCAGCCAAGAGCTGGAAGCTATGGCCGCGATGGTTCTGTCTCCTTCCGTTGATGGCGCATACCAATCAGGCTGCCACACGGCATCCGTTTGGGATTTCAAAGCACAAGAAAACACCCCGCGCCTGATGTCCTTTATGAACAAGTTCGGCTTGGTCACCGGCCGCGACCCCAAAGGCCAGTACCACGCGATGACCGACGTGATCCACAAGGTGTTGAACGACATCACGGTGGACGACTGGGCGATCATCATCGGCGGCGACAGCCACACACGTATGTCCAAAGGCGTAGCCTTCGGCGCGGACTCCGGCACAGTGGCTTTGGCCTTGGCAACTGGTGAGGCCTCCATGCCAATTCCAGAATCCGTCAAGGTGACCTTTAAGGGCCAGATGGCCGACCACATGGACTTCCGCGATGTGGTTCACGCCACTCAGGCGCAAATGCTAGAGCAATTCGGCGACAACGTCTTCCAAGGCCGTATCATCGAAGTGCACATCGGAACTCTGCTGGCGGACCAAGCGTTCACCTTCACCGACTGGACGGCCGAGATGAAGGCCAAGGCGTCGATCTGCATCTCCGAAGATGATACGCTGATTGAATCGCTGGAAATCGCCAAATCCCGCATCAAGATCATGATCGACAAAGGCATGGAGCATGAAAACGGCATGCTGCAAAACCTGATCAACATTGCGGACAAGCGCATCTCTGAAATCCGCTCAGGCGAAAAACCTGCGCTGCGTCCTGATGACAATGCTGCATATTTCGCAGACGTTGTAGTTGATCTGGATGCCATCAACGAGCCTATGATCGCCGACCCTGACGTGAACAACGCCGACGTCTCCAAGCGCTACACACACGACACAATCCGCCCAATCTCGCACTACGGCGCCGAGAAGAAGGTTGATCTTGGGTTTGTTGGCTCCTGCATGGTGCACAAGGGTGATATGAAGATCGTCGCCCAAATGCTGCGCAACCTCGAAGCGCAAGACGGCAAGGTCGAGTTCAACGCGCCTCTGGTTGTAGCCGCCCCGACCTACAACATCATCGACGAGTTGAAGGAAGAAGGCGACTGGGCCGTATTGCAGAAGTACTCCGGCTTTGAGTTCGACGACGTCGCACCAAAGCAAACAGCGCGCACCGAGTATGAGAACATTCTCTACCTCGAGCGTCCGGGTTGTAACCTGTGCATGGGCAACCAAGAAAAAGCCGCCAAAGGTGACACTGTTCTGGCCACATCCACACGCCTGTTCAAAGGTCGTGTGGTTGAGGATGCAGACGGCAAGCTGGGTGAATCCCTGCTGGCCTCCACACCTGTGGTTGTCTTGTCCGCGATTTTGGGCCGCACACCGACACTGGAAGAGTACAAAACCTCGGTGGAAGGGATCGATCTTACCAAGTTCGCCCCACCCATCCAAAAAGCTCCAGGCACAATGTCCGCACACTTCTAAAAAGAGCGACCTTGGACCCGGCGGCTTAATCCGCCGGGTCCATCATTTCGCGGAATGTCCGATCGGACGTCAAAGCGACCACGGTTAAGCATGCCGACAAAGTGCAACCAACTCCCCCCAAATTGACGATTACACCCGTTCTATTGGCCCGCACCCTGCGCCCTAGCTGTGACGCTCATGATACCCTCTTGCGCCACTTTGCGATCCATCGACTAAACGCCGTGCAAAACTGATGGAATGGGATAATATCTGCCGAAAATTGTTATGTTAGCCTTTCTGACTAAGAACTGGCTTTCAACGAAATGGAGCAGGCCCGTTGACCAAAGCGAATTCAAAACCGGAACCAACCGATCCGGCGGCATCTGCATCCGACACTAATGTTCCGCTTATCGTCGACCTCGACGGCACGCTGACCTCATCAGACACATTGCACGAGGCACTGCTCCGGCTCATCGCACGCGACCCTGCTCGATTGTTCAAGGTTGTGACATGGCTCAAGGATGGCAAAGCTGCGTTCAAGGCCAATGTCGTAAATGAAACCGACCTCGACATCACGGTCTTACCCTTTCGCCAAGAGGTCCTTGATCTTATCGAGCGCGCGCGCGCAGACGGGCGTCAAGTTTTTCTGGTCTCTGCCTCGCACCAAAAGCAGGTGGATGAAGTCGCAAACCACCTCTGCAAATTTGATGAGGCTGTTGGCTCCGACGGGGTTCGCAATCTTGGCGGGACGGCAAAGGCGGAATGGCTTGTTGATCGCTTCGGCGCACAGGGGTTTGACTATGTGGGCGACTCTGCCGCTGACTTAAAAGTCTGGCCCAATGCCCGCGAAGCCATCTGCGTGGGCGCCACAGCATCCGTGCGCAGCAAGCTGGCCGCAAGTCACACCAACATCACCGAATTAGACAGCGCCCTTTTCCCAAGCGCCACTTTTCAGGTCTACCTGAAGGGCATGCGCCCGCATCAATGGTTGAAAAACCTGTTGGTCTTCGTCCCCATGCTGGCGGCACATAACTTTAGCGCCTTCTGGCCCACTTTATTTGCATTCTTGTCTTTCTGTATGGCGGCCTCAAGCATCTACATGATCAATGACATGCTTGACCTCGAGATCGACCGCAGACACCCGCGCAAGTGCAAGCGCCCCTTCGCCTCGGGGGCAATTCCTGTAAAAAGCGGCGTGATTTTATCTCTCGCGTTGCTCATCGCAGCACTTGCCTTGGGGCTATTCGCGCAACTGGCGTTCTTGCTGGTTCTGGCCGGCTATGTCCTTTTAACCTTCGCTTATTCATTGGTCTTAAAACGCAAGTTGATGATCGACATCTGGACCCTTGGCGCGCTTTACACGATCCGAATTATTGCAGGCGGGGCCGCCACCGGTATTCCGCTGTCGGAATGGCTTTTGGCTTTCTCAATGTTCGTGTTTTTGTCCTTAGCGGCCGTGAAGCGTCAATCAGAACTTGCCGACCTAAAGCGGCGAGGCTTGGAGGAATCGGACGGGCGCGGGTACCGCGTCAGCGATTTGCCGATCTTGCTTGGTGTCGTCCTGTCGGCGGGCTACTGCTCGGTGCTGATCTTGGCGCTATATGTGTCCAGCGCGACCTCCACGGGTCTATATAGCGAGCCCCGTCTGTTCTGGCTGGTGTGCCCGCTGCTGCTCTATTGGATCAGCCGCGCGACGATCATTTCTTACCGTGGCGAGATGGATGACGACCCGATTGTCTTTGCACTGAAGGACCGCGTCAGCCAAGTCGTGTTCGGACTTGCAACCTTGCTGATTATTTTGAGCGCAAACATATGATGACGTCCCTTGTCCTACGCTACGGCATCTTTGCCGTGCTGGCCACCTTCGCCAATCTGGCAACGCAACGGGTGCTGCTCGCCGGATTTGGCGGGCTTGCCGTTGCGATCTTCTTTGGCACACTCGTAGGCTTGGTTGTCAAATACATCTTGGACAAGCGCTGGATCTTCCATGACACAAGTTCAGGCGTTGCCAATCACGGCAAGCGCTTCGGGCTATACTCCCTGATGGGCGTTGCCACGACGCTTATCTTCTGGGGATTTGAGTACGGATTTTGGTCTATATGGGGCACCGACCTCATGCGAGAACTCGGTGCGATCATCGGCCTCGCGATTGGATATGTAACGAAATACAACCTCGACCGGCGGTTCGTCTTCACAAACGACGCAGGCCTGTCCGGAGCCAACACATGACGTCCATCAAAACACTATCCGGTTGGGGTCGCTGGCCCAAGCGTGACTGCCACACAGATACGCTTGATCCCCAAACAGCCCTGCCCCTAGCTGGCACGGACACTGGCCTTACACGCGGCATGGGCAGATCCTATGGCGACGCAGCCCTAAACCCAGATTTGACCCTGATGGGCACTGCGCGCAATCGCATCACAAGCTTCGACGCCGAAACCGGTGAATTGGTGGCCGAGGCCGGCGTCACCTTGCAAGACATCTTAGAAGCTTTCGTTCCACGCGGATGGTTCCCGCCGGTCACGCCTGGCACAAAATTCGTGACCCTTGGCGGTTTGGTGGCGGCAGATGCCCATGGCAAGAACCACCACGGGCACGGCAGCTTTGGCGACCACGTGCTGTGGCTTGATCTGCTTTGCGCAGATGGCGAAACGCGGCGATGCGCTCCTGACCAGAACGCCGGTCTGTTTCGCGCGACCATAGGCGGCGTGGGGCTGACAGGCCACATCCTGACCGTGGCTTTACGGCTATTGCCCGTAGAAAGCGCGTGGATCGTGCAAGAAACCAAGCCCGCGGCCAATTTGGATGAGGCGCTAGAAATCTTCGAGATGAGCCAAGACGCCACCTATTCAGTTGCATGGATCGATTGCTTGGCCACCGGCGAGGCACAAGGCCGCTCCCTTGTTATGTTGGGCGAGCACGCCACCATGGCAGACCTAAGCGCCGAGCAAAAATCTGCGCCTTTGACGCTGCCTCCCAACAAGAAAAAACGCATGCCTCTCGACGCCCCATCTTGGGCGCTGAACAAATGGACCATTCGCGCCTTCAACGCGCTTTACTACCGCTCCGGCAAAAAGGCCCCGCCGCGCGAGGTTGTGGATTACGACAGCTACTTCTACCCGCTCGATGCCATTGACGATTGGAACCGCTTGTATGGCGCGCGCGGCTTTGCCCAATACCAATGCGCCCTGCCCCTAGACACGGCCCGCGATGGGCTGTCGGCATTGCTGCAAGAAATATCAGATGCTGGGATGGGTTCTTTCTTGGCGGTGTTAAAACGTTTCGGCAAAGGCGCGCCGGATCGTCCGCTGTCGTTCCCGATGGAAGGCTACACATTGGCGTTAGACTTCGCATTGTCTCCGCAATCGCTGACCTTGCTGGACCGTTTGGATGAAATCGTGGTGGCTCGTGAGGGCCGTCTTTATTTGGCAAAAGACAGCCGAATGACACAAGCCACATTTGAGGCGGGTTATGGCCCTGCATTGGACCAGTTTCGCGCTATAAGAACTGAAACCGGCGCAGACCGCGCATTTTCTTCTCTCCTTTCAAAGAGGCTTGGACTGTGACCACACCAAAAGCACCCGTTCTGATTATTGGCGCCCGCTCCGACATGGCGCGTGGCATTGCCGCACAATACGCAAAGCTAGGCCACCCGCTGCAATTGGCGGCCAGAAACCACGACACGTTGGAGCGTGACGTCGCGGACTTCAAAATTCGCTACAACGTCGACGTCACCGCCCATGAATGCGATGTGACCGACACCGCGTCTCATGATGCCTTCATCGAGGGCTTGCCCGCTCTGCCCGCAATCGCCGTTTGCGCCGTCGGCGTTCTAGGCGATCAGGACGCCGATGCCGGCGACATCAAGGCCACCAATCAGGTGTTTGACACCAACTTTGTGGGCCCTGCCTTATTGCTTGAAAAGCTAGCCGCAAAAATGGTGGAGTTGCCCGATGCGACTGCCATCGTGGGCATCGGTTCTGTTGCGGGCGATCGTGGGCGCGGCAAGAATTACATCTACGGATCCGCCAAAGCGGGCTTCGCGGCCTATCTGTCTGGGATGCGCCAAAAATATGTGGACAGTACCCTGCAGATCATGACCGTGAAGCCGGGTTTCGTGCGCACAGCAATGACCGCCGGCATGGAAACCCCTGCCCCACTGACCACCGACGCCGATGCTTTTGCAGAGCGTGTCGTCAAAGCGCAGCAAGCGGGCAAGTTGGTCTACTATGACCTGCGCTGGCGTGTGCTGATGTCGGTGATTTGCCACGTCCCAGAACCGATCTTCAAGAAGATGAAGTTCTAATCAGATTAACCTCACCGGTTAACGAACAGCACCTGACCATCGCCGCCAAATTGATAAATGTTGGCGTCTAAACATTTTGCCGTTAACCTCTTGAGGATGAGCAACCCTCCCACCAAAGATAGATTGCGTATTGGCGCGATGGCCGAAGGCGCTGATCGTTGGCTCGACGTGCAAGTTCTGCCCGACTTCGAACCTTTGGAAGGGCCTGCAACATTAACCTCAGGTACATTCGTGCCTGAGGGGCTTGAGCCAGTGCTGTTCGACGACGCAGACCAAAAGCCTGCGCAACGAGGCACTTTTGCGGTTGTGGATGCGGCCATCTATTCATTCCTACCTGACCTTCTCGAGACATCCGGCAACCGCCACAAATGTCTATTCCGTGGCAAGGCACTGAAAGACAACGCTGACGCGGCACCATGGTTGGTAGAGCTCACACCAAACGGCTCATTCACCCGACAGCTAATGAGCACGGAAAAAAGTCCCGGAGGGCTCTGGGAGAAAGAGTTGGGCATTTTTGTCAAATCCGCACTGAGTTTTGACAAACTATGGAGCCACCTTCGAAAATTTACCCGCATCGAGGACGAAACAGGCAACTGGTTATACTACCGCTACTGGTCCGCCCCCGTTAGCACACGCGTCATGGCCCTCGGCAACCGTCCAGAGTTGACCCAAATGGTTAGCCCCTTCTTTCCAAAAGATGATCCGGAGTTTGAGGTTGTCTTGCTGAACTCGGACCTGAATGCAAAACTCAAACGGGTCCCGGGCACGGTTCCACCAATTGTACGCCCAACCATGACAACAGCCGCACATCGAACCATCCGGCAAGTGCGCAGGGTGCAACAATACGAAGAGCTAATCGACATAACACTCCGCCACGTCAAAGGCAGCACAGACCTAAGCGACGATGACATCCACAGCATGTTGCGCCTCAAGCGCGACGGCTTCTTCGACGCAGGTTTTTGGCAGCGCGATCATCTCGTCAAATTGATGGTCTGGGAGGTGCTGCTCGGTCCGGAATTCATAGAGCACTATGCAAGTGGCACAGTGAAAGCTATAATCTTGTCAGCAAAAGCGCCTTACGAGGCAATTATGAATATTGAATTCTTTTTGGAAGCCCAAGAAATCCGTCGCCAAGAGGCGGAAGACATTTAACGGGCGTTGGATTTAGAGGGCGTGGAATAACGTGAAACTTATTGGCAAGCTCGTTGTTGTTGCGGCTGTGGTGTTGGCCATCGGAGGTGCAACGATGTTTGGATTCATGAAAAAACGGCCAGATAGGCTGTCCCTCGACGTGCGACCTCATCCATCTCAAATTGCCGCGCTGCATGTCATCGGCAACGACTTAATGCTCGTGGACTCATCGCTCCGAGGGCGCTCGCAGACGGGCGGCTTCAACTACCAAAGTAGGTTTGGTGCGGCGATGTCATTCGATGTAATGTGGTTCGATGTAGCAGCTAAGCAGTTTTATGCGTCTAGCTTCGAGGTTGACGCCTATAATCTCTCTACCTTTGGCGAAGAAGGCATTCATGCCTCTCTCAAGATCGTGGCAGGTCCCGGCGCGGATGTCACGGTGACCACTCCTCATCCCGAAGCACTGCGGCTTATGGGGTTGAATAAAATGGATGACATCACCCCCGAGATGGATGTGCCTGTGACCTTGCTGGAGCTATGCGCAGAGCCGCGCGACAGCGATCCATCGCGCGACGGCATATTGATGCGCGTGATGGGCGACGCATCATCCATGGAAGCCGCCAAAAGCCAGAACGACAATTGGCTGGCTCAAAACGCGGCTCCCCAATCCCGCTGCTCGCAAGGAGACACATAATGGGAACACCTGGAGACGCCCTTAGCACCAGCGCTGCTGCAGGCGCAGAAGCAGGTGCTGGTGCTGCTGACAGCACCACCGTTGCTTGCGACTTAATCCGTGTCGGTCTGTTCTTCGACGGAACTGGCAACTCGCGCGACCATGTCGGCACCTCGAACATTGATTCATGGCATTCGAATGTTGACCTTTTGGAGCGGCAGTACAAAAACAGCAGCGCCCCTGAAACCGCAACCGTCAATGGCAGCACCATGAAGGCACGTTTCGCAAGCGCATACATACGCGGCGTTGGCATCGAAGAGGGTGGCGGCAATCAGCAATGGGGGATACCGCGTGGTCTGGCTTGGGGCACTGGGCCTGAAGGTGTCGCCGCACGTACCCGTGAAGGTCTTGAAGCCGCACGAACGAAAATCCGCGAGAGTATGGGTGGGCTGGAACCTTGTTTTATTTGGCTCGACGCCTTTGGCTTCTCTCGTGGGGCTTGCGTGGCGCGGGACTTTGCCAATGACATCAAGGACGGCGTCATCACATCAGGCGACATCACCGCCGAGGTGAAATTCTTGGGACTATGGGACACTGTTTCCTCCATCGGCAATGGCGGCAACACGGGAAATTGGGACAAAGAAGGCGTGCGCATCAACACCCGAGCACGTCGCACCGCCGAGACAATCATCCATATCACCGCTAAGGATGAGTTGCGCGAAAACTTCCCACTCACCCTTGCCCGTGGCAAGCGCATCGAGATGGTTGGCGTGCACTCCGACATTGGCGGCGGTTACGCGCCGGGCACCAATAACGGTAGTATTTCCTATCAGGCTGGCAGCAACGATCCCTTCTTCGATACGATCGCTCAAAAGTGGGGGCTGAGCTACGGGGATTGGCAAACCTCCATGGGGTCTAGAAGCCGAAGCACCCAAACAACGAATGGGGACAGCCTTTCGCAACTTCAAACTTATTCCCAATATGGCGCTTCCAATTGGAACAGCTTCAGGTGGCAAGCCCAACATGGCCTGCAATTCGTCGCCCTTAAAATCATGTTTGATCAAGCGACGGCAAATGACGTGCCTTTGGATGCCTATGGCAGCAGCATTGAGGGCATCTCTGTTGGGTTCTCGGGTGATCTTGCAACCTATTACGCGCAAATAAAGGATTACCCACACCGTTCCGACGCTGCGACAGAGCAAAATATCCGTCGCAAGCACGCGCATATGTCAGTGGCAAATTCAATCGGCATGGGGCCGGAAAGCAATGGTTCAAGGCGCGTGGTCACAATGTAGGGGCTTTGTTCCCCAGTGTAGCAAAACCAAAGGGCTCTCCAATGCCGTGCCGGACAAGTGATCATGCCGCGCCGACGGGGAAAGATGGTACTGCAATCATTTCATAATAGTCTCGATGAAATAGGCCGCGAATGCTCCGCGGCCTATTTTTTCGCAACCTAGCCTAGCTTGGCGCGGACACTGTCACGATACAGCGCTTTGACCAGGGAAATCATCATGAACACCATGACGATCGTGAACGGCAACGCCCCGATGATCATCGCATTTTGAAGCGCTCCGAAGGGGTTTGCTGCGGCACCACTATTACCTGCAATGATCAAGGCCCCAATCACGGCCGTCAGGATCAGACCCCAGATGATGCGGTGCTTGATGCCCGTTTCTTGTTCGCCACCGGACATGATCGTGTTCATCACGAGGATGCCAGAGTCTGCCGACGTTACAAGGAAGGTCATAATCAGAACGACACACATGATGGTGATGGCTGAAAGGAACCCGCCAGAGATCATTTGCTCAAGTGTCGCAAATAATTTGGCTGTGTTGGTGGCACCGATCAGAGCCCCGGCAGCATCGCCGTTCAGCTCCAAATCAATCGCTGTTCCGCCAAGAATGGTCATCCACAAGAAGCACACAATCGCGGGTGCGATGACGCAACCAAAGATGAACTCTCGTACGGTACGGCCCTTCGAGATGCGCGCAAGGAACAAGCCAACAAAGGGCGAGAACGCAATCCACCACGCCCAGTAGAACGTGGTCCATCCGGCTTGCCAACCAAACTGACGACCCTGCTCACCAGCGGCATAAATCGCCTCTGCGTCCAAATCGGCGGCGGTAGCTGGCAGGCCTTCGGTAAAGCCCGAAAGCGAACCCCAAGGGGACGTGGCCGCGCCATAGATCGCCGCTGCATCTTCTGCAGGCAACGCCTGTGCTGCTTCAGGAAGTGCGGATGCAAATGCCTCTGCAGATTGTGGACCATAGGCCCCAAAGGACATCTGAACAAAGTGCAGAAGGTAGTCGACCAATCCTGCGCCAAACTTTGTCATCGCAAAGAAGAACGATCCAAAGAACACAAAGGTCAAAAGCAAGATAACCGACAAAACCAGATTAAGGTTCGACAGGTATTTGATCCCCCGGCCCACGCCAGACACTGCCGACAGAATGGACAGGCCCATGATAATCAACAAGGCCGCAATCAACCCCACTGTGCTTGGCTTAGGCGCTTCAGCATCGCCATTCATTAGCCATTCCATACCAGACACAGCGTAGACGCCGTCAACGAACTGGCTGACACCAAAGCCGATGGTGACAGACACGCCAAGGATTGTGGCTACAACACCAAGAACGTCAACCAAGTGGCCCAGAAAGCCGTTCGCAGCCTTCCCCAGAAGGGGCGTCAAAGCAGATCGGATCGTCAATGGCATGTCACGGGTATAGGCGTAGTAGGCCAATGACAGACCTGTCAGCACGTAGATAGCCCAAGCGTGGAAACCATAATGCAGGAACGTGTAGCGATAAGCGGACTGCACGGCCTCCTCAGAGTTTGCCGCCACTTCACCCGAGAGCACGACAGGGTTGGAGCCCCAAAGGCCAAGCGGTTCGGCGGTCGCAAAGACCATCAACCCGACACCCAGACCCGCACCAAACATCATGGAAAACCAAGAGAAGTTCGAAAATTCTGGCACCGTATCTGCGGTCCCGAGCTTCTTGCTGCCAGTTGCTGGCAATAGAGCCAAGACAAACAAGAAGAACGCAAAGATACCAACAGACACGACGTAAAAACTGTTGAAGCCATTCAATAAGGTTCCGTTCACGGCAGACAGAACACTGCTGGCATTGCCAGGCCAGACAAGCGCCCAGACAACCAGCGCGACCATAATCAATTTACTGATTAACGCGATAGGAAGGCTGTAGCCTTCGTAAAATCCGGATGGAGCTTTTCCGATCTCCAACTCGGTAAAGGGTGGTTTTATAGACATTTCAGGTTCCCTGTTTCTATTGTTGCGCCGTTTAATGATGTCCCGCAGCCGGATGGCGCTTTGACTGTGGGCTTGTTTGTGGTGTCTCAATCATTGTCGGTTGCGCCTGCACCTGCTCCCAGTAAACGGGAGGCTTCGGTCGCAGGCGCGTAGGTACGTTGCGCAAATGTGTTCAGTTTTCCCCAAACATCCGGGCATATATTTCCGCGCAAAGCGGGCGCTGCAAAAGCGTGGCTGCCTTGTGCGACAAAGCACTTCAAAGCATCAGTTTGTGGTGTGCTCAGGTCGTCTTCGGTTCCTTCGATGTGCAGATCATACCCGTTCGTTGTTGCGCGGACGTTGCCCCAAACGACGGTTAGTGGGTATTTGCGGTGCAAGGCTGCCCATGCGACGAAAGGGACAACCAACAAGGGTTGCGTGACATTTAACATGATTTGCACGCGCGCGCCAATCAGCAGATCTGCGCAATCATTCAACGTCACGCCAGCAGTCAAAGGGCACAAAATACCGGTCGCGCTGGACCAGTCTCCGTCCAAGGTTTGGGGCGGGCCGTCGTGGGCATGCAGGTCCAAGTGCGCAGCCAAAGCCGCAGCACCTGGCAAACCATGAGAGGCGAGCCAGCGCACGGCCTTGCCGGCCTCTTCCGCCACGCCCCAATCGTAGCCGCCGCCCCGTGCTGCTTTTTTGGCATGCACCTCAATCTCGTTCAACGAATACGTCATGGGTATGCCGTGGTGGGGTAAGGCCAGAACTCATCAGACGTAGCCAATTCTTCGGGGTAAGGTGCGTTACCGAACATGCAAATCCGCACCCAGCGATCTGAGCGCGGGTCAAAATGGGTCGCACCAAAGAACGACAGCTTGCACCGCAGCATATCAATGGGCATCAGGTCCGACCCAATCGTGTTGTCCCGAATTTCTGCATAGGGGGCTCTTGCGACGATTTGGGCACGCCTGACGCTGTGCCGATGCTGGGGATGGGTAAGCAAGAACGTAGCCAAAGTTGCATCTGTGTCTTCGCTCTTCAGGTCATGAAAGAGCGAAGACGCGTCCCGGCTGGGTGCCAACGGCTGCTCGTAGGCTGCAATTGGTTCGTCAAAACGCTCCCCCAGACGCGGCTCGAGTTTTTCGGCAGAGACATACCACGCGCGAGCACATTGCCGCTGTGCAGACCAATCAATGTCCAACGCCCAGCCATAGGCGCGTTCGAGAATCGTGCGCAATTCGCCCACACGCATGGTGCCGTCAATACGAAAGGACTGCGTGTTTTGATCAGACATTTGATCTGCCAACGGGTCAACGAGCACGCCATAAGGTTCCAGCAGCAAGGAAGCCAGACATTCCTGCGCATCCTCGCCCAAGGTGTCCTCGGTCCATTTGTAAAGCCGATCCCAAGGGTGTGCCGTTTGCAAATCGGCCCCATTGACGTGGTCTGCCAATTTACTCAAATCGCAACGCAGCTGCTTTAGCTTCTCGATCTGCACCTCGTGCGCAGAGTGCCAGATGTCGGCAGAGACCCGCGAGCGCTCTAGGAGCGTGCGAAACACCTTCACCTCTGCATCTGTGGCGACGGGCAGGTTGCGAACAATGGCAATCGCCTGTTCCCTCGCGGCAATCCAATTGTTGAACAGCATCGGATGGTTGACCAGAAACGGCGCCATGCCAAGCCCAGTGGAGTTGCCAACCCCGAGGCTGCGCGCGATGGTCGGGTCCAACGTGACAGTGTCTGTCCCACCCTTAAGGCCCGCAACATGTTGCACCAGATCGCGCACAAAGGTTCGGGTCAGAAAGACCGACAGCATTTCAATCTGAAACGGGGCGGCGCATTCAGGGCGGTCTGCGATCATCTCATGATCCGCCGCGCCAAGTTTGCCCGACCCGTAAACGGCCGTGGTGCGCATCAGGTAACCCACCTTGGCAATCTCGCTTGGGTCCGGTTGCTGACCCATTGCAAGAGCCGAGACCACATGATCCCACAATCGCACAGAGCGGTTGGCGCGTGACACGGACAGTTCTGTTTCGCTCACGCGGCCTGCTTCTTGCAGGGGGATGTTTCGGCGTAGACGTGCAATGTCAGCCGCATCGGGCACACCGTCAAACAGGGTAAACGTGCTGTCCCAAGCCTGTGCAATCACCCGATCCGAACGTTGCTCAGCAGGCAGATCATGGCCAAATGCAATCAAGGAATAGGTACGCTCAGGGGTATGCGCAGAGTAGACGGCATGGCCCACGCCCTTGTCGTCAAATTCAAAAATGGGTCTGGAAAAGGTCCAGTTTTCGCGGGTCATCCGGCGGACCAAAACGCGCATGAATGACAGGCGGGATTGGTGAAAGGAGCCAAGGCGTGATAGCCGCATGACCAGTGCAGGGTCGCGTTTTGCAATGGTCTGCGATGTTTCTGTCTGACTTTGCATGGCCTACCCCCTCCCTAGGTCAATGGTGTGAAATTTTCCGCGTAAAATCTGTGCCAGTTATCCCCCATGATGCCCGCGACCTCCCCCTCGCTAAACCCCGTGGTACGCAAACCCGCCTCTATGTTTCCAAAGTCGCGATTGTCATTGAACCAGCTTGGCATGGACGGAAAGCCCGGTGCTGCGGCAGAGCCTTCGCCGTAGTCGATCTCTTTGCTCCAGCGGCCAACTCGCATCCATTCTACAACAGCGTCTGGGTGATCTTGGCACAGATCCGTCCCAATCCCGAGGTTTTGCGACCCAAATTTCTCGGCCGTGCGGGCAATCATCTCGCAAAAGCTTTCCAGCGTGCAGTCGGATTTACCCTTCAAATGGTGCGGATAAACCGAGAACCCCATCATCCCGCCATTTTCCGTCACCGCGCGAATTACATCATCCTTTTTGTTGCGTAGCGCGGGGGACCAATCATAGGGGTTGGCATGGGTGATCGCGATCGGCCGCTCGGAAATGTCTGCGGCTTCAATGGTAGAGCGATCCGCCGAATGACTCATGTCAACGACAAGCCCGACGCGGTTCATCTCCTTGATCACCTGACGCCCCATGCGGGTGATGCCAGTGTCCTCAGCCTCATAACACCCCGTCGCCAGTAGAGACTGGTTGTTGTACGTCAATTGCATGAAACGCGCACCCAACGTATGCACGATTTCGACCAACCCAATGTCGTCCTCAATGGGGCTAGGGTTCTGGAACCCAAAGAAGATTGCGGTCTTCCCCTCGGACTTGGCACGGTCCACGTCGCTGGCCCATTGGCCCTTCATGATCAGGTCAGGGTATTGCTCAAACCAACGGTTCCATTGCTCAAAGTTCAAAACCGTCTCGCGGAAGTTCTCGTGGTAGGCGATGGTCACATGAACCGCATCAACGCCACCCTCACGCATCTGGCGAAAGATCTTTTCCGACCAGTTGGCGTATTGAAGGTTATCAATGCGCATCATTGCGGTGTGCCCGAGGCGATATAGGCGGTTTTCACGATGGTATAGAAGTCACGCGCTGTTTGCCCCTGTTCGCGCGGCCCGTAAGAGCTGTCGCCGCGCCCACCGAAAGGCACGTGGTAATCGGTGCCAGCAGTGGGCAAATTGACCATCACACAGCCCGATTGCGCGTGGCGACGGAAATGCGTTGCACGCGCAAGATTGGTGGTCACAATTCCAGCAGTCAAACCAAAGTTGGTGTCGTTGACCACATGCAACGCCTCGTCGTAGCTGCCCACGGGGATGACACAAGCCAAGGGTGCAAACATCTCTTCGCGGTTAATGCGCATGTCATTGTTGGTGCCCACAAAGATGCCCGGCGACATGTAATAGCCTTCCGTTGCCATCTCTAGCCGCTGACCACCGCACAACAGTTCTGCCCCCTCAGATGCTGCAAGCTCGACATAGGCGAGGTTCTCTTTCAACTGCTGTTCGGACACAACGGGCCCCATTTGTGTGCCGGCTTCCAACGCATGCCCCACCTTCATCGCCTTTGCACCTGCAACCAGTTTTTCCACGAATTGATCATGCACCGAACGGTGGACAACCAATCGCGACGACGCCGTGCATTTCTGACCCGAGCCACCAAATGCTCCGCCCAACGCCAATGAGACGGCCAAATCCATGTCCGCGTCATCCATCACGGCCAACGCGTTCTTTGATCCCATTTCCATCTGCACACGCGTCAGGTTCTGAATGGCACTCGCGGCGATACCTTTGCCCACGGGAACCGAGCCGGTGAAGCTGATCGCGCCTACCTTTGGGCTTTCAACAAGCCGCTGGCCAATCGCACTGCCCGCGCCCATCACCAGTGAAACTAGTCCTTTGGGAACATCTTGGCGCGCGATAATCTCAACCAAAGCCACAGCAGAGGCAGGCGTCACATTCGCAGGCTTCCAGACCACGGCATTGCCATAGCAAAGTGCAGGCGCGATCTTCCAAGAAGCGGTTGCCGTTGGGAAGTTCCATGGAGAGATCACCGCGACAACGCCGACCGCCTCGCGGCGCACGTCAATCTCAATCCCGTCGCGCACAGAATCTGCAGTGTCGCCCATCTGGCGAAGCGTTTCAGCGGCGTAATAGGTAAAGAACTGTCCGGCGCGGTACACCTCGCCCTTGCCCTCGGCCAGTGGCTTGCCCTCTTCGCGGGCCAACAATGTGCCCAGCTCTTCGGCGCGTGCGATCATTTCGGTGCCAATCGCCATCAGAACGTTGTATTTTCGTTCGATCCCGTAGGCGGCCCATTCGACTTGCGCACGCTGTGCTTGATCCAACGTTGCATCCAGTTGGTCAGGGCTGGCCTGTGCGAACATCCCAATCAGATCGCTCAGATCAGACGGATTGCGGTTTTCAATTTCGGATGCACCCGCCACCCATTCTCCGGCGATGTAGTTCAAATTGGTGTCGTGCATGATGTATCCTTTCAAGTGCGCGCGTAGGTCCGCGCACGTGTAGGGTACCTTGCCCAACTGATTCAGGCATTTAGAAAAAAGTGTAGTTTATTTCAGGTTCTCTGAATTTATGTATCCATGATCAAACTGCCATCTCGTTTCATCTCGGTGATTAGCTTGAGAAACTCCCGCGCTGCCGGCATCAATAGATTGTTGGGCCGCGACATCAGATGCACAGTCCTGCGCTCGGCCATATCGGCAAGCGGCAAGAACGCAAATTCATCAAGGACATTGGCAACCGCCAGCCGCGGCAACACCGTTATCCCAACGCCCTGCCGCACCAAACCTAAAAGGGACGCTGTATTGGGAACCATCAGTCGTGAGCGGGCAAGAATGGGCGTAAAATCCGGGTCTGAGATCTGTTCACACAAACCATTCGCGATGATCGGATGATCCCCCAACGTGCGCCATGACAGCTTATCCCAGTCTTTGGCCAACGGATCGTCTTTGCGGCAAACCAGCCCAAAGACATCGCTAAACAGTTCTGTCCGGCGCATCCCTTCGACCTTGGAAAGCGAGCCAATCCCGATATCGGCCCGTTCGCGGTCCAGTTCACGCGCGATGGCCACCGAGTCCATATCACGCAGGTCGATCTGTACTTTCGGGTACTTCTGCGCAAACCTGAAAATCACAGGAGGCAGTATAGTCGTTGCCACTGATGGCGTCACAGCCAGCCTCAGATAACCAAGCTCAGAACGCGATAGCCCCTCGATCACTGACACTGTGTTCTCGAAATGGGCCACTTCGCGGCGCGCCTCGGCCAGAATGAGGTCTCCGAGCGGTGTTAGACGGGATTTCCGAGCTGTTTCGAAAAGTGCAGAGCCAACATGCTCTTCAAACTGTTTCAACATCATAGAAACAGCAGATGGGGTACGCCCAAGCGCGTCGGCCGCCTCGGACAGGCTGCCGTGGGTAGCAACTGTCGTAAAGCATCTGAGCATGTCGATCTTGATTGCCAACTTAAGAGTTCCTGAATTAAACTAAACTAAATCGAGTTTACCTAAAATTCCTCCTCATGACCACATGGCAACCAACCTGTCCCCTTTCGGCATAGGAAAAGAACCCCAGATTTGACCTGCGCCAGAAGCAACTGCCGCATTGTTGAAAACTCAACGCTGGGAAGGTCCGCCAGATCGTGATCTGCAGACGAAGCCACCATACGCAGGGATTGAACTGACGACTGCTTTTAATCAGGGAAGCCAATTTGAATTTGTGTAGAATATGTGTTGAGTTGCCAGTCATCGACAACGCGCTCAACGGACACGGAATTTTCCAAAGACGCAGGCGTTGAGCAACTGGATCGGCGCGTCAACGACAACCGCTGGGTGATCTGGACTTCTGGTATGACACATTGAGGAATTCGATCATGACCCCCTTCATTTTCAACACATCTCCAAGCATTCGGTTCGGGGCTGGCGTTCTGTCTCAAATTGGCGAGATCGTGCGGAAAGAGATAGGATCGCGCGTCCTGCTTGTGACCGATCCGGGAATGTTGGCGACTGGTATTGTTGATCGTGCTCTAGGTTTTCTGAAAGATGCGGGCGTCACGGCCACCGTCTATCAAGATGTTAAGGCTGATCCTCCGGAGTCTGTTGTTATGACCTGCGCAAACGCGGCCATCAATGCTGATGCGCAAGGCGTTATCGGTTTAGGTGGCGGGTCGTCTTTGGACGTGGCCAAGCTTGCCGCTCTTCTTGCTGGCGGCGAAGAAGACCTCAATAGCGTTTATGGCGTCGGGAATGCGAAGGGTCCGCGTCTACCCCTAATTCTAGTACCCACAACGTCGGGTACGGGGTCTGAAGTGACGCCAATCTCAATCGTAACAACAGGCAAAAGCGAAAAGATGGGCGTCGTTTCACCGGTGATTTTGCCAGACATTGCGCTGCTCGATCCGGAGCTAACGCTTGGCTTGCCACCCCATATCACGGCCGCGACGGGCATTGATGCAATGGTACATGCGATCGAAGCCTACGCATCAGCCAACACAAACAACAATCCGCTCTCTCGCAATCTTGCAACGCAAGCACTGCGATTGATGGGGGCATCGTTGGAGGCCGCGGTTCACTCGGGCGGAGACCTCAAAGCGCGATCTGACCTTCTCTTGGGGTCCATGATGGCGGGGCAAGCCTTCGCAAATTCACCTGTCGCAGCAGTGCATGCATTGGCTTATCCGATTGGCGGTCATTTTCACGTACCACACGGTCTCTCAAATGCTCTCGTTTTGCCTCATGTGCTGCGGTTCAACGCCGAAGTTGCTCCGAAACCTTACGCAGAGATTGCAGCCCATGTGTTTCCCGAGCTTGCCGCCATCGATCATGAAAAGGATCGCGCGGAAGGTTTCTGTGAGGCAATGGCCGCTTTGTCAAAGCGATGCGGCCTTCAACAGACGTTGCGCGAAATGAAAATCCCTTTGGATTTTCTACCGAAACTCGCGAGTGATGCCATGAACCAGTCCCGGCTGTTGGTTAACAACCCTCGGGAGGTAACCGAGGCAGACGCCTTGGAAATTTATCAAGCCGCTTGGTGATTGCAGCTGTTTTTGTATGAATGTTTCTAAGCCGACATCAACGTATCGCTCCGCATCGGCGGTAACATCCCATTGCCGCCGCTGACCCATTCTCGGACATGCTGCATTGAGGATTTTCATGGAAAGGCTCCTCTATCTCAGTGGGGCAAATGCTCTTTACACCGATGGTGGCTTCGTCGATAATTAAATAGAGCATGACGCGCCCGATTTATATGGCGGGTCATACTCTATCACATTTTTAAACGGATTCTATTATTTGGATTATTGAGGATAGTGAGCGCGAAGCGCTGTCAGACGATGCCGTGAACCGGTTTCGTGCGCGCGTGGTGCAGCATTGCTTTGAAAAGACGCAGTTGGAGCCCCCCTTGTCCCGGGATCAATTCGAGGTCATCGGCAATTCTCTGTTTGATCGAACCCAGGATTTCTTAAAGGACCACCCCACGGCAAGCTACGATAGCTATGTGCTGATGATGATCCTGTACTTCATACGCGGGATCGAGACGATGGAGGGCCCGGACCTGCAAGCCACGCTGCGAAACCCTCGGATCGGGATTAACACGCGTGTGCGGGTGGTCTATGATGTGACGCGATATTTGATGAAAGAGGGGTACTGATGCCAATTCTCGCTCCGCTGGTGCCAGCCGGTGCAACCGCGGCTGGCGGCACCGCCGCCGTAGGGACAACCGCTGCCGTCGGGTTGACCGCGACGGAAATGGCCGTGCTAGGCGGCGCAGCGCTGCTTATTGGCGGGGTGGTGGTGGTAGACTTGCTCGACGACTACCTCGACACGCCGGCCACCGAAAGCGAGGTTGATGCTATTCAGGCGCAGGCCGGAGATCGCTCGAAGGCCGATGAGCGGCGTTTACAAGATTGCGAAAGCTGCATCTGGTGCATGGTCAACATGCAGGCTCAGGGTAGCTTTGTCGATCAGCGCGACCGAACAGCGCCCCAAGGCATCGGACCCTATTTGGTCGAAGGCCGGACCGTGTTTGTCCGCGAGGGGATTATGATCGCTGGGCTGACCCATGAATTCGCGCGTGGCATAGCCTCCCGACGCGACTTCCGCGACATTGAACGCTTTGCCGTGCTTGCCAAGACGATCGCATTCATCCAGCGCCAGCCACCAACAGGTCTTGCATTCAATTCGCGCGACAATCGGCCCGGCAGTCTTAACCGCTACAGCGGGCAAATACGCTACGACATTAATGTCTTCGGCACTGTAAACGCTTTCATGTCATGACGCCGCACCCCTTCATCGACACGCTGCTTGAAAAGTACAAAAAGGCGCCCAGCTTCCCATTTCACGACTGGGTTGAAAACCCAGTGTCGTTTTACGCGCTCATCAATCTTTGGGATGATATCTTTAAGGCAGCGGCCGGAAAGGTTGCGCTGGAATTTGTGGCCGCGAATGAGATCAAGCAAGATCCAGACTCCAAAGTCTATTCAGTCGTTCACCTTGGGCTCTCGCGAATTGTGCACGTGAGCCATGACGACGAGGGCGGGCTGTTCTTTTTGTCGGAGTCGCAACCGGGTCCGGACGACGATGCGCCGTTAGATCGGCTGGAGATTATCAGCGATATCTCTAGGCCCCAACTCATCGCGAGCTTTGAAATTCTGCGAGAGTTTGCCCGCGCCGACTTGTCCGCTCCGGGCGCGCGATCCGCATTGGAGAAAGATTTTGTGGCCCGTTTCAAGAACGCGTTCGGTTATCCCGATTTTGACCCGTTTCGAGGTCCATCGGTTGATGACGATGAAGACCAAAATGGTAACGAAGATACCTGACTACGCCTTTGCAAGGCGAAGCCAGTGACGTGCACCTGGCGCGATCCACGCGTCGATTGGTCCAAAGAACTCCGTTCGTTTTTCATCAGGTAAGCTCTTTATGAAGCCCGGCAAAACTGCCGGATCGTAGAAACGTACAAAGTACCATTTTCCGGCTCGGTCCTGCGCTCGGGTAAATCTGCGCAAGTGCTTACGAACCGCCTGTAGGTCTGAACTGCTGCGCAAAAACACAGCGGCATCACTATCCCACAGATGCCAGCTGGTCGCGGCGTCCGGATGCTTAGTGAACAGGTTGCGAGTAAACGTGTTACCCGGCTGAAGTTCGACGAGCCATGGCGCCACCTCCCCCAGCTCCTCCTCGGCCGCACCTTGAAATAAGCACTTATGGGTCAGACTTGACGCGTCAAGCTGCTCTCGAAGTCCCTCAACTTTTGCGGCGTCAAGCACCGCAAAAGTTCGTGTATGGCCAACACGCGTCTCCACGTCACCAAATATCCAAGGGCCCAGTTCGGCGGGTAAATCCAACGGAGCGTCCGTGCCAAATTGCAAATCCAACGGTAAAGGTGTGGGGAGTTCTTGTGTTAAGCTTGCGCGCTCATTTTGGGTCATACAATCAAGATTATCCTCTTGCCGATCTCGGTCAAGTTGCCAAATTTTCTGCGATGGACCGCGGCCTCTCTATCGCGTTTGGACTTCTGCCTAGCGTAGGAAAAATCCCAGAAGGTCCGGTTCACTTGACTTTAGCGTAGCCAATATCCCTGACATACAAGCGGTCCGTCGGCAACTTTGGAGCGAGACGCCCAAACCGGTAAATTCCTGTCTTAAAGAAGACCGCGCCGCGATCTTGGACCAAGACGTGTTCCTTATGCGCGAGCTTGCCACCTACATATATGGACACCTCAGGGTCATTTTTATCGGTGTCAATATCCACCGCAATCTCGACCCATTTGCCTTCAAAGTCCCGTCTGGTGAAATTTCCAAGCCGACGCGTACTATGTCTGTGGTGGGATCTCAAAACTCGGGCATAAAGGTCTCCCTTCTTATCGAGGAAAATCATTATATATGGCCCGCATTTGCAGGTTGCTGTTACCCATTGGTGGACCTGAAAAATCGTCGTTGTCGGGGCTGTCGAAAATTTGGGATCTAAACTCAAGTCGGCCTTGAAAATGTAGCGCCCTCCCTGCTTGAAAGACTGGCTCAGAACCTCTGCTCGTTCAGAATAGGGGATGGGTACACTGGAGTATCCGCTGTCCTTATCCGTCGGGCAGTTTCCGATATCGCCATGCGCCATGGTGAAAATATATGTGCCTCGGCGCTTCTTCATCGAGTGCGAGCCAGGATGCCTACCGCAAGACGTCTCGATCCTAAGCTTCTTGAACTTGATATCAAAAGCATCGGCTGCTTTGTTGGTAGGAATTGAGAAATCTGCAGCCACGGTCGGGAACGCTATTGATGCTGCAAGCGCCAATATTAGGCAAAAAAATCTCATTTCAGTCTCCTACTAGTCGAGTGCAATTTTCTGTTCGCCCAGTAAGAGTAACCTGGAATAATATACTAATATTTCTCGATCGATATGTTGCTGTGGAACTATTGCCCGACTTTGAACGCACTAACAAGTTTCTATCTGAATTGGCCCATCAAAACTGGACAGCGCGCTAAGACGTATCCAAGGGAAGATAGAGCCGCGCAAGAGATAGCAGCCAAGCACAAAGTGTGGAAGAAACCCTGCTTCAGTCGCGCTGCAAATAGGCGGCGGCTTTGTTTGCCGCGATGTACAACGCAACTGTCATTGCGGCCAGTGTGATAAGGCTGGCGAACATCAAATCAGTTTTGACACGCCCGTTGGCTAGCAGCATTAGGTAGCCCAGCCCTTTAGATGCCCCAACCCATTCGCCGATAACCGCGCCGATCGGCGCATAAACAGCGGCCAGTTTCAGGCCTGTTCCAAGAGATGGCATCGCATGTGGTATTCTGATCCGGCGCATGATCCCGGCCTTTGTACCACCCATCGTCTGCGCCATATCCAGCATGCTCTGTGGGATCCGGTTCAAACCGTCATAGAACGCGCTGGTCACTGGGAAATAGATGATCAGCACCGCCATCATGACTTTAGACGCGATCCCATATCCAAACCAAAGGGTCAAAATGGGTGCAAGGGCAAACACCGGCACCGCTTGCGTAAAGACGAGCAGTGGCATCACCAATCGGTGTAAACGCTCTGAACTCGCCAATTGAACAGCCGATGCCATCCCGAGCAGTGACCCGATTAAAAGGCCCAAGGCGACCTCGCTTAAGGTGACTAACGCGTGTTCGCCGATCAGAAGGCGATTTTGCCATGCGGCCTGTGCGACGCGCCATGGGCACGGTAAAATGAACTGCGGGACGCCGGTGACCCAAACCGCAGCTTGCCACAGCAACACGCCAAATACGGTGACACCAAGGGCGTAGCGCGCACCGCTCATTTTAGTCCCCTTAAATGCGCCAACAGAGCTGCTTGGTACGCCGTCGTCTCTGGCGCATATTGATCGCGTATGGGGTCGGTCTTTGGCGTGTCCCAAAGGGTCGCCCCCTCAGGGGTCAGCACCACAATTTGATGACCAAGCCGTACCGCCTCTGCCGGGTCATGGGTCACGATCAAAACGGTTTTGCCAATAAGCATCTGCGCCGACAATTCCTGCATGGCCGCGCGCGTACTGGCATCAAGGGCTGAAAACGGCTCGTCCAACAAGGCGATGGGCCGGTCCTCCATCAAGGTACGCGCCAAAGCCGTCCTTTGACGCATGCCACCAGATAAGGCCGCGGGTTTTTTATCGCGCCATGCACCAAGGCCAACACGATCCAGTAGATCATTCGCGCGCGCCATATCCGGGGTCGTGCCACGCAAACGAGCGCCAAGAACAGTATTTTCCAAAACACTCAGCCAAGGCAGCAACAAATCCGACTGCGCCATCAAACTGGTGCGCCCCTCAACAGGTTCGTTGTCCGACGTACGGATTTGGCCGGTGAACTCACCAGCCGTGTCTAGCCCTGCAATCAGCCGCAACAGTGTCGACTTGCCCACACCCGAACGCCCCAATACACAGGTCCATTGTCCCGCGGGCAAGGTCAGGTCAAAGGGTGCAAACAAGCGCTGTCCCGCTATGTCGTAACGACCTGAAAACTGGATGGCAGGCGCTTGCATCATGCGCCGCGTAAACCCATATCCCAGAATGCGGCTTCCAATTTTGTGGCTGTAGTAAAGCGCTGTTGCAGTTGCGGCCACCGGGCAGAAGCGGCAGGGTAGTCACCCATGCGACGCTTTATGGCAGCGTCGATCATCGCCCCCACATTGGCCATCACGCTTTGATATTCGCTGTCCGCGTAGGTCTTGATCCAATCGCTGTAAGATGTGTCGCGGGCAGCCTCTTGCTCTAGGCGCAACCCGATTTCACCATAGCCAAAGCAACAGGGTGCAAGGGCTGCCATCAAATCAAGAAAATCGCCTTGTAGGCCCACATCCATCACATACCGCGTGTAGGCAAGGTTCTCGAACTCTTCGGTCGCAGTGAACAAAGCCGCCTCATCAATCCCTTCGGCAGCGCAGGTTTGGACATGCAACGCCATCTCGTGGTTGACCAAAGCATCCACTGTCGCGGCGCAGACTTTCATTTCATCCAGCGTTTCCGCTTTGACCACACCAAAGGACCACGCCCGCGCGAAATGAACCAAAAACACATAATCTTGGATTAGGTAATGCACGAACGCAGCACGGGGCAAAGTCCCGTCGCCCAGACCTGTGACAAAGGGATGATGCGCGTAAGCCAACCATGCGTCAGGGCAACCTGCGCGCCATAGCGCGAAGGTGCTGCCATAAGGTTGGTTGCTCATGGTGCCGTCACATCGATGGCAATTTTCGCAACAGAGTTCACCGACGGGATCAGGCCAGCCTCGTGCAAGAATGTCTCAAACTCCGCGTACCGCCCGACATCCATTGCCGCAGGCCGTAGGGCAAAACGCGGAAGCGTGTCCGCCCAAGCGCGGCCATTCAACTCGTCGTTAAGCTCTGGCGCGGTGCCGGAAAAAATCTCCCATGCGTCTTGCGGATGGTTGATGATGTACTGCGTGGCTTTTTCTGTTGCAGCCAAGAAGCGGCGGATCATATCGGCATCCATGGTGTCTGGGTTGGCGACGTAAATCAGCTCGTCATAAGGCGGCAGGCCTTCTTCCTCCACGTAGAAACATCGTCCCGGCACGCCTTCGATATCCATCTGGTTCAACTCGAAATTTCGAAACGCTCCGATCACGGCATCAACCTGACCCGACATCAACGACGGGGAGAGCGACCAGTTCACGTTGATCAACTCAACATCATCCAGCGTCAATCCGTGAGTATTCAACACATGACCCAGCACCGCTTCTTCAACGCCGCCAACGGAAAAGCCGACCTTGCCACCTTTAAGATCAGCGGGAGAAGCAATTGGCCCATCCTTCAAGACCAGCAGGCAGTTCAAAGGTGTGGCAACCAACGTGCCGACCCGTTGCAACGGCAGGCCTTCGTGGATTTGCAAATGTAGCTGCGGTTGATACGAAATGGCCAGATCCGCCTTGCCTGCCGCAACCAGCTTTGGTGGATCAGACGGGTCAGCAGGTGCGATCACCTCAACCTCAAGGTCGACATCGGCGAAGAACCCTTTTTCTTGTGCAATTATCACTGGGCCGTGGTCGGGATTTACGAACCAATCGAGCAAAAGTGTCATTTGATCTTGTGCCCAAAGCGGGGCCGCACAAAGGGAAATGGCGGAGGCGAGGAAGAAGGATTTCATGAGGAAGTTTCCTTGTGTGAAGCATATAGGCTAGCAAAATGATGTGTGGGCCCATGGCCTGATCCAACATTTAGTTGATCCGCATGGGCAATGGCCGAAGCCACATAGGATTTGGCCGCAGCGACAGCGGCTTGAATATCATTGGTTTTTACCAGTTGCGCAGCCAGCGCAGAGGACAAGGTGCAGCCCGTGCCATGCGTATTTTGTGTAGGCATCCGGGGGCCTTCAAACCACGTGACGACATCATCAGTAACAAGGCAATCAGGGCTGTCAGGCCCACTTAGATGTCCGCCCTTCATCAACACAGCCCTAGGTCCGAGCGCACAAAGCGCCTGACCTTGGCTGGCCATTTCGTCGCGCGTCGCGGCCACGTCGGCCTCTAGCAAATGCGCGGCTTCCGGCAGGTTTGGGGTCAGCACATGCGCCGTCGGCAACAGCGCATCCCGCAGCACCGCAACTGCGTCGGGCTGCAATAAGGCAGCGCCGCCTTTGGCGATCATTACGGGATCAAGAATAATTGGGACGTCCCGCCGAGCCAAGGTGCGTGCCACGGCCTGCGCAATCTCGGCGTCTGCGATCATCCCGATTTTCACGGCATCTACTTGGATATCATCGAACACACTGTCGATCTGGCTTTGCACAAAGGCGGGCGGCACAAGGTGAATACCGCTGACCCCTTGCGTGTTCTGCGCGGTTAATGCGGTCACTGCCGCCATCGCAAATGCGCCATTCGCCGAAATCGCCTTAAGATCGGCTTGGATACCTGCGCCGCCGGACGGGTCCGACCCCGCGATGCTCAGGACGTTGGGGATCATGACTGTGCCTCCGTTTTCGTGAATTTCAGTGCCGCGGCTTTGGGGTCGATTTGTCCACAGATTGCAGACACCACGGCTTGCCCATCTGCACCGCTGGCCAAAACATCTCGCTGGTGCGCGGCCTTGAGCCCGCCAATGGCTACCGTGGGCATTGAAGTCAGAGCAACAAGCCGAGCCAGCCCATCAAAACCAATAGGCAGTTCATGATCGGCCTTGGTGGCCGTGCCAAAAACCGGCCCCAGACCCAGATAGTCGACAACGTCAGGGTCCGCCGCTGCGACGGTGTGCTCTGTTTCGCATGACAGACCAAGGATTTTGCCAGCCCCAAGCAGCGCGCGCGCCTGTGAGGGCAACATATCCCCTTGGCCGATATGCGCGCCGTCAGCATCCGCCGCAATCGCCGCATCTAGATCGTCATTGACGATCAAAGGCACACCCGTGCCCGCAAGGGCTTTCTTTAGAGCCACCGCCATCTCGATCCGCGCAGGCGTAGTGGAATTCTTGGCGCGCAGTTGGACCATCGTGACGCCACCAGCAACCGCCTGCTGCACCGTTTCGACCAGCCCAAAATCGCCGCACAGGCTCGTATCGGTCACAAGATACAGGCGCAATTGTTGACGAATGCCGGTCATGAAAGGATGACGCTGGCCAAATCGTCGGGCTGCGTTGCGGCCAACGCATCGAGGAAATGTACTTGGAAACTACCCGGGCCTTTGGCTTGCGCGGCGGCCTTTGAACCAGCAACCTTGAAATGTGCAAGCGTGGCCAGAGCGGCTTCAAACGCCGGGCCACTGGCAGCATAGGCCCCCATCAGCGCGGTTTGCGAACACCCCAAAGCGGTGACCATTGGCATGATCTCCGACCCGCCAGTCACCTTGGCTGATCGCGTGCCATTTGTAACGAAATCAATGGGGCCAGTGATCGCCACCACGCAACCATGGGATTGGGCCAAAGCACGCGCGGCACCTTCAGCTGCATCAACGCTATCGCCACTATCTGCACCTTTTCCGGCGCCAGACTCGCCTGCCATGGCCATGATTTCAGAGGCATTGCCGCGCAATATCGTCGGACGCAAAGCCAATAAATCCTGCGCGACGCCTTTCCGGTATCCAGAAATAAAATGTGCGACTGGGTCTAACACCCACGGAATGCCCGCGTCATTGGCGGTGCGGGCGGCAGCGGTCATGCTGGCAGCCCAAGGGGCCGACAGCGTGCCGATATTGATCGTCAGCGCCCCACAAATCGGGGTGAATTCAGCGATTTCTTCTTCAGCATGCACCATCGCGGGTGAGGCCCCTGCAGCCAGCACCACGTTTGCGGCTACGTTCATCGCGACGTAGTTGGTGATGCAGTGCACAAGAGGGTTATTGGTACGCAGCGTGCTCAGAAGGTCTTGTGGGGCCATCATGTCTCCTTTTCTGGCTGAAAAGAAGATGACATTCGCACACGTTCAGAACATCTACCCTCCCTCCGCCAGCATTATCTGGTTCAGGTTCAAAGGGTACATCTCAGCCTCGCGGCGCCCCCGGTGGCTCAATTTTATAGTGACGCTCACGGTGCGTCAAACACATAGGTGAAGAAGCGGACCTTCGATTGCATTTCGCCAAGGTCGGGTTTGTTCGCCTTCCGGACCTTCACCTTATCTGCAATGAAGGTCCGATCTTGGTTAAAAACTTTCGTCCGTTGATCGCTCCATATCTACTAAGTCCCGCCTATTTCCGGTGACGAATTGGGCGCGCGTCGCCATAAGGTCGATTAACCCCCTGTCGCACCCATCACCAAATGCCCGAAATTCAGGCAGTTCCAGCGCATCTGTTTTGACTTTGAAGACCATCGATACGGTCCAGTCATCACCACTGGCGTCAGACCTCATATCAATCAACAAGTTGCGGTGAGGGGCACGGTCGCAGCAGGCAAAAGCTGAAGCCATCAGGTAGAGCGCGAAGATCAAGCGAAGCCCTATTGAGTCAAGGCAATCCACTCCAGCCAACCGAGATATCCTTCGATCGACGGCCTGCGGCGTCGGCGATCATGGCGGCTTTTTCGAAAACAACAGGTTTTGGGTCACATGATGCCGGTTTTCATAAGTTCCCCCTAGAAATGCCACAATTATCATTAGTTAATATTTAGTTAACACGCGCCCGATGAAGTCGGGTTTGCACAATTCTTTCAGATGGGGTGATCTCTTGCGTAACTTGCTCTGCGCTCTCTTTTGCATTTTAGGAATTCCGTCATCAGCACTCGCGTTTGGACCTGGAGATGCAATTCCGCCAACCTCTCAGGCCTTCGGGACGTGCACGCTCAACACCGAAATAAACGAAGCCCAAGAAACAGCGTATATGTTTCTTTTAATCCCCCCGGCACCGGGGGAAGTTGCACTCCGTTATGTGAACCGCCGTTGGTGGAATAATGGGGTACTCACCCTCGTTAATGAGAATGTCCGGCGTCGGGATATTTCTAATTGTTTGGGTACGACCACTGGCCAAATTACGAATATTACTCGAGACGGAGCAAACGGAACTTTTGCAACGGATGATTTAATTGGTTTTTCGTTTACCCTTGGTACGGCTTCTGGTGGGTTAGCAGCCGGCACTCATTCCTTCCAAATTATCGATAATCCACCGACAGTGACTATCTCTGGCACACCAACCTTTGCAGTGGCTGGGACACCCTTTACGGCAACATTTACGTTTTCAGAGGATGTAACTGGTTTCTCGTTGTCCGATGTGACAGCTGGATTAACCAACGCAACCGCGTCCAATTTCTCTGGTAGCGGTGACGTATATACAGCGGATATAACTCCGAGCGGGACAGGTGATGTTGTGATCAGCGCCCTGACTGGCGCTGCGACCGATACGGCTTCTAATTCTAGCTCAACAGATGCCGTCACGGTACCTATGAACGTGGCACCAACAGCCAACGCCGGGCCTGCGCAAACGGTGGCGTCGGGGACTGCGCCTGTGACGCTGGACGGCTCGGGTTCCTCGGATCCTGACGCGGGTCAAACCCTGACCTATGCGTGGACGGCACCGGCTGGCACAACCTTGACCGGGGCCACAACCGCGACGCCGAGCTTTACCGCGCCTGTTTTGAACGCAGGGGATGCCAGCGTTGATCTGGTGTTTTCCTTGACCGTGACGGACAACCTCGGGCTTCCATCGACTGCGCCTGACACGGTGACGATCACTGTTGATGCACCGGCCAACGTTGCACCCACAGCTGAAGCGGGGCCTGCGCAAACGGTGGCCTCGGGGACGACACCTGTGACGCTGGACGGCTCGGGTTCCACGGATCCTGACGCGGGTCAAACCCTGACCTATGCGTGGACGGCACCGGCTGGCACGACATTGACGGGAGCCACAACCGCGACGCCAAGCTTCACCGCGCCTGTTTTGAACGCAGGGGACATGAGCGTTGATCTGGTGTTCTCCTTGATCGTGACAGACAACCTCGGACTTGCCTCGACTGCGCCTGACACGGTGACGATCACCATTGATCCGCCAGCCAACGTGGCACCAACAGCCAACGCCGGGCCTGCGCAAACGGTGGCCTCGGGGACGACACCTGTGACGCTGGACGGCTCGGGTTCCACGGATCCTGACGCGGGTCAAACCCTGACCTATGCGTGGACGGCACCGGCTGGCACGACATTGACCGGGGCCACAACCGCGACGCCAAGCTTCACCGCGCCTGTTTTGAACGCAGGGGACATGAGCGTTGATCTGGTGTTCTCGTTGATCGTGACAGACAACCTCGGGCTTGCATCGACTGCGCCCGACACGGTGACGATCACCATTGATGCCGGACCAACGGTAACATTGTCCGGTGCACCTACGACATTTTCAAATACTAACCCTTTCTCAGTTACAGCGACGTTTTCAGAGGATGTGTCAGGTTTCGATGATCTCGCGAATGACGTGATTGTCACTAACGGGTCTGTGACGGCCATCTCTGACGGTCCTTCGGCATATACTTTGACGATTGCACCAACAGGCGGGGGGGATGTTGCGATCACTGTTGTCGCCAACGCGGCACAAGATTCTGCGTCGAATGGCAATGCAGCTTCAAATACAGTCACCGTTGGCAGCACTATCGCAGCGGACACACAGTTGGCGATTTCCGAATTCATGTTGGATCGCGCCAACAATCTTGCCTCTAATCAGCACGGATTGGTTGGCTTCTTGCAAGGTTCGGGGTGTGGGAACTTTAATGTAAATGCCACTGGGGGATCAGGGTCAGCGAGCGGCTGTGTCTCTAGCGGGGAAGTATGGGCTAGCTTTACTTCCGCGTGGTCGGACGGATCATCCTACACCTTGGCTACATTTGGCGCGCATAGCTTTGTAAGCGAGAACTTTATTGTAGGAGCTATGCTACAGTTTGATCACGCAGAGGATAACAACAATAATGTCGCCGGTACCGGTTGGTTGGTCGGACCCTATTTTGCGGTTAAAGCTGCGGATCAGCCGCTCTATTTGGAGGGCCGATTGCTGTATGGCCAGACGAGTAACGAGATTTCGCCGCTAGGGACCTTCACTGACGACTTTCATACGGAACGGTTCTTGGTGCAGGTGCGTGCAACTGGTGAGTATCACTACAAAGCCACGAGTTTCATGCCTTTGCTTGACATGACATATACTGATGACACTCAACGGGCTTACACCGACAGTTTGGGCAACTTGATTGGTGAACAAAAGATCTCACTGACTCAAGTTACTGCGGGAATGGACTTTAGAACACCAGTTCCCTTGGATTCAGGCGAGGTCTTAAACGTCAATGGTGGCTTTTCGACTATCTACAGCTCAACCAGTGGTGGCGATGCTGATTTTGAAGGTTTCCGTGGGAGGGCTCATTTGGGCTTAAACTATGAAACTCCAAATGGTGGGGACTTTAATATTAGTGGGTTCTTTGATGGCATTGGGTCTGACTACCAAAGCCAAGGTCTGAGCCTGGCGTTTGAAATGAAATTCTAGTCGTTCATTGTTGTTCGGAATAGTTGAACTGAGACTTTTGCGTTCATCGTCTAATGTGGCGTTTGTGCTGTGTTGAATCTCCCGGCATGGTTTTGTTGCACAAATCGGGTGATGGACGTGTTTCCCCTTACCTCGGACGGATTCAACCTATGGCCTCAGTGAGGTGCGCGTTTATTGAGGCTCACCGCGCAAAGTTTTCTGTCCGGTCGATGTGCCGCGTGCTGGCTGTGCCATTTCAGCGGTTTCTATGCATGGCCTAAGGGACCGTGTAGTTGATTATCAAGCTAGTGGATGTTGGCTGAGTTCATTCTGATGTGGCTGCAAGTGGAGCTACGCGAAGCGAGAGGTTAGCGCGAATTAGGGCGCTGCTTTCGCCCTGCTTTCCAATAAAAATACCTCCGGGAAACAAGCGGTCTAGGTCCGGTCCTCGAAGGCCGGCCTGAGCCGCACTTTCATAAGCAATTTTGCGTGCTTGATTATTGTTTGCCACGCCACCCCGAATAGACACGAAGCCAGCATCTCCCGCTCCGAGGTTGCGACTCTTGAGCTTCGCTGATGGCTTCCCGTGTAGCCGTATTCATCCGCAGTCATAGCCGAGGAAGGCTTTCCCAGTGTGGCGCTACAACGCGGCCGACACCCTGAATGTTCATCGCAATCCTGCCTGAAGGCTGTGGAGCATAACTAACGGTTAGTTGGCCAAAGTGGGCATTTCTGACACCCACGATAGCTTGGCGCGCGGTGGCGAGCGCGCGGGTTGGAGCCTCGGCAATGAAATCGAGGTTATGCCCGACCAATCCAGCCCGATTGGCTTGAGTAATATTTTTTGCGTAGCCCAATACACCGCTGCCAGCCAAACTTAGACCCAGCATCGCGAAGGACCACTAGCGGTTGAATGACGCCTGATCGTTTTGGTCCAACACACCAAATTCGCTCATCATCGCAAACGCGCCGTCGCCTAAGCGATTATACTCGCGCTGCGGCTTTGATGAACGGCCTCCCTGTGGCTGTATGGCTCCTCTCTGACAGGGGTTACTATGCTGATCGATTCCGTGAAGCCCTTGTAAACAAGGGCACAAAGCCCTGCATTCCTGGCCGCAAGTCGCGCAAGAAAACCGTCAAGTATGACAAGCGCCGCTACAAACGACGTAATCGCATCGAGAGAATGTTCGGCACGTTCAAGGATTGACGGCGCATCGCAACCCGCTATGACAGATCGCCAACCGTATTCCTCTCCGCAATCGCACTCGCAGCAACCGTCATATTCTGGTTATGAGTCCTGACCCTAGGAAACTAAGGGCACCTCATAAACGACGATGATCCGATGGAAGAAACTCAATTGCCGCCCGCTCAGTTCAAGGTGCGACTGGCCTCATGCATATCCGACGACACGCGTCATAACGGACCACCACGCGTCGATATTGAGAGCCAACCAAGTCGGTTAGAACGAAAGGCAGGAATGTAAAACTACAGCAGAAAATCGTACAAATTAGTGTCTTTCACAAGCATGCTGCCATCGTCATCATAATAAATTTCCAACCCGTCGCTCGTGAAATCGAATCGGTAATCTTCCGAACTTTCCCCAGTATTAATGAATACATTCAACGATTCAGTAAAAGGGTCTTCATCAAATGTGGTGTTGGATTGAATTGTGTCGCCCTCAGCAGCATTGAAATCCGAGATAATATTGCGGCCTTCGCTGAAAACGAACACATCGGCACCCCTACCGCCAATCAAGGTATCTGTTCCATTGCCCCCAATGAGAACATCGTCGCCGGCTTGGCCATGGATAAGATCGTCCCCGTCTCCACCGAATAGGACATCATCACCGGCTCGCGCAAAGATGCGATCATTGCCACTGTCCCCTTGCAGCCAGTTGTCACCTTTGTTCGCGAGAATACTGTTATCTAGATCGTTCCCAAAGACATCTAAATCTTCGGCGCCCTGTAGCAGCAAACCATTCAGGTCCTCACCCATTTTGGAAGACGAACTAACCGCTTCACGCTCCCAAGAAGCACCACCAGAAACAACGCTACTTTGTTCACCGTTACCTTCTTCCCACTGAAGCCCTCCAATTTCAGTATTTTCAGGCACGGCCACAAAGTCGTAAGAATTGTCGGCAAAATGGACTTCCTCGAACAAAGACAAACTTGTTGAATTGTCGCCCCAAGAAACGATCAAGTTGTCACCGTCCAACTGGGTACTGTAAGTCTCTTCATCATTTTCGAAATAAACACGGTCATATGATGATCCACCAATGAGTGTATCGTGACCCTCAGATGCAAAAACGGTATCTTGCCCGGATCCCATATCTACATAGTCATCACCATCTCCCGTAACCGCGATGTCACTTCCCCCCAACAACTCGATGTATGAACCGCTTTCACTAGATGTTGCTATGTCTCCACGGACCGTCCCGACAACCGTGCCAAAGACAACCGTATTTGCATCTGCATTGGTCGGGGCACCATACGTCGTTCCTGAATTGAAGAACACAGTCGGCGACATATAGGATGTTTCTTCGCCTGTCCGGATCGACGCGTTAACAGTAACGATGTTGTCTGTATCTAAACCGCCGTGGAAATTGATGTCGCGATTCGTGTAATCCAGTTCAATCACATTGCCGGATGCCGACGTGTAGCTGGCAAAAACAACAGCGTGCCTCACGTCTGTTATCGTTAAATCGGAAAAATCACTGTCATAAACATCCCGGATCCAAATGCCGTAGCCATTCCCGCCAGCGCCTTTATCGGCAGATCCATCAACTAGAATATCTTCTAGCACAACATCCGTTGACCCTGCGATGGTGATCCCGTGTGATGCCGCATCTAGAATGTTAATCTCGGACAGTTCCGCATTGCTCGTCCCTGCCAAAAGAATTGCTGTGGCTCCGTTATCCGTACCTAAAGTATTCGAAAACTCGCCAGGATCAGCCTCGCCCCAACTCCCTTGGACTGTGAACCCAGACAGCTCATTCCCCTCCAGTATTTCGCGATGTTCTACCGTGGTAATATCCGGATCATAGTCAAAGTTCAGTTCCCCGTTGAAGGAAATCGTATTTCCATCAACTTCGCTGACCTTCAATAAGATTGTACGAAGGTCACTGTCCTTCTGCCAAAGTTCATCGCCAATTTCCTCGAAAAACTCATCTGTATTTTCCTGAGTGACGTAGACATAGTCGCCCGCTTTAAGTTCATGATCAGCCTCCAGCTCGATAGAACTGTCCCCAGCGACTGCTGGCGCGGCGATCTTGAATTCATCCAAAATGTTCGGTGAAAACACGTCATGACCAACTTGGATGACAGGATCGGACGCCATCGACGCGTCCGCAACAATGAGTGTTTGGTCGTCTCCGGCACCAGACAAAGACACATCGCTGCGGTCAATCACAAGCGTGTCACTAAAGGTATATGTTCCAGCCCCAAGGTGGACTGTTGTCGCGCCTTCCGCATCATCGATAAGCCCTTGAATGTGAGCCACTGACATATCGGAGGTCACAAAAATGTCGTTCATAGCCATAGACCATTCCTCTCTGCTTGAGATTCGTTGAATTTGGTGAAGCGTGTATTCTGGGATGCCGCGCGGGGAGTTTCATTTAACCAACTATTAAATTGCGCCCAAAAAATGACCTCCGCTCGACGAAATGATGGAATTTATCAACCGCGAAGCTTTTTTAGATAAAAAAATTGGTCCAATTGGTGAAAATCACATGCGACATGTTAAATTTTGGTTGATCTCAACCGCACCGTGTGTTCGCACATAAGCAGCAACAGTGTTTACCTTAGGTTGAATTTAGACAACCGAAAACCACTTAGCAATTATACAAACGGACTAGCGTATTTTCGCTTATTTTTGACACCATGATTGAAGGGTCACATGCCCAATCTTCAAAGAAATGATGAAATCCATTTTGCATCAAACCATGAGGACGTAAAAACTGTACACTTAATTGATAAGAACCCAGTGCTCGCGGACATGCTGGCTATGAAACTGAACGAATTAGGAAACGTGCGATGTAGCTTTCAGGAAGTCGGTAGCGACCTGATTCAGGCTTCTGGCAAGCTTAAGCCTGATGTCCTCTTCCTAGACCCCATGCACCTTAAGTTTAGTGGAAACTTTGATCTAATCGACTTTTGCCGCGCTGTTCGCAGTGCAAGCCCCAAGACTAAACTTTTAGCATATAGCTTCAATGTCACGGATAACATGCTGCGTGCAGTTCTTGATGCAGGCTTCCGAGGATGCGTGTCTAAAGGATCCGATTTTGATCGTGTGAAAATTGCCCTTTCAGCCGTCCTAAGCGGCGGTATTTTCCTCGACCAAGGCTTTGGATCACATCTAAGGCCAACATTAGGAGAACCGGCCGACCTTCACGGACTAAGCGCCCGGGAAAAGGATGTACTTGTCGCCCTCGCACGTGGGTTAAGCTCCAAGCAGATCGCACAACAACTCGATATCAGTAACAAGACCGTCGACACCTATAAGTCCCGTGCAAGCAAAAAACTGAAGCTGATGGACCGAGCGGAAATTGTCGAATTCGTTAACGAGCAAGGTTGGCTCGATTAGGGTCTTCCCAATACACCAAGCACTGCTTTCAAACCGAAAAAGATGCATCTGCAGCATATCTAATTATGTATTCACTCATACCGCCTCGCCCTAAATTAGGGCGAGGCACTTTTATTTTATTATTAAATTTCAAACGATTAGACTAAATATCACAAAAAAGTGTATATTTCCTTACAACGTAGGGATTTCACCGACTGGCACATTTTACTGCACTGCAGCATCGTTAACGCGAAATTCATTTTAAGAGGCTCAAATGGCTAGAATCAGTATTTTTGGAATTGGTTACGTCGGCGTTGTCGCAGCAGCCTGCTTGGCGAAAGACGGTCACGAAGTAATTGCAGTCGATGTTGACCAAGGCAAAATTGATGCCATCAACGCAGGTCAATCTCCCATCGTAGAGAACGGCCTCGACGAACTTGTAAAAGACGTAGTGGCAGCGGGCAAACTAAGCGCAACTGATGACGTTTCTTTTGCGATCAACAACACCGATGCATCTTTCGTCTGCGTCGGCACCCCTAGCGCCGCTGACGGCTCAGTGGGATTGAAGTACGTCGAAATCGTCTGCCGCAATATCGGTGTGGCATTGGCAGAGAAAGACGGTTTTCATTCGGTTATCATCCGTTCGACAATCGTCCCAGGCAGCTGCGAAAACACCTGCATTCCTGTTTTGGCCAAAGCTTCTGGCAAAGTTCCTGGTGAAGGATTTGGGGTTGGTTATTACCCCGAGTTCCTGCGTGAAAGCACCGCCATCGAAGACTACTATGACCCCGGCCTGATCGTCTTCGGCGCAATGGACGACCCTACGCGGGACATCCTCACGGAACTGAACGAAAACCTGAACTGCAAAATCCACACCGTCGATTTGCGTACAGCTGAAATGGTAAAATACACGTCCAACACATGGCGCGCTGTTAAGGTCACATTCGCTAACGAAATCGGAAACATCGCAAAGTCCTGCGGGCTTGACGGTCAATCAGTCATGGAAATTCTGTGCTCTGATTTGAAGGTGAACATGTCACCATACTTCATGCGCCCCGGATTTGCCTTTGGTGGCTCTTGCCTGCCTAAAGATGTGCGTGCGTTGCGCCACCTTGCCGCTGTGAATGAAACACCAGCACCACTTCTCAACGCAGTTTTGGAAGCCAACGAAGCGCAGATCGTTAAAGCCGAAACAATGGTCAAATCTTCGCAAGCCAAGAAAGTCGGCTTCGTTGGAATCAGCTTCAAACCTGGAACCGATGATATGCGCGAAAGCCCTCTCGCAGAACTTGCTGCGCGCCTGATCAAAAACGGTGTCGGCGTCGAGATTTTCGATCCATTCGTCCATGAAGCCTATGCCAACGAAAACTCAACGGCAGGCCGTGGCAACGATGTTGTTCCAGATTTGAAAGATCGTCTAAATCCAGACCTGACGGCAGTGATCAACGGGTCAGACGCAATCGTTGTCGGCAATATTTACAAAGATGTTTTGCCAGAACTGAACGCAGTAAACGACAAGCTGCTAATCGACCTTACCCGCATCAGCCGCAGCCGCGTCAGTGGCGACAGCTACGACGGCATCTGCTGGTAAGTCCTATGACACTGGTTCTTCACGTTCTCTCTCACCTCGCGTTTCTGTCAACCGCGATCCTATTGGCCAGTACGGTTCCAGCAGGGCTGCTTGGGGACGTGAAGGAAACCGTCTTGGTTTTAGGCTTTCTCGGTATGTGGCGGTACAGTTGGGCTGCCATTAATTTCACCCGCGCTGTCATCTTCCGGCGTTTCACCTATCCTCGGCGAAAAGCCCGTGCTCAGGCGCGGTACGATCAAAAGACAGTCGACGCTCACGCGTTCTTTCTTGTCACCTCCTATATGATCGAAAGCAGTGTAACTGTCCCTGTCTACCGCAGCATCTTTACAGCAGCCGCGAATGCCAGCAATGGCGCAACAATCGTTGCCTCTGTCGTTGACGGCGCCGATGCCCGTTTGATCCAACAGATCTACGCATCAATGCCGATGAGTATGGCTTCGGTGAACCTCGTCGTTGACCGAATTCCCGGAACCGGCAAACGTGATGCGTTGGCAAAATCCCTCAACCTGATTGCGCGCCAATGTCCGACCCAAAACGACATCGTTGTTTTTGTGGATGGTGATAGCTGCGTGCCAGAGGACATCGTCGCACAATCCGCTCCGTTCTTCACGAACCCAAAAATCGGTGCCCTTACAACCGATGAAGACGTCGAAATCCCGACACCTGGCTTGTTCCGTGACTGGTTCAAACTGCGGTTTGACCAACGACAGGTCATGATGTGTTCAATGGGTCTAAGCAACCGTGTGCTGACCCTAACCGGGCGTATGTCAATCTTTCGCGCAGACCTCGCAACCACCCCCGACTTTGTAAATTCGGTTCAGGCTGACTACATCGATCATTGGCGCTTAGGGCGGGTCAACTTTTTGACAGGCGATGACAAATCCACTTGGTTTTGGCTCATGAAAAATGGCTACCAAATGGCCTATCTGCCAGATGTCGCCTCCAGCTCAATGGAGACACAGCCAAAACCTAAATTCTTTGCCAGTGCGACAGTCCTCATGGTGCGTTGGTTCGGAAATATGTTGCGCACAAACGGCCGCGCCTTGGAACTGCCCGCGTCACATATCGGATATTTCACGTGGTGGTCGATCTTGGATCAACGCATTTCAATGTGGACAACACTTGCAGGCCCCCTGTGCATGATAATCGCGGCGATATTCTACGACCCAATGATTGTGCCCATATACATCTCATGGGTCATGGCCACCCGATATGTTTTCTGCACAGGAATTTGCCTGTTCCGCGGGCACAGCTTCCCCATCGTCTATCCTTTTCTTTTGTATTTTGGACAGCTTTTTGGCGCCTTAGTGAAGTCATATGTCGCCTTTCGTTTGGACCGGCAGAAATGGACCAGACAAACCACCGCATCTGGCACGCCAACACGCCAAACACTTGGCAAACGCATCAACTCCGCTGGCTCTGCGTACCTTCATCTTCTGGCAATGGGATGGCTCACGGTTGGGGTGCTCTATCTCACTGGCATAGTTTGAAACTTATAAACATGGGACGAAAACATGACTGAATTAACTTCACCTCAACGGGCAACTCATTCAGAAGAGAACCTTACAGGAGGGTTCGTTTATGAAAGTGAGCACCCGCAGCTGCAAATGCCGTTTTCAGCACGTATCACGGGCCGTCGGCTTGAGGGAAAGTCGCTGTCCGTAACCGAGGCTCACGTTTCTGGCCTAATTCCCCCGAACAGTAATCTAGAAGGAAACACAATTGCGCTACAGTTCGACTTTGAAGGGTTTACGCTAAGCCTTTTCTTGCTCGCCGATATCGAGAAAATCGGAGATAGCGACAACCCCGATTACTGCTTACGGTTCTGCGATCCATCAGCCAGCCACCTTGCACCGCTGCGCTATATCTTGAATAGCCATCTTGCAGGCGACCTAGTCACGATGGATCGGTTTTTGGGTTACACCGGACCAACCAAAGCGAAACACAAAACGCCGCCAACCGCACCGACAAAGATGCAAAAGTTCAGTCGCGGATTGCGCAAACTCTGCATTGCCGCCTCGAGCGTGGGCCTTATTGCGATCGCCTCTAACGTCATCCATGATCGTTTCGTATTCAGTTATGAACCTCGTCCAGTTGTAATTGGCCAAGGTGGTGAAATCCTCCGCGCGACATCGGCAGGCCAAATTACCTACACAAACAATCAGGCCGGCCAAAGCGATGTGATCTATTCAATCAGCGCGAATTCCGGTGATCTTCTCAGTGTACGGATGCCATGCGATTGCGACATTCAGCCTCTGGCGGACTATTACGAAGGTGCAACGATCCTCGCTGGCACCCCTCTTGTCCGTTTGGTGTCAGACGATGTCGGAATTGATGCCCAGACATTCATCAGCCCAGAGGGCGCAGCACGGATCATTTCAGGGGACACAGCAGAGCTCAAGCTGGCTAATGGCAACGTTCTGCCCGTTGAGGTCACACTGATCGAGCAATCTTTAGGAGCTGGCGGTCAAACAGATGAGATGATGGCGGCCAAACTCACGCTTTCAGACATCGATGAAACACAAGTCCAAGTCGGTGACATCGCTCGGTTACGGTTTCGTCGCGACATAGTTCCAGACGCTTTAGTAAATCGGATCAAAGAAATTTCCAACGGGATCTGAGCGACAGCAGTCGCCAGCCCACATTGCTCGCAATTATCGGTTTTAGATAGCAAGGATTGCCAAAATGGAAGATATTAGACCAGTTATTTTGTGTGGTGGTACAGGTACACGCCTTTGGCCGATGTCACGTACTCAAAGCCCCAAGCAATTCCAAAACGTTGCGGGCCCGGGGTCCCCGACCTTTTTTCAGGCAACAATTCAACGGCACCGTTCCAAAGGGTTCGGCAAACCAGTGGTCGTGACAGCCACTCAAAACTACCGAACCATTGTTAAACAACTACAAGAAATACAGTGTGATGCGACTGTAATCTGCGAACCAATGGCCCGCAACACGGGGCCGGCAGTCTTGGCCGCAGCCCTAGTGCTTGCTGAAGAAACGCCCGATGCCCTGATGCTTGTCCTCCCCGCGGATCACGTCATTGTCGGCAACTTGAACACTCCGATTTTAGCCATGCGCCAAGCGGCAAATGACGGCCGGATCGTAGCGTTTGGGATCAAGCCGACCTATCCGGAAACCGGATATGGCTACATTACCGATGGTGGCGAATTCAGCTCATACTCCGGCTTGCACAACGTTGCAGAATTCGTCGAAAAGCCCCCTTTAAAAATAGCGTCAGGGTTAGTCGCATCAGGCTTGGCCTATTGGGCGTCCGGTATAGCACTTTATTCCGCCAAGACGATCATCAAAGAGTTCAAGACATTGGATGCGCCAACGCACAGCGCCGTAGTTGCCGCCGTCAAACAAGGCGAATGGAATGGCAATTGCCTTCAGTTGGATCCCGACAGCTTTAGAAAAGCCACCAACGAACCGACAGAACGTATCATCTTCGAAAAGGCGCGTTCAGTCGCAATGGCACCGCTTGATGTGGAATGGAGCGATGTCGGCTGCTGGACTTCGATGCACGCCATTGGCGTCGCAAACTCAGACGGAAACGTCCTTTCCGGCGACGTTGTCTCGATCAATTCCCAAAACACCTACGTACGCTCGGAGGATCGATTGGTCGCCGTTGTGGGCCTATCTGATGTAATCGTTGTCGACACACCAGATGCAGTTTTGGTAACCGCACGTGGCAAATGCCAAGATGTGAAAGCCGTTGTCGAAACACTCAAGGCGGAAACCCGACGGGAAGCAAACCGTCACTTAACGCGCGAACATCAGTGGGGCGAAAGCAAGCACATCACGTCGTCATCTGACCACGACATGACACTACTGCGCATCAATTCCGGCTCGTCGATCTCTGTCGATCCACTGCCCGGCCGTCACATCATCGCAGGCAGCAGCGGGCTTTCTATTTTCGACGGGTTAAGCCGAAGAACACTTGGCAAAGGCGAACGTGTAACGCTGGATGTCATTGACCAGACAAAGCTGACCAACTCCTCGCCGAACAGGATCGACGTCATCCTCGTAACGCTATTGTCACAAATCTCCACAGGCAACGACGAGCCACGAGTTGTTAATGCGTAAGTCTCACTTCAAACGTGGCACTATGCTTGGCCTCGCGCTTCTTTGCGCAACACTAAGCACAGGCGATGCGCAAACAATGGACGACTATGAAGAACTGCGCACCCAGCTCTTTGATGTTTACACAGGCCTAAGTGAGCAAAGCGCCACCTTGCAGCATCCGTCCCGCGTCGACCATTTGGTGGCAGGACTCTTTGATCAAAATGATGAGCATACCTTTGAAGCAGAGCTGCCGCGTGCATCAACGGGCGCGGCGGACATTGAACTCATCGATCTCAGGCTTGTGTTACTACAGCTCTCCTTCGCGGCTGGCAGCAACGATCAACTCTCGATCGTAAGGGCACAGTCGACCTCAACACCGCAGGCCATCGTCATCAATGATGGTCAGGTAAATCTTGATGAACTCCGCGCTTGGGTTTCTGCCCAACCCGATCCAAATAAACTGCTGAATAATGACACTCTTCACGTGCCACTTGTAGTGTTTCAAAATGGTCGATTTGACATGACATCCGGTGATCAACTGGAACTCAGCACCAAAGACGGCGCATTTATCGCCAACCTAGGTGTTCTCGTTATGGACGACGCCGCCATCTCTGCCACCGCAGATACAAACGAAACCGCCGAACAATTCGTACCTTTCGTAGCAACCGCAGGCATTGGACAAGCGCAAATTTCGAATTCGGTATTCGAAAGACTGGGTTTCGGTGACACCGCCCTGTATTCAGGTGTTTCCATCATCAATCGCGGGCTATACGCCCCGATCGGACAATCCTACCTCACCGACACAGTATTGCGGGATGTCCAAGGTGCTACATTTGCTGGCGGCACATCCCCCATTATCAAATCGAACGTGTTTGTTGGTGAAGCCGCTGGCGGGCTGATTTTACGATCAACAAACAACGCTCTCATTTCGTCGAATGTCTTTCTCGGCGGGGCAGCCGGAGCGGCCCTTAAATTCATGAGCGGCGCCACGAACAATACTGTCCTCCGAAACATTATTTTCAGCGCGTCAGGCCCCGGTATCTTCGTAACCGAGGGAAGTCACGAAACAACGATAATGGACAACATTATCTGGAAAAGCGGCAGCGGCATCTCCGTCATGCATTCAGACTGTGTCGATCTCACCGGAAACGTAGCCGTAGATAACCTTCGCAAAGGGATTGAACTGCGTACGAGCAGAAATTCCCGAATTGTTGCAAATCAAATGCTCGGCAACCACAGTTCCGGTTTGTTTATTGGTGCCCAACCAAGTGGTACGACAACCTGGCTGAACGACAACCTATTCATTGGAAATAGGGTGGGCCTTTCTTCAGCCTCTTCCGATCATCTGGTGCTGAACCAAAACGATTTTCGAAACCAGTTCCCTCGCTTCCTCGACGGTGATCTGGCCTCCCAAACATCGCGGATCGTCACCAATCTTCGCGGTACGGATGCAATCGAATTACGGGCCGGTGGAATTGAATTGTTCAACATCACGCGCCTAGCCTGCCTTACGCAGTTGGAGGGTTAATCCATGGTCTTTTCATCAGAATCCTTTTTGTTCCTGTTTTTGCCGCTTTTTCTGCTCGTTTATTACGCAACGCCCGTTCGTTTCCGGTCTTATCCAATACTCGTAGGATCATATATTTTCTATGCGTGGTGGCGGGTCGACTTCTTAGGTTTGCTGTTTCTTACCACCTGTTTTGCGTACGTCATTGGCCAGCAAATTTCCAAACACCGAGGCACAAAACGTGGCAAGACGTTCTTGACCATTGGTGTGGTCGGCTGCCTTGGCGTACTGGGTATATTCAAATACCTTAACTTCTTTCTCGACAGCTTTGCAGCCCTCTTGGGGACAGACACCGCAGGCCTCGGCATTCACTGGCGCCTGATACTGCCAATCGGAATTTCGTTCTACATTTTCCAAGCGCTCAGCTATCTGATTGACGTCCACCGTGGTGATGCCACCGCCGATGCAAAATTCATCGACTTCGCCGCTTTTATTGCACTTTTCCCACAACTGATCGCGGGGCCCATCCTTCGGTACAAAGATTTGGAAGACCAATTTCGCAAACGTGATCATTCTGTAGAAATGTTCTGCGACGGCCTCGCACGTTTTTTGATCGGGCTCGGCAAGAAGGTAATTCTAGCCGACGCCGTTGCGCCACTGGCCGATCTTGCGTTCGCAACCGACAATCCGGGTATGGCGCTGGCCTGGGCAGGTGCAGCCGCCTACATGCTGCAACTATACTTCGATTTTTCAGGCTACAGCGACATGGCGATCGGCCTCGGGAAAATGATGGGCTTCCGTTTCCTCGAAAACTTCCGCTTTCCGTATATTAGCCGATCAATCACCGAATTTTGGCGCCGCTGGCACATTTCGCTGTCGAATTGGCTTCGCGACTATCTGTACATTTCACTGGGTGGAAACCGCAAAGGTACGAGTCGTACATACATGAACCTGATGCTTGTTATGTTGCTTGGCGGCCTATGGCATGGTGCAAATTGGACGTTCGTATTGTGGGGCGCCTGGCATGGTGGGCTGCTCGCTGCGGAACGGTTCACGGGCTGGGATCGCAACGCCAAGTCCTACTGGTATGCCCTACCGCTGACCATGGTGTTTGTACTGATTGGGTGGGTCATGTTCCGAGCCACGCATGTCGGCGAAGCCTTCGAAGTGTATGCGGGCATGATTGGAATGAACGGTATCATCGGCGATCCAATCGTTTGGATGTCGGTTACACGAGAAAGCCTCGCCCTCGCATTTCTTGCGGCCTGTGTCGTCTACATCGAACCCCGAATTGATGGGTTCATGGACAAGCTAGCCCACCCTCAATCGCCCCACGCGGGGGCTGGCAGCAGCGTTGTTTTGGTAACATCGCTACAGTTCGCAGCGACGGTGGCCGTCCTCATAATCGGGACCGTAACGATCCTGAAGCTCGCCGAGCAAAGCTTCTCACCTTTCCTTTATTTCCAATTCTGATCGGAGCGTATGATGTCGTTTCGCCTTGTTACAAAATTAACTGTCCCGCTGACGTTCTTCGGCTACGCCGCGTTTGCCAACCTCTCTTTGTTTACAGGCGAAGCTGAAAAACCTGTGCCTGACGCGCTTCTGAACGGCGAATTCACGAGCGAGATTGATAGCCTTTATCGCGCCAACCTCCCCCACAGAGAGCCTGCAGTTGGTTTGGTTGGGGCTCTGCGTTACCTCACGTTGAATGAGGGGCGAAAAGGCGTGGTCGCGGGTGAAAGCGGCTGGCTGTTTACCGACGAAGAATTCCGCGATCAAGACATCGCGCTTCAGGGGCTTTCCGAAACTTTGGATTGGATCGTGACGATCCAACAGGATCTGGCAACATACGGGACCGAGCTTGTCTTGGTCCCCATCCCAGCGAAGATCGAATTCTCCCAAACGCCTAGCCATACTGATCAGATCACTGCAATTGCGGCAACTTACGACACCTTCGTCTCGAATACGATTCAAGCTGGCATCAAAACAGTCGACACACGTTCGGCACTGGAGTCTACAGAACTGGCATTTTTTCATACAGATACACACTGGACCATCGAAGGCGCCGCAGCAGTCGCTGAAAGCCTCTCTCAATCTGGGCTAGTTCAGTCGGGCTCTGACTCGTTCGAGCGCGTCCCCCTCGCCCCCCTATCGTTCGAAGGCGACTTGGTGTCCTTTGTTACGTCTGAAAGACTGGCTCCGATCATTGGCCTGCCAGCCGAAACCGTGGCGCCATATGCCGCGAACCCGCTATCCGTTGATGCCCAGACCGGGTCGCTCGATCTATTCGGGGCCGATACAGCGGCGCCTTCCGTTTTGGTTGGCACCAGCTATTCGGCCAATCCGAACTGGAGCTTTTTAGAAGCATTGAAGCTTTCGCTGTCCCAAGACATCGTAAATTACGCGCAGGAAGGTCGAGGGCCAATTGCTCCAATGCAAGACTTCCTCGACAAGCTTGACCCTGCCAATGCACCACCTGTCGTCATTTGGGAGTTTCCCATCCGATATCTCAGCGATCCTTCGCTGAAAGACACACTCAACAACAGTGGTGATGAAAATGCGTAACCTCATTTTCGGAACTATGTTGGCAGGGCTATTGCCCCACGCCACACTAGCGCAAGACGTCTCCCCTGAAAGGATAACCGTGAAGGTCGTTTCCGGTATCACTTCCTCTCATCAGCTACCAAGCCAAACACTGGTAAATGCACGTCAGGCTTTGGCCGCTGGTCATGACATCAGCATTTCAAACATTCGTCAATTGGCAGACCTAGGCGATGGTTTCGCGGCACTTCGTTTCGCGCAAACTCTTGCACAAAGTGACAACCAGAGCTTGCGTGCAGATACCGCGCACTATTACGGGATCGCAGCGGCCACGGGGCGTGGCGGCGCGATCACGGGGCTGATCCGGACACTCGATAGCATCGACCCAGAAACCCTGTCCGAAGGTCGGCGCAAAACGCTCAAGAACATTTTGATCACCTATGCGCTTGCAGGCAATAGCCACGCGCTAGACGCCGTCATGCGGTACCAACTTGCGGAGGATCCGTTGGGCCAATTGAGCAGCGATTTGATCGTCCTGATGGAAAGCGCCTCTGGCGAGGGTGCCGCGCAACTCGGCCTACAGATGGCCGTGACAATCATGCGCGATCCAGCACCCACAACAACCGAACTTTTGCGTGCACGGCGATACCTGACCGTCGCCAGTACCGCGACATCGTTAGAAACCAAGGTCGTCGCCCTAAACCTCACCCCACTTCTTGAGGCAGACTTGCAGTCCCGCCCAGACTTTGAAGACGCGCTCAATACGCAACAAAGCGCCGTTTTGGCTTCGCAACCGTTGACATCAATCGCACCTAAAATCCGCCCAACCAACCTACTTGAGGTGACCCCATGATCCGTTCCGCCGTTCAAATCGCCTGTGCATTCACCTCTCTTTGGGCCGTAGAAGCCCACGCTCAAGTTACTCAACCGACCTCGAATTTCGGATGTAGCGGCCTGCAAGAAAATGGCGAGCTGTCCGCCATCGAAGGACGTGATGGCGTTTTCTATCGCATCAATGCTGACCTTCGAATGCACCACCCCTTTTCGGACCAGACCGTTGAAAGTTTGGCCGATCTTTCAAAGGCCTTGGCTGCTAACGGAACGACACTCATCTTTGTCCCAATACCGACGAAAAGTGTGACTATGCCAGACCACCTGCCGGACAACGCGGCCCTGTATGGCTTTGATCTAGACGTAGCAACACATGTTCACTTGGATATTTTACAACGCCTTACAAATGCTGGGGTGACTGTTGTTGATGCCCGTGCTGCTATGCTGGAAACGCCGGAAGGTCAGCTGCCTTTTTTCAAAGCAGACTTCCACTGGTCCGCGGCGGGCGCACGCGAAACAGCCCGCGCCATAGCAAACACAATTCGCGCTCTGCCAGACTACCCAGACATGACCAAATCGCAGTTTGAAACGACCGCTCAAGAGACGAGCGTAGCATTTTCAGGAATGCGCCGCATTCTGCAAAAGAGCTGTTTAACGACACTACCCGAAGCAGTTTCCATCACCTACGAGACGACGCAAAACCAGTCATTAGACCTCGGCGAAGGTGGTTTTGATTTGTTTGGTGGCGGTACTGATACAATTCCAGTCGCGCTTCTTGGAACCTCATTTTCCGACAGCCCCATCAATAATTTCCCTGGTTTCTTAGCTGAATATTCCGAGCTCGAAGTCATCAATTACGCGATGACCGGTGGGAACCAATTTGGGGCGATGACATCCTACCTCACTTCTCCAGCATTCGAGAGCTCGCCACCGAAAGTTCTGGTTTGGGAAAACCCGATCTATAACAACTTAGCTCAATACGGCGACGCCCCCATGCGTGAATTGATTGCCGCTGCGGGGCGCACCTGCCTCATCGAAATGCCTACGGAAGTTGAAGGCGCTTCCGTCGCGGTTGACCTGACGGGCTATAACCTCTCCGCCGAGGATACAATTTTCATCGACACACAGCGAAACATTGATGCCCGCGCCGAGTTTGCATTCGGTTCTTCAACAGGTTTCGAGCGCGTCAAAACAATCGAACGCGGTGAACGTTTGGACCGGACAGGCCGGTTCTACATGCCTCTGTCTGGGCTCTGGGATGATGGTGCAGCGACTCTGCGTATCGACCTAGAGCATCCCCTCCCTATCGCCCCAACTGTCTATTTATGCCCCAAATTTACAAAGGATGAATCATGAAACGTTCAATCATTGGTGCTTGTGTTATTTTGTTGTCCACACTCTCGGCCGCATCTGCAGACGATGGTCTTTACGAAAATATCTCCGACCCGAACTCAAGCTATGTACGGGTCATTGCACTCGGCCAAACAGTGGCCTCCATCAAGGGCAATACCCTGCGCGATCTGGAAAACGGCATTTCAGCCTACGTAAATGTGCTTCCTGGTGATGTTGATATCGTCCTACCCAACGGCACAATCGACCTGAATGTCGGCGCAAGTACTTATTACACAGTTGTATTTGATGATGCCGGAGAACCGACAGTCTTCAACGATGAAATTACCAACAGCCCAGCCAAGGCAGATATTTCTATCTATAATCTGTCATCAGCCGACAGCGTTGACCTTTTTGTACCTGCAGCAAACGCGGTGGCCATCGCCGAAACTACGTCCAACCAATCGCAAACCGTGTCGGTACGTGCACCGCTTACGTTGGACTTCGAAGTCCACGCAAACGGGGAGGTGTTGGCGCAGATTCCACAGATCAGTCTCGTGCGTAAAGCCGGTGTGTCGATCATCTTGCTGGATGGCGAAGATGGATTCACCGCACTTTCAACAGCCAACATCTTTTTCAAGTAAGTTAAAATACGGAGACGTCTTATGGCTCGCTACGCAAATTCGATCAGACAGAAAATCGCCCCCAAGTTTCATGTATCAAAAGCTCTTTCGATGCTTGCGGTTTTGGTTGTCCCAGTCATCTGCGTACCGTCCATTACGCGCGCGGATACCATCGCACTTGAGTTTGTTCCTCCTCAAATTGATGCAACAAACATTTGCATTGCTCGCCCACCGGATGCAGAAGTTGTCGCCCTGTGGGGCAACTGGGATGGGCTTCACCTGCCAGAAGGCTCACAAGACATTGTCCGCCGCGATATTAAGAGATTAAAGCAGCTAGACGCGGTTACGTGGCTCCCCAAAATCGAGCAAATGATTGCGCGCCTTGAAGAAGTCGATCCGCGGTTCGCGGGCAGCAACGCGCTCATTTCACGCATTTCGGCCATGGAAGCGGCCGGCGCATTCGAAGAATTGCGCAGCCTACAATTGATCCCACAACTAGCAACCCAATCTGACAGCCTATCACCTCGCTTTAAAAATTTGCTATCATGGTATTATCGCGATGGTGTGGGCGTAGAACGGAACATCGAGTTTGCAAACAACTTGTTGATAGAAGCAGCATACGCAGGAAACGCCGATGCCCTCCTATCCCTCACCAACATGACGCTAGAAGGCGAAGCTCCAACGGGCTGGGACGTGGCACCTGACTTGGCAACCACAATGGCGTTCGGCGCATTGATTGGTGAACTGGATTCATCGATCTGTGATCGCGCGTCACGCATTGCGCGGGAATATAGCAATGGCGAGATCGTAGAACCGAACATTCAACTTGCGCACGACTGGTTTCGGTTTGCTGCCGATTTAGGCGACAGTAACTCCGCATGGAAGGTCGCCGAATATCACATTCAGGCTGAAGGCTTTGAAAAAGATAACGACCTGCTGCTGCACTATCTTACACAAGCGGCTGATGCCCAACTCCCTTACGCTCAAATCGAATTGGGCCGCTTGTACGAAAGCGGTGCCTTGGTCGACAAAGACCTCGATACAGCGCTCTCACTCTATCGGGCCGCAGCGACGGCTGGCGAGCGCCCCGCCCTCACACGGCTCGCGATCTTCCTTGAAAGACATGAAGATACCTACCCAAACCTTCAATCCGAAAAGCAAAGCGTTCTAGAACAGCTTAACACTCGAGATGACGTATCAGGCTGGGTATTAACGCGCCTTGCCAACAACATCTACGAACGGGACGGTCGATGGGCGGGACGTGACCAAGCAATGACATACTTGGAACGCGCAGCGACTCTTGGTGATTTAGATGGGTCAATCCAATATGCAACAGGCCTCATCGCGCAAAACAACACCCCCCACGATTTCGAACGGGCCGTAAGCATTTTAACCAACTCGGTCGCTTTGCTCGGCAACGCCACACCGGCGAAATTGCTATATGGTGCGTTCATGTGTCACTCAACTGACAGCCCTCGGATCGCCGAGGCGCAGTTCTGGAGCACCCTCGAGGAAACCATGGCCACCCGCAACGTCGAGATTGAAGCGGGCGACATCTGGCAATTGTCCAGGAATGATGATCCGCTGACAATTGCGCGTCTACAATCACACGCATTGTACGGGAGCCCAACCGCCCTAGCGAACTACTTAAAACACCTTGAAATCGATACCAGCTATGGCCCCGAAGTCCTCGCCTTTTGGGAAGGGTATTCCAATCAATACGCCTTCGTTCTTGAAGCCATAGCCGAGATCGAACTCGAACTCGCTCAAAACCCGCAAGACCGCGCACTCGCGATCCAATTACTACGTCATCAGTATGCCCAATCTGGCGGACAAGCAGCCCTGTCGCTTGCCAGTGCTTTGCTGGATTATGCTGACGAAACGAACACTAACATCGATGAAGTCATCGAATTGCTACAAGAGCCTGCAAGCCGCGGAGTTGGCTCCGCTCTTCGTATTCTTGCGTCCCTAACCGATACTGCAACCGGTGGGCAGCTCACATTTAACCAGTATGCAGACGCCATCGACGCAAACGGCGACTTTGCCGCATTGCTATTTGCGGTGCCTTTCGTGGATGATCAGACACGGGCAGAATATTTGCAACGCGCCGCTGGCATCGTGCCGTGTAACTATAAAAACGTCATGTCTTTGTCGAACACATTTCAACAGTTGGGCGATACCGAAGGTGCCCTACATTGGGCAAACATCGCCACCCATTTGACGGGCGAAAACCCATGGGCCCAGACCGACCTCGCCCGCGTTAAGCTAGACTTGCTAGGCGACGAAGGCGCACCCGAAGCTCTAGCGCTCCTAGAGCAGGCCGTCTTGACGGGTGATCCAATGGCACAAACAACACTGTTTGAACTACTGACGGACTCGACCAGCTCAGTATACGATCCCACCCGTGCAGCCACGATGATCCTAGATGCGGTAGACACTGAAAACACTGATGTCTTAACCCGTCTTCTCAGCCGTGTTCGATCAGCAGATGAATTTGCTCAGGCCGCCCTCGAGGATGAACTGGATTTCCCGTCAATTCTTTTGACTGGCGCGTTATCTGGGGATGCATTTTCCATGCGGGCCTACGCTATCTACCGTCGAGACAACGCAGCATCCCCAACCGACATGACAGAGTCCACGCAGTGGTTTGGACGTGCCGCAGAAGGTGGCGATGTAACGGCCATGACCGAATACGGCTACGCCCTTGCCTTTGGCATGGGGACCGAAGCCAATCTGGACAACGCGATCTACTGGCTGGAACAAGCCGCCGATGCAGGGTCCGAAAAAGCCGCGAGCATCACGTCTTTGCTGAACCTGAATGAGGACATCTAAATGAGAAATATCATCCTCTTCACAACAACGAGCCTCATGATAACACTCGGACAAACCTTAATGGCCCAAGAAGATGAAGTGACTTGCCAGACTCCGGTCGAACCCGTTGTCTCGTTGAACTTTGGCAGCCGATATAAGGATGAAAGTGTCTCACGATCCGACATTGACGAAGAAGGTAATGCAGCCGTAAACGCAGCCCTCGCTCCGATCGAGCAGTTCTTGCGCGACCTTGCATCCATGGCAAATGAAGTCACTGCGGGTGGTGCGGATCAAGCCGCTCAAGCCGATTGCGTCATTGAACAATTGAACGTGTGGGCCGAAGCTGACGCCTTTTCTGATCTAGGCACGATCACAGCCAACTTTGCCATCGGCGCGAGACTGGCTGGTTTCGCGATGGTCTACCGTCAGGTTGCCCCCTACTCCAGCGACAGTGCTGCGCGCGCAACAATCGAAGCCTGGCTCGGCCGACGTGCCACGCAACAGATGGCCTTCTGGGAAGAAGATGCAACAGCTGGCGCCAAGACCGGCAACCTCAGGGCATGGGCAACGCTTGCGATCAATCTGACAGGCGAAATTCGCGATGACCCCGTCGCGTTGCGCTGGTCCGCTTGGTCCATGACGTATCTACAATGTCAGGCACTGGAAGATGGAAGCCTACCCCAAGAGATGCGACGCGGAAAATACGCGTTGCACTATCAGCTGCACGCCATCGCTCCAATGGTGCTCACAACGCGTTTGTTAGAAGATCAAGGCTTCTCGATATTGGGTGTATGCGACAACGCCTTGGACAGGATCGTAGAATATGCTCTCAACGACTTGGCAGATGGCAGCGCCAGCGAAGCATATTCAGGCAAACAGCAAAGCTATTTTGACGGATCCCAGGATTTGCGCAGTTTTCAACTGGCTTGGATCGAAGCGTATTTGACACTCTCACCAAACCCAGAGCTTGATACCTTTGCGGATAGCTACCGCCCATTGGAACATAGTAAGCTTGGTGGCGACCAAGCGTTGCTCTGGCGCAAAGGAAATTAACAGCAAATGTTGACGCTCCACTAGGGCCGACACGCGTACTTCGCCATTTTTTCCAGTGATGTGCACAATTTCGCTGAGGTCACATGGGCCAACTCCGTGAATGCTCGAGCTTGGTGGGAACGTCACCGCATGAGTAAGCGCATCCTAAACTCCAAGTTGGAGAATTGTAGTCCCACGGTTCAGTTATTTGAAGGCCTTTCAAGCTGCAATTTGTACCGAACTGCCGCATTTACCAGTGTATCGCGGCTGAGTTACATCGTAAATCGGTGACAACCCAACTCAGCTGAAGTTGCGAACTGCCTAAACCGTCCGTTCATTCAAAAATGCGCTAGGTCGGGTTTGTCCGTATACCGGACTTCGGCCTGTGAAATTGAACCATTATCGTTCGCAGATACAGCTAAGGTCCGGTTTGAGCCCAAAGTCCCCGATGCTGCATGATGCGTGGATGTCTGCTATCATGCGTGGGCCAAAAACCTTCAACAACTGGTTCGGTTTTGACCGGGGATTTGGGAAGCGTTAATCGCGGTGGTTTGCGTGCGTGTTGAAAAGGAGAGATCTAGGTGAAAGATGGGCCCTGTTCAAACTGCCGCCAACTTTTGTAATAACTCAAACAGGACCACTTCGACCTTAGAACCCACGGAAACCGCTGAAATAGGGAGTGGCGACCACATACCAAACCGATAAGGGAAGTCGGTTAATTACTTTATTCTAATGGATCTACATCTTGTGTGCATTTCTCGAAAACATACTCATCGATCATAGGTTTCAGCGTTTCATCGGCCGTATCACTGCGATCCCACCCACCCTGCGGCCGGCAGTATATAGGACGAACAAGTAGGGAAATGGGATCAACGCTATTTCAAGCTGAGGGTTGGCATTGACCAGCCGGACCAACAAGTAGCCTTGAATTGCCCGTTTCGTTTCATGGTACACAACATTGGCAGCAAAGGCCGCGACTCCCAGAAATGGAATTGTTACGCCGAAACCGTCAAGCCTGCGAAAGGCAAGCCCATGGTGGGCGGCAATCCGTCTTATGCGGGCAAGTTTGGCCCCATATACAATTGCGTCGTTCTGAAGATCCTCGGGAAAGGCAATACCAACGCGCATGTCAGCGGGGAAAAGTCCGATGACATCATTTTCCAACCAACGGAGCAAATCTTCATTCGCCCGCATGGCCAAAACGTTATGCATGGGGCCGGTCGCTTCCTCGAACAACTCCCGGCACTCATGGCAATTGCAGGCAATTTGGCCGACTTCTGCCGATTCAGAAAAGGTGGGTTCCGTTAAGCTCATTTGCGCATCCTAACAGCTTCAAGAAGCTTGTTGGCTTTTTTTAACTTGCCCAAACTTCTTGCTTTGAAGAACTGCAAGGCATTCAGGGTCGGTCTCGACTGGGCCACCTAACAGAACCGCAGCTGCCGCGAAGTCCGCTACCGCCTGTTCGATCCTAATTTCGTACCGCCTCGCCGTCAGAATTAAACTCTTAGTGTATTTCACTTTTTGGAGATCATTACGCAGCTGGAAGCTCTGAGACACTCTATCCAAATGTGAAATTAGTCGCGTGCGAAAGTCGATTTCCCGTTGCTTAGATAGTATCTGCTGCTCATATCGGCTCAAGTAGTACCTTGCTTTTGAAGAGTGTTCCGCGTCGCCGATTCCAGAGTGGAAAACGGATGCTGTCTTTGATCTTGGTAAGATAATTATTGCAGCCATATACTCGAAATGGTGCGGAAACCAAAGCTGGGACTTGGGTGCGTCGACCGCAACGTGGGTGAAGTATTCTATAGCAGGTCTACACTCCCAAAACCTAAAATAGTACCACTTCCCATCTTCGTCTTTTACTTTGGTGAACTTCCTGAAGTGCCCCCACATGTCATCGAGCGTTCCGCGTGAGCGCCGATATATCCCCGGTTCCTTGTCCCACAGGTGCCATTCCGCATTCGAGTGCGTGAATAGATAGCGGGTAAAGCCGTCGCCATCTTTCAAGCGGACAATCCACGGGGCAACATCCTTCAGCTCGTCATAGGCGTCGCCCTTGAACAGACAGCGGTGTTCCAGCCTTGACGCGGCTAGCAGTTCCGGCAGTCCCGTTATCTTGGCGGCATCGAGGATGGCGTAGGTGTGCAGCGACAGTACTTTCTTCGGGTCACCTCCGATCTGCTCTAGATCAGCATCTGTCGACTCTGGCTGGCCAAACAACGGCCTGTAGAGCACATCCGGCACGGTCTTGGGGTCCGCAATCCCAAACTGCGCATCCAGCGGCTTGACGCCTTCGATAGTCTCTATGCTCAGATGGCGCTTCCGTAGCGTTGTATTGCTGGGTCCAGCAATCATCTGGATCGGTATTCGTGTTCAATGCTTTGACCAATGAAATGCTACGTAACGTAATACGCATAGGCTATCGTATGCAGAGATTAGTACAACCCCAACCGACCCCAAACGGCGAGGAAGGGAGCGGCGGCAAAGGCTACGATATGAGCAAGGAAAAACTTGATCTCAAAGGACTCATCGCGGTCCTCCGAAAGGATGTTGACAAAATCGGCCCTGTTGACTCCAAGCTCGATCAGAAAGCACGCTCTGGCGATCTGTGATCACCGCTCATGCGTCGGCCTATCGCGCTCGGCCGTCCACTCCTGTTCCAATACCCGCTGGCGTTCCTGCTCCAAAACGATCGTTTTTTACAACATCTAAATCAGCACTGGCAGAAGCTGTACTTTCCGCAAGCGGCCATTGCCCCGAGCGTCGTCAAGTCCCGTTTGTCCACAGTGTGTGAGTTCAACCACCCTCCACTTCTTGGAGTACAGCGAAACTCCAGTTTGACGGGCCGCGTCGCAGCATCATGTAACTGGCTGAAGATCCACTCAAGGCCGAAGCATGGTTACGATAGTGCTGAGTCTAAAGTTGTTGACGTTAGCCAGCTTCACCTACTAGCCTGTTGGTATATTTTGAGAGTTATTTTTATGCAAAAGACCGTCATCGCGGATCTTCCTGTCGCGTCACCGCCCCAGTTCTCACTGGACGTGGAATGTTATGGCCCAATAGAACCGCTCACCTCCCAATTCGGTCAGATCAAGAAAACCTGCGTGCCAGAAGCATTGCGCGACATCGTGTTCGCGTCTGAATTTAAAACCTATGCAGTGCTCGATGCCGCGGCCATTCCAGGACTCGTAGGGCTGTTATCAACCAGCGGGTTACCTCATGTGTGTTTGTTCCAAAGCGACACCGCTGATGCGTTAGAAGATGTTGCCCCATGGCTTGTTGAGCTATCATCAGACAACAACTTCACTCGCTCATTGTTTACCAAAGGTCGCGCCCCATGGGAGATTTGGGGGAAACCTAAGGTCTTATTGCTGCAATCTGCGTTTACCCTTATCGAGCTTCGTGCACATTTTCGTAAGTTTACACGTATACGCGACGAGACCGGACGCTGGCTATTTTTTCGCTTCTGGGAAGTACCCGTCCTGCGCTACATTCGAAAAAATAACCTTTCAGACGAATTACCACGCAATCTGATTGGGGCTCACCAATTTATGCATCAAGATGTTGCGGCTGACGGGTCCGATTGCTTTTGGATCTTTAGCAAACAGACGGCCGCGTAATGTCTCTTGTTCTTACAGAAAATGTTATTCAGGACATTCGTTTCGAAACTCTGTTTGAAACCTATCACAGCATGCTGTTGCGCCACGATGCGACGCGGTTTCGTGGCCTCGGCCCCGACCACACCGAACGCTTCATGCGACATGCCATCACATATTGCGATGCACATAAAATTCATACGATCAACGACATCGGATACGTCATGTTTTTGATGACCTACCTTGGGTCATACTTCTACATGGACCTTCGCTACCAACACATTAGCGATATCTTGCAAGAACAAACCCCGGGCTACGACAACAGAATTACACGCGCCCGCGAACGGTTTTTGACTTTCGTTGACATGTTCCTAGGCCGCAAAATGGAGTTCTATGGCGAGGACCTCTCGCGCTTCACAGACGAGCTAGAAACAGCCATCGACAACGACACCCTAGGTGAGGATGAAATGGTATCACTGTTACTGCGCTCTCACGGCGAACGCGCCTACAAAATAGATGCAAAGACCCGCACGAATATGGTGCAAAGTGCCAACGCCGTTGCTACGGGCCTCGGACTGCAGGGGCAGCAAGGTTTGGCGCTTGCTTTGGGCCTTGGTTATTGGCTTGGGTTTGGGGTGCATCAAGATCCGCTATATCCTTGGATACGCGAAAAATCCGACGAGCAAGACGACCCTGATAAACGCGTAAAGGTACTAACGGAATACGCCTTGAAACGGTTGAAGCGACAAGTCGCAATGCTGGGGGGCTAACACATGGGTAAGGGAGCATCCGATCCGACCCTCAGCCCAGAGGAGCTCACGGGGCTGCGTGATCAAGCCGCGTCGGCTACAGCGGGTTGCTGTACCTGCGTTTTCCGAAAGGATGGCACCCACGGCCCAAGTGGAAAGTTGGCCCAAATGAAAGCCGACGGCACCACCCCCAACGGCACAAAAGACAATGCCTTTAAGGCGGAAATCTTGATCGACCAAGGCGGGTCACCAAAAACAATTCACGTCGTCACACGCCTAAAAGCAGTCAACGCAACCGCTGATACTGCGCGCTATCCAGACACCGCGACACTCACCGATGAGGTGTTGGCAAACAGGGTCGCAGCAATCCCCGGCGCAATCCGGAGCGCGTGGAACGCAAAGCCGTATAAGTTAAAGGTTACGGACTCAAAGTGCGGCGAGAACACTTTCACCGTGAAATTTGATGCACCGATGGTTACCAGTTCGCACCATTACAGCCTCGACTTCGTGAATGTTATCGATGCTGCAACCAACAACATGGGCGCGAATGACGACTACAAGGGCATCAAAAGTGGGCGCTCGTACATTTTACCCAGCTCGTTCAAAGGGAAATTCAACCTTGCCGACAATCGATCTGCTACAAATGGTGGAACAACAGAGCTTGAACCCCATGAGCATGGCCATATGATCGGCTTGCGAGACGAGTATCATGATGTAGCCTTGGATCGTGGCGGGGTTCAGTACGAGTTCTTTGACGGCACAAAAACACTCCACGCTAGCAATACACAGCTGATGGGCACCATGGGCACAAAAACCGCCCAACCTGATAGATACTGTCTGACCATCGCTTATGCTGTCATCGCGATCTTCGCCACCAATGGAATAACCGTGACGGGGTTGGAAATTGACTAGAGCAACTAAATATTTACTCGCCACCCTTTTCGTATTCTTGGCGGCATGCATGCCGCCAGATCAGCCCCCACAATCTGGAGACTCTGCTATGATCGAAGGCCTGAAAAAACATCACACCCAAACCTGTGGGCCAGTGGAGGTCAGCACTTATTTCTCCCCGCAATCAAGCCTCGCAAACTTTCGCGATACCAACGCTGATCCGTTTCAGTACCGTATTGTGTTTGAAATAATAAATGCGAGTGGTCCTGCGGGTCAGAGAGTTCAATTCCAGCCTCCAACTCCTCTCGCGTTTTTCTTTCACATTTCCCTGCAGAGTAGCGATGGTAAGTTTCATGATCTGACCGAAGGCCAAATTGATCCGCACCACACTGGCAAGCCTACGCCGCGCGATGTAGCATTCGCGGCAAAGGATGATGTATTCTACAGTCAAATTTCTTACGCAGCATTCGCTACTATCGCTCCGCTTGATGCCATGCGTGAAGGCCTCTACCGCCTCTCCCTTGCACCGTTCCCAATTGTGTCAATCGATGGCAAGGAATGCCTGTACAATACCCCCCCTATGGACATCAAAGTAATTGACGGGCTCTAGTGCAAAGCTCGGTACTCGTATTGGGTGGGAGGGGATAATCCGGCAATCCGCAAACCACTATAATGGACTTGCTTCGATAAAGCCGTAATTTGTGGAGAAAAGCATTGGCACTTCCTCGCTGAGGCTAACGACCGCGTTGTCCGTATACCATTCATTTAATCATCTGAATTACTAGGCTTGCTCGCCAATACCCGGTTCGGGGAAGCCCCCCGCAGCGACAGCAAGTGCACCGAACGGCGGCTTCGCTCCTGCGACTAACTTCATGACTTCGTTCTCAGTCAGATAATCGATCTTTGGTCGAGCGTGCGCGTCGGCGGGGCCGTTGGGGTCAAAACTTAGCCGAAAACTGGGTTTGGGGGGCTGAGTTTGATCGGCATTTATGTGTGGGTTTTTCATATACCCCATGTCTACTGAGGGAATAAAAATCGGCTTTCTACTGAATTGCGGCAAAAGCCCGCTTCGAGCCCAAACTGCAGGATGCTGCCCGTTGATGCGGTCATTCAGTTAGCCTCTGAGGCAGAGCGGCACCCAGAAAAGCTTGAGAAGGAATCTCCAACTAGATAAAGCCCCAGCGTTTCTAATTGGTAGCCAATTCGAACTAATCAATGATAGCCGCCCTTTTGAGGTGGGGCACATAATGGGGGACAAGCCCCCACAAAACACACATAATACATTGAAAGTAATGAAAAATATATGAATTTGTGGCGGAGACGAAGGGATTCGAACCCTCGAGACCCTTCCGGGCCTACTCCCTTAGCAGGGGAGCGCCTTCGACCACTCGGCCACGTCTCCGTCGACCCGTTTAGCGATAGCTTTGAGGGGCGGCAACCGAAAATAGGCCTCCCACTCAAATTCCTTAGGCATGAGGCAAACTTGCGCCCTTGCGGATCACCTGTTGGATGTTCACCAACTCGAAACAGCTGCCCAGCAAGTCTCTCTCCTAGCACCAAGTACTGCTTAAGCTCCAACTGCGCCGGCGCCATAATGACCGACGTTGTTTCCCTGTCGCGTTGCGGGCTGTCTGGGCTGATGGAGCCGGTTGCAGGTTTTCCCTTCCCAACCAAGGCCTTCATCGTTGCCTTCAACCGCGCGCGTACTACCGAGCCAAAATCATGCCAATCCTTGGGAATAACCAGCAGCGCTTGGACCGCGCGCGCCGATGACATGTCGTTTTTCTCAGCAAAGCCGCAAACTTTCAGGAAATTGTCGCAATCCACCCACCAGCCTCCGGCCATCGAAGACCCCGCGCCGTACACATTCTTAGACACGGTTCCGAAGAAGCGGAGTAATCGCCGGGGTGCATTTTCACTTCCTGCAAGGCAAACATGTCCTTCTTCTAGTCAATCTGGCAAACATCCGGCGAGGATGACATGCCCGTGGGCCACACCCCTTGCACAATGGCCTTCCAGAACGCGTATCCTGCGGCTTCAAAGCAGCGGAGACTGTTATCGGGGCGAGGTTTCGGGCCAGCCGTGGGAATGCCTGCTAGATTGGAAGTAGTGAATTCAATGCGAACACACTGGCATAGCAAACACACGGGCATATTGCTCGAAAAATTGAACGATTCGTTCAAACCTCGGGTGGCTTGCCCCCGTCGGCTAGGCCGCGGCGCATTCCGACGGGAAAATGCGCCTTCGAGATCATGCCCAGCTCGGCCGCACGGGTCAAAATCCCCCAATAGACATCGTCCGCGCTCAAACCATCAAGCGACAGCACGTCATCGGCCTCACAAGCCGCCTCAACGCCAGCCACCACCAGCACGCCGCGCAGGTAAACCAGCGAGGGAAGCATCGTTAGGCGCGCCACGGCGGGCGTTAATTCCTCAATTCTCCCGGTCACCAACAACGTCGGGCCAGAGCGGCTGCCAGTCAGCTGCCACAGCACGTCGCCGTCAACGGCATCCATAAAATCGGCGGTCTGTGTCACGGTCACTGCGGGTCCCCTTTGCACCACATCTAGGGGCGCATGAGGCTCCGCGTTATGGGAAACCGCCGGAAGGTTTCCCTCCCGACGGGCACGCAGCATCGCTACATGAACGCGAGGCACAGATGCACCACAAGGGTCACCGCCATGACCACGCGCTTGGGCCCCCCGCATATGGCCAATAGGCACAGTACGGCGAGGGTTAGGTTGCTGCCTTGCGTGGTTGCTACCCACTCAAGGATTGGTTGAAGTTGCCACATAATCAGATATCCTTCTGAAATTGCGGCGGGCCCGCCTTGGGTTAAGACGTTGTCGACATTGGTATATTCGGATTTAAAACGGTGACTTGCATCAAAACAGAATTGCCTTTTGTGAAATTGGGGTGTCGATAGTTGTCTAAAGTTGCACAGAGCGTTTTGACCAAGTTCGGCGAGGCCGTGAAACGTGCGCGGGCCTTGAAGGGGTGGCAGCTCAAGGAGCTGTCCCAAGAGATGCGCGGAAACAGCGGAATTTCCTTCCTATCCGACATTGAAAAGGGCAAACGCTCCATCAGTGGCCCCACTGTTGGGAAGCTGATCAATGCGCTCAACCTTGACGAAACATGGATCGACCAGTTCCTCGATTCAGATACCTCACCAGAGGGTGAGCAAACCGCAGCAGACCGCATTGCCGACAAAACGCTCGAACTCGTCCCGTCATCTGACGTGGCTCAGAAACTGGTGGATGCTGGCATCACGGAAAATGCGATTATTGCCCTCGCCCAGCGCATCGCCGGTGACACGGACGATGTCGGCCAAGCATGGCTCCAGCTACAAAACGCCATGGACATCGCCGTCCGCGTGCAGGCCGAGGGCAAGCAGCACTCCAATCACGGGGATTTTGTCGACACCGTGCTGGCCCAAGTGGCGGATTTGGCCAAAGACGGTGATTACACCAGCGCGAGCGCCACCATTCGCGACGCCCTCGCTCAAGCCGACGCGCAAAAATCCCGCCTTCTCGCCACTGGCGCAGAGGTCGCCTTGCTGGACGCTGACACAGCCGCCGCCGCCGCCCTACTGGTGTGTAAGGCAGACGTTGACGCAGGCGGCATAGCGGAGCTTAAAACGCTCCACGCCCTGCAAAACCGCTATCACGAGATCGGACGCGACAAGGGCAGCAACCTCGACAGCGTCCTAGCCATAGACCTCGCTCATCTGATCCTCGCCCGAGCCGAAACTCCAGAAGAACGCGGGGCTGTGGGGAATAACCTTGGCAATTCTCTAGCCGTTTACGGAGCGCGAAAAAGCAACACAATCCGCCTTGAGCAGTCCATCACAGCCTTCACTCAGGCACTAAAGGAACGGACCCGCGACCGCGTCCCGTTGGACTGGGCCATGACACAGATGAACCTCGGCAGCTCACTGAAAATCCTCGGAGAGCGAGAGAGCAGCACAGACCGCCTTGAGCAGTCCGTCACAGCCTTCACCGCGGCCCTAAAAGAACGCACCCGCGACCGCGTCCCGTTGGACTGGGCCATGACGCAGATGAACCTCGGCAACGCGCTTGCAAGCCTCGGAGAACGCGAGATCGGCACAGGCCGCTTTGAACAGGCCGTTACGGCCCATACTGAAGCCCTCAAGGAAAACACTCGCGACCGCGACCCGATGCTATGGGCTATGACACAGATGAACCTCGGCAACGCGCTACGAAAACTAGGAGAGCGTGAGCTCGGCACAGGTCGCCTTGAACAGGCTGTCGCGGCCTATACCGAGGCCCTCAAGGAAATCACCCGCGACCGCGCTCCCATGCAATGGGCGCAGACAAAGCTGAACCTCGGCAACGCGCTATCAAGACTCGGTGAGCGTGAAAGCAGCTCAGTCCACTTTGCACAGGCCGTGGTGGCCTACACAGAGGCCCTTAAGGAAAACACCCGCGACCGCGACTCGATGCAATGGGCCATGGCACAAGGAAATCTTGCCGGTGTTGAAGTGGCATTCTTCGACAACACCAACGATCCGGCCCACCTTGATCGTGCGGCGGGCTACGCCAACGCCGCACGGGAGGTTTTCGTGGAGGCACAGGCCAGCCAATACGTGATAATGATCGACCAAAATATCGCCGCCATCCAATTCCGTCGATCTTAAATAGTCCTCACCGCACGCCGCGTTAACCCTGCACGACCGCAGATCGTTGCCATACGTTTTGCAGACGGGTTGCCTACGCAATGCAGATGCCGGATTTCGGCCCCAAACCCCTTGTTAACCTGACGCACCGCCCGCGAGTCACCTCACGGGCGGCCCATCCGTTAATTGTTAAATAGGAAGTGCAGCACGTCGCCGTCTTTGACCGTGTAGCCCTTGCCCTCAGCGCGCATTTTGCCCGCTTCTTTGGCTGGCTGCTCCCCCCCAAGGGAGACGAAATCGTCATAAGCAATCGTCTCGGCGCGGATGAAGCCCTTCTCGAAATCGCCGTGGATCACGCCCGCCGCTTGCGGGGCCATTGTGCCCTCTTTAATCGTCCAAGCCCGTGCTTCTTTGGGGCCTACGGTAAAGTAAGTCTCCAGATGCAAAAGCTCGTAACCCGCTCTAATCAAACGATCTAAACCGGCTTCTTCCAGTCCCATCTCGCTCAGGAACATCTCGGCTTCGTCGGTTTCCAGCTGGGAAATCTCTTCCTCAATCTGCGCCGAGATCACGACATGCGCCGCCCCCTGCTCCGCCGCCATTACAGCGACCTTTTCCGAGAATTCATTGCCCGTGGCCGAGGATGCCTCATCCACGTTGCACACATATAGGATCGGCTTAGCAGTCAGGAGTTGCAGCATTTTCCACTGCTTGATGTCGTCCTCATCCACCTCAACAGTCCGCGCAGGCTTGCCGCTCTCCAGCGCCTCCATGGCCTGTTTCATAAGGCGTTCCTGCTGGACCGCCTCCTTGTCGCCACCCCGCACTTTGCGCACGATATTGACCAAACGTTTCTCGATGGATTCCATGTCGGACAGCATCAATTCCGTCTCGATCACATCCGCATCCGCCACAGGGTCCACGCGGCCGTCCACGTGGGTCACGTCCCCGTCTTCAAAGCAGCGCAACACATGGGCGATGGCGTCGGTCTCACGGATGTTGGCTAGGAACTGGTTGCCCAACCCTTCCCCCTGAGACGCGCCCTTCACCAAGCCGGCGATGTCCACGAAGGTCATGCGGGTCGGGATGATCGACTTGGATTCTGCAATCTTCGCCAAAGTATCAAGCCGCGCGTCCGGCACGGCGACCTCGCCCACGTTGGGCTCGATGGTGCAAAACGGAAAGTTCGCCGCCTGCGCCGCCGCCGTGCGGGTCAACGCGTTGAACAACGTGGACTTACCAACATTCGGCAGCCCGACAATACCCATCTTGAAACCCATGACACTCTCCTAAATCTGGTTGGGCGCATGTAGGGGCTGGGAGCAGGTCGGGTCAAGCATATATGGATATTAGACGGTAATCGGCCGCGCTGCTCCTGCAACGCGGATAGGTGCCCCTTTCCCTGATTCCGCTGCGACAAACAAGCGGCTTGGCACACCCATATCGACGCCTTGGAGCACTTGGTATGGCTTCGTTTTTCCATATGCGTCGCGCAAATATCCCGCTACCGCAGAAGCCGAAGCACCGGTTGCTGGATCCTCATAAACGCCATGACCCGCGAAGGGATTCCGAGCGTGAATAAGATCATCCCGTTCCTGCCAGAATATATGCAACGTTATGAATCCATGCGATTGCATGAATGCAGCCCCCTCAGCTTGCACGTAAGCCATGCTGCGAAGATCCTCTTCTCGTGCTAGGGGCAAGACTAGGAACTTAGCCTCCCCTGCATAAGCAATGGCAGGCTGCACGTCTGCGCTTAGCGTATCTTTGTTCCAGCCAAATAAAGCTAACGCCTGCTCAATCACGCTATCGGGGGCTTCTTCATAGGATGTAGGTGGTGAAACCAACGTGATTTCACCGTCCTCAGATGCGGCAACACTGATCTGGCCGTCATTTAATGTGAGGGCGTATTCCCCTGCCCCGTGGGCTTGCTTCAAGGCTGAGCCCAGTGCGATGGTCGCGTGCCCACAAAACGGCACCTCTGCTTCTGGTGCAAAGTACCGCGTGCGCCAAGTATCACCATCCGGAGCCGAAAACACCGTCTCGGAGTACCCGACTTCGGCGGCAACCTGCTGCATCTTTTCTTCGGGTGGAAGCACATCCACCAGTACAACTCCCGCAGGGTTGCCCCCTTCGCCCAATTCAGAAAACGCGGCTAATCTTTGAACATTCATATCAGGCCCTCCATTCGGCTGTGGTCTTCAGCAGGCACTATCACCACGCTCATTTCAAACGTCGATTTGTGATCAAGGTCATTCGCAAGAAGAATAATTCCGCCACGCCCGTTGATCTCCCCCCTCTTCATGGTGCAAACCCCTGTGAGTTATAAGTCAGGGGACGCCACATGACACGCATCGACGACACATTCGCGCGGCTGAAGGCCGAGGGCAAAAAAGCTTTTGTCACCTACGTCATGGCTGGCGACCCCGATGAGGCGCGCGCGTTAGAGATCGTCAAGGGCCTGCCCGCCGCAGGTGTGGACGTGATCGAGCTGGGCCTGCCCTTCACCGATCCGATGGCCGACGGCGAAACCATTCAGTTGGCTGGCCAACGCGCCCTTGCAGCCGGTATGACACTGGAAAAATTCCTGCAATTCGTGCGCGACTTCCGCGCCGAGGATAACACCACCCCGATTGTGATGATGGGCTACTACAACCCTATCTATTCGCGCGGCGTGGACAAATTTCTGGCCGAGGCCAAGGAAGCAGGCATCGACGGCATGATCATCGTCGACCTGCCGCCCGAGGAGGACGACGAGCTGTGCATCCCCGCCCAAGCCGCAGGCCTGAACTTCATCCGGTTGGCCACCCCGACCACAGATGCCAAGCGCTTGCCTAAGGTGCTGCAAAATACCTCTGGCTTTGTCTATTACGTCTCGATCACCGGCATCACAGGTGCCGCAGAGGCCAGTGCGGCAGATGTTGCCCCAGAGGTCGCGCGCATCAAAGAAAGCACCGATCTGCCCGTCATCGTGGGCTTCGGCGTTAAGACACCAGAGACGGCGGAAGCGGTGGCAGGCGTTGCAGACGGCACCGTCGTGGGCTCTGCCATCGTGTCCAAAATAGCGAACGGCGAAAGCACCGCTGACGTGTTGGCCTTCGTGAAGTCACTGGCCGACGGCGCGCACCGGGCTTAGGCAGGTAGAACCAAGAAAGGCTGCTTGTCTTCCTCTTGGGCAACTTTCAAGTAGTCACGTCCATGGACCTCAAGCTGGAGCAAGCGCGAGGCGAGCGACGGCACCGACGCCGGCCTGTGCCGCAACTCGGATGCAATGTTGGAAATGACGTTGGCGCTATCGGCACCGCCGGTCAGGCGTGCCGTGAGTACATCTTTGGGCATCATAAACGCCAGCTCTTGCAACTTCTGCGACTGCGTCAACGTCCGCGTCCGCGCGGTCTCCTTCTCATCAAGCCAGAGCAGTGACTTGATCTGAGCGCCGCCTGCCACCGCGAGCCCCTCAAGCAACCTCAATTCTCAAGATTATTTGCGATGGGTCACACTTAAACGCGTCCCTATTTTGTGCAAGTATTTGCCGCTCAGCGCGGGCGTCGTTTCTAAAACATTCAATTCGCACATCGCCGCATTGACTCCAAACCGCCTGAATTGGTAATAAGACTTAACCAATTTTGACTTTAAGGGCTGCGAGATGGCTAGAATAACTGAAATTGAAGACCTGAAACGCATCTACAAGCGGCGCACGCCGAAGATGTTTTACGACTATTGCGAAAGCGGCAGCTGGACCGAGCAGACCTTCCGCGAGAACTCCTCCGACTTTGACCTGATCAAACTGCGCCAACGCGTGGCGGTTGATATGACAGGGCGCAGCACCTCCAGCCAGATGATCGGCCAAGACGTAGCCATGCCGGTGGCCTTGGCCCCGGTTGGCTCTACCGGCATGCAGCATGCCGATGGCGAGATCTTAGCCGCCAAAGCCGCCGAAAAATTCGGTGTGCCTTTCACGCTATCCACCATGTCCGTCTGCTCCATCGAGGATGTGGCCGAGAACACCACCGCGCCGTTTTGGTTCCAGCTCTACGTTATGAAGGACCGCGAGTTCACCAAACGCGCGATCCAGCGGGCCAAGGACGCCAAATGCTCCGCCTTGGTGCTGACGCTGGACCTGCAAATCTTGGGGCAACGTCACAAGGACATCAAAAACGGGCTGTCGGTCCCGATCAAGCTGGCCCCGCACACGATCTTCGATCTGGCGACCAAATGGCGGTGGGGCTTGCAGATGCTGCAAACCAAGCGCCACAGCTTTGGCAATATCGTGGGCCACATTGATGGGATAACAGACATGAGTTCCTTGTCGACTTGGGCGGCCGAAAGCTTCGACCCCAAGCTGGATTGGGACTATGTCAAAGAGATCAAAGACCTTTGGGGCGGGCCGCTGATCCTCAAGGGCATCTTGGACGCCGACGACGCGAAGATGGCGTTGAACGTAGGCGCGGATGCGATTGTCGTGTCGAACCACGGGGGGCGTCAGCTGGATGGGGCCATGTCATCGATCAAGGCGCTGCCCTCCATTATGGACGCCGTGGGCGACAAGATAGAGGTGCATCTCGACAGTGGCATCCGCTCTGGGCAAGACGTGTTGAAAGCCTTGGCTATGGGCGCGACAGGCACCTACATCGGGCGCGCGTTCGTCTATGGGTTGGGTGCTATGGGTCAGCACGGCGTGGAGGAGGCCCTGCGCGTCATCCACACCGAGCTGGACACCACCATGGCGCTGTGCGGCGAGCAGAAGGTCCAAGACTTGGGCAAGCACAACCTGCTGGTGCCACGCGACTTCTACGGGGACTGGGCCTAGCCTGATAAGCGCCTTTGTGCGCGATGTTGTCACCCCGTTGCCACTCTGGGCAGCGTGGGTGGCAGAGCCTCTCCCGCCTACAAGGGCGGTCCAAAACGGCGAAGGCGAAGGCAGGGGTTTGCGGCATCCGAAGAGCGCCTGTAGCAGTGATGTTCAAAGCACCGGTCACACAGCTGCAAGCAGGCAATGCCAAAAGCGCAGGAAACCCCTTTCCAAGCGGGCGATTCCCTCCTATACGGCACTCTTCACGCGGCCCGACACCCTTGGAGGCAGCCGCACCCATTTATAAAGGAATATAGTCATGGCTGGTAAGATCCCTGATCTTGAAGTTGAGACACGCGCGGGGACGGGCAAGGGGGCCGCTCGCGAAGCACGTCGTAATGGCATGGTACCAGGTATCGTGTATGGCGGTGGCGAAGAGCCACAAGCGATCCAAATCTCGTTCAACAAGCTGCTCAAGCAGCTGCGCGCTGGACGCTTCATGTCCACATTGCAAAACATGAAAATCGAAGGCCAAGACGACTTCCGCGTCATCTGCCGTAACGTGCAACGCGATCTGGTTAAAGATCTGCCAACACACATCGACTTCATGCGCCTGCGCCGCACCACCAAAATCGCCCTGTTCATTCCGGTCGAAGTTGTTGGCGAAGACGTATCCCCTGGCCTGAAAAAAGGCGGCGTTCTGACGCTGGTACGTCCTGAGGTTGAGCTGGTTGTTACTGCTGGCGACATCCCTGAGAGCATCACGATCGACGTCTCCGAGACTGAAGTTGGCGAAAACGTCACCATCTCCTCGGTGAAATTGCCTGAGGGCTCGAAGGTCACTATCGACCGTGACTTCGTGATCGCGACATTGTCTGCACCATCCAGCCTGAAGTCTTCCGGCGACGATGAAGACGATGCAGCCGAGGGCGAAGAAGCTCCGGAAGCAGAAGCGGCAGCAGAAGAGTAATCTTCTCAACGCTTCATGCGTTTGAAATTTTTACGCGCGGTCTTTCACAAGGCCGCGCGTTTTTCTTTTATATCAACTTTTTGACGTTCCTTGCGTCAGGCACCACTACCCCCTCCCTAATGCTGAATAAAGAACAATATAGGCTATTGAAAGTATTATATATTTTCGATTCACGCCTTAAATTGACCTTTTTGAAGTCATAACTTCCCCCAACTCCAAAACTACCCTGTTGTCTGGTTCTGAACGAGTTAGACACGGATTTACATCATGGTTGCAGTTTCATTTCTTGCCTTCGACAACGACAACTTCGTTGTCACTTCAAGCTCGTCGTCCGGGATTGTTGGAAACGGCGTCATCAATAACTCCAGCACACCCGATGGCACCATTTTCGCCTACTCTGGAGGCAGTGCTGAAGTCATCACGTTGGATGACACAGGCGGCGATGTAGCTGTTTTCGAAGATGACTCTGCCGCAAGCCATGTGATCACTGATGGCGGCAATCTGGTCGCTAATGGGCAAACCGTCGAAGCAGAATCTTTCATCTTTTTGCAAGCACTGGATGCGAATGGCGTCGCCACAGGCCCCGTCATTACGATTACGGTCTTCTCGCAAGGTGGCGCATTCAGTGATGTTTGGGGATTGAGCAGCGACACCGAGTTAGTCAGCGGAACATCCTATGTTAAAACAGGCGGCAATAACCTTGGTAGCAGCACTTACGGTGACTTCGTCACCTGCTTTGCCAAAGGCACCCTTATCGACACTCCGAACGGCCCGAAATTAATCGAGAACCTAAAGCCCGGCGATCTCGTGACCACTCGCAATGACGGCGCGCAACCGATACGTTGGGCCGGAAAACGCCGCGTCTTAGGTCGCGGTAAATTTGCCCCGATCCGTATCGCCACTGGTGCCTTATCAAATTCAGAAACCTTATGGGTATCGCCGGAGCATCGCATGATGGTCGAAGGACCGATGGTCGAGCTTATTTGCGACACATCTTCTGCCTTGGTCGCGGCAAAGCTCCTTGTTGGGATGCCTGGTATTACACAGGAAAATGTTGCTGAAATCACGTATCACCATCTACTTTTCAACAAACACCAAATCATCCTCGGTGCCGGTTGCTGGAGCGAAAGCTTCTTTTTGGCGATCAATGCATTATCTGGCTTGGATCATGATGCTCAACGCGAATTACAAGAAATTTTTCCGGAATTGGCCGCGGCCCAAGCAGACTTTGGTCACACAGCAGAGATCGTGTTGAAAAAACATGAGGCCGCCTTGTTACGCAGGGCCTTGACCTCCATGAACATCGACAACGGGTCTATTTCCGTTTCGGCATAATCAGAGCCGGTATCCCTTGGTGATTTATCCCCCTCTGGCCCTGCGCCCTGAGGCAGGATAAAACACCCAGATGAAACTCTTCGTAGGCCTCGGAAATCCAGGCGCAAAATACAGTCACAACCGGCACAACATTGGCTTCATGGCCGTGGACCGCATTGCTGAAGATCACGGGTTCTCGCCGTGGAAATCCAAGTTCCAAGGGCAACTGTCCGAGGGTCGCCTTGGCCACGAGAAGGTGATGCTCCTGAAACCCACCACCTTCATGAACCTATCGGGGCAATCCGTGGGTGAGGCCATGCGCTTCTTCAAGCTCGACAGCACCGATGTGACCGTGTTCCATGACGAGATCGACCTCGCCCCAGCCAAGACCAAATGCAAATCCGGCGGCGGCCACGCGGGGCACAATGGGTTGCGCTCCATCCATCAGCATATCAGCCCGCATTATGACCGCGTGCGCCTTGGGGTCGGGCACCCCGGCCACAAGGACAAGGTACCTTCATACGTGCTGAACGACTTTGCCAAGGCGGAGGCCGATTGGCTCGATGATGTCATGCGCGGGATATCTGACGGCGCGCCTCATCTGGCGGAAGGTGACACTGCCAAGTTTCTGAACGCCGTGGCGCTGCGCGTAGCCCCCGCCCGCTCCTCGACCAGCAACCCAAAGCCCAAGCCAAAGACCGAAACGGTCCCCGACCTCGATCCAACGGACACCCGCAGCGCGATGCAAAAGCTGATGGACCGCTTCAACTGACCCATACCCAACCGGAGATCACCTCATGCGACTATTCCTGAAATGGGCCTTGCGCCTTGTTGTATTGCTGGCGGTCGTTGCGGTGGTCATCGGCATTTGGAAGCGCGAGGAGTTGACGCGCCTGATGGCCGTGAATTCGCTGTTCTCAGCCGAGAAGATCGTGGACAACTTCTCCAACATGAACAAAGCGTTCCTGTCGACGGAAATCCCCCTACCAGATGCGGCGCCCAGCCCGTTGCCAAAAGGGCCTGATGCTACCCTTCCCCCTCAGACCCAAGATTGGATTGATGCGCGCGATATCACCGCATTGGTCGCCCTGAAGAACGGCACGATCGTGCATGAAAGCTACCACATGGGCACTGGTCCCGATGACCGCCGCATCTCATGGTCGGTGGCGAAAAGCTATCTGTCAGCATTGATGGGCATTCTCTTGAAGGAGGGCGACATTGCCTCCATCGACGAGCCCGTCACCAAATACGCACCATCCCTGACTGGCACAGCCTATGACGGCGCCACGATCCGCAACGTATTGAACATGTCGTCCGGCGTCACATTCAACGAGGATTATCTCGACCAATCCTCCGACATCAACCGCATGGGCCGCGTCTTGGCTCTGGGCGGCACGATGGACGGTTTCGCGGAAAGCCTGTCGGACACCTTCGCTCCAGCCGGTGAGACATGGAAATACGTCTCCATCGATACCCATGTCTTGTCGATGGTGATACGCGGTGCAACGGGTCGCCCCATCTCGGATCTTATGGGAGAGAAAATCATCGGCCCCATGGGGTTGGAAACCACGCCTTACTACCTGACCGACGGCGTCGGTGTGGCGTTTGTGCTTGGTGGCCTAAACATGATCACTCGCGATTATGCCCGTATGGGGCAGATGTTCTTGCAACGCGGCCAGCTCAACGGGCAACAAATTGTCCCGGCCGACTGGGTGGACGCCTCGACGAAAGCCACCGCCCCTACCGCGCCGAATGCCATCGGGTATGGTTTCCAGTGGTGGATCCCCAAAGGCGCGGATGAGGGCGAGTTCATGGCGCGTGGCGTTTACGGCCAATACATCTACATCAACCGCACCTTGGGTGTGGTCATCGCGACCAATGCAGCGGACCGCAACTTCCGCAACGCAGGTGTCGGGGATGAAAACGTGGCCATGTTCCGCGCCATTGCGGCGGCTCTATGAGATTGCGTGATGCCCTGCTTGATCAGGCCGTTCATTGCGAGGCATTGGGTTCGCCGTTTATGGCGCGGCTCTTCCAGCTCCTCGCTGACAGGCTGCGCCCCGACGCGCCCTTAGCTGAACGGCTGTTCAGTTGGGAGGGTGACCTAAGCCCAAGCGGGCATTCCGTCCCCTTACGCCTCGCAGGGGCCTTGCACGCATATGTGCTGAAGTCCCCCGACAGCAAGCTGGCCCACGCCTACCCACCTCACGTCGTAGAAGATGACGTCTTGTGGGAGGCAATCAATGACACATTGAAGGGCGAGGCCGAGTTCATCGACGCCTTCCTCAACAACGCGCCTCAAACCAACGAGGTCCGTCGCAGCGCTGCCATCTTGCCTGCTGCCCTGCATGTTAGCGACCATTTCGGCCTGCCCCTGACCCTGTCAGAGCTGGGGGCAAGCGCGGGGTTGAACCTGAACTTCGACAGCTACGCTGTTCGCATCAACGGGGATAGCTACGGTGCATCCAATCCAGCATTGACCCTGACGCCCGATTGGACAGGCCCGCCACCACCCGACGCGCCCCTATCCATCAGCACACGACGCGGGGTTGATCTAAACCCGCTCACCGGCGCTGGCGATGCCGAACGCCTACGCGCCTATCTGTGGGCGGATCAGCCAGAACGTTTGACCCTGACCAACGCGGCACTCGCATTGCCGCTACCACCGATCGACGGCGCAGATGCCGCCGACTGGCTAGAGGATCGCTTGTCTCGATCCTACGGTGGAAGCACACATTTTCTGTTTCATTCTGTAGCGTGGCAATACTTCCCCGACGCAGTACAAAGCCGATGCGAAAGGGCCATCCTCGCGGCGGCAAAACGCGCGACATCCGCAGCTCCATTGGCATGGTTCTCAATGGAGACCGACAATGGCGCGGGAGGACAAGGGGCCAAGCTCACCCTAAAGCTATGGCCGGGCGAGATCGTTTTGGACTTGGGACGGGCCGATTTTCATGGGCGTTGGGTTAACTGGCGTTTAGGTTCTCGAATATGTTGAGTGGGGTCACCACATGACATGTGCCAGCTTAAATTTGGAGTACTGCAATGACGAAACCTGACCCATCTCTCAATGTATTGGGCGACGAGCTGCAAAGCTGCTCGCACGATCCCGTCACAGGTTTCTTTCGCAACGGGTGTTGCGACACGGGGCCAATGGATGAAGGCAGCCACACGGTCTGCGCGGTCATGACGGCGGAGTTCCTCGCCTTCTCCAAATACCTAGGCAACGACCTCTCCACCCCGCGCCCCGAATACGGCTTCAAGGGGTTGAAGCCAGGGGATCAATGGTGCCTATGCGCCGATCGCTTCTTGCAGGCCTTTGATGAGGATGCAGCACCCAAGGTGCGCTTGGCCTCCACCCATCAACGCGCGTTGGACATCGTTCCATTGGACGTACTGGTCAAACATGCGTTGGATGCGGATTAACCCCTAATACAAATAGAGCCGCCCGAGCATTCACTCGGGCGGCCCCTGTTTTTAGTCACGCAAACGGGCGATGTCGTTCATCAACCCGTCTGTCCCGCTGTGCACCGGAGCAGTGATCACCTACATCCGCTAAGGTCCGTTACAGTAATATCGGGAGGTGATGTTTAGGACGGGACCGGATTTCAAACCACACGGGTTCTGGGGCACGATTATCAGCTGCGGCTCGTACGCAACAAATGCAAAAGGCGCCCCCGTAACGGGACGCCTTTTAACATTCTAAAAGCCTTTGGCCTTGCGCAAAATTTCAAGAAATCAGGCGAACTCGCCCATCTCGAAGTCCAACGCGCGGGCGACGGTGAAGATATCTTTGTCGCCGCGACCACACATGTTCATGCAGATGATGTGATCTTTGGGCAGGGTCGGCGCGATCTTCATCACATGGGCCAACGCGTGAGATGGCTCCAACGCGGGGATGATCCCCTCTTTCTCGCAACACAGCTGGAACGCCTCAAGCGCCTCCACATCTGTGATCGCCACATATTCAGCGCGGCCGATTTCGTGCAGCCACGAATGCTCCGGCCCGATGCCCGGGTAGTCCAAACCAGCGGAGATCGAGAAGCCCTCAAGGATTTGCCCGTCGTCGTCTTGCAGCAGGTACGTGCGGTTGCCATGCAGCACGCCCGGACGCCCACCGGTGAGCGAGGCGCAATGCTCATTCTTGTTGTTCACGCCTTTGCCACCAGCCTCTACGCCGATGATGTTCACGTCCTTGTCGTCAAGGAATGGGAAGAACAGCCCCATCGCGTTGGAGCCACCACCGATTGCAGCGATGATCGTGTCAGGCAAGCGGCCTTCGGCCTCCATCAACTGTTCTTTGGCTTCATTGCCGATGATCGCTTGGAAGTCGCGCACCATGGCAGGATATGGGTGTGGGCCAGCCACGGTACCGATGCAGTAGAAGGTATCACGCACGTTGGTCACCCAGTCGCGCATCGCGTCATTCATCGCGTCTTTCAAGGTGCCACGGCCAGAGGTCACAGCAACCACTTCCGCACCCAGAAGGCGCATGCGGAAGACGTTGGGGGCTTGGCGTTCCACATCATGTGCGCCCATGTAGACGACACATTTCAGGCCAAACTTTGCACACACGGTGGCTGTTGCCACACCGTGCTGGCCTGCGCCGGTCTCCGCGATGATGCGGGTTTTGCCCATGCGGCGAGCAAGGATGATCTGGCCCAAAACGTTGTTAATCTTATGCGCGCCGGTGTGGTTCAGCTCGTCGCGCTTGAGGTAGATTTTTGCGCCGCCCAAATGCTCCGTCAGGCGTTCGGCGTGATACATCGGGGAGGGGCGGCCAACGTAGTGCTTCCACAAGAAGTCCATCTCGTCCCAGAAGGATTTGTCGGTCTTGGCGTGCTCGTACTGCTCTTCCAGCTCCAAGATCAGCGGCATCAGTGTCTCGGAGACAAAGCGCCCGCCAAAATCGCCAAAGCGACCTTTCTCATCGGGGCCGGTTTTAAAGCTGTTCAGCAGATCATCAGGCATTTTGGAACACTCCCATTGCAACTCAGCTGATGTAGCCCGTGATCGGGTCGGGGTAAAGCGCAAGGCCGCGATGAGGCGCGGAAACTACAGTTTCGGCGTGTTGTCCTGTGCTGCGGTGATGAACTGCTCAATGAGCTTGGCATCCTTCACGCCACGCTCACCTTCCACACCGGAAGAGACATCGACCTGCTTGGCCTTGGTCAAATGGATCGCCTCGGCCACATTGCTCGGCGTCAAACCACCAGCCAGCATCCAAGGAATGCCCCAACGACGCTCCGCAATCAGGCGCCAGTCGAAGGATAAACCGTTGCCGCCAGGAAGGTCCCCGCCTTTGGGCGGTTTGGCGTCGATCAGGATTTGGTCCGCCGCGCGAAAGTACTCGTTCAGCCCAGCCAAATCACCTTCGTCAGCGATGCCCACGGCTTTCATCACAGGCAGGCCAAAGCGGTCGCGCACTTCGGCCACGCGTTCAGGGCTTTCCGAGCCGTGAAGCTGCAACATATCGAGCGGCACACGGTCCATCAACGCATCGAGCGCCGCGTCATCCGCATTTACGGTCAACGCAACCTTGGCGATACCCAACGGAACCTCCAAGGCCAATGCTTGAGCCACATCAAGGCTAACGTTGCGCGGGGATTTCTCAAAAAAGACGAAGCCCACATAAGACGCGCCCGCAGCCGCGCAGGCAGCAACGTCACTAGACCGGCCAAGGCCGCATATTTTCACGCGTGTGGACATGTGGGGCTTTTATGACGTGGCAGTGGTGTCGTCGAGCAGGGCAAGCACTTCGTCTTTGCCCTCGTTGGACTTACGCTTGAGGCCTTTGACCTCGCGCTCCAACTTCTCTTTCTCACGCTTTTGCAAACGACCATCAGCGCGATGCTTGTGCTCGCGGAACCATTCCCAAACGAAGCCGATCAACAGCCCCATGATGATCCCACCAAAGATCACCACGAATAATGGCAACTCATAGGACAGCGGTTGGCCCGAATAAGCGGCCAGCTCTTCGGGCAGCAGCTTGATGGTGATCATGCCGCGGTTGGCAAGTGCGATCAAAATCAGGGACAGGCCTACGGCGGCCAAGAAGACATAGCGAATGTAGCGCATTTAGATCAGCTTTCGTTTCCGTTTAGCCGGTCTCGTAGCAGCTTGCCGGTCTTGAAGAAAGGCACATGCTTCTCATCGACCTGCACAGACTCGCCGGTGCGCGGGTTACGGCCGGTACGGGCATCCCGTTTCTTGACGGAGAACGCACCGAAACCACGCAGCTCGACACGGTTTCCCGAGGCGACGGCGTCTACGATTTCTTCAAAGACGGTGTTCACGATACGCTCCACATCCCGTTGGTAGAGGTGCGGGTTTTCATCGGCGACCTTTTGGATCAGCTCAGAACGTATCATCAAATATCCTCCCCAGGATTTTGTTTGTCTGCGGGTGGCGCCCGCTGTTGAGCAAACTATAGGCCGAATAATCCAACTGAGGGAAGCGCTTAGAGCGGATCATGCCCATGCTTGGCAGGAAAAAGGGCGTGAAAAATGATCCACTTGCGCCCATTTGGCCAGAAATGGGGCAACCAGCGCAGATGCGCTTGGACAACAACGGCCGCCAATCCACGCCGATTCGGGGTCCCTAAAACAGGAACGGCCCCGCCATCTCTGGCGGGGCCGTTCCAAAATTCTTGTCAGTTACGACTACTCGTCGCCGGGCTTCAGAGCCGCACCAAGGATATCACCCAAGGATGCGCCGGAGTCAGAGGAGCCATACTGCTCTACTGCTTCTTTCTCTTCAGCAATCTCACGTGCCTTGATGGACAGACCCAAGCGGCGGGTTTTTGCGTCGACGTTGGTTACACGTACGTCAAGCTTGTCGCCAACGCCGAAGCGCTCTGGACGTTGCTCGGCACGGTCACGTGACAGGTCGGAGCGGCGGATGAAGGATTTAGCGCCCTCATATTCCACTTCGATGCCACCTTCTTCGATCGAGGTAACCTCAACCGTGATGATGGAACCGCGCTTAACGCCGTCCACTGCTGTGTCGAACGAGCCGTCGAGGGCTTTGATCGAGAGCGAGATGCGCTCTTTCTCAACGTCAACTTCGGTGACAACGGCTTTAACCATGTCGCCTTTGCGGAAGTCGCCCAATGCGTCTTCGCCACGGCCTTCCCAAGTGATGTCGGAGAGGTGAACCATGCCGTCGATGTCGTTGTCGAGACCAACGAACAGACCGAATTCGGTGATGTTCTTGACTTCGCCTTCGATCTCTTTGCCGACAGGGTTGTTCTCTGCGAACACTTCCCATGGGTTGCGCTGAGTCTGCTTGAGACCCAAGGAAACGCGACGCTTGGAGCTGTCGATTTCCAGAACCATGACTTCGACTTCTTGAGAAGTAGACACGATTTTGCCCGGGTGAACGTTCTTCTTGGTCCAAGACATCTCGGAGACGTGCACAAGACCTTCAACGCCTGGCTCCAGCTCAACGAATGCGCCGTAGTCAGTGATGTTGGTAACGCGACCTTGGTGTGTGGAGTCCAAAGCGTATTTCGCGGCAACTTCGCCCCATGGATCATCCTGCAGCTGTTTCATGCCGAGGGAGATACGGTGGGTCTCTTTGTTGATCTTGATGACCTGAACTTTGACGGTTTCGCCAATTGTCAGGATCTCGCGAGGGTCGTTGACGCGGCGCCATGCCATGTCGGTGACGTGCAGCAGGCCGTCTACGCCGCCAAGGTCGACAAATGCGCCGTACTCGGTGATGTTTTTGACCACACCGTCAACAGCCTGACCTTCAGTAAGGTTGCCGATGACTTCTGCACGCTGTTCAGCACGCGATTCTTCCAGAATGGCGCGACGGGACACAACGATGTTGCCACGACGACGGTCCATTTTCAGGATTTGGAACGGCTGCTTCATGCCCATCAATGGGCCAGCGTCGCGCACAGGGCGCACGTCGACTTGGGAGCCAGGAAGGAACGCAACTGCGCCGCCCAGGTCCACGGTGAAGCCACCTTTGACGCGACCAAAGATTGCGCCTTCGACGCGCTCTTCGTCTGCGTATGCTTTTTCCAGACGGTCCCAAGCTTCCTCGCGGCGCGCTTTGTCGCGGCTGATGGAGGCTTCGCCGCGGGAGTTCTCAACGCGGTCGAGGTATACCTCAACTTCGTCGCCCACTTCGATTTTTGGGGATTCGCCTGGATCAGCGAATTCTTTAAGCTCGACGCGGCCTTCCATTTTGTAGCCGATGTCGATGATGGCTTGGCCAGCTTCAATAGCGATGACTTTACCTTTGACAACCGAACCTTCGTCCGGTGTGTCCATTTCGAAGCTTTCGTTCAAGAGGGCTTCGAATTCCTCCATAGATGCGTTTGTAGCCATGAGGCGTGTGTGTCCTAATCTAATGTTTATGCGGGCCGAGCGGTTGTCTCCGCCGGTCTTTGGGTTTCATGTTGGTCTGTCGGGCCGTCAACAAAACGATTCCAAGCGCATTTTTCAAAACAAATAGGGCCGGTAAACCGACCCTGCCCGTTTGAATGAATGCCTTGAGACTGTTCTCGCCCCTTCAGACAAGCGCGCGTATAGCTCGACTTGGGGGAAAGGGCAAGAGCGCTGGATAAGCGGGCATTGACGTTAAAGGCTATCCGCAGGTCACGACCTCCGCATCCTTTTTCTCTATTTCGCCTTCGCACCACAAGGTCAGTGACCGAATGTAGGCCCCCTCATTCCCAACAATTTCTTCCAATCCCGGCAAAGCCAACTTCGCGGCCTCCGAGGTGTGGAAGTATGCAACTGTGCGGTACCAACCATCGCGCAGTACCAGCCCCGCATCTTCAACGCCGTTTTTATTTGAAATCTTTTGTAGCTCGTAGCGCGCGGCCTCGATAGTTCTATCAGCCCCAACCACAACAACCCATTCTGGAAATCCTGCGGCAGATGTCCCAGACACAGTTTGGTAACTTGCAACACCTTTGATGGATAGTCCTTGGATGATCGTTTCAAGCTCACCATCTGAGCAATCTTCCGTAACGAGGCACACCGCGTTCAACCTGACCTCGTCAAATTTCGCCGCTGTTTCAATCGCCTCCAGTTGCCCTTCACTTTGCGCTATCGATACCTTCCCATTCACGACCTGGAAATTTAAACCATTTGCCGCCAAGGCCTTGAATGTGTCCCCGACCCGTTTGGCAACAAAGGGTGGGTACACCACCAAAGAGATCACCACAAAAGCCAAGACAGCATAAAGTGCGAGTTGAAAGCGCATTTTCCAGTCTTCAAATGTTTCCTTCATCAATCTATCCTTTGCTAAAATAATGGGGCCATCCTACGCGAGGGCTGCGAAAGCAGTCGTGAAATACCCGTGAAATGGCGCACCAAAGGGGCATATCGTGAAGCAGTTTCGTCAGATCGCGCATAAGGCGCTCGACCCGGATCAAAAATCCGATTGGCAAGATCGGTACTTGGATTTGTTCCTGATTGCCCTCATTGCGATCAACGTGCTTGCCGTGATTTTGGAAACGGTTGATAGCTTGGATGCGCGGTTCCGCACGAGCTTCTTGGTGCTTGAAGTTGTCTCGATGATAATATTCAGCTTGGAATACATCGTTCGTGTTTGGGCCTGCGCTGAAGATCCGAAATACAAAAACAGCCCGCATCCAAGACTTAGCTACATGTGCTCGCCTATGGCGATCATTGACCTGCTGACAATCGCCCCCTTTTATCTTGGTTTCATTCTAAAGATTGATCTGCGATTCCTGCGGGTATTGCGGCTTTTGAGAATTTTGAAGCTGACGCGGTACTCGCTGGCGATGTCGATGCTGATTGATGTCTTCAAGGAGGAAGCGGAGGCCCTTATCGCAGGGCTATTCATTCTATTCGTCTTGTTGGTTCTTGCCTCCAGCGGCGCATATCTCGCGGAGCATGATGCCCAACCCGAAAAATTCGGCTCCATCCCCGCTGCTATGTGGTGGGCCATCGCGACATTGACCACCGTGGGGTACGGTGACGTCTCGCCAGTCACACCTGCGGGGCAAATCTTTGGGTCACTCGTCGCGGTTATCGGGATCGGTATGGCGGCTCTTCCTGCAGGGATTTTGGCCAGTGGCTTGGCAGACCGGCTTCACCGCACCCGAGAAGAGTTCGCCGATAAGCTTCAGGTCATTTGGGATCGCAACATTGATGCCAGCGAAAAGGAACGCCTATTCGACGAGCTGCGCAGCGAGCTTGGTGTCAGGGAACGCGTCGCGAGCAAAGTTAAAGAAAGTCTAAAAAACTCACAGGCCGCCACGGCATCGGTTTTCTGCCCACATTGCGGTGAAAAGGTATGTAACTAAGTCTGATACCCAAAGAGTTGCTCAATAGGGATAAGACGAGAGTTGGCCACAGTTGTTGATCGCCCGCTTTCTTGATTGCAGGTGCTCAGTACCTCTCACATCAACCATATAGATTTCCAAACGGACCCAAGACAGAAAGTCGCCGCGCATTCGCGGATATGCGGCGATCGCTTCTTCCGCTCGCAGGCTCTCTGGATCGACCAATTCGCAGCAATCCACGTGTCGCGCGAAAAACGTCTCTTGCGTTTCAATATCTGTCAGTTTCTCAGGGGTGCCCGTTTCCCTTTTGACCCGACGCACATCCGCCTTAAACAATTCAAACGCAGCCATTTTCATTGCGGCTTGCAGCTCAACCTTGTCCAGCCGGCGCCCTAAATCAGCGCAATAACCTTGATAGTTGCGGTAAGCTGGCCACCCAAATGACCACGCGGCCACGATACAGATACCGGCCAGGAATATCGCTAAGTTTCGCATGTCGCCTCATACCTTTGCCCTGCGCGATACTAGCACCCACCGAACGCCGCCACCACCAAGCCTTAACGCATCGCCTCTATACCCCACCCTTGGTTAACCAAACGCGAGGCGCTCTCAACGCGTCGCATTCGATCTGTGGTCTTTGGCCCCTTTAACGGGCCTCCCGCGACTGCTGGCAACATAGGGGCTAACACCCTCGAAGGGATGCGAGGTGACGCTCGCAATGACGACGACCGCAGCCCGAAATGGGCGGCCGCCTAACTATCCCCAATGAGAGATAACGACTGACCCGCCGGTATTCCGTGCGGGCCCAACGTGCATGGAACCCCAAAGGCAGACATGTTAGGTGGATGATGCCTTGGGCAGATACCTCTTTGCCCAGACGTCCCGTTGAAAGATCGCTTATGACGCCCTCAATATTCCCCATTGCCGCGCATTACCCGGGTCAGTTGTTCATCATGCCAATGCCGTCAGCGACCAATCTAGAAGCATGCATCGAGCATTACCGTGCACAAGGGGTGAACACAGTCATTTCCATGTTGTCAGTTGGGGAAGTAGAAGAGCTGGACCTTCAAGCCGAAGCCGGCATCTGCGCCGACAAGCGATTGGGATTCACCAACTTCCCAATCGAGGACTTCGGGCTGCCGGAAGCTGAAGGGTTCAAGGCCCTCGTGCGTGACATCTCACAGCGATTGCGCAATGGCGAGGGCGTCGCGGTTCATTGCCGCGCAGGCATTGGCCGATCTGGCATGCTGACCTGCTGCACACTCGCCGGATTTTTAGGATCGGCAGAAATCGCGATAGACACCGTATCCCGCGCCAGAGGAGCCGAGGTTCCAGACACGAAAGAGCAGCGGGATTTCATCGCTAAAATCTCGCAAGAAATGCGAAAATGCACTTAACCCCTGCTTAGCCAGCAGCGTCCTTGAAACGTGGTCGCACCCTACGAATTGCGGCGGCTACCGCATCGTGAATAAGCATTTGGCTGGTATCGATCACGATGGCATCTTGTGCCGCCGCTAGGGGCGACGTTTCGCGCTCGCTATCGCGGGCGTCCCGCTCGGCCATGGCTGTTCGCACAGACTCGCGCGTGACGTCCTCGCCTTTGACGACCAGCTCCAAATAGCGCCGCTCCGCTCGGACCTCATCAGAGGCCGTGATAAACAGCTTCACATCCGCTTCAGGGCAAATCACCGTGCCAATGTCGCGTCCATCCAGCACCGCACCGCCTTCGCGTCGGGCGAAGTCGTGCTGGAACTGGACCAATGCTGCGCGAACATCGGGAATGGCCGCGGCCTTGCTTGCGGCCTGCGCCACGTCGGTGTTGCGCAGATCATCGCGCGCCATATCTTCCGGCGTTAGGTTTTGCGCAGCCTCAACCGCGTCTTCCCCCGCAATCACCCGCGCGCCGGTGGCGCGGTAAAGCAGGCCGGTGTCCAAATGGGCCAACCCGAATTCCTCGGCAACCCGTTTAGAGATTGTTCCCTTGCCCGCCGCTGCGGGACCGTCGATGGCTACAGTGAATTTCATAGTACCTGCGTCGTTAGTTTTGGGTCATCGGTATCCGCACATGGCAGATCGCTAGAGATATCGTAATACCCCCCTTTGTCGGCGCAAAAGATATGGCCTGCAAGTCGAAGACCTGCATCCCCGTCAAATGAGCCCGCAAATATCGACATATTCACCCCCGGCCCGTCCCAGAACAACTGACTGCCACAAGTGGCACAAAACCCGCGCCGTGCGGTGGGGGAGGAGGCGTACCACGCTACCTCTCCCGATATCTCAATGTCACCGCGCAACGCCGACGTTGCTGCAACATGATGGCCGCTGGTTTTACGACATTGCTGACAATGGCATGCAACAACAGGGCGCAACGGGCCGTTAACCGTGTAGGTGATTGAGCCACATAGGCAGCTACCTTTGGGCATTCGAGCGCCTCCAACCGATAATCAATGCGACCCCCACAACACCCAAGCTTAGAAACTTGGCGGTTGTAAACATTGCAATGGTTTCAACAAAGTCTGCCGTGTCCGATTTCGTGCCATGGGTGATCAGGCTGGATACAAGCAGGTTCTCCACAAGGTCAAAGCTTGCATAAGCCAATGCCGACAGTCCGGTAATGCCCCCCGACCAGCCCTTAATCCTTATGGCAAGCAACAGCAGCAAAGCGCTCAATGCAGCAATGAAAGCCGTATCAACCGGCTTCAACCAATTGAGGTAGTAGTCCCGCCCCTCCTCGGTCATGGCAGCAAGATAAGCAATCCCTTGCTCGCCGCTCATCCCAAAGGGCTGCATGTCAAATCCCGCAATACCCCCCGCGAGGGAGGGCATTGTGACGTAGGACCCGTAGGCCAAAACGCAATAAAGCGCGCCGGTTACAACCGCCCACGCCCAAAGCAAGGATTTAGGCGCCGAAGGCAATCGGATCACTCATCGCGATATGCTCACCACCTGCCACGCGCGCAGCTAGATCGGTTGGCTTGGCGTCGAAGTCGTAAGCATCATCCGCATGCAAGCCCGCATCCATCAGCCCTTCAACGGACGTGATGGTCGCGCCACCCTGCTCCGCATCGCTGAGCATGATGCGCAAACCTTGAACCGAGTTGTCAGCCTTCACGCCAACCAAAGCCACCTGTCCGCCACCCGTTTGCACGGCCAATTCAACCAGCGCCATTTTGCAGCCCGTTTCTGGCAAGGCCTCGGGCAAAGCACCAGGGTATGGATCGCCAGCAATCAGGCGGCCGGGTTGCATGTCCATCGCTTTCACTGGGCCAAGGTTGATCGGCGCGTCAAAGTCAGCCTCTTCGAAGTCATCCAGCAAAGCCGCGCGGCGCAGCAGCAACAGCTTCGTTCCGTCTTGGTCAAAGGCCATCATCAGCGTCGCCAAGAACTGCGCCACATTGTCCGAATGACCCACGAAAATGCGCGAGTTGGCGTCCAACTCACCCTCGCCCGCGGTCACAACACTCGCAAAATACTTCTGCATAATCCCTTAGTCCCTTGTAATAGTCGCGCCCAAATCGCGCATCAAACCTTCAAAAATCGGGAAGGACGTCGCAATCGGCCCCCCATCGTCAATATGAACCGGCTTTTGTGTGCCCAGCCCCAGCACCATGAACGACATCGCAATGCGGTGATCCAGATGCGTCGCACATGTACCGCCGCCCGGAACGCCGTCTGCGCCCATGCCGTGCACGATAAACGTATCTTCATCTTCCTCAATAGTCACGCCGCAGGCCTCTAGGCCCCGCGCCATCGCATCAATGCGGTCGCTTTCCTTCACGCGCAGCTCTTTGACGCCGCGCATGACTGTTTTGCCAGTTGCGAAGGCCGCGACAACGGACAGAACGGGGTATTCATCGATCATTGACGCCGCGCGCTCTGGTGGCACCTCGATGCCTTGCATGTTGTCAGAGAACTTGGCCCGCAGGTCTGCCACAGGCTCCCCGCCTTCTTCGCGCATGTTCTCGAATGTCAGCTCCGCGCCCATTTCTTGCAAGGTCGTGAACAGCCCCGCGCGAGTTGGGTTCAAGCCGATGCCCGGCACCAACACGTCTGACCCCGGCGCCACGATGCCCGCGCAAACAGGGAAAGCCGCCGAGCTTGGGTCGCGCGGCACAGTAATAGTTTGCGGCTTCAGTTCTGGTTGGCCTTGCAGGGTTATCACGCGGCCCTCATTGGTCTCGTCAACGCTCAGGTTCGCGCCGAAGCCTACAAGCATGCGTTCTGAGTGGTCGCGTGTCGCTTCTTTCTCGATCACCACGGTGTCGCCCACAGCATTCAAGCCCGCCAATAGCACCGCAGATTTCACCTGCGCCGATGGCATTGGCACGGTGTAGCGCACAGGGGCCGCGTTTGCCGCCCCTATCAGCGTCATCGGCAACCGCCCGTTTTTGCGCCCGTAGCTTTGGGTGCCAAATAGCGCCAGCGGGTCGGTGATCCGTCCCATCGGGCGCCCGTTCAAGGATGCATCGCCGGTGAATGTCGCAGTGATTGGCGAGGTCGCCATAGCGCCCATGATCAGCCGCACGCCGGTGCCCGAATTGCCGCAATCGATCACTTGCTCCGGCTCAGCAAAGCCGCCCACGCCCACGCCGTGCACCGACCAATTGCCGTCGCCGTGGTTGATCACTTCGGCGCCGAAGGCTTGCATCGCGCGGCCCGTGTCGAGGACGTCTTGCCCTTCCAAAAGACCCGAGACCTTGGTTTCCCCAACGGCCATCGCGCCAAAAATCAGGGAGCGGTGCGAGATGGATTTATCCCCCGGCACATGCGCCTCGCCAGATAATGCGCCACCAGCGCGGGAAGTCATTGGGATTGGGTCACCGTGGCCGGACATAGGGCAGTTCTTTCTGGTCAGTCAAAAGCCCAGACGTGATAGCCCAGTGGCGCGCGGGGGTCCATCGTCGTTTGTGTTGGGGTATCGGTGGTGGGATAAATGGCTGTTGTGCGGGACTAAGAGGGCCTTCGTTTCAGTTGCGCCAAGGTCTGTTCTCCCTTCTCGGATTAATCTCGTCCCAAGCGGCTCAATATAGCGATATCAAAGGCGGTTCTCGTCCAACCACTGAGCGAGTGCTTTGAGGTTTCCAGCAAAGGCCTCAATATCGGAACCATTCAGGCTACCAAATACTTTGAAAAGGTCAGGGCCCATATCTTGATAGATCGTGCCCAATAGCCTGTCTGCTTCAGGTGTTGCGCTAACGAGTTTGGACCGATTGTCAGAAGGATGGGGTTCGACCCTAACAAGCCCCATATTCTGAAATTTAGCCATCGTTTTTGTAACAGCTGGTTGCTCAACTTCGACAGCAGCTGCGATCTGCGAAATGCTGCAGCCGCCCGTTATGCGTTGACGTGTAACGTGGTGCAAGATGCTGAATTGGCTGGGGGTCAAATCATGAGGGGCAAGTAATACGCCCATGCGCGTATTAAAAAGTTTGCTCACAATCGAAAGCCAAGTTGAGCATTCGGCGATAAGGGGACCCGTTAATGCGCTCATAGAAAACTCCTTGCACTACATTCTCAAGAATATATATACATTCCCAGGAATACAAATGGAGAATCAATTTGATGTTGAAAGTTATGAAGAAAATTATTGATATGCCTGTTCTGATCCATGCGGCATTGGCCGTTATTTCGGTCGTTTGGTTCCAATGGGCGAAGGGTAAGTTGGACGCCAGCTATGCCGCGTCACGTCATCCTGTCGATTACATGACCGGGCAAACAAGCTTCAGCGGCGAAACGGTCAAAGAATATTACGCCGCCATGACCGACGCCGGAACCTTGGACATCTATGTTAAGACGCAGCTGATCGACTTCGGCTTTATTCTCGGTTTTTTGGGGATCGGTCTGTTTGTTTGCACACTCATTGCACGATCCAACCGCGCCGAGAGCATTGGACGGAGAATTGGCGTTTTGGCGGGCTTGGCTTTTGTTTTTGGTGGCACAAGCGACATGATTGAAAATGGCTGGTCTTTTGTCATGCTGGCGAATCCAAGCACCTTTTCAGACTGGCTCGCGATCCCGTATTCCGCTTTTGCAGCTCTAAAATTCGGACTGATCACGTTGGGACTGGCACTATCACTCGTCAGCCTCTTGACGTTAGTTTCTGGGCGCGCTTTGAACAAACCGAATATCGGTTGACTACTTGCCAGAATGATTAAAAGCGGTCGCTTGTTCTTGGTGCGGCATCGGTCAACATGGGCTCAAACCAGCCATTCGCTGCGCCCACCGCTCATAGAGGTGGCCGCAGCCAGTTCAAGCAGCGTCTACCCCTCAATCGCCGTGATCATATCTACCCGCGTGGCGTGGCGACCGCCCTCGAATTCGGCGCCCAAGAAGGCGTCGACAACATCCATTGCCAGCGCATCACCCAGCACCCGTGCACCCATAGACAGCATGTTGGCGTTGTTGTGCTCGCGGATCATGCGGGCCGAGAATGTGTCGGAGCACACACCGCAGCGGATGCCTTTGACCTTGTTGGCCGCCATCATGATGCCCTGCCCCGTGCCGCACAACAGAATGCCCAAATCGCAATCGCCCGACGCCACGCGCTGCGCCGCCGCTTCGCCGTGTTTGGGGTAATGGGTGCTCTCAGACGTCATCGGGCCGATGTCTTCAACCTCATACCCAAGGCCCTCTACATGAGCGGCAATGGCTTTGCGCAGCTCGATGTCGGCGTGGTCACTGGAAATAACGATGCGGGTTTTGGCAGTCATGGCTAAGTGATCCTTATGGGTATTAGTTGCGAATGAACGTCATGTAATGCGGGGTACGGCCCTCTCGCAGGGCTTTTTGCTCGTAGCGGGTGGAGAACCAGTCGTCCCATTCTTGGCTTAGGTCCTCTGGGTCTTGCGTCAGCTTGAAGCCCGCAGGCGGGACCTCTTCCAAGGTTTGGCGCACGTAGTCGACGATATCGGTGGCGACGCGGAATTCATGGCCCGATTTCAGCTTTTCGGCCAAGGGGCCAAGATGCTCCGGCGTCACAAAGCGGCGACGATGGTGGCGGGCTTTGGGCCATGGATCGGGGTAGAGCAAGAACATCTTATCAAGGCTATTTTCCGGCAAGACATCCAACAAATCACGCGCGTCACCGGGGTGGATCACGATGTTATTCACCCCCTCGCGGCGGATTTTGCCAAGCAGGGACGCCACGCCGTTGACGTAGATTTCGCAACCAATGAATTGCACATCGGGGTTGGCCTTGGCTTGGTGCAAAATATGCTCGCCCGAGCCGAAGCCCACCTCCAGCCACAAGGGCTTGCCCGCGCGCAGAGCGTCGGTGTCGAGCATCACGCGCTCTGGGTTGTCTTCGCGGCTGATGTTTTCCAGATGGAAGTCTGGCAAGACCTCGTCGAAGTCTTGGCGTTGACGCCCGTTCAAGGTCTTGCCCTTCAGGCGACCATAAAAGTTGCGCCGAGGTGTCGCGGAATCTGTGTCTGATATACTCATGCGCGGCGGTGTAGCGGTGCTGCACGCCTTGTGCAACGAAAGCTTACGCCACGAACAACCCCTTGTTGGCTTTGCAATGGGAAACAAGCACCTCCCGAAACGCCCGCACCTTGGCGGACGGCCACACATCAGGGTGACCAACCACCCATATGTCCGCGTATGATCTCGGCGGTAGGACAGGCACTTGCACCAAGCCCGCAATCGTCCGCCCTAGAAACATCGGCATCCGCAACACGCCCAAGCCAGCTTGCGCGGCACCGATTAACGCCACCATATCATCGAAACGAAACCTGACCTGCATGTTGGGGTAATCAGGGCTTACCCCCTTGGGCAAGTCGGGAGTTGCATCATACACAACCCAATCGATCATCGTATTTGGGTCTTGGGATATACGCTGCGCCCAATCCGCGGTGGCAAAACTGGCCGTATCCTGACTAAGGAGCCGCAACCCTGTCAGCTCATCACCAGGGGATCGACTGATCCGAACCGCGAGGTCGGCCTCACGTCGAGACAGGTCCAACATTTCATTGGTGGCGAGGATGCGCAGCTCCACTGCCGGATACGCACTGGTGAATTGATCCAGAACTGGCGTCAAAAAGTTGGCGATCAGAAGTTGCGAGGCCGTGATAACAAGGGGGCCAGACAGCTGCGTCTCCGCCCCTTTCATACGGCGCATCAAAGCGTGTTCGGCCTGCTCCATGTCTTGGGCATGTTCAGCGATCAATTGTGCCGCTTGCGTAGGAGAGTAGCCATCACTCAAACGCTCAAACAAGGGCTCACCTAAGGTGCCTTCAGCGCGGCGAATGCGGCGGGCCACGGTTGTGTAATTCACCCCAAGCGCCGCCCCCGCCCCCGCAAGCGAGCCGTGGCGCACCAATGCAAGCACCGTGCGCAGATCATCCCAAGCCATATCCATCCATGCATTTTCGCACATGAAGACTGCAAATACACGCGTTTTTGCCTGATCCTTTTGGCGTTAGGTTCGAGACATCTCAACACACAGGAAAAACCAATGATATATGCAATCGCCCATCTGACCGTCACCGACCCTGATCTCATGGCCCAATACCGCGAAGTCGCGGGCGCAGCCTTGGCGAAGCATGGCGGCAAGGTTGAGACCGCAACAGGTGAGTTCACCACTCTGGACGGCAACCCTACTCCGCCAAACGTGGCCGCGTTGCTGAGTTTTCCGGACAAGGAATCCGCACTTGGTTGGGCCAACGACCCAGAACTGGCCGATGTGCATGCGCTCCGCCGTGGCGCCGGGTCATCAGATATTATGCTTCTGGGTTAGGTAGCTTACGAAAGGCCCATTTTGGGTGGCGCAGAACCTTGAGTTGCGAGAAAGTCGGCAAAGTAAGTTTGCCAACCTCTTTAGCTCAAGGTTTCGTCATGTGGATCATATCCGTCATTTGCTTTGCAGTATTGGTGGTCCTCGCTGTGATCGGCGAGGCGACCCTTGGTCTGTTTGGTGGGGATCGCGACTTAGCCAGACGGACAACACTCGCGGTATTTGCCTTGCTTGGCGGCGTAGGCTTTGCCTGCCTGCAACCGATCATTTGGGACGGCTTCACGAAAACCCTGCAGCGCGTAATTGCCAAAGGCGGATCACAAGCGCCACTCACTGAAATCGTGCTGAGGCCGAGTTTCAACGATTTGGTGCAGGGCGTAGTGACCAAAATCGCCTACGTCATCATCGCGGCGAGCATCACGTTGGCATGGTATCTTTGGAATGGTGGCAGCTAGTCGGGCGCAATTGGAGCCCAACCACAAAGACTCGCGATCCAACGCAACTTCTTGATGCTGTTCAAAGCCCGCCTAAGACCCAAAAAGGGCGACCAGTTAAGGCCGCCCTTTTTGGGTAACTTTAAATTACGCGATTGCTTAAATCGCCTTTTTCAGCGCCTCAATCAAATCCGTGCGCTCCCACGAGAAACCACCGTCGGCTTCTGGGGCGCGGCCAAAGTGGCCGTAGGCGGCGGTGCGGGCATAGATCGGGCGGTTCATGCCCAGATGCTCGCGGATGCCGCGCGGGGTTAGGTCCATGAGGCCCGCAACCGCTGCTTCGATCGCTGCGTCAGGCGCCTCGCCAGTGCCATGGGTGTCGCAATAAATCGACAACGGCTTGGCCACACCAATCGCATAGCTCAGCTGGATCGTGCAGCGCTGCGCAAGACCTGAGGCAACAACGTTTTTCGCCAAGTAGCGCGACGCATAAGCCGCCGAGCGGTCAACCTTGGTCGGATCTTTACCAGAGAACGCGCCGCCGCCGTGCGGGGCCGCGCCACCGTAAGTATCCACGATGATTTTGCGACCTGTCAGGCCCGCGTCCCCATCAGGGCCACCGATGACGAATTTGCCCGTTGGGTTCACCCACCATTCGGTGTCAGCGGACAACCAGCCTTCTGGCAGAACTTCGGTGATGTAGGGTTCAACCACCGCACGCACGTCCTGCGATGTCATGCTTTCGTCCAAGTGCTGCGTGGACAAAACAACCGAAGACACGCCAACCGGCTTGCCGTCAACATAGCGCACAGTCAGCTGCGATTTGGCGTCTGGGCCGAGCGTTGGCTCGGTGCCGTCTTTGCGCACCTCGGCCAAGCGGCGCAGGATGGAGTGGGCGTAGTGGATTGGGGCCGGCATCAGCTCTGGCGTCTCGTTGCAGGCGTAGCCGAACATGATGCCTTGGTCGCCCGCACCTTCTTCTTTGTCCTTCGCCGCATCTACACCTTGGGCGATATGGGCGGATTGTTCGTGCAGCAGGTTAGTGACTTCGACAGTCTTCCAGTGGAACTTATCCTGCTCGTAACCGATGTCGCGAATACAGTCGCGGGTGATGCCGTCGACCCGCTCCATGTAGTCATGCAGCTTGTCTTGGTCCGACAGGCCAACTTCGCCCCCGATGACCACACGGTTTGTCGTGGCGAAAGTCTCAGCCGCCACGCGTGCTTCGGGCTCTTCAGCGAGAAACGCGTCTAGGACGGCATCGGAAATGCGGTCGCACACCTTATCAGGATGCCCTTCGGATACGGATTCCGAGGTAAATTGGTAGTTCTGTCGTGCCATGAAATTGCTCCGGTTTAAGTGCTCAGCCACGTCAGGAAGCCGTTGTGGCGGCGAAGGTTCGCACTGCCCTACCTGTGTGGGGCTGTCTGGTCAATGGAAACACGCCGGCGAGCGATTATCAGCCACAACAGCAACACGGCCAAGCCCCCTCGCATCGGCCAATCATCAACTCGGCTGTATAACGTCGCATCTGTTGGGGCTGGCACCTTGGCATCCAAGAACGCGACCTCATTGAGTTGCGTCTGCGCCAACACACGCCCCCAAGGGTCAATCACTGCCGAGACGCCAGTGTTTGCAGCACGGATCAGCGGCAAGCCCTGCTCCACTGCGCGGACCTGTGCTTGTGCCAAATGCTGGTAAGGACCGGAGATGTTACCAAACCACGCATCGTTGGTGATCTGCAGCAACAAATTAGGGCGATCAAGCCCTCTAAAGCTGCGCGGAAAAATCAGCTCGTAGCAGATCAAAGGCAGCGCGGGTCCAATGCCTGGCAAATCCATCAATTGCGGACCGGGGCCCTTAGAAAAACCGCCGCCATCGCGCGAGGCCAAGCCACGAATGCCAAGCTTCGACAAAGCCTCACCAAACGGGATGTACTCACCGAAGGGGACAAGGTGGTACTTGTGATAGGTCTGCGTCCTCTGGCCGTTCTGGTCCAGCAAAGTCAGCGTGTTACGCCAGCCGTCCTCAATCCGGTCATTGCCCCCGACGATTACCGACGTTCCGCGCCCAGCTTTCGCGATGGCTTCCAGCACCGCAGGGGCCCCGTTGAGCGGATAGGGAACTGAAGTTTCAGGCCAGACAATCAGGTCAAGCGGGGCATCCGCAGGCTCCGTCGTCAGGTCTACTGCGCGTTGTAAAAATCGCCCGCTGTGCTCTGGGTCCCACTTCAAATGCTGCGCAGCATTGGGTTGGATCAACCGCACCGTTTGATCGGTGAATAGCGCAGCATTTGTAGAGAGAACTTGCGCACCATATAGCCAGCTACCGCCCAAAAGAGCCGCTGACATGCCTATACCCACAAGGGGTTTTCGAGAACTCGGTCCCGCCGAGATCGCCAAAGCGACGCAAGTTAAAACTGGTGTGCCACCAAGAGCTGCGAGTTGCAAAATCGGGTGGCCCGACCAAATATGACCAACCGTGGCCCAAGGAAAGCCCGTGAACAAAACGCTGCGCAGCATTTCTGCGGCGCACCACAAGATAACAAGGGCAATCAGGCCCCCTATTCGGTGCGCCACTCCAAAGGCCGTGGCCCATATAAGCGCCAGTCCCCCTGACATAAAGAACAGCGCGAATGGCGCCATCCAGCCATGACGAGCGATGTCGACCAAGAAAGGCTCCACCAGCCAAAACAACGCGATGGCGAAGTATCCGGCACCACCCGCCCAGCCGATCCATGCAGCCTTCGGGGCGCTTAGCGTTTCGCGGTACAGCCAAAACAACCCCGCAAACCCCAACAAAGCCACGGGCCAAAGCGACCAAGGCGCCTGCCCCAAAGCCCCCAAAGCCCCCGCAATCGCGGCTAAGCCAAGCGTTCGCCAGCTTGGCCTTGCTTCAGGCCGGAAGGCGCGACGTATCATGTGGCTTAACCGGCCTTGGCAAGCGGCACCAAGACGCGAAGGCGCTTGATGCGGCGAGGGTCAGCGTCGATGATCTGGAACTCGGCGCCCGATGGGTGTTCCACCACTTCGCCGCGCGTCGGCACGCGGCCCGACAGCATGAAGACCAATCCGCCGAGAGTGTCGATCTCCTCGTCCATTTCGTCGTCAGACAAGCGTTGGCCGATCTCGGCCTCGAATTCCTCCAAAGGGGCGCGAGCTTGCACCAAGTAGCATCCCGGTTTTTCCATCTTCCACAGGTCGGCTTCGTCGATGTCATGTTCATCTTCGATCTCGCCCAAAACCTGTTCGATCAGATCCTCAATGGTCACCAACCCGTCCACACCGCCATATTCGTCGATCACCAAGGCCATGTGTTTACGCGTGGTCTGCATATTCGCCAGCAGAACACCAATCGGCATGGAGGGCGGCACGAACAGCACCGGCCGCACCATCGCCTCCAGATCAAACTTGGTTCCTTTGCCGTTGAAGCCGTGGCGCAGTGCCAAGTCCTTGAGGTGGATCATCCCAATGGGCGTATCCAAAGTTTCCTCGAACACCGGCAATCGGGTCAGTCCGCTTTCGCGAAACACCTCAACAAGTTCTTCCAAACTAATGGTCTTAGATGCCGACACGATTTCAACGCGCGGGACGGCGACGTCCTCCACGCGTTTTACACGCAGGTTACCAAGGCCAAGCACGGGGGCTTGAACTGTTCCATTGCTTTGGGAAGAAGTGTCAACAGGATCAGGCGCGCGGAAGGCGGCGATCACTCGTGATATAAGTCCAGGTTCCGTCCCACCGCCAATCGCGGTTTCGGTCTGGTTAGGGTCTATGTCCTGCGCGCTTTGCGCTGCGGTAGACGAGCCTTCGATTTCTGCGCCCATCGGTCCTTTTCCAATTAATTGGCCCCAAATGCGGAGCCCTACGTACTATATGGGTCTTCAATACCTAGTTTTGCAAGAATTCTGGTCTCTAAACCTTCCATCAAAGCGGCATCTGGATCATTTATGTGATCAAACCCCAACAAATGAAGCGTTCCATGCACCAAAAGATGGGTCACATGGTCGTTAAATGGCTTCTCTGCCTCTTCAGCCTCCCGAACACAGGTCTCAAAGGCAATGGCGATGTCGCCCAATTCCAATTCATGTGGGGCACCGTCGGGCAATTGCGGGATCATGCCGGGAATGGCCGCGCCGCGTTCTTCCGTGGGCCAAGACAACACATTTGTGGGCGTCGGCTTGCCGCGAAATTCAGTGTTCAGCTCTGCCACCCGCGCGTCCGAGCACGCCAGCAGGCTAATCTCATAGTCCGCATCCAGTGACAGCTCGACCAATGCCGCAGTACAAGCCACTTCTGCCAAAGCGGGCAAGCCAGCGTCAGTCCAGCGGGTGTCTTCGGTTAATACTTCTATTTGTGCCATGAACCCCACTTACAGCAGCCCTCATCCGCGTCAATGGTTTGTGGGTTTTTCAAATTCAGGATGAAGGTCTGTTGCGCCTAACAGGGTTTGCTTTCCCGCGCCTCAGTTGAGACAGTGCACGAAACACACGATAGGAGCACTTCATGTCCGGCTTTCTGACCACCCACGTCCTCGACACAGCTCAGGGCCGCCCTGCGAACGGCATGACCATCGATCTTTACAGGATCGAAGGGGAGCAGCGCACGCATCTAAAAACCGTCACCACAAATGACGACGGGCGCACTGACGCGCAAATTTTGCCCGAAGCTGAATTTGAAATCGGCACCTATGAATTGGTCTTTCACGCCGGCGACTATCTCGACCGCATCGGCACCCCACCCGAGGAGCCGCGCTTCTTGGATGTGATCCCGCTGCGCTTTGGCATGTCGCAGGCGCAGCACTACCACGTGCCGCTGCTGCTTAGCCCGTTTGGCTATTCCACCTATCGGGGCAGCTAGCCCTTCATCACCGATATGATCTGCTCAGAGACGAAATCCATAAACAACCGCGTTTTGGGGTCTTGGTGGCGGCGGTGCGTGAAGAGGCAAGCCAGCTGAATTGGTTCTGGCGGTGTGTCTTCCCCCACGACCACAAGGGCGCCAGACTTCAGGTAATCAGCCACCTCAAACACCGGCTTCAATGCGATGCCATGCCCTGCCAGCGCCCAATCAGTTAGGGTGTCGCCGTCGTCGCATTCAAATCGCCCGCCGACGCGGAACCGTTTTACGCCGCTCTTGGTAATCAAGGGCCATTGGAAATCAACCGCCCCGGGGAAGCGCAGGTTGAGGCATTCGTGCCCCCCATCTACGATCTGCGCACCGCTAAATGGATGCCCGCGCGCCGCGATGTAGCTGGGCGAGGCGCATAAAACCCGTGGCACATCAGCGATCTTTTTCATCCGCAGGTCGCTGTTTTCCGGCTGGCCCAAGAAGATCGCCAAGTCCAAGCCTTCTGTCGTCAGGTCTACCTTGCGATCCGTGAGGCGTAGCCGCAGGCTCACGTCTGGATAGAGATCCAAGAACGCAGGCACTTGCGGGGCGATGATACGCCGCCCGATGCCCAAAGGTGCCGCGACAAATAATGACCCGCGAGGTTGCTCCGTGATGTTGACGACCTGCGCTTCTGCGGCCTCGACGGACTCCAGCACTTGGCACGCCCCGTCATAGAAAGTTTTTCCATGCTCGGTTGGTGTCAGGTTGCGGGTGGTGCGTTGAAACAGACGCACACCAAGATGTTCCTCTAGGGACGCAATGCGCGAGGAGGTCACGGCGGGCGAAATCCTCATGTCACGACCAGCGGCAGACATGCTGCCCAACTCATAGACGCGGATGAAAGTTCGGATATTATCGAGATAGGACATTTTATTGCTTTTTTTGACACAGCTGGGCGATTAGCCCTAATACCCGAAAAGTAAAATCCCTACTAGTGTGGGGAGAAGACGCACTAAGGAGAGACGCCTCATGTATGATTTTGCCGTGATGTGGGACTGGATCGGGTTCGCCGTCCGCTGGACCCATGTGATCACCGCCATGGCGTGGATTGGTGCGTCGTTCTACTTCATCGCGCTGGACCTCGGCCTGCGCAAGGCCCCGAACATGCCCGCAGGGGCCACGGGCGAGGAGTGGCAAGTTCACGGGGGCGGCTTCTACCACATCCAAAAATACATGGTCGCCCCCGAAAACATGCCCGACCACCTGATCTGGCACAAATGGCAAAGCTACTCGACGTGGCTATCGGGTGCGGCCCTGCTGATGATCGTCTATTGGGTTGGCGGCGAGTTGTTCCTGTTGGACCCCAACAAGGCCGAGCTGCTGCTGTGGCAAGGCATTGCCATCTCGGCTGGGTCCTTGACCATCGGGTGGCTGTGCTACGACTTCATGTGCAAGTCCAAGCTGGGCGAGGCCCCCACCCTGTTGATGGTGCTATTGTTTGTCATCCTTGTGGTGATGGCTTGGGGCTACAACCAGATATTCACGGGCCGCGCGGCCTTGCTGCACCTTGGGGCCTTCACCGCCACCATCATGACGGCGAACGTGTTTTTCATCATCATGCCGAACCAGCGCATCGTGGTGGCGGACCTGCAAAACGGACGTACGCCTGATCCCAAGTATGGCAAGATCGCCAAGCTGCGCTCGACCCATAATAACTACCTGACGTTGCCGGTGATTTTCTTGATGCTGAGCAACCACTACCCGCTGGCCTTCGCCACGCAATACAACTGGATCATCGCCAGCCTGATTTTCCTCACCGGCGTCACCATACGGCACTACTTCAACACCATGCACTCCACCGGCAAGGGGCCAAACTGGACGTGGGGCGTGACCGTCATTTTGATGATCATCATCGCATGGCTGTCCACCAACCCGATGCTCGACACCTATGAGGACGCCGAGGCCCGCGCCCTTACCCCCTATGAGCAGAAGTTCGCGGAGGCCGAAGGCTTTGAAGACGCGTTTGATGTGGTCTTGGGCAATTGCTCCATGTGCCATTCCCGCGAGCCGGCTTGGGACGGGATCAACTGGCCCCCAAAGGGCGTGGTGCTGGAAACCGTGGGCGACGTGACGCGCCACGCGGAATCCATCTTCCTGCATGCAGGGGTCACCAACGCCATGCCGCCCCCAAATGCGATTGAAACCATGACACCAAAGAACCGCCAGATCATCGTTGCGTGGTACCGCGACGGGGCCGCGGACTAAGCCGCGTCGTTAGTTGTATAGAACGTTGGATAGGTTCACCTCAACGTGACAAACTTCTGAATCCAATCAATAGATCGGGTCACGAACTACTGCCCCAAACGTCGCGCATTTCTGACCCAGACCGGACATTCCCCGCGACCTAAATCAATGCCCGCTTTGAGGGACGAAGCGGACTTTGCGGCTTTTCCTGACAGTGGCTGCTTTCTCTTTGTTACGCTTACAGAGAAAAACTTCATCGGTTCAAAGTTGCCTTGCGCCGCACTTGCGACGTCGCAAACCTAAAGGTCAAACAGCGGACGTCGAACTCAACACGACCGCTAGCGTGCCGAAAACCAGTTTTACGGTGTTAAGGTTGCAGTGCGGCGATGATCTTATCTAAATAAGAAACCTTCAATCAGACGGGGTCCGCACAACTGGCGCGAATGCGTCAGGTTGATTGATAAGTTAAGCACTCAACAAAGGTACGTTCTACAAGGCTTCTCGCGTGGCCACGCTTATTGATCAGTTCAATCGAAACAGGCAAAGCAAAATCACCGTTCGAAATGGCTTGTATGCGCCCGTCCTTTACCATATCGGCCGCGAACGGTTGCGGGAGGTATCCGATATAATGCCCCGTCAGAATCAACGTGGCGATCCCTTCTATTTGATGGGCCTCAGCATTAGATTTCATCCCGCGAGTCACTGGCGCAACATGGCTTTCGTTCAAATAAGATCTTTTGGCCAAAGCAGCATTGGCGATCCCTTCACTGAGGCGTGCCGGATTACGACAGTTGTACAACGGATGTTCGGTTGAACAATAAAGATCAACGTGTTCTTCACTGATCTTCTCATATTCAACCCCCGGTTTATGTGAATGGAAAACGCCAATTCCGAACGATATCCGTCGATCGAGCACCCCAAGTTCAAGATCGTCTGGGGCGAGCGTATGAATCTCCAGGCTGACATCAGGCGCCATTCTTGCAAACTTTGAAAGCGCGCGCACCATGGCTGAAGTTCCGTTTGAAATCCAATTGTCGACGACACCAACTGACAGATGTCCAGCGATATTGTCGCGGGCGCCTGTTACTTCGTTTCCAAATTCTTCGAGCGATTGGAACAGTTTCTTTGCGGCATGATAGACCAGGTCCCCCTGAGCCGTCATTTGAAACCCCCCGCGACCACGAGAGCATAAACGCATGCCAAGGCGCGTCTCAATATCGGAAATCTGCCTCGAAATCGTCGACGTCGAAACGTTCAAGTCGACTTGGGCCGCCGAAAAGCCACGCGCGTCAGCAACCACTATGAAGACATAGAGCAGGTGAAGATCCGCTTTGGACAGATAGCTTGGTAACATTGAGCTAATATTACTTGTATCATCATCAAAGTAAATTCCTGAAATTTGTAGTTTTAGGAAACTAACTGATTTGATCTGTATTGGTGCAGCCCGTGACTGATTGTCCGGGAAAAAGGTTCATCAGAAGCCTCGCCCCAAGAACAACACGAAAAACCAACTAGGAGATCGATATGATCAAATCAGTAATCCCTTTCGCCACTGCAACGACATTGATACTCAGCTCAACTGCGATGGCTCAGGACGTCGTCATTGGCGTGCCGAACTGGGCATCCGCTGGTGCAACTGCGAACATTCTAAAAATCGCGATCGAAGATAATTTAGGCCTCGAAGTCGCCCTGCAAAACGGCACAAATCCAATCATCTTCGAAGCGATGGATTCCGGCGCAATGCATGTACATCCTGAAGTTTGGATGCCCAACCAGCAGAACCTACACGACACATTTGTGACCGAAAAGGGCACAGTGGCGATGAATCCGAACACCGTTTTGTCGGACCAAAACATGTGCGTGACCCGCGAGACCGCCGAACGCACAGGCATTGAAGCGCTCAGCGATTTGTCCAACCCCGTGATGGCAGCCAATTTTGATACAGACGGCGATGGCATGGGCGAAGTTTGGATCGGTGGTGCGGGTTGGGCCTCAACCAACGTAGAGAAAATCCGAGCACAGTCTTATGGCTATGATGAAACCATGCAGCTTGTTGAGATGGATGAAGCGCTGGCCATGGCGCAGGTCGACAACGCGACGGCCCAAGGCGAAAACATCGTGTTCTTTTGTTACACCCCTCACCACATGTTTTCGCTTTATGACCTTGTAACGTTGACCGAACCAGAATTTGACGCCGATCAATGGAACGTTATTCAACCAACGGATGATCCTAATTGGCTTGAACTTTCAACGGCCCCTACGGCTTGGGATGCAACCAAATTGCACGTCTTCTACTCCCTTGCCCTTGCCAACACCCAGCCTCTGGCTGCCGAAATGCTCGCCAATGTCTCTTTCAACACGGAACAGGTGAACGGCATGGTTTATGCCCTATCGGTTGAGGGGCAAGACCCGGCTGAATTTGCGCGAACCTGGGTTGATGCAAACGCGGACCTTGTTGACGCGTGGTTCCAGTAACCCCGTCCCTGCCAGCGTGGTTTGCGCGACGCTGGCAGGCTTTTCACATTCTCCATCATCTGGCGGCCAGTTCGAACTGCGACGCGTAAGAAAGTTATGAACATGAACGATACAGTGATCGAGCTGGACAGCGTTTGGAAAATTTTTGGTGCCAACGCAGATACCGCTATGACGGCTGTTCAAGAGCGCGGATTAAGCAAATCCGATGTGCTAAGCGAGTTCGGCTGTGTTGTAGGCATTGCGGATTGCTCTTTCTGCGTAAAACGAGGCGAAATCTTCTGCATTATGGGGCTTTCAGGGTCAGGAAAATCGACTTTGGTCAGGCACCTCAACCGGCTAATCGAACCTACAGCGGGTCGGATTTCGATACTTGGACAGGATGTGCTGGCGTTGGATAAGGCTGAGCTACGCCAGATTAGATCCAAGAACATTGGCATGGTGTTCCAACATATGGCGCTGCTGCCGCATCTTACCGTGCGCGACAATGTGGCCTTTCCTCTTCAGATTCGCGGCGAACCCAAAGGAATACGTTGGGCTATATCGCAAACCTGTTTGGATCGCGTCAATCTAACGGGCTACGAAGATCGGTTCCCTTCCGAATTGTCAGGCGGAATGCAACAACGTGTCGGTCTGGCCCGCGCGCTTGCGTCAGATCCTGATGTTCTTTTGATGGACGAACCGTTCTCGGCGCTCGACCCGTTGATCCGTCGCCAGCTGCAAGATCAGTTCATGGCGCTTTCCGCTGAACTACAAAAAACCACCGTTTTCATTACGCATGATTTGGACGAGGCGATCCGTATCGGACACCGCATCGCTATCATGAAAGATGGACGCATTGTTCAAATTGGAACACCCGAAGAAATTGTGACCCAACCCGCCGACGATTATGTGCGCGACTTCGTCGACGGCATTTCCAAACTGAAACTCGTTTTCGCCCATTCGGTCATGATCGATATCGCGGATTACGTGCCCCCACCGGGCGAAGACCTGTCCCAAAGCCCGCGTGCGCACCACGGGACCGATCTGGATAAACTTATCGATATTTCGACCACAACCGAATTCGCCGTTGTCATCACGGATGATCAAGGGGCTGACATCGGGGTGGTGGATAAGTCGACGCTTTTACGTGGCATCAAGGGGGGCAAAGCATGACAGTTCAGAGTTCGAAAACAGATGCGAATACGCTAAATCAGTCCATCTCAGACTTTGTTGGGGTCAACGCGCCCTACTATATTTACGAATTCAAACGCATCCAATGCAAGACGGGGTTTTCAGGATCCTGGAACACCTGGGCTTCAATCTTTGGCCCGGTGTGGGCCGCATCTCGCGGTGTTTGGGGGTTTTTCTGGACCTTTCTCGTTCTCGAACTCTTTGCATTGGTCCAGATCGTGCGTGGTCTATGGGGCGAGCTTGGAGCAGATCAACTTCAACGTTACGAACGTCTTTTGGAAAATATTGCCCAACGAGAACAACAGGCTGCCGATCTAACCGCAGCAGGTGATCCAACAAGTGCAATGGCAAAGTTACAAATTGCTGAAAACCTAAGAGGTGCGGCTGATATCGCTTTGGAACAGGCCAATTCCGCGAATGAATTCGCGACACTGGTTTTGATTGCAGGTCTTGGCCTGTTTGCCCTATTGAAGCTACTCGAAGGGTTCACAGCAAACATTGCCTATGAGGCCCAATTCCTGCGCTGGCGGTCATCTGGCCGTGAACAATCCGGCGTCACACGAAGCGGTGTCGTGTTTGGCGTCCTTGGCCTTCTCGCGATTTGGCCGCTGACACTAATCCGTTTCACAGTTGCAAACCCCGACAATGTCGTCGCTGGGCTGACTGGTGGGCTATTGGGGCAACGGATTCCTATCACGGAGTTTCCGGTTGGGAAGGAATACTTTTCTGCCTTGTCCCTCAAGGGGGACGATGGGTTTGATTGGCTTGCCATCAAGTTTGGCGGTGTTTTTGACGGTGTCACCGCAACAATCCGCTGGGTCCTAGATGCGCTTGAAGTCCTGTTGATTCAAACGCCATGGCCCGTGGTGATGTTTGTCATCATCGTGATGGCCTACCGTTTGGCCGGCCTACGCGTGATGATCTTTACAGCTGCGTCGCTTGCCTATCTTGCCTGTATGGGATTGTGGGAACTTTCCATGATAACAGTCGCACTTATTGGGGCTGGAGCGTTCCTTTGTGTAATCATAGGCATCCCGCTTGGCATTTGGTTTGGAAAGTCGAAACGGGCCTATAAATTTGCGGAACCAGTTCTTGATTTCATGCAAACCATGCCGGCATTTGTTTACCTGATCCCAATCATTGCATTTTTTGGCACGGGTAAGCCACCGGGCGTCTTAGCAACATTAATTTTTGCAATGCCGCCCGTTATCCGCCTGACGGCCCTTGGCATGCGCGGCGTGCCGGACGCCACCAAAGAAGCAGCGGTCGCCTTTGGCTGTTCGCCATGGCAATTATTGACGAACGTGGAGCTCCCCCTTGCGTTGCCATCCATCATGACTGGCATCAACCAAACCATCCTGATGTCACTTTCCATGGTCGTCATCGCGTCCCTAATCGGGGCTGAGGGTCTTGGTGCGTTGATCCTTGAGGCGCTTCAATACGCGGCAAAAGGTCAGGGGCTTCTTGGCGGCTTGGCGATCCTGCTGTGTGCGATGGTCATCGACCGGATCGCACAGGGCGCCTATCGCAAAAGCGCACAACAGCAGCGCTAACGACCTCTAAAAACCAACATGACGGCGCGGCTACGCGATACCGAAAGGAGCAAAGAATGGCCAATGAACACCTAGATTCGATGATGGACAACCTATATTGGTGGGGCATCCCGACCTTCTTTCGATGCCCGAACGAAGGGCCAGAAGGAAAGGACATTGCACTTGTTGGCGTCCCTCATTCAACAGGCAATGGCACGACAGAGCGCGACCAACATCTTGGACCACGTGCCCTGCGCAATGTGTCCGCAATCGCACGCCGCGTGCACAGCCAATTTGAACTGAACCCTTGGACAACTGCAAAGATTGCAGACATTGGTGATGTCCCGTTTCCTCGAGCGAATGACAATGAAGACTGCATTGAGCAGATCACGCGGTTCTATACAGAACTCGATAAATCTGGAGCACGCCCTGTCTCTGTAGGGGGCGATCATTCTATCACGGGAGGCATTGTGCAGGCCTTAGGATGTGGAAACCTCACAGAGGGTGAACCTATTTGCTTCCTTCATCTTGATGCACATACGGATGTCTTCACCAAGGTCGACCACTTTCTTGGCGCTCAAAAATCTGCGGCGCATTGGGGGGCGTACCTAGCAGATCAGGGCAAAGTTGATCCAACCCACTCGATGCAAATCGGTTTGCGCGGGCACGCCCGGACGCTGGATTGGCTACAGCCGTCGTACGACTATGGCTATAACGTTGTAACCATGCGTGAATTCCGCAAACGCGGTATCGAAGATGTAGCAGCCCAGATCAAACACGTGATGCAAGGGCGTCCAATCTATATAACGTTTGATCTTGATTGCCTTGATCCTACAATTGCACCTGCGGTTTCCAACATCGAAGCAGGTGAAAAAGGGTTCGATATCGATGAAGCTATCGCGTTGCTTCATGCGGTGCGTGGCATGAACATTATCGGCGGTGACGTCGTCTGCATGATGCCGACCAAAGACAGCCCCAATCAGATAACCGCGCTCACCGCGTCGGCTATCATGTTCGAAATGATTTCGATGATCGCTGAAAATACCGCAACCAAATCGAGAGTATCCAAATGAGCGACCCATTTTTCCAACCCGTTTCCGGAATCGACCTTCCGCGCTTTGCCGGCGTTCCAAGCTTCATGCGCCTTCCTCATTTGTCTCCAATTGATCCGCGGTACGCCGATGTGCAGATTGGCATTGTCGGTATCCCGTGGGACAGTGGTACGACGAACAGATCAGGTCCGCGTCATGGTCCGCGCCAATTGCGAGACCTGTCCACGATGATCCGGTCAGGCAACCCTGTGACAGGGGTCAATCCGTTCGAAGCCGTAAATTGTGCAGATCTTGGCGACATTTCCCCAAACCCGGTTGATATTATCGATTGCATGGCTCGCATCACAGCTTTCTATGACGTCTTGAAAAGCCACGGCATCACACCAATGACGGCTGGTGGTGACCACCTTTCTAGCTTGCCAGTTTTGCGTGCTCTAGCCCGTGACAACCCCGTTGGACTCATCCAGTTTGATTCACATACCGATCTGTTTGACAGCTACTTCGATGGCAACAAGTTCACTCACGGAACGCCATTTCGCCGCGCCATAGAAGAAGGTCTAGTTGATCCAAATCGCATGGTTCAAATTGGCATTCGCGGTACCTCTTACAACAGTGAGGATATCGAGTGGGGCGAGGCGCAAGGCGTTCGCATCATTCGGATCGAGGAGTTCTTTGACCGTGGTATAAAAGATGTGATGACCGAAGCACGCGAGATTGTCGGCGCTGACCCGACCTACTGCACGTTCGATATTGATTTTGTAGACCCGGCATATGCCCCTGGAACCGGCACACCAGAAATCGGCGGCCCGACCAGCTATCAAGCCCAACAGGTCATCAGGGAACTGGCTGGCCTCAATCTCATCGGTGCCGATTTGGTCGAAGTATCCCCCCCATTTGATCCAAATGGAACGACGGCTTGGCTGGGCGCATCGCTCATGTTCGAACTTTTGTGTGTTCTTTCGCAGGGGACATAATTTTGGGAACGAGTTTCCGGAAGAGGAACTCTTAGTCCGGCTCGATGCGCTCAAGCGTGCGGCTTGGATTGAGGGTCGAACCGCCGGTACCCGTTTTAATGCGCGACACGTAGAAAACTGTGCTTCAAACCACTCAGCCAAGAGATTGGAAGGGAAGGATACCTGAAGCAGCATTTTTGCGAGTTTTACAAAACTGTTTCATCCGGGCGGTTGAAGGCTCAATTTGGCCGTCGGTTTCGGAGCGTCGAGCAACTTTGCGCTCAAATTTTGTGCGAGCCATTCGATGGGTTGCCTGATCTGCTGACCCCTATTTAGTGTCCCAATTATTGGATGAGCCGTCATGAT
>NZ_JBDWIU010000004.1:0-3373 GCF_039974535.1 Litoreibacter sp. | reverse complement strand
GAACCTTCGGCGTCATGGGCACCTATTCGGCCTTTTTCTCACACCACATCTCGACGATGGAAGGTGGTATTGTCGTCACCGACGACGAAGAACTGTACCACGTTATGTTGTCGCTGCGTGCGCATGGCTGGACCCGGAATTTGCCCAAGTTCAACAAGGTTACAGGCGAAAAGTCCGATGATCCGTTTGAAGAAAGCTTCCGGTTTGTGTTGCCGGGCTACAATCTGCGGCCGCTGGAAATGTCCGGCGCACTGGGCCAGGAACAACTGAAAAAACTACCCGGTCTGATAGAAGGCCGCCGCGCGAATGGCGCCATGGTGCAGCGTGAATTGGGACAGCATCCGTTGTTCATGATCCAGCAGGAAATCGGAAACAGCAGCTGGTTTGGCTTCAGCCTTGTGTTACGTCCGGATGCTGACATGCAGCGCCACGACTTGGTAAAGCGCTTGATGGCCGCAGGGTTCGAATGTCGTCCGATCGTTGCAGGAAACTTCACCAAGAACGAAGTCATGCAACACATCGACCATTCCATTCACGGATCGCTGACCAATGCCGATTACATCGATGCCAACGGTCTGTTTGTGGGCAACCATCACTATCCGATCACCGAAGCCATCGCCGCTTTGAAAGCGCTTTAGGGCTTGGATGCGATTTTATTGAGCGAAAGCCGCCGCACCCCCTTGCAGTCCCCAAATTTCCGGACTAAACGCACGGTATTGGCGCGGGATGGAGCAGCCCGGTAGCTCGTCAGGCTCATAACCTGAAGGTCGTAGGTTCAAATCCTACTCCCGCAACCAATATTACTGAATAATTTCAGTTCGTTACAAGCCACCTTCGGGTGGCTTTTTTCGTTGGTGAATTGGCTGGTGTTACACTGGTGCTACGTTGGAGAGCAATTTTGCTTCTGATTGCAGAGACGGGTGCCACCACGTCTCATCATGTAGGGCACGCAACGCAATTACGGACTGGTGCTGGTTGAATATCCAGCAAGATACATGCTTTGCGTTGTCAGCTTTGTCCGGTGGCTTCAACGGATCGACGCAAAACATGCGTTAAAACGTTCTACTGGAGTTTCGTAATCCAGCGTTTTTCGAGGTCGTTCATTGAGCTGCCTCGCTACGGCGCTCAGCTTTGCCTGACTATGTATCGACAAATTCGTGCCCTTTGGAAAGTACTGTCTCAGAAGGCGATTTGTGTTTTCGTTTGTTCCGCGTTGCCAGGGCGAATGTGGTTCGCACAGCTAGACGTCGATATCCGTTGCAAGCGTGAAGGCCTTATGGCCTGCCATCTCTGTTCCTCGATCCCACGTAAGAGATTGATAAAGCTCTTTTGGCAGCTTGCCGGACTGTTTGATTAACGCTTGAATGACGCTGTGGCTGTCTTTGTTGCTGACTTTTGCCAACATCACAAATCGGGTGTGTCGCTCGACCAGTGTGGCGATGAAGCTGTTGCCAGATCCAGCAATCAAGTCTCCTTCCCAGTGTCCCGGCATGGCGCGATCCTCGACATCTGCAGGCCTTTCTCGGATAGAGATAACATCGTTGAACTTGCCCAATCCGCTGCGCTTAAGCGTTGCATGGCGTGACCGCCTGATGGACCGTGTCGCGCGTAGATACGCTTGTAATTCCTTCTTGAGCACCCCTCGTGTTTGGATGAATAGGCTCCGATAAATCGTCTCGTGAGAGATACGCTTGTCGTCGTCATCAGGGTGTACGCGCATCAGCCAACCTGCGATTTGTTGCGGAGACCATTTGCGGTGTAACTTGGTTGATATAATGCGGCAAAGATAGTCGTTCCCAACTCGCTTACAGGGCTTCGGGCGATGCGCACGATCCCAAGTCTGCGCGTCAGATATTGCAGCACGGTAGTTATTGGCACCGCCATTACGGCCGACTTCACGGCTAATGGTGGAAGGTGCGCGATGAAGGCTACCTGCGATCGAACGCAGCGACTGTTTGGCCACAAGGCCGCGTGATATCTCTTCACGTTCACAAAGCGTCAGTGCCAATCCGGATCGCCTTCGTATCGCTGGCCTTATGCCGCCGCCACGTTCCAACAACGGATAAATAGATGATGAGCCGCGATCGAAATGGCGCCCAATCGAGCTCATCGATTCCCCCCGCTGCCAACGATCCCAGATATCTGACTTCTGCTTATCTGTGAAAAATACCCGCGTCCGATAGGCCATGACTTACACTCCATCTTTCCAAAAAGATTAAAGTGTTGCGTCGATCCGTTGAAACCACCGGACAAAGCTGCCGTTTTCTGTAGTTGCGCCAAAGTCCGCTTTGCTGGAAGCTCACTACCTAAGCATAGCCAGTCCCATCATTGCTTCTGGCCGTTAACTTAATGCCAAGACAGACCAATAGACCAGCATAAGGGGTTAGTGGATATGGTTGGCGATGTGACCTAACTTAGCTGTATGAGCAAAGAGTCAAAACATGGCGGAGTCCAAAGTCAATATGCTACACCGCGCCACCTCGCGACGCGTGGGTCCTTTCAGGCGAAGTACGCATCTGTCAGTTGGTTTGACTGGCTGATTGATAAGATCGACCTAAAAGAAGGCGCATGTATCTTAGATGTCGGGTGTGGCCCCGGATGGTTTTGGCAGGCGTCAAGGGATCGGTTGCCAAGCGATCTGCGCGTTTCACTTGTCGATACGTCTCCAGGCATGATCGAGGAGGCCAAGACAAACCTTGCGATAGTGAAGCAGGTCGAAGTTATTGAGGCAGGAATTGCGGATGCTGTCGCTCTGCCTAATGCATCTGAAACTTTTGACATCGTCCTACTTTTGCACGTTCTCTATCACGTCAGTGATCCGCGCTCGGCCATTCAAGAAGCCAGTCGCGTCTTGCGCCCGGGCGGGCAATTGTTCGTTAGCACGAATACTCTCGATAATTTAAACGAACTACATGTGCTCGGCGCACAAGCGTTCGGGGGTCCTCCCGTCGACCCGGGGGCCGCTTTGTTCTCGCTAGACGACGCAGAAAAGATGGTCCGGGACGTATTTGAACACACAGGCCGATATGATTTGATCGATGTTATGGCCTGCACAGACCCAGCTGATGCAGTTGCTGTACTTTTGTCTATGCCACCGGGCAACACTGCGTCCGACAAACAACGTAACCATCTCTCCAAACTGATTAACGACGAAAGCGAAAGAACCGGGGGAGTGCTACGAGCCACGCGCAGAAATGGACTGATCATGGGTATCAAGGCGACTTAGCAGACGCTGGACCTGTCGCGGTTTGATGCCGTTCCTTTGATAGCATTTATTGCAACAAAGGCGATGAACTATGCCCCGCCCGGCAGGGTTATGCGAAGCATGATCCCGAGAGGGGACTGAAACGGACGGACGAATTCCGGCAAGATG
>NZ_JBDWIU010000003.1:0-452273 GCF_039974535.1 Litoreibacter sp. | reverse complement strand
GAGGCAAAAGCAAAAAGGCGGGATTGTTCCGCAATTTTCGAATTCATGGTTTCAGATTTGCTGCGCGTTGCATGAACGGCTGCTGTTTCCGCTGCCAGGCAGCATAAAACCTTTCGCCGCTTCGGAAAAATCTCTGCTGCGCGCGCATGCAGCGAAATTTTGACACTTCTGCAATGGGCTCTTCGCGGCCATTAGCCGCAGCTCCCATGAACGGCTGGTCTGGCAGCTTTGCCATTCACGGCATCCCACATAAACGGTTGGTATGCTGGAATTTCTGCGTTTGGCTCTTTGACCATTGCCGCTAAAGTAACACACTTCTTTTAGTGTTCCGTCGGTTCTGCAAACCAACTACGCCGTGCTCGCTACTTTGTTTGAGATGGAAGGCGGCAGATCAGCTCTTGGCAATCGAGTTTGATCCTTCTCAACTGGTTGGCTGCAAGCACGGCAAATGCGAGAGCTCCAAGGCTCAAAAGTTGTTTCTCTAGACTGCCTGCAGTCCAAACGACGGCAATGGTCGCGCATGTAATCAATACAACGCTCGAAAGAAACGCATCCTTGGCCTGTTTGTGCATGGTTTGCGCCACCTCCAATACTGTAGCACCATCTGCGTACTGTTTCTTGAAAAAACGTGTCGGCATGATCACTCCTTTAGGCTTTGCTGTGCAATTTCCTGAGCATCGACTTGGGTTAAACCTTCGCCCTGCTTGAGGCTCAGTTTCACAAGCAATTTCAAGAAAGCCGCAGCTTTTTCGGGGCTTTTTTCGATTAACGGAGTTGGAACCGTGCCAAGACCTGCGAGCAGTGCGTTTTCAACGATGTCTAACTCAGTGTCCCCAAGCGGGGTTTGCTTTCCTGTGAGAATCCACAAAGGTTCTTCGTTCATCAGATTGTGCAGTTTGATTAATATCGATGTTGGCACTTCACGTTCACCGCTCTCGTAACCCCGATAGGACCGATACGACGCGCCAATCGTTTCAGCAAAATCTTGCTGGTTTAGTCCGGTTTTCGCTCTGATTTCTTTCAGGCGCATGCCGATGCTCGTGTTTTCGCTAGACATTGGTAATATGTAGGTCCATATATTGACCTTAATGTCCAAATTTGGACATTAAGGTGCCTTTGAGGTCAAAAGTGTCTCAAAATGTATAACATCGCCGCAAAGAAAGGGAAGTCATGAGTGAAGCCATGTTGGAAACCAAAGATGTTGCGGAATGTCTTGGCCTTTCCGTGCGCCGTGTGCGGCGGCTCCTTTCGTCAAAGAAGCTGCGCCACGTTCGTATTGGGAGGCAGTTTTTTGTCCCCGAACAAGCCGTCCAGGAATTTCTATCCCAAAACATGGTCGAGACTTGCCTCGCTGATGAGAAGGGCAATCCTTGAAAGATCTAAAAGGCTTAGAGACGTTGTTTGTTTCACCGTCAGAGCGGAAGTGAAAACTGAGCTAGAGAGAAAAAAGAAGCCAGCCCAAACGGAGACATCTGCCATGCCCGCCAGAAAAGCTGTTTTGACCCAGACAGAACTGAAGCGCTATTTGGCCGCATACCGTGACGCGGGGATTCCTGTCGGGCGTACCGAAATTGGCCCAGATGGGACGGTGGTGATACATTCTGCGAGTGAGAACTCACCACCAACGATAAATGATTGGGACGCAGATTGAAAAAACGAGAAAAATATCCGGGCGCAAGCTCCTACAAGGATCGACACGGGAAACGCCGTTGGCGGTATAGGTCGCGCGGGTTCACTGCCGAACTGGGGTCTGACTACGGGTCAGATGAGTTTGAACAAAGGTATCAGGATGCCGGTAACCGCCAGAAATCGAAGTCTAGTGAAGGGGCAGGGGCTTCCCGCACAAAAGCTGGATCTTTGGATGATCTGGTCACCCATTTCTACAAGCTGCACTTTCCGACCATCAGCGAAAGCACACAGGCCGATTATCGCAGTGTCATCGAGCCTTTAAGGCTCAAACACGGCAAGAAGCGCATCGCGCATATGAAAATTCGGCACGTCATGGCCATCAAGGCGGAAATGCACGAAACGCCGATGCAGGCCAACAAGATGCTCAAACGGCTGTCTCAAATGATGGACCTTGCAGTCACGATGGATTGGGTTGCCGCCAATCCGGTCCTCGGTGTCAGTAAGTATGCGACAACGTCCGAAGGGTATCACTCATGGGACGAGGGCGAAATCGAACGCTACTACGAAGTTCACCCGCTGGGATCGCCTGCGCACATTTGCATGACTCTGATGCTCTACACAGGGGCCGCGAAGGTTGACGCGGTAAAGCTGGGACCAGCGAACGTCAAAGACGGGCGGATCGAATATCGCCGTCAGAAAACCAGTAAGAACCCAAGCGGGGTGCTGATCAGCTTGCCGATACATCCGGCCTTGGCAGAAGCTTTGGCGGCAAGGCCCGTCACGTTCACTTACCTTGAGACAGGCCATAACAAGGCTCGCTCTCGCAAGGGCCTTGGAACATCCATGCGCAAGTGGTGCGATAAAGCGGGCTTGCCGCTGTGTTCCTCACATGGCTTACGAAAAGCAATTTGCCGCCGTATCGCCGAGGCGGGTGGCACACCCTACGAAATCATGGCGGTTAGCGGCCACGTGACGCTGGCGATGGCTCAAAAGTACTGTGAGACGTTTGGGCGGCGGGACATGGCTGATTCAGCATTTTTGCGACTTACAGGCACGAAAGCGGAACAAAACTTGACGAACCACCCTGAAAGGTTCGTCAAAAAATCACCTAACACCTTAAAATAAAAGGATAATAAATGATGTTTGGTAGGCCCGGCAGGACTTGAACCCGCAACCAAAGCGTTATGAGCGCTCTGCTCTAACCAGTTGAGCTACAGGCCCACTAACAGCGATGGCTACCAGACGTAGAGGCGACGTCAAGCCTCTAAGCGATTGATTTGCGAAAGTATCGCCACTCGCCTAAAGATGTTCAAAATTTGGTTAAGGAAGAATTATGGACAAGTCATATCTTATCAAACGCTACGCGGTGGTTTCTTTAATCGCAATGATTGGCATGGCTGTCTTGAGCTACCTGATCGAGGTGTTTCTTAATCACGACATCGGTTCTGTGTCGGGAATGATTGCGGTGTTCATCCCGGCAATGGACGCGGGGCAAACCTATGTGCGTCGTGGTCACGGCAAGCCTGCCAATGGGTTCGCTTGGAAAATGTCGTTTATCTTTATGATCGTAAACCTTGTGATCGGTGTCTTACTAACCTCGTTGCTGTTCGCTGTAATGGGGGCGAGTGAAATGCTTGTGCTCCTCATCGGAGCGATGGAAAATCCCGTTTTCATGATTGTTTTGGCTGTAATGATGCTTGTTGGCGTTCTCGTGACCCGTCTTTTCATCGGCCTTGGTGCAAAAAACCAGTTGAAGTTGGAAGAAAAATTGGCCGCCAAAAAGCAGCCATAGACTCGCGCTCTAAGGCTTGATACTCGGACGCAACTCTAATCTGCTGCCGGATGTGACCCCATGACAAAGACACCCAAGAACGGTTTGACCTACGCTGATGCTGGTGTGGATATTGATGCAGGCAACGCGCTGATTGACCGGATCAAGCCCGCCGCCGCCGCCACGAAGCGATCTGGCGTGATGGAAGGTTTGGGCGGCTTTGGCGCATTGTTCGACCTGAAAGATGCGGGCTTCAAAGACCCGATCTTGGTATCTGCCACGGATGGCGTCGGCACCAAGCTGCGCATCGCTATTGATACCGGTCATTACGACACCATCGGCGTTGATCTTGTGGCCATGTGCGTCAATGATCTGGTCTGCCAAGGGGCGGAGCCTTTGTTGTTCCTCGACTACTTCGCCACGGGCAAGCTGGACTTGGACACGGCGACAACCATCATCAACGGCATTGCGGCGGGCTGCGAGGCCTCTGGCTGCGCGCTGATCGGCGGCGAGACCGCTGAGATGCCGGGCATGTATAGCGACGATGACTTCGATCTGGCCGGTTTCTCGGTTGGCGCGATGGAGCGGGGCACGGCATTGCCCGCAGGAGTGGCCGAGGGCGACGTGCTGCTTGGCTTGGCTTCTGCAGGCGTGCACTCCAACGGCTACTCGCTGGTGCGCAAGGTTGTTGAGGCATCGGGCAAGGGCTGGGACGACGCGGCACCTTTCGCAGAAGGCCAGTCTTTGGGCGAGGCGCTTTTGACGCCAACACGCCTATACGTGAAATCCGCCTTGGCGGCGGTGCGGGCAGGGGGCGTGCATGCGCTGGCTCACATTACCGGCGGTGGGCTGACCGAGAACCTGCCACGGGTTCTGCCCGAAGGCTTGGGTGCTGAAATTGATCTTGGCACTTGGGAGCTTCCAGGTGTGTTCTCTTGGATGGCTGGCGTGGCTGGCATCGAGGAGGCCGAGATGCTGAAAACCTTCAACTCTGGCATCGGCATGGTGCTGGCGGTTGACCCGCGCGCGGCAGAGGCGCTGACCTCCTTGCTGCAAGACGCAGGCGAGACAGTCTTCCGCATCGGTGCCGTCACCCCAAATGAGGGCGTGCGCTACACAGGCCGCCTGCTTTGATCAAAGTCGCCATATTGGTGTCTGGCGGCGGCTCTAACATGCTGACGCTATGCGACAGCATGGTGGGGGATCATCCGGCGCGACCCGTTTTGGTGCTGTCAAATGATCCCAAGGCCAAAGGGTTGGTGCGCGCGGCAGAGCGTGGCATCGCCACCGCCGCTGTGGATCACCGTCAATTTGGCAAGGATCGCGCGGCTTTTGAAGCGGAGCTGGTCAAGCTGCTTGATGCAGCCCAGCCTGACATCATTTGCTTGGCGGGCTTCATGCGGGTTCTCACGGCGGGTTTTGTGGAACGCTACGCAAGCCGGATGCTGAACATTCACCCGTCGCTTTTGCCGAAATACAAAGGCCTCCACACCCATGCCCGTGCCTTGGAGGCGGGGGATGCCGAAGCGGGGTGTTCTGTTCATATCGTCACTCCTGAACTGGATGATGGACCGATCTTGGGGCAGGCGAAAGTGACTGTGGAGGCTGGTGAAACGGCTGAAACCCTCGCCGCCAAGGTTCTGGTGCAAGAACATCGCTTGTATCCGGCTGTTTTGCGTCGATTTGCAGGTGGTGAGATGGGGCTTTTAGAGCTGGCCTGATGTGGTGCTTCCCTTTTTGTTAAAAAGCGCTTAAGAAGGTCTAACCTTTGGGGGCGGTCTGCAAAGAACAACAACATCAAGAGTTTACCCTAAGAGACCCTATGCCAGCAAACATCATCACGATCACCTCCACTGAGGAACTTGCAGCGTTCTGTGAACGTGCGAAAAGCTTCCCTTACGTAACAGTAGATACCGAGTTCCTGAGGGAGCGAACATATTACGCCAAACTGTGTTTGATCCAATTGGCGGTACCGGGTGATGATCGAAATGATGCGGTACTTGTTGACCCGATTGCGGGCGCTGATATGTCGCTTGAACCACTCTATGAGCTGTTTCGCGACGAGAGCGTTGTCAAAGTATTCCATGCCGCGCGCCAAGACCTAGAGATCTTCTATGTTGAGGGCGGTGTCATCCCGAAACCCCTGTTTGACACACAAGTCGCGGCTATGGTCTGCGACTTTGGCGAGCAGGTGGGCTACGAGACCTTGGTGCGCAAAATCGCCAAGTCCTCCGTCGATAAAACATCGCGCTTCACCGATTGGTCCCGCCGTCCATTGACCGACGCACAAAAGCTCTATGCTTTGGCGGATGTGACTCATTTGCGCGACATCTACGAATACCTTTCCAAACGCATCGAGCGGACGGGGCGCAAGCCTTGGGTGGAAGAGGAAATGGCGATCCTACGAGCGCCAGAGACCTATGTAGTTGACCCTGAAAACGCTTGGCGTCGGGTTAAAGTGCGCTCCAATGCGCCCAAATTCCTTGCCATCGTGCGTGAGCTGGCCAAGTTTCGCGAATCCTATGCACAAGAGCGCAACGTCCCTCGCAACCGCGTCTACAAAGATGATGCATTGCTGGAGATGGCGTCGACGAAACCCAAAGATGAGCGCGATTTGGGGAAATCCCGATTGCTACTGCGCGACGCGCGGAAGGGCCCAATCGCCGACGGAATCGTGAAGGCTGTGGCCGCAGGTTTGGCCTGCGCACCTGACAATATGCCAAAAGTGCCACCAGCGCGTGACCGATCAAACATGAACTCTGCTTTGGCAGACCTGCTGCGTGTCATGTTAAAGGCTAAGGCCGAAGAGGTCGGTATCGCCCAAAAACTGATCGCGACGGCGTCTGATCTGGACGATATCGCCCTGGGCGAACGGGACGTGCTCGCCTTGCAAGGCTGGCGCTCTGAAGTGTTCGGGCAGGACGCGCTGCGTTTGTGTGCTGGGCAATTGGCCCTGTCTTGCTCCGGAAATTCCGTAAAGATAATAGAGCTTTAAGCCTAGCCTCTAATGTATAGATTTAGCGGTTGACGGCGCGGCGGTTGCCTTGGCCGATAACCGTGATGGTGCGCACCTTGTTCAAGCGCGTTGTGGCTACAGCTTCGGCCACCAAGATTTCGCGTGATCGTTGTGGGCCTTGTGCGGTTCGAACCTTTGGTGGGCTCACACGGAACTCATAGGTCAATGTGCTAAGGTCATCGACGTCCACCTCAAGAAGTTCCGCGTTCCAGTACCCTTGCACCGGGGGAAGCCCCACGGCCTGAATGATCGCGCCCTCTGGTGTTTGCTTGATCTCTAGTGAAATCACCTGTGCCACAAAGGGGCGAGGGTCTCGCAAGAAGGCTTCATCCGTCACTTCGACCGTTTCTGCGCGGTCGCGGCCAAACCAGTTGAACGGATTTGCCCGAGAATCGCGGATACGACCACAGGCTGTTACAGTCAGGCTCATCGCCAGAATGGCTAAAATAGTACGTGTCATTGCTCGAAGTCCCTGCCTGCGCATGTGTTTCCCCATGAAGTAGCCTATGACGGGCGGCTTGAAAAGTCCGGCCTGCTCTGGACGGGGTGCATTTGGCAGGTTAACTCGGACCAACCGCGGATCAAGAGGTGCACAAACCATGGCGCAAGAGGCGTTTGAAGAGATCGTAGAGACGTTTGAATTCCTTGACGACTGGGAGGACCGCTACCGCCATGTGATCGACATGGGCAAGGGTATGGATCCGTTGGACGACGCGCTAAAAGTGCCCGCTTTAAAGGTTGATGGCTGCGCCAGTCAGGTGTGGTTGCACACGAAGACAGAGGATGGCCTGCTGACCTTCGACGGCGATAGCGACGCTATGATCGTGCGCGGGCTAATCGCGGTGCTGAAGGGGCTGTATTCAGGGCTGGAGCTAGCGGAGGTCGGCAAGGTTGATGCCTTGGCTGAGCTGGGCCGTCTTGGCTTGAATGAACACCTGTCCGCCCAACGCTCTAACGGGGTGCGGGCGATGGTCGAGCGCATTCGCCAAGTGGCGGCGGCCGCGTAAAACCTGGCTAAGACTGCGCTCCTAACGCAGCTTCCAAATCCCCATACCCCGTAAACCGGTACTCATAGTCTAACCCCAGAAAATCTGCGCAGGCCTTGGCCTTTTCTTCAAGGGCGGGGTCGCGGCTCTGGGCTTGGTAGACCAGTTTTTCATAATTGCCGAAGTACATATCCCGTAGGTCTGGATGGCGGTCCAAGCCTAGGGGCTTGGTCACGAATGCGTCGAATTGCCGGACCAAAAAGTCCGTTAGGTAGAAGGAGGTTATCTCTCCGAGTGCGGCGAATTCGGCGTTACCCTCATAGAAGCTGTAGCAATGGGGCCCTTCGACCATTTCGACGCCCATCTCGTCACAGGCGGCTTTTAGCTGCCCGCCGGTTCCGCAATCTGCGTAGACCACAAAGATCGTGTCGAAGTGGGGTTTGTGCTTTTCGACGGCGGCCTGCACCGCGGGGACTATTTTGTCAGGTGTGTTGTGCAAAATAGCGGGCAGGCAAGCGAGGGTCATGTGATCCCAGCCGCGCCCTTCCTTGATCGCCAAGATTTCCCGCGCGAGGGCACCGCATGCCAGCAGCAAGACTTGGCCCGCATCGTTTGGAGCCATGCCTTGGTCTCGCAGGACGATGTCGTCAGGTGTCGTCACGATCAAGCCTTTTGTGCAGCGCGCGGATTAACAAGCCAGCAAGCATTGCAAGGGGTAGCAGGGCAGGGATAGCTTGTGCGGCTTGCCCTTGTGGTTGAAGTTGGGAGAAGACGAACACAGTCAAACCAGCCGCCACAAGAACGTAGCATAAGATAAGGGCTAGGCGGGTGAACGGCATGGCTATCTCCATCAATGAAGGCCGATGATTGCGCTTAGAGGTTGGGGCGTCAAGCGAGGATATGAAACGAAAACGGGCCCCGCAGGGCCCGTTTTGATGGGGATGAGCCGCAGACTTAGCCAGCGCCAAGCTGGTTGTGTTTGCGGGCCATGAATTCCTTGGCGGTTTCCACCGCAACAGCCGCGTCACGGCAATATGAATCCGCGCCGATCGCCTTGCCAAATTCCTCGTTCAGGGGCGCGCCGCCAACCAAGACAGTGTAGTCGTCGCGCACGCCTTTCTCGACCATCGTGTCGATCACAACCTTCATGTAAGGCATAGTCGTGGTTAGCAGGGCGGACATGCCAAGGATGTCGGGTTGTTCCGCCTCCATGGCCTCGAAGTAGGACTCCACCGAGTTGTTGATCCCAAGGTCCACAACCTCGAAGCCTGCGCCTTCCATCATCATGCCGACAAGGTTCTTGCCGATGTCGTGGATGTCGCCTTTCACGGTGCCGATGACCATTTTGCCAACGCGCGGCGCGCCGGTCTCAATGAGCAAAGGCTTCAAGATGGCCATGCCGCCCTTCATGGCGTTGGCCGCCAGCAGAACCTCTGGGACGAACAATATACCGTCGCGAAAGTCGTTGCCCACGATGGTCATGCCGCCAACAAGTGCTTTGGTCAGGACGTCGTAGGGTTCCCATTTGCGCTCTAGCAGGATGTTCACGCCTTCTTCGATCTCTTCCTTGAGGCCATCGTAAAGGTCGTCGAACATCTGCGCGACAAGTTCTTCATCATCGAGTTCCGACAGGATGATATCGTCTTCTTCGTCTGACATGGCTTAGAACTCCTAGGCGTGCGCCACAGCGCAATCGTGAATATTATAAAGTGATGCGCTGCACGGCAGGGACGGGCGCGACGATTTGCGACATAGCGATGGCTGGCACCGACTTGATTTAGCGTTTTGATCTTAATTTATTACGTAGCGACATCATACCACTAGGCGGTGCATTCGTTTAACGATTGCGAAAGGGACGCAACCGCTCGTTCAAGCAAGACGGGTAGGCTAATCAGCAGCCTTTTACAATTCATGCGGTCCTGAATTGTTTTCATGACGTTGTTCGAGTTCGGTCATAATTGCCGAGACATTTCTTAGTAAGCGATTAACGGTACGTGCGGGATGTGGCTGAGCTTTTGGTAAATATTGGCCAAACGTAACCTGAGTAAAAAAGTCAGGTTGACGTTTCCGACTCAATCAGTCAGATATATTCACAACATCCAGCCACCCCATTCAAGCATTGGGGAAGCCCGATCATCGTTTGATAGAAGGACTTCCAAGATGCGCGATTCTAAAGAGCAATTGAAAGACGACATTCACGGTCCCCACACGACCCAGTTCAACCGACAGGCCGCAGAGTTTGCGCAATTTAGCAGCGTAGCGGACGGGTTTAGCCTGGAGTGGGTCCTTGACCAAATGCCACGACACGGCCTTGGCGACGGAGGGACCTCATCATGACGTTTCATCTGGCAAAAGAAGTTATGAACCCTGTGACCAACACTCTTCCGACTTATTCAGCGCAAGACCTCACGAAGAGTGGGGATCAAGCGCAGATCGTGCTTGGGGAACAAATTTACACACTGCGTATCACGCGGGCTGGCAAACTGATTTTGACAAAATGAGGTCTGCTGCTGAAAGCCGAGGCGGCGCGCCCGTGGGGGTCGTCACTGAACTCGGGAGTGTAGAAGCCGCATCCGTCATATACTTGCGCCTTTGGTGCGACGGTCCCAAAAGCCAAGAAAGCGTGTGGCATGACTTCGCATCTAGCTTTGGTGCGGATCAAGGGCGCAAAGTTCTCAAAGGCTTTGAGGATTTGTGCCGCCTTTGTGCCCAGCACGGTCGGCGGCCTTTGATGCGCCACTCGGTAAGCTGCAAATGTTTGGGCGCGGACGAATCCTGCTTTGCCAACTTCGTGGCTGCCGCCGCGACCGGCGACCGCAACGATGCCATGCTCATTGCTACATTGCTGGTTCGCCCAGATGTCGCCCCCCTCGTTACCTCTTTGGCGGCCGATTTTGGCCTAGCCTTGGAGCGTATGAACCTCTGTGCGCCTAAAGAAATGGATCGCAGGGCTCACCCACAAAAACCAAACTCCACAACACTTCACTGATCGGACACCCTATGAAGACTTCTTACCTTTCCACTACCGCCTTGCTGGTAGCTTTCGCTACCCCCACGCTTGCTGCCGAAAAGACGGAAGTTTTGACCACTTACGCGAATATCGCTGCCGCGAACTATGAAGACAGCTTGCTTACAGCAAAGACGCTGCAAACTGCGGTAAACACATTGCTCGCATCGCCTTCGGCCGAAAACCTGCAAGCTGCAAAAGCCGCTTGGTTCGCGGCCCGCGTGCCCTACCAACAAACCGAGGTTTTCCGCTTCGGCAACGCGATTGTTGACGACTGGGAAGGCAAAGTGAACGCTTGGCCGCTGGACGAAGGCCTGATCGACTATGTAGACGCCTCCTACGGCGGTGCATCCGACGAGAACGCCTTTGCGGCGCTGAACATTGTTGCAAACGCTAAGTTCACCCTGTCGGGTAAAGAAGTGGACGCGACACATATCACACCTGAGTTGCTGTCCGAGACTCTGCACGAAGCTGACGGCGTCGAATCCAACGTCGCAACTGGTTATCACGCGGTAGAATTCCTGTTGTGGGGGCAAGATTTGAACGGCCACGGCGCTGGTGCAGGCGCACGCGCTTGGACCGATTTCGCGGCAGGTGACGCATGCACGAATGACAATTGCGACCGCCGTGGCGAATACCTATCTGCTGCAACTGATCTGTTGGTGTCCGATCTCGAGTGGATGGCAGCGCAATGGGCAGAGGGCGGTGCCGCTCGTGCAGAAGTTATGTCTAACGACGACACTGGCGTGGCCGCGATCCTGACAGGTATGGGCTCGTTGTCCTACGGTGAAACTGCGGGCGAGCGTATGCGCTTGGGCCTGATGTTGAACGACCCTGAGGAAGAGCATTCCTGCTTCGCAGACAACACCCACAACGACCATTACTATGATGGTTTGGGCGTGCAGAACGTGTACTTGGGTGAATATATCCGTCTGGACGGCACGCTGGTGTCCGGCCCCTCACTGTCTGACTTGGTGCATGTCGCCAACGCGGATTTGGATGTGGAGATGAAAAGCAAGCTGGCAACAACGATGTTGTCTCTGGGCCGCATCAAATCCACTGCTGAAGCCGGTTTTGCGTACGATCAAATGCTGGAGCGGGGCAACGCCACGGGTGAAGCCTTGGTCATGGGCGGTGTGAATGGTTTGATCGATCAAACTCGTTCCATCGAGCGCGTGGTTTCGGCTTTGGGTCTCGACCAATTGGCGATTGAAGGCTCCGACAGCCTTGATGATCCAGAGGCCGTGTTCCAGTAGGTCTGGGCCATTGATCCGGGCGAAAGCCTAATTGAGCAAGGGCAGCGGATTGCGGGGAAACCCGAGATCCGCTGTACCGGTTTGCGACTACAGCCATCCTGCAACTCGGCCTTAATCAGGGCTCCTATCTAAAAGAATACGATGTACAATATATCGCGCCACGCATGGATCAAGCCAAGCAGCCTTGTGCTGTTGGTCTTGGGTTCCGGAACCGCAGCATTCGCCGATACAAAAGTTTGGGACCTCGGTGACCCTCATTTGAATATTATCCCTCGCACGGCGGAAGAGGCGTCGCGTATTGCGGACGTGACTGCCTTGGACACAGACTTTTCCAAGCCCAACCGCTTTGAAGCCAAATCCGCCGGTGCGGCAACGGTTCGCGCGATGCGCAATTCCAACGCCTTCTCACAGCCGTCAGGGAACACTACCTTCGAGGACGAGTTGAACTTCAAGGTCGGCAACGGGCTGTTTCGCAAGCTTTGGGTGTCCTCCCCCTCGTCGACCAAGGCGTCCGACGGGCTAGGGCCCATTTTCAATGCGCGTTCCTGCCAGCGGTGCCATATCAAAGACGGTCGAGGGCATCCTCCTGAGAATGCACAAGATAACGCGGTTTCGATGTTCCTGCGGATATCAATTCCCGGAACCATTGAGGATAATGTCGCGCAAATCGAGGACTATATTGCAACGCGTCCAGACCCGACCTACGGGTCGCAATTGCAAGACTTCGGGGTGCAGGGGTATCCCTCCGAATATCGTTTAGACATCACCTATGAAGAAGAGGTCATCACCTTGGCGGACGGTGTTGAGGTGTCGTTGCGCCATCCAACCTATATGGCCGCTGATCTTGGCTACGGCCCGCTGCATGAGGATGCGATGCTAAGCCCGCGCGTCACCCCGCAGATGATCGGTTTGGGACTGTTGGAGGCGATCCCCGCAGCGGACATCCTTGCCAAATCCGACCCTGATGACGCGAATGGGGATGGCGTGTCTGGTCGGCCCAATGTCGTGTGGTCATTGGAATTTGATCAACCCATGCTGGGCCGTTTTGGCCTAAAAGCAGGTGCGCCGACACTGAGGCACCAATCAGCCGCCGCGTTTTCCGGCGACATTGGGGTTTCCAGCCCGTTGTTTCCAGCAGGGGCGGGGGAATGCACTTTGGCGCAGACCGAATGCCAGAGCGCGTTGCACGGCGACGGCGACGATCGTGGAACGGAAATCGACGCAGAGGGTCTTGATCTTGTGACCCATTACAGCCGCAACCTTGGCGTACCTGCGCGGCGTGGGGCTGGGGATGCTCAAGTGCTGCACGGCAAGGAGCTGTTCTACACTTCCGGTTGCACCTCTTGCCACACGCCAAGCTACGTTACGCACCGCCTAAAGGATCAACCCGAACAGAGCTTTCAGTTGATCTGGCCGTATACCGATATGCTGCTGCATGACATGGGACCTGATCTGGCTGACAACCGCCCAGAGGCGCGCGCGACAGGGACTGAATGGCGCACGCCGCCGCTTTGGGGGATTGGCTTAACCGAGCAGGTGAGCGGGCATACTTATTTCCTACACGATGGCCGCGCTCGGTCGTTGTTGGAGGCCGTCATGTGGCATGGTGGGGAAGCGCAGGCACAGCGCGACGCCGTTGCCTTAATGACCACAAGCGACCGCGACGCATTGATCGCATTTTTGGAGAGCCTATGAAACAGATCGTCTTAGCCGCGTTGATGCTTTCAACCCCTGCGGCGGCCCTTGCGGATGCCTCTGGAGATATGATCAAAGAGGTCGTGGAGGAACATATTCTTCCGCGTTTTGACCAGCTTGCGGGTACGTCCGGCGCTTTGGCGGAGGTTGCCGCTCAAGATTGCGAGCCAAGCTCTCCTGCGCTTCGAGAGGCTTATGACACCGCGTTTGACGCATGGATTGCCGCAAGCCACTTGCGCTTCGGTCCGACGGAGGTGGGCGACCGTGCTTTCGCCTTGGCGTTTTGGCCCGACAGTAGGGGGGCGACGCCGCGCACGTTGGCCGAGCTGATCGCCTCGCGGGACCCTATTGCGCAAAACGTGGAAGATTACGGCGAGGTCTCCATCGCCGCGCGCGGGTTCTATGCGTTGGAGTTTTTGCTTTATGACAGCACATTAATGTCAGCGGGCGACGCTGAATATCACTGCGCACTGGTCAAAACCATCACTGCGGATATCGCCAATACAACACAGGATGTGTTGGGTGATTGGGCCTCGCGCTATGCCGAGACTATTCTGCATCCTAGCGAAACCGGTACTTACCGCTCGGAGGAGGAATCCCTTCAGGAATTGTTCAAGGCGCTGGCCACGGGATTGCAATTCACATCGGATACACGCCTTGGTCGCCCCTTGGGAACCTTCGATCGTCCACGCCCAACGCGGGCAGAAGCGCGACGCTCCGGCCGCTCGTCCCAACACGTTACGGTCAGCTTGACCTCGCTTCGGGAGCTGGGGGCGATGCTTTCGGGCGATGACGCAGAGTTAGCTAAATCTATCGATGATAGTTTTTCCAAGGCGCTGGCGGATTTGGGGAAGCTGGATGATCCGGTTTTTGCCAGTGTAGCTTCACCCGCTACGCGCCTTAAGGTCGAAATCATCCAGCAAGATGTGGACGCCATTCGTGCCCATGTGCGCGAGGAGTTGGGGCCAACCCTTGGGGTTGCTGCGGGCTTCAACTCGTTGGATGGCGACTGATATGGCACCATCCAAAGGGCGCCGGAAATTCTTGGGCGGATTGCTTGCCGCGGGTGTCATTCCCAGACCCACATGGGCGGACGCGGGGTCGCCGTCGTTTCTATCTGCGGCTGCAGGGCTTGATGGCTCTTATGTCTTGTGCGGGATTGGCGACGACCTGACTGTCCGGTTCGAATTGCCGCTGCCCGCTCGTGGGCATGCCGCCGCTGCACATCCGATGCGTCCTGAAGCCGTCGCCTTTGCGCGCCGCCCTGGCACCTTTGCCGTGGTGATCGATTGCCGCAATGGGGCGCAAGTGGCGATGTTGACCTCCCCCGAGGGGCGGCATTTCTATGGTCACGGGGCGTTCTCATCGGACGGCAGCGTGTTGTTCACAACCGAGAACGACTATGAAGCAGGCGCGGGGCGTGTTGGCCTGTGGGACGTGCGAAACGGATACAGACGCATCGGCGAATGGGATAGCGGGGGGATCGGCCCTCACGACATCAAGCGGTTGCCCGGATCGGACGTTTTGGTCGTTGCAAATGGCGGGATTGATACGCATCCGGATTCTGGGCGCACGAAGCTCAACATCGCGACCATGCAGCCCAACCTTGCCTACATCGACAGCGGGCAGGTGGTTGAGGTCGCCCAGTTGCCTGCAAATATGCGCAAGAACTCCATCAGGCATCTCGCGGTTCGTGGTGATGGGATGGTCGGGTTCGGGATGCAGTGGCAAGGTGATGGGCACCCGAGCGCCTTGGTCGGGGTGCATCAACGCGGCACGACGGCGAAGCTACTGTGGGCCGATGAGGCAGAAACGCGTGGGATGGACGGCTACATAGGCAGCATCGCGTTCTCATCTGCGGGAGACAGGGTTGCGGTCACGTCACCGCGTGGTGGCGTATTGCAGCTCTATGATGTCGACGCGGGCCAATTGGTAGCTGCGACGCAAATGGAAGATGTCTGCGGGGTCGCCACCGTAGGGCGGCATTTCGCAGCCACAACAGGGGGCGGGGAGATGCGGCGATTGCAAGGCGTTACCTCAATACACAAGGCCCAGACTGATTTGATGTGGGATAATCACTTGGTCAAAATCTGACCGCGATCAACGAGCCATATCCAGTAAAGATCACAACGGTCAGCTAGGTTAACAGCGACAGTGCGAGACCCGTTAAAGCATCGGTGGAAGTGGCCATTTAGCGTTTCTTTTCTCGTAATCGCTCAGCTGGGAGTTGCGTATTGCCTTTGAGTAATACCTCATCGCCCAGTCGCCTAAATCTGGATCTATTCGCCCCATAGTTTCGATTGCTGGCGCCATCCAATTCCAACGAGAATAACCATCATCTGTAGCGCCATTTCGGATGAGGGGTGCATTCTCAGGTGGCTTTCGCTCTCTGAGTTCTCTTTGTTGAGCATGCCACACGGCCATGTCGAATAGATAAAAATGGCTGGCCTCGGTTAGGGATAGAGACGCTTTTCTCATGGTCTCTCTGCCACGTTCTGTGCCAACAATATCTAATCGGCCAGCTACGATTTCGACATGAGTGGACCCGTCGTCCAAGCGGACTCTACTGAGCGTAATTGCCTCACCCAATTCGGCTTTTGCCCATAGGGTATCAATCTGCGCCTGAAGTTCATCAATCAAATCATGCTTCATATATTCATCAGTATTGGCGCCTGAGGAGGCTATTGCCACTGCACAATAACCACGTGCCTGATAAAAGATATGGCGGTGTTTTGTTAGCAGCCCCTCAAGTCAGGGGCCGCTCTACCACAGGGGTCCGTTTATGACGCCAAGCTCAAAACTGCCTGGCGTCCAGCAGCAAACCTATGCGCGGGCGCGGCGGCGGGTGACGCGGGCAGCGGGACCTGCGCCATCGGTGCCGTCACTCTCAGATGAGAAACCACCAAGCTTTTGGGAGACCTGTTCCAAAGTCGGGCGCTCGCCGCGTGGGCGGGTTTCCAAGGCGGTACGCATTGCGCGTAGGTGCACTGGAGTTGTGCCACAGCATCCTCCGATGATGGCTGCACCCGCATCGCGCGCAAGGCAGGCGTATTCGGCCATCAACTCTGGCGTGCCATCATAAAGAATGCTGCCTTCTTGGTATTTGGGGATGCCTGCATTGCCTTTGGACGCGATCGGGATATCCGTGCCCTTAAAGCCCAGCACCGTACGCAACTGGTCAGACGAGCCGACCCCACAGTTTGCACCAAAGGCCACCGGCGTTTGTGGCAAACGGCCTACCAGCTTTGTCAGATCGGCAGAGGTCACGCCCATCATTGTGCGCCCAGCCGTGTCAAAACTCATGGTGCCACACCAAGGCATGTCGGCAAGTTTCGCAGCCTCTGAGGCCGCTTTCAATTCTTCTGGGGCCGAGATCGTCTCGGACCACAGTACATCAGCACCACCGGCTTTTAGGCCTTCGGCTTGCTCGTGGAACATCTCCACCGCGGTTTCGTAGGTGAGTGTGCCCATCGGCACCATGATATCGCCTGTAGGCCCCATGGACCCCGCGACTACAATTGTACGGCCCGAAGCATCAGCAACTTCGCGGCCGATCTCAGCCCCAAGGCGGTTCAATTCAAACACGCGGTCCTGTGAATCGTGTAGCTTCATACGTGAGGCGTTACCGCCAAAAGTGTTGGTCAGAAACAGGTCAGAGCCAGCGTTAACCGCATCGCTATACAGTTTGTGAATACGTTCAGGGTGATCTGCGTTCCAAAGTTCAGGTGCGTCGCCGGCGCTCAGCCCCATGTTGAACAATTGCGTCCCCGTGGCGCCATCTGCGAGAATCCAATCGCGTTCGGCAAGAAGGCGTGTGAGTGCGTTAGTAGTGCCCATTGGGGTGTCCTGTCATGAAACGGAGTCAGTCAAAGACATTTACTGTCACGCACCCTTAGATGAATCAAATTGATAATTATCATAATGATCATGAGCTTTGGGACATGGTTTTCGTGGCTATATGAGGCTTGCGCGATCAAGACCTTAAGTATGAAGCCAGTTTATAGGCGTTGGCTTCACAGCCTGCAGGGGAGAGGGCCGCCGCAATCAATCGGCGGCCCGAATATGTATAGAGGGGGCTTAGCTCTCGCCCATCAATTGTGCTTTGGCTTCAGCTGCAAGTTCCGCCATCTTAGCGCGGATGACCTCCTCAGAGGCTTTGTCGCCCAGATCGCCCGATAATTTGCGGTAAACATCTTCGTCGCCTGCTTCTTCAAAATCAGCGCGAACCACTTCTTTGGCGTAGTCATCGGCGTCATCACCTGACTTGCCCAGCAGGTCAGCGGCCCAAAGGCCCAAAAGCTTGTTGCGACGAGCTTCTGCTTTGAACTGCATTTCAGCATCATGGGCAAATTTGCTCTCGAAGGCATTTTCGCGATCGTCAAACGTGGTCATTGGAGGCTCCTGTGAGTGTTAGTTGCCCCTGATATGCCCATGCTTTTGGCTTGGTGCAAGGGGGGGGCGCATCTGCAAGGCGCTGTGATGCAATCGCGATAGCTTGTCTGACCCACGCGGGTGACGTATAGGCTGCGTCAACGAGGGGCGTGAGTCCCGACCCTGCGCGGGACGCCGCGCCACAGGAGACGCCAATGGCACGCGGTAAGAAGATATACGAAGGTAAAGCTAAGACATTGTATGAAGGCCCAGAACCGGGAACCTTGGTGCAATATTTCAAAGATGATGCCACAGCAAACAACGCCGAAAAGCATGGAATCATCGAGGGCAAAGGTGTTTTGAACAACCGCTTGAGCGAGTTTTTCATGACAGGCTTGGCCCAAATTGGCGTTCCCACGCATTTCATCAAACGCTTGAACATGCGTGAGCAGCTGATCCGCGCCGTTGAGATCGTGCCGTTGGAAGTGATCGTTCGCAACTATGCGGCGGGCTCCATGGCGAAACGTTTGGGCATGGAAGAGGGCACAATGCTGCCGCGCCCGATTGTTGAGTTCTCGTACAAAGACGATTCACTCGGTGATCCATTGGTGCCCGAGGAATATGTCATCGCCCTCGGGTGGGCGAGCCAGCAAGATCTGGATGATATCGTAGCACTCGCCCTGCGGGTTAACGACTTCATGTCCGGGGTTATGTTTGGCGTTGGCATCAAGCTGATCGACTTTAAGATTGAGATTGGCCGTCAGTTTGATGGCGATTTCCAGCGGCTGATCGTGGCCGATGAGATTAGCCCAGACAGCTGCCGTTTGTGGGACATTGAAACCGGTGAGAAGCTGGATAAAGATGTGTTCCGCCGCGATCTTGGCAATTTGGCGGATGCCTACACCGAGGTGGCGCGCCGCCTTGGGGTGCTTCCAACGAACAATGCGCCCACGGGTGGCAAGCCCACTTTGATCAACTAGAGGATAACGGTCCATGCTTCTTCGTTTGCTCACTTCTCTCGTGAAACGGTTTCGAAAACCGGTCATGATTGGCAGCGTGCAGGCGAATAAGCTGGTTCTGGATCAAATAGCTGAGCGCGGGGACGATGGCACGCTTGAGCGTCACGTGCGCCATCTTGCCTACCCAATGCGCGGCGAAGTTGCCGCAGGCATGGACCGCGTTATGGATCTGTACGCACAGGCGGGCTTTGAGGTCTCAGAGACGCAATACAGAAACGGCGTCCTTGGTGAGCATTATGCCGCTGTGGCCGACGACGACTTTAACACATTGACTGAAGGCCTGCGCGACGACCTAGAACGCATGGGCTGGGAATATGACGGCTGGGAATGCGCCGTCTTGAAGGCTGAGGAGCTATGACCATGAAAGCACGCGTCCATATTACGTTGAAAAACGGGGTGCTCGATCCACAAGGCGAAGCGATCCGTCACGCGCTTGGAACGCTGGGCTTTGAGGGCGTTGATGGCGTTCGCCAAGGCAAGGTTATCGAACTGGATTTGGCCGATGGCACCAGTGAGGCGACTGTGAACGATATGTGTGAGAAGCTGCTCGCGAACACTGTTATCGAGAGCTATTCGGTCGAATTGACCTAATGCGCGCGGCCGCCATCTTGGGGCCGCACCACTGATTTTCTAAGCTAAAGGACCGCTCTGCCATGAAAGCTGCTGTCATCGTCTTCCCCGGGTCCAACTGCGACCGTGATCTTGCCGAAGGGTTCCGCCAAGCGGGCTTTGAGGTTTCCATGGTTTGGCATAAGGACACATCCCTGCCTCAAGGCATGGATGTCATTGGCATCCCGGGCGGGTTCTCCTTTGGTGACTACCTGCGGTGCGGCGCGATCGCGGCGCAGTCCCCGATTTGCCGCGTGGTGGTGGAGTATGCAAACAAGGGCGGCCATGTGCTGGGCTTTTGCAATGGCTTTCAGGTTCTTTGTGAAACGGGCCTGTTGCCTGGTGTGTTGATGCGCAACGCGGCGTTGAAGTTCGTATGCCGCGAGCAGGTGCTGCGCGTGGACACAGCCGACAGCCCGTTCACCAACGCTTATGCGAAAGATGCGCAGATCACAGTGCCTATTGCACACCATGATGGGAACTTTTCCGCCGATGCCGAATTGGCCGCTCGCTTGCGTGGTGAAGACCGCGTGGCGTTCAGCTACGTTGGCAATCCAAATGGTTCCACGGACGATATTGCTGGCATTTTAAGTGAAAATCGTCGTGTTTTGGGGATGATGCCCCACCCAGAGCGCGCCTGTGATCCGGTGCATGGCGGCACAGATGGGCAGGGCTTGTTCAAGTCTTTGACCCAAGTTCTGGCGCTGGCATAGCTCTGACGAGGGGTGAGCTTGAGAGTATCTGAGTGCTGACATAGTTTATGCGGCATGAAGACCACTCCGCCCCTTGGCGAAACTGACGCAAAACCAGTGACGCGACACTTACGCCGCACACGCCTTCGGGCGAAGTGGTTGGTGCGTGGCGTCGTGTCGGGGCTAATCGTACTTGCGGTTGGAATCATCTGGATATCGAACCTGTGGTTGACCGACAGGTTTACCGAGACCACCCGTACTCGTGGTGAAATCCGGCTTGCTCTGTATTCGAACGCCATAACCTCGGAGCTGCAACGCAACCGCGTGGTGCCGCTGTTGTTGTCGCGCGACCCGATTATGATCGCGGCGTTGAACTCGAATGATTTTTCCGCAACCTCGCGTCGCTTGATCTCGTTCTCCGAGGAAATTGGCGCGGCTGGATTGCGGTTGTTGGACAGTGGCGGGGTCGTTGTTGCCTCATCTGATCGCAATGAGCTAGGTGCGGTGTTTCGCAATTCGCACTACTTTGTGGACGCGCTGCGGACCAATGATACCGTGTTTAATGAGACGCAGTTGGAAAGTGGCGCTTATAAATTCACCTATGCACGCCGGATTGAGTCCGAAAAACAGGGATTGGGTGTGATCGTCGTCGACGTTGATCTGCGCCAGTTCGAGACCCGCTGGCGGTCGCCGTCCGAAGCGGTTCTGGTGGCCAACTCCGAGGGGCAAATCGTGATCGCAACGGACCCTCGATGGCGCGGGCTTGGCATCGAGGAGGCGCTTGAACATCAAACGCCGAACAGTGCATTGCGGCGCGCCTTTGAGGCAACGGGTGGTTTGTTCGACATTGATCAGCCAGACGCTTACTTCCGCGGTGAGGCTGTGATGGAAATGGTGGGACGCATTCCGTTTCGTGGCTGGCGAATTACATCATATTCAACGTTCGCTAGCGTGCGCGAACGTGTGAACGGGGTGTTGGCGATTGAAATCATGGCCTTTGCCATTCTGCTCGCGCTGACTTTCTATGTCCTGTCGCGCCGTGCGCAGTCCCAAGTTGGGTTCTTCCGCCGCGAAAGCGAGGAGCTTCGTGCGTTGAACCTACGCTTGTCCCGCGAGATCGCGGAACGTCAAAAGGTGCAAAAGAACCTTGAGGTGGCGGAGCAATCCTTGGCCCAATCGCAAAAACTCGCAGCATTGGGTGAAATGTCCGCAGCGGTAAGCCATGAGTTGAACCAACCTTTGGCGGCGATGAAAACTTATTTGGCGGGGGCAAAGTTGCTGCTGAGCCGCCGACGTCCCGATGAGGCACAGGCATCCTTTCAACGGATTGATGACCTGATCGACCGCATGGGGGCAATCACCCGTCAGCTAAAATCTTATGCACGCAAAGGTGGCGATGATCTTGAGCAGGTTGACCTAAGAGACGCGGTTCGTGGATCTTTGTCGATGATGGAGCCGCAGTTGAAGCGTGGTGACGTTCGGGTTGTGTCAACCTTGCCTGATGATCCTGTGTTGGTGCTTGGGGACCGGGTGCGGCTCGAGCAGGTGATCATTAACCTGTTTCGCAACGCGCTTGATGCGACCAAAATAGCAGAAAGGCCGCAGGTGGAAATCTTGCTGAATTCGGGTGAGACCGCAGTGCTTAGCGTGCGTGACAACGGCGAAGGGCTGGATAACTTGGACGAGTTGTTCGAGCCGTTCTATACGACAAAACAGCCGGGCGATGGCGTTGGACTGGGACTTGCAATCTCGTCTGGCATCGTTTCGGACTTGGGCGGGCGGCTAACAGCCCGCAACGGGCAGGCAGGGGGCGCGGTTTTCGAGGTCCAATTGCCTATCCTCGGCCATGAGCCGATCAAAACAACCCCACCGACAGAATTACCCGCCTCCGACGTTAAAGTTGAGGCCGCCGAATAGGCGCATAAAACTAAAAAGGAGCCTACACATGGCCAACGCATTGAAAATCGCAATTGTTGATGACGAACAGGACATGCGTCAATCGATCTCACAGTGGCTGGCCTTATCGGGCTATGACACTGAAACCTTTTCCAGCGCCGAAGATGCGTTGAAGGGGATCGGCAACGATTATCCGGGTATCGTGGTCAGCGACATCAAAATGCCGGGCATGGACGGAATGCAGTTTCTCAAGCGATTGATGAGCCAAGACAGCGCTTTGCCGGTTATCATGATAACGGGTCACGGTGATGTGCCTATGGCGGTTGAGGCTATGCGAGTCGGTGCCTTTGATTTCCTTGAGAAGCCGTTCAACCCGGATAAGATGACCCAGCTTGCAAAACGGGCGACGATTTCGCGGCGTCTGACCTTGGACAATCGCGCGTTGCGCCGTGAATTGTCGGATGGGGCGGCTTTGATGAAGAAGCTGATCGGGTCGTCGCCATTGATGGATCGTCTTCGTGAAGACATCTTGGATTTAGGTCAGGCGGACGGCCATGTTCTGATCGACGGCGAAACCGGATCAGGCAAGACGTTGACGGCCCATGCCCTGCATGCGGTTGGCCCACGTGCGGGCAAAAAATTTGTCACCTTAAGCTGCGCCGCGTTTGATGAGGTGGCTCTGTCCAGCAAGTTGTTCGACCCCGTAGACGAGGGGGAGGAGCTGCCGCTCATAGAGCAAGCTCGTGGCGGCACATTGGTCTTGGAAGACATCGAGGCGCTGCCGGAAACGCTACAAGCCCGCTTGTTGCAGGTGATAAATGAGCAAGGAACTCCAGCCGAGACGCGGATCATTGCGATTTGCAACACCCAAGAGCAGGGCAAGACCTGTGAGGACCTGATCCGCGCTGACTTGTTCTATCGTCTTGCGGCCATGAAAATCACGATCCCACCCCTGCGCCAACGTGGGGAGGACATCTTGACCCTGTTCAACCGCTTCGGGGAGCAATTCGGGGAGGAGTATGGCTCCGACGCGCCGGAGGTCTCCGCACAAGAGGCAGCACAGCTGTTGCAAGCCCCTTGGCCGGGCAACGTGCGCCAACTGATCAACGTGGCAGAGCGCGCTGTGCTGCAAAACCGCCGTGGCTCTGGGTCGATCGCGTCGCTGTTGATGGCGGATAACTCCGAGATGGGGCCGGTGGTCACCACGGAAGGCAAGCCGTTGAAGGAATACGTCGAAGCGTTCGAGCGGATGTTGATCGACAACACGATGCGTCGGCACAAGGGCTCTATTGCGTCTGTGATGGAGGAGTTGTGCCTGCCGCGCCGGACATTGAATGAAAAGATGGCGAAATACGGATTGCAACGGGCGGATTACGTGTGAATTTGCACGAGGCCATGGAATAGATCGCAGCCCCCAGCGGCACGAGTTGGTGGGGGCAGGGGGCCAATTGATAGCTCCCAAAACAGACTTATCCACAATGAGAAGCGATTGCTCATTGTAATCTACATGCAAACAATACTATGTGTGAAGGACGGTCCGGTGCCCCAAGTCGGCGCATTGGACCGGTTAGAGTTTCACTGCCGCAATGCTCGAAGGACAAAACGAGCTTAAGCACCGCAGGATTACGGCCCTTAGGGGCCATAGCCGCTGGCTCGCAAAACGCGCCGTGGCACCATTCGTAAGGCCCTCGCCACCGAATTTGTGGCCAGCGTCGGAGACAAGAACGCGATGAGACGCGACAGGCATAGCAACGGACGGATTGACGTGGGTTCACCCGCGTCGCGCACCGCGTTGCAGCTATCTGTGTCCACTCTCGCCCAAACAAGACATCCCTCCAGACCCAACGCGCCTCCTGGGGCGCCTAGTGTTTTGGCCGGATGCAATCGGAAAACATGGCTAAGAAAATGCTTATCGACGCCACCCACGCGGAAGAGACCCGCGTTGTGGTGGCAGACGGAAACAAAGTTGACGAGTTTGACTTTGAATCGGAAAACAAACGCCAGCTAGCTGGCAATATCTATTTGGCAAAAGTAACGCGTGTGGAGCCTTCGCTTCAGGCGGCGTTTGTGGACTATGGCGGGAACCGTCATGGCTTCCTCGCCTATTCGGAAATTCACCCCGACTACTACCAGATCCCGATGGCAGACCGTCAGGCGCTGATCGACGAGGAACTGGAATACGCCCGCTTGCAGGCTGAAGAAGACGAGAAGCCGAAGAAGTCACGGTCTCGTTCGCGGTCTCGCTCGCGGTCGCAAAAGTCTAAGAACAACGATGCGGTGGTCACTGAAGAAGTGAAAGAGCCCGTCGAAGATGCGGCTGTGACACTTGCTGAGGGCGCTGAGGCACCCGTTGCTGAAGCCTCCGTTGATGCGGGTTCTGTTGAAACTGCGCCGCAAGTTGAAGCTGCGCCGCAAGTTGAAACTGTTGTCGAGGTTGAGGCTGAAGCAGAGGACGCAACTCAAACTGAAGCCGCGCCCGCAGCAGACGAAGCTCCCGCCGTGGCCGAAGAAACGCTGTCTTCCGAAGAAGTGGCTAAAGCCGCTATCCCAGGTATGGATGTTGTCGATTTAGACGCTGATGCTGATGCTGAAAGCAACGATGACGACGAGGAAGAGGAAACCCCTGCCTCCGAGAAAGACGAAAACATCGAGAGCGTCGCGCAAGAAGACGTCACCGAAGAAATTCGCCAACCTCGCAAACCACGCGCCAAGCGTTACAAAATCCAAGAAGTTATCAAAGTTCGCCAGATCCTGCTGGTTCAGGTTGTCAAAGAAGAGCGCGGCAACAAAGGTGCGGCCCTCACAACTTACCTGTCGCTTGCAGGTCGCTACTGCGTCTTGATGCCGAACACCGCACGCGGCGGTGGCATTTCACGCAAGATCACCAACCCAGCCGACCGCAAGAAACTTAAAGAAATCGCCAATGAAATCGACGTGCCCTTGGGCGCGGGTCTGATTGTGCGCACTGCTGGGTCGCAACGCACCAAAACCGAGATCAAGCGCGACTACGAATATCTGCAACGCCAATGGGAGCAGGTTCGCGAATTGACCCTGAAGTCCATCGCACCGGCGCAGATTTATGAGGAAGGCGACCTGATAAAGCGCTCTATTCGCGACCTCTACAACAAAGAGATCGACGAAGTGATCATCGAAGGGGATGCGGGCTACCGCGTTGCCAAGGACTTCATGAAGATGATCATGCCGTCCCACGCCAAAAACGTGAAACGCTACACCGACCCGATGCCGCTATTCGCGCGCTATCAGGTGGAAAGCTACCTGTCGGGCATGTTCAACCCAACCGTGCAACTGCCATCAGGCGGCTACATCGTGATCGACACGACGGAAGCCTTGGTTGCGGTGGATGTGAACTCTGGCCGTGCGACGAAAGAAGGCTCGATTGAGCAGACGGCGTTGAAAACCAACCTCGAGGCTGCCGCTGAAGTGGCGCGTCAGGCGCGCTTGCGTGACTTGGCTGGTTTGATCGTCATCGACTTCATCGACATGGACGAGCGCCGCAACAACAACGCCGTTGAGAAGCTGCTCAAAGACAAGCTGAAAACCGACCGCGCCCGCATCCAAGTTGGCCGCATCTCGGGCTTTGGCCTGCTGGAAATGTCGCGTCAACGTCTGCGTCCGGGCATGCTTGAGGCCACCACACAGCCTTGCCCATCGTGCCACGGCACAGGATTGATCCGTTCTGATGACAGCCTTGCGCTTACGATCCTGCGCCAGTTGGAAGAGGAAGGGACGCGCAAGCGCTCCAAAGAAGTTCTGCTGAAAGCGCCGATTGCGGTCATCAACTACCTGATGAACGAAAAGCGCGAGCATCTGGCCCAAATCGAGAACCGCTACAACATGGCGGTGCGTTTGGAAGCGGACGCGCATTTGGTCAGCCCCGACTACACCATCGAGAAGTTCAAAACTGCCACTCGCGTGATCAATCCGGTTGCGGCGAATGTGGTGTCCATGGACAGCATCGACATGTCTGACATCGACGAGATGGAAGACGAGGCCGAGGTCGAGGCCGAAGAAGAGGTGGTTGAAGCCAAAGCGCCTGAGCAAGAGCTTGACGAGAACGGCAACCCGAAGAAGAAAAAGCGCCGTCGTCGTCGTGGTGGCCGTGGCCGTTCCAAGTCTGCGGCTCAACGTGCGGAAGAGGGGGCATCTGCTGAGGACGCTCCTGCTACCGAAGGCGAGACAAAGGCGGATGACGCTACTCCGGTAGAGACCACATCACCTACCGAGACGGCTGACGATGCGGAAGCTCCTAAGGACGTCGCATCCGAGGCGGAAGAGAAGCCGAAGCCCAAACCCCGTAGCCGCAGTCGTTCGCGCTCCAAGGCGAAAGCCGAAGATGCCGCGACTGCTGACGTTGTTGCTGAGGAGGTTCCTGCGCCGGAAGCGGCTGTGGAAGAGAAGCCTAAGAAAACACGCACACGGTCGCGCTCAAAGAAAGCGGCCACTGTTGAAACGGCTCCGGCCACTGACGAAGCTCCTACTGCAGAAGCCCCCGCGGCAGAAGCACCTGAAGCTGCGGTTGAAGAGAAGCCAAAGAAGACCCGCACCCGCAAGTCTTCCGCGTCTAAGGCAAAGCCTGAGAAAGCCAAGGCCGAGGTCGCACCTGCTCTCGTGGAAGCAACACCGGAAGCTGCCGTGGTGGAAGCGCCGGCGGTTGAAGAAGAAGCGCCAAAGCCCAAGCGGAAGCGCACTCGTGTGTCAAAACCGGTTGCGCCTGAAGTTGAGGCAGCTGCTGCCGAGCCTGCCGAGACTGAAAAGCCGAAACGCAAAGGCTGGTGGTCATTGGGCCGCTAAGGTTCAGATCATATCTCATTGAAAAGGCCGGGTTTATTGCCCGGCCTTTTTCGTTGATTACCGTCTTTTGCGTTTGGAACTTGTGGCGACCTGTGAGGCGGCCAAAACGTCCTGTGCCCTTAACCAACCAGAGGAGCCGCGAGGCAGCACCCCCAATGCGCGTTTGGCATGGACGCTTGCATCTTTGTGGCGGCCTAGGATGGAATAGCGTTCGGCCGTCGCCACGGAGGCCTGCGCATTCTGTCCGTTCTTTGCATAGGCGACGGCCAAGTTGCGCAAAATTTGTGGATCACCCGGGTCGCGAGAGCGTGCATTGATCAAAATTTTCAGGGCTTGTTGTGTGGCCCCACGCGACCCTTCCGCCAACAATGCACGACCCAATCCCGCTTCAATCAATGGCTCACGGGGGGCGAGTGCTAGGGCTTGCCGGTAAGCTGCAACCGCGCCGCCAAATTGCCGACCCTCCAGAAGGATTTGCCCCTTGAGTTCATGATAATACGGATCACGCGGGCGGATCTTCAAAAGGGCATTCAGCTCTTTCGTTGCTTTCTTCAGGTCGGGGGTGCGGTGATACGCAATGGCGCGGCGCAGGATTGCAATTTCGCCGTTGCCTTTGCTTTCGGTGCGCCTGAGCACGTAGCGCGGGTTGCGCAAAAAGCCGCTTAACTTGGCGCTCATGCGCCCGTACCAGTATTTTGCTTCTGGTGTGGTGGGTTTGGTGCGGCTCTTAAAGCCCGCGACATATCCTTTTACTGCCCGCAGCCGATCTTGGGTTAACGGGTGTGTTCGAGTGTAGGGATCTTGGCGGCCGGGGCGCAGGGCTTCTTGGCCTCTGAACAGCTCCAGAACGTCTGTCATCGCTTCGGGATCAACTCCTGCGCTGGCCATATAGCGAAGCGCAGATTGATCGGCGGAGGATTCCTCAGACCGTGTGTGCGCAAAGAAACGGCGTGCTGCAGAACTGCTGGTGCCCGCTGCCAGCCCTGCGGCGGCTTGGCCATTTCCACTGACGGCGGCGGCGGCGGCAAGGGCCAGACCAATAGCCGTAACACGGCCCGCGACACGTGCATTGGTCGCTCGGCGCGTGAGGTGACCATTGGCGATATGGGCCAATTCATGCGCAATGACGGCTTGAAGGGCTTCGGGCCGGTGCAGTTTCATAATGAGGCCGGAGTGAATAAACACGTGATTTGCGTCTATGACAAAGGCGTTCAAAGTCGGGTTGTTAATGATCAATATCCGAATGCGACTTGAGCCAAATCCGGCAGAGCGCAAAACGGGTTTGGCCAACTGGCGAAGGGCTTGCTCGATCTCGGCGTCGCGGATCAACCCCATCGCATGCACCGGAGTGAATGCGATGCAGGTGCCCAACACCACAAGAATTAGACGCATAAGTTTCAAGGGTTGGCCCTTTCAAGCGATTGACCCTGACGGCAGGGACTGGTTTGAAGCGTGAAACATCTCAATTCTGCGAGCATATCATGCGAAGTTCAACCCGTGGCGACGTCGATGCCTTCATTGTAATGGATGTGATGGAGCAGGCGCGACGTTTGGAAGACGCTGGCCGCTCTATTATTCACATGGAAGTTGGGCAGCCGGGAACTCCTGCGCCCACGGCCGCGCGGGCCGCCTTGGCCCAAGCGATGGAGCAAGACGCACTTGGCTACACGGTGGCCTTGGGGCTGCCGGAGTTACGGGCAGGGATCGCTAAGCTGTACATGGATTGGTACGGCGTTGATCTGGACCCCGCGCGGGTTGTGGTTACGGCGGGATCCTCTGCGGCATTTGTTTTGGCATTCACCGCGTTGTTCGAGGCGGGGGAGGCCGTGGGGGTGACCGAGCCGGGGTATCCGTCTTACCGCCAAATATTAAAGTCGCTTAGCTTGACCCCACATGCGATCCCAACCCACGCGGCTGATCGACATGTCCCGCAATTGCCGGACGCGCAGTTAGCAGGGTTCATCGTGGCCTCGCCTGCCAATCCGACGGGCACGATGCTCTCCAAAGACGATTTGGACGCGTTGATCTCGAAATGTCAGGCGAACGACACGGCGTTTATATCGGATGAGATCTACCACGGCGTGCAATATGAGGGCCGTGCGGTGTCAGCGCTGGAGCTGTCTGACGACGTCTATGTGATCAACTCTTTCTCCAAGTATTTCTCCATGACGGGGTGGCGGTTGGGCTGGATGATTGTGCCCGAAGACCACATTCGCCGGATTGAGCGCTTGGCCCAGAACATGTTCATTTGCGCCCCACATGCTGCCCAGATTGCGGCCCTTGGTGCGCTACAGGCTCGAGACGAGACCGAGGCGATGTTGGATGTGTACCGTGAGAACCGCAGGTTGATGTTGGAGGGCCTGCCAAAGGCGGGCTTCGACAAGATTGCACCACCTGACGGGGCGTTTTACGTTTACGCTGATATCTCAGATCTGTCGCAAGACAGCCTCGCCTTTGCGGCTGAGATTTTGGAGCAAGCTGGTGTTGCTGTAACACCAGGTTTGGATTTCGATCCGGTACGCGGTCACACCACGCTTCGCTTCTCCTATGCGCGTGCGACTGAGGATATCGTGGAGGGGCTTCGTCGGTTGACCGAATACATGGGCAAACGCGGGTAATTCATCTCTTCGTTCAAATAGGGAATCCTGTTAGGGTTCGCGCAAAAGAATAAAGGCGGTCATGAGCAGGCTGATCTCATCATTAGTTGCGGCGTCCTTGTTTTACGCAGGGGGAGCCTCAGATGCGACCTCGCAGGATCTGCGTGCGCTGGCCCGTGTTGATATGGGGGCCTCCGTCGTGGAGGACAGTCGCGGCGCTACAACATTGTCGCTGGCGTTGACGCAGGCCGTGCCCTACCGGCTGCAAGTGCTGGACAATCCAATGCGCATCGCGCTGGATTTTCGGGAAGTCGCTTTTGAGGCGGACCTGCAAGGGTTAGATCGATCTGATCGAGTGACACAATTGCGGGCAGGCGTGATCCGCGATGGTTGGTCACGGTTGGTCATGGAATTGGCAGAGCCGATGTTGGTGAGCAAAGCGGGTATGGTGCCGAACCCTCAGGACGGGGACGCGGTGATCACCGTGGGGCTGGCGCCTGTCAGTGAAACAGAATTCGAGGCCAAAGCCGCGACAGACATTGCGGCACTATCCGGTTGGGAGCAGGGGGCGGCCGCTGAAGTGGGCAATCTGCGAAAGATGATCGTGGTCGATCCGGGGCACGGGGGTGTTGATCCCGGCGCGCAACGCTCCGGCGTGGATGAGGCTGATTTGATGCTGCAATTTGCCCGCGAATTACGTGAGCAGTTGCTGCGATCAGGCCGGTACGATGTCATCATGACCCGCGAGGATGACAGTTTTATCTCTTTGCCACAAAGAGTTACCGTTGCACGCTCTGCAGGGGCGGATGTGTTTATCTCTTTGCATGCAGATGCATTGGCCGAAGGTCGCGCGACAGGCACCACGATCTATACGCTGTCGGCGGAAGCCTCAGACGAAGCATCGGCTCTACTGGCTGAGCGACAAGATCGCAGCGATATTCTGGCTGGTGTTGACCTAACGGCGCAAGATGACCAAATCGCGACCGTCTTGATGGACTTGGCGAGACGCGAAACCGCGCCGCGCACGGAGCGTTTGGCCGAAGCCTTGGTTAACGGGCTCACGAACACCTTGGGCAAATTGCACAAGCGCCCGAGGTTGCAGGCTGGGTTTTCTGTGCTCAAAGCGCCCGACATTCCGTCCGTTTTGATTGAATTGGGGTTCATGTCCTCGCAGACGGATTTGGAACGCCTGCAAGACCAAGTTTGGCGCAGTCAGGCAGCTGTGGGAATCGTTGATGCATTGGATCAATGGGTGCTTGAAGACGAGGCAATCGCGGCGAGGCGGCAATGATGGATCAAAAACGTGATCAGAATTGGCCATTTTCGGCCTGTTTTCCCCATATGAGCATTTTGACGTGGGAGCGCCCACAACATATATACGTATACAACACGCTTTTGGGGGCATAGCTAATGCTGCGCGCGATTTTATCATTCTTCGGTTCGATATTTAGTCTGGTTTGCATCGGAACCGTCGCGGTTGCGATCCTCATCGGGGCGATTTTCTTGATGTATGCGCGTGATTTGCCTGACACGGATCAACTTGCTCAATACACGCCGCCGACCATTAGCCGCATCTATTCCGGCCAAGGTGCATTGATTGATGAATTCGCGCGAGAACGCCGTTTGTTCGCCCCTGCGAACGAAATTCCGGACATGGTGAAGCAGGCTTTTATTTCGGCTGAGGACAAGTACTTCTATACCCACAAAGGGTATGATCCGTTGGGGATGGCGAAGGCCGCGTTGGACGCTGCGCAAGGCGCGCGGCTTCGCGGTGCGTCAACAATTACGCAGCAGGTGATGAAGAACTTCTTGCTGTCGGGTGACCGCTCCGCTGAGCGCAAGATCAAGGAGTTGATCCTTGCCTCGCGCATTGAGGGGACGCTGAGCAAAGACAAAATTCTTGAGCTGTACCTGAACGAGATTTTCCTTGGTCAAAACAGCTATGGGGTTGCTGCTGCCGCGCAGACCTATTTCAACAAGACCCTGTCTGAGTTGAATGTCGAGGAAGCTGCCTATCTGGCTGTCTTGCCTAAAGCCCCGTCGCGTTACCACCCTGTGCGCCAAGCTGAGCGCGCAACTGGTCGCCGCAACTTTGTGCTGCGTGAGATGTTCGAGAATGGCTACATCTCCGAAGAGCAGTATGCTGAATCGCGTGAGAAACCTTTGGAGACGGTGCAAGGCGGCAGCTTCTCTAACTTTAAATCCGATCTGCCGGACCGTGATTACTTTACCGATGAAATTCGACGCCAACTTTCCAAAGACTTTGGCCAAGACGAGTTCTTCGGTGGTGGTCTGACAATTCGCGCGACAGTGGACCGCGAGTTGCAAGATGAGGCGGCCAAATCATTGCGTCTGGCTCTGGAAAGCTATGATCGTGGCCGCGGGGTTTTTCACCGTGTGCGGACCAAGATCGAGGCCGACCAGCTTGAGGGCGACGCATGGCGTGAGGCTTTGTCAGACACGACTTTCCCACGTGATATCGAGGGCTGGAAAGCTGCTGTCGTGCTTGGGTTTGACGGAAATAACGCGAATGTCGGTGTTGAGGGCGAAGCCGAAGTTGGCAGCATCCTTGGTGCTGATGTTAAGTGGGCGCGTCCGCGGAATGAAGAAGGTCGGCTTGGCTCGGCCTCGTCGAATGCTGATAACTTGCTGGATGTAGGCGATGTCGTCCACGTGCGCGGGCGTGACGACGGCACATGGTCTCTGCGGCAAGTGCCGCAGGTGCAAGGCGGCTTCATGGCGATGGACGTGAACACCGGTCGCGTTTTGGCGATGCAGGGAGGCTTCTCTTACCAGCATTCGGTCTTTAACCGTGCGACGCAGGCAACGCGCCAACCCGGCTCTAGTTTCAAACCTTTCGTTTATGCGGCGGCTTTGGACAGTGGGTTTTCACCAAACACAATCGTTGTGGATGCTCCGATCGAGGTGAACACCCCGCAAGGTCTGTGGCGACCGAAAAACGCGTCGAACCGTTTCTATGGCCCTTCTCCGGTACGGACAGGGATTGAACAATCGCGGAACCTGATGACCATTCGTTTGGCACAAGAAATCGGGATGGACACGGTCGCCAGCTACGCCGAGCGGTTTGGCGTCTATGAAGACATGAACCCGTTTTTGTCCAACGCATTGGGTGCGCAAGAGACGACCTTGATGAAGATGGTCACGGCCTATGCAATGTTTGCCAATGGCGGCGAACGCGTGGAGCCGACACTTGTGGACCGCGTGCAAGACCGCTGGGGTCGCACTGTGTACCGCCACGACACGCGCACATGTGAAGACTGCCAATTGGCGTCGCTTGACCCGAATTTCGCACCTGCGATCAATTCCAGCCGCGAGCGGGTGATGGACGCGATCACCGCGTACCAATTGACCTCTATGATGCAGGGCGTTGTCCAACGCGGCACGGCACGTCGGACCGTCAATCTCAGCGTTCCAACGGCGGGTAAGACGGGCACAACCAATGACGCCAAAGATGTTTGGTTCGTGGGGTTCACCTCCAACATCGTGGCGGGGTGCTTTATCGGGTATGACCGCCCAACTGCACTTGGCCGTGGGGCAGGTGGTGGCACCACCTGTGGCCCCGTGTTTGATCGCTTTATGAAGAAAGCGACGGCCAAATATGGTGGCGGAAAATTCGATGTCCCTGCCGGTGGGTATTTCGTGAAGATTGACCGTTTCACGGGGGCGATCCTTCCGGAAAGCGCCAGCGGCGATCATGTTGTCGTGGAGTATTTCCGTGATGGTGAAGAGCCAGTCTACGGTTTGGGGTCTATCATCGATGGTGGTTTCGCGATGGGGTCGAACCTGAACTTGTTTACGCGCGGCGACAATGATGTGACTGCGGTGCAAGAAGTGACGACCTCGACCGGCAAGAAGGCCGTTATTCCAAAACGCGCGAATTTCGGCACACTTAGTGCGGGTGGTTTGTACTAAGCGATCTCGTTGGCATGACGACGTGCATTGTGTTGCCTGCTTGCGCGGCGGCGGCCTCTGGCCTATCACCTTGATCTAAGCAGAATTACAGGACTTTTTCCATGCGTGCGGATGCCCAAAATAACGTGGATGCCATCGAGAAATCATTGGCCTTGCTACGCCAACGCATGGATTGGGAAACCGCAGCTTACCGTTTGGAAGAGTTTAACGCGCGCGTGGAAGACCCGAACCTGTGGGACGATGCGGAGGCGGCGCAAAAGTTGATGCGGGACCGTCAGTCCTTGGTCGATTCCATCGACAGCTATGAGAGCATGAAGCAAGAGCTGGATGACAACGTTGAGTTAATCGAGTTGGGCGAGATGGAGGACGACGAAGATGTCGTCTCCGAAGCCGAAGCGGGGCTTGTAACGCTGAAAGAGCGCGCAGCCGCCGCCGAGCTGGAGGCATTGCTGAACGGTGAGGCCGACGCCAATGACACCTTCCTTGAGATCAACGCAGGTGCCGGTGGCACGGAGAGCTGCGATTGGGCGTCGATGCTGTCGCGCATGTACACCCGCTGGGCCGAGAAGCGTGGCTATAAGGTAGAGCTGCAGTCGATCTCGCATGGAGATGAGGCGGGCATTAAATCCGTGGGCTACAAGATCAGCGGGCATAACGCTTATGGCTGGTTGAAATCGGAAAGCGGGGTGCACCGTCTTGTCCGTATCTCGCCGTTCGATAGTGCCGCGAAGCGTCATACCTCGTTTACGTCTGTTTGGGTGTATCCCGTGGTTGATGACAACATCGACATTGAGGTTAACCCTTCGGACATTCGCATCGATACCTACCGGTCCTCTGGGGCAGGCGGTCAGCACGTGAACACGACCGATTCCGCCGTACGGATCACGCACGAACCTACCGGCATCGTGGTGACCTCGTCCGAGAAGTCGCAACACCAGAATCGCGACATCGCGATGAAGGCGTTGAAATCGCGCCTGTATCAAATGGAGCTGGATCGCAGAAACGCCGCGATCAACGAGGCGCATGAGAACAAGGGAGACGCGGGCTGGGGGAACCAGATTAGGTCCTATGTCTTGCAGCCCTACCAGATGGTCAAAGATCTGCGCACGAACCACGAGACCTCTGACACCAAAGGTGTGCTGGACGGGGATCTTGATGGGTTTATGGGCGCGACATTGGCGATGGATGTGTCGGGTAAATCCCGCGCCGAAGCACAGGCTGAAGATTAAGCAGGCTTCCTAGCCGCGAGCCACGCTTCGCCCACCCACTGCGGAGACCACAGCAGATGCTAAGCAAAGCAATGATGCGCCCCAAGCGACGCGAATGAACGCCGTGTTGGACGCCGCTGCGTGGCCCGGATCAATCATGATCTCCCCAAAGGTCGCAGGTCCGTTGGCGATGCTATAGCAGGATGCAACAACCCCCCCCATAATCGTAACTGCGAAAAGGGCTGACATGCGTGTCACGGCATTATTTATGCCCGATGCCGCTCCTGTGGATCTGGGGCTGACCGATCCCATGATGGCCGTAGACAGTGGAGCTACAATAAGTCCCATTCCGATACCTTGCAGACACATAGCTGGCAGCACCGCGCCCCAGAAGCTTTGGGTAGGAATGACCAAGGCGAGGGTCGCGTAGCCGGCAGCAAGAACCAGAGAGCCTGTAACCATCAAGGGCGTTGGTCCAAAGCGGTCTGCAAGCCGTCCTGATTTGCCAGAGAGCAGTGCTATGAAGATCGACAGTGGCGCATAGGCTGCGGACGCCGCGATCTCAGAGTGTCCCCAAGCGCCAACGATCAGCATTGGCAAATACATCAAGATTGCTGCGAAAGAGAAGTAGATCCCAAATGCCGCGAGGTTGGCTGTTGAAAATCCCCAGTTGGAAAACAGCGACAAGGCTATCATCGGGTGGGGGCTCTTGGCCTCGATGCATAAGAAGGCAGCAAAGAGTATTAGGCCTATGATACCAGCCACCAATGAGGTTTGAGAAAATGCGTTACCATATTCAAAGGCTGTTAATGCACATGCAAGTGTACCCAGTGCCAAGACGGCCATAACCCCACCGAGTACATCGATCCCTCGGTCCGGCTGGCTGGGGTCCTGATCAAGCTTTGAGAACAAGAAATAAAGAGCCAGTGCGCCGAGAGGCAGGTTCACTGCGAAAATCCATCGCCAAGCGTCGCTTCCGCCAAAGGTTAGTGCAACGCCACCAATGATAGGGCCAAGCGCCGAGGTCACTGCAGCACTGGCCGCCCATATGCCAATGGCCTTGCCCCTTTGCCCTTTTGGATAGGCGCGACTGATGAGTGCGAGCGAACCGGGAACCATAAAGGCAGCACCCAAACCCTGCACGGCGCGCGCGACGATCAAAATTTTTGGAGTTGGTGCGAAGGCACAGGCCAACGAGGCGATTACGAATACCCCAATACCAGCGCCAAAAACTCGTGCCAGCCCACAGCGGTCACCAGCCGCGCCACCGACAAGGATAAGCGCGCTGAGCGTCAACATATAGGCATTGGATATCCACTGGGCCTCAACCAAAGATGCACCAAGGGACATTCTAATAGTGGGCAGGGCAATGGCCACGATTGAGCCGTCAATAAATCCAAGAGAAGATGCAAGGATCGCCGCCGCAAGAAGATACGGACGATGCTCAGGTGCGCAAAGAGGTAACGTCCTTGGATCAAAATTCTCCAAGGACGCAGTATCACTCATCTGCTTTAGGCTTTTGGTGTTTCAGAAGCCGGGCTGACGGGCGGCTTGCTTTTCACAGCGCCAGTGTTCAGGGGGTCATCTTGACGTTGAACTGAACCCTCAAAGTGGGCACCGCTTTCAATTGCGATTGTCTTGTGGATGATGTCGCCTTCAACACGTGCAGTAGACGTCAGACGTACTTTCAAGCCGCGGACACGGCCGATGATGCGGCCATTGACGACAACATCGTCTGCAACGATCTCGCCCTTGATTACAGCGGTTTCTCCAACTGTCAGCAAGTGGGCGTGGATGTCGCCTTCAACATTGCCTTCAACCTGAATGTCGCCAGTTGTTTTCATGTTGCCAGTGATTGTCAGATCTGTGGATAGCGTCGACGGTGGGGCTTTGGGGCGAGGTGCGGATGCCGCAAAGTCGCCTTTGGGTGCAGCACCAGCGGGGGCAGGTGCGGGCTTAGCCGGAGCAGTTGCAGCACCTTCCTCGGTTGGTTTTGCGCTTGGGTCGTTGATTTTACTTTTAGAAAACATCTCGTCCTGCCTTGATATAGGTCATCGGGTTGACCGGAGTTCCGTTGAGACGGACCTCGTAGTGAAGATGGGTGCCGGTGACACGGCCAGTGGCTCCCATATCACCGATACGGTCGCCACGCGATACCCTTTGTCCCACTTTTACACGAATAGTGGAGTTATGGGCATAGCGGGTTTCAATACCAAAAGCATGTTTTATCTTAACAAGTTTGCCGTAGCCCGATTGCCAGCCTGCGTGGGTCACAACTCCGTCAGCGGTCGCATAGATAGGGGAGCCGCGCGAACCGGCGAAATCAACACCTGCGTGCATGCGACGGCCAGCGCCTTTGGGGTCGCGGCGGTAGCCGAAAGGAGAGGTGAAACGGAAGTTGCCACGCACTGGCATAGACACAGGAGATTTATCAGCAGCAATGCGGAACAGGTTGATCCGGTCCAACTCTTTAAGCAATTTGTTCGCGCGGGTGGAGCTGTGGTCGGTAATAGTGCCGCCACCGGACGTGGACATGGTTGCAGGCAAAAGCGGTCCACCTTGGCCAGAGTAGCCGCGACGCACTTCGCGCAGAATGCTTTCTGTTGGCATACCTGCGGCGCGGAACATCTTGTCCAATGGCTCCAACGAGACTGTGACGGCTTCTTCCAGACGTGTGAAGATTTGCTCGTTGCGGTCGTCATTCATCTTCAGCGTAAAGCGCAACTCCTCTGCCGCATCGATTGCGTCTTGGGCGTCACGCTCGATCTGGTCGCGTTCTGCGGCGGTCTGTTCCAATGCCGCTGTCAGGAATGCTACGGAGCCGTCAGTGCTTTTGGCACGGGCCAGTAGGGGGGCGTCAGGATTGTCGCCAGCGTTCAATTGCGCTGTCAGAACGTCAGTTTCATCGCGGGCCGCGTCGCGGTCCTTCATTGTTTTGCGTAGGGTGGTTTGGATGACCTCGATGCCGGTTTCCAACTCGTTGCGGCGGTCCTCTGAGGCTAGAAGCGACGATTGCATCTCGGAGATCTGTTCCAAGGCGACATAGAATCGCTCATGCGCCGCCGAGGCTTCAATGGCGCGGTCATCGCGTTCACTTGATAGGGCGTTCAGGCGCGCTTCATAGATCGCGCGTTCGCGTTGAGCTTGCTCACGGGCGTTGCCGGAGCTGATCGTATCCATAAGGAAAATCGCTGTGACAACGAATGTCCAACAGGCGATTGCTGCGGCGCCAAAAATGACGCCGGCCTGCAATGAGGGGCGAAGGCGAATGAACCGCGTCCCATCCTCGGATTTGAGGAATAGTCGTTGTTCAGGCAACTTGCGTTCAAGTGCATGATCTAATGCGCTGAAAAGGCGTGATTTCACAGTATTTCTTCCCGTATTCCCCTGTCGTAGTCACTGACAAAGGGTCCCCACCTGACTGCCAGTCCGCATTGCATAAACTTTGAGGGGAAAACGCGCAACAATTAAGCATTGTTGCGCAGCAAGCTATCGCTCTTTTTGGTGTTTTTGGCGGGTTTTTGCCGATTTCAGGGGTGTTAACGCTTGGCCTGATCCACCAAGGGCCAATAAAAGTCAGGCGCAATGCCTGCTTCGGCGCGTTTTTCCTCATTGAATGGCGGGCGCAATTGTCCATGGAAGTATTCACGGACGAGCGCATGGAACGTGGGGGTGGGGTCTAGGTTTCGTCGGCCACATAAGAAGTGAAACCACTTTGAGCCATAGGCGACATGTGCGACTTCCTCGGAATAAATAACCTCCAAGGCGTCTACGGCGGCGGTGTCTTTCGCTTGCTTGAACAAAGCCAACATGCTCGGGGTTACATCAAGGCCGCGAGCTTCCAATACCATGGGAACAACGGCCAATCTGCCCATGATGTCGCTGGCGGTATCCACGGCTGACGCCCACATGCCAGCATGTGCTGGCAGCGCCCCGTAAAAGCTGTCTCGTTGTTTAAGGCAGTCTTCCATCAAGTTGAAATGTTTGGATTCATCGTCGGCGGCTTGAACCCAGTCGTCGTAGAACCCCAAAGGAAAATCAATGTCTGCGAAACGTGCGATGATGTCCCAATGAAGGTCGACTGCATTTAATTCGATATGCGCGATGGCATGCAGCATCGCGGTGCGTCCTTCAGCTGTGCCAGGTTTGCGTGAAGGCACGTCGCGCGGGGCCAAAAGTTCGGGTTGAGGTGGGCGCGCGGGGTAATCGGGAGGTGAGGCTTGCCCAAGATCAATGACTTGCCCTTCTTTGCGTGCGTCGCGCCAGATTTTTGCAAACTCACGCGATAGCGCCGTCTTCTTGAGGGGATCAGCGGTTGAGAGCACCTCCATCGACATGTCGCGCAAGCTCATGCTCATAGGGCTTGCACCGCTTCGAGTACGGCTTCGACATGATCTTTTACGCGAACTTTACGCCATTCTTGCAAAAGTGTTCCATCGACGGAAATGAGGAAGGTTGAACGTTCAATCCCCATGAAGGTCTTGCCGTACATGCTTTTTTCTTTCCAAACGCCATATTGTTCGCAGACGTCACTATCTGCGTCGGAGGCTAGAGTTATGCCAAGCGAGTGCTTTTTGACGAAGTTGTCATGTTTCTTAACGCTGTCTTTGGAAATGCCAATGATTTCACATCCAGCGTCGGTAAAGGCCTGTAAATGCTCGGTAAAGCCAATAGCTTGCGTGGTGCATCCGGGAGTGGAATCTTTGGGGTAGAAGTAAAGTACGACCTTTGACGGGCGCATGCCCGAGAGTGTCACACTGCCGCCCCCGTCGCGTGGGAGGGTGAAATCCGGAGCCATCTTACCAATCTGTGACATGTGGGCTGGTCCTTTGATATAGAATTGATGTGTCGCCAAGGGTAAGGCGCTGTATGTAAAGTTAAAGGCACAAACGCAACCGCTTGCCGGACGCGAAGCAACAACGAGGTGGCATGGCAGACGACGCCACGCAAATTGAGGAAGACGAACTTCCCCCCGAGGAGAACTCGGGCGGCGTGGATAAGCTCGCGCCGCAACATGCGCACCGCCATGTTCAACCCGCACCTCGTAAACGGAAGCCTTTCGCGCGATCTTTCTTCGTTTTGAAGGGCCTTCTAACTATCTTCTTGTTCGTAATTGCCATTGCGTTGTTAACGTTGATGGGGCGTAGCGTGGCGCTTCCGAAATGGGCCGTTGACCGCGTTGAGACAAGAGTAAACGCGGACCTCAAGGACGAACGGATTGAGTTGGAGTCCATATCCTTCGGCCTTCGCGACGAGGCCTTTAGACCAACGGTGAATGTCGAGGGCCTTGAGCTTTTCAATAGGAACAATGTGCCAATGCTAGAGCTGCCTATGCTCACAAGCAAGTTGGACACGTCGGAGCTGTTCTTTGGTCGGGTCAAATTGGAAACGATTGAACTGGACGGCGCCAGCCTTGAGCTAACCCGCGACGAGAACGGACAGATCGCCTTGGCCTTTGGGGCACAGATGGGGGACGGGAAAGTCAAAACAGGCTCCATGGCGGAAGTGTTGAAGCAGATTGACGTTTGGTTTGCGGAACCTTGGATGCAAGAGCTGGAAGAAGCGAGCGCCCACGATCTGACTATTCGCTTAACGGACGAGCGAACCAATGATGTGACCGTAGTTGAGAAGGGGCTGCTGAAGCTCACTAACGAGGAAAACGTGATCGCGTTGAATGTGTCATTCAATTTGGATCAACCTAGCGGGACGCCTGCACAATTGTTCTTCTCAGCAGACAAAGCGAAAGGTTCGGAAGGGGCTCGCTTGGTCGGTAAATTTACCGATTTGCGTGCCCGCGATCTGGCAGAGCAAGTCTCCGCTTTGAACTTCCTTAACGTATTGGACGCCCCCGCATCGGGAGCACTGACAGCTGAGATTGACGAGAATGGACAGGTTGCAAGTCTCGCAGGGACGCTCAATCTGGACAAGGGCGTGTTGCGGCCAACGGAGCAGGCCAAGCCGGTTCCGTTCAACTCGGCCAAAAGCTATCTTAGATACCAAGCGGCGACGGGTCGTCTGGTGTTCGACCAAATCTTGCTGGATTCCCCGCAAATGCGCCTAAACGCGACAGGGCATGCTGACCTTTCCAATTTTGTCGCGGGCATTCCTGAAACCCTACTGGGTCAGTTTCGCTTTACGGACGTGCGCCTTGCACCTGAAGGGTTTTTTGAAGCCCCGGTGAGCTTTGCCAATGGGTCTTTGGATTTGCGTTATCAGCCGAAAGAGTTGGCGCTTGATATCGGGCAATTGGTTTTGCGCAATGATGGCGCTGAGTTGGTTGCCAGCGGTGCTGTGGATGTTTTGCCCGAGGGCTGGGCCGTGTCGCTGGATGCAGGGATTGACGAGATCGACCACATCCGGTTGATGGCCTTATGGCCGGAAAATGCGGTGGCAAAAACGAGAAAATGGCTGACCGACAACATTCAAGGCGGGCAGGTTCGGCGTGCACGCGCTGCTATCCGCGCTCTGCCGGACAAACCTATTTCGGCTGCGGTTAGTTTTGATTTCATGGACGCTTCTGTGAAATTTCTGAAGACCTTGCCGCCTGTGCAGAACGCTATGGGGTACGCCTCAATTTCTGGGAATGCCTTTAACCTTAGCCTTCAAAGCGGGCAGGTGATCGCAGGGGATGATGCACCGATGGAAGCTGGCGGATCGGTTATGCAAATTCCCGACATGACTAGTAAACCTGCCGTCGGAATTTTTGATCTGGCGATTACCGGCCCCGCGTCCACCGCGCTATATCTGTTGGACCAAAAGCCGTTCGAATTCTTGTCAAAATCGGGGCTTTCAACTGATATTGCGACAGGAACGGCCAAGATCAGCACCCGATTGACTGTACCTTTGAGATCAAAGGTCGAGATTGAGGATGTCGGCTATGTCGTATCAGCCGAGGTTCGCAAAGTGGTGTCAGACACATTGGTTAAAGGGCGTAAAATTCGATCCGATCTTATGGAGGTTTTAGCCGGAGATGGATCGCTTTCCATTGGCGGTAAAGGGACGATCGATGGCATTCCCATGGATGTTCAATGGTCGCGGAACATTGGAGCTGGAACGGGAAAAAACAGCAAAGTTGAAGGCACGATAGAGCTTTCACCGAAGATGTTGGATGTCTTCAATGTGGGGCTTCCAGACGGGTCGGTCACAGGCAAAGGGCAGGGAAATATAGAAATTAGTCTTGTTCAAGGAGCTGCTCCGGAAGCGAAATTAACTTCGAACTTGCGCGGGGTTGGGTTGAATATCTCTGCGCTAGGATGGTCGAAGCCCAGAGGTTCCAGTGGATCTCTATCGCTAGATCTCACCATGGGGGACACACCTAGGGTTAACAACGTCACGGTTAATGCCAGCGGCTTGGAGGCGACAGGCTCGGTGACATTGAAGCCAAATGGCGGCGGGTTGGACAAGGCTATCTTCACGCCTCTTCGGATTGCTGGAAAACTGAATTCACGCGTTGAGGTCATTGGCCGTGGAGGCAACCGTCAACCTCAGGTGTCCATCAAAGGCGGCACGATTGATATTCGCAAGTTTGGGGTGACGACTGGTGGCAGCAGCGCAGGTGGCCCACCGCTGGAATTTGAACTGGATCGCTTGGTTGTAACGGACACCATTGCCATGGATCAATTTCGAGGGAGCTTTCGAAATGAGAAGGGAATGGATGGGACCTTTAAGGCCAATTTGAACGGTAAGGCGCCGATCACAGGCACGGTAATCCCAACCAACAAAGGGCCAGCGGTTCGCATTTTATCTGACAACGGCGGGAGAGTAATTTCGGCCTCAGGGATATTAGAGAACGTAAATGGCGGGGATATGTCTTTGACCCTGCAACCGAACGGAAAACCCGGCCAGTTTGACGGGGCACTCGAAATCACGAATGCACGGGTGAAGAAAGCGCCAGCTTTGGCTGATCTGTTGTCAGCCTTGAGCGTGATCGGCTTGTTAGAGCAGCTTACCGGCGACGGAATATTATTCACCAAAACGGAAGCGAGATTTCTTCTGGCTCCAAGTGGGGTGACGCTGAGCAGATCCTCTGCGGTTGGCCCCTCGATGGGGATTACAATGGACGGTGTCTTTGACACCAACACGCGGCGAATGGACATGCGCGGTGTGGTCTCGCCGATCTATGCCGTGAACGGTTTGTTCGGAGCCCTGTTTTCGCCGCGCAAAGGTGAGGGCTTGTTTGGCTTCAACTACACGCTTAAAGGCTCCTCAGATGGGCCGCGTGTCGGGGTGAACCCGCTATCCGTGCTTACACCCGGAGTTTTCCGCGAAATTTTCCGGCAACCGCCACCAAAGTTGAAGAACTGAGCCTAAACACATGAAACTAAGTGATTTTGACTTTGATCTGCCCGAGCAGTTGATTGCGACGCGTCCCGCTGTGCCGCGTAGCGCTTCGCGGTTGTTGGTCGCCACCCCCGACAAAATCGACGACAAGGGTGTCACCGATCTGGTGAATTACCTTCGAGCTGGCGACGTTCTGGTCCTGAACGATACGAAGGTTATTCCAGCGCGGTTGTTTGGTCATCGTGAACGAGACGGCAATGTCTCCAAAATGGAAGTGACGCTATTGTCGCCAACCCCTGACGGTCAATGGCGCGCGTTGATCAAGCCGTTGCGCAAGGTGCGGGACGGAGAGGTGATCACATTCGCGGCTGGACTTGAGGCGGAAGTGCTATCCCGCGCCGATGGGCAGGCCGTGTTGGCGTTCAACCACAGCGGTGATGCATTTGATGAGGCCTTGGCGCTGGCTGGGCAGATGCCGTTGCCGCCATATATCGCGGCCAAACGTGCCGCCGATGCGCAAGACAAGACGGATTATCAAACGGTATTTGCCAAAACCACGGGTGCTGTGGCTGCTCCCACGGCCTCTTTGCACTTTGATACCGAGCTTTTGGAGCGGCTGACGGTGCTGGGGGTGGAATTCGCCCATGTTACCTTGCACGTTGGGGCGGGGACGTTTTTGCCGGTGAAGGTCGACGACGTGAAGACACATAAAATGCATGCGGAGTGGGGACAGGTCTCGGGGCAGGCGGCAGAGCAGATTAATGCGGCAAAGGCGCAGGGGCGCAGAGTAATTCCTGTCGGAACCACTGCGCTGCGGCTTATCGAAAGCGCTGCTGCGGTTGCTGGCAAAATCGCGCCTTGGCAGGGGGAGACGGAGATTTTCATCTACCCCGGATTTCATTTCAACATTGCAGATGCGCTGATGACGAATTTCCACCTGCCAAAATCGACGTTGATGATGTTGGTATCAGCACTGATGGGACAGCAACGGGTTCGCGAGATTTACGAGCATGCAATCGAGAACGAATACCGCTTCTTTTCCTACGGAGATTCCTCGCTGCTGCTTCCGTAGTTTTTGACGCGGTTAGACCACTCGTGGTCGTTGTAGGCGATCAATCGCGCCTCATGATGGCTTAACTCGATTCTATTACAATCTTAGAATTGAGATCGGATTCGTTGGATGTTTGAGGTTCTTAAATCGTCTTGGGCTTTGCTGCTGGGGATGGCGCTGCTGATGGTTGGGAATGGCCTTCAGGGGTCATTGATCGGGGTGCGCGGCGGGATTGAAGGGTTCACCACCTTCGAGCTTTCTTTGATAACCTCCGGCTATTTCTTGGGCTTTCTTGGCGGGTCGCGGATGGCCCCCAATTTCATTCAACGTGTCGGCCATGTGCGGGTCTTCGCGGCACTTGCGTCATTCATCTCCGCCGCGTTGATCCTGTATCCTGCGGTGACCAATCCGGTCGCTTGGATGTTCTTGCGAGTCGTGATCGGATTCTGTCTTTCTGGCGTGTATGTCACGGCTGAAAGCTGGTTGAATAACGCCGCATCCAACGAGACCCGAGGCCAGGCGCTATCGCTATATATGATCGTTCAAATGGCAGGGGTTGTCGCCGCGCAAGGGCTGCTCAATGTCGCCGATCCAGCGGGATATATATTGTTCGTGATCCCTTCGGTGTTGGTGTCCATTTCATTTGCGCCGATTTTGTTGTCAGTGACGCCTACGCCAGCATTCGGGAGCACGCGGCAGCTGAGCTTCCGCGATCTTTACAAGATCTCACCCTTGGGGGTGGTCGGAATGCTGATGCTGGGCGGGGTCTTTTCGGCTCAGTTTGGTATGTCAGCCGTTTATGGGACAGAAGCTGGGTTTAGCGTCGCGCAAATTTCTGTCTTCGTATCGTCGATATTTGTTGGTGCGATGGTGTTGCAGTTCCCTATCGGGTGGTTGTCAGACCGGATTGACCGGCGAATGTTGATCCTCGGAGTGTCAGCGGTAGCAACTTTGGCGGCATTGGTGGCTTGGCAGTTTGGGATGAATTTCCCAGTATTGTTAGCCTGTGCATTCGTCATCGGGGGGATGACCAATCCGCTTTACGCTTTGTTGATCGCGTATACGAACGACTATCTTGATGCAGATGATATGGCAGGCGCGTCAGGTGGGTTGCTGTTTATCAACGGTTTGGGGGCAATTGCTGGACCTGTTTTGACAGGGTGGTTGATGACACATTTCGGGGCGCAAGGCTTTTGGTTGATCATCATGGCAACCATGCTAGCGACAACTCTATATGCGGTCTTCCGTATGACAAGGCGTCAATCTGCCTATGCCGATGAAGGGGAATATGAAGCAGTGCCATATGCCGCCGTTGGCCCAGGGTCGACGCCGTTCATCGCCGAGGTTGCCCAAGAGGTTTGGGTTGAGGCCGCGGAGGAAATTGCCGAGTCTTCTGAAGGTGAGGAAGATGAATCCTCTAGTTAGCGAGGGGCTGTAAAAATACTTGCAGTTCGCTCCAAGTTGGGTAACGGTTTGTTAACGCTTGGGGGCGACGGCATAGGAGGGTTTGCCATGTCTACACCTAAGGACGTCCTTAGCTTTTGGCTGGACGAGCAAGGACCAAAAGGTTGGTTTACCGGTGGCGAGGCGCTTGACGCCGAAATTCGCGACCGGTTCGAGCCACTTTGGCAGCAAGCGATGCAAGGCGGCCTGAGGGAATGGCTAACTGACCCAAGTGGCGCGCTGGCCTACATCATTCTAACAGATCAGTTTTCACGAAATATGTTCAGGGGTACGCGGGCCGCTTTCGCGTCCGATCGTTTAGCTTTGTCTGTGGCCAAGTCTGTCATAAGTAAGAAATGGGATCTCAAAATCGACGGCGCCGCACGGCAGTTTATCTACCTTCCATTGATGCACTCTGAAATTCTATCGGATCAAGGGCGCTGTGTGCGGCTTATCCTGACGCGAATGAAGGAATCCGAAAGCAATCTACTGCACGCCAGAGCGCACCGCGAGGTCATCCGGCAGTTTGGACGTTTTCCATATCGCAATGATGCTCTTGACCGCCGCACGACACCGACCGAAAATGCCTACATCCAAGATGGCGGGTACGGGATGACCGTAGAGGCCGTTAAAGCGACTGGTTAAGGACCAATAAAACGTGAAAAATTACTATCGCAGTCGGGTGACCGCTGCATTCGTGGCCTTGTGCGTTCCAACGATAATGCTGGCCGCCCCCAATGACGACATATTGGTAATTGGGGACAGCATGCTTGAGTGGCAAAGTGCCAAGCGAGCCTCGATTCCTCATGTTCTTGCAAAAGAAACCAAACGGAATGTGGAAAATCGTGCGGCCTCTGGTGCCAAGTTGTACCTATCTGGTGCCGAGGGCAACGCGCGTAGCGTCATACCATCGCAATACACCAAAGGTGATTGGAATTGGGTTGTTATAAACGGTGGCGCCAATGATTTATTCGTCAAATGTGGATGCAACAGGTGCGATGCCGTCCTAGACCGGCTGATTAAGAAGGACGGTACCGGGGGCATTTTGGGCGACCTTGTTGACCGCATTCGCAAGGATGGTCCGCGCGTGATGTTGATGGCTTATTATCAAGGCAATCAACGGCCGAACCTGTTTTCACGATGTGAGCGGGTGGTGAAGGAGCTGACACGTCGTCAGCGGGCCTTAGCCGCAAGGCTGGACGGCGTTGATATTGTGCGCTCCAAGTTTGCCATTGATCCTGCAAATCGCAGCCATTTTGCGCTTGATGGCATTCACTTGTCGCGAAAAGGGACACGTAGGGTCGGGGTGCTGCTTGCGCATACTCTGAAAAAACTCGAAGCTAACCGCCGCTAGCTGCTATGCGTCAGGTGCAAGTGGCGTGGGCATAATCTTACGTTGCTTTGCGCCTTTGAAGAAAGTAGTTTAGCGTTAAACTACTTTGAATTTGCCTTGGGAGTGAGAACACATGGCCGCTAAATCTTTCGATCTTATCGTTATCGGCGCGGGGCCGGGGGGCTACGTTGCAGCTATCCGTGGCGCGCAACTGGGCCTGAAGGTTGCCATTGTCGAGCGTGAGCACTTGGGCGGCATTTGCCTCAACTGGGGCTGTATCCCAACGAAAGCGATGCTGCGTTCGTCCGAAGTCTTCCACCTGATGGAACGGGCGAAGGACTTCGGCCTGAAAGCCGACAACATCGGGTACGACCTTGATGCGGTGGTTAAGCGCTCTCGCGGGGTCGCAGGGCAACTATCTGGCGGCATTGGCCATCTGATGAAGAAGAACAAGATCACCACGATCATGGGGGAGGCGACGATCCCTGCGAAGGGCAAAGTATCGGTCAAAACTGACAAGGGCACCGAGGAGCTGACCGCGAAGAACATCGTTCTGGCAACTGGCGCACGTGCCCGCGAATTGCCTGGCCTTGAGGCCGACGGTGATTTGGTGTGGACATACAAACACGCGCTGACACCGACGCGCATGCCAAAGAAGTTGCTGGTCATCGGCTCCGGCGCCATCGGCATTGAGTTCGCCAGCTTCTACAACACACTGGGCTGCGACACGACCGTGGTAGAGGTGATGGACCGTGTGCTTCCTGTTGAAGACGCCGAAATTTCGGCCTTCGCCAAGAAGCAGTTCGTCAAGCAAGGTATGAAGATCATGGAGAAAACCATGGTCAAGAAGCTGGATCGTGGCAAAGGCAAGGTCGTGGCGCATATTGAGGCGAACGGCAAAGTTGAGACGGCTGAGTTTGACACGGTGATCTCGGCCGTTGGCATCGTTGGCAACGTTGAGGGCCTTGGCCTAGAGGCGCTTGGAGTGAAGATCGACCGCACTCACGTGGTGGTGGACGAGTACTGCCGCACCGGCGTCGAGGGTCTGTTCGCGATTGGCGATATCGCGGGCGCACCTTGGCTGGCCCACAAAGCCTCCCACGAGGGGGTCATGGTCGCCGAGCTGATTTCGGGCAAGAAGGATGTGCATCCCGTGCGCCCTGAAAGCATTGCTGGCTGTACTTACTGCCACCCACAAGTGGCCTCCGTCGGGTTTACCGAGGCCAAGGCGAAAGAGGCGGGCTACAAGATCAAAGTTGGCCGCTTCCCGTTCGTTGGCAACGGTAAGGCGATTGCCTTGGGCGAGCCTGAGGGCATGGTGAAGACCATCTTCGACGAAAAAACTGGCGAATTGCTGGGCGCGCACATGGTTGGCGCGGAAGTCACCGAGCTGATCCAAGGCTACGTCGTTGGCCGCGCACTTGAGACCACGGAAGAAGACTTGATGAACACGGTCTTCCCGCACCCGACCTTGTCCGAAATGATGCACGAATCCGTGCTGGACGCCTACGGCCGCGCGATCCACTTCTAAGCTGGTCTGACCTAAAGGGGCCGCTTGCGCGGCGCTATATTCTTGATTGGGCGCGCGGGGAGACCTGCGCGCCTTTTCTGTGCGTGAATGCGGATTGACCTCGCGTGCATTGAGGCGCAGCTATGCGGCATGTCATTTCAAAGAACAAATTGGGGTATGATTTTTGCGCTTTTGGTTGCCGGACTTTTTGCTGCCGCCCAATTTGGAAAACTCACGCTGACCCTGCCAATCCTGCGCGATACCTACCCGGAGGGCGGTGCCTTCGTGCCTGTCTTGATCTCCATTGTCGGGATGATGGGCATAGTCTTAGGCGCGGTGGCGGGGGCTGTTGTTGCAAAGATTGGGGTCACACGTGCGCTGAGCGGGGCATTGCTAATGGGCGGGATCATCTCGCTGCTTGAGGCGGCCTTGCCAAATATATACATCTTTTCAGTTCTTAGGGCACTGGAAGGTGTATCCCACCTCGCGATTGTTGTGGCTGCTCCGACGTTGATGGCAAGCATTTCATCTGATGCCGATCGCCCTGTCGTTATGGGTATCTGGGCCGCATTCTTTGGCATATCCGTTGCGATCACTGCGATGCTGCTGCCTTGGTTATTGTCCCTTGGTGGGCTTTCGGCGGTGTTCATAGGGCATGGGTCAGGGATGTTGGTCGTTGCGGCCATCCTTTATGTGATGCTGCCAAAATCTGACACCACGGAGCCAGCCCCGATTTCATACCTGGCCGAGCACCGCGCGATCTATTCAACGCCGCGCCTGTTGATCCCGGGGGCGGGCTTTGTTTGGTACACAATCACCTATGTGGCATTGCTGGCCGTGTTGCCGGTCGCTTTGGATCTGTCGGTTTGGGCGATCACGGCTCTGCCGCTCGTCAGTATTGTCGGGACACTTATCGCGGGGTTCGTTGGCAAACGGATCGCCCCCGACCGGCTTGTCGGACTTGGGTTCATTGCATCGATATTCATGAGTGGGGTGATCTTCCTTGCCAGCCCTGCGATTTGGCCGCTCTATGGCTTGTTCTTCGTGATGTCCTTTATCCCCGCCGCATCATTCGCTGGGATATCCCATTTCAACGACAGCACCATTGGTCGAGCGCGGGCCACTGGAGGCATTGCGCAACTGGGAAATGTGGGCACAACGCTGGGAACGCCTGTGTTCGTATTGACGTTTGATTACTTCGGTTTGAACGGTGCTCTTGTCATTATGGTGTTGTTTTTCGGGCTAGGGATCTTGCTGACGACTTTGTTGCGAGCGAAGATAAAATAAATTCGTAGATGTTCGCTTAATGTTCTGGTAACGGATTGGTACCTCACCGTCAGACGGCTTATGTGTGACGTAACGCATCTGGGATGGATTAAATGGCCGAGTTGAAAAACATCGAAGTGCGCGGCGCGCGCGAGCATAACCTCAAGGGCATCGACGTGGATATTCCGCGTGATCAGCTGGTGGTTATCACTGGGCTGTCTGGGTCGGGGAAGTCGTCGCTGGCGTTTGACACGATCTATGCTGAGGGGCAGCGTCGATACGTGGAATCCCTTTCCGCCTATGCGCGCCAATTCCTCGACATGATGGAGAAACCGGACGTTGACCATATCTCTGGGCTGTCGCCTGCGATTTCGATTGAGCAGAAGACGACCTCGAAGAACCCGCGCTCCACCGTCGGCACCGTTACCGAGATTTACGACTACATGCGCTTGCTGTTTGCCCGCGTCGGCACGCCCTACAGCCCCGCGACTGGCAAGCCGATCGAGGCGCAGCAGGTTCAAGACATGGTTGACCGGATCATGGCGATGGAGGAGGGGACACGCGGCTACCTTCTGGCCCCGATCATCCGCGACCGGAAGGGTGAGTACCGCAAAGAATTTCAGGAGCTTGCCAAGTCCGGCTTCCAACGGGTGAAGGTCGACGGCGAATTCTACGAGCTGGAGAACGCGCCGACCTTGGACAAGAAATACCGCCACGACATCGACGTGGTTGTGGACCGGATCGTGGTGCGCGAAGGACTGGAGACCCGATTGGCCGACAGCTTGCGCACTGCGCTTGACTTGGCAGACGGGATTGCGATCCTTGAGACCGCGCCAAAAGAGGGCGAGCCGGAGCGCATCACCTTCTCGGAAAAATTCGCCTGCCCAGTGTCGGGCTTCACCATCCCTGAGATCGAGCCACGCTTGTTCTCGTTCAACGCGCCGTTCGGGGCCTGTCCGGACTGCGACGGGCTTGGGGTCGAGCTGTTCTTTGACGAGCGCCTTGTGGTTCCTGACCAAACGTTGAAGCTTTATGACGGGGCGCTGGCTCCTTGGCGCAAAGGTAAAAGTCCGTACTTCCTACAAACCATCGAGGCCATTGCTGCGCATTACGAGTTCGATAAGAACACCCCGTGGAAAGACCTAGACGCCCATGTGAAGCAGGTGTTCCTATATGGCTCTGGCGAGGATGAGATCCCGTTCCGTTATGACGAAGGCGGACGCGTGTACCAAGTGACGCGCAGCTTTGAGGGCGTGATCCCCAACATGGAACGCCGCTACCGCGAAACAGATAGCAACTGGATCCGCGAAGAGTTTGAACGCTACCAGAACAACCGCAAATGTGGTGCATGCGATGGCTTTCGGCTTCGCCCTGAAGCCTTGGCAGTGAAGATTGACGGGCTGCACGCGGGGCAGGTGGTTGAGATGTCGATCAAGGAGGCGTTTGACTGGTGTGAAGCCGTACCTGCTGCCTTGACGAAACAGAAGAATGCGATTGCCCAAGCGATCTTGAAGGAAATCCGCGAGCGTCTTGGATTCTTGAATAACGTCGGCTTGGAGTACCTTACATTGTCACGCAATGCGGGGACGTTGTCGGGCGGGGAAAGCCAGCGCATCCGGCTGGCCTCACAGATCGGGTCCGGCCTGACGGGGGTTCTCTATGTGTTGGATGAGCCGTCGATTGGCCTGCACCAACGCGACAATGACCGGCTTTTGACCACGCTGAAGAACCTGCGCGATCAGGGGAACACCGTGATTGTGGTGGAACACGACGAAGAAGCCATTCGCGAGGCGGATTACGTTTTCGACATTGGACCGGGGGCTGGCGTGCACGGCGGCGAAGTCGTAGCGCATGGCACACCTGCGGAAGTGGCGGCGAGCGGCTCGATTACCGGTGATTACCTGACCGGCGTGCGTGAAATTGCGGTGAACCCGAAGCGGCGCAAAGGCAACAAGAAGAAGCTGACGGTCGTGAAGGCCTCGGGCAACAATCTGCAAAATGTCACGGTGGATTTCCCGTTGGGTAAATTCGTCTGCGTCACGGGGGTGTCAGGCGGGGGCAAGTCAACGTTGACCATTGAGACGCTGTTTAAAACCGCGTCGATGACCTTGAACGGCGCGCGCCAGACGCCGGCCCCTTGTGAGACGATCAAAGGGTTAGAGCACCTTGATAAGGTGATCGACATTGACCAACGGGCGATTGGGCGCACGCCGCGCTCGAACCCTGCGACTTATACGGGGGCCTTCACCCCGATCCGCGATTGGTTCGCGGGCATGCCGGAATCCAAAGCGCGCGGATACAAACCTGGACGCTTTAGCTTTAACGTCAAAGGCGGGCGCTGCGAGGCCTGTCAGGGCGACGGTGTGATCAAGATCGAGATGCACTTCCTGCCGGACGTCTATGTGGAATGCGAAACCTGCAAAGGGGCGCGCTACAACCGCGAAACCCTAGAGGTGAAGTTCAAGGGCAAGTCCATTGCGGACGTGCTGAACATGACCGTGGAAGACGCACAGGAATTCTTCAAGGCGGTGCCCTCCATCCGCGAGAAGATGGACGCGTTGATGCGCGTGGGCTTGGGCTACATCAAGGTTGGCCAGCAGGCGACGACGCTGTCGGGCGGGGAGGCGCAGCGGGTGAAACTGTCTAAGGAGCTGGCGAAACGCTCCACTGGTCGCACGCTATATATCTTGGACGAGCCGACGACTGGCCTGCACTTTGAGGACGTCAAAAAGCTGCTCGAAGTGCTGCACGAATTGGTGGATCAGGGCAACACGGTCGTGGTGATTGAGCACAACCTAGACGTGGTAAAAACCGCCGACCACATTATTGATATCGGCCCAGAGGGCGGCGACGGTGGTGGGACGGTTGTGGCCACTGGCACACCCGAGAAAGTCGCGGAAGTGGAGGGGTCATACACGGGCCACTACCTGAAGCCGATGTTGGAGGCGAAGAAGCCTCTTAAGGGCGGGAAGAAGAAAGTGGCGGCGGAATGAGTTTTGAGATTCTGAACAAACTGGCCTTCGTCGTCACTGCCTTACTTTGTGTAATACTGCTTTTTGCGCCGGGAATTGTCTATTGGTTGTTCGGTGTTGAGGCCAGCGAGACAGCCGACTTTATCGCGCGACGGACGGCAATGCTGTTTGCTGGCCTATCGGTGCTGACGTTCATGACAGTGGACACGGAAAGTGATGAGCTGCGCCAAACCGTATCGCTGTCTATGGCAGTTGCGATGTCCGGTTTGGCGATCTTAGGGATGTTTGAGTTGCTCCGCGGCGTTGCAGGTATAGGCATGTTAGTTGCTGTCGCCGCGGAGTTGTTCTTTGCGTTTTACTACCTAAGGTTTTGGCGTGATTAACCCTGTGAAGGGTTAACCTGCCAAAACCGTTTGGATTTTGGCGCCAGTCTCCAAGGTCTTATGAACAGGGCACTTATCCGCGATCTCTAACATACGTTGGCGTTGCTCATCGGTTAGATCACCTTCTAGGTGGATCTCGCGTTTGAAGCAGTCGATCTTGGACGATCCGCCAGCGTCTTGCGCGTGCATCGCGTTATGGGTCACATCCACCCAAACACGGGTCAGGGGCCACTTCTTGCGGCGTGCGTACATGCGGATCGTCATCGAGGTACAGGCCCCCAAGCCAGAAGCCAGCAACCCATAAGGCGACATGCCACGGTTGGTGCCGCCATAGGCCAAAGGCTCGTCTGCTTGCACGTGATGTTTTGGGCCCGCATTGATGTCTTGCAAGAAGCCGTCAGGATCAGCCTCGACCACGCGAACAACGCCCTCAGGTGCGCCAATCGGTGGTGCTGGTGCGCGCAGGTTCAGGTCTTTTGAGGCCCAGCCCGCAATGACCGTCGCCACGTATTCCGCGTCCTCGGCCCGTGTGATCAGGTGATCGGCGTGGCACAGAGTAACGAAGCTTTTTGGGTGTTGGGCGTGTTGAAAAATCTGCGAAGCATTGTCGATGCTGACGGTTGTGTCCTTAGGCGCGTGGAGGACCAACAGCGATTTGTTCAGGTTGAGGATGGAGGACGATAGGCTTTCCGCCGATACGTCCTCAACAAAATCGCGGCCAATGCGGATGGGGCGTCCACCCAAGATAACTTCGCCCACGCCTTTTTCCTGAATTTCAGGCAATGCGTTGTCGAAGTTATGCGTCACATGTCCCGGATCGAATGGTGCCCCGATCGTGACGACGGCCTTAGCAGAATCAATCATAGGGGCGGCCTTCAAGATCGCGGCCCCGCCCAATGAGTGCCCGATCAGCAGCGTTGGGGCTTTGCCAATCGAGTCTAAATGCTCTGCTGCGAGCAGTAGGTCTTTGACGTTGGACGTGAAGGTCGTGTTCTCAAATTCGCCGTCAGAGTGGCCAAGACCGGTAAAGTCGAAGCGCATGACCGCAATGCCCATACCTGCGAGGCGGGCCGAGATGCGTTTGGCGGCGGCGATATCCTTGGAGCAGGTGAAGCAATGCGCAAAAAGCGCCGTCGCCAAGTGATGGCCGTCCGGCATATCTAGCCGCGCTGCCAATTTCTCGCCAGAGTGGCCAGTAAAATTAATCCGTTCAATGCCCATAATTCACGATCCTGCTGGAATGCTAAGTTTACAGGAATGCGCATCTTGGGCGTGTCAAACAAGGCCTTGGATGTGATTGTCACGGCAAGGTGAGCGGATGTGTCAGCTTTCCCCCATGAGAGCGGTATCAAATGGATATTTCGTGAGATTTTCATATCCGTCCTCAGTGATCAGGACCTGATCTTCGAGTTTTATTGAGAAGTCTCCACCGACCTCCCCAACCAGCACTTCTACACAAATTGCCATGCCAGCCTTCAGTTCGTGATCAAAGGCGCCGTCTACATGTTTGTCGGGGTAAGCCACCAAGGGCCATTCATCACATAGACCGACGCCGTGCATCAGGCAGCCGTATTTTTGATCCTGAAACTTGTCATGCAGTTTGTGTGTATTCGCAGACAGCTCATTGATGGTCACACCGGGGCGCAGCATCTCCATGTTGGTTTGAATATGCTCGACGCTGTGCTTCATCGCCTCAATCATGTCGGGGCGTGGCTTTTGATCTCCGATCCACCACGTTCGCGAGATGTCGCAACAAATGCCGTATGGGCCAACAAGATCCGTATCAAATGCCAAGATTTCGTTGTTCTGCAGAACGCGCGGACCACATTCCTGGAACCACGGATTGGTGCGAGGGCCAGATGACAGCAACCGCGTCTCGATCCATTCGCCGCCGCGCCGGATGTTTTCGGCGTGAAGTACGGCCCAGACGTCATCTTCGGATACGGCTCCCTTTGGGCCATGCTCTCGGGCATATCCCTCCATGACATACATGGCCTCCTCGCAAGAATGACAGGCGGCTCGCATGGCTAAAATCTCATCGGGCCCTTTTACGGACCGTGCGTGTTCGGTCACTTCTTCGCCCTCATGGACCTCAAATCCGCGGGCTTCTAGGGCTTTGAGGCCTGCGACCATGATCTTATCGACCGCAATCCGCTTGTTGCCACCATGCGCACGCATCAGGTCTTCGACCTCTGCGGTGAAGTTTGACGCGGCTTGTTGCACCTTGTCGCCATTGGAGAAGTAGAACATCGACGCGCCGGAACGTTGCTCGCGCACGAGGGAATTGAACTCGGACAGGAAGGGGGAGTTCTTGTAGTCCCACATTACCATATACCCGTCCGCACACAACAAAACGGCGCGAAACGGGTTATGCGTATTCCAAAGCTGCATGTTGGTGCTGTCGGTTGCGTAGCGGATGTTGAGCGGGTCGAACATTAACAACCCACCAAGATCGCGGTCCACGATGTGCTGGGTTAAGCGCTTCCATCTGTACTCGCGCATACGGTCCAGATTGGGAAGTGTCAGGCCTGCGTGCTCCCATTCGTTGTACGCCAGCATGGTTGGGCCGATCTCAACGCGGTTGTTGTCGTTCAGGTTGCCGTCACCTAGATGCGTCCCCTTGGTCGGATCGATCTTTCGCGTGTCGCTGTAATGGTCCATCGTTATACCTCCCGCTATGCTGAAGAGAGTGGGCGCTATTTCAGGGAGTGGCTGGTTTGAAAACGGCATGGATTATGTCGAATTTGAGTGGTTAAAGGCTGTATGATACCTATTCTTCAAACCCATCTGCCCTTCGCCCCCTGGATGGAGCATCGCACCCGACGCCTGCCAGGGGTCGTGCCTATGGCCTATGATGACTGGTTGCAGGTCGATGAGGCTTATACGGGTCAGTTGGCTTATAAGGCTGAATTGCTCGGGGCGCGGCGCGACAAAGTTCTGATGGCGGCCCCGTGCTGCATGGAGCCCGCGCAAGAGCTGCTGTCTGTGGCCATGGAGCATATGCCCGCGATTTTTGAGCGTGGGGATATTGTGGGTTGCCCCGATGGGCGCAGGGTTAAGCCGGATGACAATGCTCCGTTCGAGAGCTTGTCCAAGTTGTTCCAAGAGGACTTCATCATTTTGCAAAAGCAGGGCGATGCGCATGTCATGACGGGCGCGCTTTTGTGCTTTCCGGCGAGCTGGACACTGGCAGATAAGTTTAACAAACCGTTGACGGCTATTCATGATCCCGTGCTGGAATACGACGACATGATCGCGCAGCGTGTGGAGCGGATGTTCTCCATGATCCGCGTCGCGCAACCGTTGACCCGCAGCAACGCCTTGATCTACGCCGACCCAGATTTGCATCATCCGCATCGTGGCTCTGACACGTTGCGCGAGGCGGGGCAGGCGGGCTACATCCGCTCCGAGCGGCAATGCATGTTGCGCTTGCCCCAAACGCAGGCCGTGGTGTTTTCGATTCATACCTATCTACTGCGTGAGGAAGACCTGACGGCGGAGCAAGCCGAAGGGTTATTGTCACATCCGATTACCCAAGAGGAGGCACTGTCATGAGCGAGGTCAAAGCCCAATACGAGGCCTTCCCTTATCCTGAACGTGACCCGAGGGATGAAAAGAAGCGGCTGATCACTGGCTCTCCGTCGCATCCGCTCGAATTGGATCACCATCTGTTTGGCGGGCGCAGGGATTGGTCAAAGGTCACCCGCATTCTGGTGGCCGGTGGCGGAACAGGTGACGCGCTAATTCAACTTGCACAAACGCTCACAAGTGCCCGTAAAAAATACGATATTACCTATATTGACCTCTCGGAAGCGTCACGCGAAGTAGCACAGGCTCGTGCCAAAATGCGCGGTCTGAAAAATATCACCTTCATAACTGGCAGCTTGCTGGACGCAGCGCAGTATGGGCCTTTCGACTACATTGATTGCTGCGGGGTCTTGCATCATCTGCCTGATCCGCAAGAAGGATTTGATGCGCTGGCTGCGGCCTTAAGCCCGACAGGTGGGATCGGGGTGATGGTCTACGCGCCTTATGGCCGCTCGGGGGTGTATCCGTTGCAAGAAGCCTTCGGTGCGTTGACCAAAGGTTTGCCTCCTGCGGAGCAGCTGGCGCAAGCGAAAGCGATTTATAAGGCGCTTCCCGAAAACCACGCCTTTAAGCGCAACCCGCATCTGGTTGATCACGAGCAAAGCGACGCTGGGTTTTATGACCTGCTTCTTCACTCACAGGATCGCCCCTACACGATTGACCAATTGTCAGAGTCATTGGTGGCAGCAGGATTAACGGTTTGTGGGGTTCCACAACCGTACCTGTATGATTTGTCTCGATTCTCTAAGGGCCATGACGAGATCGATACGATTGACGCGATGGCATTGGCAGAAAAACTGGACGGGACGGTCAAAACCCACGTGGTCTATGCGCGACCAACTGGGGCGCCAAGCCCGCGAGCAGGACAAAGCGGGGATTCGGTTCCACATCTTCGAGGCATGTCCGGCATGGCGTTGGCAAAGGCGGTGGCTGCAGGGCGCCAAATACCAGTGACTTTGAATGGTGTGAGGCATAATTTGGAACTGGCAAAGCAATCGGCACCAATATTGGCTGGTATCGATGGGCGCCGCAGCTTGGAGGCGTTGCAGGCTGGGGCAGGGATGGATCCTTTGATGTGGGCCGCGACTTGGCCGAAAACGTCTCGGAAACTAGAACAGTTTGGATTGTTGCTTTATTCGAAACTGTTGGCGTAATGCCCATAGAGTTTCTACTTTGGAAACAATCATCTGGCGTGATGCAGGAAATCGCGGTAATGTTGCCTAAGATTAAATTGCGGGATTGAGCATTCACATGGCGAGCAAACCTAAACCTACGAAGACTACAAAAACCAAGCGTTCAACGACGCGTGCCGCAAGCACGACACCTAAAGCTGCTACGAAGAAGTCGTCGAAGGCCAAGGTGGTCTCGACCAAGTCGACACCAGTTGTTGCCCAAGCGGATGGCGCCGAAGTGGTTGAGTTGAGCAAAAAGGAAATGGTTGAGCGCATGGTTGCCAGCTCTGGCATGAAAAAGGGCGAGGCGCGCCGTGCGTTTGAGGCGACAATGGAAGTTCTGGCTCAGGCGCTGCGCGAGGGGCACAACATGTCGCTTCCACCGTTGGGGAAGATCAAGATCGCGCGCACTAAAGATACGCCGAACGGTAAGATGGTTGTTATGCGGGCCAAGCTGAAAGACCCTGAGTCTTCAACGCCTAAGGAGCCGCTTGCAGAGGCTGCCGAGTAAAGTTAAATCGCCCTTAGCTTGGGCGTTTTTAGCGACAGTTGGCAGATACGCCATTTGATAGATTTAACGCGCCCCGCGACTTTCGCGATGGGCGCGTTTTGCATTTGCGAGGCAAGGTATTGATGACACAACACAGACCAGAGCTCTACGTTCTGCGACATGGCGAGACGGAGTGGAACGCCTCTGGCCGGATGCAAGGCCGGCTGCACTCGCCCCTGACGGCCAAAGGTATTTCACAAGCCCATGAGCAGCGCCGAATCCTTTCTGATGTCGATCTGACTGGGTTCGATGTTATTTCCAGCCCACAGACCCGCGCTATACATACGGCGGTCGAGGTGTTTTCCCAGTCGCGAGCAGAGATTCGGACGGACCCACTTTTGCGCGAAATAGATGCGGGGCTTTGGCAGGGGCGGATTCGTAGCGAATTGCAAATTTCCGGCGACCCAAAGGTGACCGTTGACGGCCCGCTCGCATTTTATGAGCAGGCGGAAGGCGGGGAGGGGTTTCCAGCCCTTAGACAGCGATGCCAGACCTTTCTTGACGCTTTGAGTGGACCAGCGGTCCTTGTGACACACGGGATAACGTCTCGGATGCTGCGCACAGTGGCCTTGGGGTTGCCGTCGGAAGCGATGGTTGATTTGCCCGGCGGACAGGGCGTGGTTTTCCACCTGAAAGACGGTCAGCAGCAAGTTTTGCAATAAATTTGCAAGAACATGAAAAGAGCCGCGTTTTGGGGGTTGCGGATGTCCCCCGATATCCGGTATCTGATCGCCAATCGGGTCGTTAGCTCAGTTGGTAGAGCGCTTCGTTTACACCGAAGATGTCGGGAGTTCGAGCCTCTCACGACCCACCATTCCCCCTGATTGTATACGCTTACCAACACTCCTAGCGTATCGAGGGTATCCCATATTTCTTGTATTCTTGCGGCCTTGCACCGATTACGGGAACATGTGCGTTGCTTGCATTAAATCGTTGTATTTCAGCACGGTGGCGCTCGTGTTTTTGTGTCAGTTTTGGAAGAAATGCCAAAAAATTCATATGAGGACGTATCGCCGCTTGACGGGGGGCAGGTGGGGACATAATACCAGCCCACGCCTGAGGGTTTGGGCGTGCAGCGGGCGGTTGTAGCTCAGTTGGTTAGAGTACCGGCCTGTCACGCCGGGGGTCGCGGGTTCGAGTCCCGTCAACCGCGCCACCGCTGCACAAATCAAACCCACACAGGCTGATGCGCGGTTGTAGCTCAGTTGGTTAGAGTACCGGCCTGTCACGCCGGGGGTCGCGGGTTCGAGTCCCGTCAACCGCGCCACTCCTTCTTCTAAATTTGAATTTCGTTGAAGGGTGGCGTGCCGCGTTTCCTTGAGGATAATACTTGCGCCTAATTACCTGTGCCAAAACCTGAGGCCAAGCGAGGGGCCAGCCCCTCGCACTCCCCGAGGTATTTATGAAGCAATGATAGTTTCACCAGTTAAGGCCGCCTGCGCGAGACGAACCTTGGCAGCATTGCAGAGAAATCTTGGCCTGATCCGTCTTCCTCATCAACGAATTGATGGTAGAGTTCGGTGGCACGTTTCCCCATCGGAGTGTCTGCATCTACGTCTTGGGCGGCTTTTTGACTTAAGCGGAGGTCCTTGAGCATCAGATCCGCGGCAAAACCGGGCTGGTAACCGTTATCGGCTGGGCTTTGAGGACCAACGCCCGGAGCAGGACAATACGCGTTCATCGTCCACGAGTAGCCTGAGGATGTGGAGACCACGTCGAACATTTTCTGGCGGTCTAATCCGAGTTTATCTGCGAGAGCGAAGGCTTCGCATGTGCCGATCATTGTGACGCCGAGAATCATGTTGTTGCAAATTTTAGCAGCTTGCCCGTTGCCGGAAGGGCCGCAGTGAACCGCTTTTTGCCCCATAATGTCGAACAAGGGGGCAACGGCGGCAAAACCGACGTCACTGCCACCAGCCATAAAGGTTAGGGTGCCGCCTGCGGCCCCGCCGATACCACCCGAGACGGGTGCATCCACCGCGTTCAATCCCGCGGTTTCCGCCTTGCCCGCCACGATGCGCGCGCTTTCAACATCAACCGTGGAGCAGTCGAGCAATGTCGCCCCCGCCTTCATATGGGGGATGATTTGCTGCGCGACGTTTTTCAAGATATCGCCGTTGGGCAACATGGTGATGACAACATCCATATCCATCGCGGCCTGTTCGGCTGTCGTAGCGGCGTTAACCCCTTCAGGTGGCGCATTGGCGATGTCGTGTCCGGTGACCTCGTGGCCCGCCTTTGACAGGTTGGAAGCCATTGGAGCCCCCATGTTTCCAAGGCCGATAAATCCGATTTTCATGGCATGTTCTCCCAGTTAAGAGCGTTGTCCCCGAGGGGGAGTAGCATTTGACTTACGTCCATTCCGGTAACGGCTTCGGGTCCATCATGTGCCCATTTGGGGCTACGGTCGCGGTCAATGATTGCCGCACGGATGCCTTCGATGAAGTCGCCTTGCTCCACCGCGCGATAGGTGTAGCGGAATTCCATATCTAGGACCTGACGTACCGAATTGGCGGAGCGCAAACGTCGCACGATGGTCATAGCGCATCCCATGGCCAATGGGGCATTTCGGTTCAGCGCCTTCATGGCGTTCTTGGCGAAGTCGCTGTCGTCGGTGGCCAAGGAGCGCGCGACATCGCCCACGGCGCCGGCACAGAAGTGGTAGTTTATGTAGGGGAGTTGGTCTTGGAGAGTGCCGCCAGAGGCAGAGGTGTTCAGGGTAGGGACATGGCCGGTGCTGATCATTTCTGCCTTAAGTGCGGGCCAATCCGCCTCCGGCACATAGGCATCCGCAAAACCTGCGAAGATTGCGTCGGCTGCGTTCATGCGGGTGGCGGTCATGCCTAAGTACTCGCCCAAGTGGCCCGGTGCCAACGCCAACATGAGCGAGCCGCCCACATCAGGCACAAGACCAATGCCGCATTCGGGCATGGCAATCTGGCTGCTGTCCCCGACGATACGCAGCGAGCCGTGGCAGCCCACGCCCACGCCGCCGCCCATGGTGAAGCCTTGCAGGAAGCTGACGATGGGTTTGGGGTATTCGAATATTTTAGCGTTAAGGCGGTATTCGTCGCGCCAGAACTGGCGGCCATAGTCGAGGTTTCCCTCTTGGCCGGAGGTGTACATATCGGCGATGTCCCCGCCTGAGCAAAAGGCGCGATCCCCTTCGGCGTCCAGCAGAACAAGGTCGATATCAGCGTCGCGCCACTCATCCAATGCGGCCTCTATTTTGAGTACCATGTCATAGGTGAGGGCGTTCAACGCATCAGGACGCTGCAAGGTGATCCGGCCTGCGCGGCCTTCGATACGGATGGAAATGTCGGTCATTGAAGGTACTCCAGCTCTTTTGTTCGGTTTTGAAGGAGAAGGTGAACTTCAGCAAAGTTTCCGTTTCGGAAAACTCTATCGGCTTTGTATGACCAAATGAACAAAAGAAGTTGTACGTATGAAAACAGGGCTAAACCGACAATGAAGATGATGACGTTCAGGTCATCGACTTGAAGAAAGTCGTTGGGAGTTAGGGTAAGGATCAACCCGCAAAGAGCCGCAATTCCGGTAAGCCAATTACTGTGCCAGAGGTGTTGATAGTGCTGCGTTGATTGCTTAGACGACGCTAGCATTGAGCTTCGAAACTTCAACATTTTAATCTCCCGTTTAAGCTGCCAGCGATACAGCCATTGAGGTGCAGGAAGGTACATCAGGTAATCATGCCTCGCGCAACGATCATACGCATGATCTCATTCGTGCCCTCTAGGATTTGGTGTACCCGCAAGTCTCGGGCCAGTTTCTCGATGCCGTAATCCGCCAGATAGCCGTAGCCGCCGTGCAGTTGCAGGCAGCCGTCGACGACGCGGGAACCGGCCTCGGTGACGAACTTCTTGGCCATTGCGCAATGTTGCATGGCATCGGGTGCGCCTGTGTCCAATTTCCAAGCTGCTTGGCGCAAGAAGGCGCGGGAGGCTTGCAGCTCTATCTCCATATCTGCGAGGCGGAATTGCAGGGCTTGGAATTGGTTGATGGGTTTGCCGAAGGCCTCGCGTTCGGCCATATAGGCCAGCGTTTTGTCCAATGCGGATTGCGCGGCCCCTAGGGAGCAGGCGGCAATGTTCAATCGGCCGCCATTCAGGCCCTGCATTGCATATGTGAAACCTTGTCCCTCATCACCTAGCAAGTTCTCCGATGGAATGTTGCAATTGTCCAACTGGACTTGGCGTGTGGGTTGTGCGCGCCAGCCCATTTTGTCTTCTAATCCCCCAAACGACAGCCCATCGCTCGCGTCATCCACCACCACGGCCGAGATCCCTTTGGGACCTGCATCACCAGTGCGGGCCATGACCACATAGGCGTCGGAATATCCGCCGCCAGAGATGAACGCTTTTGTTCCGGTCAGCGTGAAACCTTCGTTGGTGCGATCTGCGCGGGTTTTAAGGGCGGCGGCGTCAGAGCCGGAACCGGGCTCGGTCAAGCAGTAGGAAAAGAATGTCTCCATTGTCATGGCGCGTTCTAAATATTTTTCCTTGAGCGCGTCGGAGCCGTTCTTGTCGATCATCGCGGCGCACATGTTGTGGATGGACAAAAACGCGGCGACGGAAGGGCAGGCCATAGACAGAGCCTCGAACACCAATGTTGCGTCTAGGCGCGACAGGCCGGAGCCGCCGCTGTCCTCGGACACATAAAGTCCACCAAAGCCAAGTTCAGCTAAGCGAGGCCACAGCTCTTTGGGGATGTTTTCGTCTTTTTCCCATTGAAGCGCATGTGGAGCGATGAACTCGTCGCCAAATGCTTTGGCCATATCAAAGATGGCGGTTTGCTCATCCGATAATGCGAAATCCATGTCTTCCTCCCAAAAGAATTGAACGCATGGTAAATTCGCGCCCCAGCCTAGAAAAGGCAAGGGCGCATTTTGTCAATTTATTCCATCACTGGGATAGAGAATTCGCCACCTTCTTTGATGCCCGACGGCCAGCGAGACGTTACCGTCTTTGTGCGCGTGTAGAATTTGAACGCGTCGGGGCCGTGTTGGTTCAAATCGCCAAACATGGATTTCTTCCAGCCGCCAAACGTGTGGTACGCCAACGGAACAGGGATCGGGACGTTGACGCCGACCATGCCGATGTTGATGCGGTTCGCGAAGTCACGGGCGGTGTCGCCGTCACGGGTGAAGATGGCCGTGCCGTTGCCGTATTCGTGATCCATCGTAATTTTCAGCGCGTCCTCATATGTGTCGGCACGAACGGTCGACAGGACAGGCCCGAAAATCTCGTGCTTGTAAATGTCCATGTCGGTGGTCACATTGTCAAACAGATGCGCGCCTACGAAGAAGCCGTCCTCATAGCCTTGCAGTTTGAAGTCGCGCCCGTCCACGACCAGCTTTGCGCCTTGATCGATGCCGGTTTGGACCAAACGCTCGATGTTGGCTTTCGCGGCTGCGGTGACAACGGGGCCATAGTCCACGTCATTGCCGGAGGTGTAGGGGCCGACCTTCAAGGCCTCTACCTTTGGAACCAGTTTTTCGAGCAGGCGGTCAGCGGTGTCGTCACCTACGGCAACTGCAACTGAGATTGCCATGCAACGCTCGCCCGCAGCCCCATAGCCAGCACCGACAAGTGCGTCGGCGGCCAGATTCATGTCGGCGTCTGGCATGATAATCATGTGGTTCTTCGCGCCGCCAAAGCACTGAACCCGTTTCCCGTGCGCACAGCCTGTGCTGTAGATGTATTCGGCGATGGGGGTGGAGCCAACGAAGCCCACGGATTGGATCACGTCATGCTCCAAAATGGCGTCTACGGCTTCTTTGTCACCGTTCACCACCTGCAAGATGCCTTTTGGCAGGCCAGCTTCTTCCATCAGCTCGGCCAGCATCAAGGGGACGGATGGGTCACGCTCGGACGGCTTCAAGATGAAGGCGTTGCCGCACACGATAGCTGGGGCGAACATCCACATTGGGATCATGGCGGGGAAGTTGAAGGGGGTGATGCCTGCGGTCACGCCCAAGGCTTGCTTCATCGAGTACATGTCGATGCCAGGACCCGCGCTATCGGTGTAGTCGCCTTTCAGCAATTCCGGCGCACCGATGCAGTATTCAACGACTTCGAGGCCGCGTTGCACGTCGCCTGCCGCGTCTGGTAGGGTTTTTCCGTGCTCACGTGACAGGGCCTCGGCCAGTTTGTCCATGTCGCGGTTCAGCAGGCCGACTAATTTCATCATAACCCGCGCGCGGCGCTGAGGGTTGGTTGCGGCCCATGCCGGCTGCGCGGCTGCCGCGATTTGAACCGCGTGATCCATTTCAGCAGCACTGGCCAAAGGAACTGTTGCTTGAACCTCGCCTGTTGCGGGGTTGAAAATGTCGGCAAAACGGCCGGACGTACCTTTGACGTGGGCGCCGTTGATGTAATGGGTAAGCTCTTGCATGAAATCCTCCTTGAATGACCATGGCAGTTTATACTTGCAATTATGCAGCTAAAAGGGTGAGTTTCCCAAAACCATTTTGCAAAAATATAGGTACGGGTATGGCGGAGCCAAAGTGGGATGATTTGCGGGTTTTTCTTGCGGTGGCGCGCACTGAAAGCCTATCTCGCGCGGGAAAAACCTTGCGCCTAGACCCTGCAACTGTGGGGCGGCGGATCGCACGGCTTGAAGCCTCTTTAGAAGCCACATTGTTTATGAAATCCCCGCAAGGCTACGCCCTGACGCAAGCAGGAGCACGGCTCGTTGCGCGGGCGCAGGTCGTGGAGACGGCGATCATAAACGCGCAAGAAGACACATCCAGTGGGGCCGAAGCCTTAACGGGGCAAATCAGGATTGGTGCGCCGGATGGATCGGCCAACTATCTTTTACCGCAAGTCTGCGCCGCGATTTGTGCCGACCACCCGGGCTTGGAGGTGCAAATTGTGGCTCTGCCTCGGGTGCTGAACTTGTCCAAGCGTGAGGCAGATATGGCGATTACGGTGTCTGCGCCGACGGCGGGCAGGTTGATCAGTCAAAAACTGTCCGACTACCATCTGCATCTCGTGGCGAGCAGGGATTACCTTGCCAAGGCGCCGCCATTGAACGGGTTGGAAGACCTGAAGAACCACAAAATTATCGGCTATATCTCGGACCTGATTTTCGACGCTGAACTTGATTACCTCTCCGAGATTGGAAGCCCGCAGACCAGCTTTTCGTCCAATTCCGTTTCGGTGCAACTGAACTGGGCGCGAATGGGGGCTGGGCTGGTTATCGGGCATGATTTTGCACTGCCGTCCGCACCCGAATTGACGCGGGTGTTGACCGACGAGTTTTCCCTGAAACGAAGCTTTTACCTCGTTCGACATGCGGATGATCGAAACATTTCTCGTCTAAGACTTTTCGCGCAGGAACTGGGGCGAAGAGTTAGGCAAGAGGTCGCGCGTCTGGAAGGCCAGACTTGACGGATGCCCAGAATTGAGACGACAGTAACGTATTGATCACGAATACTTGAACATAAACAGGAGATGCGTACATGCTGGTTAGCCATATTTTGAAGCTAAAAGCGGATGATGGGGTCGTCACAATTGGACCGGAGGCATCAGTTGCAGATGCGGCAAACGTGTTGTCATCTCGCAAGATCGGCTCAATTGTGGTGTCTTCGGATGATAAATCTGCGCTTGGTATTCTGTCTGAGCGCGACATTGTTCGCGAGATCGGAAAACGTGGGGCAGGCTGCCTGACTGAAACCGTAGAAAGCATGATGACCAAGAAGCTTGTGACATGCACCAGCGGCGAGCGCGCGGACACCGTTCTTACAAAAATGACCGAAGGGCGCTTTCGCCACATGCCTGTCGTTGAGAACGGCACCATGGTGGGATTGGTAACGCTGGGCGATGTCGTGAAGGCACGCCTCAGGGAACTTGCCATGGAAAAAGACGCGCTCGAAGGCATGATTATGGGGCACTAACACTGTGGAAGTGGACATCAGCGGTAAATGCATGTGCGGCGCGGTAAGCTATCGCGCCCAAATTATAGAACCGGAGTTGGGCGCGTGCCATTGCTCCATGTGTCGCCGCTGGACGGGTGGAGTATTCTTGGGGCTTTCGGTCATGCCTGACGCCATGGCCTATGAAGGCGAAGAACACATTCAAATCTTCCAATCCTCCCCATGGGCCGAACGCGCTTTTTGCAAAATATGCGGGTCTAATCTCTTCTACCGCGTGACAGCGGCGGGGGAGGAGCAAGGTATCTACCACATTGGCGCGGGGACGATGGACGATCAGATGGAGATTACTCTTTCTCAGCAATTGTTCATTGATCAAAAGCCCAGCGGATATTCCTTTTGCGAGACCACTGCCGATCTTACGGCATCCCAAGTCGAAGAGATATTTGGCAGCTCTGCTATCGGGTAAGGCAATCAGGTGAAAACGTATTCAGCTTGCATTTCGATGCGCAATATTGTTGCGTGGTGATGCTTAAGACGAATAAAGGCCCAACACATGCGCATTGGACTATACCCCGGCACCTTCGACCCCATCACACTTGGGCACTCTGACATCATCCGCCGAGGATGCTCCCTAGTGGACCGGTTGGTCATTGGGGTTGCTATCAACCGCGACAAAGGGCCTTTGTTTACCTTGGAGGAGCGCACGGCGATGATCGAAGCCGAATGTGCGAAGATCAGCGAGGAAACGGGCTGTGAGATCGTCGTACACCCGTTCGAGAATCTGTTGATCCATTGCGCCCGCGATGTGGAAGCCTCGGTCATCATTCGTGGCCTGCGTGCGGTGTCGGATTTTGAGTATGAGTACCAGATGGTGGGCATGAACCGCGCTATGGATAACACTGTTGAGACGGTGTTCTTGATGGCGGAGGCGCAGCACCAAGCCATTGCCTCAAAGCTGGTGAAGGAAATCGCCAGACTAGGGGGGGACATCTCCAAGTTCGTAACCCCATCTGTTCAAACAGCTTTACTTGAACGTCTGACCTGACACAGTCCGCAAACGCTGGTCATGCGGGCAGGGGTTTACACCGCCCCCAACTGGTCTAGTTTGTCGCCAAATCAAAACGCTTAGGAGCGCCCTTATAATGGCCGATATCAAAGATCCCGAAAACACTATCCTGATGGAACTCACCGGCGGTACCGTCACTATTGAATTGCTGCCTGATGTTGCTCCTCAGCACACGGCTCGCATGAAAGAGCTGGCGCGGTCTGGTGCCTATAACAACGTGGCTTTCCACCGCGTGATCGACGGCTTCATGGCGCAAACTGGCGACGTGGCCAATGGCAACATGGAAAAAGATTTCAACATCCGCATGGCGGGCACAGGCGGCTCCGACATGCCTGATGTACCAGCAGAATTCTCCAAACTGCCACATGATCGTGGCACCATTGGTGCGGCCCGTTCTGCAAACCCGAACTCGGCTAACAGCCAGTTTTTCATCAACTTTTCCGACAACGCTTTCCTGAACGGCCAGTACACCGTTTATGGCCGCGTGATTGAAGGCATGGATCATGTTGACGCAATTCAGCGTGGCGAGCCGCCGATGAACCCGGATCGCATGATCTCGGTAGTGGTTGCAGCAGATGCGACCGGCGCTGATGCAGGTCCTGCCGACGCACCTGAAGCAGATGCAGAAGCAGATGGTGGCGACGGTGAATAAGTTTCTAGCAGCATGTGCCGTTCTGGTTGCGAGCCCTGCGCTTGCAACCGGTCTGGAAGTGGATGTCGACGGCGAGGCCAAAGGCACCATTGTGATCGACTTGTTTGAAGATGTCGCTCCCAAGCACGTTGAGCAAATCACCGGTTTGGCGTCGGAAGGCGCTTACAATGGTGTGGTCTTTCACCGCGTGATCGAAGGCTTCATGGCGCAAACAGGCGATGTGCAGTTCGGTAAGGCTGATGGTGACACCAGTGGTGCTGGGCGGGGCGGATCTGAACGTCCTGACCTTCCGGCTGAGTTTTCCGACTTGAATTTCGACCGCGGTGTTGTCGGTATGGCGCGTAGCCAGAACCCCAACTCTGCAAACAGCCAATTCTTCATCATGTTTGATGAGGGCTCTTTCCTGAACGGCGAATATACCGTTGTAGGTAAGGTGACGTCCGGCATGGATGTTGTTGATCAAATCAAGCTTGGGGCAGGGCCAAATGGCTCAGTCATTGGGGCGCCTGATCAAATGAAGGTTGTTCGCGTCACCGAGTAACGCGCCGTAACACCTGCGTGAGCGGGAGTTTCCTGGCTGCGAGGAACGGGCCATGCTTCTTTGGGAGGAGTTAAGCATGGCCCGTTTTTATATTCTTCTGACTGTTTTGTGCATGTCAGCCACTGCTGCGTTTGCCCAAAGCTCGTATCTAACGGCTGGTTGGCCGAATACAGATTTCACCAAAACGACTGTGGACCTAAGCGAAATTCGCTCTGGTGGTCCGGGCAAAGACGGTATCCCAGCTGTTGATGATCCGACATTTGTGAAGGTCGCAGATGAGAGGCGGATTGGCTTGCGAGAACCCGTCATGACGGTGGAGCTCCAAGGTCAGCAGCCGCGTGCATATCCGATCCGCTACTTTATGGTCCATGAGATCGTAAATGATGTGGTCGGCGGATTGCCCATCGCGGTGACCTTTTGTCCCTTGTGCAACTCTGGCGTGGTGTTCGACCGACGTGTGGGTGGGCGCACCTTGTCGTTCGGCGTCTCTGGCAACCTGCGAAACTCCGACATGGTGATGTATGACCGCCAAACCGAAAGCTGGTGGCAGCAAGCGGTGGGTGAAGGCATTGTGGGGCAAATGGCGGGCCGCGCCTTGAAGCAAATTCCCAGCTGGATGGAAAGCTGGGAGGAGTTCAAAACCCGCAACCCCGATGGGCTTGTGTTGAACGCCCCGCGAAAAGGTTTCAATTACGGATCAAACCCTTACGTCCGTTATGACACGGCCAGCCGTCCGTTCCTTTATGATGGTGCGTTGCCGCCCAATGGGGTGGATCCGATGGCGCGGGTGATCCGTGTCGGGAACCGCGCATGGTCGATGGAGCGGTTGCGCCGCGAGAAGGCCATTCGCGAACATGGTGTTGAGTTGGTGTGGAGTGGCGAGCAAGCCTCCGCCCTAGATAGCCGCAAGATCGATAAAGGACGCAGCGTTGGCGCCGTTCGTGTTCGCAACGGGCAGGGGCGTGATATCGTGCATGACGTGATGTTTGCCTTCGCCTTTCACGCTTTCCACCCCAACGGGTCTTGGCACTAATCCCAGTCAGGTTTGCGTTTCTCTAGGAAGGCTTTGATGCCTTCATCAGTGTCGTCTCGTGCCATGTTTACGGCCATGACCTCGCCAGTGAAGGCATAGGCCTGCGCGGTGGTCATTTGCGCTTGCTCGTAGAAGGCCTGCTTTCCGATGCGGACAGCGGAGCCGAGTTTCCCCGCGATGGTCTGCGCGAACTCCATAGCTTCTCTCGCCAGATCATCTTTTGCGATGCGGTTAATCAATCCAACCTCCCGCGCGCGCTCGGCGGAGATGAATTCACCGGTTGTTAACATCTCAAAGGCTTGTTTTCTGGGGATGTTTCGGCTCAGCGCAACCATTGGGGTGGAGCAAAACAGCCCGATATTCACGCCGTTCACGCCGAATTTCGTATCGGGTGCGGCAATTGCCAGATCGCATGTCGCCACCAATTGGCAGCCAGCGGCGGTGGCGATCCCGTGCGCTTGTGCAATGACAGGCTGCGGAAGGGATTGAATGCGCGCCATAACTGCGGAGCACCGCTCGAACAGGTTCACCCATGCTTCACGCCCGCCATTCTGCGAAGCGCGTGCGGCTTGCATTTCTTTAAGGTCGTGTCCGGCGCAAAAAACCTTGCCAGCTCCGCTCAAAATCACAACGCGGATGGTGTCGTCCTTGGCAATATCGTCCAACCTGCCATGGAGTGCAGCAAGCATGGCGTCAGACAACGCATTTAGCTTGGCGGGGTTGTTCAGGGTCAGCCGTGCGATGGGGCCATGGTCTTCGCGCAATATTAACGCTTCGTTCATCTTGTCATTCCACTTTCGATCTGCTCCGCTGTGGCGCAAGCCTAAGTGGATCAAGGGCAGGGGGGAAGTATGGAAGTTAAGATGGATAAAGCCGCGCTTCAGGCGTTTCTCAAGCGAGACTTTACGCAAGTTGCGGATGACTTCGAGTTCGTTGAGATTGCACCACGCTTCGTGACAATGGCGTTGGCGGCGTCCGAGAAGCATCTTCGCCCCGGTGGTACAGTGTCCGGACCATCGATGTTCGCCTTGGCCGATGTCTGCGCGTATTTCTGTATTCTGAGCGCTTTGGGGCCTGTGGCGCTGGCTGTGACAACGAATTGTTCCATTGATTTCATGCGAAAACCCGCGCCGGGGCGGTTGTTGTGTCGGATGGAGTTGCTGAAATTGGGGCGGGTATTGGCTGTCACCGAAGGGCGGCTTTATTCCGAAGCGGAGCCGGATAAGCCAGTGGCTCGGGCCTCGCTTACCTATTCGATCCCGCCTGCGTCATAAGCAAAAGGACCGGACGCGAACGTCCGGTCAAGTTTGACCCCGACACGGACAGGGAATGTCATGTCGAGCATCAGGAACTGAATTTCAAGTAACTTAGGACTGCCAAAAGCCGCGGCGCGCCTCAGCGTCGGTTTGCTGGCGTGTAAGCCCGACGTCACTCAATTGCTCAGCGGTCAACTGTTTGAGCGCGCGTCGGCTGCGGTAGGCCTCATCCCACGTCATCATCACAAACGCCAGTTTGACGGTCGCGCGGACTGCGGGCGCAACTGTTGTGCGTGCGGACAAGGCGTTCAGGTCAAGTGAGAGCGGTTGTGTAAACGTTGCCATGGGAATGGCCTCCAATATTTGTATTGATACAATGTAGCGGCTCCGCTACAATATGAAGGTACAATCCTAAATTGTATGCGTCCATAGAAAGATTGTTATGAATACAATATGGTTTCCCGACCTCGCTACAATCAACGGTCCAAAGTACCTAGCCTTAGCAGATGCGATCCGTGAGGCGGTGCAAAATGGCGGCTTGGAGTTGGGGGAGAAGCTACCCCCCGTGCGTGAAGTGGCCTACCAAATGGGCATAACGCCGGGCACTGTGGCGCGAGCCTATTCGCGGCTGGTTGATGCGGGTTGTCTTGAGGCCGTGGTGGGGCGGGGTACTTTCGTATCCACCAATCCGCCCCAGATGGGGCACTCTGATATGGACGCGTACCGGCGTCCGATCTTCGATGACGCGATTGAGGTCGACGCGATGCCGCATAACTCTGGCGGTAGCAGTTTTCGCGTGAACATGATCTCCCCACATCTTCGCAACGTTGGCCAATCGAGCCTGATCAAACAGCTGTTGGTTGAGGTGGCTGAAAATCCGCCCTCAGGTGTGATGCATTATCCTAGCCGTGCTGCGGCAACGCCTGCGCGGATCGCAGTTGCCGAGTGGCTGGCCTCAGCCCCCATCGGCCCCGTGTCTGAGGAGCAGGTCGTTCTCACCCACGGTGGGCAGAACGCCATTTTGTTGATCTTTCAGGCGATTTTGCGGGGGCGTAAACCAACGGTGCTTGTAGAGGATTTGGCGTATCCTGGATTTCGCCGTGCAGCGGAACTTATTCGGGCTGAGGTTGTGCCGGTCGCAACCGATAAGGACGGGATCATCCCAGACGCGCTAGAGGAGGCTGCCCGTACCCATGAGGCGCAAATCTTGTGTACATCGCCTGAGGTTCATAATCCTACATGTGGTTACACGCCTGAATCCCGCCGCCGCCAAATTGTGGATATCGCGCGGCGGCTGGATTTCGATATCCTGGAGGACGATTGCTACAGGATGTCGATCGCGGAGACACCTGCCTACCGAATGCTGGCACCTGAACGCTGTTGGTTTGTGGCGTCGTTGTCCAAGACGCTTACGCCCGCTTTGCGGATTGGGTTTGCGGTGACACCGCCTGAAAAGGAAGCGGTGTTGCGCCGCGCGGCGGAGCATTCGTTCTTTGGCTTGGCCACCCCGTTGGCGGACCTATGCACGAAGCTGTTGCAACACCCCCAGACGCCACGCTTGATGGAGGAAGTGCGTATAGAGACCGCGAAATACGTGCGCGCGACGGTCAACATCTTGGGAACCTATGATTTGAAGTGGCGCGAGGATGTCTTGTTCGTGTGGCTGACTTTGCCGGAAGGGTGGCGCGCCAATGCGTTTTGCCAAGCGGCGGAGGCTGAAGGTGTGCAAATTCGGTCTGCAGAGGATTATCAGGGCAGGTCGGCTCCTACGCTGCATGCTGTGCGCATTGCGATTAACGCGGGCGTGAGCCTGAAGAGCTTTGAAGCGGCGATTGCGCGCCTGAAGGTGCTGCTGGACAATCCGCCAGAGCAAATAATGTCCTGATGTGATGGGGTAAATTGATACCTTATTTGTAATCGTTTGTTTTTGCTTGAGTTTTCCGACAAAACTGTCGTTGACTGTGCCGTCAGTTCCGTTAGAACCACGCCATCCCAAGGGGTTTCTTGCCCCAAGGCTACAATTCTTGAGGAAAACCCATGAAAACCTTTACCGCTACTCCTAGCGATATCGACAAGAAATGGATCCTGATCGACGCTGAAGGCGTTGTTCTGGGTCGTCTCGCGTCCATCATTGCGATGCGCTTGCGTGGCAAGCACAAGCCGTCCTTCACTCCACACATGGATATGGGCGACAACGTTATTGTCATCAACGCTGACAAAATTCAGCTGACAGGCAACAAGCGTGAAAAGCCAAACTACTGGCACACAGGCCACCCGGGCGGCATCAAGTCCCGCACGAACGCCGAAATCCTTGAGGGTAAGCACCCTGAGCGCGTTTTGACCCAAGCTGTGAAGCGCATGCTTCCAGGCGGTCCACTGTCGCGCCAGCAGATGACCAACATGCGTGTATACGCATCGGCTGATCACCCGCATGAGGCTCAATCTCCCGAAGTTCTGGACGTTAAGGCCATGAACAAGAAAAACACTCGGAGCGCATAAGAATGGCTGACGAAATCAAATCCCTCGACGAGTTGAACACCGTCGCTGAAGGCGTCACCCCAGCAGAAGCTGTGGCAGATGCCATCTCCCGTGAGCCAGTTCGTGACGAATTGGGCCGCTCCTACGCAACTGGTAAACGTAAAGACGCGGTTGCCCGCGTTTGGATCAAGCCAGGTTCCGGCAAAGTTGTTGTGAACGGCAAAGAGCAGAACACATATTTTGCACGCCCAGTGCTGCAAATGATCTTGCGCCAGCCTTTCACAGTGTCCGGCACCGAAGATCAGTTCGACGTTTACGCAACTGTCAAAGGCGGCGGTCTGTCTGGTCAAGCTGGTGCGGTTAAGCACGGCATCTCCAAAGCGCTGCAGCTGTACGATCCATCCTTGCGTGGCGCCCTGAAGGCTGCTGGCTTCCTGACACGCGACAGCCGTGTTGTTGAGCGTAAGAAATACGGTAAAGCGAAAGCTCGTAAGAGCTTCCAGTTCTCCAAGCGTTAAGCTTCGAGTTCTACCAGAATTGGAAAAGGCCACCCGATGCGGGTGGCCTTTTTTGTTGGGCTGTTGGTTGGTTCAGCGACCTTTCAGAGCCGCCTGTTACCTTACCCCTGCCAAAGCGCCGTCTTCTTGTGGAACTGGGACCACGCAAACCAGAACGCCTGATGGCTGCCAAGGTCGGTGCCATTGGCATCAACTGCGCGGATCCCGCCCGCATCAAGCTCCAAACGCACGTTCTCATAGCTGATCGTCGCACCTCTTTGCAGGGCCACAAAGGCTTTGCTGCGCTGGAAGGCCACGGGCTTGCCTGAGGCTGTGATCACGCCAATGATGTCCTCATGTACGGGGAGGCGGGGGTCCACATCTCCAACCGGAAAGATCGGCCCGTTCGCATCGCGGGTGTTGCGAAAATCTGGATCGCGTCCGAGGGCGTGCCTTTCAGCCAGAACGGTCGTCTCGGGGTGCGCTTTCTTCCACGTGCCCCAGTCGGTGGTAATCACGGTCGCTTGCTTCAACGTTAGGTTTTTGCGCGCCAATGGTCCCGTCACGGCAGTCCCCAAGAACGTATCGAACACGGAGTAGGTATTGAGGTCATACATCACCTTGTTCGATCGGTTCAAAAGGCCCGAGGTGCGCAAGATCGGCCGCTTAATCCCACGCGGAAGTTCATCCGTGAAATAGGCCTGAGCAGCACCACACAAAGTGCAATAAGGGATGCCAAGGTGGCGGCCGCCCAATGTGTCATTCACCATCTCACGCACTTCCATGATTTGGCGTGGGTAGGCGCGGTACTCGCCGTTCACTTCAATGCCGAACACAATGTCTTTGTTCCTTAGCCATTTCGCGTCCTTGGCGCTGGTGACTTCTGGGTTGTCTGCGGCGGGGATGCAGTTGCAACGCTCATCGGTGGTGTCATAGGCGCGGTTATCAATTAGCACACCGCCCCAAGAGACAAATCTCCAGTCGACATCGCCTTTAACGAAGATTTTCTCCCAACCCGGAACCAAGGCGGTGAATATATCGCGCTTATATTTCAAGTAGTTCGGCGGCGCGGGGATGTCCCATGCGATCAGGTGATCGGTGACGATGCCCCATGAATTCGCAGCGCGAAGTTCTTTTCCAAGAAGCGTTGATGCGGCCCTTGCGAGTTCTGCATCAAGCCGTGGGCTGGAGATGAAGCGCATCAGGTCGCTAATGATCCAAGCGATGCGAGGGTCTTTTGTGGCTGCGATGACATTCAGGGCTTCTGTCTGCTCAGCCTGCCAGCGTGAATTGCTTGCGCTGTCGACCAAGGCGACCTTGATCGCGGCCTTGACCTTGGATGACAGTCTGCCTGTTGGCACCGCGGGCGGTTGCCCAAAGTCCTCAAAGACATAGCCTTCCAAGTCTTGGGCCCGTTGTGCTTGCGACGCATTTGACCAAAACGCCGATAGCGTTGCCAAAGATGTAAATACTAGTATTCGGGTAAAGGAGCCGAGTGTTAACGACATGTGAAAGAAGCCTTTCGCGTGCTTGATTGATCCTCCGGTGCGTCAGCTCGCGGCGGCAAGCCGTACACCCTGTGCACACGGCATCACGCCATTACACATCCCGCAGGCTACCCGCGAAAGCTTTAAAGCGGCTAATCACGTTTACAATCAATGGTGGCACAATTTGGTGATCACTTCCGCTAGAAGGCTTCAAGGCCGTCTTGGAGTGTCGCGAAAATTGGGTGTTCGGGAAGGAGCAGGCCGGATTTAGCATCTCGTAGATCTAGCGACGTTGGATGAATGGGATAAGAGACCCCAATAAATCCACCGCTTAAGACTGCAGCCCGAAGATAGTCGATGAAGGGCAAGTTCCGCCCTGCTTCAAAAATCATTGGGTCTTGGCGAAGGTTCGGCAGGAACAGACGCGCGCCGTCTCCGTCTCCGTCTCCGTCTCCGTCTCCGACAGGGACGTTTGACTTGCTCTCAAAGCTAGGGGCGATGTCTAGCTCAAGACCAATTCCCCCCATAGGCAGTGGGACGATCTCGGCTTCGCGTTCCTCGGCAAGATCCTTCAGGTTTTCGAGGTCCACGACGAGAGGGTTCCAATCCCCAAGCCGCGCAACCACGGGATCGTTGGATGGGTGAGGGCGTTTGTCCTCGGACTCCAGAATGGCTCTCTCGTCGGCTTGCCTTTGTTGGAAGCCTCCTAACGCATTCTCCATAGCTTCTAGCAGTGCGCGTTCCCCCGCACTTGCAGGGGCCTTCGACTGGGCCGATCGCTCGTTGCTCTGTTCCTTGAACGGATACCGTTGTCGCAAATCAATGACGCCGACGACGAGCGCAAAGAAGTGCAACGCTGTCGGCAAAAATGTGGAGGCGTAAGTTAATGCAGGTAGGTCGCCGAACCGCTCCTCAAGGACATCCTCCGCATTCCCTAGGTGGACGGAAATTTTTCTGTGCGGCGCTAGCCCTTCGCCGTGGCGCCCAGATTCACTTTCAAAGCGATAACCCGTTTCACGCAGGCGTTCGATAATGATGTCGACATTTCGTGAAACGCGCCCGTAGGTTTCGCGCATGACGGCTTCGATGTCTGCCGCATCATGGGTGCGTTCTATGTCTCGCCAAACATCCTCTGTCTCACCGGACATGTAGCGTTTGTGCAGGCTCATTGATCGGGCTCGATCAACCCCAAGCCGCGCAGATAAATTCCGATACCCGCCTCAAGCAGATCCTCGGGGGGGAAGGGTGATTTCGACCCAGGTGTGCCGCGGGCGAAAAGTTCAACCACACCGTGCGACATGGCCCAGATATGGCTGGAGAACATCTTAGCCGGTGGACGCTTGTCTTCGGGGATGTTTTCGCTCAACCGCATGGCCGCTTGCTCCAGCACGCCGCGTGATCGATCCGCAGCCAAGGCCAGATCGGGGTTGGACTGTACGTTCACGCCACTTTCAAACATCGCCATGTAATGGCCGGGGAATTTGCGGGCGAAGGCCAGATAGGCGCGACCGGTGGCTTCAAAGGCCTTCAAGGCAGTGGGGCGGCCGTCGGCGTAAGCGTGCTCCATCAGGTCGCCAAAGATGCGGTGTCCTTGTAAGGCGCATTCCGCGATCAAGGCTTCTCGGCCCACGAAGTGGCGGTAGACGGCGGCAGGTGTCACGCCTGCAAGCTTCGCGGCCTCAGCCACGGTGAAGCCAGTGGGGCCTTTATCCTCAATGAGCCTCAAGGTCGCTTCAATCAGCGCTTGCTTGAGGTTGCCGTGATGATAGCCGCGTTTAGGCATTCGGGGACCACATATCCACGCCGCCGCAGATTTTGGCATCAGGGCGGATTGCGATGCTGTCGTCTTTGTTGGTGTATTGGACCGCGTTCAACACGCGGCGCAGCGCTGAGATGCGGGCGCGGCGTTTGTCATCAGAGCGGATCACTGTCCAACGCGCGTGGGATGCATCTGTGGCTTCAAACGTCTCGGAGATTGCGCGGGAGTAGGCGTCCCATTTGCCCAAGCCATCGACGTCGATCGAGGACAACTTCCACTGTTTCAACTCGTCGCTTTCACGCGCCAACATGCGGCGCAACTGCTCGGCGCGCCCGACGTTTAGCCACAGCTTGATCAGGATGATGCCGTCATCGACAAGCATCTTCTCAAAGTCGGGCGTTTGGTTGAAGAAATGAGTCCGCTCCCCAATAGAGCAAAACCCGAACACGTCTTCCACCACGCCGCGATTGTACCAGCTGCGGTCAAACAAAGTGATCTGCCCCGCGTTTGGCATATGTTTGATGTAGCGCTGGAAATACCACTGACCGCGCTCGTCGTCCGTGGGTTTTGACAGCGCCACGGTCTTGCAAACCCGTGGGTTCATGTTCTCGCGGAACCGTTTGATGGTGCCGCCTTTGCCGGATGCATCGCGCCCTTCAAAGACGATGGCCACGCGTTTGCCCTCTTTTCTAACCCAAGCCTGAAGCTTCATCAGCTCGACCTGAAGGCGTTTCATGGTGTCCTCATAGTCGTCGCGGTCCATGCGCTTCGTATAAGGGTAGCTTTGGGCCAAGATGTCATTCTTGCCCGCGTTGCGAATGGCTTCGCGGACGTTTTCGGGAATTTCTTCCTTGTAGAATTTAGAGATGGCACCGTCGAAGGGCAGCGTCATGGATTGGGCCTCGCTCATGTTATTCGCCGTGCAGTATGTCGTGATACCCTATTGCAGGCCAGCGTGTTTTGCCAATCGGTACAGCGCGGTAACGACCTCGTCGGTTGCTGTGTGGTGAGGCATGTGGCCAATGCCATCTAGAATGGACAACTCCGCGTTTTTAATTTGTTTGGACAGCGGCAGGGCGTGGATTTCATGCAAGACGGTTTGATCTGCGGTGCCGTGCAGGATTTCAACGGGCATTTGCAGCTCGTCATAACGTTTGGATTGCTCTTTGATCTGAGGCAGCAGCGCGTTGACCATGGAGATGTTGACGCGAACTTGGGACGGTCGCACGGCCAAGCCCATTCCTATGTGTTCCAGATAACCCTGCGGAGCGGGATCTGGCGCGAAAACCGCGTTCACCGTGTCGATGCCGCGTTGCTCGGTCGCGAAAGCTGACAGGACTGGTGTTAACAGGTGGCGACCGACAGCGCTGCCCATGATGCGGTACCAGCGGTCCAGTTTGCCCGGCCAAGGATGCGACACACCTGAGATGATCATCAACCCGGAGGTCTCCGCGCCATATCGCAGCCCGTAGGATAGAGCCACCGCGCCGCCATAGCTTTGCCCAACCACTAGCGGGCGCTTTGCCGCCACCATTTGGGCCGCCGCATGGATCAGGTCGGCTTGTTCTGCGAGGCTTTCGATGTCACCGGCTCGATCCTTGATCCGCCCTGTGTAGCCATGCGCGGGGCGATCTATGGCAATCAGGCGAAAATTTTGCTTGAGAATGGGGATCAGGGAGAAGGTGAAATCCTTCCAATTTGCCCCCGCGCCATGGATCAAGATCACGTCAGGGCCTGTGCCTTCGACATAGACATGCACGGGTGTCCCGTTGACGTCTAAAATCTGTCCCTCGGGTGGGTGGTCTCGCAGGGTGGCGACCTCGCGAGATTGAATGCGTTTGTTTACAACAGCGGCGCTGCCCAGCAATGCACAAGCCGTCCCGACCGCTATTGCCGTCTTAAGCACCAATCTGTTCCATGTCGAACGGGGTCGTTTGGTATATCTTGTTGATCCAATTGCCATAAAGCTGGTGGGCGTGGCTGCGCCAGCGGTTCAACGGCTTTTGCGTGGGGTCGTCGTTGGGGTAGTAGTTCACGGGCACATTGATCGCAACGCCAGCTGCGACGTCGCGGTCGTATTCGTCCTTCAAAGAGGTGCTATCATATTCAAAATGGTTGAAAATATAGAGCGCACGGTGCGCGTCATCCTCTACCAAGCAGGGACCACTTTCCTCGCTTCCAAGCAGTGTTTTCAACCCATCCGCCGCATCAATCTCATCTTGGCGCATCTCGGTCCAGCGCGACACGGGGATCACGCAATCGTCCGAGAAGCCACGCAAATAGGGCGAGGTCTCATCCAGATTGCAGTGCCTGTAACACCCAAATAGCTTGTCGTCTAACAGGTGTTTCTTGACCCCGTGGAAGTAGTTGATCATCGCCATGCCGCCCCAGCACACGCCGAAGGTCGAATGCACGTTGCTCTGCGTCCAATCCATGACTTCACGCAACTCGTCCCAATAGGTCACATCATTGAACGGCAAATGCTCAATCGGGGCGCCGGTGATGATAAGGCCGTCAAACTTTTGGTCCTTCACATCTTGGAAGGGTTGATAGAACTCGGCCATGTGTTCGGCGGCAGTGGTTTTGGTCCGATGTTCCGACATGCGGATCAGGCTGAGCTCGATTTGCAATGGGGTCGCGCCAATGAGGCGGGCAAACTGGTTCTCGGTCTGGATCTTTTTCGGCATCAAGTTGAGCAAGGCAATTCGCAACGGACGGATATCTTGCACTGCGGCTTGATCGGCGCTCATCACGCTCACGCCCTCGCGCGACAGCACGTCGAAGGCAGGAAGCGAGGAGGAGGGCAGTTTGATAGGCATTGTCGTATCCGTTGCAGGTAGGGATTGGTAGTTAGGTGGCTTAGGCTTTGTTGCCAAGAGTGGCCGCGATCAACTCATTGAGACCAGCAGGTGAGGTGACCTTGCCCAAATCTGTGTGGGAAACTTTGATGCCATAATTTTCCGCCATCGCGCGGTAGCGTGGCTCGCGTTGCGAGATTGCGCGCGCATAGGTGAAGGTCATGAAGTCGTTGGGGTTGACCTCGTCTTCGGTGCATCTGTTGGCTTCTAAGTACTCGGACCACAGCTCCGCCAAGAAGTCGGGGCGGTAGCACATCGGTTTTGGCGCGGATTTGAAACGGCGCACGAGTTCGGCCTCGTGATCGGTGGAGCCTTCGATCCACACCATCAGGTGGTTCTTCGCGAGTTCTGTCAGAAGCGGGTCGTCGGGTGTGAACGGGTCCACGACCTCGCAGGCCGAGCCCCCGGTGTCACAAACAAAGTTGCCATAGCCGTATAAGTCTTGGGCACGCTGAATGAAGTGTGTGGCGTCATAAAGTGCGGCCACCTCCGCACGGTGGTGCTGGGCTTGGCGGTTTTGATACTCTGCGAAGCTAAGTCCGCCCAAGGCAGGATTTCCCGGTTTTCCAAGATAGGTGGACAGAGGCGACAAATCCTCAAATGTCAGGTTTGAGGCTATGTAAATGCTGTCCGAGCGCAGGAGGTCCGCTAAAAACGGATCCTGCATAGCGCGTCGTTTGAAGTTGTCGGTGATGTATTCCCCCATGTACCGCGTGCCAATGCGGTAGTCCGCGCTGTAGTGGAACCATTCACCACTGGCGCGTAACATGTTGGAGATATACGTTTTTCCAAGGCCGGACATGCCGAAGAACAGCACTTTCTTTGCATCAGCCTGAAGCCAATCTTGTCCTGAATTATAGATCATGCGCGGCGCTCCTTCGTCCCTTGGCAAATAGGTAGCCTTGCCAGCGCGGGCTTGCTAGGGGGCTTTGCGCAAAATCCCGAAGATGCGGCCATCCAACACCAGCAAGCCCAGAGCAAGCAATGCGAAGCCCGCATAGGCCCGCGGGGCAAGGTCTTCACCGAGAACAAGGGCACCCAACACGATCGCAACCGGCGCTACCAATAGGGTGCATAGCATCAGGTTGCCGCTGCCAGCCATGCTCAGGATGCGGTAGTAAAGCAAGTATGCACCAGCCGTGGCGATGATGGAGTAGTATCCGACGGCCCCCCATGCGGTGAGGCTTAGGTTTAGCGAGGGGGCGCCATCTACAGCGAAGGCCAATGGAAGCATGATCAAGGCTGCTCCGGTTAACATACCTGCGGCCGCGACTTGCGGGGGGAGGGAGCTTAGGGTTTTTCGCGCCCATGCACCTGCAAGTGCATATGATAAAGTTCCAGCAATAACAGCTATTTGCGCGGTGGAGCGAATGTCGAATTGTGTCAAGTTCTGCAACCCGATTGCCGTCGTCACACCAAGAAATCCAAGGAGAACGCCTGCGGCACGATTCCACGTCAGCCGCTCGTCAGCGAAGAGAATGGATGCCACGACGACACCGAACACGGCGGTGGTCGCATTCATAATGGAGGTGAGGCCGGTTTCAATATGCAGTTGCCCCCAGCCCATCAGCACAAAGGGTATGACATTATTCAGCGCCCCCATGACTAAGAAGGCACCCCAAATCTTGGGCGAACGGGGGATGGGGTGTTTTCGGATCAAAATATAGCACCACAGGATGAGCATGGCCCAGAACACGCGGTGCGCGACAGCAGTCATCACTGGGATTTCGTTCAATGCCAAGCGTATCGACAAGAACGACCCGCCCCAGATGAGGGAAAGCAGTGTCAGCTCTAGCCACGCGCCGGTGGTCATGGTTTTTTGGGTGTTCATTTGGGCACATTGTTAGGAATCGATGCAAAAGGCGACCCGAAACATGCTCACAAAAAAGGCCCATGCTTTGCGGCATGGACCTTTTAAGTGTTGGATGGGTTACTCGTGGCTACTTAGGCTTTCGCGTGCAATGAGATTAGTAGCTGTACCCGACTTTGATGCCGAAACCGATCGAGTCGTTGCCGTCAAAGTTTGCACGGGCCGTACCACCGGTACGCGGTGTTGCATTTCCAAGTTTGCTGTAGTTGATACCGCCACTTATTTTCATGCTCTCATGTGTGTAGCTGCCACCGACAGTCAGGCCAATTCTACCGTTTGTTGGCGCAAGAGGCGAGACGAGTGGGCTGTTCTCGGTTTCGTATTGAACTGAGATTGCACCCGAAAATGCCTCGGTAAACTTGCGACCGACACCTAAGGTGAATGTTGTCGTGTCTTCGATGGTTACGAGGCTGGTTCCAGCAGGAGTTACAGCGCCAAAGGTTGATGGGATCACGTTGACTTCAGAATAATCGACCCAGCGAACACCACCAAACAACAAGGTATCTTTTGCAATGCCCGTTTGGAAATCGAGGTTCCACGAATCTGGCGTTGTAATTCTTGTGTTGGAGACGACGCCAGGTGCGAAGCTCTCACGGGTGTCGACGTCATGATCAACTTCTGAGTTATAAGTCAGGGATACACGCAAAGCGATATCTGGAATTTCGTAAGAGGCCCCCAGCAAGTAGCCGTATCCGATATCGTCATCGAAGTTTACGGTGTAGCCATTCAAGCCCCCATAAGCCAAGCCGCTCAGAGCAACATTGGCCGACAATTGTTGTGCTTTTAAGCCGCCGTGAATGCTGAAGCGATTGCCGAAATCGTAACGAAGGATGCCAGTGAATGCTTCAGTGTCCAAAGCGGCCAAAGTGCCTCCCAACCCGACAGAACCACCTGCGGCAGCGGTTGGGTACAGCAAATCAGCGCCAAAGGGTTGATCGATGATAAAGGCGAATGACAGGTTTTCATTGAGCTGATGCTTATAGGCCAGCCCCACCTGACTAAAGCTGTCGGCAACGTTGCCGGTGGCCGTGTTACCAAAAGGAGCTAAATCGTTTCCGCTAACGCTCGGGTTAACGTATCCGAAACTAAATTCAGCGTAGTTACCTTTCTCGAACAAAGGGGCGATCGATTGGCCGGATCGGTCAAGGTTGCCTGCCGAAGCCAGTGTCGTGCTTGCGGCGAGCAGTGCCGTGGCGCCGAGTATCTTTTTCATGGTTTCCTCCCCGAAACACTTGAATGCTTATTTACACCACCCTAGAGGCGAGTTTCCGCCTGCGTCAATTTGTGACCCAGCGTCACAGGCGATTTATGCCAAGAATCAGGAAACTAGCAGGCTCTGCGTGGCCAAAATCTCACATTGCCTCTACGTCAGGCGGCGGTTTTTGCGCGCTTCTGAGCTGATGTTTAAATAATTGGCGCCGAAAATTATGGCCGCGCCAACGAATACCCAAACCTCGAGATTCTCTCCGAAAATGATGATTCCCAGTATTGCGACGAGGGGGAGCCGGACGAAATCCATAGGCATTACGACCACAGCAGGAGCATGGGTAAGGGCGGTGGTCAGGCAAAAATGCGCGCCTAGACCTGTGCACGCCACGACAGCAACCCAAGGGATCACCTCCGCCGATGGCACGGCCACATCGCCATCCCAAGCCGCGGTGATAATCCCAAAGACGGCTTGCATCAAAGCCAACCAAAACAGAATGCAGGTGGTGGAGCTGGTGGCGGTCAGCTTCTTTGTTGCGATTGCGGAGCCGGCAAATCCGATTGCGGAGCCTGCTGCGAAAATGGATCCAAGCTCCAGATTGCTCATGTCGGGGCGGGCAACGATCAAAACGCCGATGAAGCCCAGCACCGCCACAAATATCCGCAAGGGTGTCAAACGCTCTGACAAAAAGAACGGCGCGAGCAGGGCGACCCAGATGGGTGAGGTGAACTCGATAGCTACCACTTGCGCCAGTGGGATCATTGTGATTGCTGCGAACCACAGGTTTTGCCCCGTGAAATGCGACAGGTTCCGCAGGCTGTGCAATTTCAGATTTCGCGCGTCGATTTGCCCAAGTGTGCCCGCAACCCCGCCGATGACCAATACCAAGACCAAGGAAATAACCGAGCGGTAGGTCATCAGCTCAAACGTATCAAGCTCGATGCTAACCAAACGGCCCGCCACCGCCATGGTCGAAAAGGACACGACTGCGCCTGCCATCCAAAGGGCGGCCATGATCATGTTTGAGGGCGGTGCTTTGGTCATACAGCCTGCAAATCCGTTTAGCGGTCTGTGGTCAAGCTGAATTAGAGTGTCTGGGGCGGTCGCAGTCCCTACCGAGCGTTCTTAGCAATGGTGCAAAAAACGCTCGGCAAGATGTGCTTATTCCCACTCGATGGTGCCCGGAGGCTTCGAGGTGATGTCGTAGGTTACGCGGTTGATGCCCGGCACTTCATTGATGATGCGGGTTGCGGTCTCGCCTAGGAAGTCGTGCTCAAACGGGAAGTAATCCGCCGTCATGCCGTCCACCGAGGTCACCGCACGCAGGGCACAAGCGTAGTCATACGTGCGACCGTCGCCCATGACGCCAACCGTTTTGACTGGCAAGATTGCCACGAAGGCCTGCCAGATGTCGTCATACAGCCCGTGCTTGCGGATTTGGTCGATGTAGACCGCATCTGCCTCGCGCAGAATGTCGAGCTTAGCGCGGGTAATCTCGCCGGGGCAGCGAATGGCAAGGCCAGGCCCGGGGAAGGGGTGGCGGCCGATGAAGGACTTGGGCAGGCCAAGTTCCACACCCAAGGCGCGCACCTCGTCTTTGAACAGCTCTCGCAATGGTTCCACCAGCTTCAGGCCCATTTTCTCGGGCAAGCCGCCAACATTGTGGTGGGACTTGATGGTCACCGACGGGCCGCCGGAGAAGCTGACGCTCTCGATGACGTCAGGATATAGGGTGCCTTGGGCAAGGAACTTGGCGTCGTCGATCCCATTGGCGTATTTTTGGAACACGTCGATGAACAGCTTGCCGATGATTTTGCGCTTGGTTTCAGGGTCGGATTGACCGTCCAGCTCGCCCAAGAACAGATCCTGTTCATCGGCGTGGATCAGCTTCATTTTGTAGTTGTCGCGGAACATGGTGACGACCTCTTCGGCCTCACCTTTGCGCAGCAATCCGTGGTCAACGAATACACATGTCAGCTGATCGCCGATGGCCTCATGGATCAATACAGCCGCAACAGAGCTGTCTACGCCGCCCGACAAGCCACAGATCACGTGGTTATTGCCAACCTGTTCGCGGATCGCTGCGATTGCCTGCTCGCGGTAGGCGCCCATGGTCCAGTCGCCTGTGAAGCCAGCCATACGGACGAAGTTTTCATAGAGCTTTGCACCGTTCGGGGTGTGGTGCACTTCGGGGTGAAATTGCACCGCGTAGAAGTTGCGCGACACATCCGCGGTGATTGCGTAAGGCGCGTTGGGGGAGGTGCCGTAGACCTCAAACCCCGGTGCGATTTTCGAGACGTGGTCGCCGTGCGACATCCAGACTTGCTCTTTGTCGTCGGCAAACCAACCCTTCAACAGCTCAATCTTGTCGTCGGACGGTGTTACAAACGCGCGACCGAATTCTGCCGTGCCGTGCCCGCTGTCAACTTGCCCGCCAAGCTGTGTCATCATGGTTTGTTGGCCGTAGCAAATGCCCAATACTGGGACGCCCAAAGTGAAAACACCATCTGCGGCGCGTGGGCTGCCTTCGCGGGTTACGCTGTCAGGTCCACCGGAAAGGATCACGGCTTTGGGCGAAAATTCTGCCAAGAAAGCGTCAGTGACGTTCTGATAAGGGTGGATTTCGCAGTAAACGCTCAATTCGCGCAAGCGGCGCGCGATCAGTTGCGTGACCTGCGACCCGAAGTCGATGATCAGAAGTTTTTCATGGGTGGCGGCGGGGTCAATGAGATGATCTGTCATGCACGCTGATTATGAGGCAAACGCCCCCGTTGCAAGGGGCTGGGGCGCGCTGTTTGCACCTTGCACATCCATATTCGTGCTCTCATGTCGCTTTTTCGTCGTAAGGGGCGGTTTTTGCCCTCGGTCGAGCCCCCCATGAGGTAATCAAATAGGTGAGAAATTGAGGAGCACGTTATGACCGATACAGCCACACCACGCAGACGAACACGCGGCGGCGGCGGTGCTGCGCGTCGGGCGGAGCGGACGGCGGTTTCCGTTGAGACGGCGAAATATATCGAACGCAACATTCCCAATTTTGAAGTCCTCAACGAAGAGGCCTTGCAGATCATCGAGACGAATGCCGAAACTGTCTTGGCCGAGATCGGCGTTAATTTCGTCGATAGCCCAGAAGCATTGGAGCGTTGGCGTAAAGCCGGGGCTGAGATCGACGGAGAGCGCGTACGCATCCCGCGCGGTTTGGCGCGTGAGTTGTGCAAAACTGCGCCCTCGACATTTACCCAAACAGCCCGCAATCCAGAACGCTCCGTTGAGATTGGCGGCAAGAACCTTGTCCTAGCCCCCGTTTATGGTCCGCCCTTTGTGCGCGACGCAGAAGGTGGTCGCCGATACGCGACTATGGATGACTTCGATAAATTCGTGAAGCTTGGCTATATGTCCAAATGGTTGCACCACTCGGGCGGCACGGTGTGCGAGCCGACGGATGTACCGGTGAACAAGCGCCACCTTGATATGCTATATTCCCACATGTCCCTGAGCGACAAGCCGTTCATGGGCGCGGTGACCGAGCCGTCGCGCGCGCAAGACTCTGTTGATATGTGCGAGATACTGTTCGACGGTTTGGATGGTCGCACGGTGATGACGTCACTGATCAACATCAACTCGCCCATGACCTTCGATTCCATCATGATGGGCGCGCTGGAGGTTTATGCCCGCGCCAACCAGGCCTGCATCATATCGCCGTTCATTGTGGGCGGGGCCATGGCGCCTGTGTCTGTGGCGGGGACCTTGACGCAGGTGTTGGCCGAAGTTTTGGCGGGTGTGGCTTACAGCCAACTGGTGCGAAAAGGGGCGCCAGTTATCATGGGGGCCTTTGTGACCTCTATTGATATGAACTCGGGCGCGCCGACCTTCGGGACACCAGAGGCTTCGCATATCACATATGGGGCAGGGCAATTGGCCCGCCGTCTTGGACTGCCTTACCGCTCAGCTGGGTCGTTTTGTGGCTCGAAGTTGCCGGATGCTCAAGCGGCTTATGAGACAGCTAACAGTTTGAATATGGGGCTACTTTCGGGCGTGAACTTCATGCTTCACAGTTGTGGCTGGCTGGAAGGCGGGCTTGTCGCGTCCTTCGAGAAATTTGTGATGGACGCGGACCAGCTTGGAACGCTGCACCACTTTGCTAAGGGCGTCAGCATGGACGAGAATGCGCAAGCGATGGGCGCATTGCGCGAGGTCGGACCGGGCGGCCACTTCCTTGGATGTGAGCACACACAAGAGAATTTCAAGACGGCGTTCTGGCGCTCCGATCTGTTCGACTACAAGCCCTTCGAGACGTGGGCGGACGAGGGCGAGCGCGATACGGTCTCTTTGGCCTCGGCGCGAGTTGAAAAGATGCTGGGCGATTATCAGCAACCTCATCTGGATCCAGCCATTGATGCGGCGCTTCGTGACTATGTGCGCACGAAAAAAGAGAGCATGCCTGACGCCTTTTCCTAGGGTTAGTCAAACCGTCTTGGGACGCCATCCGGTGCGCGTCGCGGGACGGGTTTCAACCGGTAAATTGCGGCTTTCCGCCATTAGGGCGATGAGTATTTCGATGTGTTTGCCCGCGCTATAGGTTCCGTCGTGGGCTTTTCGCGTTTGCTCGGCCGTTTCTTCTTGCAGCAATAGAGATTCAACCACCGCTCGGGAGGACGCCGATTGTGCTTGTCCCGTGATGCGTTGCAAGTCGCGGGAACGACGGTAGCTTGATACGCCGTGGCGGGCCGCGCGGATCAAAAGGCGTGGGCGGCGAAGGTTGGTAAGCTGTTCGGGAAGGTTGGTCATGGCAGTGCTCCGTGGCTGGAATTGAACTTTCAAAATTATGCCAAGGGGTGGCGCTGTTGCGCTTGAAATTGCCGAGCGAGCGCTAGTTGGCTCACTGTTTACGAATTTGAAACAAATTAATGGATTGAGGTCTTCTGTTAACGATCTCGTAAGCAATGCAACCTCAAGTTGTATGCGTTGCCAAGGGGCTTTAGCCGCCTTCGCCCTACCGACCTAGGGGATTCACATATGTATTCTGCCGTAGTTCCGCCATCGGATTCCATCCTCCCAAACTGGACTCCAAAAGCAGCCCGACGATATTTGTTCCATACTGAAAAAGGGTTGTCATTCAGGGACTTGGCGCGCCGAGAAGGGTGCCACGCTTCTACGATTTTGCGCCAAGTTCGCCATTTTGAAAACCGCCGAGATGACCCGTTAGTCGATGAAGCTCTTCGACGTTTGAGCAACAATCTGACGTCATCCGAACCAATTGATAAAGCCAAAGGACGAGTAAATATGACAGCGCATAACCGTAACCATTCAGAAACCTTTCCTAACAGCTCTGCGCTCAGTGGCATACATGCCGCCAACGCAATTGAAGGTGATGAAACACTTGGCCGAGAAGCGCGACGTGTCTTGCGTCGGTTGAGTGAGACAGGTGCGGTGCTGGCTCTAGCTGCGGATATGGACAAGGCAGTGGTGTTGCGCACGCTAAAGGATGGACCACCCACGCGTACTGCGGTCGTCTCTCGCGATGTGGCGCAAGCCTTCGCGTTGAAGAACTGGATCACTTGCTCGCGAACGGGGCGGGTGTCCAGCTATACCATCACGGCGGCGGGGCGTGTCGCGTTGAAGCAGTATCTTTCCGAAGATTTGGCGCATAAGCGGCGCATGAGGGGCGCGCAAGATGGTCGTGACCCATTCGTCGACGGGCAATCTGACTGGGTGAATCGCATGACACGCCCAATGACGTCTGAGAGCCCTTTGGCGATGCTCGCGCGGCGCCGTGACAAAGAAGGCCGCGCCTTCCTATCCGCAGAACTTGTCCAAGCGGGCGAGCGGTTTCGCGAAGATTATGAGCTGTCGCAGATGGGCCATGGCGCTGCGCAAAATTGGGACCGCTTCATGTGCACAGGGGATAAGGCCGAATGGGCCGGTGAAGAGGGCGTCGCAGAAGGCTCAAAGGACGCGCGCACACGGATGATTGCGGCACTTGACGATCTTGGTCCGGGTTTGAGCGATATCATTATGCGTTGCTGCTGTTTTCTTGAAGGGTTGGAGACTGCAGAGAAGCGAATGGGGTGGTCTGCTCGGTCTGGCAAGATAGTGTTGCGGATCGCCTTGCAGCGCCTCCACGCGCATTACGTGGAGCAAACAGGGCATGTCAGCGCCATGATTGGCTAATTTGGGCGCTAGACATTGGGCCTGAACATTGGGGGCTGCAGCGCTAGCCCCCTACAATTCGGCAGGATTGGCGCGTTGACACGTGGACCTGTGACATTACTTCGTTTAGCATTGAACTAAATTATGTCATAGACGCCGTGTCATCCCTACAGGAGCCGAAATAATGGCCACCCGCGACCTGAAAATCCCAAGCCAACGCCACCCTGAAAAGGCCAAGCGTCCGGATAATGCTCAACCTCGAAAGCCATCTTGGATCAGAGTGAAAGCACCAGTAGGTGAGGGATATAAAGAAACCCGCAATATTATGCGCGAACACAAGCTTACAACGGTTTGCGAAGAAGCGGGTTGCCCGAATGTGGGTGAATGTTGGAACCAAGGACACGCCACCATGATGATCATGGGCGAGGTCTGTACACGGGCTTGCACCTTCTGCAACATCGCGACAGGTAAGCCGCCGGAAGCCTTAGACGTGTTCGAGCCTGGCCGTGTCGCGGATGCGGTGAAGAAACTTGGGTTGAACCATGTGGTGATCACGTCTGTTGATCGCGATGACATTGAAGACGGTGGTGCGGAGCATTTTGCCCAGACCATCCGAGCCATTCGTCGCCAATCCCCCAACACGACCATTGAAATTCTGACGCCGGACTTTATTCGATGTGATCCCAAGGTGTTGGAGATCGTTGTTGAAGCACGCCCAGACGTGTTTAACCACAATTTGGAGACCGTTCCGGGCCTGTACCCAGAAGTGCGCCCGGGTGCGCGTTACTTCCATTCCTTACGTTTGCTGCAGCGGGTTAAAGAGCTTGATCCAACGATGTTCACGAAATCGGGGATCATGGTTGGGCTAGGTGAAGATCGCCAATCGGTTGTGCAAGTGATGGAAGACATGCGTGCGGCTGACATCGATTTCTTAACAATCGGGCAATACTTGCAGCCGACCCCCAAGCACCACCGCGTTGACCGTTTTGTGACGCCTGAAGAGTTCGAATCTTACGAGAAAGCGGCGTTCGGCAAGGGCTTCTTAATGGTATCCTCGACACCGCTGACGCGCTCCAGCTACCACGCAGGGGATGATTTTGCGAAACTGCGGGACGCACGTTTGGCCAAAATGGGCAAAGCCTAAAAACGAGGCGCGCGGGGCATACGGTCCAACTTGGCCCATTCGGGCCACCCGACGTAATGCTCGAGCAATGCGATCGTGATGCACAGAGCGATCAAGCCAACGAAAAGCTTTACACGTTTCTCGGACGGGGGGCGGCGGGCCCACATGGAGGCCCGCAACAACCAGCGCCAGCTCATATGAAGCGAACCTTACCGATATGGGGCAGGTTGCGGTTGCGTTGCGCGTAGTCGATGCCGTAGCCGACCACGAACTCATCGGGGATCTCGAACCCTGTCCATGTCGCCTTGATGTCGACCTCACGGCGGGTGGGTTTGTCGAGCAAGGCGATGGTCTCAATGCGGGCAGGGGCGCGGCTTTCTAGCAGGTGCAATACGTGGGACAGAGTGAAGCCTGTATCCACAATGTCTTCCACCACGAGTACATCGCGGCCGCCGATTTCTCCGCGTAAATCCTTCAGGATGCGGACCTCGCGGGAACTTTCCATACCGTCGCCGTAACTGGATGCCTCTAGAAAGTCGACCTCCACAGGCAGGTCCAATTCCCGCACCAAATCGGCAATAAAGACGAATGATCCGCGCAAAAGCCCTACAACCACCAGCTTATCAGTATCAGCAAATCGGTCGTGTATTTCGCGGGCCAAAACCTCGATGCGGGCCGCGATGGATTTGGCCGAGATCATTTCGTCGATCACATAAGCTGGATGAGACATGTTATACCCTTGAATTTTGTGCCCGACTAAGGGACACCCGCCTGAACAAATCGAGCAAACCGAGCCCCTAACGCCTATGCCAAGCCACCGTGAAAAACGCAAGCTGCCCTATAGCGCAGAGCAGATGTACACTCTTGTGGGGGACGTTGCCAACTATCCAAAGTTTTTACCGTGGTGCTCGGCGGCCCGCATAAGGTCGCGTAGCCAAGAGGATGCGGCTGAAATCATGTTGGCGGATTTGGTGATAAGCTTCAAAGTGTTTCGCGAACGGTTTGGCAGCAAGGTTACGCTGTGGCCGAACGACATGCAGATCGACACAGAATACCTTGATGGCCCGTTTAAATACCTCAAAAGCACGTGGGAATTCCGCGACGATGGCGAGCAGGGCTGCGAAGTAGAGTTCAACGTCGACTTTGAGTTTAAGAACAAGATTTTGCAGGGCGCTGCGGGGCTGTTCTTTAATGAGGCGATGCAGCGCGTAGTGCGCGCCTTTGAAGAACGCGCGGATGACTTGTATGGCGCCGGAGCGTAAGCGTCAGTAGCCGCGCCAAATCCACCCGCCACCAAAGATGCGGCTGGATCCCTCATCGTAGAACACGCAAGCTTGACCCGGCGAGACACCTTCCTCTGGCGTCAAAAGCTCCACCTCCGCCTCGGTCGCGGAGATCGGGCGAATGATCGCGGAAGCCGGTGGGCGGGTCGAGCGGACTTTTACACCAACATGCCATGCTTCCTTGCTGTCAAAGGGCACGTCGCCCAGCCAGTTGATCTCGCGAACGGGTATTTTGCGCGTGGCCAAGGCCTCTTTCGGGCCGACAACGACGTGCTTTTTGTCGACATCTAGTTTCACAACATACAAAGGCGAAGACAGCCCACCGATCCCAAGACCCCGACGTTGACCGATCGTGTAGTGGATCAGCCCGTTGTGCTGCGCCAATATATTGCCTTCCATATCAACCACATCGCCCGGCTCCCCAGCACCCGGACGCAGCTTTTCGATGACAGACGCATAGTCGCCATTAGGCACGAAGCAAATGTCTTGGCTGTCCGGTTTATCCGCGACCGACAGCCCATATTTAGACGCCAGCGCGCGGGTCTCGTCCTTGGACGCAAGATGCCCCAACGGGAACCGCAGGTAGTCCAATTGCTCGGATGTGGTCGAGAACAAGAAATAGCTTTGGTCGCGGTTCGCATCGGCGGCGGAGTGCAGCTCGGCACCATGTTCGCCGGTTTTGCGTTGAATGTAGTGGCCGGTGGCCATGCAATCGGCGTCAAGGTCTTTGGCCGTTTCCAACAGGTCTTTGAACTTCACGCGCTCATTGCAACGGATGCAGGGCACAGGAGTTGCCCCGCCCAGATAGCTGTCGGCGAATTCATCGATGACCGCATCTTTAAACACATTCTCATAGTCGAGAACATAATGCGGAAAGCCCATATCCTCTGCCACGCGGCGCGCATCATGGATGTCGCGGCCTGCACAACAAGCCCCTTTTTTGGAAAGGGCGGCACCATGGTCATAGAGCTGTAGCGTAACCCCGACAACATCGTAGCCTTCTTCGGCCAACTGCGCGGCCACCACAGAGCTATCAACGCCGCCCGACATAGCGACGACGACGCGTGTTTCCGATGGGGGCTTGGCAAATCCAAGCGAGTTTAGACGACCCGATGTCCAATCCAATGCCATGATGGCCTCCGTTGAGGGGATAGGCGAAAATATAGGAAAATCTTAGCCAGTCGCAAGACCACGCTTCATTTCCTCTTAAGGCAAGGCTGCATATCGTATGAAAAGTGTAAGAATTCAAGGCGAATGGTGATGTATTTAAAAAGAGAAACGGGTCCGCGAATGGTCACTTTGTCCGACGGGACAAGTATGAGTCGCTCCGACCTGCCCGATGTCCAAACGCGACGTTGGGTGGCCAGCCGCAAGGCTCGTGTGGTTAAAGGAGTAGAGGCGGGCCTGATTTCGGAGAAAGAAGCCTGCAAAATGTATGATTTATCGAGTGAAGAGCTATCATCATGGCGTTCGGCCTTAACAGATCATGGCTCAAAAGCATTAAGAGCTACTGCTATTCAAAATTATAGGCAAAATGGGAATTAATCTGTTTATCATTGTTACCGTAACCTCAAATTAACCTTTTACACTTTACTGTTAACTTCTTGAGGGGACGTATATCGGAGAAACATTATGCGAGTGCTACTCGTTGAGGACGACCCAACTACCGCCAAATCCATTTCTATGATGCTTACGCACGCTAATTTAAATGTTTATTCGACAGATTTAGGGGAGGAAGGGATCGATCTTGCAAAGCTTTATGATTACGATCTGATCCTATTAGACCTGAACCTCCCGGACATGACCGGCCACGAGGTGTTGCGACATTTGCGTCAAGCGCGGATAGAGACGCCTATTCTAATCCTATCTGGCGCTGATGACACTGACAGCAAGCTGAAGGGTTTCGGCTTCGGTGCCGATGATTATCTGACAAAGCCTTTCCACCGCGAAGAATTAGTTGCGCGCATTCACGCGATTATCAGACGCTCTAAAGGGCATTCTCAGTCCATCATTAAAACGGGAAGTATTGCCGTAAACTTGGATGCAAAGACTGTAGATGTCGAAGGGGCGCCTGTTCACCTTACTGGTAAAGAATATCAAATGCTTGAGTTGTTGAGCCTTCGTAAGGGGACAACATTGACCAAAGAGATGTTCTTGAACCATCTCTATGGTGGAATGGACGAGCCTGAGCTGAAAATTATTGACGTTTTTATCTGCAAGCTGCGTAAGAAGTTGGCCACGGCTACGGGCGGCGAGAGCAATATCGACACCGTTTGGGGCCGTGGATATGTTCTGCGAGACCCACAAAACGAAGCTGATACTAAGAATGATCAATTGATCGCAGCGAACGCTTAGATCAAAACGGTCGTATGAATTATCGGATAGCGCGCTACAGGTGGTGTGCTATCCGTTTTACGTCAGACATGAATGGCTGAATTTGACAGCCTGTATGTCTGGACGCCCTGCTGTTCTCACAATATCAACAAGGTTGTGAGCAATTGGGGGCAATCGGTGAAAAACGCGACGAAAGTTGAAGAAATTGACCCGCAAAAGCTTTCGCGTGAGCAAGCTGCTGTGGAATTGGCGAGGCTGGCGGCTGAGCTGTTGCAAGCAAACGCGGATTATCACGGTAAAGACAAGCCGGTGATCACTGATGCCAAGTATGATCTCCTGAAAATACGCAACACCGCAATTGAGGCGCAATTTCCAGATCTCAAGCGCGAAGATAGCCCGTCAGAACAGATTGGGGGACCTTTGGCCGAAGGGTTCTCAAAAATCCGCCACGATGTGCGTATGTTATCGCTTGGAAACGCATTTGATCCCGATGATGTTGATGAATTCGATGCGCGCATTCGGAAGTATCTGGGCTTAAGTGAAGCTGATCCGTTGAGCTATACGGCCGAGCCAAAGATAGACGGGCTTTCGCTGTCATTGCGGTATGAGCATGGAAAATTGGTGTCTGCGGCCACGCGGGGTGATGGTGAGGTCGGCGAGAACGTCACAGCAAATGCGAAGATGATCGCCAATGTCCCGCAAACAATAGCTGATGCACCCGAATTACTGGAAGTGCGCGGCGAAGTTTACATGAGTCATGAGGATTTTGCGGCTTTGAACCGTGCGCAAGAATCTGTGGGCGCAAAGAATTTTGCAAATCCAAGAAATGCTGCCGCTGGCTCGTTGAGACAGCTAGATGCAAAAATAACAAAAGCCCGTCCTTTGGCCTTTTTCGCATACGCTTGGGGGGCGCTGTCGGAGCCATTGGCGAAGGCACAACTGGATGCAATTGAGCGGCTCGGGAAGTTTGGGTTCCAAATCAACCCTCTGACGAAGCTATGTGCCGGCCCAAAGGAATTGGTCGCGCATTATAAACACATTGAGATGGCACGCCCTGATCTGGGCTATGACATCGACGGGGTTGTCTACAAGGTTAACGATTTGGATTTGCAGCGCCGACTTGGCTTCAGATCGACTACTCCAAGATGGGCGATCGCGCATAAATTCGCGGCTGAGCTTGCTTGGACGCATCTTGAGGCCATTGAAATTCAGGTCGGACGAACAGGCGCTTTGTCACCGGTTGCGCGCCTGTCACCAGTTACGGTTGGCGGTGTGGTCGTGTCCAACGCGACGTTGCACAATGAAGATTACATCAAGGGCTTGGACAGCAAGGGCGCAGAAATACGTGGTGGCAAGGATGTGCGTGAAGGTGACTTTGTTCAGGTTTACCGGGCGGGCGATGTGATCCCGAAAGTGGCGGATGTTGATTTGGCCAAACGACCCGAAAGCGCGCTGTCTTTCGAGTTTCCGGTAACTTGTCCAGAATGCGGATCAGCCGCAATTCGCGAAGAAGGGGACGCCGTTCGTCGCTGTACCGGTGGCGTGATATGCCCGGCGCAAGTTGTTGAAAAGCTGAAACACTTTGTCAGTCGAGGGGCGTTCGATATTGATGGGCTTGGTGCCAAGCAAGTCGAGGCTTTCTATCATGACGACCAACTCAAGGTCTTGGAACCGGCTGATATATTCACCCTCAAATCCCGGGATGCGGAGGGGTTAACAAAGCTTAAGAACCGTGATGGCTGGGGCGATACTTCGGTCAGTAATTTGTTTGATGCCATTGATGAGCGTCGAAAGATTCCGCTCAACCGAGTTATTTTCGCGCTCGGTATTCGGCACGTGGGGGAAAGTGCGGCGAACTTGTTTGCGCGCCACTTTTCAACATGGGAGGACTTCAACAAAGCGGTTCGCGATGCTGAGCCTCAAGATGGCCCTGCATGGGATGACTTGATGTCGATTGACGGTGTGGGGGCAGTGATGGCCGCATCGTTAACGCAGACATTTGCACAAGAGAGAGAGTACGCGTCGATTTCCAGACTGGTGGCCGAGTTGGACATTCAATCGGTTGAGCGTCCGTCGCAAGATGGCAGTCCAGTCGCGGGGAAAACGGTGGTATTCACCGGATCGTTGGAAAAGATGACGCGTGCGGAAGCGAAAGCGCGCGCGGAATCCTTAGGTGCCAAGGTCTCGGGAAGCGTCTCGGCGAAAACGAACTTGTTGGTCGCGGGACCAGGAGCGGGATCCAAAGCCACAAAGGCCGCGGCTTTGGGCATAGAGGTGATCGATGAGGACGCATGGCTCGTCCTTATCGGCGACGCGTAGGGCCGATGAGCGGGCGTCCTGAAATCCTGTATCCACTGTTCTGCGCGTTGACGGAGTTGGACGGTGTAGGCCCCAAGATTGCAAAAAACTTCGAACAACTGGGCGTTGAAAAGCCGCGCGACCTTCTGTTTACATTGCCACAGTCCGGTGTTGATCGTGCGGTGAAAGCATCTGTTCAAGACGCGGTTCTACCTGACGTGGTCACAGTGGAGGTTGAGATTGGGATGCATGTGCCACCTCGCACACGTGGGCGGCCATATCATGTGCATGTGCGCGACGATAAGCTGGAGTTCCGCCTCGTGTTCTTCCATGCGCATGGGGATTATTTGCAAAAACAACTGCCTACGGGACAACGCCGCGTCGTTTCTGGCAAGGTTGAGATGTTCGATGGGCAAGCGCAGATGGTGCATCCCGACCATATGCTGCCCGTCTCGAAGGCGTCGGAAATTCCAGAGTTTGAGCCGATTTACCCGCTAACCAACGGTGTCACGCAGCGGGTCATTCATAAGGCCGCGCAATCAACTTTGACGCGAGTGCCAACGTTGGATGAGTGGATTGATGCCTCGCAAAAGGCGAAAGCTGAATGGCCGGATTGGGCGGACGCGGTACGCGCTGCGCACAACCCGTCACAACTTTCGGACATCAACGTCGCTGATCCTGTGCGCGAACGTCTGGCTTACGATGAACTGTTCGCGCATCAACTCACCCTTGGCTTAGCGCGAGCAACGGTTCGCGCCAAACCGGGTATTTCAAGTACGGCCACGGGCGCTCATCAGGCGCTGGTTTTGGAAGCCCTACCTTATAGCCCAACGGGCGCGCAAACGCGGGCCATCGCGGAGATCGCGGGCGACATGCAGGCGCCCATTCGGATGAACCGGCTGCTGCAAGGGGATGTGGGCGCGGGCAAAACGCTGGTCGCATTCATGGCCTTGCTAGGAGCGGTGGAGGCTGGCGGGCAGGGGGTGATGATGGCACCGACCGAAATTCTTGCAAGGCAGCATCATGAAAGCCTTGTCCCATTGGCATCCGACGCAGGTGTGGGTTTGGAACTGCTCACTGGCCGCGACAAAGGGGCGGAACGTACAGCTAAGTTAAAGGCCCTGGCGGCGGGTGAAATTCATGTCTTGGTCGGGACACATGCGGTGTTCCAGCAAGATGTCGAGTTCAATGATCTGCGATTGGCGGTGGTAGACGAGCAGCACCGTTTTGGGGTGAACCAACGCTCCGAGTTAGGGGCAAAAGGGCGAGCAGTTGACGTGTTGGTAATGACCGCCACGCCGATCCCACGGTCCTTGTCATTGGCGCAGTACGGCGACATGGACATTTCGGTGCTGGACGAAAAGCCATCGGGGCGAAAACCGATTGCGACGGCGACGGTCTCAACGGGCCGGATTGATGAGGTGGTGTCCAAACTACAGGGCGTGATCGCCGAAGGGCGACAGGCCTATTGGGTTTGCCCCTTGGTTGAGGAAAGCGAGCTTAGCGACAAAACTGCAGCCGAGGACCGGTTCAAACGCTTGAGAGCAGCCTTGGGCGAAGGCGTCGTGGGGTTGGTGCATGGCCAAATGCCGCCTGCAGACAAGGACGCCGCGATGGCCAAATTCGTCGCAGGCGAGACATCCGTGCTGGTGGCAACTACGGTGATTGAGGTTGGGGTCAACGTGCCCAACGCGACGATTATGGTGATAGAGCGGGCGGAAACATTCGGCTTGGCGCAGCTTCACCAGTTGCGTGGGCGTGTCGGACGCGGGGACGCGGCGTCGACCTGTTTGCTGCTGTTCCAAGACCCGCTGTCGGAGACGGCCAAGAGACGGTTGCGTATTATGCGCGAGACCGAAGACGGGTTCCGCATCTCAGAAGAAGATCTCGCCATTCGCGGGGCCGGTGATTTGATCGGTACGGCTCAAAGTGGACTACCACGGTTCCGGATCGCAGATATTGAACGCCAGTCTTCGTTGATGGCGATTGCCCAAAGTGACGCGCGTAAACTGTTGGCGGATGATCCATCGCTCCAATCTCCGCGCGGCCAGGCTGCGCGTGTTCTTCTTTGGTTGATGGAGCAGGATAAGGCAATTCGTTTAATATCAGTGGGTTAGGTTGATGTCTCACATATTTGTTCTAACTTGTTCACAAATGTTCTTAAAAAGTTCTTTACATAGCTAGTCATAAATGAGAACAAAGGTGCAACAAGAAAACGAATTGAGGGAGTAAACAACATGATCAAAGATTTCCGCGACGTTCTAACTCGGTCCCCCAAAGCCCTTATGCATGATGCGGCTGGGATCGCTTCTATCGGCGTTATGATGACCGTCGCCCTCTATTTGCCAACGCTTTTCTAGAGTTAACTGCCTGCTGTCTTTTTACTAGGCCCGACTGGTTTCTTGTCCCGTTACCCGTCGGGGGTGCGCAATGTCCCCAACTTCACCGGCTGCTTTCCGGTATGCGCATATGACCTGACTAGACAAGCGACTTGCCGCTGCGTCCCGCCCGGACGTGGCGGCATTTTTTTATGCGCAATTCGCGTTTCGAGCCTGTTCAATGGCCTCGACCGTGGCATCAAGGGCCAACATTATGGAGGCGTGGCGGTTCTTAAATTCCTTTGCGGGAAGCAGAACTTTCAATTCATCAAAAGGGGCGTCTGGGGCTGGGCCGTCAGATTTCAGCATCGCCTTGAGTTGCGTCTGAGCGCGGCGAATTTCGTCTTCATTACGCCCGACAACCGCGCCACCAACAACAGAGGCCGCCGCTTGCCCCAAGGCACAGGCTTTTACGTCTTGACCAAATTCGCTGACACAGTCGTTTGCCATATTCAAATCAACGGTGATCGTTGATCCACACAGAGGAGAGCGGCGTTTAACGCTGGCATGGGGATTCTGAAGACGATCTGTATGCGGTATGTCCGCTGCAAGCGCCAAAATTTGCCCAGAGTAGAGCTTGATGAGATCGTTGTTCTCAGACATTTTCGTAGTCCCATTATCGGCTTTTCAACCAAGTCCTAACCATAGATAAGGGCTTGTGCAGCGTTTGCAAAAGGTAATTCACATGACACAGTTCGATCCCAATAAGTTGACCTTCGACGATAAGGGGCTACTGCCTGTCATCGCTCAAGATCATGAAACTGGCGAAATTCTTATGTTGGCTTGGATGAACGCCGAGGCTGTTGCAAAGACCTTAGAGACAAAGAAAGTGACCTATTGGTCAAGATCGCGTCAGGCGTTCTGGATTAAGGGCGAGACTTCCGGCAATGTACAGGCGTTGATTGATCTGCGCGTTGATTGTGACCGCGATTGCCTTTTGGCGATTGTAGATCAAACCGGTCCGGCCTGTCACACCAACCGCCGCAGCTGCTTCTACACATCCGTTATTGATGGCACCGAGCACGAGTTGATGAAGCCAGAGGTTTAAAGCCCGACTTTCATACGGACATCAGCAGCAGTTAAGCCGTCCTCGCGATACTTCGCGATGGCACGGGCGTCGTCGCGCTTGGCCAATCGCTTACCCGCATCGTCACGGATTAATTCGTGGTGATAATATATTGGAGTTTGAAGCCCCATAAGATTCTGTAAAACAACGTGAATTTTGGTGGCTTCGAACAGATCTGATCCGCGCACCACATGTGTGATGTCTTGCGCATTATCGTCCAATACGACGGATAGGTGGTAGGATGTGCCCATGTCGCGACGGGCAACAACTACGTCGCCGATGGTTTCAATCACATCTTCGCCGGTGAACTCAATCAGGCCGGTTTCACCGTTTGGGCCCGTGCCTATCTCAATGAAGGAAAATTGTTGTCCCGCTGCGGCGCTCATCATATTCAGCCTGAGTGCGGCATTATCGGGGAAGGGACCATCGGTGGCTTTGGTGCGACAGGTTCCAGGATAGACGATCCCGTCTGGTCCCATAATGGGCGTGCTACCTTCTTGTGGAGCTGAAGCGGCAGCCAAGATGTCTTTGCGATTGCAACTGCATTGATAAATCGCACCTTCGTCCCATAGCCGCCGCAACGTATGGTGATACTCCTTCAAACGGTCCGATTGGCGCATGACTGGCTTGGGCCAGTCTAACCCCAGCCATGTTAAATCTTCATAAATCTGCGCTTCCCATTCTGGGCGCGCTCGCGACTGATCGATGTCCTCAATGCGCAGCAAAAATTCGCCATCCGTCTCGCGAGCCATGTCACTCGCCAAAAGCGCCGAGTAAGCGTGGCCAAGGTGCAAGGGGCCAGTTGGCGAAGGGGCGAAGCGGGTGCGATATGTCACTGAAGGATCAACACTTTAATCACGGGATTTACGCCACCTTTGTTGTCATCGGCCCAACGTCGCAAATCCCCTTAGATTAGTCTAGTTGCGCGGCTTCTAACCATTGCGCCCACGAGTCCTTGGCGCGGTCCGTATAGATTTTGTAGCGGGTCTTGCGATTGCGGCGGCCACCTTTGGCGTCTACTGGCGGGAACAGCCCGAAGTTCACATTCATCGGCTGGAAGGTTTTCGCCTCCGCGCCGCCGGTAATATGGGTGACCAAGGCGCCCATTGCGGTGTCGGGTGATGGCGTATCCAGCTCTTTGCCCAACATCTCTGCAGCGGCGTATCTGCCCGCAAGCAAACCCATCGCGGCGGATTCGACGTAGCCTTCGACGCCCGTGATCTGCCCCGCAAATCGCAAATGCGGTTTGGATTTCAAACGCATCTGGCCATCCAACAAGGTGGGCGAGTTGATGAAGGTGTTCCGGTGAATGCCGCCGAGCCGCGCAAATTCAGCGGTCTCAAGCCCGGGGATCATGCGCAGTACTTCTTTTTGCGCCCCGTATTTCATCTTGGTCTGGAAGCCGACAATGTTGAACAAAGTGCCCAAAGCGTTGTCGCGGCGTAGTTGCACCACGGCGTGTGCTTTGATCTGCGGCTGGTGCGGGTTGGTCAGGCCAACAGGTTTCATCGGACCAAAGCGCAGGGTCTCGCGGCCGCGCTCTGCCATGACCTCAATCGGTAGGCAGCCGTCGAAGTAACCGGCGGTTTCGCCTTCCTTGAACTCGGTTTTGTCGGAGGCCAGCAAGGCGTCGATAAAGGCCTCATAGGTCTCTTTATCCATGGGGCAGTTGAGGTAGGCCGTGCGGTCTTCCTCGGTCTCGCCCTTGTCGTAGCGCGATTGGAACCACGCCTTTTCCATGTCGATGGTGTCGAAATAGATAATCGGGGCGATGGCATCAAAGAATGCCAACGCGTCTTGGCCCGTCTCTGCCGCGATGGCTGTGGCGAGTTTCAGCGAGGTCAAAGGCCCCGTGGCAATGATCCAGTTGCCATCCGTCGGCAGCTCATCAATCGGTTCATATGATACGGAAATGTTTGGATGCGCCGTCAGCTTTTCAGTCACGGATTGCGCGAAGGGATCACGGTCCACGGCCAAAGCGCTGCCAGCAGGCAGGGCGTGTTTATCGGCCATTTCCATGATGATGCCGCCCGCTTGGCGCATCTCCCAATGCAGCAAGCCTACTGCGTTTTGCTCGTGGTCGTCAGAGCGGAAGGAGTTGGAACACACCATCTCCGCCAGATCACCTGTGCGGTGCGCGAAGGTTTCGACCTTTGGGCGCATTTCGTGGATAACCACTTTGACGCCCATGTTTGCGGCCTGCCAAGCGGCTTCAGAGCCTGCCATGCCGCCACCGATGATATTGAGGATGCTATCTGTCATGAGGTGCGTGTAGCGCAGTGCGCGAGGGAGCACAAAGCAAAATGGCCGCCCATATAAGGACGGCCATTTGAAGTTTTAACTCTCGTCGGTTGAGGTCTCTTCGACGTCGCCTGTGTCGCCCTCATCATCCTCGCTTTGGTCGGCGATCCACGCAACGGAGACAACTTCCTCTCCCTTGCCAGTGTCGAACACCTTCACACCACCAGCGGAGCGGGACCTGAACGAGATGCCATCAACGGGGCAGCGAATGGACTGGCCTTTGGAGGTGGCCAACATGATCTGGTCGCTGCCTTCAACAGGGAAGGAGGCAATGATCTCACCGCCGCGCATGGCCTTGTCCATCGCCGTGACGCCCATGCCGCCGCGACCGCGAACAGGATAGTCGTGCGAGGAGCTTAGTTTGCCCGCGCCGCCTTTGGTGAGGGTCAGGATCAAGTCCTCATAGGCGGACATCTCGGCGTAGCGTTCTTGGGTAATGTCACCTGCCGGTGCGTCGTCATCCTCTGCTTCAACGTCGTCCGCTAAGCCCATGACTGCGCGACGCATTTTTAGATATGCAACGCGTTCAGACGGGTCAGCCTCGAAGTGGCGGATAACCGACATGGAGACGACACTTTGGCCGTCTTGCAGTTTGATCCCACGCACGCCCGTCGAGTTGCGTGAGGAGAAGACCCGCACATCAGTCGATGGGAACCGAATGGCACGGCCCGCGTTGGAGATCAGCATGACGTCGTCGTTTTCGTCGCAGATGCGGGCATTCACCAGCTCAACGCCCTCAGGCAGTTTCATCGCGATTTTGCCGTTACGCATGACGTTGGTGAAGTCCGACAGCGCGTTGCGGCGCACGTCGCCTGCGGTGGTGGCGAACATGATCTGTAGGTCGCCCCATTCCTTCTCGTCGCGGTCTACGGGCATGATCGCCGCGATGGAGACGCCGGTTGGGATTGGCAAAATGTTAACGATGGCTTTGCCTTTGGCGGTACGACCACCTTGGGGCAGGCGCCATGTTTTCAGCTTATAGGCCATGCCGTCCGTGGTGAAAAACAGCAGTTGCGTGTGGGTGTTGGCCACGAAAAGTTGCGTGACCACATCGTCGTCCTTGGTGGACATGCCGGACAGGCCCTTGCCGCCACGGCGTTGCGCACGGAATTCGGCCAGCGGGGTCCGTTTGATCCAACCCGTTTGGGTGATCGTGACGACCATGTCCTCTTTCTCGATGAGGTCTTCGTCTTCCATGTCACCGGACCATTCAACGATCTCGGTGCGGCGTGGAACGGCGAATTGCTCTTTAACTTCTGTCAACTCGCCGGAAATGATCTCCATGATCCGTTCGCGCGAGCGCAGGATTGAGAGGTATTCGGTGATCTTCTTGGCAAGCTCTTCCAGCTCGTCCGTGACTTCTTTTACACCGATCTGTGTCAGGCGTTGCAGACGTAGTTCAAGAATGGCGCGGGCTTGGGTCTCAGAGAGGTGGTAGGTTCCGTCGTCGTTGACGGTGTGGGTCGGGTCGTCGATCAGCTTGATGTATTGCGCGATGTCAGCGGCTGGCCATGCGCGGGTCATCAAGCGGCTGCGCGCTTCGGCGGCGTCGTTTGAGGAACGGATGGTCGCCACGATCTCATCGATGTTGGTCACGGCCACGGCCAAACCACATAAGACGTGACTACGCTCACGCGCTTTGCGCAGCTCGAACGCTGTGCGACGGGCCACTACGTCTTCGCGGAAGGCGATGAAGTTGGTCAGGAAGGTGCGCAGGGTCAACTGCTCGGGCTTGCCGCCGTTCAGCGCCAACATGTTGCACGCAAAGCTGGTCTGCATCGGCGTGAAGCGGAACAATTGGTTCAACACGACCTCAGCCGTTGCATCGCGCTTCAGCTCGACCACAACACGCACGCCGACGCGGTCAGATTCGTCTTGGACGTGGCTGATGCCTTCGATCTTCTTGTCGCGGGCGGTCTCTGCAATCCGCTCAATCATCGTGGCTTTGTTCACCTGATACGGGATCTCGGTGATGATGATTGCGAAGCGGTCTTTGCGGATCTCTTCAACGTGGGTTTTGGAACGCACAATGACGGAGCCGCGCCCTTCAGTATACGCCTTAATAGCACCTGTGCGCCCAAGGATGATGCCGCCTGTCGGGAAGTCAGGGGCGGGGACGTATTCCATCAACTGGTGTTCGTCCAAATCGGGGGACTCGATCAGCGCCAATGTGGCGTCGATCACTTCGCCCAAGTTATGTGGCGGGATGTTTGTGGCCATACCGACCGCGATACCACCAGCGCCGTTGACCAGCATATTCGGGAAACGGGCAGGCAGAACGGTAGGCTCACGGTCCTTGCCGTCATAGTTGTCTTGGAAGTCGACGGTGTCTTTTTCGATATCTGCCAGCAAGGAGCCCGCAGGCTTGTCCATTCGCACTTCGGTATAGCGCATCGCGGCAGGGTTATCGCCGTCCATGGAGCCGAAGTTGCCCTGACCATCCAGCAAAGGCAGCGACATTGAGAAGTCTTGCGCCATACGCACAAGCGCGTCGTAGATCGCACTATCGCCGTGGGGGTGATATTTACCCATAACGTCGCCGACGGGGCGGGCGGACTTTTTGTAGGATTTATCGTGCGTGTTGCCGGTCTCATGCATCGCGTAAAGAATGCGGCGGTGGACTGGTTTTAGACCATCGCGAAGGTCGGGAATCGCACGCGAGATGATGACGCTCATGGCGTATTCGAGGAAGGAGGTCTTCATCTCATCCGAGATGTTGATCTGCGGTCCGTCATGATGCATGCGGAACGGGGTATTTTCTTCTTCGTTATCAGGTGTTTCCGGCGTGTCGTTCACGTAGCGTCCCATCTGTCTTTTGATGCGCCTTAGGGCGTCTATATATAGTTGGTGCTACTATAGACTAACCTAGGTTTAGGGTGCAATGGGGCGGGTGTGATTGGTTTGCCTTAGCTGGCCCGCCGTGCCGCCGTGATCCAGATCAGGGCCAACACCAACGACAGGATCGCGTTCCAGCCCGCCATAGATACACCAGCCAATGACCAGGCAATCTCATCGCAGCGCACCATGGGCGCGGCCATGATTTGCTCAAGGAGCTGCTCGGGCGTCAGCGCCGTGATATCGTCTGAGGTGCAGCTATTTGGGCCTTCCCACCACGACTGCTCAACCCCTGCATGGAACAAACCAATTGCGGCAGTCGTTGCAGCGGCAAGGGCACCCAAAAGGGCAATGATGCGACTTGGGATCACGATGAATGCGATGCCCAGAACAAAAGCGAAGGCATGCGGCCAGCGCTGCCACAGACACATCTTACAGGGGGCATACCCCATGATCTGAAACACGAATGCACCGCCCAACAGCAAGAAGGAGCCACCAGCGGCAACAATAGCCATTTGAGTGCGGGACGTTTTCATATGAATTTTACCAGTGCAAAGCCGCCCAGTAAGACGACAAGAAAGAGGGATAGCGCCAAGCCTAGGCGTTTCTCGATGAAGTCGCGGATCGGATCACCGAATTTCCACAGCAAACCCGCCACAAGGAAGAAGCGTGCGCCGCGTGCGATAATAGAGGTAACAATAAAGGTGCCCAGCGGCATTCCGGTCCAACCGGACATGATGGTGATAACTTTATAGGGAAAGGGGGTCATCCCCGCGATTAGCACCGGCCAAAAGCCCATGTCGTTAAAGCGTTCATTGAACTCGGCTGCCGCATCGCCTTTTCCTAGCGCTTGCAGGATTGGTTGGCCGATCTGTTCAAAGGCCAGCGCGCCGATAGCGTAGCCCAAGAGGCCGCCGATTACGGATGCTGCCATTGCAACGCCAGCAATCAAGAATGCCTTGTTCGGGCGGGCAATGATCATTGGGATCATCAAAATGTCCGGGGGAATAGGGAAGAAGGAGCTTTCGGCAAATGCCACCAACACCAATGCCCACATAGCATAGGGGTGATCCGCCAAAGAGAGCGTCCAGTTATATAGCCGTTTCATGTTGTGTCCTGCTTCGCCAATGTCGCGCCCGCTTATACTGCAAGCGTCGACTAGGTAATGTGCCTTAGGCCTATAATGGCCCTAGAGGGGGCTTAAGTCTAGCTATGGCGTGTGAATAAAGAGGTTTAAGGCATTGGCGGATGCGACTGGGACTCGCTTTATAGAGACGTCGATGGACCGGTGTTTGCCTAGATGTTTTGTTTCCAAACAAGTTAGTCGTTAAAAACTGCCAGATATTGCAAACGACGAATTGACGCGCCCGAAAGCTTTGGCTAAACCGCACCCACCTCTGGTGACGACTACCGCGTCACCGCACGAGACAGGGGCCCGAGTGGTGGAATGGTAGACACGACAGATTCAAAATCTGTTGCCGCGAGGCGTGCCGGTTCAAGTCCGGCCTCGGGTACCAATAATCACAAATCTGGAATCTCAGGCAGAATGCCTCAACCTCTAATTTGGTCGGTCGGTTGGTATCGAGATCCCGCTTTTCGCATAAAGTTGGTTGTTTGGGTGGGTTGGGTTGTAATCCATTGTTTTTATGAGGTTATTTCTTGTATTTTGGGTTGGGTTCCGAATAGGAAACAATATGTTCAAATTCTAACAACTGTTTCTAAAATCGTGGATTTGAGCTCTTTAGAAGCGAGAATGACGTCACGTAGCGAAAACTGATTCTACGCGCAATCAGCGGCATTCCACTCATTTTGTGAACAATTTCCGAAGATCTACACAATTGTACCGCAAATATTTGCGGGGAATAAAAGTTGTAAGAAAACCGCGCTTCTTCCAAATGGTAAGGAAAAACTTACCTTACCCTTGAGTCACAACATTGTCGGATTCTTCGCGCTGACGTTAGGTAACTCTATAAAATAACCATTAAATAATAAGTACTTACACCCAGTTTTGGGGCGTGATGATATGATTTCCGTATGTAAGAAAAGTACCAATTTTTGGACGTTTTGTTTTGTAGGGGTGGCGAATCAAGTTCCCTAAAGTTCGAGTCAATAGGTCGAAAGAAGGCCGGTTTGTGACGAGCTTTCAAAAATACCACTGTTGGGTGAGCTTTTATAAAGGTAAGTAAAAGCACACCCATCTGGGGGGTGAAGACATATGGCCACGGGGGCGGCCACACGATGACGCATTCCTGCCGAATGCGAGGGAATTCGTGTGAACGCTTGCGTGGTTCGTTGGGTCTCAACGAATGCTTATTACAAGCTGACACCGAACATTGGGCTTCATTGCCCATCTTTCCCCTCTTTTTGGCGCCGCGTTTAGTGTGGCCGCATTTGTGGCGTCTTCACTCTTCCGGATTTGATAACTGCACGAAGCCTGGGAAAGAACATGGCTATAGAATTCACATTATTGGTTCTGCTGACAGCGTTAAGCGCTGTCTCTTGCCGCGTGATGGCTTCTGGAGTGTGCATCAATGAGTTCAAATTTGCCGTTGAGAACGACTGTAATTCGTTCCGCCTCGGTAATGTCGTAGGAGACTGAGAATGCCCGACGTACTAATTACGTTTGAAAACCTTCAAGCTGGCGATATCGTCAACGGCCAATTCGCTGCTAATGGCGTGACTATTAGTTCTGGCGATCCGAGCACGCCTCCTATGGTGTTCGACACGGATAACCCAACTGGCGGTGACTCAGACCTTGCAACCAACAACCTTGGCAACGTGCTGATCTTGTCGGAAGACGGTGATAGCAACGATCCGGACGATAACGCAGGTGGTGGCGAGTTCATCTTTGAATTCGATGAGCCTTCTGATGTCGTCAACTTCAACGTGCTGGATGTTGAAGAATCTGGCGTGGTTCGCCTTTTCGATGCGGATGGCAATCTGATCGACACGATTACAATCTCACCAACAGGCAACAACGGCCAAGCCACGGTTAACATTAACGCGCAGAACGTCTCGCGTATGGAAGTTGAGCTCAACGGCTCCGGTGCGATCGACAATATTTGCTTCATTACACCTGAAGATGACGACATGTTGGACGGCGTCGTCGAGGGGTCGGCTGGCGACGATGTTATCGACGTGAACTACGATGGCGACCCTGATGGCGACTTCATCGATGCGAACGACGAGATCCTGCCAGGCGAAGGCCCGAACGACGATATCGTGGACGCGTTCGGTGGCAACGACACAATAAACTCGGGCGAAGGCAACGACGAAGTCTACGCGGGCTCGGGCGATGACACTGTAAATGGCGGTGCCGGTGACGATATCATCTACGGTGACAGCAACTATGACGGCGCTGGCGCTGGCAATACTGTTCGCGAGAGCCTGAACTGGGACGATGCACCGAACTTTGGCAATGGCAACGACGCCAATGGCTTCACCCAAGATACTGGTAATGTCGAAGTGACATTCTCCATTCTGTCCGAAAGCGGCTACGCTGAAACTGAATTTGAGACAGACACACAACTGGTTAGCGGCATCGATAGCGGTTCCGAGACTGTAGAAGACAACAGCTCGCTTTTCTCGGTAACGAACGGGGATAGCGGTCGGGCGGAATACGAGTTATCCTACTCCGACGCCGTTGAAAACGTTGAGTTCCGCATCAATGACATTGATGGCGACGGCGTTGTTCGCGTTCGCGCATTTGACGAAGACGGCAACGCAATTGTTGTAGAGTTGGACGCTGGCAACAGCCTGACACTAAGCAACACCGACGGTGTAGTGGGTAATGACACTGCTACGTCCAATGGCGGCTACGCAGCAGACACATCGCCGAACTACTCGGTTGTGGTTTCTATTGCTGGTCCAGTAAGCCGCATCGAGATTCTGCACGATCAAGTTGGTAGCGATAACTCCGGTATTAACATCACGGATGTGTTCTTCGACGTAAATGCGGACGTTGTCGACGATGGCCCTGACGGCAATGACTTATTGCGCGGTGGCGATGGCAACGACATTATCTTCGGTGAAGGCGGCCACGACCGTCTCGAAGGCGGCAATGGCGACGACACATTGGACGGTGGCGACGGCAACGACGTCATCATCGGCGGCGCGGGCAACGACACCGCACAAGGTGGCGCTGGCAACGACGAAATTTGGATGGGCTCCGGTAACGACACTGTTGACGGTGGCGACGGCAACGACTGGATCCACGGTCAATCTGGTAATGACACCCTGAATGGTGGATCCGGCGACGATATGATCTTCGGCGAAGACGGCGACGACCGCATCGAAGGCGGCGACGGTAACGATGCTTTGTCCGGCGGTAACGGTGATGACGACATCTTTGGCCAAGCTGGGGACGATACCATTCAAGGCGGCGCTGGCGATGACTTCCTTATAGGTGGCGACGGTGACGACACCATCACAGGTGGCGACGACGACGATGTCCTTTGCGGTAACGACGGCGACGACACGCTTATGGGCGGAAACGGAAACGACGTTCTCGAAGGCATGAACGATAATGACACCCTGTTCGGTGGTGCTGGCAATGACACGCTTTACGGTGACGCTGGTAATGACGAGCTGACAGGTGGCGAAGGTGCAGACACGATCTTTGGTGGCTCTGGCCGCGATACCATCCTTGGCGGCAACGATGGCGACACAGTTGACGGCGGTACAACCGGCGACGACTTCGACGTTCTTGATCTGACAGGCGAAGGCCCATTCCGCATCGTGAACCAAACGGTTGATGCAGACGGCGACAGCACCTCGGGTACTGTCGAGTTCCTCGACGACAATGGTGACGTCACTGGGTCTTTGGTCTTCACCGAGATCGAGCAAATCATTGGCGACCTCGTAAACCAAGGCCCTGACGCAGTTGACGACACTGCGACCGGTACAGAAGACGAAAGCGTCACAATCGACGTTTTGGCCAACGACACTGACCCTGAAAATGATGACCTGACAGTGATCGACGCAACATCGCCAAATGGTGAAGTTGAGATCAACGCTGATGGGACGATCACCTTCACACCTGCTGAAAACTTCAACGGTGACACGACAATCACCTACACAATTGAAGATGAAGCCGGGAACACGGACACGGCCACTGTTGAGCTAACGGTCGAAGCAGTCAACGACGCGCCTGATGCGGTCAACGATAGCGACGTGACGGATGAAGACACTCCGATCACGGTTGATTTGCTGGCCAATGACACTGACGTTGACGGCGATACACTGACTGTCACCAACGCGACTGTTCCTGCTAATCAGGGTACTTTGGTCGACAATGGCGACGGCACAGTCACCTTCACGCCAGCCGAAAACTTCAACGGTACGGCGACCATCAACTACGACATCACAGATGGCAACGGCGGCCGGGATTGGGCGACCCACACCATCGAGGTTGGCGCAATCAATGACGGCCCTGACGCGGTTAACGACGCTGATGTTACGGATGAAGACACCCCGATCACGGTTGATTTGCTGGCCAATGACACGGATCTGGATGGCGACACGCTGACAGTGACCGGTGCGACTGTACCTGAGAACCAAGGCACGCTCGTTGACAATGGCGACGGCACAGTGACCTTCATTCCAGCCGAGAACTTCAACGGCGAAGTGACGATCTCCTACGCGATCACCGACGGCAACGGCGGCACGGACACTGCGATCCACACGGTCACAGTGCTTCCAGTGAACGACGCGCCCGTGGCGGTTGACGACATCGCGGAGACCTTCGAGGACGAAGCGGTTGTTATCGATCTGATCGGCAACGACACCGACGTGGACGGCGATCCGCTGAACATCGGCACCGTTTCGGTTCCGGCTGAGCAGGGCACAGTTGTCGACAATGGCGACGGCACGGTCACCTTCACGCCTGCTCCGAACTACACGGGTCCGGCGGAAATCACCTACACGGTCCAAGACGGCCAGGGCGGTGAAGACAGCGGCGAAGCGGTTGTTAACGTTGAAGTTATCGGCGTAAACGACGGCCCACAGGCTGTGGATGACGCGGTGACAACCGACGAAGACACTCCGGTGACCATCGACGTGCTGGACAACGACTTCGACACCGAAGGCGACGACCTGAGCATCACAACGGCGACTGTTCCGGCCGATCAAGGCATGGTTGAGGTTGTTGACGGCGAGCTGGTGTTCACACCTGCCGAGAACTTCAACGGCGAAGCGACCATCACCTACGGTATCACCGACGGCAACGGCGGGGCAGATATCGGCGAAGTCATCGTCACAGTCACACCTGTGAACGACGACCCAGTTGCGGTTGATGACCTTGAGACCACAGACGAAGACCAGCCGATCACCATCGACTTGATCTCCAACGACACAGACGTTGACGGCGATGACCTGAGCGTCGGTTCGGTGACTGTTCCTGCCGAGCAGGGCACGGTTGTGGACAATGGCGACGGCACAGTGACCTTCACTCCGGCTCCGAACTTCAATGGCCCAGCGACAATCACCTACACGGTTGTTGACGGGAATGGCGGCGAAGACGAAGGCCAAGCGGTGGTCTCTGTCGGTGCGGTTAACGACGGCCCAGTGGCTGAGGATGACAGCGATGTCACCACCGAGGACACAGCGGTTACCGTTGATTTGCTGGCCAACGACTCTGATGCGGACGGCGACGATCTGACAGTGATCAACGCAACTGTTCCTGCTGACGAAGGCACCTTGGTCGACAACGGCGACGGCACAGTGACGTTCACACCTGCCGAGAACTTCAACGGCACGGCCACGATCAGTTACGAGATCTCCGACAGCAATGGCGGCACCGACAACGCAGTGCACACCATTGAGGTTACTGAGGTTAACGATGGGCCTGATGCGGTGGATGACGAAGCGTCGACCAACAACTTGACGCCAGTTGAAATCGTAGTTCTTGGCAACGACACTGACCCAGAGGACGATGATCTGACAGTGACCGAAGCCTCCGTGGACGAAGGCGAAGTAACCATCAACGCTGATGGCACATTGACCTACACTCCTGAACCAGATTTTGGCGGCGTGGCGACGATCACCTACACAATCACAGACGGCAACGGTGGCTTTGACACCGCGACAGTCACAGTTAGCGTGAACGACGGTATCGTTGAAGGCACCGCTGGCGACGACTTGATCGACGAAAACTACCTCGACGATCCGGAAGGCGATCTGATCGACAACAACGACGAATTCTTGCCGGGCGAAGGCCCACAAGACGACATCGTGTTGGCTGGTGACGGCGATGACACCGTATTTGCTGGCGAAGGCAACGACGAAGTCTTCGGCGAAGAGGGTGACGACACGCTCCACGGCGAAGCAGGCGACGACTTCCTGTCTGGCGGTGCTGGTAACGACGAAATCCTAGGTGGTGACGGCGACGACACTATCGAAGGTGACGATGGCGATGACCTCCTTTGGGGCGGCGCTGGCGACGACACTATCATTGGTGGCGACGGCAACGACAACGTCATGGGCGGCTCTGGCGATGACACCGTTGATCTGGGCGAGGGCGATGATATTGCTCAAACCGGTTCTGGCGATGACACCGTTCTTGGCGGCGCTGGCAACGACACAATCGAAACCAACGACGGTAACGACACCGTTGAGGGTGGCGACGGTGACGACGTTATCGACACTTCCGGCGACAGCCCACGTCCTGATCTTGGCTACCCGGGCTTGTTCCCAGGTGATCTGGACCCGAACGACGACATCGACTTTGTTGATGGTGGCGACGGTGACGACACGATCTCTACCGGTGACGACGCTGACACTATTATCGGTGGCGCTGGCAACGACACAATCGATGGTGGCCTAGACGCCGATACTATCGATGGTGGCGACGGCGATGACCGTATCGTGGGGGGCGAAGGCTCCGACGTGATCAATGCGGGCGCAGGCGATGATATCGTCTTCGCTGGCATCGACCCTGATCTGGGACTGCCTGATAACCTCGACATCGCTGATGTTGACGGCGATCTGGTGCTTAACAACGGTATGGATGTGGTCAACGGCGGTGACGGCAACGACACGATCTTCGGTGCTGACGACGATGACACGCTGAACGGCGATGCGGGCGATGACTTCATCGACGGCGGCGTGGATGCGGACGATATCAACGGTGGCACTGGGAACGATACGTTGATCGGTGGCCAAGGCGCTGACACGATCGATGGTGGTGACGATGCTGATACGATCATCGTAAGCAGCGCGGAAGACGGTGCTGGTGACATTATCGACGGCGGCACTGGAGGCGACGACAACGATGTTCTGGACCTGACTGGTGCAGGCCCACTGCGTGTCGTTGGCGAAACTGTGGATGCGGACGGCGACAGCACTTCAGGTACTGTTGAGTTCCTCGACGGTGTTGGCGGTGACGTGATCGGGACACTTCAGTTCTCCGAGATCGAAAGCATCGTTCCTTGCTTCACACCGGGCACTTCGATTGCGACGGTACGTGGTGAAATCCTTGTTGAGGACCTGATGGTCGGTGACAAGATCATCACACGTGACAATGGCATCCAAGAGATCCGTTGGATCGGTGCCAAGCGCATGGATGGTCGTGAGTTGCAAAACAACCCACACCTGCAACCTGTCCTGATCCAGAAAGGCTCCCTCGGGAACGGTCTGCCAGAGCGTGATATGCTGGTAAGCCCGAACCACCGGATGCTGGTGAACAACGATCGCGTTGCCCTCTACTTCGAGGAGAACGAGGTTCTGGTTTCGGCCAAGCACCTGGTTAACCCGTCGCAGGGTGTCCAGACCATTGCATCAATGGGCACGACCTATATCCACTTCATGTTCGACAACCACGAAGTTGTCTTGTCGAACGGCGCGTGGACAGAGAGCTTCCAACCTGGTGACTACTCGCTGAAAGGCATCGGCAACTCGCAACGGAACGAAATCTTCGACTTGTTCCCAGAGCTGCAAGGCGAAGCCGGCCGCGAAGCATATGCTTCCGCCCGCCTGACCCTGAAGAAGCACGAAGCTAAGTTGCTGTTTAAGTAAGGTTAGAGTTTCAGTTGCGCCCCTAATTGGGGCGTATCTGGGGGGTAACTAGTGATTGATTAAGAAGGCCCTTCTGCAAAGAGGGGCCTTTTTTATTGAGCGGTCTCTAACTTATGTCGTGCGCTCCGCACGCCACGCGTCCCATTCTTCGGGGGTATCGAGGTCGCGCAATGCTGCCGCTCCAACTGGCACCAAGACGGTATCCGACAGGTGGCGTTTTAGAACGGGTTGTGCGCCAGTATCGCCCGACAGCTGCGAAAGCTCGCCAAACAACGCGCGGCGGATAAGTACCGGATGTCCGGGTTTTCCGGCCTGATTTGCCCCGCGCAACACATTGGCAAGCGGGTGAGCGGTTGCAGCGTTGATAAGTTTGTTCAGGTCAGTCGTCGTCAGGTCAGGTAAGTCGGCCAGAACGATCAGCACCGCATCTGCGTCCATCCCTTCGATCCCGATCTGGATGGAATGGGACATCCCCAATTCGGAGCCGCCGTTAAACACGACCTCCACGTCCAACTCCGAAAGCGCATCCTCGCGGTTCGGACGATTGGGCGGTAGCACCACCCGTACCAACGCAGCCTTTGAATTGAGGCTCATCAAGGCGCGGTCCCGCAATAATGGAACGCCGTCGATCTGCTCCAGAAGTTTGTCACGTGCCCCCATGCGTGACGAAGCCCCACCGGCTAGAAGTAACGCTGCTACCTTCATCGTGCGACCTCAGGGATCGCATTTTCATGGGGTAAGTTGGGCATAAGTATCCGTTCTGTCGCAGGTATTGGCGCGTTATCTTGCGTCATAATTGCACCCTAGATTGGACACAGTTGCGCGTCAAAGATATGAAGTCGACCTTATTGGAGCATGTACTTGATGTTGTCTTTGTTGAAGCGGATTACCAGAAACGCACGTCCGAATATTCCGGCGATCTACATATCGCAAGAATCCTTGGAGCCTGACGCAAAATATTACGATGGCATGATGGAGTTGGTTGATTATACCAACTCGGCGCTCCATGGGGCTCTCTATCTATCGGGCGAATTTCCCGTAGAGGCTGAATGGCTTTACCTCGCTGATTTCTACATGGCAGAGGTTTCCAACGGCGGGCATTCGCAATTCTTGAGCAACGACAGAGCACAACCCGGTGGACCGAAAGCATTGCCGATGGCGCTTAAGGGGATGGAGCTGATCGGCTGTGCACCTTTGGCGGAGTTGCTGGATAAGTTACAATATTGGGTTGAGGCCAACCCTGAGGAAGCGGCGGCACAAAACGGGTTCTCGAACAGGGCAGAAGCGCTGGATGACTTGGATGCGGATTTCTACGCGCTAGATCGCGAATTGTTCTACACCACGGCCAACGATTGGATGGGAAACAGCCCCGTGGTCGAGGTTTTGCCCAAGGAGGACGTGGGAAAAGCGTTGCAAGGGTTTGCAGCGGCGAACTCTCAATTGCCGGCCCGCCGCCGCATCAACGACATTGCGGCACTTGATTCAGGGCTGACCACCGACACGATTGCATCCTTTCGATCTTGCGTGGCAGGGGCCACTGCGAAGGATAAGCCGTTTGATGTGAAGGTGATAAAAGGCGGGCGTCCATTTGGAAATCCGACTGCGCTGGATGACGAATCTTTAAATACCCAGCCCATCATGTGGTCTTTGGAGACAACCACTGGCCCATTGGTCGGGGTGATCGGCGAACGTGAGGTCGAGATTTTTGTAGTGAACTCTGAAGACGGTATGCATCACAGCGTTTTCAATCGCCCGACAGTTCGGGTGAACGAGCAGATCGAGTTGGCCAAGGTGCAAAAACCTGCGCGCTATGCTTATGAAATTGGCAAAAAAGCCTTCCCCGGTGATCCGGTTGCTCGCCTTGGCTTTCTTGAAGCCGAGCAGGGACCGGAGAGTAAAGCCGCCGAGAAATGCTATTACTTCGTCGTGACGCAAAGCGGCGCCCAACATCTGCTATTGCTCCAACGCGACGCCGCAGTGATGTGCGACCTCGCGGGGGAGACATTGTTGGGCAGCATTAAGGGAAAGGAATTCAAGGCGTTGAAAGCCGAGGACACCAGCAAATTGACCTAGCCGCTACATCGCTTTGTTGAGGTTCTCATCGATCTTTTCCAAGAACCCTTCGGTGGTGAGCCAGCTTTGGTTTGGTCCAACAAGTAGGGCCAAGTCTTTGGTCATGAAGCCGCTCTCAACCGTGTCGACGATGACTTTCTCCAGCGTTTCAGCAAAGCCCATCAATTGCTCGTTGCTGTCCAACTTGGCGCGGTGCTTCAATCCGCCGGTCCACGCATAGATCGACGCGATGGAGTTGGTGGAGGTCGCTTCGCCCGCTTGGTGCTGGCGGTAGTGACGCGTGACAGTGCCGTGTGCCGCTTCGGCTTCCACGATCTTGCCGTCCGGTGTCATCAATGCGGATGTCATCAGGCCAAGTGAGCCGAATCCTTGCGCCACCGTGTCGGACTGCACGTCGCCGTCGTAGTTTTTACATGCCCAAACGAACTTGCCTGACCACTTCATTGCCGAGGCGACCATGTCGTCGATTAGGCGGTGCTCATACCAAAGACCAGCTTCTTCGAACTGGGTTTTGAACTCTTTGTCGTAGATGTCTTGGAAGATATCCTTGAAGCGACCGTCATAGGCTTTGAGGATTGTGTTCTTGGTGGACAGATACACTGGCCAGCCAACGTTCAAGCCGTAGTTGAACGAGGCCCGCGCGAAATCGATGATGGAGGCATCAAGGTTGTACATGCCCATGGCGACACCAGCGGAGGGGGCGTCGAAGACTTCACGCTCGATGGTTTTGCCGTCTTCACCGACGAATTTCATCGTCAGTTTGCCGGGGCCGGGCATCAAGAAATCGGTGGCTTTGTATTGATCGCCGAACGCGTGGCGGCCAATCACGATAGGGTGGGTCCAACCTGGGACAAGGCGCGGCACGTTCTTACAGATGATCGGGGCGCGAAACACCACGCCGCCAAGGATGTTGCGGATCGTCCCATTGGGGGAGCGCCACATCTCTTTCAGCCCAAACTCTTCCACACGGCCCTCATCGGGGGTGATCGTCGCGCATTTGACGCCAACGCCGTATTTCTTGATCGCTTCGGCGGCGTCGATGGTGATTTGGTCGTTCGTCTCGTCGCGGACTTCCATCCCGAGGTCGTAGTACTTCAGATCAACGTCCAAGTAGGGCAGGATCAGCTTTTTCTTGATGAAGTCCCAGATAATGCGGGTCATCTCGTCACCGTCTAGCTCTACGACGGGGTTCTCTACCTTAATTTTGGACATGGTTTTCTCCGGCCAAATGGATGTTCTTTGAAATCACCATATTGTAAATTCGGTGATTAGTGAAGGATGTATACCTTCGTATACGAATAAGATTCATGCCAAGAATGCGACGTTCATTCTGCGGTAAACCAAGCATCTATGCGGGTCTTCAGATGAGCCCAAAGGGCAGGTGCCCCGCGCTTAACCTTAACGCCCACACGGATTTCCAATTGCTCAGGCGTGACTTTGTATTCGGGCCAGCTTCCACCGCCGCATTCCAGATTATTAACGACGGGCTGCACGCGGTCCACTGACTTGGCGAAGACGGCGTCGTCTGTCTCGGCTGCCTCAAACTCATCCCAGAGGTTGCGAAAATCAGCGGCCTGATCCTGCGGCAGAAGACCGAAGATGCGATCAGCGGCAGCCTTCTCGACCTTCTCCATCTCCGCAGGGTCATGGTCGCCATGGATTGGGTTGTCGCCCGCGTCGATTTCAACCAGATCATGGAGTAGCAACATTTTGATAACGCGGTCGATATTCACCGGTCGGGTGGCGTGCTCCGCCATGATCAACGCATAGAGCGCGATGTGCCAGCTATGCTCGCCCGAGTTCTCGCGCCGCGAGCCGTCGCACAGATTTGTGCCGCGAAGTACGGACTTCAGCTTGTCCGCTTCGATCAGGAAGGCAAATTGTTGGGAAAGTCTGTCGCTCATGTCGGGAGGGGTCCTGATGCTAGAGCGACGCGGTGTTAACCTTTGTCGCCACTGGTGGGCAATTTCTCACCCTGTTTGCCTGCCAGCTTATCCTTGAGGAACTTTATCGCGCGCGCCTCGGCTTTGCGAACGCGCACGGCAGTTAGGAAAGCTTCTTGGGTGGTCTGCGAGGATGCGCCGATCAACGTCGCAACATGCGGGATGACGCTTTCATCATCCAACTCGTTTTCAACTGCGATTGCCTTCTTGGCAAGGCCGTCGGCGATATCCTCGGTGATACCCATTAGCGTGTGTTCTCGGTCAGGCGGCGTTGAACATAGGTCTCAACCGATCCGGTGAGTGTGTCCATGTGGTCGTTTTCGAAGAAGTGGCCGGCACCTTCGACTTCTTGGTGCGTGATCGTGATGCCTTTTTGCTCGTGCAGCTTGTTGACCAAGTTGACGGTGTCTTGTGGCGGGGCCACGCGGTCACCAAGGCCGTTGATCATCAGACCAGACGCGGGGCAGGGCGCCAGAAACGAGAAGTCGTACATATTCGCAGGAGGCGAGACCGAGATGAAACCGGTAATCTCGGGGCGGCGCATCAGAAGCTGCATACCGATCCATGCGCCAAAGCTGAAACCTGCAACCCAGCAGTGCTTGGCGTTTTGGTTCATCGATTGCAAGTAATCCAATGCCGATGCTGCATCAGACAGCTCGCCCACGCCTTGGTCATACTCCCCTTGGCTGCGACCAACGCCGCGGAAGTTAAACCGCAGCACGTTGAAGCCCATGTTATGGAACGTGTAATGCAGGTTGTAGACCACGCGGTTGTTCATGGTCCCGCCGAATTGTGGGTGCGGGTGCAAGATGATCGCGATGGGCGCATCACGCATACCTTTGTGGGGGTGGTAGCGGCCTTCAAGGCGGCCTTCCGGTCCGGGGAAAATCACTTCGGGCATATGCGTCTTTCCTTGCGTCTGCTCATCAAGGCTCCCATATAGTTGACGAGAACGCTCGGAGAACCTAGAATTATTCTAAATCGCCCGATCATACGTCGTCGGACTAGTCAAACTGAGTTAAGGTCTGCGCCTGCCATCGTCAACGATATTCGCCTGAACTAGAGGGATAACGCCATGAAACTTAGCACCAAAGGCAGATACGCCATGGTTGCCTTGGCCGACTTGGCCCAAAGCAAGGACAAAGGCTTGGTCTCTTTAGGGGAAATCTCCAAACGCCAAGACGTATCTTTGCCCTACTTGGAGCAGTTGTTCGTAAAACTTCGCCGCGCAGGATTGGTGGAATCAGTGCGCGGACCGGGCGGCGGATACCGCTTGGCCAAGTCACCAGATGCGATGCGCGTGTCGGAAATCCTCGAAGCGGTGGATGAAACCGTCAGCGCCATGCACACGGGCGCAGGGGCGTCTGGGGCGTCGAGCGGGTCAAAAGCACAAAGCATGACCAACCGCTTGTGGGAAAGCCTGTCGGCGCATGTCTATGTGTTCTTGCATCAAACCCGACTGTCTGACGTGATTGAGAATGACCTCACACCGTGCCCAGCCGTGCCCACGCTGTTTACAGTGGTAGACGAGGACTAGCACATGTCGCGCGTTTATCTTGACTACAACGCGACCATGCCGTTGCGGCAAGTGGCCCGCGAGGCAATGATTTCGGCAATGGACGCGGTGGGAAATCCGTCGTCCGTTCATGCTGAAGGCCGCGCCGCCAAATCTATAGTGGAGCGAGCAAGGTTGCAGATTTCCAACGCGTTTGGCGCATCAGGTGCTGACATTGTGTTTACCTCGTCGGCCACCGAGGCTGCGGCATTGGCCTGCGCGGGGCGCGATTTGCAAAGTGGTGCGGTGGAGCATGATGCGGTGGGCGCTTGGACGTCGGGCACTTTGGCAGTCGATGCTCTCGGTAAAGTAGATGTGAACGATCCGGTAAGCAGCGTGCTGCAACTCGCCAACTCGGAGACCGGCGTTTTGCAGGACATCCCAGAAGGATTGGCGCTCGCGGATATGACCCAAGCTTTTGGGAAAGTGCCAGTGGCGTTTTCGTGGTCAGGCGCGCAGATGGCCTTGATATCAGGACATAAACTGGGTGGCCCAAAGGGTGTAGGCGCTTTGGTGCTGCGACAAGGGTTGGACGTGGAGACGCAGATCAAGGGCGGGGGGCAAGAAATGGGCCGTCGCTCTGGCACTGAGAACGTGATCGGTATCGCCGGATTTGGTGCTGCGGCTGAGGCAGCTGCGCGTGATTTGACAAATGGTGAATGGGATCGGGTTGCAAAACTTAGAAACATTCTAGAAAAGACCATTACGACGCGAACAGAGAATACGATTTTTATCGGAAAAGAAGCGCAGAGGTTACCTAATACCTCATGCTTTGCCACGCCGGGCTGGAAAGGCGAGACGCAAGTCATGGCTATGGATTTGGCCGGGTTTGCTGTGTCTGCCGGATCAGCGTGTTCCAGCGGCAAAGTAAAGGCCAGCAGCACTGTTGCGGCCATGGGGTTCGACGATGCGTTGGCAACAAGCACGTTGCGCGTGTCACTTGGCCCCGACACGACGGAAGAACAAATCCTTCGCTTCGCAGATGCGTGGCTGAAGGCAGAGCAAAAATTTAACGCCAAAGCGGCGCGATAAGCAGGGAGACTGACATGTCACTTGAGGATGTAGGCGACAACGTCAAAGAAGGCGTAGATCAGGACACCGTAGATGCCGTGCGCGAAGTGGGCGGCAAGTATAAATACGGCTGGGAAACCGAGATCGAAATGGACTACGCGCCGAAAGGCCTGTCCGAGGACATCGTGCGCTTGATCTCCGAGAAAAACGACGAGCCGCAGTGGATGCTGGATTGGCGTCTGGAAGCCTACGCCCGTTGGTTGAAGATGGAAGAGCCGGAGTGGGCGATGGTCCACTACCCCAAGATCGACTTCCAAGACCAATATTACTACGCCTCGCCAAAATCTATGGCCGAGAAGCCTAAGTCCTTGGATGAAGTCGATCCTAAGCTATTAGAAACATACAAGAAGCTTGGCATCCCGTTGAAGGAGCAAATGATCCTTGCGGGTGTTGAGGGTGCTGAAGACATGACCGACGAGCCGCGCAAAGTGGCGGTGGATGCGGTCTTCGATTCCGTGTCTGTTGGGACAACCTTCCAAGCAGAGTTGAAGAAAGCTGGCGTGATTTTCTGCTCCATCTCCGAGGCGATCAAAGATCACCCAGAGTTGGTGAAGAAGTACCTCGGCTCCGTGGTGCCACAAACCGACAACTTCTACGCGACGCTGAACTCGGCCGTCTTCTCGGATGGCTCGTTTGTCTACATCCCACCGGGTGTGCGCTGCCCAATGGAGCTGTCCACATACTTCCGCATCAACGCTGAAAACACCGGCCAGTTTGAGCGCACTTTGATCATCGCCGACAAAGAGTCCTACGTGTCCTACCTTGAGGGCTGCACGGCGCCAATGCGCGACACCAATCAGCTGCACGCGGCTGTGGTTGAGCTGGTGCTGCTCGACGACGCGGAAATCAAATACTCCACCGTTCAGAACTGGTATCCGGGTGATGAAGAAGGCAAGGGCGGCATCTATAACTTCGTGACCAAACGTGCCGATTGCCGTGGCGATCGTTCCAAGGTGATGTGGACGCAAGTGGAGACTGGCTCTGCCGTGACGTGGAAATACCCGTCTTGCATCCTGCGCGGCGACGACTCTCAGGGTGAGTTCTACTCCATCGCCATCGCGAACAATATGCAACAGGCCGACACTGGCACCAAGATGATCCACCTTGGCAAGCGCACCAAATCGCGCATCGTCTCTAAGGGAATTTCTGCCGGTAAGGCGCAAAACACCTACCGCGGTTTGGTGTCCATGCACCCCAAAGCCAAGGACTCGCGCAACTACACGCAATGCGACAGCTTGCTGATCGGCGACAAATGCGGCGCGCACACGGTTCCCTACATCGAGGTGAAGAATAACTCGAGCCGTGTTGAGCACGAGGCGACGACCTCCAAAGTGGACGACGACCAAGTGTTCTACTGCCGCCAACGCGGTATGGACGAAGAAGAGGCCGTCGCATTGATCGTGAACGGCTTCGCCAAGGAGGTGCTGCAAGCGCTGCCGATGGAATTCGCCATGGAAGCGCAGCAACTGGTCGCGATCTCGCTGGAAGGGTCTGTTGGGTAAGCCAAAACGATGTATCGATCCAACTCACATATAGAAAGTGCAGCTATTGAAAACATAGCTGACAACGCTGTCACCAACGCTATGGGGCACGTAAAAGCGGATGCTGACCCAAGTTCCTATCGCTATCACATGATGGATGGTCGGTTGGGCACCGGGCGGGTAATGCTGTTCCTTGGCGTAGGGTTGTTTGTTTTCTTAGTGGCGAGTGTTACTGCAAGCAATCTAGGGTCCGAAGTTGCCGGCCGCTTTGGCGTAGGTGCATTCGTGCTTTATTGCTTCGGGTTGGTTTCATTTTTGATTGTGCAAAGGAAACGGAACGGTACGAAACTAGAAGAAATGCAGCTTCAGATACATGAGCTTGAGCAAGAGGAGCTTAAGCTTCGTGTAGAGCTGGCTAAGAAAAACGGCGATTTGGATCGTTGGAACACTAAGTCATGATGTTTCTTCCGCAAAATAACTCCCGCTTCTCGCCACATTCCGGCCCAGTTACCCCCCTATATCTGTCTGTGAATACAGATGGAGGGGAAACCCATGAGCATGGCAGACGCAGGTTTTCAGGCACGGTTGGAGCGGATCAATTCCGGCAAGGGCTTTGTTGCCGAAGGGGTTTTGGGCAGCGGCGAGCTGAACGAAATTCGTGCGCGTCAGGTTTCTGGCAAGGGATCGAAATCAGCTCCGACCATTGGTGTGATCGAAAAGAAGAAGCTCGAGATCAAGCCGATCATCACGGCCTTCATCCTTGGCATCGTGTCGTTCTTCGGCGGAAGCCTCAGCGCGTTTCACGCGACGCAGGGTGCGGCATCGGAATTCGACAACTTCCGACTGCTGGTCGAGGCTTTGGGTCCGCTCGGCATGTCGGCTTTAATCGCGTTCTTCCTTCTCTATGTGTCGGGCCTGCGCTCGGTCATATTGGTGGGGGTCATCATTGCGGGCTTCTACGCCACGCATTACGCCGAGCCACATATGGCACGCGCTGCACCGGGCATCTGGTCGCAAATGTATTCGCCGGAACATGCGGACAGCTTGAAGTTCCAAGCCTTCGCGCAACTGGCCAATTGGGGCGTAGCACCGCCCGCAGAATTAACACCCGCAGCCGAGCCTGTGGCGGAATAAACCAAACAACAATCACAGTTAAACGCGCCTCGCATGGGTCACCCATGCGGGGTCGCTTGCGTTGAAAGAGAGAGAAACCATGTTGGAAATCAAAAACCTGCACGTGCAACTTGAAGACGAGGACAAGCAAATCCTCAAAGGTGTCGACCTGACCGTTGAGGCGGGCAAAGTGCATGCGATCATGGGGCCTAACGGGTCTGGTAAGTCCACGCTTTCTTACGTTTTGTCCGGCAAGGACGGCTATGAGGTAACCGATGGCGAGGCCTCACTCGACGGTGTTGATCTGCTAGACCTAGACGCAGAAGAGCGTGCCGCCGCTGGCTTGTTCTTGGCGTTCCAATACCCGGTTGAAATTCCAGGTGTGGGCAACATGACCTTCCTGCGTACGGCTGTGAACGCGCAACGCAAAGCGCGTGGCGAAGACGAGATGTCCGCAGGCGACTTCCTCAAGTTCGTACGTGAAAAGGCCAAGAGCCTGAAGATTGACGCGGACATGTTGAAGCGCCCTGTGAACGTGGGCTTCTCGGGCGGTGAGAAGAAGCGTAACGAGATCCTGCAAATGGCGATGCTCGAGCCAAAGATGTGCATCTTGGACGAAACGGATTCCGGTCTGGACGTTGATGCGATGAAACTGGTCGCTGAGGGCGTGAACGCGCTGCGCTCTGAAGGGCGCTCCTTCCTTGTAATCACACACTACCAACGCCTGTTGGACCACATCAAACCGGACGTTGTGCATATCATGGCAAACGGCCGCATCATTAAAACTGGCGGGCCAGAGTTGGCGTTGGAAGTTGAGAACAACGGCTACGCTGATCTGCTGGCAGAGGTGGCCTAAGATGGGTGCCGCTGAAAAATTGACCGTCGCACCGCGCGCACTGCCGGACGGGCAGGGCGCATGGGCGCAATCCGCACGCGAAAGTGCCGCCGCTCGTTTGACTAAGATGGGCATGCCGGGGCGTCGAGACGAGTATTGGAAATACACCAACCCAACAACGCTGACTGACGCGACTGCGACGCCCGCCGAGGTCTTCGTCTCTGACGAAGCGGCCGTGTTTGGCGAGATCGACACCTTGAAAATCGTCTTCGTTGACGGCGTTTTTGATCCGGCGGCCTCTGACGATTTGGCGTTTGAGGGCTTGGAAATCTCGCGATTGGCTGACGCGGTACAAGCTGACATTCACTGGGCAAAAGATCTCTATGGCGTTTTGGAAACCAACGGTCAGACCCCAGTTGAGCGCCCATTGGCCTCGGCCAACACGGCTTTTGCGACGGACGGCGTTTTAATCCGCGCGACGGCGAAAGTCAGCAAGCCCGTTCAGGTGGTTTACCTACATAAATCAAACAGTTCCGATGCGATCCTCCACCACGTGGTGAAGGTCGAAAATGGCGCGGAAATGACGCTGATTGAAAACGGACCTGCTGCGGCACGCTTTAACCAAGTCTTGGAAGCTGATGTGGCTGACAACGGCGCGTTCCACCATGTGCGGGCACAAGGTCGCGATCATGAACGCCGTGCTGTGACGCATATCTTTACGCGTCTTGGAACCGAGAGCACGTTCAAAAGCTTTACCCTGACTGTGAACGGTGTGCTGACACGCAACGAATGCATCATGGAGCTGACCGGCGATGACGCAATTGCACATGTTGCAGGTGCTGCTGTCGGGGATGGCGACTTCCATCATGACGACACGGTATTCATCACCCATGATGCGGTGAATTGCGAAAGCCGTCAGGTGTTCAAGAAGGTTTTGCGCAACGGGGCCACTGGCGTGTTTCAAGGTAAGATCCTTGTAAAAGACGGCGCACAGAAAACCGACGGCTACCAAATCAGCCAAGCCTTGCTTCTGGACGGTGATAGCCAGTTTTTGGCCAAGCCTGAGCTGGAAATTTACGCGGATGACGTGGCGTGTTCGCACGGCTCGACGTCTGGCGCGATCGACGAGGATGCCTTGTTCTACCTGCGGTCACGCGGGGTTCCTGAGGCACAGGCGCAAAATCTGTTGGTTCTGGCGTTCCTTGGCGAAGCTTTGGAAGAAATCGACAACGACGACCTCGCGGCGGAGCTTTTGAGCCGCCTTGAGGCGTGGTTTGAGCGCCGTAACGGCTAAGCTATGGCAACGGCGCAAATCATCTTTGAAAGCTACCGCGAACCACGCAAGGTAGCGCGCCGTTTCCGTGACGCGGGCGCGGATGAAGGCACAGGGTTGGGCTGGCTTTTTGCCGCCTGTATTTTGTTCTTTGTCGCGCTTCTGCCAAGTTTGGCCCGTACGTCACACCTAAGCAACGGTGACGCTCCATTGTTCGGGCTCGCTCTGGGCACGTTTTTCGGGACACTGCTTCTGGCACCGATTTTTTTCTATGTCGTTGCAAGCATGAGCCATCTCGTGGCCAAGGCCTTTGGCGGGCAGGGCACCCCAACGGATGCGCGTTTGGCGATGTTCTGGGGCTTGCTTGCATCAACGCCGCTGGTGTTGTTCCAAGGATTGGTCAAGGCGATGATCGGGGCAGGATTACAGGCCAACATGGTGGCTCTTGCGTCATTTGCTGTCTTTTTGTGGGTCTGGATCAACAGCTTGATAGAGTTGGAAAAGGCGGCCTGATGTTTGAGTATTTCCTATCGTTGATCTTGTTGACCCTGCGCAGTCCGCGTGAGGCCGCGGGAAAAGTTCTTAAGTTGGATTTGGACCGCCGATCGCTATGGACGGTATTGACGCTGACAGCTGTGATTTCTTCCTTGATGAGCGAGCTTACGCTGGTGTTCGTTCCAACAGTGATGGTGGCGGAACAAAGCCCGCTGCCTAGCAGCCCCATCGTGCTAGCACTCGTGATTTGGGCCTTACTGACGATTACGGCCTTAGCTTCGCATTTTATCGGGCGCGCTTTTGACGGCGAGGGCTCGTTTGATGAAAGCCTGCTGGCGACGATCTGGATGCAGGTTGTTTTGCTAGCAATGCAGGTCGTCCAAATTGGGTTGTTCTTGGTTGCACCGCCGATTGCGTTGATGTTCGGATGGGCAGGTGCGTTGTATATGTTCGGTGTATTTTTGATTTTCGTCCAAGTGCTACATGGCTTCAAATCTTTGGGCGGTGTTGTTGCTGGGGCGGTGATCGGCTTTATCGGGATAATGCTCTCTTTGGGGGTTATCCTCGCGGTTATTTCAGTGATTTTCGGAGTGGAGTTGGCTGCCGATGTATGATGTCCAGAAAATCAGGGCAGACTTCCCTATCCTTAACCGGATGGTGAATGACAAGCCGCTCGTGTACCTCGACAACGGGGCATCGGCGCAAAAACCGCAGGTTGTGATTGATGCGATCACCAATGCATATGCGCATGAATACGCCAATGTTCACCGTGGGTTGCACTACCTCTCCAACCTTGCCACGGACAAGTATGAGGCGGTGCGCGGCAAGGTCGCAAACTTCCTAAGCGCCGCCTCAGAGGACGAGATCGTCTTCAATTCCGGCACCACCGAAGGCATCAACATGGTCGCTTACGGTTGGGCTGCCCCACGTATGCAGGCCGGTGATGAGATCATCCTTAGCGTGATGGAGCATCACGCCAACATTGTGCCTTGGCATTTCCTGCGCGAGCGCCTTGGGGTGAAATTGGTGTGGGTGGATGTGGACACCAATGGTGATCTGGACCCACAAAGCGTAATCGATGCAATCACCCCGCGCACCAAGTTGATTGCTGTCACGCATATGTCCAACGTGCTTGGCACGGTTGTGGATATAAAATCCATTTGTGACACAGCGCGGGAGCGCGGTGTTCCAGTAATGGTCGATGGCTCGCAAGCGGCGGTTCATATGCCGGTCGATGTGGTTGATCTGGGCTGCGACTTTTATCCAGTGACGGGGCACAAGCTCTATGGTCCATCGGGGTCCGGCGCGATTTACGTGCGTGCGAACCGGATGGCCGAGATGCAGCCCTTCATTGGCGGTGGCGACATGATCCGCGACGTCCACAAGGATGAGGTGATCTACAACGACGCGCCCATGAAGTTTGAGGCAGGTACCCCCGGGATCGTTCAAATGATCGGTATGGGGGTGGCGCTCGATTACATGATGGATGTCGGGATGGACAACATCGCGGCGCATGAGCTTGTATTGCGCGACTATGCACGGTCTCGTCTGGATGGTCTGAATTGGCTAAATATTCAGGGGCAGTCCGCGAACAAAGGGGCAATATTCTCGTTTACCATTGATGGGGCTGCGCATGCGCATGACATCTCCACTGTGCTCGACAAAAAGGGCGTCGCGGTGCGGGCGGGACAGCACTGTGCGCAACCGTTGATGGAGCACATGGGCTTGACTGCGACGACCCGAGCCTCCTTCGCGATGTACAACACAACCGACGAGGTCGACGCATTGATTGACGCGTTAGAGCTGTGTCACGAGCTGTTCGCATAACCCTTAAAGTTTGGCGTTGCGGCAACTTGGAGCCGCTTGTATAGCCATTGGCAGGCACCCATAGCTCAGCTGGATAGAGCGCTGCCCTCCGAAGGCAGAGGCCGTAGGTTCGAATCCTACTGGGTGCACCATTTCCCAATTTTATCTGCTAGATTTGATTTGAAGGGATGATGCAATGATGGACCTCAACGATGATAATGAGCCGTTAACCGTTGCAGGCTCTCTGGACGAGCATCTCGCGGCGGCACAGTCGCTAATCTCTCAGCGTCTCGGTGATGGCCAACGTAATCTGGTCGCTGTTGCGGGGCCGCCTGCCGTTGGAAAATCCAGCTTTGCCGAAACTCTGGTTGATCGGTTGAACGCCGATGCGCCCGACACGGCTGTTTTGCTTCCGATGGACGGGTTTCATTTGGACAACGCTATGTTGGATCAAAAGGGGTTGCTGGATCGGAAGGGGGCGCCGCCAACATTTGACTTTGAAGGGTTTGCGTCGTTGCTCTCTCGGGTGCGGAACTCGTCGGTGGAGCATTACCTTCCGGTGTTTGATCGCGCTCTTGATATATCTGTCGCCGGTGCAAGGTCCGTACCCGAGACAGCGCGGACCATCGTAGCCGAGGGAAACTACCTCTTGTTAGATCGGAATCCTTGGCATCAGCTAAAGGGCTTGTTTGATCTGTCAATTTTTATAGAAGCGTCACTTGATCAACTTCGCTCTCGTCTGATCGAGCGGTGGATTGAGCATGGATATGATATGGCAGGGGCCGAAGCCCGTGCTCTTCTCAATGATATTCCCAACGCAGAGCATGTCATGGCGCATCGGTTGAGCGCGGATTTAATCTGCCAGCAAGCAGCCTAAGCTGAGCATGTAAAAAGCCGCCTTACAGAAAATGTAGGCGGCTCATTTGAATTTCAAGATTTTGGGAAGTCCTACCGGCCCCAAGTGCGGACGTCGCCGCAATCCATGTGCACGAAGTTAGAGCTGGAGTAACGGCCAACACCACCAGCAGAGCACGACGCTGCTGCGCGTGAAATCTGACCCACGGAACGCGATGCCAAACGCAGATCGGCAGCTTGGCCCTTCATGTGCAGCGAGTTCTTTGCCACACCACGGGACCGTGAGCGTAGCATGTTGTTTGTTTTCGGGGAGCGGTAACCGGACAGTAGGGTGTAAGGCTCTGAAACACCCATCAGATTGTGAGAGGCAGACATGATGTCGATGGTACGTGTATCAATGTTAATGGCGCTATTCTGGCGCCAGTCGCGCATGAAGTAGTTAACTTCTTTGAGCGATTCTTTGATGTATTCACCTTCAATCCAGTAGATCATGTCGATCTTCTCGCCGGTTCTACCGGAATACATCTTAAGGCGGCGAACATCGCCTGCGCCTTTTAGAAACCCAAATGCTTTGGAGTAGACTGGAGCCGCTGTGACTGTCGTTGCTGCGAATGCACCCAAAAGTGCCCGCCGCGTAACAAGTGCGGAATTCGTTTTGCCCATGTTCGTGCCTGTCCCGTATTGCCCTAAGCCGTTGCCACGGCGTCGTCTTTTTGGTCCCCAGATGCGAAACCTATGCCACATTTCGATTCTATAACCAAGTACAGTCTTAAAGATGGGCGTTAATAAGGTAAGAATAAGCGGAAATTTGCGCAGTTTCTTCACAGCTTTTAAGGTGTCGCTTAAGAAAATCAGCCAATGCTTAAGCATAGATAAACCCTTTTAGGTGGCTTAAGGGCAACGTGGCGGAAAAAAGGCATGTTCTCATTGAATGTGAATGGACTCTTACGCGCGGGTGAAATGTATTTGGGCAAAATTTTGTATAGTATTTGAGGTGCACTGCCATGACCCTTTCCCCAACCCGTCGCTCGACGCTCAAGCTTCTGGCCGCAGGGGCCGCAAGCTTTGTCTTGCCTGTATTTGGGGCAGGGCGCGCTGACGCCGCTGTTACCGCCCTCAAGCAATCCATTGCTGAAGCTGCCGCGCGCGATGAGTCCCTGTCGGCCTTCTACCGCGAACGCAACTACAAGCCAGTGTTCGTGGGCAACGGTGATGGACGTCGTCGCAGCGCACTGTTGAAGGCACTGGGATCCGCTGATGATCACGGTTTGCCGGCAAAAGCATATGACGTTGATGGTCTGAAGGCCGCAATGAAGGCCGCAAAGAACCCAAGCGACCGCGGACGTGTTGAGGTTGAAGCAGCGAAGCGCATGTTGGATTATGCAGATCACATGCGCTCTGGTGTGATTAACCCGCGCAGTGTCGACAACCTTATTGTGATGGAGGTTCAGCACTATGATCGTGCCTCCACGATTGATGCGTTTTCCAAGTCCAACCCTGCGGCTTTCTTAAAGAAGATGGCACCTAGCAAGCCCGAATATGTGCGCTTGCAAAAAGAAAAACTAAAGCTTGAAAAGCTACTCGCTAAAGGTGGTTGGGGCGACAAGGTTCAAGCCAAATCACTGAAGCCAGGCCAGTCCGGAGCTACCGTTGTTCAACTTCGCAACCGCTTGATCCGTATGGGCTATCTGCGCAAGTCTGCGTCGCAAAGCTATGATGCATCGATCCAAGGCGCAGTTCAGAAGTTTCAGGTCAACCACGGCCTGTCTCCGGACGGTGTGGCTGGCAGCTCGACCATTACGCAGCTCAACAAGAACCCACAAGAGCGGCTGCAACAAGTCCTCGTCGCGATGGAGCGTCAACGCTGGAATAGCCGTCCCGTTGAGAAGAACCACGTCTGGGTTAACATTCCTGACTTCCACGTCGACCTGATGAAAAACGGCAAATCCACGTTCCGCTCGCGGGTTGTTGTCGGCAAGGATACTGGCGATCGCCGGACGCCTGAATTCTCGGACGTTATGGAATATATGGTGATTAACCCTAGCTGGTATGTCCCTCGCTCCATCGTGACGAAAGAATATCTACCTTTGCTGAAACGTAACAAAGGTGCTGCGGGGCAATTGCAGATTATTGGGCGCAACGGCAAGCCGGTGAACCGGAATTCCATCAACTTCTCAAAATATAACGAGAAGAACTTCCCGTATTCGATGAAGCAACCTCCGTCCAAGGGGAATGCTTTGGGCTTGGTGAAGTTCATCTTCCCAAACCAGCACAACATTTACCTGCATGATACGCCGTCCAAGTCCTTGTTTGGGCGCGAGTCGCGTGCGTTTAGCCATGGGTGTATCCGTGTGCATAAGCCGTTTGACTTTGCCTATGCGCTTTTGGCGAACCAGCAATCAGACCCAGAAGGCTTTTTCCAAGGCGTGTTGCGCACTAAGTCCGAGCGCCGCGTGAACTTGCAAACACCTCTGCCAGTGCACCTCGTCTACTATACTGCTTGGGTCGATGCTAAGGGCAACGCGCATTACCGCGATGACGTTTACAGGCGTGATACGCAGATTTTTGCTGCCCTGAGCCGTGCTGGGGTTTCGCTGCGTTCGGTAGCCAGCTAAACATCTGACTTAGGTCTTTCGGGCGCATTGTGGGCTGACCACGGTGCGCCTTTTTCTTTGCGGAGAGCATATGACATGACAGAATTTACCCTGACCCAAATCGCTACCGCGCTTGGCGCAACGCTAGAGGGCAACGGTGATCTTGTCATGTCGGGCGCGTCAGAGCCCGCGACAGCTAAAGCCGATCAGCTGGCTTTGGCCATGGATCCGAAATACGCGGACGGATTGGCGAAGGGTGCGGCTCAGGCGGCGATCTTGTGGCAGGGCGCTGATTGGCAAGCGCTTGGTCTGAAGGCTGGTATTTTCGTGCCGCGTCCACGTTACGCCATGTCGGGCTTAACCACGTTGATGGATCCCGGACCTGAAATAGACGAAGGCATTCACGCGATGGCCGTGGTTCATCCAAGCGCCAACATTGGCGAGGGTGCCGCAATCGGACCCTTTGTTACAATCGGGCGCGATGTGACGGTTGGTGTTAACGCACGCATTGCGTCGCATGTCTCGATCTCAGAGGGATCAACTATAGGCGATAACGCCTTGATACTGAACGGTGTTCGTATAGGTGCGCGTGTTCAAATTGGTGCAAACTTCATCGCGCAACCCGGATGTGTGATTGGTGCTGATGGCTTCTCCTTCGTCACACCTGAGAAAAGCGGCGTTGAAAATGCGCGTCAATCCTTGGGAGATCAAGGCGAGGCGTCGCAGCAAAGCTGGACACGAATTCATTCTTTGGGTGGGGTCACAATCGGCGACAATGTGGAAGTTGGTGCGAACTCCACGATTGATCGCGGAACAATTAGGAACACCTCCATTGGGAACGGCACTAAGCTCGATAACCTCGTCCATATCGGACACAATGTTCAAGTTGGCGATGATTGCCTGTTTTGTGGTCAGGCAGGGGTCGCAGGGTCGTCACGTATCGGCAACCGCGTCGTTTTAGCCGGGCAGTGCGGGGTGACCGATAATATCTTCGTAGGCGATGATGTTATCGCGGGCGGTGCCAGCAAAATTTTCACCAATGCGCCAGCGGGTCGAGTTTTGCTTGGCTATCCTGCGGTGAAAATGGAGAGCCATATAGAGATGCAGAAGTCATTGCGCCGGCTGCCGAGGTTTATGAAGGTTTTAAGACAAGACAAATAGCTTGTAGCAATACCTAACATGAATGCTTAAATCTGTCCCCAGACAACCTAATGTCGAGGGAAGAGTAATGGTGACCGTCAAAGATCAAGTGATCGAAATCATCGCAGAACAAGCCGTTCTGGAGGTGCAAGACGTGAAGATGGACGCCACACTCGAAGACTTGGGCATAGACAGTCTAGGGCTGGTGGAGAGCATCTTCGCCATCGAAGAAGCCTTTGATATATCCGTGCCCTTTAACGCGAATGATCCTAAGTCCAGTGAATTTGATATCACCAGCGTGACCAGCATTGTCACCGCCGTCGAGGGCCTTGTGGCCGCGCAAAAAGGGTAGCGGCACGATGCATCGGGTCGTCATCACTGGGCAGGGGACTATCAACGCACTTGGCGCGGATGTCGCGAGTACCTTGGATGCCTTCAAGGCAGGGCGATGCGGCATCGATGTGTTGGACATTCGCGATGTGGACCGGTTGGCGATCAAAATCGGTGGCCAAGTCAAAAATTATGAGCCCAATGAGCTGTTCAACCGTCAGCAAATCGCTCTTTATGATCGCTACACACAGTTCTCCCTTCTTGCGGGGCGCGAAGCCATTGCCCAGTCAGGGTTGACGTTTTCGGGGCAGTTGGCAGCGGAAGCGGGGGTTGTCCTAGGGACCGCTGGCGGCGGGATGAACACTCAGGACGAAAATTACCGCGCCGTATACGAGGAAGGCAAAAACCGCGTTCACCCCTTCGTGGTGCCTAAACTGATGAACAACGCTGCCGCGTCGCATTTGTCGATGGAATATAACCTCAAGGGACCTTCATTTACCGTGGCCACGGCGTGTGCGTCGTCCAATCACGCAATGGGGCAGGCCTTTCAGTTCGTACGCTCTGGCATGGCCAAGGCGATGGTCACTGGTGGCAGCGAGTCGATGTTGTGTTTTGGCGGCGTGAAGGCGTGGGAAGGTCTGCGCGTCATGACCAAGGATACCTGTCGCCCGTTCTCGGCCAACCGCAATGGAATGGTGCAAGGCGAGGGCGCGGCGATCTTCGTCTTTGAGGAATATGAGCACGCCAAAGCCCGTGACGCCGACATTCTGGCCGAAGTTATTGGATTTGCGATGTCGTCGGATGCCGCTGACATTGTGATGCCCTCAAAACAAGGGGCCGCACGCGCCATTTCAGGGGCCTTGCACGATGCGAAACTAAACCCGTCGGATGTGGCTTATATTAACGCGCATGGCACCGGCACGGCGGCCAACGATAAGACCGAATGCGCGGCGGTGGCAGATGTTTTTGGCGCACATGCGGACAAATTGATGATGTCATCGACCAAATCGATGCATGGACATGTCATCGGGGGTACCGGCGCGATTGAGCTTTTGGCCTGCATTATGGCTTTGCGTGAAGGGGTCGTCGCGCCAACTATCAACTACGACGAGCCTGACCCTGAATGTGCGTTGGACGTGGTTCCAAATGAGGCGCGCAATGCCTCTGTTGATGTGGCACTTTCCAACGCCTTTGCGTTTGGCGGAATGAACGCGGTTTTGGCGTTGCGCAAGGTCTAAAGTTCGGCCTGCAGATGTGCCGCCATAGCTTCGATTTGATCTGAGCTATCGCCCCCGATCAACAAATAAGCGTAAGTTCCGTCAGACCAGCTTGCGGCTTCTAGATCCTCTAGCTTCATGGTTGCCAACTTCGCGCTATCCTTCGATTTGATGATGCAAAGCGCAATAGGTGCTCCATTCTCGGTGACATATGCAAGTTGCACCAATGGCTTTCCTTTGAAGCCCAGCAGTTGCGCCCGCTTATAAGTCAAGCCAGGGACTTCGGTTGCAGAATTCAATTCACGCCCAAGAGTTTGTGAAACTCGGGTCAGTTGACTGGATGTTTCTGACGGCGTCTGTTCCACAACACTTAAGGTATCCGCGACATAGAGGGCTTGATACGCCGCCACATAGTCGTGCCAAGATGAGTTGGCGGACGGTGAGTTTCCGAAAAATACGCCTAAGGCTACGCCTGCAGCTAATGCTACCGAGGCTGCAATCGACGCGGTTCTAGCTTTAATTCCTGTGTAGACCGGCCCGTTTGGTATCAAATCTGCAGGCATGTCACGAAGCATCGTATCAAACGCAGGGCGCAAGCCTTCAATCGGCGCGTCCAGTGCATCTAGTTGTGCCTGCAAGCTCGGATCATGCGACAACGCATCTTCAATGCGTTGCATTTCGAGTTTGCTGAGCGCGCCATCAAGGTAGGCGGTTAACGTTTCATCGCTGATGTTTGTGTCTTGCGTCATGCGATCCGGCTTTCAGAAAGAGGTAAATTGGTTTTCAATGTCTTTCGAGCCGCTGAGAGACGGCTCATAACGGTTCCGATTGGAATTTGTAATACATCAGCTGCTTCGCGGTAACTGAACCCTTCTACGTAAACAAGCATTACGGTTGTTCGTTGTGCTTCAGGTAGGGCTTGTACATGGGATAACACCTCACTGACGAAAATATTCGTTTCAGCTGATGGCTCATTGGATGGAAGGTTCGCGTCTTCCACAGCTACAATGCCACCGCCGTGACGTACCGATTTTGCACGCAACTCATTAAACCAAATGCGTTGGGCGATGCGGAAAACCCATCGGTCAAGATGGGTCCCTTTCTCAAACTGATGCGCTTTTTCGAGTGCGCGCAAACAAGTCGATTGTGTCAGGTCATGCGCAATATCAGAGCTTTTCGTCAAAACGACACAGTACCGCCAAAGGCGAGGCGTTATGCTTGGTAGCCCGTTTCGAACTTCGTCCAGATGGGATTTTTTTGAAAACAGGCGAATAAAATTTACCTCTGAAGGGTTACCTCGGTGTCGGACGCTTCAATTGCGCTTGGCTGGAACATAATGAGAGGACCCAAAATGAAAAAGACTTTTATCGCTGCTATCGTCGCATGTACCGCGATTGTGAGCACTCCGGCATTTTCAGGCGACATCGCCCCTGTGCCTGGCGCTCAGCAATATTTCATCAACTTAAGTGATGGTGATACGGTCACAAGCCCTGTGAAAGTGCTGTTCGGCATAAGTGGAATGGGCGTGGCACCTGCTGGCGTTGAAAAGGAAGGCACAGGGCATCATCATTTGTTGATCGATCGTCCGGCGTTGGGAAAAGGCGAGGATGGGATGGAGGAATATGACTACGGCCTCGTAGGGTCGGACAACTTGATCCATTATGGTGGTGGTCAAACCGAAACTACACTGGAGTTACCTGCGGGCGAGCATACGTTGCAGCTTGTTTTTGGAGATTTGAACCACGTGCCATTCGAGCCGACGGTTGAAACTTCTATCATCACAATTACCGTTACCGAGTAATCGATTTGGCGGAGACCTGTTTTAGGTCTCCGTCTTAACTATGCGGCCCGCTTGCGCGCCTCGTTCGCGGTAGGGGGTGGTGTTGTAATGCGCACGGTAGCACTTTGAGAAATGCGACGGTGAGGCAAAGCCGCAGGCCAAAGCGACGTTGATAACGCTCATATCGGTCTGCATGAGCAAGTTGCGGGCTTTTTGAAGCCGAATTTCCATGTAGTAACGCTTGGGCGAGCGGTTCAAGTAGCGGCGGAACAGGCGCTCGAGTTGGCGAGTGGACATCCCGACCTCTTTGGCCAAAAGCGAGGGGCTGATAGGCTCCTCTACATTGGTCTCCATCATCTGGATGACGCGGCTCAATTTCGGGTGGCGCACACCGATCCGCGTGGGAATCGACAAGCGCTGTTGGTCCTGATCCGTTCGAATGGATGAATAAATCTGTTGATCAGCCACCATATTGGCCACTTCTTCACCAAGATCAGAGGCGATGATCTTCAGCATCAGGTCAATCGACGAGGTTCCGCCAGCTGTGGTCATCCGGTTGCCGTCTACGACAAAGACCGATTTGGTCAACTCGACCTCATCGAATTCTTCCATGAAGCTGTCTTGGTTTTCCCAATGAATGGTCGCGCGTTTGCCGTCTAGAAGGCCGGCGCGGGCCAAAGAATACGCCGCGGTGCAAAGGGCCCCGATGGTCACCCCACGACGGGCCTCGCGGCGAATCCAATTGAGTAGGCGTTTTGTCGTGGCATCCTGAATGTTGGTGCCACCGCACAGAATTACCGTGGAATCACGCGGAACCTCTTCAAGATCCATGTCCAATTTGTAGCTAATGCCGCATGAACAGGTGCTGCTCTCGCCACCTTCGCCGGCCAACACCCACTCATAGCTGTCGGGGGCCATTCGGTTCGCGATGCGCAGCGCGTCAACCGCGCCTGCAAAGCTCAACATGGTGAAACTTTCCATTAAAACGAAAATATAACGCCGTTTCTTATGCGAAGATCCCGTGTCCGGATTAGGTGTATTTGAGTAAGACAAGCGGCAGACCTCCCGATTACGATAGCCACATGGAATTCAGATTGATCCGGTTCAGCAGGAGGGACAATCCACCGTTCAAGCCTTAGCTGAGTTTTCGTCATTGGCAAGCCCCTGAGTGTGAGGTTATACACAGGGCCTATTAGCGATACCGCTATCATTTTTGGAGTATGAGACCATGGCACAGGCTTGGAAGAAGTCGGACTGGCGCAACAAACCACGCGTACAGATGCCCGACTATTTGGACGCAGACGCTCTCGCGGCGGTTGAGGCCCAACTTTCACAGTATCCGCCGTTGGTTTTTGCTGGCGAGGCCCGCAAGTTGAAAGCGTCTTTGGCCTCCGTTTCGCGCGGCGAAGCGTTCTTGCTGCAAGGCGGCGATTGCGCCGAGAGTTTCGCGGAATTCTCTGCGGATGGCATTCGCGATACCTTCAAGGTCATGCTGCAGATGGCAATGGTTCTGACCTACGGCGCGAAAGTGCCCGTGGTCAAAGTTGGCCGCATGGCTGGCCAATTCGCCAAGCCACGCTCTGCTCCGACGGAGACGAAGGATGGCGTGGAGCTGCCAAGCTACCGCGGCGACATCATCAACGAGCTGGATTTCACACCTGAAGCGCGGATCCCGAACGCCAGCAAAATGTTGCAGGCCTACACGCAGTCCGCAGCGTCGCTGAACTTGCTTCGCGCATTCTCTACGGGTGGTTACGCTGACGTGCACCAAGTGCATGCTTGGACCCTCGGCTTTACCGAAAGCGAGAAGGCCGCGCAATACCGTGAGCTGGCGAATAACATCTCCGATGCGCTGGACTTCATGAAGGCAGCAGGCGTGACGCAAGAAACTGCACACACGTTGCAATCCGTGGACTTCTACACATCGCACGAAGCGCTGCTTCTAGAGTATGAAGAGGCTCTCTGCCGCATCGACAGCACATCCGGCCTGCCTGTAGCTGGCTCAGGTCACATGATCTGGATCGGCGACCGCACACGTCAGCCTGATGGCGCCCACGTGGAATTTGCACGCGGTGTTCAAAACCCCATCGGTTTGAAATGTGGCCCGACAACAACGGCCGAAGACCTCAAGGTTCTGATGAACAAGCTGAACCCAGAGAACGAGGCAGGTCGTCTGACCCTGATCGCGCGCTTTGGTGCTGGTAGCGTAGGTGAGCACCTGCCACGTCTGATCAAAACCGTGAAAGAAGAGGGCGCCAACGTCGTTTGGACCTGTGACCCAATGCACGGCAACACGATCAAATCGTCCACGGGCTATAAAACGCGCCCATTCGATTCCGTACTGCGCGAAGTGCGCGAGTTCTTTGGGGTTCATGCTGCGGAAGGCACTGTCCCAGGTGGCGTGCATTTCGAGATGACCGGCAAGGATGTGACAGAATGCACCGGCGGTGTCCGTGCTGTCACAGACGAGGACCTGTCGGATAGGTACCACACGGCTTGTGACCCACGCTTGAATGCGTCTCAATCGCTTGAGCTGGCGTTCTTGGTGTCCGAAGAGCTATCAGCACTTCGCAGCGAAAAGAAGCGCGCAGCGGTGTAAGCGTTAGGCAAATCCAATTGAAAAAGCCGGGTCTTAGTGCCCGGCTTTTTTTATTAGCTATCGGCGTCGTCGCTTACCACAAGTCGAAGGGCAGGGCGTGGCTCGCTGGTGAAGCCTTCTTGCGCCTCTGCGAAGGCCGCGACCCGAGGGGATGGGGCTTGTGTGTAAGTGTCGGAGGCAATCTCGCGTGTCTGCTCGCCGTTCAGTAAGCTTGTGACGCGGGTTTCCAGCACTTTGAAGCGACGAGGCGAGATGCCTACAACCCCTTCTGAAACCAAACAGCCAATCGCGCGATTGATCTGCCCCGCATCACTTTTTAAAGGCAAAATAAGCAGTCGAGCCCGTAAAGGCGTCACGTTCATGTCGTCAGACGATAGAATATATTCATGAATTTCAGGCTGAGTGAAAACGCGTTCCAACATCGCCGAAAAACGTGTGCGGCTTTCTGGGGATATGAAGGAGCGTAGTGGCATTCCGTTCACTTCCATCCCCATGAGGTCATTCAGGTGCATACCAGCCAGACGAAACCGTATTGCGCCCGGTTGAAGGCGTTCGATAATGAAGCCGTATTCCAAGGCGCCGGCGATCTCGCGCGGGTCAATTTCGGATCGTAAAGGTACCAAACGGCCACATCGCAGGCTCTCCCAGTATCCGCGCATTTCGCTTAATGCAGAGACATCGCGCTTGGCCTGATGTTGCCACAGGGAAACGACCTCTGCTTTATGTGGATTAGGGCTACCTTGCTGCGCCATCTGTCTACTCCTTTTTCGGCCCCCCGGCCGTCGTGTTGCTTTGGCCGCTGATGGAATACGTTGCGGCAAACTTCGCGGTTTGCTACCTCGAAGTTGATAAAGATTTCTGTTGTCTTAATATGGCATGAAAGTTGCCCTAAGTGGGTTTCTAAAGTGTTAATAGGTTAATCCACTATGATCAGATCCATGACCGCCTTCGCTTCTAACACAGGCCGTGCCGGCGCGTCGGCATGGGTGCTTGAGATGCGCGGGGTGAACGCCAAAGGGCTTGATATCCGTCTGCGGCTCCCAGAGCGTCTGATGCCCAAAGAGCAAGCCATACGTGCCAAGATCGCCAAAGCCTTCTCGCGCGGCAACATCAGCGTGACGCTGCGTGTCGAGGACGACAAAGCCGACGGCATTGTGCAGATGGATGAGGATGTGCTGGAAAGCTACATCAATTCCGCCATTCGGGTGCGCACGATTGCCAAGAACAAGGGGCTGAAACTCACCGAAGCGTCCGCGCCGGATTATCTTGGCCTGCGCGGGGTGATGCGCAGTGACATCGATTCTGGTCCCTTGCCTGAGGCCGAGATATTGCAAAGCTTCGATGAGGCCATTGATGCCTTCGGTGAGATGCGCGCCTCGGAAGGACTAGCACTGGGTGTTGTCTTGCGTGATCAACTCGGCCAGATCGCCTCCCTAACCCAAGAGGCCGCCAAGCTGGCGGAGGCTCGAAAAGATCAAGTGGCACAAACGCTAAAGACCAATCTGGCCCGCGTGATGGATAACGTGGACGGCGCGGACCCTGACCGTGTTGCACAAGAATTGGCCTTGTTGGCGGTGAAGGCAGATGTGTCCGAGGAGATCGACCGTTTGATTGCGCATGTGGTTGCCGCAGAAACCTTGCTGGCAGGCGACGGCCCTGTTGGGCGCAAACTGGATTTCCTGATGCAAGAGTTCAACCGCGAGGCGAATACTCTGTGTTCCAAGTCTGGATCACCGGAACTCACTCGGGTTGGCCTTGACCTTAAAGCTGTGATCGACCAGATGCGTGAGCAAGTTCAAAACGTGGAGTAGCCATGACCGACCGTCGCGGAATTCTGATCATCTTGTCGTCACCATCAGGGGCGGGGAAGTCAACTTTGGCGGGCCGCTTGATGAAATGGGACGACACGTTGTCCTTTTCGGTCTCGGCCACCACGCGCCAACCCCGTGAAGGGGAACAGGACGGGCGCGAATATTTTTTCCGCACTCATGATGAATTTCGGCGGATGGTCGATGAAGATGACATGCTTGAGCACGCTGAAGTGTTCGACAATCTCTACGGCTCTCCGAAGGGGCCTGTTGAGGAGGCGATCAGTGACGGGCGTGATGTGATCTTCGACATTGACTGGCAGGGGGGGCAGCAAGTGCGCAACTCTGGGCTGGCGGAAGACGTTGTGTCGATCTTCATCCTACCACCATCTATCATTGAGCTTGAAAAGCGCCTGCGGTCGCGTGCGCAAGATAGCGACGAGGTGATCGCGGCCCGCATGCAGAAAAGCCGCGATGAGATTAGCCACTGGGCTGAATATGACTACTGCCTGATTAACCATGACATTGACGTGGCCGAGCAGGAGTTGCGTGCAATCCTAACCGCAGAGCGCCTGAAACGGTCGCGCCAACCGGGGCTGATGACCTTGGTGCGCGACTTGAATGAGCAATATGAGGCGCGTCAATGACCTTGTACGCGCTGGACGGTGTCTCACCAAAACTCCCCAAGGGCGATGACTTTTGGATCGCACCAGATGCCAACCTGATTGGCGACGTGCTGATCGAGGTGGCCGCCTCGGTCTGGTTTGGCAGCACCTTGCGCGGTGACAATGAACGCATCACCGTGGGCCAAGGCTCCAACATTCAAGAAAACTGCGTGCTACACACCGACATGGGTTACCCGCTGATGATCGGCGCCAATTGCACGATTGGCCATAAGGCGATGCTGCATGGTTGTATTATCGGCGAAGGCTCCCTGATCGGCATGGGGGCAACGGTCCTGAACGGGGCCAAGATCGGCAAAGGGTGCTTGATCGGGGCAGGGGCGCTCGTGACCGAGGGCAAGGAAATTCCAGACGGCTCACTTGTAATGGGTGCACCCGGCAAGATCATTCGCGAGTTGGATGCTCAAGCGCAGCAAGGGCTGATCAATTCTGCGCTGGCTTATCAGGCCAACATGCGTCGGTTTCGCGCTGGTCTTAAACCTGTCTAAATCTCATACCGCAATGACGCGGCGCTGTCGGAATAGCCTGCCATGATGGGCTTTCCCATCTGATCGAGCGCCTCGCGCAGCAACACAAACTGGATATGGGCGGGCTGTATATCATCGACGTCTATGACCGCGCCGTTTAGACGGCTCCAAGGGTTCTCCTCAACCCTGATCTTGGTGCCATAAGCCTGCATCTGCCATTGACCGCGATCCTCTCGAACCACGATCTTACCACCCGCCGGCAAAACAACTTCCAAGCATAGAACGCCCAATAACGCGACCTTCGCCTCTATTCTGCTGACATCGGAAGTGGGTTCCCACATCACTTGGATGCGTCCGGTCTTATAGCAATCGCCCAACAATCTAACGATATCACTACGGGCCATACGTTGACCGGCGGTGGCAGAGCCAAAGGCCAGCCGGAACAGGCGTACACGAGCATTGGCGTTGGAAATGCTCTCTTCTATTAGCTCAAGCTCAGGCGTGCGTTGCAGGCCAGACATCATAAGCAGCTCAAGCCCGTTGCTGATCGCGCCGATTGGGCTAATTAGGTCGTGGCAAATGCGGGAGGCCAATAGCGAAGTGGCATCCTTTAGGGTATCATGCTGGAAATCACTTTCAGCTACGTTGGAGCGGGCTTTGTCGGACAATATGAACTCCTTGTTGGAACCTGGTATGCTGGTGCGCAATCCAGCCGAGCCTGAATGGGGTCTTGGACAAGTTCAATCTAACATAAACGGTAAATTAACGGTTAATTTTGAGAATATGGGCAAAATGACTTTGGAAAGTGCTAAAATTACATTGCTTCAAGAACGTAATGTTTAGCTATGCCGAACGACGATAAATTTATGGCAAAAGATACCCCGAAATTTTCTACTCGGCTGGCCCAAAATGCCGAAGATTTGCGCGCGGCACAGCACCTGCGTTACCGTGTGTTTGTGGAGGAGCTTGGCGGACATAGCGAAGGCGTGGACCACGAGGCGCAACTGGAATGCGACCGCTTCGATCCGTTCTTCGATCACCTTATTTTGCTGGATCATTCGCGTAAAGATGACCGTGATCAAGTGGTTGGTGTCTACCGGCTTCTGCGCGGTGATGTTGCCAGCAATGGCATGGGGTTCTACAGCGGGTCTGAATTTGATCTAGCGCCTCTCAAGGCCTCTGGCCGGCGGTTGCTGGAGTTGGGGCGCTCATGCGTACACCCCGACTACCGTGGCGGGGCCGCGATGTACCATCTGTGGCAAGGGTTGGCACAGTATGTGGAGACCCACCAAATTGAGGTCATGTTCGGCGTGGCATCATTTCACGGAACTAAGATTGACGAGGTTGCGCAATCCCTGTCGAATCTGCACCACGCGTATCTGGCCCCGAAGGAGTTGCGCCCGCGCTCTACACTCTACCAAGCGATGGATTTGATCGAGGAAAAGGACATAGACCGCGTCCAAGCGATGAAAGATACGCCGGCCTTGATAAAAGCTTACCTCAGGTTGGGTGGAAAGGTTGGGGATGGCGCTTATATAGATCATGATTTCAACACGATAGACGTGTGTTTGATTATGGATACCTTAAATTTGTCGAAGAAACACAAAGACATCTATTCGCGATCTCGCGTCAAAGAGCAGGTCGTTTTATGAGCGGGACTTGGGACAGTGGTGATCCACCTGCGCATGTGAAAATGGGGCCGGTTCAGTGGCTGCTGGTTGTTTTGCGGGGGCTGCCGCTCGGTTTGTTGGTGTTTGGCGGATTGTTGGTTTTGCTGCTTGTTCGGCTGGTTGAGAGCCCAAGACATGGGATGCAACGACCTTGGACGCCGCATATCACGCGGTTCGTGTGTCGGGCGTCGTTCGTCTTGTTGGGCATAAAGTTTTTCACAAAGGGAACACCAATGACCGAGCAGGGCGCCGTGGTCGCCAATCACAGCAGTTGGTTGGACATCTTCTCGCTGAATGCCCGAAAGCTGGTCTATTTCGTGTCCAAGTCCGAGGTCGCTAAATGGCCGGGCATCGGATGGCTTGCCCGTGCAACGGGTACCGTGTTCATAGACCGCGATCCCAAACAGGCCCGTGCACAAAAAGAGGTGTTTGAGACCCGTCTTCTTGCAGGTCACAAGCTGTTGTTTTTCCCAGAAGGCACCAGCTCCGACGGAATTAGAGTTTTACCATTCAAATCAACGCTTTTTGCGGCATTCTTTACGCCTGAGTTGCGTGATGTACTTTACGTGCAGCCTGTCACATTGTCCTACGAAGCGCCCAACGGCACTGACCCAAGGTTATACGGGTGGTGGGGCGACATGGATTTCGCGCCGCACCTGCTACAAACCTTAGCGGCGACAAGCCAAGGCCAAGTTACTGTGACCTACCATTCTCCGCTAAAGGTGTCCGACTTCGAGACACGCAAAGAACTCGCCTTTGCCTGTGAAAAGATCATTCGGTCCGGCTTGAAAATCAGCCCAGCGGCGCAAGCAATGCTTTCAAAGCAGCGCTAGGATCGTCTTTGCCCCAGATTTCCTCGCCCACGGCAAAGAAGTCGGTGTAGGGGGCAAGGCGTTCCACGGCGGCGATGTTCACTGCGCCCTCCGCGACAATCGGCAGCTCGATCATTTGCGACCACCACTCGAAGGCTTCCGTTTCGGCCATTTGCCCGTCACCCAAAGTCGTTTCACCGACAGGGCCCAAGGCCACGTAATCCGCGCCACTTTCGCCAGCGTTCATACCGTCGTGACGCGACGGGCCGCAATACGCGCCGATAACCGCGTCGTCGCCGATCTCCTTGCGCACATAACGCACCGACCGCGATCCATCGAGCAGGTGAACCCCATCAAGCCCCAGCTTCTCGACCAGCAAGAAATGGCTGTCGATCACCAAGGGAATGTCACGCGAATGCGCTTCTTCACGGATCATGTCCGCAGCGCGGGCGATTTTGTCTTCGTCCTTGGTGGCAAGGCTTAGGCGCAGGCAGGCGATCTCCACATCGTCGAGCACGCGCGACAGTTGGGTTGGAAAACTCTCCAGCTCAAACTCGGGGGGCGTGATCAGATATACTTGTGGGGTTTCAGGACCCTGTTGGGCGGTATCGTTCTGGGCCATGTCGGTCTCCCCGTTGTTTTGCACGTCATAGCGAGGGTCGACGTCGCTCACAAGGGTGTTGCGGGAGAAGGCATGCGGGCATAAACCCTGCATTACCTTATTTGACAGAGGCGACATGTCCGGCACCGACCACGATTCCCAAGCCCCATGGGGCGGAGCACAACCCACAGTTGTGTTAATTGCCCCGCAAATGGGCGAAAACATCGGCTCCGCCGCCCGCGCCATGTGGAACTTTGAGCTGCAGCGCATGCGCCTTGTCACGCCGCGCGATGGCTGGCCCAATCCGGCGGCAGTGGCGACCGCGTCTGGCGCGTCGCGGGTGTTGGACCATGTTCGGGTGTTCGACAGCACGGCGGATGCGTTGGGGGATATGGACTATGTCTTCGCCACCACCGCACGCTCACGCGATTTGACCAAGCCGGTGATGACGCCCGAGCGCGCGATGGAGCACACCCGCGCCATGATCGCCCAAGGAAAACAGGTCGGCATCATGTTCGGCCCAGAACGCGCAGGGTTAGAAAACGTCGACATCGCGCAAGCCAACGCGCTGATCTCAGTTCCGGTGAACCCAGGGTTTGCCTCGCTGAACCTTGCACAATGTGTGCTGCTGGTCGCTTACGAGTGGCGCCGCCAATCGGGCGAGGACGCGCCGGAAGTGGTGGAAATGGCAGGCACCGAATTCGCCAGCCAAGTCGAGGTCGAGAAGCTGTACGAGCATTTCGTGCAACGCTTGGATGTGGCGAAATTCTTCTACCCAGATCACAAGGCGGACTCGATGCGCCTGAACCTGCGCAACATGCTGTCGCGTCTGCCAATGACCAAGGCAGACATACAGACATTTCACGGCATGCTGCGACAGTTTGTGCGGTGGAAAGAACGCGGCGATTGACTTGTCGCGCCGCCTCGCGCGCCTTAGGTTGAGCGCGAACAAGTGAGGCAGGTTATGTCAGGCAAACGCAGCATCTTCGAAGAGGTCGAAACGGCCGAGAAACCCACCATCCAAACGGGCGTAATTGATCGCGCCGCCAGCCGCGGCAACAGGCGCGGGGTGCGGACTTGGTTGATGGTGCTATTTGCCTTGGTTGTGGTGATGATTGTCGTGGGTGGCTTGACCCGCCTGACCGACAGCGGCCTGTCGATCACGGAATGGAAGCCGGTGACAGGAGCCTTGCCGCCCATGTCGGAGGCCGCTTGGGATGCGGAGCTGGATAAGTACCGCACGATTCCAGAATACCAACTGCAAAACAAAGGCATGAGCCTCTCGGAGTTCAAATCCATCTATTGGTGGGAATGGGGCCACCGCCAACTTGGCCGCGTGATTGGCTTGGTCTGGGCCGTGGGCTTTTTCTGGTTCTTGATCCGCAAACAAATTCCCACGGGCTGGACAGGTCGCTTGGTTATCATCGGCGCACTTGGGGGGCTTCAAGGTGCAATTGGCTGGTGGATGGTGGCTTCTGGCCTGACGGGCGAGATGGTGGACGTGGCGTCCTACAGGTTAGCGACCCACTTGGGACTGGCGTTCGTTATTCTGGGCCTGATCGCGTGGTATGTGTTCTCATTGGGCCGCACGGACGCCGACTTGTTGCAGGCGCGCCGCTCGGGGTCCGTGCGCTTGGGTAAGCTGAGCATTTGGTTGATCGCATTGGCATATTTGCAAATCGTGGTCGGCGCATTGGTCGCGGGGATCGACGCGGGCCGCACCTACACGGATTGGCCATTGATGGGGGGGGACGTCTTCCCCGAGTTGGCGTTTGAGTACAGCCCCCTTTGGCGGAATTTCTTTGAAAGCGAGGCCTTGGTGCAATTTAACCACCGCACGCTGGGATATGTGCTGTTCCTGTTCGGCATGTTCGTTTGGTCCCGCGCTCGCGGTTCGGCCAGTCGTGCGGTGAAACGTGCGTTTGACTTGGTCGCGGTGATGATGGTGGCACAGATGACCTTGGGCATCACAACCGTGATCTATGCCGCCCCATGGCACTTGGCCATCGTTCACCAACTGGGCGCGGTGGTGCTGATCTGCTTGATCCTGCACGCGCGTTTCACAAGTATTTACCCACCTGCACAATCTGTAAGGACCTAAACCCTATGTCTGCATATGAAGACCTGATGGCCTATGAACGCACCACGCAAGCTTTGGCCTCGGTGGCGGGGCGCACGGGGTGGGACCAAGAAACGGTTATGCCGGAGGGTGCGGCTGAATTGCGATCCGAAGAGATGGCTGCACTTGAGGCCGTTTTGCACGCACGCCGCACCGATGGGCGGATTGGCGATTGGCTGGCCAAGGCCGAGGCCCCAGACGAGAAGGGGGCCGCGATCCTGCGCGAGCTGAAGCGGTCCTACGAGCGAAACACCAAGGTTCCAGAGAAACTGGCGACGGATTTGGCGCGTCACACCTCTGCGGGGCAGGGGATTTGGGCCAAGGCGCGCGCTGAGGATGATTTCGCCAGCTTTGCGCCGACACTTACGCGGATGATTGACCTCAAGCGCGAGGAGGCGGCCTGCCTTGCTGCGGGCGGCGACTTATATGATGCACTGTTGAATGACTACGAACCAGGGATGGAAGGGGCCGAGCTGCAAGGCTTGTTCGACCGCATGCGCCCGCGTCTTGTTGATCTGCGTGCACAGGTTTTGGCGGCAGACGCGCCCGCTGCCCTAGACCGCGAGTTTGACGAAGCCGGCCAAATGGCGTTGACGGCTAAGCTGGCGCAGGTCTTTGGCTATGATTTGAAATATGGCCGGATTGATAAGGCGGTCCACCCGTTCTCGAGCGGGTCGGGGACGGATGTGCGGATTACCACGCGCACCAGCCCGCGCGATCCGTTCAATTGCTTCTATTCCACGATCCACGAGGTCGGGCATGCGTGCTACGAGCAAGGCGTACGTGCGGATTACGCGCTGACGCCGCTTGGGGCGGGGGTGTCCATGGGTGTTCATGAAAGCCAGTCGCGGATCTATGAGAACCAATTGGGCCGCTCACGGGCCTTTACCGGCTGGCTATATGGCCAGATGCGTGACCAGTTCGGTGATTTTGGCGTGGCGGATGAAGATGCGTTCTACGGTGTCGTGAACCGCGTGAGCTCTGGCTTCATTCGGACCGAGGCGGATGAGGTGCATTACAACCTGCATGTGATGTTGCGCTTTGATCTGGAGCGGCAGTTGATTTCTGGCGAGCTGGAGGTGGCGGACCTAGTGGACGCTTGGAATGCGCGGTTTGAAGCGGATTTCGGCGTGACCGTCGACAAGCCGTCCAATGGCGTTTTGCAAGATGTGCATTGGTCCTTTGGGCTATTTGGCTACTTCCCGACCTACTCGTTGGGGAACGTCTATGCGGGCTGCTTGTACCAGTCGTTGCGCGAGGCGGTGCCTGCATTGGACAGCGATTTGGCGCGTGGCGATACCTCTGCGGCGACGACATGGTTGCGTGAGAACTTGCAGCAGTTTGGCGGGCTTCGCACACCTCGAGATACGATCACGCATGCCTGCGGATTTGAGCCGTCGGAAAAACCGTTGTTGGCGTATTTAGACCAAAAATTCGGGTCCCTTTACGGCCTTTGACGGACCCTCCGGGGGAGGTATTTTTGAAGCAATGATGTTGAAGGCCGCGCCTAGTTTACTTGTGGGGGCGGACTTCCTTTAAGGCGTCCACGATGTAGATGTCAGAAAGCGAAAACCCGCGAGATTCCGAGGCGCGAGTCTTGGGATGTGTGAGCAGGCTTTGCATTAGGGTCAAGAACTCTGGGTAACTATCAGCGATTTTCAATTTCTCGATCTCATCCGCCCCAAAGGAGATGATTTGGCCAGACCTGCCATTCGGTCCGGGATCAAAGTCGATGCCAATGTTGTTGCCCGCGCCATCGGCGGCAAAAGGGACCCAAGCGCTATTGGTATACATCGGTTTAATCGTGTCATGTGGCACAGATGTATAGTCATCGGCATAGTCTTGTGGGTCTTCGCGCGAGATGAGGACCCAATTCTCATAGTCGCGAATAATTCCATCAACGCTAAGCATTTGTGTGCCAAAGAAGATGCTGTTGCTGCCGTGACGCCCCGCACCTCCATTGTTTAACTTTAAAGCGGCGATGAGCTCAGGTGGGAGTTGGTGGAGGATTGCCGCCAGCAGCTTATCTATTTGAGTATCTGTAGCGCCTTTGGCCAATGTGCCCTTTTGAGATGGGAAGGCCTTATATACGGCTTCAGTGTATTGCGACCACGCGGAGGTCTGATTTGACGGCCTTAAACCCCAAATAGCTGCGGTGGTCAAAAGGATGACCACCGCAAGTACGACGTAAATTGGCTTCATTTATTCCGCCGCGATTTTGATCACCGGTTCCATGCGGGCTAAGATATCGTCTGCGAGGTGGCATTTGACCTGATGGCCTTGGGCCATGTCGCGCACGGGCGGGATGTCTTTTTCGCATAGGTTGTCCGAGACCTGATCCTTCCAGCGGCACCGTGTTTGGAAAGGGCAGCCCGGAGGTGGGTTCATCGCGGACGGGATGTCACCTTCGAGCACGATGTGTTGCTTCTCTATGGAGGTGTCCGCGATTGGAACTGCGGAGAGGAGAGCTTCCGTGTAAGGGTGATATGGCGGCTGGAAGACTTGATCCGTTGTGCCGAGCTCCACGACGTGGCCAAGGTACATCACCATAACACGATCAGATAGATAGCGCACGATGCTAAGGTCGTGCGAGATGAATAGAAGCGTGGTTTTGTTCTCGCGTTGGATCTCCATCAGCAGATCCGTCACGGCCGCTTGCACTGACACATCAAGTGCCGACACGGGCTCATCTGCCACCACGATCTTGGCGTCACCTGCAAAGGCGCGAGCGATGCCGACCCGTTGCTTTTGACCACCCGACAATTGTCGCGGCATTCGTGTGGCAAACTCGCGGGGCAGTTTCACGAGGTCCAAAAGCTCCAACATGCGTTGCTCGCGCGCGGCCTCATCATCGCCGATGCCGAAGATTTCCAAGGCCCGAATGATTTGCCGTCCCACAGTCATGGATGGATTGAGTGTGTCGAACGGATTCTGGAACACCATTTGGACGTTTGACACAGTCTTTGTGTCGCGCTCTTCAATCGGGGTCGCTTGTATTTCTTGGTTGTGGAGCAGGATCTGCCCTTCAGTTGCCGTCTCTAGGCCCATCAGAACCTTGGCAAAGGTGGACTTGCCACAACCGGATTCGCCAACGATAGCGAGGGTCTCGGATTCGCGGGCCTCAAAGCTGAGGGTTTCATTGGCCTTGACCACCTTTTTGTTGGCCCCACCAAAGAGGGCGGAGGCGGCGACTTCGTAGTATTTCTTCAGGTTGTCCATTTTTAGGACAACGTCACCGGGTTCCGGTTTCTCCGTCTGTGCGCCAATCTCGATAGGCGCGCTCCAGTCGATCTGGTCAATGCGAAGACAGCGCGATCCATGGCGATCATCGCCTTTAATGGGCTGCATTCGGATGTCACCTTGATTGCATAGCCCGTCTTGGAAGTAATCACAGCGCGGCCCGAAATTACAGCCCTGCGGGCGCTCATGGGGCAGGGGGAAGTTGCCTGGAATGGCCACCAAGGGCCGTGAGTTTTTGTCTGCTCCTGGTAAGGGGATCGAGCGGAACAGCGCTTGTGTATATGGGTGCTGCATGTCGTCAAAGACATCCTCGATGGAGCCTGTCTCGACCGCCTCGCCGGAATACATCACGCAGATGCGGTCGCAGGTTTCCAGCACCAATCCCAGGTTGTGAGAGATGAACAGCATCGATGTGCCGTATTTCTTACCCAAGTCCTTAACTAGTTCAACCACGGCGGCCTCGACGGTCACATCAAGGGCAGTTGTTGGCTCGTCCAAGATCAACAATGACGGCTTTGACATCAACGCCATCGCGATCACGATGCGTTGCTGCTGGCCGCCTGATAGCTGATGCGGGAAGCTGTTGAGGATGCGTGAAGGGTCGGGGAGTTTTACGTCCGTGACCACTTCCAAGGCGCGTTCATAGGCTTCCTTCTCGGAGGTACCAAAGTGGATCATCGGCACTTCCATCAGCTGCTTGCCGATGCGCATAGCGGGGTTCAGGGACGCCATGGGTTCTTGGTAGATCATCGCGATCTCGGAGCCGCGAATATCGCGAAGCTCCTCCGCGCTCATCGTCCCCAGATCGCGCCCTTTGAACTTGATCGAGCCGCCAACCACACGGCCATTGACGCCGAGGTCCTGCATGACCCCAAGCGCCACCGTGGATTTGCCACAACCGGATTCGCCCACGAGGCCCATGGCCTCGCCGGGTTGCACCGTGCATGAGAAATCCATCACAGCAGGGATTTCGCGTAACCGCGTGAAGAACGAGATGGAGAGCTGGTCGATCTCGAGGATCGGGCCAGTGTATGTATCATCAGACATGGGCTTAATCCTTCAGGCTTTCTTCACGCAGACCATCCGCGAGAAGGTTGAGACCGAGCACGAGGCTCATCAATGCAAGGGCTGGAACGATGGCAGGGTGTGGAAACACACTCAGCAATCGGCGGCCAGAGTTGATTGTGGTGCCCCAATCAGGGCTTTCCGAAGACAGACCAAGGCCAAAGAAGCCCAAGGTGCCCAGTAGGATCGTGGTGTAGCCAATGCGCAGGCAAAAATCGACGATCAGTGGCCCACGCGCGTTGGGTAGGATCTCCCACAGCATGATGTACCAAGGGCCCTCGCCACGGGTTTGCCCAGCCGCCACATAGTCACGTGTTTTGATGTCGAGCACGAGGCCGCGCACGATCCGGAACACAGTGGGCGAGTTCACGAAAACCACGGCGACGAAGACGATTAACACGCCGTCATCGATGGAGATGATGCCAAGAGGGTCAGCATTCCAAGCCATGCCCAGATAGATATAGCCCCCAATTAGGACGGTCAGCCCAACGTAGAGGTTTCGCTTGGCTGGCTGGGTGAAGTAGCGCGAGTCGAACAGCACAACCAAGAACACCAGCGGGAACAGGAACAAAATGGACGCCATGATCGTGGGCACCTTCCAGATATATTCCGTGCCAGGGATCGGGATACCTGCGGCGCGAATTTCTGGGGTCACCAGCAAGAAGAACAACAAGATCACAGGGAAGGCCAAGACCAAGTTCGCAACGAAGCTGATAATTGTATCCAGCTTGCCACCGAAATAGCCTGCAGGCAGGCCCAAGGTGATACCAACCATAAAGGCAAACAGGGTCGCCGCTGGCGCAATGACAAGTACCACTTGGCTACCCTTCACAACACGTGAGAACACATCGCGAGCAAGGTTATCGCCACCAAGTAGGTAGTGGGCATAGTCTCCATCCTCAGCGCCGCGCAGCGGTGTGCCGGGAACTTTGTTCTTCATGCCGGAGACCTGACCAAGCGGATCATGGGTGATGATCAAATCCATGGCTACAAAGACAGCTGTAAAGACCCAGAACATCACGATGGCGAAGCCGATCATGCCAATCGGGCTGTCGAACAGTTTGCCGTAAAGGCCCAGTTTACGCTTGTAGGTGATCGACAGATAGAAGGTCACGACAAGAGCGATCCAAACCGGAAGTAACCGAACGCCTAACTCTCCGATGATGCCTGCAGTGCCATATGGCGCAAGGATACCCGTCAACAGATACACGGCGCAAAGCAGTATAGTGAAGGCAGCTATAGGGAATATGAATTTCAACACATATTCTGAATTCGGCCCAGACGCTCGATTTGCGGTGACACCAAAGGCAGTCTGCGCATTCTCAAAGGTGTTGAGCAGAACATAGCCTGCAACAGAAAGGATCAATCCCAACACCGCAAATGTAAAGACCGGGTTCAAAATGGTGCCTAGCGCACCTGTCCAAGTGAGCGGCTCCATTATGAAATCCTAATGCGTGGGTTGAGGAACACGTAGCCGATGTCTGAGATCAGCTGCGTTAGCAAAACGACGACCACGGCCACAACCGAGCCACCGAGCAACAAGTCGATGTCGTTGTTCGACGCCGCTTGCACCAGCATCCAACCGAAGCCTTTGTAGTTGAACAGGGTCTCGGTGATGACGACGCCGGTTAGCAGGTAAGGGAACTGCAACATGATGACCGTGAAAGGCGCAATCAGCGCATTGCGCAGCGCGTGTTTGACGACGATGTTGCCAAAGCTGACGCCCTTGAGGCGCGCGGTGCGAATGTATTGCGCGGTCATGACCTCGGCCATGGAGGCGCGGGTCATCCGCGCCACATATCCAACCCCGTAAAGGGCGATGGTAGCCACGGGCAGGGTGATGTTAGCCCATGTGAAGTCGTCCATCGCGGAGGTGGCGGAGCCCTTGAACCACTTCAACCCGAAGGCCGAGGAGGCAAAGACCGCGATAAATATCACACCAGATACATATTCGGGCGTGGCAGAGGACGCGATCGAGAACGTTGAAAGGCTGCGGTCCATCCGGCTGCCTTCGCGCATGCCAGCAAGCACACCAATGATAAGCGCCAGCGGGATCATGACCGCGAAAGCAAGAAGTGCAAGCCACCCCGTCAGCCCCAGGCGTTTGGAAATGATCGATCCAGCGTCATCTTTAAACACCGAGGAATATCCCCATTCCCCTTGGATAACACCGCAGTAGCTTGGCGCTGTCTCTGGCGTGTTGACCCCTTCGCGAATGCATTTGCCGGTGGTCTTACCATCCTCGTCAGTAGAGACGTGGTTTGGCAGCACACCAAGCCAGCGCCCATATTTGACGGGCAGCGGGGCCATATAGCCCTCGCGCGTAAGATAGCTGACCACGGCCTCATCAGACATGCGGAAGTTGCCTTGGGTTTTAGCTAGCTTTTCAAGGTTGGGGTAAAGGTTCGTCATGAAGAACACGATGAACGTCAGGCAGAAAGCCGTCAGCAGCATCACGCCTACACGTCGTAGGATGAACATTCCCATTCGTGGGGTCCCTGTTTGCTGGCCGCGTTGGATGCACCCTTTTGGGCGTCTGAAGCCAAGGCAGTCTTGGCCACGCGGTATTAGTGAAAGGGCCGCACCTTGCGGCGCGGCCCTGACGTGATGGATTTATGCAGAGAAGCCGTATTTATAGATCTGCGGCAGATAGGCGATATGCATATCGGCGCCGACAATGCCCGGCTTCATGTGACGGTAGAGCGAACGCCAGTATGGCTGGATCGTAACCCCTTCGTCCCGCATGATAGTTTGCAACTTAACCATCACTTCGCGACGCTTGTCTGCATCGGCAATGGAGTTGGCTTCGGCAAGTGCCGCATCAAACTCAGCGTTGGAGAAGGCCGCTTCGTTCCACGCTTCGCCGGAGCGGTAAGCAAGGCCCAAAATCTGGACGCCAAGTGGGCGGTGGTTCCAGTTCGTGGAGGAGAAGCCATATTTGGTCCAGTCATTCCAGAACGTCGTGCCGGGAATAATCGTCCGCTTGATGTTGAAGCCCGCATCACGCAGCTGGGCGCCAACGGCGTCAGTTGTGTTCTTGCGCCAGTCATCGTCGATCGAGATCAGTTCGAACTCGTAATCGGCCATGCCTGCTTCATCGAGAAGCGCTTTAGCGCCCGCTGGATCGTGCTCGAAGCCAGGAACGTCCGCATACTCTGGGTGCATTGGACCCACGTGCGTGTTGTCAGCAATCTGACCTTGGCCCGCATAGCCCAACTCGAGGCACACGTTGCGGTCGACGGCTTTGGCGATGGCTTGGCGAACGCGAACATCCGCGTATGGCTTCTTGCCGTCCGCATCTTCGGCAACTTGGTTTGGACGAATAACGATGGTAGCCGCAGATGGCACCTCGGATTGCTCCCAGCCCAAGCCGCTCATGACGTCAACAAATTCGCCAACGGTCTCATACAAGATGTCGACCTCTTCGGCTTCTGCCGCTGCAACCCAAGCCGCAGGGTCTGTGCCATAATCGATGTATTCGATACGGTCGAGGTATGCGCCTTTGCCCGCAGCGTAGCCCCACCAATCGAAGCCGTCGTTGCGTACGAGGACAGCCTTCACGCCAACTTCCAACGATTCTGGCTTGTAAGGGCCGGTGCCGATTGGGTTCGCGATAAGATCTTCCGGAGTGCCAGTAGCCGAGCTGTGGTAAACCGCAGCTGGGTAGTCGGACATGCCAGCAATCAGTGTGATATCCGGCGCAGGAAGGCTCAGCTTAACTGTGTGGCCGTCCACTACACTAATGCTGCCCTCAAGGGCTTTGTTTGTGTTGGCGTCGACAAGAACCGCAAAACGGCCGGCCATCGAGTTGCCTTCAACTTCTTTATCGCACCAGTTTGCAACCATGCGCGCCACATCTTCTGCAGTGAAGTCGTCGCCATTGTTCCATTTCACACCCTTGCGGACATTCAATGTATATTCGGTTGCATCGTCGTTGATGGACCAAGCCTCAAGGAGCATCGGTTCAAAGGAGCCATCAGAGTTATACTCAACCAGATACTCCAACCAGCCTGCGGAAACATAGGCCATTTGCGTCCAGTCAAACGTGCGCGGATCTTTCATCGCGCGGACTTCCATCTGCATGCGCATAGTGCCGCCTTGCTCTGGCGTGGCGGCGTGACCGTCAGCTTTTGCTGGGGTCGCGCCGATCATGCCGTAAGCGGCGGTCGCGGTAACGCCCATCATGGTTGCGCGGGTCATGAACTCGCGGCGATCCAATTTGCCGGCTTTGTGCTCATCGACGTACATGTCCACTGCGGGATGCACTGGTCCGCCGTTAAAGGTTTGTTTGGTCATTATTTGTCTCCCTGAAGACGTTATTTAATCAGCCATTGTCCCGACGTTTCCCGGTCTGGCCGTCTTTGTGGATTACAGAAACGGGTATGCACCCGTTCTGCGGCAATTCACTGCACATCATAGCGCAACAGATTTGGTCGCGCGTCAACGGCTGGAAACGTCAGGGTGCAGCACAAAAGCGACAAGCGCAATGTCGAAAAGCGACATTTGCCCGTAAATTGGTCCGTTTGGCTGAAAAAGTTTTCGTGAGAAAGACGCGTTAGAGCGCGTTTACTTGGCTTTTCGGAACGCAGACGGGCTTTTCCCGGTATGTGTTTGAAAAGCCCTTGTAAAATACGCTGGACTGGAAAATCCAAGCTTGTCTGCGATGTCTTGGACCGGTCGATCCGTGTGCAGCAATGCTTCACAGGCCGCTTGTATGATCCGCTCTTGCAGCAGGGCTGATGCGGGCTTACCCACTGCGTTCTGTGTCAGGCGGGTAAGATGCGTAGGGGTGACCTGCAAGTCGGCGGCAAATTCACCTAAAGATTTGCCATCACGGTGGCCGATACTGACCACACGGCTAAACTTGCGCAGCACACGATCTGACTTACCCAACTCACCTTGAGGCTGCTCGCTCAAAGCGCGATCCAGCCATACGCCAATCATCATGGCATAGGCCATAACAGCGCGGCGCCGTCCGGTTCTTAGCTCCGCCAGCTCGCGAGACAACGCATCGATAAGGCCAGTGATCTCGCTTTGCGCATGTACTGTGGTGGGCTTCAACAAGGCCGGTCTGCGCGGAAATCCCACGGTTTCGTCACTCGGAAGCGAGACAACCATACCCTGGGGGCTGGCAAACATCTCGTAGCTGAACAGCGTGTTTGCGGGGATGTAGATGGCCGTATTTGGCCCAATGCCACGCATGCGGCAATCGACCATAATGCGGCCTTGCCCGCGGGTGATCCAAAATAGGATAGGGTAGTCAAGTGACTGCGCTGCATCCGTTCGCCATACCTCGGACCGTTGATGGGTCGCGAGGGTTTCGACTTGAGGAAGCGTGTGGCGGGTCATGAAAATCCTGATCAATATGGAGCGCAAAGCAGGCGTGCTTGTTTAGGCTATACAAGCAAAATTGTAGTTGGCGCATCTTCTGGCTGTCAAACAAACAATTTAGACCACTCTGTGTCAGTTCGACAACTCATCAGCGGATATCTGCGACCAGTCCTTCATTCGGGCGCGGAACCAAGTTCTTTGACGCTTAGCATATTGGCGCGAAGAGGTGATTGACCTTTCGCGGGCTTCTTCCAGCGAAAACCCGCCATTTAGGTAGGCCATAAGCTCAGGACCGCCGATTGCCTTGGCGGAAGGGCGCTGAATGTCCCAATCCGATTGCAAGGCTCGAACTTCATCCAAAGCGCCATTATCAAGCATTTGGTCAAATCGGCGTATAATGCGGTCGTCCAACCAAGGGACTGGCGCGTTCATAACAATAGCGGTGCAATTTTCGCGCTTCAAAGTGGGGGGCGGCGTTTCTGCCTGCCAATCGGTGATCGAGCGGCCAGTGGCGCGTAACACCTCCCATGCGCGCTGCACGCGGGCGCGGTTCAAAACATCGATGCGTGCGGTTGTGACGACGTCCAAAGCTTCTAGCATATCTTCGCGTGTCAGGGCCTCGGCTTCTTCCCGTACACCTGCGGGTATTGCGGGGATGTCTGCCAGTCCTTGGGTGAGGGCGGTAAAGTTTAACCCTGTGCCACCGACAATGATCGGTCTGCTCGGCTTGTCGAGTTGCGAGACCACGTCACGTAGCCAGTGACCCGTTGAGTAGGTGTCGCGGTAAGATACGTGGCCGTAGAGCGCATGATCGGCTTGTGCCAATTCACTTGCGTCAGGGCGCGCAGACAGCTGCTGCCAGCAATCAAACACCTGAAGGGCGTCTGCGTTTATAATCGTGCCGCCCAACTGAGCCGCAATGCGAAGCGCCAAAGAGGACTTTCCCGACGCCGTTGGCCCCGCGATAAGCACGGGTTTTTCGAGGCCTATTTGTTCAAGCAATTGCTGCATAAGACGGGTGGTATCCAATAAATCTTTGATTGTCTTCGTTTGGCTGTCGCTTGGCCGTTGAATCTCGCGGGGTTTTCCGACATTTTATGGTCACTTTGCAACAGCTCTAGCAGCTCCGAGAAAGGCCGCCCCCATGTCTGATGCCTCCAAAACCACATACAAGCGCGTAATGTTGAAGATTTCCGGCGAAGCGCTGATGGGGGATCAGGGATTCGGCCTGCACCCACCAACCGTGGAGCGCATCGCGCGTGAAGTGCAAACCGTGCACGACATGGGCGTTGAAATTTGCATGGTCATCGGCGGCGGCAACATCTTTCGCGGGCTTCAAGGCTCCGCCCAAGGGATGGAGCGGACCACGGCCGACTACATGGGGATGCTTGCGACAGTGATGAATGCTCTGGCGATGCAGGGGGCGCTGGAAAGTCTAGGCATCCACACACGTGTGATCTCGGCGATTACGATGAATGAGGTGGCCGAGCCATATATCCGTCGCCGTGCGGTTCGCCACTTGGAAAAGAAGCGTGTTTGTATCTTTGCCGCAGGCACGGGCAACCCGTATTTCACCACCGACACCGCCGCCACGCTGCGGGCCAATGAAATGTCCTGCGAAGCCATTTTCAAAGGCACCAAGGTCGACGGCGTCTACGACAAAGATCCAGCCAAGCACGATGATGCGGTGCGCTACGACGAAGTTAGCTTCGATGATGTGCTGCAAAAGCGCTTGGGGGTCATGGATGCGTCGGCCATCGCGCTGGCCCGCGACAACGATTTGCCGATCATTGTGTTCTCGCTGGACGAGCCGGGTGGCTTTAAGGGGATCCTCGCGGGCGAGGGGACCTATACCATCGTGAAGGACTAATTGGCGGCTAAGTGGTTGTTTTGAACCTCTAGCCACAGACGTCCGCTTGCTTTAGACACTCGGGCAACGAGCAAACCATATCAAGATGGGACCGAACCATGTCCGACGACTTCATCCTAGACACAGACGATATTCAACGCCGCATGGACGGTGCCATGAGTTCGCTGCGCACCGAGTTCGGCTCGCTTCGCACGGGCCGCGCCTCTGGCTCCATGCTGGAACCTGTGATGGTCGACGCCTATGGCTCCATGACCCCGATTAACCAAGTTGGGACCGTGAACGTGCCGGAGCCACGTATGGTGACGATCAATGTCTGGGACAAAGGCTTGGTCAACAAGGTGGAAAAAGCCATTCGTGAGAGTGGCTTGGGGATCAATCCTCAACTAAACGGCACGATCATCATGCTGCCTATTCCGGAGCTAAACGAGGAGCGTCGCCGTGAGCTGACCAAGGTTGCTGGCCAATATGCCGAGCACGCCCGCGTGGCCGTGCGCAACATTCGCCGTGATGCAATGGATCAGATCAAGAAAGCCAAAGCGGACGGCATGGGCGAGGACGATCAAAAACTTTGGGAGACTGAGGTTCAGGAGATGATCGACGCGCAAATCAAGCTGGTTGATCAAGCGCTGGATAACAAGCAAGAGGAGATCATGCAGGTCTAACTGCTGGTTTCCCCGTAAAGGCCGCCTGACAACAGCGGCTTTTCGCGATATACTGATAAAAACAACAATATTATATTGAGTGAAGCAAGATTGAGGTGCTGAGATGAGCGTTGAGGATATTAACTCGAACGGGCCTAAGCATGTCGCCATCATTATGGATGGCAATGGCAGATGGGCCGCGCAACGCAATCGCCCTCGACTGTTCGGCCACCAAGCGGGGGCCAAACGTGTCCGCCAAGCAGTTGAAACATGCCCCAGCTTGGGGATTAAATACCTGACAATATTCGCGTTTTCTACTGAGAACTGGAAGCGAACGCAGTCCGAAATCGCCGGATTGATGGCGCTGTTTCGTCGCTACATTCAACGTGAAGCAAACTACATGCATCGCTTGGGCACCCGTGTGCGCTTTATTGGCGACCGCGAGAAGCTGGACAAGAAGCTTCAGGCTTTGATGGATTATCTTGAGAAGCTGACCGAGAATAACGACACAACCCACCTGACCGTTGCCTTGAACTACGGGGCACGCGACGAGGTGACCCGCGCGACACAGCGTTTGGCTGTTGAGATCGCGGAAAAACGCCTGCGTCCCGAGCAGGTCGATTCTGAAGTGCTGGCCTCTTTCCTTGACACATATGTTTTGCCTGATCCCGATCTAGTGGTCCGAACATCTGGCGAAGCACGTATTTCCAACTTTCTGCTATGGCAATCGGCCTATGCAGAATATGAATTCATCGACACGCATTGGCCCGACTTTACGCCAGAGGTATTCGCAAGTGTGGTCGCCCGTTACGGCAGCCGCGACCGCCGCTTTGGCGCTGTTAAGGCATAATTGGCCTCGCCATCTGTAAATGAGAGAGGCGACATGAGCGCATCATCCGACAAATTTTCTGATCTGACGGCACGCATGAGTTCCGCCGCTGTTATGGCGGTTGTGGGCATTGGGGCCATTTGGGTAGGGGGCGCGTGGTTCACCTTGCTCGTCTACGTCATCTGTGGCGCCTTGGTTTGGGAGCTGACGCGCATGTTGGGCATCGTCCAAAACGTGGCATTAGCGCTTGCAGCGGTTGCCGTCGCCTCGTTGTTCGCAAGCTGGAGCCTGTTTTCGGGCTCAGGGCTGTTGTTCTTGTTCATTCCCGCGATTGCGGGTGTTGTGACTTTCGATAAGCACCGGTTGCTTCATGCAGCTTTCGCATTTTTGATAATGATCGCATGCATGGCGCTGTTGATTCTGCGTGTTGACGGCGTAGTTTGGATGCTGTGGCTGGCACTGGTCGTGATAGCCACAGATGTACTGGGCTACTTTGCAGGGCGGATCATCGGCGGGCCGAAGTTTTGGCCCAAAGTTTCACCAAAGAAAACCTGGTCGGGGACATCCGCCGGTTGGGTCGCGGCGGCGGTTGTCGGGGCGTTCTTCATTGGCGTTCGTGGCGTGGGCTTTGAGGTCGTTATGTTCTCGGTCTTGGTGTCCATGGCATCCCAAGCCGGTGACGTTGCTGAAAGCGCGTTGAAACGGAAGATGGGGGTTAAGGACTCATCCAATCTCATTCCCGGTCACGGCGGGTTCTTTGACCGCTTTGACGGGATGCTTGGGGCTGCTGTTATCTTGTTGCCGATCATGATCTTGCTCCGCTTTCCACCGATTGTTAACTGATGCGCAAGGTTACGGTTTTCGGCTCAACTGGGTCGATCGGGGAAAACACTGTCGATCTCATCGCCCGTGCGCCTGATCAATACGATGTGGTAGCTTTGACCGGTGGTCGGAACATTTCCAGACTGGCGGAGCAGGCGATAGCTCTTGACGCCGATGTGGCCGTCACTGCTTTCGATGAATGCTACGTGGATTTGAAAGCGGCACTGTCGGGTACCAAGATCGAAGTCACGGCAGGCCAAAACGCAGTTGCGGAGGCGGCTGATCGGCACGCTGATCTATTCATGTCCGCCATCGTGGGCGCCGCCGGGCTTGTCCCTGGGCTGAGGGCGCTGCGGCATGGATCCACGTTGGCCTTGGCCAATAAGGAATCCCTCGTCACAGCCGGTCCACATTTGATGGCGGAAGCGGCAAAACACAAGGCAACCATTCTCCCCGTAGACAGCGAGCATTCCGCTGTCTTTCAGGCCTTGGTGGGCGAGGATACGTCTGCGGTGGAACGTGTGATTATCACGGCCTCTGGCGGCGCGTTCAGAGATTGGCCGATGGAAAAACTGGCGCAAGCAACGATTGCCCAAGCTTCGTCACATCCAAATTGGAACATGGGGCAGCGCATCACCATCGACAGCGCCTCTATGTTTAACAAGGCTATGGAGCTCATTGAAACAAAAGAGTTCTTTGGGTTTTCGCCTGAGCAAATCGAAACCATCGTCCATCCAGAAAGCCTAATCCATGCGCTCGTTGGCTTTAACGACGGAGCACTGATGGCACATATCGGACCACATGATATGCGGCACGCCATTGGGTACGCACTGAACTGGCCAGATCGCAGTCACTTGCCTGTCGAGAGGCTTGATCTTGCAAAGATCGCCAGCCTGAATTTTCAACATGCTGATGAAACCCGCTATCCCGCTTTGCGTATCGCCAAAGAAGTGATGGATAACGGCGGCCTGTCTGGGGCTGCGTTCAACGCCGCGAAGGAGGCCGCGTTAGATGCGTTTCTCGCCTCTGAGATCGGATTTCTGGACATGGCGCAGCTTGTTGACGAAGTTTTGAGTGCCCTTGAAGGCGAAAATAGCCTTGGTTGCGACATAGTTACCCTTGATAAGGTGCTCGAGACTGACCACTTGGCACGCAAGACAGCACGCGAGTTGGTTAAAAAGATAGCGGCGCGTTAAACGCCGAAGAAGGACGCGAAAGGGCGGACTATGGATTTATTGGGAACGCTTCCCTCATTTGGTGGCTTTTTGGGCGCTATGCTCGCCTTTGTTGTGGCTTTGAGCGTTATCGTCGCCATCCATGAATACGGCCATTACATTGTCGGACGCTGGTGCGGCATTCACGCGGAGGTGTTTTCGCTTGGCTTCGGTCCCGTCCTCTATTCGCGCGTGGACAAACGTGGCACGCGCTGGCAGATCGCGGCTTTGCCGTTTGGCGGCTACGTCAAGTTCTTAGGCGATGCTGATGCGGCATCGGGCAAGGATGGCGAGGCGATGACCAGCCTGAGCGATTCTGAGCTCAAGCGCACGATGCACGGCGCGGTCCTTTGGCGGCGCGCGGCAACCGTGGCCGCAGGCCCTGTGTTCAACTTCATTTTGTCCATTTTTGTATTTTCCGGCATTTTTCTGTTCTCAGGCACGACCACCGAGGACGCGGTTATCGGGAAGCTGAAACCACTGCCGGGGCCGGTTGAAATGTTCCAAGAAGGCGATCGAATTTTGCGGGTCGGCGAAACCCCAATTGGCAATCTGAGTGATTTCTATTCCGCTGCACGCGAGCAAGAAGCCTCTGAAGTTGTTTCTTACGAGGTTGAGCGTGACGGACAGAACGTAACCTTCGACAGCGTTTTCCCATTCCCGCCTGTGATCGATCAACTTCAGCCTAAATCCGCCGCAATGGACGGCGGCCTTGAGGTTGGTGACGTTATTCAATCCGTAAACGGCAAACCGGTCTTCGCCCTTAGTGAAGTTCAAGACGCGGCTCAGGCCAATGAAGACAATCCGTTGGAACTGCTGGTGTACCGCAATGGCGAAGTTTTGGAGAAAACCCTGACCCCAAGACAACGTGATTTACCAAGTGGCGACGGATTCGAGTCGCGCTGGCTCATCGGCTTTTCTGGCGGGGCGTTCTTTGAGCCACCACGTGTGAAGCTCGGGGTAGGGGACGCAGCTTGGGGCGGGGTGTCCCAAACATGGTTCATCGCGACCTCTAGCCTTTCAGGCATGTGGCATATGATTACTGGCGCGATTAGTTCGTGCAACATTCAAGGCCCGATTGGAATTGCGCAAACTTCAGGTGATATGGCGTCTCAAGGGGCGAAAGAGTTCATCTGGTTCATCGCGGTGTTGTCTACGGCCGTTGGTTTATTGAACCTTTTCCCCATTCCTGTGTTGGACGGCGGACATTTGGTGTTCCACGCATATGAGGCTGTGGTAGGGCGCCCGCCATCGGATAAAGCGCTGAACGTGATGATGACAACGGGCTTGGTTTTGTTGCTGTCATTAATGGTGTTCGCTTTAACCAATGACTTCTTTTGCACCTAAGTTTGTCAAACTTGCGCCACATTTGAATAGCATTAGTGCCCGAACTTCAAAGAGGTATCGGGCACATGCAAACTATTCAATCAAGCTATCAAGGGCTGAGCCTTCTTTTCCGTCTCAACTGGGACCGTTTGATTTGGCCCGTCGCCATTCTTTGTGCGCTTTCAACTGCGGGCCTGCTTGCAGGTCTTTGAGCCACTGAAATATCTGTAACAATTCGCGACCGATGGCCTCCGTTTTTCGGGGGTCTTTTTGGGTCATCGTTTTGACAACTGTAGAGACTCGGTCTAGACCATTGGCACAACATAGAGTGTCAGAGCGGGACCTACATACATGAAGATCGCATCAGCGACGCAGAACGCACGCCAATTCGTTAAAATTCAGTGCGTTAGAGCGGCATTGTCAGGACTTGCTATTGCTGCTGTCGGGAGCGCCGTGTCGCTTTCTCCAGCATATGCACAGAGTTTTCCAATTTCCTCGATTGAAATCGAAGGCAATCAACGTATCGATGATGCGACCATTTTGAGCTTCTTGCGGCTCGAGCGAGGCCAAAGCGCATCGGCAGGTCAATTGAACGACGCGGTTCAGCGCTTGCAACGATCAGGCCTGTTTGAGACCGTAGATGTTGTGCCAGTTGGCAACCGTCTAGTTGTGACGGTTAACGAATTTCCGACGATCAACCGCGTGAACATTGAGGGCAATAAGCGCCTTAAGGACGCTGACCTGGTTCCATTGCTGCAATCGCAGTCTCGTCGTGTGTACAGCCCCGCAACCGCCGAAGCCGACGCGGCTTTGATCGCCGAAGGATACACGCAAGCGGGCCGGATCGCGGCGACTGTTACACCGCGGATCATTGCTCGCTCCAACAATCGCGTGGACGTGATTTTTGAAGTTGCCGAGGGTGACGTTGTTGAGGTTGAGCGCATTAGCTTTATCGGCAACCGCGCATACTCAGATCGTCGCCTGCGCCGTGTCATCGAATCCAAACAAGCCGGTTTACTAAGATCCGTCATTCAATCAGACACATTTGTCGCAGACCGTATCGCCTTCGACCGCCAGCTTTTACGCGATTTCTACCTGTCGCGCGGCTACGTGGACTTTCAGGTTCTATCATCGACACCAGAGCTAACCCGTGAGCGCGACGGCTACTTCGTCAGCTTTAATGTTCGCGAAGGGCAGCAATTTAAGGTCGGGCGGGTTTCCACCTATTCCGACTTACCGGAAATTGACGCCGATGAGTACCACGAGGTAGCGCGTCTTAAAGATGGTGAGGTCTACTCACCCTCGAAAATCGAGAACACAATCACCCGAATGGAACGCCTCGCGTTACAAAATGGTCTTAACTTTATCCGTGTTGAGCCACGTATCACGCGTAATGATGCGGATGTGACGCTGGATGTTGAATTCGCCATCATTCGTGGCCCGCGCGTATTTGTGGAACGCATTGATATTGAAGGCAACGCGACAACACTCGATCGCGTCATTCGTCGCCAGTTTGATACCGTAGAGGGTGACCCTTTCAACCCTCGTGCGATCCGTGATGCCGCAGAGCGTATTCGTGCGCTTGGTTACTTTTCTACAGCGGATGTTAACACACGTCAGGGCAGTGGCCCTGAACAGGTAGTCGTCGACGTTGATGTCGAGGAGACAACAACCGGCTCGCTTGGGTTCGGGGTTAGCTTTAACGGCGATTCCGGCGCATCCCTGAATGTCAGCTTCAGAGAGCGCAACTTCCTAGGTCGCGGCCAAACCTTGGCGTTTTCCTTCGATACTGGATCGGACAACCAAAGTACGAGTGTTAGCTTCACCGAACCTGCGTTCTTGGGACGTGACCTATCGTTGAGCCTGAGCACATATTACACGACGACAGATAGTCAGTTCTCTGATTTTGACACGCAAAACATCGGCTTTGAGCCAAGCATCGAATTCCCTGTCTCTGAAAACGGCCGCCTTCGGTTGAATTATCAATTGTCGAGAGATTCGATTAAAAACGTCAGTAACTCCGTATCAGAGATCATCCAACGCGACGATGGTTCTGCCTATACATCGGCCTTCGGTTACCAATATTCCTACGATACCCGCCGGACGGGCCTTAATCCAAATGGCGGTGTTCTTCTGCAATTTGGCCAAGAAATTGGCGGTATCGGTGGCGGCATTCAATACCTCCAAACAACCGGTTCCATCGGAGCTGAAACCAAGGTTGCCCGTGAAGAAGTAACCCTACGTGCAAGATTTGATTTTGGGGCCAATACCAGACTGACCGGAAACAGCCGGATTACAGAACGGTTCTTCCTCGGCTCTAGCCAGCTGCGCGGATTTGAGGGGGCCGGTGTTGGCCCGCGTGATTTGGCCAGCACGGATCAGGACGCACTGGGCGGCAACTACTTTGCTGTTGCGCGGTTTGAAGCGGACTTCCCACTGGGTTTGCCAGAGGAATACGGAATCCGCGGCGGTGCCTTCTTTGACGTAGGCTCTCTGTGGGGATTGGATGATACGATTGGCACCAACGGTGTCGTTGTTGATGACAGCTTCAAACTTCGCTCCGTCATTGGGGTGTCACTGCTGTGGGATACATCCTTGGGACCGCTGCGCTTTAACTTCTCAAAAGCGCTGGTTAAGGAAGATTTCGATGAAGAGCAAAGCTTCGACTTGACCGTTTCAACGCAGTTCTAATCATGAATTTGCGTCGCGCATCAGGTGTATTGGTCGCGGCGTTGCTCGTGTCGACACCTGTTCTGGCTCAGACCGTCCAGTCTAGTCCGGTTCTGACCTTGGATCAGGACCGAATGTATGCTGCATCAAAGTTTGGAAAACGGGTTCAAGCGGATCTCACGGCGCAATCCAGAGATTTGTCGCTAGAGAACCGGAAGATCGAAGCGGCCCTCGAAGAAGAGGAGCGCCGTCTGACGGTTGAGCGCCCCTCTATGGACTCCGAAGAGTTTCAAGCACTCGCCGCAGATTTCGATGAGCGTGTGACGGGCATTCGACGTGCCCAATCGCAAAAGTCAGATAGCATTCAGCGACAAGCAGATCAGGAACGCGCGCGGTTTTTTGAGGCCGCCTTTCCCGTATTGCTGGAATTGGTAGAGGAAACTGGTGCGGTCGCGATCTTGAACAACACGGCCGTTATCTTTTCGGTACGGCAGATCGATATCACCGATGCGGCTATTGCCCGAATTGACGCAACAATTGGATCGTCGCCATTGCCAATTGATCCGGGCTTGCTGCCGGTTCAACGCCCGAATCCCGTGGTGAATGATGGAGAGACGGACCCTGTCTCGGCAAAAGACAACTAGTGCCGCAAACTTGTACCAAAGAAGTGCTGATGCTACCCAAAAGAGCCAAAGCCAAAGGATACCCCAATGACGCAGACCTCCGCAGACATTCACCTTATTCAACGGATCATCCCACACCGTTATCCGTTCCTGCTGATTGACAAAGTCGAAGACATCAAAGCAGGTGAAAGTGCGCGCGGCATCAAGAACGTCACCTTTAACGAGCCCCATTTCCAAGGTCACTTCCCAGGCGCGCCAATTATGCCCGGTGTCACCATCATCGAGGCCATGGCCCAAACGGCAGCAGTGATGGTCGGCGTGACAATGGACATGGCTGACAAGAACTTCCTCGTATATTTCATGGCCATCGATGGCTGCAAATTCCGCCGCAAAGTCGTGCCCGGTGATGTGTTGCACCTCGACGTGCAAGTTACGCGCGGCAAAGCTGGCGCCAAGGTTTGGAAGTTCAAAGGTGTGGCGACCGTTGAAGGCGAAATGGCCGCAGAAGCCGAGTTCACGGCGATGATGGACCTGCCGAAGTGAGCGCCTCAATCCACCCAAGCGCCTATGTTGAAGAGGGCGCGCAAATAGCTGATGGCGTAACCATCGGCCCGTTTTGCACTGTGGGGGCCCAAGTGTCGCTGGCCTCTGGGGTGGAGTTGAAAAGCCATGTTGTGGTGACAGGGAAAACCAGCATCGGCGAGGATACGATCGTATTTCCCTTCGCCGTTATTGGTGAGATCCCGCAAGACCTGAAGTTCGACGGTGAAGAAACCCGTCTAGAGATCGGCGCCAGAAACCGCATTCGTGAAGGTGCGACCATGAACACCGGAACATCTGGCGGTGGCGGTCTGACCAAAGTTGGCGATGACTGCTTGTTTATGACCGGCTCTCATGTTGGCCACGACGCGATTGTCGGAAACGGTGTCATCATGGCGAACCAATCTGCCTTGGCTGGTCACTGCGTGATCGAGGATAAGGTCATCATCGGCGGCCTTGCTGGCATTCACCAGTTTGTGCGTATCGGCCGCGGTGCCATCATCGGTGCAGTGACTATGGTGACCAATGACGTCATCCCTTACGGCTTGGTTCAGGCCCCTCGTGGAGAACTGGATGGGTTGAACTATGTCGGCATGAAACGGGCAGGGGTCGCGCGTGCGGATATCACCGCACTTCGGGCTGCCTACCAAATGCTTCGTCAAGGCGACGGGGCCTTTCAAGACCGCGCTAAACGCCTGTCTGAGGAAACCGACAGCGAATATGTGCGCGAGGTTGTGGACTTTATCTTGGGCGACAGTGGCCGGTCGTACCTGACACCACGCTGATGCTTGCGCTGGTGACAGGGGAGGGCGAACTTCCCAAAACGTTGATGGAGCATTTGCGCGACACTGGAACGCCTTACCATCTATGCCAGATGGAGTGGCAGGACGCGGATGCGCGTGACAACCAGCCCGTAAAGAGGTTCCGTATTGAGACCCTTGGCAGCTTCATCGAGTGGTTGAAGGACGTTGGGGTCGACCGCATTTGCTTTGCGGGACGCGTGGATCGCCCTCCGTTGGACCCCAGCAAGATTGACCCGCAAACAATGCCGCTTGTCCCACGTATGATGCAGGCGTTGCAACTTGGTGATGACGCGGCTTTGCGCCTTGTGCTTGGTTTCTTTGAGGAGGCGGGTATCCAACCTGTCGGCGCACATGAAGTTCGACCTGATGTCTTGCCAGCCGTTGGCGTCTTGACGGCCAAGCAGCCCAGCGATGAGAACAAGCGCGACGCGGACCGCGCGGTGCAAATCATCGGTGCAATGGCCGCGGCGGACGTCGGGCAAGCTTGCATCGTGCAAAAGGGCCAAGCCCTCGCCATAGAGGCGCAGCCCGGCACTGATTACATGATGCAAAGCGTGTTAAATGCACGCCTTCCATTGCCTTGGGCGAAGAACCCGATGGGTATCTCGCCCCAATCCCGTGCAAAAGGTATACCCAAGGCTGGCGGAGTTTTAGTTAAGGCCGCCAAGCCAGGGCAAGAACTGCGCATCGATATGCCCACCATCGGCCCCGATACTATTCTGCGTGCGATCCAAGTCGGGCTTGATGGGATCATTGTCGAAGCGGGGCGAGTAATCATCCTCAACTGCGATGACTGCGTCAAGCTGGCCGACAGCAACAATTTGTTTATTTGGGTGCGCGGGTGAAGGTCTACCTCATCGCGGGGGAGCCTTCGGGCGACAAGCTGGGTGCAGCCCTGATGGAAGGCCTTGCGCAACTGGACCCAATGACCGAGTTCCAAGGCGTTGGTGGCCCCCTAATGGAAGCGGAGGGCATGACGTCGCTGTTCCCCATGGAGGAGCTCTCCGTCATGGGAATAGCCGAAGTGCTTCCCAAGCTTCGCGGGTTGTTTCGCCGGCGCGACGAAACCGTCGAGGACATTATCGGCTCTGGGGCTGACGTGGTCGTGACCATCGACAGCCCTGACTTCTGCTTACGTGTGCTTAAGAAACTACGCAGCTTTTCCATGGTGCCGACTGTGCATTATGTGGCCCCCTCGGTTTGGGCATGGCGATCTAAGCGCACGGATAAGATGGTCGGCATTGTTGACCATGTCTTGGCGTTGTTGCCGTTCGAGCCGCCTTACATGGAACGGGCTGGACTTGCCTGCGACTTTGTAGGGCATCCTGTGGTGGCGGAACCCTTAGCGGATATAGGGGACGCCGCAGATTTTAGACGCGCCCATAATTTGGGGGATGCACCGGTTGTGCTGGCATTGCCGGGATCGCGCCGCGGCGAGGTCTCTCGTTTGTCCGATGTGTTTGGAGAAAGCCTGCGAAAGCTGGCGGTCAAACAGCCGAACATTCGGGTGGTGGTCCCCGCAGCCGCCCCTGTGGCCGTGCTTGTGCGGCAGCATGTTAAGAATTGGCCCGGCGATCCCATCGTCCTTGATCCACGCGGAATGCCCCAAGATCTAGCCTTGTCTGAGAAACGGGCGGCCTTTGCGGCAGCGGATGTCGCGTTAGCGGCTTCGGGGACGGTATCTCTGGAACTGGCGGCGAACGCTGTGCCCATGGTCATCGCTTACGACATGAACTGGATGTCGCGCAAATTGATTGCGGCATTGCTAAAGGTCGACACCGTAACTCTGGTAAACTTGGTCTCCGAGACCCGCACCGTGCCGGAGTTCTTAGGGGACGCGTGCAAACCAGACGATATCGCGCGCGCGTTGCACTTGGTGTTAAATGCGGGCGCGGAGCGGTCGGCCCAAGCGGTCGCAGCTGAGATCACGATGGAGCGTCTGGGACGCGGCGATGAAGCCCCAGGATTTCGCGCCGCAAAGGTGGTGGCGCGTGTGGCCAAAGGCTCCGTGTAAATTTAGCTGGTAAACGGCTCGATCTTCCCACCAGTCAGCTCAATCAACACATCCGGCGACAATGCGAAGATGTGGCGCGGTGTGCCGGCCGCCGCCCAAATGGTGTCGAACTCCATCAGCCTTGGATCAACAAAGGCACGAATGGGGTTGAGGTGCCCTACGGGTGAGACCCCGCCAATCGCAAACCCTGTTTGTGTGCGGATCAACGCGGCATCGGCTTTGCCTAAACGTTCACCCGCGATGGCACTGGCCTTTTCGGCGTCAACTTGATTGCCGCCTGCGGTCAGGAACAACACCGCTTTTTGGCTATCCTCGCCGCGAAAGATGATGGATTTGGCGATCTGATCGACATGGCACTCGGCTTGCTCGGCGGCCTGCGCCGCTGTGCGTGTCTGATCGTTGGTCTCAATGATTTCAGCATCAATCCCAGCATCTGCGAGGGCCTTGATAACGCGCTTTAAACTCTTACTCATTGCGACAAGATAAGTTGTCTTTGGATTGCTTCAAGGGCATGTTGATTGCACATGTTAGAAATTTAATCTTGATCATATGACCTTTAACGACCTTATCTCCAAACACCCGATTGCGCATAACCTTGAGCGTTGCCGTGAAGCACGTGACCTGTTCTCGGGGTGCTCGGAAAAGCTCGCGTTGCTGTTGGAGACGACCGCCGGATGTAGCCCCTATTTGGCTGGCCTGATGTCGCGCGAGGCTGATTGGATTTTCAAGCTGGAACATACCAGCGCCGAGGCCTTGCGCGATGGGGTTTGGCGCGACATTGCCCAAACGGATGCTGATCTGAAAACTGCCTTTCGTCAGGCAAAGCGACGTATAGCCTTGCTGGCGGCCATTGCAGACATCGGAGGTGTTTGGCCACTAGAAACCGTGACCCGCGCCTTAACCGACCTTGCGGACAAGTGCCTGCAACGGGGCTTACGTGACCTGACGCTTGCACAGATCACGCGTGGCAAATTGCCTGGACAGGTAGATGCCGATGCTGAGATCGGGGCAGGCATGTGCGTGTTGGCCATGGGGAAGATGGGCGCCTATGAGTTAAATTACTCTTCCGACATCGACATGATCTGCTTGTTTGATGAGACCAGATATGACCCCGATGATTATCTTGAGGTCAGGCAAACTTTCGTGAAAATCACCCGATCATTGATGGGGTTGATGTCCGATGTCACAGGCGATGGCTATGTGTTTAGAACCGATCTTCGCTTGCGCCCTGATGCCTCTGTGACACCGGTATGCATCGCGATGGAAGCGGCGGAGCGGTATTACGAGAGTGTCGGTCGCACTTGGGAACGCGCGGCGTTTATCAAGGCACGACCCTGCGCCGGAGACTTAGACGCAGGGGACCGTTTCCTTGATCGCCTCAGCCCGTTTATTTGGCGCAAGCATTTGGACTTCGCGGCGATTGAAGATGCGCATGACATGCGGCTCAAGATCCGAAACCACAAAGGTTTGGGTGGCGAGATGCGCCTCGACGGGCACAATATGAAACTTGGTGCGGGCGGTATCCGCGAGATCGAGTTTTTCACCCAAACCCGCCAGCTTATTGCCGGTGGGCGCGATCCAAGCCTGCGTGCGCGTGGAACTCGTGAGGGATTGGACCGCTTGGTGGAGGCCAATTGGGTCCCTGCGGAGGCATCGAAACAGCTTCAGGACGCATATGTAGCGCACCGCGAAGTTGAGCACAGATTGCAGATGATTGGTGATGCGCAAACCCATGAATTGCCCAAAGACGAGCACGGATTTCTACGCCTGTCGCGCTTCATGGGGGAAGAGGACGTCACCAAGTACCGCGCAACACTTATGGCGCGATTGGAGCAGGTGGCGGATGTGACCGATAGCTTCTTTGCCCCCGATGAGGTCGAAGAGGTTGAGGAGATAAAGGGCTTAGAGGCTGCGGATGTGTACTTGGAGCGGTGGCGCGCGTTCCCTGCACTTCGATCAGACCGCGCGGAGACCTTATTTAATCGAGTGTTTCCATCTATTCTGCGCCAGATGGCGCAAGCCAGTAAACCCGACGAAGCCATGGTTGAATTTGAGCGTTTCTTGTCGGGCCTGCCTGCTGGTGTTCAGGTGTTTTCCCTTTTTGATGCCAACCCGCAGCTGACCAAGCTGATCGTCGACATCTGCGCTACGTCTCCCGCTTTGGCCACATATCTGTCGCGGAACTCTGCGGTGTTGGATGCCGTTATTGGTGGTAGCTTCTTTGCGTCTTGGCCAAATACAGACGGGTTAACGCAGTTGTTGTTCGAACAAGTGTCTTTGGTCGATGATTATGAAGGCAAGCTTGACACCGCTCGGCGCTGGCAGAAAGAATGGCACTTTCGCATTGGCGTTCACCACCTTCAGGGGCTTTTGTCGCCAGACGCAGCTAGCGCACAATATGCGGATCTTGCCCGTGCAACCTTAGCGGGATTACTACCGGTGGTTGAGGCCGAATTTGCCCGTAAACACGGCCAAGCCCCGGGGCGTGGGGCGATGATCTTGGGGATGGGGTCTGTTGGCGCGGGAGCATTAACCGCACAGTCCGACTTGGACTTGATTGTTATCTATGACCCCATGGAGGTAGACGCCAGCACTGGGCGCCGACCGTTGGACACTCGCACTTATTTTGCGAGGTTCACGCAGGCTTTCGTGACCGCATTAACAGCCCCGATGGCACAGGGACGCCTTTATGAGGTGGACTTGCGGCTTAGGCCCTCAGGCCAGTCTGGACCGGTGGCCACATCACTTGAAGCGTTCAAAACCTATCAATCCAACGACGCGTGGGTTTGGGAGCATCTGGCGTTTACCCGCGCGCAGGCGATCGCAGGGGAGCTCTCATTACAACACGATGTTGAAGAGGTACGCAGCCATGTCCTGTCCAGCGGCTATGAAGAAGCGAAAATCAAAACCGATACCAAAGAGATGCGAGATCGGTTGGCAGAAGCCTCCGGTCATGTAGATGTGTGGGATGTGAAGTCCGGTGCAGGTGGACGGCAAGATATCGAATTGGTGTCACAAGCCCTTAGCCTGATCTGCAAGGGCACAGCCCGCCAAATACGGGCGCAATTAAATGAGGCTCATTTGGCTGGGCTGCTGACACATGATCAGGTCTCGATCCTAGCGGAGGCGCATACGCTATTCTCTAACGTTCAGCTGGCGGCGCGTTTATTGTCGGACAAACCGATAAGCCCGAATAGCTTAGGAGCCGGTGCAACAGAACTGCTGCTGCGCGATTGCGGGTGTCTAAATTTGACCAGCTTGCAAGACAAGATCACAGAATGTCGCAAATTGGCGGCTGGCGTCGTAGAGCAAGTTCTTAACTAGCTGGCCTTTGGTGTATGGGGTAGGGGTTGCAAAACCGTTTAACATGGAGCCCAAGGAATGGACCTGAACGCAATTGACCGCAAAGGCCTAATACGTGAGGCCTACCGAATTGACGGAATTACCTTGGGTGAGTGCCGCTCCATTTTCTTGGACTGGGCGTTGAATTTGTCCTCGGATCACAACAATCAAGACGCCATTGCCTACCTGCTGGAGGCATATTCGAAAGAGCCTGCGGCCCATCCGATGAACGAGGTTCTGCACGAAGGTTTGGCCAAAACGCCAACAGCCACGAGACGGGGCGGGCGTAAAGCGCGGCTTGAGGAAAACAAGCCTCACAAATAGAAAACGCCGCCGCAATCTTTCGATACGGCGGCGTCAAAAAACAGTTGCTTGATTTACTCGGCTGCAGTTGCGGCTTTCACCGCCTCTAAGCCTGCGGTGAAGCCACTCAAAGACATCGTGAGTTCAACCCTTTGGTCAGGGGCCTGCGCAGGTACGACAACGATCTTAGCTATGTTGCCCGCTTTAAACGAAGCGACGTCACCGGCTGTAAAGCCAACGCGTGAGAAACACCCGATTGCTGTGCAGAATGTGAAGGGGTAAACCTTCGCCTTGCCGCCATCTACGGTCAGCTGAACGTTCTGCGTCAACAGCGTTTCAAGCGGGGTCACAATGGTCGCACCCGCCGCAAGGCTGTCATCTTCTGGCAAGTTGAAGAGGTTGATTTCTGCAACCGAGTTGCCGCTTTGATCTTCCAGCAGTTGGTACAGTTGACAGGGGTCTTTGCCGCCCTCAGGCGCTTTGATGCAGCGCAATTCCCAATCACCATGGTCGGACACTTTGTAGGTTGTGCCAGCTTCGATGATTTCTGCACCGGTGCTCAGGCCGTCGTCCCGTGGGGCATCGGCCGAGGAGTCGTCTGCGGGGGCTTCGGCTTCAGCTGCGGCCTCGCCAGTTGTTTCTGTCGTTGTTTGCGCCGCTACATTCGTAGCTACAGCTGCGCTCAATGCTGCGCTGATCATCAGTGTTTTCAAATACTCAGACATAGGATCCTGCTACTCTTTTTTAACTTCTTATGTGGTTTAGCATGGGCGAATAACACTGTCAGGTCGGAAAACGCAGTTGTGTAGGCCCAAAGAGGATTTTTGCCGAACTGGACGCAAAGAAAAAAGGGCCTGCAAGCAGACCCTTTTCCCAATTTTTTTCTCCCCGTCGAACTAGGCCGACTTATGCGAGAAACTCTATGTCCCATATTCTACTCGGTCAACAGTAAACCTGCGACAATTTGTACAACTCCCAGTTTCAAATGGAAAAAAAGGCCGTGCCTCACAGACACGGCCCAGTCAACAGGGAGGAAGTCATGCAGTGTACTGCCAAGACGTGCACACCAGCATGATGTTCATACTGGCACATAGAAGTTAACAGGCTATTGTGATCATGAATTTAACGGAACGTTTGAGCCAAGGGGCAATCTTACATGGCAAATACTGACAGCATCTTTGTCGGCGGAGGTGGCGAAGGCTATGCTACCCCACAAGACCTCTTGCTCAAATACGCGAACCGTCATGGGTTGATCGCAGGCGCTACAGGCACAGGCAAGACCGTCACCTTGCAGATACTCGCTGAAAGCTTGTCAAACGCCGGTGTGCCAGTGTTCATGTCCGACATTAAAGGCGACCTATCTGGCTTGGCCAAAGCTGGGACCGAGACGCACAAACTACACGGTGCCTTTGTGGAGCGTGCGACCAAGATCGGGTTCACAGATTTCAGCTACGATTCGTTCCCCGTCACCTTTTGGGATATGTATGGCGAGCACGGGCATCCTGTGCGCACAACCGTCAGTGAGATGGGGCCTTTGCTGCTTTCTCGTCTTCTGGATCTGTCAGAAGCCCAAGAAGGAATCCTGAACATTGCCTTCCGCGTCGCGGATGAAGAAGGTTTGCCACTTCTGGACCTGAAGGACCTGCAAGCCTTGCTTGTATGGGTCGGGCAAAACGCGAAAGATCTGGCGTTGCGGTATGGCTTTGTCTCGTCCAAGTCGGTCGGGGCAATTCAGCGACGCTTGCTGGTTCTGGAAAACCAAGGTGCCAGCGACTTTTTCGGTGAGCCTGCCTTGGACCTTGAAGACATGTTCCACATCGACGCGGACGGACGCGGGCAGATCAACATCCTTGCGGCCGACCGATTGATGTCAGCCCCGAAGCTCTACGCGACCTTCTTGCTTTGGATGCTGTCGGAGTTGTTCGAGACCCTTCCAGAAGTGGGCGATCCGGATAAGCCGAAGTTTGTCTTCTTCTTTGACGAGGCGCATTTGCTGTTCGATGGCGCACCCAAAGCCTTGGTCGACAAAGTTGAACAAGTGGCGCGGCTTATCCGCTCCAAGGGTGTTGGTGTTTACTTTATCACCCAGAAACCTGCGGATGTTCCCGAGGATATCTTGGGGCAGCTTGGCAACCGCGTGCAGCACGCGCTGCGCGCCTTTACCCGTAAAGATCAAAAGAATTTGCGCGCCGCCGCTGACACTTACCGTATGAACCCGCGCTTTGATGTAGAAGACGCGATCAAGGAAGTGGGCGTAGGCGAGGCCGTTACATCCTTCTTGATGAAAAAGGGTGTGCCCGCAATGGTGGAGCGCACATTGATCCGTCCTCCTTCGTCACAGCTTGGACCTATCACCAGCAATGAGCGTCGTCAGGCTATGGCATCGTCGCCCGTTGCTGGGAAATACGACACGGCAATGGACCGAAATTCTGCATTTGAGATGTTGGCCAAACGTGCGGACGCCGCCGCTAAGGCCGCAGAGGAAGCGGAAGCCAAAGAAGATGAGATGGAGGCGCGTGAACGCGAATACCAAACTGGCCGCCGCTATTCCGGTAACCGCGTGAAGCGATCAACCTCCAAGAAAACCACGTCGCGCAAACGCCGTGGTGACAGCACCGGCGAGGCCTTCGCGAAATCGATGATGCGTTCCATTGGAACCAAGGCCGGCACTGCAATTGTGCGCGGAATTATGGGGAGCCTGTTTAAAGCGCGTTGATCAACTACGGCTTTCGCGCTTCACCTCGTCCCAAAGGGCGTCCATCTCTGCCAGGTCAGATTGTGACGGGGTTTTGCCGCGCTCGGCCAATTTGGCTTCTACGCCCTCAAATCTGCGGATGAACTTCGCGTTGGCGGCGCGCAAGGACGCCTCTGGGTCTAGCCCAAGATGACGGCCAAGGTTGACCATGACAAACATCAAGTCACCAAACTCCTCTTCAACTTCGTTTTGGGTAAGCGTGTCGCGGGCCTCAACCAGTTCGCGCGACTCCTCAAGGATCTTGTCGAGAACCTCGTCGGAGCTAGGCCAGTCAAACCCGACACGCGCCGCCCGTTTTTGCAACTTCAGCGCACGTAGCAAGGCCGGAAGCCCTACAGCCACGCCATCAAGGGTGCCACCTTGGGCCTTACCAGCACGCTCTGCCGCTTTGATCTTTTCCCAATCCGCGACCTGTTGCTCAGCGGACTTATCGCGGCTTTCATCCCCGAATACATGTGGGTGGCGGGCGATCATCTTGTCCGAGATGGCGTTCGCTACGGAGGCAAAGTCGAACACGCCAGCCTCAGCCCCCATTTGGGTGTGATAGACCGTTTGCAAAAGCAAATCTCCCAACTCGCCTTCAAGCTCTTCCATATCACCACGCTCAATCGCGTCGGCAACCTCGTAGGCCTCCTCAATGGTGTAAGGCGCGATGGAGGCAAAATCCTGCTCGATGTCCCAAGGGCATCCCGTATCAGGATCACGCAAACGGCGCATGATCTCGATGAGGCGGGGCATGGGTTGGGAGGTGTCGTAAACAAGATTGGTCATTGCAGAGTCTTTGTGTTTGGAGGAACGTTGCGGACAGATAATCAGAAGGAACGCCACCATGCCACCCGTGAACCGCATCGCCGATTATGCCGAAGACATGACCGCATGGCGCCGTTGGATGCATCAACACCCTGAATTGGAATTCGACTGTCATGAAACAGCGGCATTCGTTGTGGAGCGTTTGAAAGAATTTGGCATCGCTGAGATTCATGAAGGGATTGCCACGTCTGGCGTTGTCGCAATCATCGAGGGGCAGGGCGATGGCCCGACGATTGGCCTGCGCGCCGATATGGATGCCTTGCCAATGCAAGAGACCACGGGGCTGGATTACGCGTCAAAGGTCGCGGGCAAGATGCATGCCTGCGGGCATGACGGGCACACAACGATGCTGTTGGGCGCGGCGAAATATCTAGCCGAAACCCGCAATTTCAAAGGACGCGTCGCGCTGATTTTTCAACCCGCCGAAGAAGGCGGCGGTGGGGCCGGTGTTATGGTGGAGGAAGGCATTATGGAGCGCTTCGATATCGGAGAGGTCTACGCTCTTCACAACAACCCCGGCGTCGCTTTCGGTCAATTTGAGACGACCCCCGGCCCGATCATGGCAGCGGTCGACACGTTTACGATCCATATCGACGGCGTTGGTGGGCATGGGGCATACCCGCATGATACTTGCGATCCTGTGGTTGCGACCTTGGGTATTTGTAATGCGATCCAAACCATCGTGTCGCGCAACCACAAGTCGCTGGATGATCTGGTGGTTTCTGTCACGCAAATCCACACGGGCTCCGCCGACAACATCATACCCGATACGTCATATATCAATGGAACCGTCCGCACATTTGATCCGGTTGTGCAGGACATGGTTGAGCGCCGCCTGAACGAAATTGTGGAGGGGCAAGCCGCAAGCTACGGTGTCACCGCGCGGCTAGACTACGACCGCAATTACCCCGCAACGATCAACGACGCGCAAAAAGCCGCTTTTGCCGCTGATGTGGCACGCGACATTGCTGGAAATGAGGCCGTTAACGATAAGGCCGGACGCGAGATGGGGGCCGAAGACTTCTCATACATGCTGCAAAGCCGTCCCGGTGCATATCTGTTCTTGGGCCAAGGAGAGGGGGCAGGCCTGCACAACCCAAATTACAACTTTAACGACGACGTGGCTCCGATTGGCGCATCCTTTTTCGCCAAGCTCGTCGAGACGGCGCAACCGCTCTAATCAGGTGAAAGCCAATTTCGAACCGATAAGTGGAATTCTGGCGCAAGGAACCTCTAAAGCTCGACAATGGATCGAACATCGGGTCAGGTGATCAAGACAGATATGTTTCGCTTTTAAGAACAGGAACCTTTGCTATGCCAAACCAACCAGTTTCAGGAAACGACCTTGCACGATTTGCCGGACAAGGCACGTTTATGCGCCTTCCAAAGGTTGAAAGCGCTGCTGATCTGGATGTGGCCTTTGTGGGTATCCCTATGGATCACGGGTCCAGCTGGCGCTCCGGTACACGGTTCGGACCAGCACAAGTGCGCAATGAAAGCTCGATGATCCGTCCTTACGCAGTGCAAACTGGGGCCGCGCCGTTTGATAAATTGCAATGCGCGGATGTGGGGGATGTTGCAATCAATACCTTCAATCTTCGAGAAAGTATTTCAATTATATCAAACTACTACGATAACTTGTTAAAGAACGATGTTATCCCGATGAGCATTGGTGGCGACCACACCATCACGCTGCCAATCCTGCGTGCGATTGCTAAAAAGCATGGACCGGTGGGGCTTATTCATATCGATGCCCATGCGGATGTAAACGACGAGATGTTTGGCGAGCGTGAATGCCATGGCACCGTTTTCCGCCGTGCTTTTGAGGAAGGCTTGCTACGCCCAAGCGATGTATACCAAATTGGTCTGCGTGGCACCGGCTACACGGCTGAGGATTTTGACGAGCCGCGTGAATGGGGCTTCAACCTAACTTTGGCGCAGGAACTTTGGCATAAGTCTACGGCTCCCTTAGCGGCGCAGATCAAGGAAAATATGGGCGCAGGCCCTGTCTACATCACCTACGATATCGACAGCTTGGACCCCTCAATTGCGCCAGGGACGGGTACTCCAGAGATCGGCGGGCTTACAACTCCGCAAGCATTGGAGCTTATCCGAGGGTTGAGAGGGTTACCAATCGTAGGGTGCGATATGGTTGAGGTTGCCCCGCCTTATGACACGTCAGGCAATACCGCCCTGACGGGGGCGAACATCATGTTCGAGATGCTCTCTATTCTGCCCGGGGTGCCGTACCGCTAGTTTTCCACGATAAAGGCTTCACAAGAAGCTTACAGCAAAACCCTCAAACCTGTGATGGACATTTTTGAGCTATCGACATAGCTAGTTGTACCTAGGCGCTCCGTCTTGGCCATATGGTGGCTATGTGTTCGAGATTAGCGCGAAAAATTAAGAAAAATGGTTGTAGATCATGGCAGTAGGAATTTTTGACAGTGGGCTTGGCGGGTTGACTGTCTACCAACAAATCGCAACAGATATGCCCGACCTTCCGGTCTGCTACTTCGCCGATAGTGCAAACACACCTTACGGAGTTCGCACCGCCGACGATATTTACGAGCTGACCTGCAATGCCACTCAATCCTTGTTTGATGCGGGATGCGATTTGGTCATCCTTGCGTGTAACACTGCGTCCGCAGCCGCCTTGCGCCGGATGCAAGAAAGCTGGGTTCCAGCAGATAAACGGGTGTTGGGCGTTTTTGTCCCGATGATCGAGGCATTGACTGAACGCAATTGGGGCGACAATTCCCCTCCGCGGGAAGTGGATGTGCGCGACGTGGCCTTGTTCGCGACACCCGCAACTGTCGCATCAAGAGCCTTCCAACGTGAACTGGCTTTCCGCGCAATCGGGGTTGATGTCGAGGCGCAACCTTGTGGCGGAGTTGTCGATGCGTTGGAAGACGGCGACGAGATGCTGGCGGAGGCCTTGGTGCGCTCCCACGTGGATGCATTAAAACGCCGGATGCCAATGCCGCAGGCCGCAATTTTGGGCTGCACCCATTACCCGTTGATGCAAAAGGCGTTTCAAGCGGCCTTGGGGGAAGATGTGAAAGTCTTTAGCCAAGCTGATTTGGTGTCGAACAGCCTTGCGGATTACCTCAAGCGGCACCCCAACATGCTGGGCGAGGGGACGCAGACCAAGTTCCTAACCACGGGCGATCCCGCGCAAGTCACGGATCGTGCAACCCAGTTCCTGCGACGAAAGATCCAGTTTCAAGCGGCATGATTGCCGTACAGCGATCTTTCTTCTAAACAGCATTAAATCATATTGGAGTCTCCAATGACCCACAAAATCGCCATCCTAGGCGCGTCCGGATACACGGGCGCAGAACTTGTCCGATTGATCTCGTCTCATCCGTCCATCGAGATCGCCGCGCTGTCGGCAGACCGCAAAGCCGGCATGGAAATGGCCGATGTGTTCCCACACCTGCGCCACCTTGCCTTACCGACCTTGGTGAAAATCGACGCGATTAATTTCGATGACATCGACCTGTGCTTCTGCGCCTTGCCACATAAAACCTCACAAGAAGTGATCTCGAAGCTGCCCAAAACGATGAAGATCGTGGACCTGTCTGCAGACTTCCGGCTGCGCGATCCTGAGGCCTACAAAACATGGTACGGCAACGACCATTCCGCCGTCGACATCCAGCAAGAGGCGGTCTACGGCCTCACCGAGTTCTACCGCGACGACATCGCCAAGGCGCGCTTGGTGGCGGGCACGGGTTGCAACGCGGCGACGGGCCAATTTGCGTTGCGCCCTTTGATTGAGGCTGGAGTCGTTGATTTGGACGAGATCATCATCGACATGAAGGTCGGCGTGTCTGGGGCAGGGCGCTCGTTAAAAGAGAACCTGCTTCATGCGGAGTTGTCCGAAGGCAGCAATGCCTATGCAGTTGGCGGCACGCACCGGCACTTGGGCGAGTTCGATCAGGAGTTCTCGGCCATCGCAGGTCGCCCTGTTAAGGTGCAGTTCACCCCGCATTTGGTCCCTATGAACCGCGGAATTTTGGCGACGATCTACCTAAAAGGGGACGCGGCCGAAATTCACGCGACATTGGCCGGTGCCTATGGTGGGGAGCCGTTCATTGAAGTTTTGCCCTTCGGTCAGACCGGGTCGACCCATGATACGCGCGGGTCAAACTTCGTGCATATTGGCGTCACTGACGACCGTATTGAAGGCCGCGCAATTGTGGTCGCGACCTTGGACAATCTAACGAAAGGTTCATCGGGACAGGCGTTGCAAAATGCCAACCTGATGCTAGGTCTAGAGGAAACCGAGGGGCTGATGATGGCCCCCTTGTTCCCATAAAGGACGCGCTATGAAGGGTCTGAAGAAGCAACGCCGTATTCAGGTGATCGCGATGGCGGCGGTTGCCTTGGTCGTATCAACGGCATTGATTGGCTACGCGCTGCGCGACGGGATCAACTTCTTTCGCTCGCCAACGGAAGTGTCTGAGACGCCACCAAGCGAAAATGAGACCTTCCGCATCGGCGGGCTGGTTGAGATCGGTAGCCTTAAGGTCAACGCCTCTGAAGAAATCACCTTCAACGTAACCGATGGAAACGCGGTGGTGCCCGTAACATATACGGGCATTTTGCCGGACTTGTTTGAGGAAGGCCAAGGCATGGTCGGAACCGGAAATTACATTCAAGGCGTCTTTCAAGCCTCTGAAATACTTGCGAAACATGACGAAAATTATATGCCTGTTGAGGTCATTGATGCCCTAAAAGAGCAAGGCATTTACCAAGAACCGGACGCTACCTAACAGCGTCGTTAACCTATTTGAAGCAGCTTAGTCCCCGCGTTCCAGCGGAGGCTAACAATGCAGACAGTAGATGAAATCGCCCAAGATATCGTGCGCCGCGAAGGCGGCTATGTGGACGATCCTGACGATCCGGGTGGGGCGACGAACCATGGCGTTACCATCCACACAATGCGCAGGCTAGGTCTCGATCTGACACAAGATGGCCAGGTGACCCGCGAAGACGTGAAGGCGTTGACCTCGGCGCAAGCTGTGCAAATTTTTATCGATCATTACTACCGTGCACCGCGCATTGATGCGCTACCTGAACCTTTGCAGGCAACGGTATTCGATATGAACGTCAACGCAGGTTCCAACTCGATCAAAATATTGCAGCGCTTGTTGAACGATATGGGGCAAGTCGTGGCTATAGATGGCATACTTGGGCCACATAGTATCCGCGCCACTTATGCAGCCTATCACGATGCGCCGGATTTTATGGCGGACGCATACAGCATCGCGCGCCGTTCGTATTATTATGATCTCGCCGATCACAGACCAGCATCCCGAAAATATGCACGTCGCCGTGACGGAGGCAAAGGTGGTTGGATCAAGCGTGCTGAGGAATTCCTATCGCCACATTACCATCTGCCGATCTCAGATCATCGCAAGCGGGTGGCATCATGGGGTTGATCGCGAAGGTCCTACAAGGTGGTGTGAAGAGCGTGGCTGACGCCACCGTGGACGTCGCAGAGGTGTTTCGCCCCAACGCCACACGTCAGATGGAACTGGGTCATGAAGCCTACAAAGCAGTCTTGTCACAATACGGTCAGGAGTTTCAGCACGGGCGCACTGGATGGTTTGACGCATTTATGAACGGGTTGAACCGTTTGCCGCGCCCATTCTTGGCGTTGGGGACCATGGGGTTGTTTGTTTACGCGATGATCGACCCCTTAGGCTTTGCAGGCCGAATGCAGGGTCTAGCCTACGTCCCGGAGCCTTTATGGTGGTTGCTTGGCGCCATAGTCAGCTTCTACTTTGGGGCGCGGGAGTTGCACTACAAGCGGGGGAAGGTGGCACCACCGAAACCGGAACGGCCCACCAGCAACCAAGCGTTAGAGGCCTGGCGTTCAACCCGAGGCGGATAATTTTATGAGTGACGGCGCGTTTCGCTTTTCTAAACTGATCAGTTCGTTAATCTACATTCCAAACGAATTGGAGAGTTGCAATGCAATATGAGACCCTTCGACTAAAGGTCAGTAACGGTATCGCGGTGATAGAATTCACCCGCGACGAGATAATGAATGCCCTGAACACTCAGATGCGGGCAGAGATATTGCATGCGGTGAAAGACGCCGAGAAAAATGCCCGTGTGTTGGTCTTGACCGGCAAGGGGCGTGCATTCTGTTCAGGGCAGGACCTTGGGGATCGTGCCACTGTCGCCTCCACCGATTTGGAGCGAACTTTGCGGGACGAATATGTGCCCATGCTGATGGCGATCTACAATTGTAGCATCCCAACGATATCGGCGGTGAATGGTCCGGCAGCGGGGGCAGGGGCGAACTTGGCCTTGGCCGCAGATGTCGTGATCGCCAAGAAGTCGGCAGTGTTCTTGCAAGCCTTTACGCGGATTGGGCTGATCCCTGACGCTGGAGGCAGCTACTTCCTGCCACGCCAAGTCGGGATGGCCAAAGCGATGGGTGCTGCATTGTTTGCAGAGCCTATGACTGCAGACCAAGCCAGTGCGGCGGGGATGATTTGGGAGGCCGTTCCTGACGACGAATTTGAGCAACGCTGGAAAAGCCGTGCAGAGTTCCTCGCGAATGGCCCGACCGAGGCTTACAACCGTGTAAAGACAATCATCCGCTCTAGCTTTGACAACGACTTGGAAAAGCAACTGTTGCTTGAGGCCAAATTGCAGGGTGAATGCGGGAAGACACATGACTTCCGTGAAGGCGTGTTGGCCTTCCTTGATAAGCGGGCCGCCAATTTTGAAGGCCGGTAAGAACACGCTTCAAAACCCAAAGAAAAAGGCCACCCGCGAGGGTGGCCTTTTGTGTTTTAGCGGTTCTCGATGTCCGTGTAATCGCGCGCTGTATCGCCTTTGTACAACTGGCGAGGACGACCAATTTTCAGTTTCGGATCAGAGATCTGTTCTTTCCACTGGGAAATCCAGCCAACTGTACGTGCCAATGCGAAGATCGGTGTGAACATGGATGTTGGGAAGCCCATCGCCTCGAGAATGATACCCGAGTAGAAGTCGACGTTCGGGAACAGTTTCTTATCAGCGAAGTAAGGGTCCGCCAAAGCCTGCTTTTCAAGCTCCATAGCGACCTGCAGCAACGGGTTGTCTTCAACACCAAGCAGTTCCAAAACTTCGTCAGCGGATTGCTTCATCACAGTCGCGCGTGGGTCGAAGTTTTTGTAGACTCGGTGGCCAAAGCCCATCAGACGGTAGCTGTCGTTCTTGTCTTTCGCACGAGCAATGAACTCAGGAATGCGGTCAACAGTGCCGATTTCCTTGAGCATCTCGAGGCAAGCTTGGTTCGCACCACCGTGAGCAGGGCCCCACAGGCAAGCGATACCGGCCGCGATACATGCGAAGGGGTTCGCGCCCGACGAAGATGCAAGGCGCACAGTCGAGGTGGACGCGTTTTGCTCGTGGTCAGCGTGCAATGTGAAGATACGGTCCATCGCACGGGCAAGGATCGGGTCAACTTCGTAGTTCTGTGCAGGCACAGAGAAGCACATATGCAGGAAGTTCGACGCGTAATCCAGATCATTGCGTGGGTACACAAATGGCTGGCCGATGGAGTACTTGTAGGCCATCGCAGCGATTGTCGGCAGTTTCGCAATCAAACGGATCGCGGCGACTTCGCGCTGCCATTCGTCGTTGATGTCGGTGCTGTCGTGGTAGAACGCGGACATCGCGCCCACAACGCCAACAAGCGTCGCCATTGGGTGCGCATCACGGCGGAAACCACGGAAGAAGTTGTGCATCTGCTCGTGAACCATTGTGTGGTTCGTGACGCGGTTCTCAAAGTCTTCCAACTCAGTTGCGGACGGCAGCTCACCGTAGAGCAGCAGGTAGCAAACTTCCAAGAAATGCGACTTCTCGGCAAGTTGATCGATAGGATAGCCGCGGTGCAACAATTCACCCTTATCGCCATCAATAAATGTAATAGTGCTGTCGCAGGCTGCAGTGGACGTGAATCCCGGATCATAGGTGAAGACGCCGCCTTGGGCATAAAGCTTGGTGATGTCGACAACATCGGGTCCAGCTGTTGGGCTATGGATTGGTAACTCGATTTCCTTGTCACCAATAGTCAGTTTCGCTGATTTGTTGGACATACATTCACCTTTCGTGTGACTGGAGGCGAGCGCGGTCGCAACCTCCTGTTATATTTAGATTCGTCGTCACTATAGTTATAGATCAAACGTTCCTACCAAGAGGTGGCAGGGGGCAATTAAGTCGTAACAGCCGCTAGTCGTGCGAGTGTTTCGTCCCTTCCTATGATCATCATCATGTCAAAGACGCTTGGCGAAGTTGCACGGCCCGAAAGCGCGACCCGAAGGGGGCCAGCAAGTTTCCCAAATTTGAGATCTTGAGCTTCGGCGAACTCCATCACGGTTTGCTCTAGCGTCTCGCGGTCCCATTTAGCTGTTTGCAGCTGCGGCGTCAATTGATTCAGTATACCACGGGATACCGGGTCGAGCAGTTTCTCGGCCTTTTGATCACGCGTGAACGGCGGCTCGTCCAAAACAAATGCGAATTTATCGACCAACGCACCTACGGTTTTATCCGCTACGTCCAGCTGTGCAAAAGCGTCACCAAAAGCCTTGGCCTTTGCATCTGGCAACTGAGGTTCGCCCACAGCGCTCAGATAGTTTTGCACATCATTTACCATTGTATCAGAAGCACTCATACTGATCTGATGGCGGTTAATGTTTTCCATCTTCTTAAAATCAAGCCGCGCAGGTGCTTTTCCAACACCGTCGAAATCAAACCACTCCAAGGCTTGGTCTGTGGTGAAGACCTCATCATCGCCGTGGCTCCACCCCAGCCGTGCCAGATAGTTCCGCATGCCAGCAGGGGTATAGCCCATCGCCGCATATTCCATGACACCCAACGCCCCGTGACGTTTAGACAGCTTCTTGCCGTCCGGGCCATGGATCAAAGGGATGTGGGCGAATGTCGGCAAGGTCCAGCCCATCGCGGTGTAGATCATCGATTGACGCGCGGCGTTTGCTAGGTGGTCATCCCCGCGAACGACATGGGTCACGCCCATATCATGGTCATCAACCACAACCGCCAGCATATAAACGGGGCTACCATCCGAGCGCAGAAGAACCATGTCATCCAGCGCTTCTGCCTTCCAAGTCACATCGCCTTGCACTTGATCTTTGATGGTAATTTCGCCGGTTTTGGGTGCCTTGATGCGGACCACATATGGCAAGTCTGGGTGATCCGCCTGCGCCGTGTCTCGCCAAGGGGAGCGGTAAAGCGTCGATGTTCCCTTCGCCCGCGCATTTTCTCGGAAGTTTTCGATCTCGTCTTGAGTGGCGAAGCATTTGTAGGCCTTACCCGCCGCCAGCATCTCGCGGGCGACCTCAGCGTGGCGCTCGGCGCTTTCAAACTGGCTTACCGCATCGCCGTCCCAATCTAGGCCCAACCACGTCAACCCGTCCAAAATGGCTTGGGTTGCCTCTGGGGTGTAGCGGGCGCGATCTGTATCCTCGATCCGCAGGACGAACTTGCCACCACGCCCACGGGCATACAGCCAGTTGAACAACGCGGTGCGCGCGCCCCCAATATGAAGATAGCCGGTTGGCGATGGGGCGAAGCGAGTGACTACAGGGGCGTCTGTCATGGTTCAATTAACCTTTTGGAAAGCATGTTCGGGCAGCATCTGCCCTTGAAGGCTAGGCCAGACTGGCTGACCCATTTGCGATCAGGTTTAGGCAATTGACGTGATAGAGACAAGGGCAGGTGACCCCGATCAATTGTCCGGCCGAAAGCGGGTTTTCCAACTGATCAGCGATGACGTCGGGAAACAGCACAGGCATTTGTTCACATGGTCGCCTGTCGCATTCGGCATCGGCGTTGGGCTATACTTTTCTCTCAAGGGAGAGCCAGCTTGGGAAGCCCTCGCTGGGGCAGCGTTCATGGTTGCCTTTATGTGGGCATTTGTACTGGTCCGCGGATATGCAAGATCACGCGGTCTCATAGTAGTTGTTTGGGGCGTCAGCTTGGTCATTTCGGGCCTATGTGTTGCGAGCTTCCATTCACATCGCTTGGCCGCACCAGTTTTGTCCTACCGCTACTATGGCCCAATCGAGGGACGAGTGGTCGCGATCGACACCTCCGCATCACAAAAGCCCCGTCTGACGCTTGATCAGGTTAATCTCTCGCGTGTGCCGCCTAAAAGAACGCCCAAACATGTGCGTGTTTCGTTGCATGGCCCAACCCTGCCGATCCCAATTGGGCTGGGCGATTATGTGATGACGACGGGTCACCTTGGGCCGCCTTCGGGACCAGTGGAGCCAGGGGGCTTCGACTTTCAACGCCATCTTTGGTTTCAGCAAATTGGCGCTCTTGGATATACCCGTAACCCTGTACTTCGCTCAATGGACGCAAAGCAATCAAGTTGGGGGCTGGCACTACACCGCGTCCGACGGTCTTTGTCGCAAGGCATTCAAGATCGAATGAGCGCAACTGAAGGCCCCTTCGCCGCAGCTATCGTCACAGGGGACCGGTCTAGTTTGGATCAGAATCTGCTGGAGACCTTGCGGGCCTCGAACCTCGCGCATTTACTAGCCATCTCAGGGCTACATATGGGGCTTCTAACGGGGGCTGTGTTTTTCATTGTAAGGCTCATGTTGAGCACTGTGCCTAAGGCCGCAGTTCGGCTGCCTGTTCAAAAGATAGCAGCAATCTCCGCGTTAATCGCCGCCATTTTATATCTCGGCATCTCAGGTGCGAACGTCGCGACGCAACGCGCGTTCATTATGGTTTCGGTGATGTTACTCGCCATCTGTGTGGAGCGGCCAGCCCTGTCACTGCGTGCAGTGGCAATCGCTGGTTTGATCATCCTCGTCCTCGCCCCCCAATCCCTTGTGGGACCAGGATTTCAGATGTCCTTCGCCGCAACCACAGCCTTAGTCGCGGTGTTTGGTTATCTCAGAGATCGCGGCACCATGCTTGGCTTACCGCGCTGGATGAGGGGGTTTGTGGCCTTGCTGTTGTCTTCATTCATTGCAGGAGCCGCCACAGCGCCCTTTGGCGCCGCCCATTTCAATCAATTGGCGCATTACGGGCTACTGGCGAATTTATTGTCCGTGCCGGTAATGGGGTTTGTCGTCATGCCAGGCGCCTTGATTGCGGCTGTTCTGACGCCACTGGGGGGGGAGTACGCAGGCCTTTGGGTCATGGAACAGGGCCTGTCATGGATACTGGGCGTCTCGCAATTCGTGGCAAACCTAGATGGCAGCACAAGTGCCATCATAGCACCCAACCCATGGGTATTGCCGCTTATCTCATTGGGCGGATTGACGTTATGTATATGGCAAGGGGTAGGGCGCGTAGTGGGGCTCGTGCCAATCGCTTTGGCCTGTGTGCTCTGGGTCAAACAAGAACGCCCCATTGTCCTTATCGCAGAGAGTGGCCGCCTGATTGGTATTTTGAAAAACGGTGTACGCGGGTTGAACAAACCCAAAGGAGACGGGTTCGCAGCCCGCGTTTGGCTGGAGAATGATGGGGATAAGTCGGATCAAGCCCAAGCCGCAGCGCGGTCAGGGTTCGAGGCTAATCTGTTAGAAGTAAACCTGTCGGGGCAACGTTTTGGATTTAACGCCGCAAATCCGGATAAGATCGACGAAATTGCCTACTGCGCAGAGTTTGATCTGGTCATTCTACCACGGGTAGAGACTGAGCTGCCAAATGGATGCGAGGGTTGGACTGCGCTTGATTTCAAAACCCATGGCTCCGTTGCTATATACTTGGAAAATTCAAAACTCAGACATGAGAACAGCCGATCGCGGCAAGGCGACCGGCTGTGGGTGGCAAAGTGAAATCACTTAGTAAGAGCGGATAAGTCCGACCAAGCGTCCCTGAACTTTCACCATATTGTCCGGCAAAACGCGGGTCTCATAGGCGGAGTTGGCAGGCTCCAGCGCAATGGAGGAGCCGTGACGGCGGAAGCGTTTCAGCGTGGCCTCCTGATCCTCGACCAAAGCAACAACGATATCGCCGTTATTCGCGGTAATTTGCTCGCGGATCACAACGACATCACCGTCGTTAATTCCGGCCTCAATCATCGAGTCGCCTTTGACTTCCAGCGCGTAATGGTGACCAGCCCCCGCCATCATAGATCCCGGAACAGCCACGTGATGCGATATCTCGCTAATCGCCTCAATCGGCGTACCCGCTGCAATTCGGCCCATCACTGGCACTTCCATGGCGTGCACTGCCTCAAGGGCGACGGCGTTGGGATTGGGGGCAGGGCGGTCGCCCTCAATGACCCGTGGCTTAAAGCCGCCGCTGTCGATGGCATCTGGCAGCTTAACGATTTCCAAGGCCCGCGCCTTATGGGCGAGGCGCTGAATGAAGCCACGTTCTTCTAGCGCGGTGATCAAACGGTGAATGCCGGATTTGGAGCGCAGGTCCAACGCGTCCTTCATTTCATCAAATGAAGGTGGCACGCCGTCGCGTTGAATGCGGGTGTGGATGAATTTCAACAGGTCTAGCTGTTTCTTCGTCAGCATTGTCTTAGAACTCCCTGATACCGACGCATAAATCGCGCCATGTTCTCCAATGTTCTACTGCTGTTCTCGCTTTGTGTCAACGCCTAGAGGGTTATGACCTCTACCAGCTCCCCAATTTGGCGTGCTGGATCATTGGGCGGACGCACAATCAGGGCGTTGGCGCTGGCCAAAACACTTAGGAGCGAGCTGTCTTGGCGCTCAAATGCTGTGACCGCACCGTCCGCAATAACCGCGCGCATGTAATGCTCACGCTGTTTGTTGGCGCCCATGGGTTGAGCAAGTGGAACGAATACCCGTGCGCGTGGGCCTGCGGTCAGACCAAGGAAGCGATCAATCAGCGGGCGGATAAATATCTCGCCGCACACCATGGAAGACACCGGATTACCCGGCAGCCCAACCATCGCCATACCATCAATCTTGCCCGCCATCAGCGGCTTTCCGGGGCGCATGGCAACTTTGTAGAACTCGCGCTCTAGGCCAAGCGAGCCTGCGACCTCCGCCACAATATCGTGGTCACCCACGGACGCGCCACCGATGGTCACCAAAAGATCAGCGCCCTTGGCCAAGGACAACGCCATCTCAAGCGATGCGGGCGTGTCTTTGGCGATGGGCAGAATACGCGCCTCGGCCCCTGCACGACGAAACATCGCGGCAAGGCCCAAGGAGTTAGACGCGATTATCTGGTCGTCGCGCGGTGTCTCGCCCGCTTGCACCAATTCATCCCCCGTCGCGATGACGGCCACGACAGGCCTGCGCCGCACGGGAACGTTGGCGATGTTCATAGAGGCCAACAAAGCCACGTCAGATGGGGTCAGCAGCCGAGGGGCGGAGATCGTGTCGCCGAATTTGAAATCCCCACCGGAGGGGCGAATATGGGTCCCCGCATCCACGTTTGCGCGCAGGGTGATCGTGTCGCCGTCACGGATTACGTCTTCTTGGATGATGACTCGCGTTGCCCCTTCGGGCAGCGGCGCACCTGTGAAGATACGAACTGCTTGGCCTGAGGTGACGGCGCTGTCAAAACGGTGCCCCGCGGCGGCCTCTCCGATCACGGTGAAACTGTCGCCTTGGGCGGCGTCCGTGGTCGGTATAGCGTAGCCGTCCATGGCTGAGGCCGCAAAGGGAGGCTGCTCGCGGGTGGCAGTCACATCTTGGGCCAACATGCGCCCGTCGGCTTGTATCAACGGCACCATTTCAATGTCAGTGGGCGTGCCGAGCTTGAGAACTGCCCTTAGGGCCTCAGCCACCGAAATCATCCGCGTGGTGCCTCGAACAGACCCGACTTGCCGCCTTCTTTACGCACCAAGCGAATGTCGCAAATCTCCATGGTTTTCTCGGCGGCCTTCACCATGTCGTAGACTGTCAGCGCTGCGGTGGAGACGGCAGTGAGCGCCTCCATCTCGACGCCGGTTTGGCCGGTGGTTTTCACCGTGGCCTCAATCCGTATGCCGGGCAGTGACGCATCTGGGATCATCTCAACGGCAACCTTGGTGATGGGCAACGGGTGGCACAGCGGGATCAGATCGGAGCACTTCTTAGCCCCCATGATCCCAGCCAAACGCGCCACGCTCAGCACATCACCCTTCTTAGCGCGCCCTTCGGTGATCAAGGCGAAGGTTTCGGGCAGCATCTTCACCCAACCTTCGGCCACCGCCACGCGCGACGTCACCTCTTTGTTCGACACATCGACCATATGGGCATGGCCGTCACCGTCAAAATGGGTCAGCTCGGGCATCTTAAAGACCACCTGCTTGGGGTTTGTCGCTCAGGATGTGGCGCGTCGCGGCGGTCACATCGTCTTGGCGCATCAGGCTTTCACCGATCAGGAAGCTGCGCGCGCCATAGCGGGCGAGATCGGACAAATCACTTGGCTCAAACAATCCGCTTTCGGCCACGATCAACTTATCCTCGGGAACCAGACGCGCCAATTCGCGGGTGGTGTCCAAGGTGACATCAAAGTTGTGCAAGTTGCGGTTGTTGATCCCCAACAGGGGACTTTTCAACATCAGGGCGCGTTCCAACTCTTCTTTGTTGTGAACCTCGACCAAGACATCCATGCCCAGCTTGATCGCGGCCGCTTCAAGCTCATGCGCCAAGGCGTCGTCCACGGAGGCCATGATGATAAGAATGCAGTCGGCCCCAAGGGCGCGGGCCTCATAGACTTGGTAGGTATCGTAGAGGAAATCCTTGCGCAGAACTGGTAGATCGCAGGCTTCACGGGCGGCGACCAAGAACTCGTCCGCGCCTTGGAAGGACGGCGCATCGGTCAAGATGCTCAGGCAGGTGGCCCCGCCGTCGGCATAGGCACGGGCCAAGGCCGGCACATCAAAGTCTTCGCGGATTACACCTTTCGATGGGCTGGCTTTCTTGATCTCGGCTATCAGCGCATATCCGCTGCGAGCGGCTTCGCTTAGAGCCTTGGCAAAGCCACGTGGGGCAGGGGCGTTGGCGGCGTCTGCTTCCACCTGCTCAAAGCTGCGTTCCGCTTTGCGAGCGGCCACTTCTTCAAGTTTGTAGGCTTTGATCTTTTCTAGAACGGTTGGGGTGCTCATACGGCCTCCGAAGTGAGTTTGGCCAAGGCATCCACCTTGGATTTGGCAGCGCCGCTGTCGATGCTTTCGCGGGCCATCTCAACACCCTCAGGCAAGTTGGCGGCTTTCTCGGCGACAACTAAAGCGGCGGCGGAGTTCAACAATACTGCGTCACGGTAGGCCGACGCCTCTCCGGCGAGCAACGCACGGAACGCCACCGCGTTTTCCGCAGGGGTGCCGCCGATGATGTCCTCAAACGGGTGCGGCGTCAGGCCCGCGTCTTCAGGGGCCACTTCCATGTCGTGCACGGTGCCGTTTTCCAGCACAGCCACTTTGGAGGGCGCAGAAATCGCCAGCTCGTCCGTGCCGTCGCCGCCGTGCACCAGCCATGCTTTCTCGGAGCCAAGGGCCAACAAAGTCTCGGCCATGGGGCGGATCAACTCGGCGGAGAATGCTCCCGTCAGTTGGCGCGTCACGCCAGCGGGGTTGGTCAGAGGGCCAAGGATGTTGAAAATCGTGCGCGTCCCAAGCTCTGCGCGCGTTGGCATGACATGGGCAATCGCGGGGTGGTGCATTGGCGCCATCATGAAGCCGATGCCGATGTTTTTGATCGCCTCGGCCACCACGTCGGCACCAACCATGACGTTGATACCCATTTGCCCAAGCGCATCGGCGGCACCAGACTTGGACGATAGATTGCGGTTGCCATGCTTGGCGACAACAACGCCGGCACCCGCGACAACGAAGGCCGTCGCAGTGGAGATGTTCAGCGTACATTTGCCGTCGCCGCCGGTACCGACGATATCCATCGCACCTTCGGGGGCTACGACCGCATTGCATTTGGACCGCATCACCGCAGCAGCAGCGGAGAATTCATCCACCGTCTCGCCGCGAGTACGTAGCGCCATCAGCAAACCGCCGATCTGGCTTGGCGTGGCTTCGCCGTTAAACAACACCTCAAATGCGACCTCAGCTTCACTGCGCGTTAAAGCACGATCAGCGGCGATCCCGATGAGCGGTTTTAAGCTGTCGCTCATGCTGCTACTCCGGCTTTGTTGGGCAGAATATCAAGGAAGTTCTGTAGCATCTGGTGTCCATGCTCAGACGCGATGCTTTCCGGGTGGAATTGGACCCCGTGAATGGGCAGTTCGCGATGTTGCAGGCCCATGATGGTGCCGTCTTCCAAAGTGGCCGTGACCTCCAATTCGTCCGGCAGGCTGTCGCGCTCCACCACCAATGAGTGGTAGCGCGTGGCTTCAAACGGGGAAGGCAGGCCCTTGAAGACCGATTTGTCCTCGTGGATGTAGCGGCCCATCTTGCCATGCACGATCTCGGAGTGGCGCACGACCTTGCCGCCAAAGGCCTCGCCAATGGTTTGATGACCCAAGCACACGCCAAACAGCGGCGTCTTGGTTTCTGCCGCCGCCGCTGTAAGCGCCAGACAGATGCCAGCATCGGTGGGCGTTTTGGGGCCAGGGCTAAGCACAATCCCGCGCGGGTTTAGACCCATCGCGGCCTGGACATCGATCGCATCATTGCGCACAACCTTCACATCCGCGCCCAACTCTCCGAAAAAATGCACCAAGTTATAGGTGAAACTGTCGTAATTATCGATCAATAGCAGCATCATCTTACCCTTTGCTCCGAAAGAGCTTTCCAGTGCCTTCCGTGTCGAGGTATAAATGCTCAGAGCTACGGGCTGGGGTCAAGGCCGCTTATGACGGGTGATCTTAAACAATAGGGGCGAAAACGTCTCAAAATAGGCCTATGCTTTGAGGAAACACAGGCAATTGGTCGGGCGAGGATCACAGCGATGGTTAAAGGTATTGGTGCAGGACTAGTTTCTGGCGGATTTGTAGGCACGGTCGTTATGGCCATGTTGTCTCTATACGCGCCGCTTGCGAAAGATCCGATTGCGTCGGCTCCGGTGGTCGATGTCGAGACCCAGCAGTCCGAGGCCGTCACGCCGGAGGCCTCAGGCAAAAATGCGGCACCTGAGGCAAACCTCAGCGAAACTGTAGCCGCAGAACCCCAAGACAATACCGCGCCCGTCGTAGCTGCAGACCTTGCGGAAGCGAACCCTGCGGACGTGCCAGAGGAAGCAGAAGTGGTTGAGGCTGAGGTCGTCGAACCCGAAGTAACTGCATCCGAAGCGGACACAGCCCAGGCCGCTGCGCAATTGCCAACCCTAGAGGGCAGCCCATCGGTCGAAGGCGCCGATAGTCCAACGGCTGAAATTGCCAGCTCCGATGCGCGAGCGTCCGGCCTGTTGTCAGACACTCCCTCCGTTCAAGCCGAGACCGGCGACGAGATCGTGGTCGCACGTGCTGATCCAGAATCTGCGCCTGCGGCAGTCACTGAAACCGATGAGCAAACGACCGCAGCACAAAGCGCCCCAAGCACTGAGGTAACCGGCAGCACAGTCTCGCCGACAGTTCAGCCAAGCGCGCTAGAAGCGCCCACAGTCATTGGCACGGAACAACCGGCGGAAGAAACCGCCGCAGCACCAAGTGCACCAAAGCTTCCCACAATCACGACACCTGATGTCATTGGCGGGGCCGAGATCGCCTCCGCTGATACTCCGATCACGCTCCCGACCGTGGATTCCAGTGTCGTGACCAACCGTTTGCCAAGTATCAATGGCGCAGGGGCGCCTGAGCCCGAAGCGCCATCTGACACTTCCACCATTTCACCTGAAGCCGATGTCGACCTTGGGGCATTGCGCACCTATGGCACCACGGTTGAGGGAATTGAAGGCAAGGCTCTGTTTGGCGTTATCTTGATCGACAGCGGCGAAGATGGCATCCCGCGCGAAGACCTGTTGCAGCTTTCGGTGCCTGTTACCATTGCGATTGATCCAACAGCGGATAACGCCCAAGAAATCATGGAAGCCTACCGAGGCGCAGGCATCGAGATCGTCGCAATCGCGAATGAGTTGCCCACGGCATCATCGCCAAGTGATGTTGCTGTCGCCGTGGAGGCCTATTTTACCAATCTTCCACAGTCGGTTGGCATCATGGACCCCTTAGATGGCCGCATTCAATCAAACCGGAGCTTGCTGCAACCGGTACTTGGCGCAATTCGCAACAGTGGCCACGGGCTGATCACATACGACCGTGGGTTAAATACGGCCCAGCAGGCCGCACGTCGCGAGGACATTCCTGCGGCCACGGTTTTCCGCGTGCTCGACGCCGATCTGGAAGAGGGTCCCAAGATCAAACGCTACCTTGACCGCGCTGCATTCAATGCCAACCGTGATGGGAAGGTCGTCGTCGTGGGGCGCAGCTATCCTGAGACCGTGAAGGCCATTGTTGAATGGGTTCTTGAGAAGAAGGAATCCGGCATAGCAATGGTCCCAGTTTCTGCGGTGATGCTGGCAGATGAAGCCCCTTAGGTGATCAGGAACTCATAATAGTTCTTTTTTCAGCTCAAAGAATGCAATGAAACTTGGGGGGGTATTTTCGAGTTGCGCAGCCAAGTTTCCTTTTTGGCAGCATAGACATTCCTTCAAACACCAATGAGAAAGCCGACATTCATCATGTGATGCTTAGTTGGCCGCGGTGCGGGACTTAGCGACTATCGGCTCTCATCCCCTGAGTGACTGCTATACGTACCAGAACTTTGAATGGCGAAAATTACTTGCTCTGCGCCAAATCTTTGAAGCCGTTTCAATTCTACCATTTTGAGGTGTTCTAACAGCCGACATGATGCAAGGTTCGCACTTTGCGTTTCAGCAATAATTCGATCCTGCCTTGAACCGGTAAGTGAGTGCTGAACCACGCAGGCTGTTGCTTCCCGAGCAAATCCGTTGCCCCACCCCTCTGGATGAAATTGGTATGAAATCTCATAGTCCTTACCATCTTTGTGAGGACTTAAATCGATCAACCCCACCGGTTTACTATACTGTCGGGTCTGGACGATCCAAATACCTACGTCTGCTGGACTGCACAGATAGGACCGGAAGCATGGAAGTCTTTGCTTCCAAGGCACCGGACCTCCAAGAAATCGCCGAACTTCCTGGTTGCCGACTAAGCGGTAAAAGAACAAAACGTCTCGTGCCAAGAGTGGGCGCAGAATGAGTCTTGGGGTCTCAAGGTATTGCGAAATATACATGCCAAAGAGACTATCAGCGAACGAGCTAACTCAAAAGATCGGACATTCGCGGCGTTGCAGAAATTCAGCAAAATGGGCTCAAACCTGCCGTTCGCTATACTAGACACCAACGACCGCTGACAGCTCGAGCGGGGTCAAAGGAATGTCAATACTGCCAGAAAGGAATAATATCGGGTCCTTACTACTAGAGCTTCACCGCATCTCAGCTATTGCCGCCCTTTAGGAATAGCCCCGCTTCCCGCGCGGCCATGCGCAAGGCATTGGACTTATTGACGGTTTCTTCAAACTCGGCCGCCGGATCGCTGTCATACACAACGCCGCCGCCAGCTTGCACGTAAAGCTTCTCGTCCTTGATCACGCCAGTGCGCAACGCGATGCAGATGTCCATGTCTCCATTGGCTGAGAAATACCCGCAGCCACCGCCGTAGACGCCACGCTTCTCTGGCTCCAGCTCGTCGATGATTTCCATCGCGCGGACCTTTGGCGCGCCAGACACTGTGCCCGCAGGCAGGCCAGACAGCAGGGCAGACAATGCATCTTGGTCTTCGGCCAACTCACCCGTCACATTGGAGACGATGTGCATCACGTGGCTGTAGCGCTCGATGATGAACTTCTCGGTTGGTTTGACGGTGCCGATCTTTGAGACTTTGCCCGTGTCATTGCGACCCAAATCCAGCAGCATCAGATGCTCGGCCAGCTCTTTTTGGTCAGCTAGAAGATCTTCTTCTAATGCGAGGTCTTCCTCAGGCGTGGCCCCGCGTTTGCGAGTGCCTGCGATGGGGCGGATTGTAACTTCGCGGTCAAACACGCGGACTAGAATTTCGGGACTAGCGCCGACGATCTGGAAGCCACCCATGTTGAAGTAAAACATAAATGGCGAGGGGTTTGTGCGGCGCAACGCGCGGTAGAGCGAGAAGGGCGGCAGCGGGAAGTCTTGCGTCCAGCGTTGCGAAGGCACCACTTGGAAGATGTCGCCTGCGCGGATGTATTCCTTGGCCTTCTCAACCGCGCCAAGATAGCCGTCGTAGGTGAAGTTCGACACGGGCTCTGACGTGGTTTCTTCTTGGCCCAAATCGCGGGCTTCTGTGGGAACGGGGCGGTCCAGATCGCGAACCGCATCCATGACGCGCTCTGCGGCTTGCGCGTAGGCTGCCCGTGCGGATTGCCCGCCTGATGCCCACGCGGGGCTTACCACGATCACTTCGCCTTTGACGCCGTCCAGCACCACCACAACGGAGGGGCGTTGCATGATTGCGTCGGGCAGGCCAAGCGGGTCGGGGTTTACATTCGGCAGATGCTCCACCAAGCGGATCATGTCGTAGCCCAAATAGCCAAACAACCCTGCGGAGGCCGCTGGTAGACCGTCAGGTAAATCGATGCGGCTTTCGGCCAAGACTTCACGCAAGGCCGTGAGCGGATCGCTTTCACATGGCTCAAACGCTTCACGGTCAAATCGCGCGGAGCGGTTCAGCTCGCTCGTCTCACCGCGACAACGCCAGATCAAATCCGGCTTCATGCCGATGATGGAATAGCGTCCGCGCACTTCGCCGCCAGTGACCGATTCCAGCACAAAGCTGTCGGGCTGGGCTGCCGTGAGTTTCAGCATCAAAGACACAGGCGTATCTAGGTCAGCGGCCAGTCGCGTATAGACCACCTGATTTTCGCCAGCGTCAAACCGTTTGGCGAAATCGTCATATTCGGGAAACAGCTTCATAGGTTAATGAATACTCGCGTTCACGGCGTTGATGGCCACTTGATCCAAGCTAAGCCCGTGGCGCGTTTGAACGCTTTGCCCGTAAAACTCATACACGTCAGCGGCCATACCGGCGCTGCCTTGTTGGGACAGCTGTGTCAGGAATGTTTGCGCCTCATCAGTGGTGAGGTCAGGGGCGGAGATATCCAGCAACTTGACCAACATCGTGCCATCGTCGGATGGGATGATAACCGTCTGCGGGGCATCTTTGATGTCAAAGACCCCAACCAACAACGCGCCAGAGACGCCTTCCACAAACTCCGTGCGGCCACGGTCTGTTTCGGTTCTAGCTGTCAGGCCTAAGTCTTCCATGGCTTGACCGGAATCTACCTTGGCCTTCAGCTCTTCACCCATTTGCGTCAAACGACGTTGGGTTTCGCTGACGTTCCAAGCAGCCACAACGTCTTCACGGATGTCTGACAATGGCGGGACTGTTGGGGAGACGACCTCTTCCAAACGGGCGGCGAAGATGCCTCCGTCGGATAGTTCACGGGCCTCGGGGAAGTCGCCTTCGTTCATGCGGGCAACTTCCTCACGGAAATTATCGTATCCAGCAATCCCATCCGTCAAACCAGCAGAGAAATCGATCTGGGCGAACTCCAAATCGGTGTCCTCGCCCAGCTCTTCCAAGGTAGCACCGCCAGCCAGCAGGTCGTCGACTTCGTCCAAGCGGTTCAAAACCTCGCGGCGCGCTTGATCAGCGGTTGCTTGTTCAACCAATTCGTCACGCACATCTTCAAAGGTGATCTCACGTGCCTCAAGAACAGCGTTGATACGGTAAAGGGCAGGGCCCAAAGATGTCTCAACCGGTGCCGAGATACCTGGCTCAGTCAGCGCAAATACAGCATCCGCTATAGGGCCATCCAAATCGTCACGTGCCAATTCGCCTTGGTCGACGTCATCCAACGTCAATCCGCGCTCTGTGACAAGCTCATCAAAGGTCACTTCGCCCGCATCCAATTGGGTTTTTGCAGCCTCGGCGGCGGCTTGGTCAGCAAAGCCCAAACGCTCAACAATGCGGCGTTCGGGTTGGTTGAACTCGTTGGAGCGTTCTTCATAGAGCGCGCGCAATTCGTCCTCGTTCGGCGTGATGCTACCTTCGAGCATAGTCGGCGTTAACCAAGCGTAACTGACCTTGCGGATCTCAGGAGTTTCAAACTGCGCTGCATTCTCGGAATGGTACTCGCTCAGCTGCGCGTCCGTAGGCACTGCGTTGGGTGTTTCCAGCAGGTCCTCACTCAAGGTTGCCCAACGAAAGGAGCGGCGCTGGCCAAGGTAGCCATAAATCGTCTCGGCGTACCCGTTGTTAACGGTCAAACCACCAGTGACTGATTGCTGCAACAACTGGCGTGCTGCGGTCAGGCGAAGGGAATCCTCAAACTCGGCAGGGCGGGTCTGGTTGCGTTCCAGCGCAAACTCATAGCTTTCGCGATCAAACGTACCACTGGGGCCTTGGAATGCAGGTACTTGTTGCAGCTGGCTCAGAACTTCGTCATCGCCTACCGATATGCCAAGGACACGTGCTTCTTCGCTAAGTGCGGCAATGCCTGCGATGCGTTCACGGGCGCGGACGTCCAGCCCTTCTTGCAAAGCAACTTGCATGGAAACCCGTTGCTGACGGCGTTGCGTTTCCAGGTTCATTTCCTGCTGCAAGCTTTGCTGGTATTCTTGGACGGTAATTGGGGTCTCCCCAACGCTGCCGATGGTGGTGATATTGCCACCTAAGCCACCCGCGCCAAAGCCTGCAAGGCCCAAAACCAAAAGGAGCAAAATGCCCCAAACCGCAATGCGCGACGCGCTAGATTTGCCTGACTTGGCCATGTCTTACCTTCCCAGAAGAATACCCGTTAAAACCTGTTAGACCGTTGCAAAGAGCGGGGCAAGCGGATCACAGGGTTTCCATGCGTTCAAATAACTGTGCAATGCCCTGTGCGTCGATATTTGCAAAGGCTATGCGCAAGGATTTGTCCCCTGACGGATCCCCTTCCGGCACAAACATTGTACCCGGCAGACACAGAACGCCAATATCATGCACCATACGTTGCGCCAGAAGGTCTGAGCGCTCATCAAACGGATGGGTCACATACGCGAAGTAAGCGCCATTGCCCTGAATCTTCCAGCCCTTGGCAGCCAATTTAGGGAAATGTGCGTCAATCGCCGCGCGTCTTGCCAAAATTTCGGAACGCTGCTCGCCGAGCCATTCCTCAAGATTTTGCATCCCCCAAAGGGCGGCACGCTGGCCTAACTGATTGGGGCAGATCGCAACTGTGTCGAGGAATTTTTCGGCCTCCGCCATGCGCGCCATTGAGGTCACCATGGCCCCGACGCGGTGTCCGGTCAGCCGGTAGGCTTTGGAGAAAGAGTAGAGCTGGATGAGCGTTTGCTCCCAATCGGGGCGCGTGAACAGATCATGTGGCGCATCTGTTCGGCTATCAAAGTCGCGGTAGGTTTCGTCTACGATCAGTGCGATCCCGCGCGTCTGACACAGATCAAAGAAGGCGCCCAACAGCTCGGAAGGATACTCAACACCACCGGGATTATTAGGCGATACCAATGCGATGGCCCGTGTTTTAGATGTAATCAGCGCCGCAGCGGCCTTAACATCGGGCAACAATCCATCGCCCGTTTCTAGCGGCGTCGCGGTGATCGCGCCCATATCAAGCCACATCTTGTGGTTGAAATACCAAGGGGTCGGGAGGATCACCTCGTCGCCAGCGGCGCATAAGGTTGAGATGATCGCCGCAAAAGCTTGGTTGCAGCCCGATGTAATGGCGACCTCGGCCTCGACGATGTCGCCGCCATAGGCCACATTCCACTGGCTTGCGACTTCGGCGCGAAGGTCCGGCAAACCCAAAACCGGCCCGTAGAGGTGAGTTTCGTCGTCTTCCAGCACAAACTGCGCCATTGCCTCGCGCAAAGCAGTAGGGGGCGGATCAACTGGGGCCGCTTGCGATACGTTGATCAACGGACGATCAGCGGGGAATTCAACCCCTTCAATCCAGCGACGCGCCTCCATGACCGGAGGAGGAAAAGTCGCCATGATATTGGGATTAAACTGCATAATAATAATATTGCCTTACAGCTTGGGGTTCACTCGCCTCGGTAAGGCTTCACGTATTGCATGGCCATGTCCCACGGGAAGAAAATCCACGTATCCTGAGAGACCTCGGTGATAAACGTATCAACCTGCGGGCGGCCTTTTGGCTTCGCGTAGACCGTTGCGAAATGGGCCTTGGGGTACAGGCTGCGCACGATTTCCAGGGTTTTACCACTATCGACCAGATCATCGATAATCAGAATGCCCGTGCCATCGCCCATCAGCTCGTCATCCGGCTTTTTTAACACCGCGGCATCGGATTGCGTTTGGTTGTCGTAGGACTTCACAGAGATTGTATCGACGATGCGAATATCTAACTCGCGTGCCGCAATCATAGCCGGAGCCATCCCACCACGGGTAATCGCAACAACCGCACGCCATGCGCCGTCATCCGGCCCGTGTCCGTCCAAGCGCCAGGCCAATGCGCGGCTATCGCGGTGGATTTGATCCCAGCTGATGTGAAAGCCTTTTTCGTGGGGCAAACGGTCGTTCATGGGATGGGCTCCAATTAGGTAGCGGCGATTTTCACGCCTAGAAGGGCCAACAAACCACCAAAGCAGCGGTCGAGGCGAGATTTGAGACCAAGGTAAGCCTTGCGGCTCCGGTCAAACGAGAACAGGCGCGCAACGAAGACGTTCCACAGCGTGTCGTTAACAAAGACGAGCGCTAAGATGACGCCGTACACCCAAACAGGGGCGCTTTCTGGCACGGTGCCAAGGAAGATCGCACTGAACATGATCGCAGGTTTGGGGTTGGCTAGCTGTGTGATCACACCAAGTCGAAAAGCCGACCAGTCACTTTGGGGCAGGGCGGCGGCGTCATCCTGTTCAATCGGCGCATCCGCGCTTTTCCACATCTTCCACCCAAGCCACAACAGATATGCGCCGCCGGCGATCTTGAGTGACCAAAGCAAGGCTGGAGCCGCTTCAAACACAATCGCCAAGCCAAATAGCGCGGCGGCCGCCCAAATCACGGCGCTCACGCCTATTCCTATGGCGACGAATAAGCCCGCCCGCATGCCTTGCACCACGCCGACACGCGCCGACATCAGGACCGATGGTCCGGGGCTGATTGCAGCGAAGAGGTGCAACAACCAGATGGTGAAAAGGGCCGCAAAGCTCATCTATTGATCATTTCGCTATGTCTGGCGCGTCCACGGCCTTCATGCCGACGACATGATATCCCGCATCCACGTGCAGAACTTCGCCGGTGACTGCAGATCCCAGATCAGACAGCAGGTACAAGGCGGATTTACCGACTTCTTCTTGCGTTACGGTACGGCGCAACGGCGAGTTGTATTCGTTCCACTTCATAATGTAGCGGAAGTCGCCAATGCCAGATGCGGCCAGCGTTTTAATAGTACCCGCCGAGATGGCGTTGACGCGGATGTTGTCTTTGCCCAAGTCCTCGGCCAGATATTTAACAGACGCCTCAAGTGCGGCTTTGGCCACGCCCATGACGTTGTAGTGCGGCATGACTTTCTCAGCACCGTAGTAGGTGAGCGTCAGCATGGAGCCGCCTTCAGTCATCATCTTCTCGGCGCGCTGTGCAACGGCGGTGAAGGAGTAGACCGAAATGTCCATCGACATGCGGAAATTTTCGGCGCTGGTGTCGACGTAGCGGCCACGCAATTCGTTCTTGTCGGAGAAGCCGATGGCGTGGACCACAAAATCAAGCGTGCCCCAGTCCTCCTTCAATGTCTCAAACAACGCATCGATCGAGGCACCATCACCTACGTCGCAAGGCAGCACATGTTTGGCGCCAATGCTATCGGCCAAGGGACGAACGCGCTTCAACAACGCATCCCCTTGATAGGAGAACGCGATTTCAGCACCCTGATCCGCACAAGCTTTCGCAATTCCCCACGCGATGGACTTGTCGTTTGCCACCCCCATGATCAGGCCACGCTTGCCCGCCATCAATCCATTAGACATAAAGTTCCCCGAGACCACTTTTGTTATATTTAGGTCGGTTTAGGCCAAAGCAATCGGTGCTTCAAGCCGCACGAGACAGAACCGCGATATAACTGTGCGAGCAGAATACCGCTCAATCCCCCCCAAATAACCATTAGTTTCCCAAAACACGTAACGGAAATTCCAGAATCGCGGAAACCGCTGTTGAGACCTTAAAATATGCGCGGTAAGTCTGTTTTGCACGTATGGGAAAGCGCACTATGATCGACAGAACAGGAAAATTTGAGGGAGATGACCCGTTTGAGATTTCCAGACAATGGCTGAAAGAGGCCGAGTCAACGGAACCGAATGATCCAAATGCAATCGCCTTGGCGACTGTCGACAGCAACGACATGCCAAATGTTCGCATGGTTCTGCTCAAGGATATCGAGGATGATGCCTTCGTATTCTACACCAACTATGAGAGCAGCAAGGCCCGCGAGTTGGATGCCACGAAGAGCGCTGCATTTGTCATGCACTGGAAGTCGTTGCGCCGGCAGGTCCGTGTGCGCGGTGTGGTAAGCCGCGAAGAAGGGCAATTGGCGGATGATTACTATAAATCACGATCCCTCAAGAGTCGTTTAGGCGCATGGGCATCACAGCAATCTCAACCATTGGAGTCGCGCGCGACCTTAATGGCCGAAGTCGCAAAAGTGACTGTAAGCAAAGGGCTTAATCCCCCACGCCCCCCTTTTTGGGGCGGCTTTCGCATTCACCCCGTGGAGATCGAGTTTTGGGCCGATGGCGCTGCACGGTTACATGACCGGTTTCGCTGGGAGCGAGATAGTGCCGACGAGCCTTGGAAAATCACGAGGCTAAATCCATAAGCTTTGATAATATAAAGGTAATTGACGTACATGCCCCGATCACAGGGGCAGGAAACCCTTACCTATCTTGAAACCACACTATGTGAGAACGTACCTTAATACTTAGTTAGGGGGCTCCATGGGCAGTCTTGGAGGCGTTGGAAAATTCGACGCAATTTTGATGACAACAGAGAATGAAGTCGCTGACGCCACAATTTTTGTGGTCGGTCAGGTTAAGTGGTTCGATGCGGTGAAGGGCTTTGGCTTTGTCGTCGCTGATGAAGGTGGGCCCGATATTCTCCTGCACGCCAATGTCCTTCGCAATTTTGGACAGGGCTCCGTAGCGGATGCCAGCAACGTTGAGCTGCGCGTCCAGAAAACTGAACGTGGCTTGCAAGCCGTAGAGGTTCTATCGATTACACCTCCGGCGTTGAAAGATCATGAAGAAGGCATCACCGAAGCCATTAGCGGGTCACAAGACGTTGATCTGATCCCCGCGCGGGTGAAATGGTTTGACAAGGGCAAGGGCTTCGGATTTGCCAATGCCTATGGATCAAACAACGATATCTTCCTTCACGTCGAAGTCCTGCACCGCTGCGGCCTTGCCGACCTTCTTGCAGGAGAGGCTATCTGCATTCGCGTCGTCCATGGCGACCGCGGCGATATGGCCGCTGAAGTACATGCATGGGATCATGCGATTACAAACACATAGAACCACTATAACTGCTGCGCTGTTCGCTTCCCTTTTCACGGGGGCCAGCTTTGCAGAGAGCTGCGATCATGACCATGTGAGCATTCGCGGCGACTTCGGGTCTATGAGTTTTCGCATCGAGATAGCTGACGACGTTCAAGAACGCGCCTTAGGCTTGATGCACCGTGAAAGCATGCCGACGCTGTCGGGGATGCTGTTTGTTTATGATCGCCCACAGCCACTTTCGTTTTGGATGCGCAACACACTGATTCCCCTCGATATGATTTTCGTCGAGCCAAGCGGAAGAATCGCCAAAATTCACCCCAATGCCGTGCCACTCGACGAATCTGCGATTCATGGCGGGGACCATTTAACCCATGTTTTAGAAATTGGCGGTGGTTTGGCAGCTAAATTTGGCATTTCCGAAGGCGATATCCTTAGACATTCGAGCTTTAATCAAAATGAAGCGCTCTGGCCCTGCGGTTAGGGGTTTTCAATCGGAGAAACTGGGGTTAGGAAGCGCACAAGATAGTCGGGGCGTGGCGCAGCCTGGTAGCGCACCTGTTTTGGGTACAGGGGGTCGGAGGTTCGAATCCTCTCGCCCCGACCATCTTAAAGTCTCTGCATAAGCAGACGACATCCTCCCCATAGATCACATTGCGACGTTGGTATCGCCCAAGCAGGCGCTGATGCTTGTTTTGTCACATCCGCCGATTCTGGTAGGTGTCTATATGCGTTTCTTCAATTAGCTTTCAGCAGAAAAGAAAATCAAACCGCAAGATATTGTGCCTTTTTTGCAAACCCGCCTAAATATAGACAAGCTGATTATTTTCGAGCATCCACACCTGTGGATAACCCTGTGGATAGTTCACTTAAAGTGAGAGGTTTTGAAGGTAACCCATATGTTTCCCACGGTTTTTCAATTTCGACCCACCTGTGAACCAATTTCGACACTTAGGTTCACGGGAATCGGGAGGGTTTCCAAAAGACATTGGTCAACAGATTTTTGTGGTCTTTCATGGTAAAAAATTCGTTGACCACACGGGGGGCAATACGTCACTTAGTACGAGTTACCGACGAAGCCACCACATATAGTGGCAGGCGGTGACAAGGGGACGGGGACGCACTCCAGACACTCAGAAGCGCATTTCGCGCTCACTTATGCCTTAGGCGTAAGGTCAGTGTCTTCGTCTTTAAATTTAGGCCACGACCCGCATGAGGCAGGTCAAACGTAATAATATCGTGCGCAGTTTTTGCGCCTGGGATTTCGGGGAAAACAAGAATGAAGATCGACCGTAAGCTGACGAAAGCCGGACAAGACGCATATGCGTCGTTAGAATTCACCTCTACCGCGTCTGAGATTCGCAACCCTGACGGGACGATCGTATTCAAACTAGATAATGTGGAAGTTCCCGCCGGTTGGAGCCAAGTGGCTTCTGACGTGATTGCACAGAAATACTTCCGAAAAGCTGGCGTCCCCGCCGCGACCAAAACAGTTAAAGAGAAGGGCGTGCCAGAATTTCTGTGGCGCTCGGTTCCTGATGACGCGGCTTTAAACAAATTGCCCGAAGATCAACGCTTTACCGGCGAAACCTCTTCCAAGCAGGTCTTCGACCGTTTGGCCGGTGCTTGGTGCTATTGGGGTTGGAAAGGTGGCTACTTCACCACCGAAGCCGACGCAAAAGCCTACTTCGACGAAATGCGCCTGATGCTGGCCAAGCAAATGGCCGCGCCCAATTCCCCACAATGGTTCAACACTGGCTTGCACTGGGCTTACGGCATCGATGGGCCGGCCCAAGGTCACCACTATGTCGACTTCCAAACCGGCAAGCTGACCAAATCCAAATCTTCCTATGAGCACCCACAACCACACGCGTGCTTTATTCAATCTGTCTCAGACGATCTGGTCAACGAGGGCGGGATCATGGACCTTTGGGTTCGTGAAGCACGCCTGTTCAAATACGGCTCCGGTACTGGCACGAATTTCTCCTCCCTTCGCGCCGCCGGTGAGAACCTGTCAGGCGGGGGGAAGTCCTCCGGCCTGATGGGCTTCCTAAAAATCGGTGACCGCGCTGCAGGAGCCATCAAATCGGGCGGCACAACCCGCCGCGCAGCTAAGATGGTCATCGTTGATGCGGATCACCCTGATATCGAAGAATTCATCAACTGGAAGGTTCTTGAAGAGCAAAAAGTGGCCTCCATTGTTGCTGGCTCCAAGATGCACGAGCAGAAGCTCAACACCATCTTCCAAGCTATCAAAGCATGGGACGGCAAGATCGAAGATGCTGTTGATCCGAAGGCTAATGATCAGCTGAAAGACGCGATCCGCGAAGCCAAAAAAGTTGCGATCCCAGAGACTTACGTCAAACGCGTGTTGGATTACGCAAAGCAGGGCTACACCTCCATCGAGTTCCCGACATATGACACCGATTGGGACTCTGAGGCGTACAGCTCGGTCTCCGGCCAGAACTCCAACAACTCCATCCGCGTCACCGATGCCTTCTTGAAGGCTGTAGAGGCCGACGCCGACTGGGATCTGGTGAACCGCAAGGACAACAAAGTCTGCAAAACCATCAAAGCCCGCGACCTGTGGGAACAAGTGGGCCACGCAGCATGGGCCTGTGCCGATCCGGGCATCCAGTACCACGACACCGTCAACGCTTGGCACACTTGCCCGGAAGACGGCGAAATCCGCGGCTCCAACCCGTGTTCCGAGTATATGTTCTTGGACGACACGGCATGTAACCTCGCGTCGATGAACTTGCTGACCTACCAAAAGGACCAGAAGTTCGACGCGGAGCTCTACATGCACGCCAGCCGTCTGTGGACGCTGACGCTGGAAATCTCCGTCACCATGGCACAGTTCCCGTCCAAAGAGATCGCGCAGCGCTCTTACGACTTCCGCACCTTGGGTCTGGGCTACGCCAACATCGGCGGCTTGCTGATGAACATGGGCTTCGGCTACGACAGTAAGGAAGGCCGCGCGATGTGTGGCGCCCTGACTGCGCTGATGACTGGCGTGTCTTACGCAACATCCGCCGAGATCGCCAAAGAGCTGGGCCCGTTCCCTGGCTACGCCAAGAACTCCGAGCATATGCTCAAGGTTATCCGCAACCACCGCAACGCGGCCCACGGCAATGACGACGGCTACGAGAAGCTGGACATCAAGCCGCTGGCACTGGACCACGCGAACTGCCCTGACCAAGACCTCATCGGCCTTGCAATGGCCGCTTGGGACGAAGCGCTGGCACTGGGCGAGAAGCACGGCTACCGCAACGCCCAATCCACAGTGATCGCGCCAACAGGCACTATCGGTCTGGTTATGGATTGCGACACCACCGGCATTGAGCCTGACTTCGCACTGGTGAAGTTCAAGAAGCTTGCGGGTGGCGGCTACTTCAAGATCATCAACCGCGGCGTTCCGGGTGCTTTGGAAAACCTCGGCTATGCCAGCAACCAGATCGAAGAGATTGTGTCCTATGCAGTAGGCCACGGTACGATCGGCAATGCACCGGGCATCAATCACACCGCACTTGTGGGCCACGGCTTCGGCGAAGCTGAGCTGGCCAAGATCGAAGCCGCACTTCCAAGTGCCTTCGACATCCGCTTCGTGTTCAACCAATGGACCTTGGGCGAAGAGTTCTGCACAGGCACGCTGGGTATCCCAGAGGCCGAGCTGAACAACCCAAGCTTCGACATGTTGCGCCACCTCGGCTTCTCTAAGGAGCAAATCGAGCATGCGAACGACCACGTCTGCGGCACCATGACCTTGGAGGGTGCACCGCACCTGAAAGAAGAGCACTACTCTGTGTTCGACTGCGCCAACCCATGCGGCAAGAAAGGAAAACGTTTCTTGTCAGTGGACAGCCACATTTACATGATGGCGGCGGCACAATCTTTCATCTCTGGTGCGATCTCCAAGACGATCAACATGCCAAATGATGCCGACATCCAAGACTGCCAGAAAGCCTATGAGCTGTCTTGGTCTTTGGGCATCAAGGCGAACGCTTTGTACCGTGACGGCTCCAAACTGTCGCAACCTCTGGCCGCCGCTTTGGTCGAGGATGACGATGAGGCGGCTGAAATTCTCGAAAGCGGCTCCAACGAGCAAAAGGCAGCCGTTTTGGCCGAGAAGGTGATCGAGAAGATCATCATCAAAGAGGTTGAGAAAGCCACCGCACGTAGCAAAATGCCTGAGCGCCGCAAGGGCTACACCCAAAAGGCGGTCGTGGGTGGGCACAAAGTGTACCTGCGCACAGGCGAGTACCAAGATGGCCAATTGGGCGAAATCTTCATCGACATGCACAAAGAGGGCGCAGGCTTCCGCGCCATGATGAACAACTTCGCCATCGCAGTGTCTGTTGGTCTGCAATACGGCGTGCCGCTGGAAGAATTCGTGGATGCCTTCACATTCACCAAGTTCGAGCCTGCGGGCATGGTTCAAGGCAATGACAGCATCAAGAATGCCACGTCGATCCTTGACTACATCTTCCGCGAGCTGGCCGTGTCTTACTTGGACCGCACCGATCTGGCGCATGTGAAACCAACAGGCGCTACTTTCGACGATCTAGGTCGTGGCGAGGAAGAGAACCTGCAAAACATCGACGACCTGTCGGAAACCGCGGCCTCTAAGTCCTTGGAAGTGCTGAAACAAATTAGCTCCACCGGTTACCTGCGTAAGCGGGTTCCACAAGAGCTGAAAGTGCTTCAGGGCGGTATGGCGTCAATGGGTGCTACCGCGCTGGACAGTGCAACTGACCCCGTTGCAGCATTGCAAACCCTGGTGCCTGAAACTGGCGACACCACTGCAGCGCTCGCAAGCGGCTCTGTGACGATGGACGCACGCACCAAGGCCAAGATGCAGGGCTACGAGGGTGAAGCATGCGGCGAATGCGGCAACTACACGCTGGTGCGCAACGGCACATGCATGAAGTGCAACACCTGCGGCGGGACGTCTGGGTGTAGCTAAACAAGATACCGGCGCTGCTTAAGAGTGGTGTCGGATTTCCGGGGCGGGTGCGCTCGCCCCTGACGCAGATCAGGCCGCAGGCAAAAAAACTTGAGCGGTATAATTACGAGCCTGATCAGTGAACCTCGGCCCCTTCTTAGGAAGGGGCCTTTTTCTTTTGAAGTGATCGACAATTGGGGATGACGTCAGATATCAAGTGCTGCTGCGACTGGCTTAAGAAGAGTTAGGCGGTCGGGAGCCATGTCAGCAATAATGATCGTTTCATCTGGCAGCTGCGCCAAGCCGTGCCCGTAAGTTGAAAAGGTTCGACAACGACCAACCAAATTACCCTCGGTATCATAGGCTGACAATCTTGGCGTTTGGTCCGTGACCAGTAACAAACCTTCGATTGTCAGGGCAAGAGCCATGGGCCTGTGAACCCCATTGATTTGCGATAACCAGTTGCCATCGGGATCGAAAATTTGGACCCGATCGTTTTCTCGATCAGCAACACAAAGCCGTCCCTTTGCATCGAACAGCAGGCTATGAGGGGTCGAGAACGCGCCCTTGCCAGAGCCGGGTTCCCCGAAAGTTCTCAAATGCTCAAGGTTAGCGCTGAAAATGTGAACGGTGCTATTCCCATAACCATCAGCCACATAGAACCGACCATCTGGTCCCTGCACGCAATCACATGGGTGATTAAAGGGACGCCCCAATTGCGGGTGATCGTTGCAATCCATCCGCGTGACTTCATTCAGCGTGCCGTCAATTACGATTACCTTATGCCCGTCCATATCTGTCACAGCCAACCGATCGCAACCGATTTTGCGCAGACCGTGTCCGCATACTAGTTGTGGAAGCTCGACGCAGGTCTCTAGCGAGGTGCCATTAGGTCCGAGCACGATCAGCTGAGGCGATTGCCTCCGAAGCACAATTATCTTGTCACCCAACGTTGCAACGTCGCTGATCCCAGCAAGTGCGGGATCAGCAATATGTTCAACCCGATAGCGTTGCTGCCCTAAGGAAACATAAGCAGCGGTGCGCCTCGCTATAGTGTCGCGGCGTTGCATCAATAAGTTTGCTCTACGAGCCAAGTAGCGATTTGAGGGAATGCGGTTAACAAGATGACCGCCAATACAAGGATCATGAAATAGGGCACGACCATGCGGGTAATCTCGAAGATGGATTTTCCTGTCAGATTTTGGATCACAAAGAGGTTAAACCCAAGTGGCGGGGTGATCTGGGCCATTTCGACAACGATGATGAGATAAGTCCCGAACCAGATAGGGTCGATCCCCACGGCGATTACGGCTGGCAGAACCACGGAAGTCGTGAGCACGACAATTGAAATCCCATCAAGGAAACACCCGAGCAGCACAAAGAAGACAGTGAGGACAGCGATCAAGCCGGTCGTTCCAAGGCCGCTGGCCGAGATGAGTTCAGCCAAATCGCTTGGTAGGCCGGAAAAGCTCATGGCTGAGGTCAGAAATGCGGCGCCAAGTAGGATCAGCCCAATCATGGCAGAGGTGCGTGTAGCCCCCATCAGCGACGCGATAAGGTTCTGAATGGAGAGTGATCCGCCAAAAGCAGCGATGACAAGTGCGCCCAAAACGCCGATGGCGGCCGCTTCGGTTGCTGTGGCGACACCGGCATAGATCGACCCGATTACGCCGATGATCAGGCCCACGACAGGGAATAGCATACGCAGCCTGCGCAAACGCTCACCCATTGGTATGCGGGGGTCTGGTGCTGGCACGCCAGATGGATTCATCTTAGACCAGATTGCGATATAAGTTGAAAACAACGCCATCAGCATCAATCCAGGGACCACACCGGCAATGAATAAGCGGTTGATCGATACCTGAGCAGCAACACCGTAGACGATCATTACGATCGATGGTGGGATCAACAGACCCAATGTGCCGGAGCCGGCCAATGAACCGATAGCTAGGCGTTCGGCATATCCTCGTGATTTAAGTTCTGGCAGTGAGATGCGACCCACAGTGGCGGTTGTCGCAGCGGATGAGCCAGAAACGGCTGCAAAAATTCCACAGCCAACAACGTTTACATGAGCCAACCCGCCGGGCAGGCGCCCGACCAATGGCGCAAGGCCCGAAAACAGATTTTCGGCCAAACGTGTTCGATATAGAATTTCACCCATCCAGATAAACAACGGCAATGCGGTCAGGGTCCAGCTTGCTGAGTGCACCCACATTACTGTCCCAAGAATTGCCTCGACCGGCGTGGAGGTGAAGACCGTAAAGATCACAACCCCAGAGGCCATAAGCGCAACGCCGACCCAAACCCCTAAGCCCAATAGCACGAAGAGAGTAAAAATAAGGACGCCCGATTGAAGAAGGAGATCCATGATCATTCTCCTCCCGACAAGGTATCAGTTTTTTCAAGCTCGACCGGAAGACCAAAGATTAAACGTCCAGTACGTTCTGCAAAGGCGACTGCAAACAACGCTGATCCAAGTGCCATCGCGGATTGCGGAATCCAAAGCGGCACAGCGATCACCCCTTGGCTGAGCTCATGATACGTCCAACTCTCTGAGACGTAACCAAAGATGGCCCAAGCGACCCATCCCATCATCACAGTAGCAAAACCCGCAGCCACAATGTCAGCGATATGGGCTATTTTCGGTGGCAGAAGCTGGCACAGAGACGTGACACGGATATGATCGCCGTGGATCAGAGTAGCGGGTAAAGCAAGGAAGATTGACGCGCTGAGCGCCCAAGCGGCGAAGTCATCAGCCGATGGGATTTGACTACCTAGCAAGCGCAGCCCAATCTGCGACAGGATCAAGACGCCAATGCCCGCAAGGGACAACGCGGCCAATGAACCACAGAAATTGAGTATATGGCGGGTTAGTAACATGTCTGCGGGCTCCGAAGGGTAGGGGCGTTGAGGTGTTTCGGAAAACACCCAAAAAAGGCCCGGGCGGATTATGCCCGGGCCATTGTGATTAGTTCAGGGCGTCGACGATTTTTTGACCGTCTTCTCCAACTTGCTCCAACCATTCGGCGCTCATCGTGGTAGCAATTGCCTCAAAGTCAGTGATCAAGCCCTGAGGGGTAGGCAAAACAGTCATGCCATTGTCTGCCATGATTTTAGTGGCTTCGACGGTGGCGGTTTCTGCCAATTCAAACCCACGATCTTCGGCCAATGCAGCGGCCTCTTGGACGGCGGCTTTGGTTCCATCGGACAAGCCGTCATAGGCACTTTGGTTTACGATCACCATGTTTTTGGGCAGGAAGGCCTGTACGTCGTAATAGTAATCCACGAAATCCCACGCCTGGCTGTCGACGCCTGTTGATGGCGACGTGATCATGCCGTTGATGACACCTGTGGAAAACGCTTGGCTAATTTCAGAGGATGCAATCGTGGCCGGAACAGCGCCCAAAAGCTCAGCTAGACGTGCCGTCGACGGGTTGTAGGCACGGAATTTCACCCCCTCAAATGAGGATGCATCGGTCACTTCGGCGTTCATGTAGACGCCCTGCGGTGGCCACGGCGCTGCGTAAAGTAACACAAGCCCGTCTTCCGCGAGTTTTTCTTCAAAAATCGGGCGTGATGCGGCCCAAAGAGCGCGCGCTTCGTCAAACGTAGTTGCCATCAGCGGGACAGCATCTGCTGAATAAATCGGGTCTTCGTTGCCAAGTGCGGAAATCAAGACTTCCCCGATTGGGACGATACCGCGTTGAACGCCGCGTTTAAGTTCGGTGCGTGCAAGCAGCACTGAGTTGGAAACCACGTCGATTTCCAAATCTCCACCAGAAAGGCGGGCGACATCATCAGCGAAAGCGCGGATATTTTGGGTCAAATAGTTTCCATCTGGTGCGTCAGCTGACATCTGCCATGTTTCGGCATGGGCAAAGCTCGTTGTCAGGGCTGCTATCGCCGTTCCGATTAGGAAGTGTTTCATTGTTGGTCTCCTTGTTGGTTTTGGTTCGTAGTCTTTTTGTCTTGTCGTGCACTCCGTCTGAGACAGGGTGGTTCGTTTAATCTTCAAGTTGCGGGAGGTCAGTTTCGTCTAGCGACCACATTAGGCCGAAGGTCTCGGCTTCGCGTACGGCGCCACCAAGCTGTTCACGCAATTGGCGCAACGTGGCTTCAGCTATGGGTTCCGACGACACATCAACCGCAATGCAGGGAGCAAGAACACGTCCTTCCAAATTTTCGGAAGGAAGAGGTGTTGAAAGGGTTTCATCTGGGGTCATGTAGTGGACCCGCAAAACACCGTCCTTTGCCATCATTTCAGCCAGAACTGGCGTAATGTCGTCAGATGACATGGCATCAGGAACAAGTTCGATCAGCACAAGCGCACCGCCCCAACCAAAGCCACCTTCTTGAGCGACATGCATGACGCGACGCCGAGTGTTCGACATGCGGCCAAAATTGGTGACCGACCATTGAGTTTGCTTGGTAAAAGCTTTGCGGTAGGCCGCGGTCGTGAAATCTGCGAGGCCGCTTGCGCGATATAGCGCGAGGTAACGCCGCGCGGAGCCTGATATTGCGCGATATCGACGGGCACCGGTAAACCCAGAAATACGAACGCGTTCTTCCATATGCTCGCGGTCGTACCAAAGGTTGAAATCAGCTTCATGGTCCGGGTCGATATCGCTCCAGACAAAAAGTTGTGCCTGATTTGTCGTACGGATATTCGTCATTCTGTATCCTGTATTTTGACAAAACTTCCCCGCTACGCGGCGGGGAAAATCCACGCGCGTTTTGGTAAAGGGCAGTGATGTCGATTTCTGTTAAGTGAGCTTCGCCATAAAGCGAGTTTCCCACAAACGGAATAATTCAGGGGGGGGTGATCGGGTTTGGTGTTGATGTCATGCGGGTGAGTGCGCCAACCGTTGATGGCGTTCGGCGCAGGCTTGTGCGAGATCAGCTATTGCCTTGTAGGTGGCAGCGTCAGAACTGCGCCGCCAGATACAATAAAGCGGCAACGGCGGCAATTGCGCATCCACATCAATAGGGAACAGTTCCGGCCCTGATAGGTCACTGGCCAATGGAAGCGTTGCTATCCCCAATCCGCGTTGTGTCAGCCGCGCAATCGCGGCCATAGACGTGATGCAATGCACGATGGAGGGCCTAAGGCCCTGTTCACTAAACAACCCTAAGACGTTGGTATGTGGACGAGAATTTCTGGTGAAGGTAATCAATGGGCTGCTCACGACATCGGCGAGCGTCAATGTCTCGTCGCGCATTCCCTCAGGACCGAACCATCCCATGGCTAGGGGCGGCAATTCGGCACAGACGCTGGATTCGTCATAGCGATCCTCAGTGGTCAGCAACATATCCAACGTCCCGCGTTCGAAAGCCGCGGTGATGTTGGGTGTAGATTCAACCGTCAATTCTAATTCCAGACGAGGGTAACAGCGCGCGACCTCTTCGATGAGATCGCACAACCACGTATGGACAACCGAGGACACGATCCCAAGACGAACCCGTCCCACGGCTGTGGCTGGGTCGGACAATGTATTGCGCAGAGTTTGTTCCGTCGCCAAAATTTCTTGCGCCTTGTCTAGAATTAGCGCGCCAGCGACGGTGATCCGAGTGGCGTGAAATTCGCGATCAAACAACCCCACCCGCAGCTCTGTCTCCAGTGCGGATATCCGGCTAGATACCGTTGCTTGGCTTACGTTTAACAGCTCTGCTGCTGCGCGGAAGCTTCCCAAGTTTGCAACGGCGACAAAGGTTTCTAAGAACCGCGTATTCATTTCAGCGGTACCAACTCAAGCGGTGCTTTCAATAGGGGGGTCGCTCCGGTTTGCGTGATCTCAAACATCTGCCCCAATGCCGCGCCACCGACACCGTCAACGAACAGGTTAGGATGAAGTTCGAGAACCATGCCGGGTTCAAGGATTGGTCCGACGTCCTTTGGCAAAGGTTCTGGATATGCCCCAAAAGTTTGCGCAAAGACAGCCGTCAGACCGGGTTCTTCGTACGTAAGTCCAAGTCCATGTCCCGCGCGAAAACTTGTCGTATCGCGGCCGTTTGCGACGCCATTTGAAGTGCCAACAGCATCTGACATCGTTTTCACGGCATCAGAAATTGAGCGGCCCGGTCCTAACGCAGCCCGTCCAAGCTGAAGGGCCATTTCAACTTGTTTATGAAGATCGATTATGGCTGAGGGCACGGAGCCGACATGCCCTGTTCGTAGGCCGTGCGCCCAGTGACCATCAACAGTTAAGGCGACACCAAACAACATCTGGTCGCCCATTTCCGCGCATTTTTCTGTTTCTTCAGGCCAATATCGGGGGTGGTCCGCCTGCGGGCGTAAAGTTAGCCAACTGCGGCAGTATTCGGCACCATGTTGACGTGCGAGGTCTTCAAGAATGCGTTGGCTTTCAGATCCTCTACGGCCTGTTTTTATGGCATCAGGCAATGCCGCGAACAAGGTGTCACATATCGCAGCGCCGAAACGATGTACGTCCAGCGCCGCGGACCCCTTGATCTGCCGCAGCCCATCAAGTCGCGACGTGACATCAAGTCCATTGTCCAGATGTGAAGCGAGGTCTCGGTATATCTTTAACGGCATTTCATCCACGCCGATCAACGCAGGTGCTTGTCCTGTTAGAAAGTCCGCCACCGTTTGTGGCCAAAGCAACTTGGGAATGTACTCAGGGGACAAATCGGCGACAGCGGCAAGCGCTGATGGGACCATAAATGGACTTGTCAGCAAAAGGCGCGATGAGCCTTCCTTTAGCAAAAGTAGAGCGCTGGATTCGTGACTGTCCCAGCCAGTCAAGAAACGCATTCCGCCGTGTGATTGCGTACCAGCCCCAAGCGCGCTGCCCATACCGAACACTACAATCGGCATTCCGCTTGTTAACTTGAGCAGCGCCGCTCGTCGTTTCGCGTGAATTGTCGGGTCAAGGTCGCGCAGCTTGGGGGGAAGCCTATCCATTGCCCAAATCAGATTCCATTGCCAAGGCGGCCCCAAAGATGGTTTCGTCTTGGCCGCCAAAACTGGTCAGCATGGCACCCATCAAGGCCTCACCCCGTCCGTAGGGTATGCTAATGCTGCACCCGTCCATGACATTCGCCAAACTGGTGTTTCTTAAGGCCAACAAGTTCAATTTAGAAAAACCGTCATCGGTCGCAACATCGTCAAAGTGCGGAGGCTGGATGGCGACGGTAGGCAAAAGTACGATTGCATCATCGATTTCAGCGCGAAACGAAGCGATTAGTTCCGCACGCTGAGACAGAGTTGTCGCAAAAACTGTTTCCGAAATTTCACGCCCACGCTCCATACGTTGACGCACTCGGGGGTCCATATGTGCGCCATGTTCGCCCAGTTTGTCTCCAAAACGGCGCAGGCTTTCATAGGCACTGAATTGCCAAACAGGCAGAGTGCCGTAGTCCTCCAAAACCGGAAGTGTTACATCGCGAAGTTCCCAACCTTTGGTCTTTAGTGTTTCACGTAATTCTGCAAATCCGGCTGTGATGGCGGGATCAAGATCGGTGAGACCAAAGTTTTGAGGAATGATCAGTTTGGGCCGCTGTTTGGCGATCGTTGCAACAGGGCGCTTTGCCATTACCTGCCATGAGATTGCACATGTTGTGACATCGCGTGCCATAGGGCCAACACTGTCGAGGCTTTCTGACAATGGCACAGCACCCGACATTGAAACGCTGGCTTGTGTCGGTTTGAATCCAACAAGTCCGCAAAATGCTGCGGGAATACGCAATGAACCGCCAGTGTCACTGCCAAGGGCAATGTCTGCCAAACCTGTCGCTACCGACACGGCACCGCCAGAGGTAGACCCGCCTGGAATACATCGGGAAAACAGCGGGTTCTCCGGAGTGCCGTCATGCGGGTTTAGGCCCAAGCCAGAATATGCGAGCTCTGTCATGGTCGTTCGACCGATAACTCGTGCGCCAGCAGTCCGCAAAAGTTCTACAGCGGTCGCGTCTTTGCTTGCGGGTTTGACATTAGCCAAAATTGGGCTTCCCGCGCGCGTGGTTTGTCCTTTGATGTCGAATAGGTCCTTTACGGATAGGACCTTGTTGTGGAGGGGGCCATCACGTCCTGCCGATTGGAGAAATTCGTCGGCCATTAGCTTGGTGAAAACACCCTCGCTGGCTTTGGCACTTGCGATGCGCTCGGCGTCTGTTGGAGAGGCAAAATCATGCAGTGTCATGCGATCACCGGTAGAGTTGTAACATTGTATTCTAAGCTGATCTCACGTTCTAGAACAGGGTCTGTCATGCGCAACCGATATGCGCTGCTTTCCCGTACGCCGCCAATTGCGCCTAATGTCCCACACAGCATCGCACCACCTTCTGGAAGGCTCGAGGCTGCAATCAACTCCGCAAGCGGGCTAATGCTGGAGAGGGTACCCGTCTGGTAGGTAACCCACTTACCCTCTTCATTAATTTCACAATGCAATTCCACTTCATCCAGATGAGGATTGACTTCGGCAAGCGGCCAAATCGCTTTTGCAACGGGTTTGGCGCAGGCCTGTTTGGAAGCGGCGACAGAATGGGCCTCTAGTAGGCGATCTGTGTGATCTGACCCCAGCCCAAGCCATAAGGCTCCGTTTGCATGTATGATTAATGGTTCGACCTCGCCTGATGTACCTTGGCCCAAAACTTCAATTTGTTTGCCTTGCCCAAGCAAGTTTACGGACGTGCGGTAAAACAAGGGAACCTGCGATGGCGGTGCCACGCCAATCGCCGCAAGCTCGTCAATGTGATGTTGAACTTTGTCTAGGTCGCGACCGGTCCAGCCGGCCACCACGAGGTGATCGAGATCAAAGCTGACGGGGCCGTTTGGTGTTTCAAATTTCATAAATGTCCTGTGAAATTAGAGGGCGGCAGGCAACCAAAGGGCCAAACCGGGAATGAGAATGAGAAGGCCAACCATACCAAGCATGATGAGGACAAATGGCAGCGCTCCAGCGACGACATCGGCCATTTTTCCGCGTTTACGGACAGATTGAACAACGTACAGGTTGAGCCCTACAGGCGGGGTGATAAGCGCCATTTCGATCAACACAATCATCAGAATGCCAAACCAGATTTTGTCAAAGCCGAAGCTTTCGATGATTGGGACAACGATAGGAATAGTCGCGACCATGAGCGATAGCGTTTCAATGAAAAAACCGAGGACGATGTAGATCAGAACGATCACCATTAGGGTTCCATAGGCACCCAGCCCCAATCCCTCGAGTAGTTGTTGCAGTTGGCGGCTTATGCCCAACGCGGTAAGGGCAAAGTTCAGAACGTAAGCCCCAATCACCACAAGCATAATCATCGACGTGGTTTTGATCGTTCCGCGCAACGCTTCATTCAACATGTCCAACGTCAATGCGCGATTTAATCCGGCGATAATCAAGGCAAATACTACGCCTAGGGCCGCGGATTCAGTGGGGGTCGCGATCCCAGCGTAGATCGTGACAACAATGGTCACGAACAAGCCCATCACTGGCAGTAGGTCAGGTAAGCCGCGCATGCGTTGGCCCCAATCGTATTCGGGGCTTTGACCACCAAGCGATGGTTTCCAAACGCATAATGCGACTACGATGAGCATAAATAAGAGCGCCAGTAAGATGCCTGGAAGTAACCCCGCCAAGAACAAGCGCGGGATCGAGGTTTCGGTTAGGAAGCCATAGACGATCAAATTAATGGATGGCGGGATCATAATCCCCAAAGTTCCGCCTGCCGCGATTGCACCGGTGAAAAGACGAGGGTCATAGCCAAGCCTGTCGCCTTGCGGCGTTGCAACTGTCGCCACGGTCGCAGCGGTCGCAACTGAACTGCCGGATGTCGCCGAGAACAACGTTGATGTGGCGATATTCGCGTGGATCAACCCACCAGGTAGCCACGATAACCAGCTGTTCAGTGCGTTATATGTGCGGCTGGCCACGCCACTGCGTACAAGGATTTCGCCAAGCAACACAAAGAACGGAATAGCTATTAACGTTCCTGAGTTGGACGAGGACCAGACCACTTGGCCCAACCCGCGCATTAAGGGAAATGGAGAGAAAAACGTGTCGAGGGCAATTGATAGAAGGATCAAGATGATGCCCACAGGGATCGAAGCTAAGAGCAACGTAAACAGCCCTGATGTGGTAAATAGGATCATAGCTCCGCCTTTACCCCCGCGACATCGTCAACCGCGGACCAGTCGCGTTTGATCACGAAAACCAGGCAAGACGCCAAAAGAAGTAGGGCAGAGACGGCAAACCACAACCACCCAGCGAACCAAAGGGTTTGAGGCCATGCCAGCGGTGTTGCCAGAACAGTGTTTGCGCGTGAATCGTTGGCGAGGGTGGACGCTAGAACGCCCCACCCCCGCCATCCGATTACAATCGCGGTACCCGCCAAGGCAGCAAGCGAGATCAAGTCCATTGCAGCGCGTCCTGCTGGGATCAGTTTGTTGCGGATCAGTTCGATGCGAACATGCGCCCGCTCGGTGAGCGCGTAACTCACCCCCCAAGCGGTTGCGATGGCCATCACGTAACCGGACAATTCATCTGTACCGCCCAATGGATGTCCATAGGCACGCATCGCCACATCTGTAAGGATTGCGACAACTGCGACCAACAACATGATACCCGCGCTCAGGGCAATATAGCCGTTGATGCGCGCCAATGTTTCAACAAGACCTTGCATGGGGATCGCCTCAGTTTGCGACGAAAGTAACGCCAGTGGTCGCACCAACGGTGTCGTTCCAACGTTGACCCCAGTCACCGCCCGCGCGTTCAGACCATTCAGGCAAAATTGTTGTGACCAACAACTCTTTAACAATCGCTTCATCCGCCGGCGTTGCTTCAACCAAAGTCATGTCACGCGTGTCGCCCAAGGTGCATTCTCCACCTGTCAGGCAGGCGATTTCGGAAGACATATTTGCCTGTGCTTCGGCCCATGCAGGCTTTTCGATCTGTTCAACGAAGGATGTCGTTAGTGCATTTTGCTTTTCACCATCCAGTGCATTCCATCGATCCAGACGGATCGCTGCAACAACTGGGTCCCAACCACCAAGTGCGAGAGGCAGCAGGTGCGTAGAAACTTCCCACCAACCTGAACTGTACCCTGATCCAGCGCCAGTGACGGCACAATCGATAACGCCGCGTTGCAGTGCTCCGGGAACTTCACCGAATGACATCGTAACAGCTTCAGAGCCCAAACCTTCAAGAACATTTGCGGTCATGCGGCCAGACGCGCGCACTTTTAAACCTTTAAGATCAGCGAGCCCGGCAATTGACGCGTTACAAAAAACGATTTGCGCGGGGTAGGGTGCAGTGCCGATGACATGGGCATTAAAGACGGTTTCAAAAATGTCATTCATCATCGGACGAGCTGCGTCCAAAGCGATTTTGGCTTCATTTGCATCGCTGGCGACCAATGGCACATCAAGGCCTTCAAGTGCCGCGCTGTCAGAGACGGCATAATCTGCCGCAGTCATGCCCACGTCGAAAACGCCTTGGGACATCATGCGAAAGACATCGCCACCTGAAATACCCATCTGGTCATGGGTCGTCAGAGCTACCTCAAGATCTCCGCCAGCGGCGTCTGGCAGGCCTTTCGTCCAGAAAGGCGCTTCGTAGTTCTTGTGCAGCGGCAAGCCGCTCCAACTGCCGACAACGGAAAGGTTGTCTTGTGCCTGGGCAGCGGTGCCCAGAAATAGTGCTGTGAGTGTGAATGTAAACTTGTTCATTGGCAGACCCCTATTGGAAATGGACGCAATTGCAGCATCCTTGCGGTTAAGCTCTGTGGCAGGGGTGATTTTGTCAAATTTTATGTTTAGATATAAAGTGATAATGAATCGCTATCATTAGGTGAGCTACACTCATGAACTTCGACCAAGTACTTACCTTTCTTTCTGTTGCGCGTTTGGGAGCTGTCCGGCGTGCGGCAGCTGCGATGAATCTCTCGCAACCTGCCGTTTCAAATAGAATTTTGGCATTGGAAAAGGAGCTGAATGTCACTTTGTTCGACCGCAGCGGTGGCGGGATGCAGCTGAGCCGTGCAGGTGTTTTGCTGGTTCCGCACGCTGAAGTCTTGGAGCAAACTATGAACAGAATCAGTTTAGAACTTGCCCCGTCAGAACTGTTCGAGTCTGTATTGCGACTTGGTGTAATTGAAACCGCTGCTGAAAGCTGGCTTGCTGAGTTTCTGACCCGTTTTCACCGATTGTATCCTCGGGTTTTGGTCGAAGTGTCTGTCGATATTTCTGTAAATCTGCGCGAGCAAGTTTTGGAACGTTCGCTTGATCTTGTTGTCTTGATGGGGCCGATCTCGGATTACACAGTTACCAACGTAGCCTTGCCATCCGTAGAGATGGGGTGGTTTAAGCGGTCGGATGCCAAGGATCCTGATCTTTCCAAAACACCCGTCATCACGTTTCACCGTAAGTCTCGTCCGTTTCAAGAAATTCACGCCAATTTGACGCGCCTTTATGGGTCGGGAGTACGGGTTTTTCCTACTAGTGCGTTATCGACTGGGTTTGAAATGGTTGGGGCAGGGATCGGCGCGGGGGCATTTCCCAAGCTTGCGTCGTACCGCAGTATTGAAAGCGGGCGAGTCGCGCTGTTTAACCCCGGCTGGACGCCCAGTTCGTTAGCGATGTCAGCATCATATTTACGCGAATATGAGGGCACCTTCATCGAGAAGGCTGTGCAATGTCTAAACGACGTCGCGTGTGGCTCGGCATCCCAACAAGCTATGTGAACATGTTTGGTCGCCCCTCAACCTATATCGCGAGAACAGTTTGGACCCATTTGTCGAAATCCACAGTGCATCGCGTGCTTACCGCACGAGATCTGATCCCCAGCCCTGCGGCCACCGTCATCAAGGCAGCCTACGAGTTTAAAGACAAAAAAGGGATGACCCCGTAGCTGTTTCAGTGACGGGGTTTTTCTTTATCTTTGAAAACATAGGTAATTATGAAATTGGGGCATCTCACACTTACACTTCCATTTGGCCCGCCAAGAACACCTTATTTGGCTGGAAGGTAACGGCCCAGGAATCCCTCAAGCGCAACCCAATATTCAGCCGCGCCATTCCCATCCAACGACGATGCACCGTGACGACCAGAGCCCTTCGGGATAAATCCGACAACCGGAGAACCAATTCGTCCCGCGAACTTCTGCCATTGGCGCGCTTCGCCGCGCGCACTTGTCAAGAACGTGGGCGCTTTGATGTCGCCAACCTTCTTCGCGACATAATTTTTGGAACCATAATATTCGCCCGGAGAGAACGACATGACCGCATCCGCGAATTTTCGGTCCTGCGCCGAAAGCACCAAGACGAGGCCCGCAGAGTAGGAGGAGCCAAGGACGCCGACGTGGCTCGCACTCGCATTTTTCCGCGCCCAATGGGAGGCCGCGACAAGGTCAGGAATTGCTCCGACGTAATCCGTACTGCCGCCCGCCGATCTTACTGTTTCATTCCGAACGCCATTGAAGCTCCCGCCGGAGCGTTGGTCCACCGCAAGAGTGGCATAACCTAGGGTATTCAAACGCTTGGAGATGTTGGTGTACTCACCTCGGCTTGCTCCGGCCATGTGGAACAAAACAACGACTGATTTGTAGCTCCCATCTGGCTCCTTGAAATCTGCAGTGACCGTGACCCCATCCGACGCCTCAAACTGCACCGTTTTCGCACCTGCCAATGAGGTGGACAAAAGCACTATACTCAACGCGGTTAACAGTTTTTTCATGGTGGGCCCTTTCTTCTGTTGGACCCTACATAGCAGCTCGACTGAAAGCCTCAGATAACGATTTAGAGATAATTTCCGAGCGAACTTGAAACGATCACCTATGATCGCTTCAAACCGATACCAATTTGCAATGGAAGCCGGCAGACCTATACAAATCAGCCGACAAAGCGGGCCTTTACGGAGATTGCAGTGAAGGAGCGGTTTGAGCTCTTTTACTGAATTTCTGTCATGCCGCGAACGCATTGTGTGGATGGGCAAAACGTTCAACAATCACTTCGGTTTTGAGTGGGGTTTGTGGGAATATCAAACGAGGACTTTTTACTGCCTCCCAAAAACGAGGTTTTTTTAGAACACGCTGGAAAGTTCGATATCCAGCCGTGCTGCGATATACATGCGCACGCCAACACCGAAGGATAGCTTGATGGAGAACGACACCGCCAGCCGACATGTCATCCTATCCGGATGTTCCGGCGGAGGAAAATCGACGCTACTGGCTGTACTCAGGCGACGGGGCTTCGTCACTGTCGAGGAACCCGGCCGAAGGATCGTCGCGGAGGAAATGCGCGGCGAGGGCAAGGCGCTTCCTTGGGTCGATCTGGAGGCGTTCGCAAGACGGGCCATCGAAATGGCATATCACGACCGAGAGGGCATAAAACATACGGAAAATTGGGTGTTCTTCGATCGCGGGCTTGTGGATGCAGCCGTCGCGCTGGAGCACGCAACTGGGATAGCCGCATCTGACACTGTTTCAGCAGGAAGCCGCTTCCACCAACAGGTTTTCATGACCCCGCCTTGGCCTGAAATCTACCGAGTGGACGGCGAACGAAAGCACAGCATGGAGGAAGGTTTCGGCGAATACCATCGGTTGCTCGATGCCTTCGGGCAACTTGGATACGATACGGTCAGCTTGCCGAAGATCGATGTCGAGGCGCGGGCTGATTTCGTTCTGGAGTGTCTTTCCTAATTTTTGCGGCATCGACGTAGTTCCAATAAAGGACCTTCTTTGGAAAGGTTCGCCAAACCAGACATTGACGAACGTGCCATGGGAGGCAACTTCGTCCGCTCTGCGGATAATATGCGATGCCGTTTGATCGCCACTCGTAGCTATGTCACCGTGAAATAGGCTTAGCGTGGGGCTGGAGCAGCTCGCGAAATCTGGGCCGCCGCCACTTTTGCAGTTTGAACACCTTGGTGGTGCTCTTCGCTATAAAACTCCTCAATTCGGAAAATCCGGCGCTAGAGCGGTCGCATTTCATCCTTACCCTGCCACTTAAAGCCGTCCTTGGTTCTTAAGAGACACCGCCAACGCCTCGGCCCGTGTGTCTCCGGCCTCAAGCGCGAAAATATAGGCTTGAGTGAGGTAGAACCCCCGCGCGACATTGGTCTCAGCCTGCGACGCAGCCTTTGCATAAAGTTCGGTTAACGCGGTTAAGTCACCAGCGGCGTGCGCTGCCAGTAACATTGCATCTAGGCTCACTCCGCCGCCACGGCTTCGGACCCGCGGTGATCAAGTATCCGCTGCGCCACCCATGCGTGAAAACAATGTGTCGGGCCATCCATCGCGGGGGAGAACCGTCCGCCGTCGAAACCGGGACCATATCTGCCGCGCTGCATGCCTTCGACGACGAATATGTCCTCCTCAAACACCTCTTTCCAAAGCGCGGTGTTCTTTACGCGCATAGTGCTATCCACCTTTGGGGCCGCGTAGTAGATGTGGACATGTTCCAATGTCTCGTTGATCGACTTGGGCTCTAGAATAATCGCGTAGCCGTGGTCGCGTTGTGCAGCCAGTAGGACATTGGGGTAGACGGTGATGTATTCCGCGCCTTCATCCCACTTACCACTAAGCCCTTTGAAGTCGGGGAACCGCGTGCCGTTCTCTCCCTCAAACTGGCGGTACACATAGGTGCCTTGGCCAGAGTATTGGTCCGGCTCGTTAATGTTGTAGTGGTCCTCAAGGCGTGAGTAGCTGTTCAATCCAGGGTGGACCCAAGGCAGGTGGTAGCTTTCACAGTAGTTCTCAACCGCCAGCTTATAGTTGGTCTTCGCTGCCAGTTGGAACGTGCTGTCCGCGCCGCCGTGATACATGGGTTGGTCAAATTCTGACCACCGCGCGATCAGATTGGCGTGGACCTGCTCAAAGGGGGCGGCATTGCCATTGATGTTCACAAAAATCACATCGCGCCAAATGTGGGAGGGGACCTCGATCAAACCCAGCGTGTCATTGTCCACCGCGTCATGGGTGTTCATCCCCGGACCACCGACATGCGGGGTGGCCACCAGCTTGCCTTTGGTCGAGTAGCACCACGAATGATAGGGACAGCGGATCGCACCTTCGATTTTGCGCGGCTCCTCCACCAAGATCATACCGCGGTGACGACAGGTATTTTGGAACACACGAACATCACCATCTTTGTCGCGGATCAAGAGCAGCGGGAGCCCCAGCAGCTCTATCGGTTTCGCATCACCATTCTCAGGAACATCAGCGCCGACGGCTAATCCGGCCCAAGTTCCAAACAGAACCGCTTTGTTTTCCTGCGCAAAGGTCGCCTCATCGATGTAATGCGCGTTGGGGAGGCCACGTGCGGTCTCAATCGGTGCTATAACGGCTTCAAGATCATTGAACATTTGTGTCCTCCGGCTTGGTGGTTTCTTCCTTAACCCTTGCACGAACTGGCAGGGCTCACTTGTATCACTGCGACACCGTTGGCCTTACCGCGACGCATGATCGGCTTCTTGCCGATTTCCACGCTGAGGGTAGGAGGCTTCCCGCTGAAACGCGCAAACGAGATTTTATCGGCGGGCTAATGCTCGCAAAAATCCAGCCAACAGGCCGCAATTGGCCCGTTTTGACGCGATTTAAGGACATCACTGCACATCGATGATTGAAGCCGCCACAACAGCATCGAGATCACCAATCAGGGGTCTTGGCCTCGGAAGTCACGGGGCCACACTGAAGTAATTTTGGAGATAACCAATGATGAAAACTACACTTATCACACTGACGACAGCATCGATGCTTGCAACAATGGCTTCCGCAGCCGTGGCTGATTTAGACACTGACGGTGACGGTGTTGTGTCGTTTACAGAAATGCTGGCGGTCTACCCGACCATTACGGAAGAGGGCTTCGGCGCGATTGATACAAATGGCGACGGCGTTGTTGACGAAGAAGAGCTGACAGCAGCAACAGAAGGCGGCCTGATCCCTGAGGCCTAACCTTTGCGTCACCACGTGTTCCACGCGCGTGGTGATGTGTCCGCGTCCCTGCAAATTCTCGACCTGCCTCGGGTAGAGCAGGGGCGCGGGTCATCGAATCAAACGGGTTAACCGTACAAAATTCGGCCACATTCACATGGCAAGCTGGTATTCATATTTTAGTTATGGATCCGGATATGCATAAACATTTTCAAACAAAATTTGCTCTGTCTTTCTTACTCGCCATGTCTGTTGGCGTTGGCGCAGGCTTTTCGCAAGAAGAGCGCATCCCCCAAGACAAAATAGGAGCGTTCGATTTTGCCTCGCCAATGGTGAGCCGAAGGGGTGGGCTGGACGGTGTGCGCGAGCAAATGCTTCAAACTTGGAGCCGTGCTGATTTAGATGCCATTCCCGGTATCCAAGAATTAGACTTGGAGCTGGCGCATCAGATTACGGAAGCCAAAAGCCGGTCATCCAAACTGTCTAACTATCTACAGTATGATCTAGATGCCGATGGTAAGGTTTCACGCTCCGAGATGTCCGCCTTTGCTTATAAGCAAGCTGGACGGTTCTTGCGTTCGGGTAATGTGGTCATTGAGCCAACTTCAGAGCAGCGTGCGCAAGTGTACGAGAATGCGCTAGAGAAGTTTATGGAGCCGGACACCAATGGGGACGGCATGATCGTCGTCTCTGAAATCATTGCAACGCTTCTTCAGAATCGGCAAACCAGAGAACCGTTTAACCTTATGAGGTTCGATAACAATTCGGACGGAACTGTTGATCGTGGCGAAATTCTCGCCGCCTTTGAACAATTCAAGTCTTTGGTGGACCAGAATGACGATGACCAGCTTGATCCTGCTGAACTTGAGTTGATTCAAAAATTGACACGAGAGCGCCGCCAGCGACAAGCCCGCCCGAACAACCAATCAACAGACCGGTTGCTAAGACAACTTACCCGAAAACCGCGTGCTCAATTGCCGAAATCTCGCGACCCGTTTCAAACTCAAGGCGGTCCAATTCCCGTCGGATGCCAAGCGCCAACCCCTCGTGATTGGGGTGAAATTTACGCCATTGCTGGCTACGAAGGCGCAGCCATGTCAAACCTGAAGATAGGGCGCAGCAGCACGACAACGACCAGTGTTGTTGACGTAAAAATCCCTGAAGGGGATGGGGCGATGACACTCTATGCGTCATTCTACAGCCCAACCGTGTTGCGTTTTTCCGGTGCGACCAAGCGCCTAAAGCATGTGGTGACTGACTTTAATGCCGTGATCTCAGCGTCATCTCGCGCGCGAATTTCATTAGTCAAGCTGGATGAGAGCTGCAGACAAAATACATGGCCTGCGAGAAGCGAACCCGTACCCAGCGTGGCCCCATTCGTCCATAATTTGTTTCGACACACAGTCGTTGGATCCGTTCAAGCCTACACCGTTGGAACGGTAGATTTATCGACCCTTTCCAATGATGCGACCAGCCTCTTTACGGGGGCGAAGCCAACCGACGACCAAGGAAAATACAAAGCTTTCTGGGAACAGGTCCTGCGCAACAACCCCGGCGGTGTTCTGGACCTGCGTAATACTCGACTGCAATCAAATACCTTCAATGACATCTACCCGCTGATGCCTCAAATGGCAGGTATGATCACATTGATGGAACAAGGTGCAATTACGGCAGGGCCACGTCCCCCAATTCGCGACATCGTTATGGAACACCAGCCTGGATCGGTGCGCTTGGCGGGCAAAAATTTCACCCCCAGAGGAGGCGACGACCTCATCACCGTGGGGTCCCTCATGTACACTGAGGAAGAGCCTGGAAAATGGGTCGCGAGATCCGCGCAGCAGTATTTGGCCAACCGCAAGTTCAACTTGCCAACGGGCCTATTAGGGGCCCACAGCGCATTTGAAATTGTTCTTCCGGAAGGAATTCCTGCCCCGCTAGGGACAGACACGGTTTCGATCGTTCACGGCGTGGACAACTTCGCATCGGGGACGAGAAGCCGTTAGGACTATTCTTTACCGCGAGACAAAGCAGCGACCCCTGTGCGGGCTTGTTCAACCAAGCCCAACGGGCGCATCAGCTCTGCGAAGGCGTCGATTTTTTCGGAATGACCCGTCATCTCGAACACGAAGCTCTCGAGCGTGCTATCGACGACATTCGCGCGGAAAATCTCTGCCAGACGTAGCGCTTCGATGCGTTCGTTCCCTGTGCCGGTTACTTTGAACAATGCCAACTCGCGCTCGACGCTCGCACCTTCCTCGGTGAGGTCGTGGACGGCGTGAACCGGAACCATACGCGCCAGCTGCGCCTTGATCTGCGCGATCACCGAAGGCGTGCCCGTCGTCACGATCGTAATGCGAGAGCGGTGCCCTTCATGGTCTACCTCAGCCACTGTTAGGCTTTCGATGTTGTAACCACGTCCGGAGAAAAGCCCGATTACCCGCGCCAGAACGCCAGCTTCATTGGCGACCACACAGGCCAAGGTGTGGCGTTCAATCACGTCGCCGTTTGGATCCCGCAAATCATAGGCGGAATGCTTGGAAGAACCTTTTTTGATCTTTAGCGGGGACATTGCGGTCTCTCTTTCTTCTCTATCGTATGTCGATCACGGGGGTGCCGGACTTGGCCGGATATCCCGTTGCTGTCAGTAGTGTCAGGCGCAATGGGTCTTGCGCCTGCTTTGTTAGGCAGATGCTGTCGGGGCGTAGCGTCACCGGAGCACCTTCGATCTCAATTTGGCCCGCGAAATGCAAAACCTGTGCATCCCCCGATCCCGTGGCGGTGGCCGTCACCAGATAACCGCCCTCAGGGGCATCCCCGCACCCGATACCGCACACGCAAACCTCAGCCGCTTGGGTGAAGCGCAACTCTTGCTGCCACACGTCACGGATCAGGTCGAAGTCCGGCACCACGGCTGGGGGCAGGGAGGCCGCAAAGAGTGAAGTGACCCACTCCCACATGACCCTAGACCATCACCGCGCCTGACGCGCCGATTGCGTCTTCGCCTGTGTCGTCGCCCATCAGCATCTCGTTGTGCGGCGCGCCCGACGGGATCATCGGGAAGCAGTTCTCGTGCTTCTCAACGCCGCAATCAAACACCACGGGGCCGTCATGGTTGATCATCTCCATGATCGCATCATCCAGATCAGACGGGTCTGAACACTTGATACCCTTGGCCCCAAAAGCTTGCGCCAAAAGGACGAAATCGGGCAGGGCTTCGGACCACGAGTGGCTGTAGCGGTTGCCGTGCAGCAATTGCTGCCACTGGCGGACCATGCCAAGACGCTCGTTGTTCAAGATGAATTGCTTGATCGGCAGGTTGTACTGACGTGCGGTTCCCATCTCTTGCATGTTCATCAGCCAAGATGCCTCGCCGGCGACGTTGATCACCAAGGCGTCCGGATGCGCAACTTGCACCCCAACAGAGGCGGGCAGGCCGTAGCCCATCGTACCCAAGCCGCCGGAGGTCATCCAATGGTTCGGCTCCTCAAAACCAAGGTATTGCGCGGCCCACATTTGGTGCTGACCCACTTCAGTAGTGATGAAGCGGTCTTTACGGTCTTTAGTCAGGGCCTCAAGGCGCTGCAATGCATATTGTGGCTTGATGATGGTTTCGGAATTTTTATAGGCCAAACAACGCCGTGCACGCCACTCTTCAATCTGCTTGTCCCATTTGGACAAGCCCGCTTTGTTGGTCTTGCTACCCCGAGACTTCCAGATGCGCAGAAGGTCCTCAAGAACATTCGCCACGTCTCCAACGATCGGAACATCCACATGGATGATCTTGTTGATCGAGGAGGCATCAATATCGATATGGGCTTTCTTGGAATTCGGCGAGAACGCATCCACGCGTCCCGTGATCCGGTCATCAAAGCGCGCGCCGATGTTGATCATCAGGTCGCAGCCGTGCATCGCCATGTTGGCCTCGTAAAGACCGTGCATGCCGGGCATACCCAACCACTGCTTGCCCGACGCCGGATACGCGCCCAAGCCCAGCAGAGTGGAGGTCACAGGGAAGCCCGTCTCATTGGCCAATTCGCGCAGCAACGCAGTTGCTTTGTCGCCAGAGTTAATAACCCCACCGCCCGTATAAAGGATCGGACGCTCTGCGGCTTCGATCATTTCGGCCAGCTCAGTGATGCTTTCGATGTCGCCTTTAACGCTTGGGGCGTAATGCGCGGTGTTGGCGTCCTTAGGGCCTGTGTAGCTGCCTTTGGCGAACTGCACGTCCTTTGGGATATCAACCAGAACCGGCCCTGGACGACCTGTGGTCGCAACGTGGAACGCCTGATGGATAACGTCGCTCAGCTGGTCGGTGTCTTTCACCAGCCAGTTATGCTTGGAGCAGGGGCGCGTGATGCCAACGGTGTCGGCCTCTTGGAAGGCGTCATTGCCGATCATGAAGGTCGGAACCTGACCCGACAAAACGATCATCGGGATGCTGTCTAGCAACGCGTCTGTCATGCCCGTCACGGCGTTCGTGGCGCCGGGACCCGATGTCACAAGCACAACACCGGGCTTGCCAGTGGAGCGCGCGTAGCCTTCGGCGGCATGGGTCGCGCCTTGCTCGTGGCGCACCAAGATGTGGTTGATCTTGGTTTGCTGAAAGATCTCGTCATAGATCGGTAGGACAGCGCCACCGGGGTATCCGAATACTGTGTCCACGCCTTGATCAATCAGGGCTTGAACCACCATCTCCGCGCCGGTCATTTGCTTCTTTGCCATCGTGCTGTCCTTAACTTTACCGTCTCTACGTTTGCTCACAAAAAAGCCCCCGTTTTAACGGGGGCGCATGGTTCCAATTATGGAGTGTCGTTACCGACCCATGCACCGTTTGACTAGAATGACGACTACATCGGCCATGCCGCTGCTCCTTCGTGAGTGTTTGGCGACATTACCAGCCGATTCAGGGGGGTCAACAGTCAAAGTTCAATATTTTATGTCTCTGGATGCATTTTTCTTGTATTTTTGTTGCGCGAAAAGGTAAATTGACGAAATGAAGCAAACTTTGAGAGGTTATCCATGGCAAGCATGAATCAAATCACTCCATTTCTAATGTGTCGCGATTTAGTGCAGCAGATCGATTTCTTTCACAATCGGCTTGGGTTCACACTGGGCTTCAAGTCTGAAGACGGTATTGGCTACGCCTATATGCGGCGTGAGAATGTCGCGGTACGCCTGCTTACATCCGATGCGGATTTCACAGATGAGCGCCGCCAACAGATGGTGTACATTGATGTTGATGACGTCGATGCGCTTTGGGCCGAATTAGAACCGAAGCTTTCCGATCTCCCAGATGGTCGAGTTCGGGCGCCATTCAATCAAGTTTACAACCAACGTGAATTCCACGTCATCGACGAAGGTGCTTGCCTTTTGATGTTTGGCATGGCCCACCCTTTTGAGGACTAGAAAAGAGGGCGGTATGGCGAAGACACGAATGATCCACGAATTTGGCATGGGAACTTCCCTGCGCCGCCTAGATTACACCGAGGCCGCTGCCCGCGCCATTCGCGACGCCCTTTGGCACAACTCAGTCAACATCGCGGAGGCCTTTGGCTTTGATAAATCCGACATGATTGTGGACGTCGAGATCGGCGCACAAGACCCTGATGCGGTGGACACCGAACAGCTGCTGGGCATCTTCCCCTACGGCCAGCCCTCCATCACCGTCACCAAAGGCGGGCTTGATATCCCCAAACCCGACGGCTCCGGCGTCACGGTGGTGGTGAATGCGGCCGTCATGGTCAGCTTCGATATGGAGGCCGCGTAATGGAGCATCGCATTATACTAGAGATGGGCACTGGCAACGACCTTTACGGGCTCGACTATACCAAAGCGGCAAAACGGGCCATTCAGGACGCGTTGCATCATTCCTCCATCGTTATGTTTAAATCACTCAACATCCCACATGAGGAAATGCGCGTGCAGGTGACGATTGGCGTTCAGCATCCTGAGCGTTTGGACATTGAGGCGCTCACGTCCGAGCTGCCACGGGGCAGGGCGCAGGTAACTGGTGTGTTGGGTGGTTTGGATGTGCATGACCCTGACAACGATCAAACCCATGTCATCGCGACTGCCGCCATTGAGGCTTTCGTGCCAATAGATGCAACAAAATGGAAGCTGTCCCGCTAGCCGGCCCTATGTGACGTTTCACATAAATGCGACCGCAATCGAGCCGTCTTGAGATCGACTGGTATCCCAGTTAAGCTCTCGCGACTTTTATCCTTGGAGAATTATAATGCCTACCTCAAAACCCGTCGCTGGCAGCGTGCTTGCCCCAATGTCCTTCCCGAAGCTGGGCGGTGGCGAGCTGTCCGTTGGCGGCGCGCGCGACAACTGGACTTTATTTATCGTCTACCGCGGTAAGCACTGTGGCCGCTGCAAGAAGTACCTGAAAATCCTGAACGACATGCGCGGCGATTGGGCGGCAGCCGGCTTTGACGTGGCCGTTGTGTCTGCGGATACGGCCGAGAAGGCGCAAGCCGACAAAGACGAGTTTGGTTGGGAATTTGATCTGGGCTACGGCTTGACCGAGGATCAGATGGAAACGCTTGGCGTGTATGTGTCCTCGCCACTGTCGCCAACAGAAACAGACCGCAACTTCGCGGAGCCTGGCACCTTTGTTATGCGCCCCGATGGCAGCATTTTGTTGATCTCGATCTCCAACGGCCCATCGGCACGCCCCGACTTGGTAGAGCTGTTGGACGGCATGATCTTCACTGTAGAAAACGCCCGCCCGCCGCGCGGGACTATCTAGCTCTCTTTGAACAAGATGTCGCGCCGCCCACAAGTGTTGAGGCGGCGCGATTGTTTTAGGTCAGCACGCGGCGCAATTTGGGGATGCGCGACAAGATCAACGTATCCACCGCCAAGACTGTCAGTAAAGCAAGGCCCGCCATCGGGAATGCCATGGAAACCCCAAGACCGACCAATGCAGCACCCTGCCATAGCGGCAGCTCCTTGGGCATGGGCGGCGCGGCCAATCGACCTGCCTTAGAGGGACGACGTTTCCACCACAACACCAACGCACTAAGGCACAAGAACAAGACGGACAGGCAGAACAGCGTATTCGCGAGCACGCTGAACAGCCCAATTGTCCCCATATGCAGCGCGATACCAACAGCCATGGCTTTCCCGAACAGCGAATAATCCTCGAAGCGCACGTCGGCCAATACGTTGCCTGTGTATTGGTCCACGTGAACGGTACGATCTGTCATAGGGTCCGAGCTGTCAGTACTCATGGAATCGCGGCTCAGCGTCCAAACGCCCGTTTCTCCACTTGGGACGTTCAGCTGATAGCGCGCATCGAACCCGATCTCGCGCGCCAAGGCGTCAACAGTATCCAACGTGACGGGAGTGGTCCGCGCCTCAATACCGGCAGTACCAGCATCACTGCCAGAAGCGGGCAGCGGCGTTTGCTCTAAGGCCCAAGGCACCTCACGACGTTCATGATTTAAACTGGCGTGGGTGACATCCGACAAAGGAACATTTGCCCACTTCTCAGCGGGGAACTGGCTCCAAGCCTGTACGAACTTTCCGCCCCAGATACCGGCCCATGACAGGCCAGAGATCAAGAAGAACACCATGATCAAGGACACCCAAATGCCAATGACCCCGTGAAGCGACTTCCATAAGGCGCGGCCTCGGGTAAAGCTCGGGATCAGCGCCGCGCGCCAACCGGATTTGCGCGGCCACCACATGTACAAACCAGTCGCAATCAACACCAAACACAAGGACGCCGCGATCTCGATCAAGCGGTCCCCAGTGACACCTAGCAACAGGCTTCCGTGCACGTTGTCGAAGAAGTCGTACCATCCGGTGCGACGCGGAAAGCTCTCGATCACTGTTGCAGTGTAGGGATCTACGGCGACCATTGTGGCTTCGCCCTCAAGGTCCACGCGGAACAGGGCCGCAACATCTGGGGTTCTTGGGGCAACGTATTGCTTCAAAACCCCGTCAGGGATTGACGCGACAGCGGCATCCGCCTGCGCGGATAGGGCTGCGACATTGGCCTGAATGGCAACGGCCGTGCGCTCCCCGTCGCGGCCATCGATCCATGCAATCCACAGCATGGACATACCTGTGACGGCGAGGATTGTGAGGAATGGGATTACAAATAATCCCGCGTAAAAATGCCACCGCCATGCGGCAAAGTATAGTTTATTGACGCTGCCTTCAGGCTGCGTGTCAGTGTCGATAGATGTCATGTCTAGGCTCCAAGCCAATTCGGCCCACCGGTATCGGCGGGGGTCTGTTTGATCTCGATGGAAGTTGAGGTCAGGCTTGGGGAGGGGCGCGGGTCAGACGGCTTGGATCAAGCGGGCGGGATTGGTGAATGATCCTTGCAACAAGCAAAAAGCGGCGCGTTTGGCTTGTTTGGATCTCCGGCAACAAAAAGGCCGCGTCAGGCATGGCCGCAGAGTTGATCAACCGGCAGGATTCGCACTTCATCAGGTTGGGGGAGTGTTCACCGCCCTCATTGCCACAGATGTCAGCTATCGAGCCGCCGTTGGCCACATATTCTGCAAGCTCCGGCGACACTCGCTCAGCCATATTGCTGTGCGCGAAACCGGACACCGCAAACGCCATGAGCAGCATAAACGTCGTAAAAAACCGACCAAAGAGGCGCAATTGGAATCGCATGTGGAAACGGATAATTTAGTCTATAGCGCTGCGCGAGTGGGCATTGCTCAAACCTGTCAAAATGTCACAACGTCTAGAACTCTACGCCGGTTCCTTGCAGAACGCCGTGCTCCATCGCGTAACGTGTCAGGCCCGCCGTAGAGCTAATGCCAAGCTTGCGTTTGACGTTTTTGCGGTGCGTCTCGACGGTGTGCACGGAGATATCCAACTCGATCGCGACTTCCTTGTTGGACTTTCCCTGAGCCAGCTGGAGCAGGATTGTTTGCTCCCGCGCGGTCAGCCCTTCGCGCCCGTCTTTTGAGGTGGGGGTCAAAGATGCCGAGGCGCCTTCGCATAGGTAGGTCTCGCCACGCATGACCGCTTGGATCGCGTCGATGATATTCTCTGTGGGGACGTCTTTGAGCAAATACCCGCGTGCACCATGCGACATCGCGGTCGAGACATACTCCGGTGCGTTGTGCATCGATAGGATCAGGATGCGGGTGTTCGGGTTCCGCTCCAAAAGACGTTCTGTCGCAGACAGCCCCCCCATCATCGGCATGTTCAAATCCATCAAGATCACGTCCGGCGACAACTCAGCTACGCGGTCCAATATCTCTTGACCATTGCAAAGCTTGGCGATGACATCGATGTCGTCGTAGCTCGACAAGATGGCGCAAATTCCGTCGGCAACCATCGGGTGGTCATCAACGATTACAACTTTAACGGCATCTGTCATGCGGACTTCCTTGGCTTGGCTGCTGGTGTTGAGGCAGTGCTTTCAACGGACAGCATATGGCTTAGTGGAACTGAGGCCTCAATAGTTGTTCCATCTGGGCTCGACAATACACGAAGATTGCCTTTCAGTTGATCCAGACGCTCTTGCATGTTCCGCAAGCCCAACCCGCCTATCACGCTGCGCGATTTTGGCCCGCTTATTCCGCGCCCATTGTCTTCGATCCGCATTGTGGCACCTGAGCGGTGCCCCAAGACTTCGATGTAGACATGTGTCGCTTCGGCATGGCGCTCTACGTTGGTTAAAGCCTCTTGTGCAATCCGGTAGAGCGCGATTTTGGAATCCTTGTCCAATAGGTTCCTGAACACAACGGTCTTAAACTCGGTCTCAATGCCAGTCCGCTGAGAGAATTCATCAATCAAGGATTTCAGGGCAGGGCCGAGGCCCAAGTCATCCAAAACACCGGGGCGAAGGTCGGAGGAGATGCGTCGGACCTCGTGAATAGCCTCCGTCAGACCTGTGATGCCCTTGTCTATGCTCTCATCCGCCTTCACGTCGCCGCCAAGTACCCGCCGCTTTGCAAGCTCCAAAGTGTAGCGAATGCCAATCAAGATCTGGCTAATACTGTCGTGCAATTCTCGCGCAACGCGGCCGCGTTCTTCTTCTTGGGTATCAAGGATACGTTCGGTCAATGCTCTGAGTTTTGCGTCAGCGAGGCGGCGTTCGCGCAAGTTGATCCAAAGGCCCGTGATGAAAACGCCGATCAACGCGGCCACCGCAATCAACACGATGTAGAGAAAGGTCGATCTGATACGTTCTTCCGTTGCAGCACGGGCATTTGCAACCGTCGCGAGGATGTCATCGATAAAGACGCCCGTGCCCACGGCCCATTGCCAGCTTTGAAAACCGGTGACGTAGGTGACCATCAAGGCCTCTTCACCCGTGGAAGGTTTCGGCCACATATAGGTGTGATATCCGGCTCCGGTGCGTGCTACCTCAATCAGCTTTGCCACCACGGGAGTTCCGCGGCTATCGCTTAGACCTAACAGGTTTTGATTGATCAGTTCGGTTTGACGTGGGTGAACGACGGCCTTGCCGTCGTACTCGAGCACAAAGAAAAAGCCCTCTTGTCCGTAGATCATCGCCGATAGAATGTTCGCGACCGCCTGTTTGGCCTCAACGTCATCCGGTGCGGCATTGCCGTAAATGTAGTAAAATCCGTTTCTCGCTTGGGTTACGTAGTTCCGCAGCTCAATTTTCTTGGCTTCAATCAGTTGCGTCTCAAGGGCTTTAATTTCGATCTCGGCCAACTTGCGTGATTGGTTATTCACGACCAATGCGATGGCGGTTACGGCAAGAACAAGGGGGAGGGTGGTCAGAAGAAAGATCTTCTGAGAGTAGTTCAAACGCCAATTTTCGTGCTGAAACAGCTTCAGTAGTGACACAGGTGGTCCCTCCCGACCATGTGCTCTGTGTAATCGGCGGGATAACAACGCGTCAACAGCTGCGGGCGCAGGTATCCAGCACCGATCTTGCGCATTTGAGTACGGAAGAGGCAAAAAACCTCTTTTTTAGGCAAAATCTACCCGTCACTGGGTATTTACCTTTACGTAGACGAATCTATGGTCATCCACACTAAACAGTCCATCTGTCCGGGGGGAGTTTCCGGATTAGATGATAAAATACTAGGGAGGATACCTAATGGATCGTCGTTCTTTTCTGAGAACTTCTGCGCTTGGCGGCTCTGCTGCTGCGGCGACTACTTTGGCAGCACCAGCTGTTGCTCAAGGCAAACGTCAACTGACTATGGTCACATCTTGGCCACGCGGCTTTGCCGTTCTGGATGACGCTGCAAGCTACTTCAACGAAGCGGTTAACGCGATGTCCGGTGGCGAATTGACCATCGACAAAAAAGCTCCTGGTGAGCTGGTTGGCGCTTTTGAGGTGTTTGATGCGGTTTCGTCCGGTCAAGCAGACCTCTACCACTCTGCCGACTACTACTTCATCGGCCAGCACCCTGCATATGCCTACTACACCGCCGTGCCATTTGGTGCGACAGCTCAAGAGCTGACAAACTGGTACTACCACGGTGGCGGTCAGGACCTGCACGACGAGCTGGGCTCCATCTTTGGCCTGAAATCCTTCCAGTGTGGTAACTCCGGTTCCCAATCTGGTGGTTGGTTCCGCAAAGAGATCAACTCTGCTGACGACCTGAACGGCCTGCGGTTCCGTATGCCTGGTCTTGGCGGCAAGGTGCTGGGTAAATTGGGCGCGTCTGTTCAAAACATCCCAGGTGGCGAGCTGTACCAAGCGCTGTCTTCCGGTGCTTTGGACGGTCTAGAGTGGGTTGGCCCATTCGCAGATGAACGCGCTGGCTTCCAAGAAGTTGCGAAAATCTACTACACAGCTGGTTTCCACGAGCCAGGCTCCGGTCTGTCGTGTGGTATGAACCTCGAAGTATGGGAAAGCCTGTCTGATCAGCACAAAGCGATCATCGACAACGCAACAAAAGCCACAACAGCTTACCAGTTGTCCCAAACTTTGGCCAACAACGGTGCAGCGCTTGAGCGTCTGCAGCAGCAAGGCGTTAAAACCCTGCAATTCCCTGACGATGTTTGGGATGCGTTCGGTAAAGCTTCTGCTGAGGTTATGGACGAAAACATGGACGACGATCTGTTCGCACGTACACGTGCAAGCTTTGAGGCGTCTTTGGCATCCTCCGCAAGCTGGATCCAAAAGTCTGATGGCTACTACGTAGAGCAGCGCACACGCGTTCTCGGCGGCTAAGCTGTTCTGAAGACGACAGAAAATCACCCTCCGGCGCAAGCTGGGGGGTGATCCTGTACAGTATCTCTAAACGAAGACCGGTATCGACAGGCCTCCGCCTTGGGTCCATGAGTGACTCATGACGTAGATCGGCCGCGATGACAGGCGTGGGGGCCTATAGCGCATGGATGTGATCCTTAGCTTTTTCCAAAATCTAATTTTGGCGTTCTACAATTTCGCTTACGCGATCTTGAATCCATCAGTCTGGTTGGATTGGCTCACTTGGGACAACACAACCGAGGACAAGCAGTCCTTGATGCGCTTCATCTACTATGGTGCCAGCGCGGAGCTGTTCTTTGTAATCCTTGCGATTTTCCTGCTCATTACGATTGTAGGCGTCTTCAAGAACCAATTCCTTTGGGGGTGCGTTCGGGTGTTGGAAGGTTTTGCCAACGCCACAGGCCGCTTTTTCGCTTGGGCCGGCCTAATCATGGTGCTGCAGCAGATCGTTGTTATCTTCATGCAACGTATCTTCGCGCGCGCCGAAATATCCATTGGCTTCGGCATAAGTTTTTCCAAAGATATCAGCTGGTACGCGGAAGAACTTAAACTATACAACGCCTTGGTTGTGGCCATGTGCTGTGCCTATACATTCGTGCAGGGCGGACACGTGCGGGTTGACTTGGTCTACTCGGCGGTGAGCTTTCGTGCGAAGCGGATGATCGACATGTTTGGCTCCATGATCTTCATGGCACCGGCCGCATTGCTGATCTGGATCTACGCTTGGCCGTTCTTGTGGCGCCACCTGATCGTTCCAAAGCCGTCGGCCTCCGACACGCTGGACCGCCTTATCAACAAGGCCCGCGCCCTGCGCTGGAACGTGGAGACGATCGGCTTCTCACCCAACGGGTTTAACGCATACTTCCTGTTCAAAATCTTGATGGTGGCTTTCACCGCAATGGTTTTGTTGCAGGCCATGGCCTTCTTCTGGCGCTCCTTCCTTGAATACAAAGAGGGACCAGAGAGCGAAGGCAAATACCTAGATAAAGACGTGCTTGGCGATGCAGACGCCGAGCTGGTCGCTGACATACACTAAGGGGCAGATCAGATGTTATTTGGATTAGACGGCGTCGAGATCGGCCTGATTATCGTTTTCCTATGCCTGTTTGGCGGGATTTTGTCAGGCTTCCCAGTGGCTTTTACCATCGCCGGTGCTGCGGTCATTTCCTTCGGGATCATTGTCGCATTGGACAGCGCAGGGCTACTTATTCACCAAGCGATTGACACCGACAGCGCGGAATACGCGAAGGTCGCGGCGACTTACTTAAAAGAGGACGCAATATCCGTCTTCAGGTATCCCGACTTACCGCGCATATCGCAACCCGTGTTCCCGCAAGGCTGGGAAGTGGCGCTGGATCGCAATGTATCCTTCGTTGTGAACCGCATGAACGAGCGTGTGTTCGCGGGCCAGTCCATCGAGACTCTGCTGGCGGTTTTGATGTTCGTCTTGATGGGCATCACCTTGGAGCGCTCCAAGATCGCCAACGACCTTCTAACTACAATGGCGCGGGTCTTTGGCCCACTACCAGGTGGTTTGGCCGTGTCGGTGGTGGTTGTGGGCGCCTTCTTGGCGGCCTCCACAGGAATCGTTGGTGCGACTGTTGTGACAATGGGCCTGCTGTCCTTGCCGACCATGTTGCGCAACGGGTATTCACCAGAGCTAGCAACCGGCGTCATTGCGGCGTCGGGTACCTTGGGGCAAATCATCCCACCATCCATCGTGATCGTACTTTTGGGCACCTTGGCGGGTGACTTGTACTCCGCCGCACAAGAGGCGCGCGCTCAAGAGGCGGGCTGCTCCGACGCGCTGACCTATTTAGGCGAGCCTGCGGTTGTATCGGTTGGGACGTTGTTCCAAGCGGCGCTGATCCCCGGCATCATGTTGGCACTGCTCTATGCGCTTTACGCCTTCGGCTACGCGGTCTTCAACCCATCCAAAGCCCCAGCGGTTGCGATGGGGGCTACGAACAACGAGCCAATCCGCCGCTCTGAAGCTTTGACATGGTTCTTGTTTGCGCCAGTTGGTTTGGTTGTTGGCCTTATCTTGATGATGCAAGTGAACATCGTTGGGTCGCAAAACTACCAAGTGGACAGCTTCTCTGACGCCGGTCAAACCGCATCGCTTCGCACGAATGTGTCCGAGCAATGTGCGGGCGCCATGTTGGAGCTGCACGGCCAAGAGGCTTGGGACCTTGCGCTTGCAGAGCAAAAAATCATCGACGACGCGGGCGGCGTGACACAATCGGTCAAACTGACCGAGGAGGAGCTGGCACAGGCAATCGAAGACAAGGTCGCTGCAGCCGCGCCAATTGGCACAGGTGTTGCTATTGGCCTGCTGATGCTGTCCCTGATGATCGTGGTTGCACGTGGTATCTCCATGTCGGCGAACACCGTTCCGTTGATTGTCGGGGTCGGGGGTATCTTGCTCACGATGTTGGTCGACACTTTGTTTGTCGCGCCAACAACGACACCGGGCACGACCCTCATACTGTTGCTTATCCCGCTAGGGTTGATGCTCTATGGCGCGAAACATGCGGCGGGCATCCTTGGGAAGAACGAACTGATCCGCGTGGTGTTCCCACCGTTGGTTCTGATCGTGGCGGTGCTTGGCTCCATCCTTGGGGGCATCACCAACCCGACACCGGCAGCCGCACTTGGGGCAGGCGGGGCGATCATGCTCGCGGCCTACCGCAAGCTGCAAGATCAAGGGCATTCCGGCCGGATAGTGATCCTGACCACCTTTGCGATCACCATGATGATCCTTCTGGGTGTGAACTTCGATCTGCGTGTTAACATCGACGACGTTACCGTCGAGAACCGCATCGCATTCCTTGTGGCGCAAGCGTCTTACTTGTTCGCAATGTTTGGTCTGGTGTTCAGCTGTTATGTGTTGTGGAACCACGGCGTTCTAAGCCCAGTGGTCCGCGAGACTGCGAAGGTGACGTCGATGGTCTTTACCATTCTGATCGGATCGCAACTGCTGAACCTCGTGGTCATCTCTTTCGGGGGCGAGCACTATATCCAGCAGTTCCTGAAGTCCTTCGACAGCGAGTTGCAGGTGTTCATCATCGTGATGCTGGTGCTCTTCGTTCTGGGCTTCGTGTTGGACTTCCTTGAGATCATCTACATCGTGATCCCAATCGTGGGGCCGGTTATCTACGGCGGCACGATGGATCCAAAGTGGGTTACGATCATGATCGCGGTGAACCTGCAAACGTCGTTCCTGACACCGCCCTTTGGCTTTGCGTTGTTCTACCTTCGGGGCGTGGCCCCCAAAGAGGTCACGACAGGTCACATCTACCGCGGCATCATCCCGTTTGTGCTCATCCAAGTCGGTGCACTGGGGCTGTTGGCTACGTTCCCATCGATTGTGACAATTCTTCCGAACCTCATCGGCAAGTAGAACACGGAAAATAGAACACAGATGGCCACCGAGATTACCCTCTCGGTGGCCATCAATTTTCATATAATACTTTTTCGCCATTCACCCGAAATAACGGTTTTGATGTAAACTAGCTGACACCCTAATTTTTCGACTCGCTCTAAAAGCGGGACAGTACATTAACGAGTTCGAACTACCTTCTTGCACAGAACTAGTTTTGTTTGCATCCTGTTACACAAGGCTTCGTGTAACAGGATTTGCATTTGAAAAACTCCGATAGATTCCCCTCAGTCCTAGACGCAAAAATCTTCCGCGGCCTGACAGGTGAATATAAGAACCAATTCATTGATAGCTGTGGGTTTCGGAAATTTAGACGTGGCGAGATCGTTTTGCCTCAAGGTGAGCAAACCGATAAAATGCTTATGGTCGCCGAAGGTCGCGTAGAAATTAGCTATATTAGCGAAACCGGGCATAAAACCATCATCTATCACGCGTTTGTAGGCAACGTGCTGGGCTTTGTGGAGACGCTCTCCGAGCGAGCATGTGCCGGAACCTGCACCGCTTTGACTGATACAAATATCTTAACCTGCAAGCGCAGTGCCCTGTATGAGCACATGCAAAACCCTGTATTTATTCGAAACTTTGCAGAAGACCTTCACGATGTTTTGGTCCACGACAATCTGTATAAATCCATAGATCAGTTTTACACTGCGGAGCAGAAAGTTTGCGTCTACCTTGAGAAGTTATCCGCCAGCGACGGAACCGTAGTCATTGGAAGTCAGAGCTATTTAGCCGATGTTATTGGCTGCACTCGCCAAACCGTCAACAAAGAACTGGGCCGCCTTCGCGATCAGGGGATCATCGAGATCACCAAAACGGGCGTACTTATTCTGGACTACTCCGCGTTGTCCAACCGATTGACACAGCTGAGCGACACGCAAAAAGAGTCAAAGAGGGGCGGCAACTGTTAGCTGCAATAAGTCCCAACGATTGCCCCATGGATCACACCAAACTGCGACCTTGCCATAGGGCTCATGTCGCGGCGTTTCCTCAAAGTGAACGCCAGCCGACATCATCTGAGCGTATTCGACATCAAACTCGTCGGTATGCAGGAAGAACCCGACGCGTCCACCGGTTTGATTGCCGATGGCGCCAGATTGCACATCCCCTTTAGCCTGCGCCAACAAGATACGGGTCTCTGAAACAGGTGAGGGCGCGATAAGCACCCAACGTTTTCCATCGCCCATATCTGTATCTTCAATGAGATGAAAACCCGCACAATCGACATAGAACTCAATCGCTTCGTCATAGTTTGGAACAACGATTGCGAACGCCGATATATGTCGGCTCATTCCTGCGGCGCTCTGGTATCCGGTAGGGAAATCCCTGCGACCTGTTCCGCAATCGGGTCAACCGACAATGGGTGGGTATCGGCCTCATAATCCTCAGTGTCGCTCATGTTCTGCCACCGGCCATGACGGAATATCTCCAAGCCACTAAAGCCGGCTTTATATCCCATCTTCGGAGATCCGGGCACCCAGTAGCCAAGGTAGACATAGGGAAGACCGGATTCTTGCGCGATACGCACATGGTCCAAAATGATGTAGCTGCCCAAGGAATTGCGGGCCCAATCAGGGTCATAGAACGAGTAAACCATCGACAGCCCGTCATCGAGCACATCGGTTAGGCACGTCGCAATAAGTTGTGGACGATCGCCCGAGCGGTCCCAATACTCCACCACACGGCTTTTCACTGGGGTTTCTTCGATCATTGCAGCGAATTCAAAGATATCCATATCCGCCATACCGCCATCAGCGTGGCGCGTATCCAGATACCTGCGAAACAGCTCGTATTGCTCTTCCGTGGCCCAAGGGGAGGTGGCGTTGCGCTCCAGCATTTTGTTGCGGCGCAAGCATTTCTTTTGACTGCGTGTCAGCTCAAAATCGGCCACACGTATACGCGCGGACAAGCAGGCCGAGCAATCAGCGCAGGATGGACGGTACAATACGTTTTGTGAACGGCGAAAACCCTGCTTGCTCAGCGTGTTATTCAAAGTATCCGCGTGCTCGCCTTGAAGCGCCGTAAAGAGCTTACGCTCGCGGCGGCTATCCAGATATGGGCAGGCCTGCGGGGCCGTTACATAGAACTGTGGGGCGATGGGTAGTGTGTGACGCATGGAACCTCTGTACTGCGCGAGTGCAGTTGAACCTAGCAACGCCCCAGACGAGTCACAATTGCTTTTTCAGCAACCTCACGCAGTTGCGTTAAGATCGACTTAAAAGTCCCACCTAGACCTTAGAAACGCCCCGGTGTGTTAATCGCGACAACGCCGGTGAACATATCATGCAAGCCTTGGCCGCGATCCGACATTAACATCATAAGAACTGACACAACTTGCGGAATAAAAAATGCACTGGCAATCATGAACGCAATGGTGTGCAACGCGGTGGTCTGACCATCCAGTTTTTGCCCCGCGTGATCACGCAGCTCAATGTTGAAGACCCGCATCCCCAGAGTGGCCGAGAACAAGCGAATTGTTCCGATACGGTAGATCAACGAGACCAGAAGAAACACCAAAGGAAACACGAACCACAACAAAAACAACGGGATGCTGGCAACCACGGCTGAGATGATGCCGATCAAGACCGTATCGACCACCCACGCGAGCAGGCGTTTCACGCCCACACCTTCGTAGAAGGCAGGTTGTGTAGCAGGGTCGGGTAGGGCGTCAAAGCTGTCATTCATGGTGAAAGACATGGGGCGTGGTCTCCTAAATTTAAAGGGGGGACAGCGCCCCAAAACCGGGGCGCTTTCCTCGTCTTAGGCGTCTTCGTTGGATTTGGCGGCGTCTGCGCGCTCGTCCATGAAGGCGTCGAATTCGGATTTGTCCTTGGCGTCACGCAGACGTTCAAGGAAGCTTTCAAAGGCGTGCTGCTCATCCTCAAGACGCTTCAGCATATCAGCTTTGTAGGCATCGAAGGCCGTGTTGCCTGTCGGTGTCACGCTATGAGAGCGGTTGAAGGTCATAGCGCGGCGGCTGCAAGACGAATTAAACATGCGTTTGCTCCATATCATATATGCAAGAAGAGCGAGGCCAACCGGCCAGACAAAGATGAACCCGAATACCATGGCGGCAATCCAAGCACCTTTGCCGCGCTCGTCCAACCAGGCTTCAGCCCGGGCAAACCAGCCCATGCGAGGCATTGTGTGGGTGGCTGTTGAGGTAGGGGTCATCTGTCGCTCCTTTATGTGAATGTTATTTACATTTACATATTTAAGAACGCCGAGCGCATATTCAAGAGATTTGCGAAGAAAAACGAAAAAAGGGCACGGTTTCCCGCGCCCTTCTTGAATTCATTGGTTAATTTACCCCCTATGAGGACAGATCATACGCCCGTTCACCGTGGGACGACAGGTCAAGACCGTTAATCTCTTCCTCTTCCGACACGCGGATCGGGAAGACCATCATGACCAGAACCACCAAGATGATGGTCACAACTGTCGTCCAGATACCAACCACTGCCAAACCACCAAGCTGAGCCGTCCAGCTGGCGTGACCGAACACGGCCAACATGATGATACCGAAGATGCCGCCAACGCCGTGAACCGCGAATACGTCCAGCGTATCGTCGATCTTGAGGACGTTCTTCACAACGCTACACAGCTCTTGGCACATGACACCAGCAATAGCGCCAATGAACATGGCTTCCATGGGACCAACCGAGCCGGACGCAGGCGTGATCGACGCCAAACCAGCAATTGTACCCGTGACCATGCCAACCAGTGAGGCTTTTCCGTAGCGGAAGCGCTCCCATGCGGCCCAAGTAATCGACGCCATAGCAGCCGAGATATGAGTCACTGTAATTGCCATCGCCGCACCGCCGTCTGCCGCCAATTGGGAGCCGCCGTTAAAGCCGAACCAACCAACCCACAGCATTGCCGCACCGATCATAACCATACCTGGGTTATGAGGAGGTGTTGTGGCTTTGCTACGTGGGCCAAGGAAGGCCGCCAGGATCAAAGCTGCGATACCTGCGGTTTGGTGAACCACAATGCCGCCCGCAAAGTCGTTTACGCCATCCTCAAAAAGTGACCATTCTTCGCCAGCCAGCAAGCCGCCACCCCAGATCCAATGCGCGACAGGCGCATAGCAGATCAGCATCCATAGCGACGAGAACACCATGACGAAGCCGTAACCGATGCGCTCTACATAAGCACCAACGATCAGGGCAGGGGTGATGATTGCGAAAGTCATCTGGAAAGCAAAGAACAGCACTTCCGGGATCGTACCCGACAATGTGTCAGCCGTTACGCCGTTCAGAAACGCTTTACCAAGGCCGCCCCAATATGCATTGCCGTCCCCAAAGGCGATGGAGTACCCCGCGACCAACCACAAGATACTCATGACACATGCAATGGAGAAGCATTGCATGAACACGCTGAGTACGTTGCGTGCGCGCACAAGGCCCCCGTAGAAAAGCGCCAACCCCGGCAGGGTCATAAACAGCACCAATGCTGTCGCGACAAGTATCCAAGCGGTATCCGCTCCGTTCATGGGTCCATCCCCTTATATAAATAGCGTTGAAGGCACAAACCGCGTGAGGGTCGCAATATAAAGAGGCAGAGGGGGCAAACATCGCCCAAAACCTATGCAATACTCGCAGTGCACGTATTTTAGGCAGGTTTTAGAGCGCGCGCACTAAGATTAGGCAGTTACGAAAGGCAGCGCCTCAAGAGTAATTTTAGGGCATGCTCCACCGTCGCCTGCCGAACACCAGACCTACCAAGCGGGCCAAATTGCACCGTCTCAACCTCAAGAACTCCGGCGGAGGCCAACCCAAAGCACACCATGCCCTCGGGCTTCACATCGGACCCACCGGGACCAGCAATGCCCGTGACCGAAACCGCAAGCTCCATTCCGGAGGCCCGCAACGCGCCTTCAGCCATTTCCCCCGCGACCTGCTCAGACACGGCGCCGAAGGCCTCCAGCGTTTCAGCCTTTACGCCCAACATGTCCTGCTTGGCGGTGTTGGAATAAGTTACGAAACCACGATCAACCACATCGGACGAGCCGGCAACCTCGGTCAAAGCGCCCGCAATCAATCCGCCCGTGCAGCTTTCAGCCGTTGCAATTCGCCAACCTTTGACGCGCGCAGCCTGCAAAACCTCAGCCGCATCAACCATGGGCCAACCAAGCCCCAAGCCCAACAACCAATGCCGCTAGAACACCCGCAATCACATCGTCCAGCATAACTCCAAGCGGGCCTTCTTTGCGGTCAGCCCAGCCAACAGGGCCGGGTTTCAAAATATCGAAGGCTCGGAAGGCCACAAATGCGGTCAAAATACCCGGCCAAAGCGTCCAGAACGCCGCCCCGCTATGGCTCAACCCGACTGCGACGGGCAAAAGTGCTATCCATTGACCAACAACTTCGTCGATAACGATCTCTGAGGGGTCGTGGTCGTCCTTACCTTTGGTTTCCATCGCCGTGACGGCCCATCCAAGGATGAACATAACCAGCGTCAAAACCGCCAACCCCACATAGCCGCGCCATTCGATGATACCCCAAGCTGCAATCACTGCCGCAGCAGAACCCCATGTGCCGGGCGCAGGGCGCAATAGCCCTACATAGAAGAAGGTGGCCCAAAGCTTGGAAACGGAGAACATAGCGCTACCCTTTGATAAGCGTGACGGTCGCCATACACGCAATGCCTTCACGGCGCCCAGTGAAACCCAATTGCTCTGATGTGGTCGCTTTGACGCTCACTCGATCCAAGTCAATATTTAGCAATTCCGACACCTTACGGCGCATTGCTAAAGCGTGGGGGCCAATTTTTGGCTCTTCACATATAAGCGTGCAGTCTGCGTTGGATATTACAAATCCCATCTTCGCGGCCAGATCACGTGCGTGTTCCAGAAACACATGGCTGGCCATGCCTTTCCACTGCGGATCACTTGGCGGGAAGTGCTGGCCGATGTCGCCCTGCGCCAAAGCGCCATAAATCGCGTCAGTGATAGTATGCAGCCCCACATCGGCATCCGAATGTCCCTGCAACCCGCGCCCATGAGGAACCTCAATGCCGCAAAGCACGACGTGATCACCATCGCCGAAACGGTGCACATCGAACCCGTTGCCAACCCGTATATCCACCGTCTTCTCCAAATATTTCTCAGCCCGCGCAAAATCCTCGGGCGTTGTTATTTTCATATTTCGCTCGCTGCCGTCAACAATTGCAACAGTCAACCCAGCCGCGCGCGCGATTTCAACATCATCCGCAGCACCGCCGCTATGGGATTGATGCGCATCGATAATTTTACTCAGGTGGAACCCTTGCGGGGTTTGGGCGCGGAACAAGCCGACACGATCTTTCGTACCAGTCACCAGCCCCGCATCACCGCTCCACAAAGCATCTGAGACCGCAAGGGCGGGGGCGGCACCCTCAGAGCTATCTAATGCCTCCAGAACCCTGTGGATAACATCATGCTCCACCAGCGGGCGGGCACCATCATGGATCAACACGAGGTCAAATCGCCCCTCAACAGCCCTCAAGCCGTTCAGCACCGACACATCGCGGCTGCTCCCGCCTGTGACGCAGGTAACCCCGCTTGGGTGCATCTCAGAGGGCGTGTCTTCAGGCAGCACAAGCACAACCTCATCAACACGCGGATGCGAGTTGAAGACGGCACAGGTCACATCTATGACCCTTTGGCCGCCAAGAGGTTGCCATTGCTTGGCAATTTCCCCGCCAGCTCTGATCCCGCGGCCTGCGGCTACGATCACTGCTGCTACTGTTGGACGCTCCGAAATCATGAAAGATGTGTATGATGTGCGCAAGCAGAGAACAATGCCCCCATGCGCAGCGCCTAAATTTTAGGCAACTGCTAATAATGCGCCTCTCACTCCGCTAATATTGCTTCATATCGTTGCCAGCCCCCAGTGAAGGGAGTAGCCATTTCTGTAATTGCTCAAGGATTAAGCATTTGACCATTCTTCTGGCAGAACACGCCATTGACCCGCCGGTATTACTGGCTCCGCTCGCGGGGATTACCGATTTGCCGTTTCGCAAATTGGTCTCAAGCTTCGGCGCAGGGTTGGTCGTGTCGGAAATGGTCGCGAGCCAAGAAATGGTTCAAGCCAAGCCCGGCGTCCGCGAAAAAGCCGAGCTGGGCATGCAATTTGCCAACACATCTGTGCAACTTGCGGGGCGCGAGGCCGTCTGGATGGCCGAGGCCGCTCGTGTGGTCGCTGCGAACGGCGCGCGGGTGATCGACATCAACATGGGCTGCCCCGCCAAGAAGGTGACCAACGGGTATTCCGGCTCGGCGCTGCTCAAGGACTTGGACCACGCCCTGACGTTGATCGAAGCAGTGGTCGAGGCCGTTGACGTCCCCGTAACGCTTAAGACGCGCCTAGGCTGGGACGACGCCTTGTTAAACGCCCCCACGCTCGCAAAACGGGCCGAGGACGCGGGCATTCGCATGCTCACCATCCACGGGCGCACCAGATGCCAGTTCTACAAGGGCCACGCGGATTGGGACGCCATTCGTGCCGTCAAAGATGCTGTGGACATTCCAGTGGTCGCCAATGGCGACATAACGAATTCGGACACCGCGCAAGAAGCGCTTAAGGCATCGGGCGCAGACGGCGTGATGATCGGGCGCGGCGCGCAAGGCAAGCCTTGGATTTTGGCAAAGGTGGCCCACGATCTACATGGCACGGAGGCCCCCGACATTCCGCAAGGCGCGGCGCTGAACGATATGGTGTGCAGCCACTACGAAGACATGCTGGGCTTCTATGGCGAGGAGCTGGGCCTGCGGGTCTCGCGAAAGCACCTTGGCTGGTACATGGACGGGGCAGGGACACCTCCCGCATTGCGCCGCGAAGTGCTGACCTCCAAGTCATCGTCAAACACGTTAAAACTCCTCCCCACCGCACTCCAAGAAAGCACTGCTGCATGACCGCCAGTTTTTTTGATACCCTATGGACCTCCCTTCCGGTTCCCTGTCTGGTGATCGACGGCCAAAATAAGATCGTTGAAATCAACCCAAGCGGCGAGACCTTCATGAACGCCTCGGCCAAGTCCCTGCGAGGCGCTCCGGTGTGGGACAAGCTGCATGTGAATGCGCCACTGGATGAAGCGGTGATGCGTGTACGCCGAGACAGCTCCGCCTTGTTTGTAAACACTGTGGATGTGGGCTCAGGCGAGAAGCCCCCAGTGGAATGCAACGTCCAGCTCACCACCATTGTGGATCGCCCAGGGTATATCCTGATCCTGCTGGACCCGCGCGAGATTGCCCATAAAATGGGGCGCGATATGCAGTCCAAAACCGCAGCTAAGTCCGCCATTGGCATGGCTGAAATGCTGGCTCATGAGATCAAGAACCCGCTGGCGGGGATCACTGGAGCCGCGCAATTGCTAAGTATGGGGCTGTCTGGCGACGACATCGAGTTGACCGACCTGATCGTCGAGGAATCGCGCAGGGTCGTAAAGTTGCTCGATCAGGTCGAGCAATTCGGCAACCTGCGCCCGCCACTGCGCAAGTCAGTTAACCTTCACGATGTGCTGGACCGCGCGCAGAAAAGCGCCGCCGTGGGCTTCGCCGCCAACATGAAGATCAAGGAAAACTACGACCCGTCCTTGCCGCCAACCTACGCGGATGCGGACCAGTTGCTGCAAATATTCCAGAACCTGCTCAAGAACGCCTCCGAGGCGGCGTCACCCGCAGGCGGCACCATCGAGATACGAACCTTCTACGAGATGTCCCTGCGCGTGCAACGCCCCGACGGCACCCGTGCGGCTGTTCCACTGCAAGTAGAGATCATTGATGACGGCCCCGGGCTGCCCAGTGATTTGGCCGGCGAAGTCTTTGAACCGTTCGTCTCTGGGCGTGAAAACGGCACGGGACTTGGTCTCGCTTTGGTGTCCAAAATTGTATCAGAGCATGACGGCTGGATCTCAGTCACCTCGGCACCGGGCCGAACCGTATTTCGTATTTCCCTACCACTTGTTCCAAAGATTTTAGACCTATGACACACCCGAAAGAGAGAGCGTAAAAGATGGACGGCACCGTACTTGTCGCTGACGACGACCGCACAATCCGCACTGTATTGACCCAAGCCCTAACGCGGGCAGGGTGCAAGGTTCACGCCACATCCTCCCTGACCACGTTGATGCGTTGGGTGAGCGAGGGCAAAGGCGATTTGGTCATATCCGATGTCATGATGCCTGACGGAAACGGGCTGGAAATGTTGCCTGCCATCCGCGAGCAACGCCCCTCGCTGCCGGTCATTATCATCTCGGCGCAGAACACCATTATGACAGCCATTCAGGCGACCGAGGCCGATGCCTACGACTACCTGCCTAAACCCTTCGACCTACCAGACCTGATGAAACGCTCTGCGCGTGCGTTAGAGCGCAAGCGCGTGGTCACCAAAACCCGCACTGCGGATGCGACAAATGAAGAGGCGGGCGATCTTCCCTTGATTGGGCGAACTGCGATTATGCAAGAGCTTTACCGGCTTGTGGCTCGGGTCATGAACACCGACCTGTCGGTGATGATCACGGGGGAAAGTGGCACTGGAAAGAGCCTGATTGCGCGCGCGATCCATGACTTCTCCGATCGTCGGAACTTGCCGTTCGTTACCGCGACACCAAGTGATTTATCCGCGATGGAAGGGCCAGCCACGATCCTAAGCCGTGCACGTGGCGGCTCCATCCTATTTGACGAAGTGTCCGATCTTGACGACGACGCCCAAGCGCGGATCGTGCGCATGCTCGACAGCTTAACCGACGATGCGCCGCGCATATTGGCAACCTCCCAACAAGACCTGATGTCCAAGATGGAAGCCGGCGAATTCCGTCAAGACCTGTTCTACCGCCTATGCGGTGTCACGGTAAATGTGCCCTCATTGCGCGAACGCGTCGAAGACATCCCGTTGCTGACCGCGCATTTCTTGCTCAAGGCAGAGCGAGAGGGCGCACCTACGCGCCAATTCAGCAGTGAAGCTCGCGAGATGATCCGCGCATACAGCTGGCCCGGCAATGTTCGCCAACTGGAGAACTCGGTTCGCCGCCTGATCGTCACCGCATCCGAGGAGGAAATCGGGCGCAGTGACGTTGAAATGGTGCTTGGTAATCAACCCGAAATTGAGCCGCTTATGGGGGGTGGCAGCGCTGACAAATTGTCGTCCAGTGTGGCGTTGCATTTGCGCCGATATTTCGACCTTCACGGAGGTGTACTGCCGCCACCGGGCCTATATCAGCGTATTTTGCGCGAAGTTGAGGGGCCATTGCTTGAGATTGCGTTGGACGCAACAGGCGGAAATCAGGCTAAATGTGCTGATTTACTTGGCATCAATCGCAATACCTTGAGAAAAAAGGTCACAGACCTCGATATTCACGTGACACGCCGCCGTAAGTTGATGTAAAACCGCAACAGTCACCGTGACGATTGGGCCGCATGGACGGTTCAACGATCACATCAACCAGACGTGGCAAGGCGGTAAGAAAGCAGATGAAAACCCCAAATGGGAGCCGAGGGCGCACTGCGTCTTGGGACAGGATGAATCGGTTGCGCAAACAGCGTAGGGTGCAAAATTTTGCCACCCTTGGGTTGGTTGTGCTCGGGCCGGTCCTCGCCGTTTTGACATATATGGGGCTCGGCCCCTTCGAATTGGACCCATCATCCAAGGGTATCCGCCTTATCCTATTGGCGGACCTCATCTACGTTTTGGTCGTTGCCGCACTGGTCGCGCAAAAAGTTGGCAAAATCGTCGCGTCCCGCCGAGCAAACTCAGCCGGATCGCAGTTGCACTTAAGATTGACCGGCGTTTTCGCCCTCGTGGCGCTGATCCCGACGGTCCTTGTTGCGATATTCGCGGTGGTGACGCTAAATTTCGGCTTAGAGGGCTGGTTCTCGGACCGAGTGCGAAATGTTGTGGGAACCTCTTTGTCCGCCGCGCAAGCCTATGAGAAGAAGCAACACGACGATTTAAGCGAAGACTCGTTGCGGCTGGCTGGGTACATGAACATTGCCAAGCAGGCTACTAATTTTATTTCAGATTCCGACCTTCGCCAAGTCCTAACGCAGGCGCAGGAGCAGGTGCAGCGCGGGCTAAAAGAAGCCTTCATCGTTGATGGTTCCGGTGAGCTGATGGCGCGCGGCAACCGCTCCTACCGCTTCGATTTTGAACCCGTACCCGAGGTAGCCTTCACCAATGCCCAGAACAACCGTCCAATCATCATCGAGGATTGGTCCAACAACGAATTTCGCGCGCTCCAAAAGCTGACGGCATACCCGGACCGTTACCTTTACATTAGCCGCACAGTCGACGGCGAAATCCTTAGCCTGCTAGATCAAACCCAAGAAACCGTGCGCCTTTATCAGCAACTTGAGAATGATCGCGGACGTTTGCTGTTTGAGTTTGGGCTGCTTTACCTCGGCTTCGCATTGATCCTCATTTTGGCAGCCATTTGGTTAGGACTGTGGTTCGCCGAACGTTTGGCGCGCCCCGTCGGGCAATTGGCAAGTGCCGCGCAACGTGTCGGGGCAGGGGATCTGGACGTTCAGGTTGTGGAGGCCAAGAGCGCGGATGAGATAGCGCTGCTTGGCCGTTTGTTTAACCAGATGACACGTGAGCTTAAGGTCCAACGTGAGACACTGCTAAGCAATACCGAGCAAATCGAGCGTCGCCGCAGATTATTCGATTCGGTTTTATCCTCTGTCACAGCTGGGGTTATCGGTTTGGATGCGGACAATAACATCACCTTTATGAACCGCTCCGCACGCCGACTTTTGGACATCAATGATGATACCGATATCTCGTTGACCTTATCTAAGATCGTTCCTGAATTTGGCTCACTCCTGAAGCAGCTCAATACCAGTGGCGCGGAAACAGCTAACGAAGAGGTGAAAATCACCCGCCGTGGTCAACTTGAGAGCTTGCTTGTGCGCATCGCGACCCGTGTCTCAGAAGACGGTGAGTTAGAGGGCTACGTGCTGGCCTTTGATGACGTATCCGAACTCGTGAGCGCTCAGAAAATGGCCGCTTGGGGTGATGTGGCACGCCGAATTGCGCATGAGATCAAGAACCCGCTCACACCCATTCAGCTTTCGGCGGAGCGCCTTAAGCGCAAGTTCACCCCCCTTGCTGGCGACGAGCTGGAAAGCCTTGAGCAATACACCGGCATCATCGTGCGCCAAACAAATGACCTGCGCCGCATCGTGGACGAGTTCTCCAAATTCGCCCGAATGCCAGAGCCGGAGTTGCGTGAAATCGACCTGATGAAGCTCGTCCAAGATGCCGTGATCTTGCAACGTTCCGGTCAGCCGGATGTGGACATCACACTGGAAAGCGACGAAGACGCCATTCTTGCCGAGTTGGATCAAACCATGATTGGGCAAGCAATGACCAACCTGATCAAGAACGCAGGCGAGGCGATCGAGAGCTACGTCGAGAAGGGCGAACATGAAGGTCACACGCCCCAGATCAAGCTGGCCGTCCTCACCTCGAACAAGGATGTAACGGTCACAATTTCAGACAATGGCATCGGTCTTCCCGAAGACCGCACACGGCTCTTTGAGCCATATGTAACGACCCGCGCGAAGGGCACAGGCCTTGGCCTTCCCATCGTGAAGAAGATTATCGAAGAGCATGGCGGCAGTTTGGTGCTGCGCGACGCCGAGCCTTTCGACGACACTGGCCACAAAGGCGCCAAGGCAGTCATAAAACTGCCACGCCTGACGGCTGCAAAACGCAAGAACGTGGCCTGAACGGCCGCTACAAAGGAGCAGAAATATGGGCGATATTCTGATCGTAGACGACGAGCGCGACATCCGAGAGCTGATCTCGGACATTCTGAAGGACGAAGGGTTCACCACTCGGCTGGCGGGCACCTCTGAGGCCTGCATGGCCGAGATCAACGCAGAGCCCCCAGCCCTGATGATCTTGGATATTTGGCTTAAAGACAGCGCCATGGACGGCATCGACATCCTCAAGCACGTCAAACGCGACAATCCGGATGTGCCCGTCGTGATCATCTCCGGTCACGGCAACATCGAGATCGCCGTCGCCGCCATCAAACAAGGCGCTTACGACTTCATTGAGAAGCCGTTCAACATCGACCAGCTCATGGTGGTGATCACCCGCGCGATGGAAACTTCACGTCTGCGTCGCGAGAACAACCAACTCAAGCGCGGCGATACCGTCATTGCCGAAACCATCGGTGAAAGTGCCGCGTTCAAGGCCCTTCAATCGCAGCTCGACAAGGTCACAGGCTCCAACGGCCGCGTTATGCTGACGGGCGGTGCGGGTTCGGGAAAAGATGTGGCAGCCCACTACATCCACGCGAATTCCAACCGCGCAAATGCGCCATTTGTGACGATCAACTGCGCCACCGTAGAGCCTGAGCGCATGGAAGAGGTCCTGTTCGGGCGCGAAAGCAAAGAGCGAGGCATTGAGCCGGGCCTGCTGGAGCAAGCCCACGGCGGCATCGTTTTCTTCGACGAGGTGGCGGATATGCCCCTAGGCACACAATCCAAAATCCTGCGTGTGTTGGTCGAGCAGCAATTTCAACGTGTTGGAGGCAATGACAACGTGCGTGTGGATCTGCGGGTGATCTCCTCGACCAACCGCAATCTTGACCAAGCCATTGAGGCGGGCACCTTCCGCGAAGAGCTATACCACCGCCTGAACGTGGTTCCGATCGAGGTCCCAAGCTTGGAAGACCGTCGCGAAGATATCCCCACATTGGCCTCTTATTTCATTGAAATGTTCAACGCGACCCAAGGGTTGCCACTTCGTGAATTGGCCGATGATGCCGTGACACTGCTGCAAACCATGCAATGGCCCGGCAATATCCGTCAGCTAAAGAACGTCATTGAGCGGGTGCTGATCCTAGGGCCTGACAAGGGCGACATCGACGCCAAGGAACTTCCTCAGTCGGAAGGTGCCGTTGAAAGCGAAAGCGGGGTTACCATCGGCGGAAACCTAGCAACTTTGCCTCTTCGCGAAGCACGAGAGCTGTTTGAGCGTGAATATCTGATGACGCAAATCAACCGCTTTGGCGGGAACATCTCGCGCACGGCGGCCTTCGTCGGGATGGAGCGTAGCGCGTTGCACCGTAAGCTTAAATCACTCGGTGTTGTGACGTCCAACAAGGCTGGTGCACGTGTTGCTCAGGTTCAGGACGAAGATCTTGCCGAAAGCGCCTCCGAATAGGGGGCGCTTATGGCCGTGCCTCGAAAACCACACCGGGCGGGTACCCTTAGACTGGTATACCAGATTGGCGCATTCCAATTGACCCAACCCCGACCTTCTGCCATGGCTTATCTCTCTAAGAACTAGGGGTACTGAGATGAAAGTAATCATCTGCGGGGCAGGGCAGGTTGGCTGGCAAATCGCACGCCACCTGTCTAGTGAGAAAAACGATGTGACCGTCGTAGACAACAACCCAGAGCTCGTCGCGCGCGCGACCGAGACGCTGGATGTTCAGGGCGTCACTGGCTTTGCCAGCTACCCCGACGTGTTGGACCGCGCAGGCGCGCGCGACGCCGATATGATCATCGCGGCCACCTATTCGGACGAAGTGAATATGGTCACCTGTCAGGTTGCGCACTCTGCCTTTTCGGTCCCTCGAAAGATTGCGCGGCTACGCTCGCAAAGCTATCTGACCGCGATCTACTCCGACCTTTACCGCCGCGATCACATGCCCATCGACGTGGTGATCAGCCCCGAAAAAGAAGTGGCAGAGGCTGCGTTGCAACGCCTTGCCGACCCCGCCGCATTTGACACTGAGAACTTCCTATCCGGTCAGGTTCAATTGTTGGGTATTCAGCTGGAAGAGGACTGCCCCGTCCTCAACACGCCGCTGCGCCAGCTGACCGAGCTGTTCTCAACCCTGCGCGCGGTTGTTGTGGGCGTGCGCCGCGAAGGCAATCTATTCGCACCAGCCCCCGGCGACCAACTTTTTGCCGGCGACCAAATTTATCTATCGACCAACCGCGAAGACGTGCCCCGCGCGATGGAGATTTTTGGCAAAACGCAATCCAAGCAAGAACGTGTCGTCATAATCGGCGGCGGCAACGTCGGCTTGGCGGTGGCACAAGCGCTCGAAGCGCGAACCGAGCGTGTTCGCGCCAAGGTGATCGAGAAGAACCGCAGCATCGCCGAGAACGCCGCCAACAATCTGGAACGAACCATTGTTCTACACGGCGACGGGCTTAGCGCCGACTTGCTTAATGAGGCCAGCATCAGCCGCGCGGACGCCGTGCTCTGCGTCACAGACGATGATAAAACCAACCTGCTAGCCGCCGTTCGCGCCAAGGCCGAGGGCTGTCCGATGACCATCGCTTTGGTCAATGACCCGACATTGGTTCCATTGATGGGACCGCTTGATGTGGATGCCTACATCAACCCGCGCGCGACCACCGTGTCCTCGATTTTGCGTCACATCCGCCACGGGCGCGTTCGCCAGATCTATTCCATCGGAGACGCTGAGGCGGAAGTTATCGAAGCGCAGGTTTTGTCGACCTCACCTATTGCGGGACAGCCCATTCGCGACATCAACTTCCCTGAAGGGGTATTGGTCGGCGCGATCCAGAAGGGCAATAAGGTCGTGCGCCCCGTCGGTGGCACACGGGTAGAAGAGGGCGACACAATCGTCATTTTCGCCCTTGCCGACGACGTCCCCGAAGTTGAGCGCCTGTTGCAGGTTTCAGTAGATTTCTTCTAGACATGGTCCACGCCACATCAGCATCCAAGCTCCCTATACTGCTTCGGCTTCCGTTGTTTGTGCAACTTATGCTGATCGGATCGGCCTCGATGCTGCTGCCGGCAATCCAAGCTTTCGCGTTGGATCAACATCGCATCGCGCAACCGTTTTTCTACGGCGCGGTTTTGTTCTCAGTGTTTACCGCACTTGTAGCGCTTGCCACATACCGCCAACCCATTCGTAACGTCGCGCGCAGCCAGCTTCTGACCCTGGTCGCCGCCTATCTGGTGTTGCCAATCATGCTCGCCGTGCCTTTGCACGAAGCGCGACCATCAATGTCATTCTTCAACGCCTACTTCGAGATGGTTTCCAGCATGACCACCACAGGCGCGTCCATCTTTGACATCCCAAGACTGGTGCCAGACCCAATCCACTTGTGGCGCGGACTGGTCGGATGGCTGGGTGGGTTCTTGGTTCTTGTCACGGCGGTGGCTGTGCTGGGCCCAATGACGCTTGGCGGCTTTGAGGTCTTGCGCCCGAACGCCTCGGCGGGGGGGCTACCCGGCTCTGGCGCGCAGCTTGCCCGCGCAACTGAGCCCAATGAGCGCGTCGTCAGATATGCCTCGCAAATCCTACCCGTCTACTTATCGCTAACGTTGGCCGTTTGGGTGGTACAGGTCGTAACCGGCACAAGCAGCTTTCAAGGGCTCATGGTCGCATTCGCCACCATGTCAACGAGCGGCATTTTGCCAATGCCCACCTTGGGCGATCTGAACGTCAACATTGGCGGCGAGTTCGTAATCTTCGTCTTCCTCTTTGCCGCCGTCACCCGCCAAGTTTTGTGGTCTCCCGTAGACAAGAATTACCTACCGCTTTTGCGAAATGACGCGGAGATGCGCGTAGCGGTGTGTTTCCTATTCGCCGTCCCACTGGCCTTGTGGTTTCGGCATTTCGTCGGGGCCATTGAGTTAAACGAGGAAGGTGACTTGGTTTCGGCATTCCGTGCATTGTGGGGGGCCGTCTTTACGGTGCAATCGTTCCTCACCACGACGGGTTTCGTGTCCAGCGACTGGGAAACCGCACGCGATTGGTCCGCGCTGCCAACCCCGGGCTTGCTGCTTGCGGGCTTGGCCATCATAGGCGGCGGTGTCGCGACCACGGCGGGCGGGGTCAAACTCTTGCGGTTCTACGCGCTTTATAAACATGGCACCCGCGAGATGGGACGTTTGGTGCATCCTTCCTCCATTGGCAGCGGCGGACGGTTGGGGCGTGGCATGCGGCGCGAGGGTGCATTTATTGCGTGGATTTTCTTCATGCTATTCGCGCTATCGATCGCGGGAACTGTTACCGCACTCGCCTTTACCGGCTTGTCCTTCGACGAGGCCACGATCTTTGCACTCGCAGCTTTATCGACGACGGGGCCGCTTGTTCATGTCGCCCTTGATGATTCAGCCACCTATGCGCAACTTGCGGTGGGGACAAAGGCGCTTTTGATTGGCGCCATGGTGCTGGGCCGGATGGAGACTTTGGCCATTATTGCACTGTTCAACCCTGATTTCTGGCGCAGATAACACGCTCCCGCCGATCGAAACGAATCCCGAATTTCAGGGCTGGACGCCCAATAAAAGCCACGACATACTGTTAACTCATCACGGACAAATGTTGGCCCGACCAGCATTCGCATTCCAAGCGCAATAAAAAAGGCAATAAAAAATGGCCGCTGATAAGCAAAACCTGCAAGACGCATTCCTCAATAACGTTCGCAAGACCAAAATTCCGGTGACGATCTTCTTAATCAACGGCGTTAAATTGCAAGGCGTGATCACTTGGTTCGACAACTTCTGCGTGCTTTTGCGCCGCGATGGTCAGTCCCAACTGGTGTACAAGCACGCGATCTCCACGATCATGCCGTCTCAACCGATCAACCTTTACGACGGTGAAGATAATTCTTGAGACTGAAGAGGCCGGACTCACCCGCGCTTGGGTGATTCACCCCAACATCAAAGACATACAGACCCGCAGGCTGCCTAGCTTTGCGCTGTCTGAGGCCGTTTCGCTGGCGGACGCTTTGCCCGGACTTGAGGTCGCGGGCTCCGAAGTGGTGCCACTGCCCAAAGTCAAGGCGGGCACGTTGTTCGGCACCGGCAAAATCGCCGAGCTAAAGACGCGGCTGCATGACGCCGAAGTCCAACTGGTCTTGATCGATGGCCCCGTGACACCGGTTCAGCAACGCAATCTAGAGAAGGAATGGGGCGTCAAAATCCTAGACCGGACCGGATTGATCCTAGAGATTTTCTCGGACCGTGCGGCGACCCGCGAAGGCGTGTTGCAGGTCGAGCTTGCGGCCCTAAGCTACCAACGCACCCGCTTGGTGCGCGCATGGACCCACCTAGAGCGGCAACGCGGCGGATTGGGTTTTGTCGGCGGCCCCGGTGAGACGCAGATCGAGGCCGACCGTCGCGCCATCGACGAAGCCATTGTGCGCATCCGCCGCCAGCTAGAGAAAACTGTCAAAACCCGCGAATTGCACCGTGCCGCGCGCGCCAAGGTGCCTTATCCGGTTGTGGCCCTCGTGGGCTACACCAACGCGGGCAAGTCGACATTGTTTAACCGCCTGACTGGTGCTGAAGTGCTGGTCAAGGACATGCTGTTCGCGACACTCGATCCGACCATGCGCTCGGTTGAGCTGCCGGACGGCCTAGAGATCATCATGTCCGACACCGTTGGGTTCATCTCTGATCTGCCAACGCAACTGGTCGCGGCCTTCCGCGCCACGTTGGAAGAGGTGCTAAGTGCGGATTTGATCTTGCACGTGCGCGATATCTCGCACCCCGAATCCGAAGGCCAAGCCCACGACGTGCGCACTATCATGGCCGACCTTGGCGTCGACAAAGATGTGCCGGTTCTTGAGGTCTGGAACAAATCCGACCAACTGGATGCGGAGCAGCTGGAGACCGTCACCAACAAGGTAGAGCGTGACGAGGCCCTATTCCTGACCTCCGCCGTCACGGGCGCAGGGATGGACGAATTGCTCGCGGAGGTGTCCGCCATTTTGCGTGCAGGTTCCACCACAGAAATCATTGAGCTGGGTTTCGCCGAAGGCAAAGCACGCGCATGGCTCTTTGGCCAAGAGGTAGTCGACGAAGAAGAGCAGACCGAGACCGGCTTCAAGCTCACGGTCACGTGGAAGCCGACCCAGAAGGGTCAGTTCGAGAAGCTATAGCGCAAGCGAAGCTATTCGCCAGACGGCACCAGTGTAATTGTCCCAACAGCGCCCGCACGGGCAAGCTCAGGATCCAGCGACATCGGGATGTACTCCCCACGGCGCCATAACACACCCAGATCATCGTAGTGACGCGACAGCGGGTGGCCCGACTGGCCTGTCGCCATGACGAACAGCGAGCTGTCAGGATCAGCAAAGTCGTAGACCCCGCGATAGCCTGCCGCATGGACGTTCTGGAACGGATCAGGCCCAGTGCCAGACGTGCGCCCGCGCAGCATCGTGTTGTCCCCACCAGAGGTCGATTGACGGATGTTCACGAAGGCCGACAAAAGCGGGATGTTGCCCAACACCTGATGGTCATGGGTCGCCTCATGCGCGTCGCCCCAACGCCAGCTCTCGATGGCGGGGCCGTATTTCTCGCCCAACCAGACCAGTGCGTCATCCAAGGCAAGCCGTGAGATGTCGGTACAGGTCTCGATTGGCGCGGATTGCAGGACGTCACACCAAACGCCCGCACCATCAGCGTTGCGGAATACCCGCTCGATGAACAGCGGCTCCATATGGGTGAATTCGCTCTCTAATGGTCCAATTTCGTCGCGGATCAGGCGTGATTGAAGCGCACGCATCCATGCGGCATAGATCAACGGCTCAGGCAGATGCTCGGACATCTCGCCGTTCCATTGCGCCATCAACTCTAGCGCGCGCTGCCTTTGGCGCTCCGGCGTGCCGTCGGGGGCCGCTTCGCCTGTGAACCAAAGATCGGCCGCGATAAGTGGTAGCATGGAGCGTGCGGTGAACGACACCGTATCAAGCTGCGCCTCCACAAAGCTGTCACGGGTGTGGACCTGCCGGTCTAGCATTAGGCGACGCCAACGTTGAACCCGCTGCGTGTCGCCGTAGGTGAAGCTCACGTGGTCGGGGAAGTCGCGCTTGACCACCATGTTGTTCGTATTGCCAATGATCCCGCCTGATGGCCGCGTGAACTCCGGGTTGGAGACATAGGGCAGCACGCCCAACCAGCGGTTTTGCCCCAACCAGCCTTGCGACGGGATGCGTCCCTGAGATTGATGCGCAGCCGTGCGGCGCGGGATGTGGCCAATGGTTTTCAACGCAATGGTGGATTGATCCACCAACGTCAGGTTTTGCGCAGGGGCGACGTAATCCGCGCCCGCTACAATCGCCTCAGCCACATTTTGCGACCGCATCAGCTTCAAGCCCGCTTGCAGCGATGTGTCCTCATCTGTCAGCATCGTCCAACTTAACGCGGAGACGTGACCAAGCGGCGTAATCGTCCCAAGGTTGTAATGCGTCTCAGGCAAGACGGGCCCATTGTCCGTCCAATGCAGGGAAATCGTCTGGGACGGAGCATCTTTGATGTCGATGATCGATTGCGCCGTCCTGAAGGGCTTGTAGCCGTCTGGGGTCAGGTATTCGTTTACGTTCTCTGGGTTCAGCTTCTCGATCAGCACATCTTGGTCGTCCACATAAGCAGACGTCAGGCCCCATCCCAACTTGTCCGACCTACCGGTTAACACGACCGGCATCCCTGGAACGGTTCCACCGATCACGCCCCCTGATGTCAGCTCCAATCGCGCCAGATACCAAATCGACGGGGCAGACAGGCCAAGGTGCGGGTCATTGGCAAGCAAGGTCCCGCCAGCTGCCGAGCGCTCCGGAGCGGCCGCAAAGGCGTTAGAGGCTCCTGCGAGTTCCCGTTCGGGGAAGGGGGACAGCGGATTTTTAGGGCCACTGGTGTTGGAGGCGTAACGTGGAAGGTCCAAGCCTTGCATCAGCGCCGCGTAATCCAAGGCCGCGATACCATTTCCCGGTGCGTCGGGCAGAAGGTCGGTCACGCGGCTTGGCTCCAGTAGCAATGACGCACGGGCTCGCACGACTTCTTCTTCTAGATGGCCAGAAAGTTGCAATGCCATGATCTTGATAACGGCGATGCTGTCGGCGGGCTGCCAAGGGGCAATTTGCGGCGTGAACACGAAGAACTCAGGCGCGCCGCGCCCCAAAGCTTCCCTGTTCACAATGCGCAGCCAAGAGTTCACACCGGCAGAATAGGCGTCCAACGCAGCCTTGGTCTCATCATCTTGGGCAGACACAGACCGCCGCGCGAGCCCGTAAACATCAAGCCTACGGATCAAGGTATCAATGTTTAAAGTTCTCTCACCAAACAACTCGCTCAGCCGGCCTTGCGCCGTGCGGCGCAGCATCACCATTTGCCACAAGCGGTCCTGCGCGTGGGCGAACCCAAGGCCGTAGTACACATCCTCATCCGTGCCGCCGAATATATGAGGCACGCCGGAATTGGTCCGAATGATCTCGACCTGACTGTTGATGCCCGGCACTGTATAGTCAGCGTTGTAGTCAATCAGCGAGCGCGAGGCGAGGTAGTACACCGACATCAATGCCAGTCCAGCCAGCAGCGCAAGCAGCATAAAAAGCCGCAACGACCATTTGAATATTAGACCCATTCACCCGCCATAGTCTTGCGCCTTGCTATTGACGCCTCAGCCTCTGTCGTTACATCGGTTAGCACGCATAATCAATTACTTGAACCGAGGAGGCCGTTCGATGGCAAAAGTTAGTTTTCTAGGGCTGGGTGTCATGGGATATCCGATGGCGGGCCACTTGGTCAAAGCGGGCCATGAGGTCACTGTTTACAACCGAACCGCTGCGAAAGCCCAAAAATGGGCTGAAGAGCATGGCGGCGCATTTGCCAAAACCCCGCGCGAGGCCTCGGGCGGCGCGGACTTCGTGATGGCCTGCGTGGGCAATGACGACGATCTGCGTTCGGTCTGCTTGGGCGACGACGGGGCTTTCGCAGGTATGCCCGTAGGCTCGGTGTTTGTGGATCACACGACCGTGTCCGCCAAAGTCACCCGCGAGCTTTATGCGGATGCCGATGCAAAGCAGATCAGTTTCGTTGATGCGCCTGTTTCGGGCGGTCAAGCGGGGGCCGAGAATGGCCAGTTAGGTGTGATGTGTGGCGGTGACCAAGGTGCCTATGACCGCGCGGAGCCGATCATCGACGCCTACGCCAAAGCCTGCAAACGTCTGGGAGACAACGGGGCAGGGCAGTTGACCAAGATGGTCAATCAAATCTGCATCGCGGGTGTCGTTCAGGGCCTATCCGAAGCTCTGCATTTCGCCGACAAGGCTGGCTTGGATGGCAAGGCCGTCGTTGAGGTGATTTCGCAAGGCGCGGCAGGCTCGTGGCAAATGGCGAACCGCTATGAAACCATGATCGATGACGAGTTCGAGCACGGCTTCGCGGTGGATTGGATGCGCAAGGATCTAGGGATTTGCCTCGATACAGCCGATGAGAATGGCGCCTCCCTGCCTGTGACCGCCTTGGTGGATCAATTCTACAAAGACGTCCAAAAGATCGGCGGCGGGCGTTGGGACACGTCATCTTTGATCAAACGCCTGCGTGCTTTGGACAGCGAATAACACATCAGGCATCGGGGCTTGCAAAAAGACCCGATGCCCACTTTCCACTGTCCGTGTGAGCTGCGTTATCTGCCGATGTTGTTCATTCGTGCACGGCGCAGGGCCGCGATGTCGACATGGCTGGCCTCACGCGACTTCACCGCTTCCATCTTGACCTGCACCTCATCGGTGACCCGGCTCTCGTAGCTGAGCGCGGCCCCCGCACATTGCAGGCAAAACAGCCAAACCGAGAACGAGATCGCCAGAAAGATCGCGATTGCGAGTGTAAGATCAAACACCAGATCGCGGTCACCTGTGACGGCCTGAAGGAGGGTTTGCAGCTTCTCAACAAGAACGCTGGTAAGTCCAATGTACTGCGATGCCTCGCCAATGAACGGCAACAGCACGGTGGAAATTACCGCAATCATGGCAAGTAAGCCCATCATTTGAGGGAATTTTTCGCCTACGCCATCGTACACAGTATGCCTATGGCTATTCGGGTCACAACCAGCGGCAGCGCTGGCCAATGCAGGAAGCAATGCCGCACGGAGGATCATCCCGAAAATGGCGCTAAGCGCCCCCAAGACTGTAAGTGTGCCAAAGGCAATCTGGCGCGACAATGCGGCCATCGGGTCGCGGAAACTTTTGGCATTCAGCGCGTCCGCCAGCTCGCCGTCACTTTGAAGCAGGTAGAAAGCCGCCGCGAAGATGGTGATAGAGAAGAGATAGGCGGCAAGACCCTCAATGACGCCGTAACCGACTGCCGAGCCCAGCAATGACTTATGCGAAGCTTTAGACTTCACGCCTAACACCTTCAACCCAATGCCTATTCCAATCAAGTAGGGATGAATTGCGATGATGCTGACAATTGCAAATAGGGCAAAAGGCGCAAGGATTAAGAACAATATGCCGACTACAGGAATTCCACTGAACAGGTGCAACACGCCATAAAAAGAGATGACGGTTATCACCATGTAGAAGACCGCCCACAAAGGCAGAACGAGCATGAAGCGCCAGAAAATAGAGAACGAAAGCGGGAATGTTTTTAATATAATCATACAAACAATATGTGTGTAGATTGCACATTTTCAAGTTAATCAATTAAGGCAATATTGTGCCGTAGGTAATTGAAACCAATTAGTAATAGTCAAATATTTGCATTTCCCGAAGAGCAAGAGGTGGCATAAGCCAAACAAAACCACTGTGCCAATTCCCGAGCAAATCGCCTCTTATCGCAAGGTGTCGAGAAACGAACACGCCACGGCCACATCAAAGCAGCCTTTAGGAGATAAATATATTTGGTTTGAATTAGTTAGGAATGAATGCTCAGCCAAAATTCCGTGATCACGGCTGAGCATTATTATCAACTTACGGGATGATACGATTGTATTTGTTGCCCTCAACCTGCGCGCCGGCGATCAGCCCCGCTTGGCCGAATACGACCGCAATCACGGGCGTCAACGCTGTTGTGGTATCTACGCCTAGATTTCCGCCCTCGTTGGCGACCGCGTAACGCGCGTCGGCGCCAAGCGTCCAACCGGGGGAGCGGCGGAAATCAGACAAAGCGTTCTCTGTCATGAAGAACAACGCGTGGGCATATTGCTGCGCGCCGATTTGAAAACCAAAGCTAGCTGCGGTGGTGGAGTAATAATCAACCGTCACATCGTTCACACGCAACGCACCGCGACCATATGAGCCGCCAACGCCAAAGCCGGCCTCAGACACCAATGGCATCATCAAAATGCCACTCGCCTTATTAGCCAAATCGGTTGTTCCACCGACGTTGTTGTACATAAAATCCAAAGCGCTATCGACGCGAGCGTCAATCTTAGCGCTTCCTTGGGAGTTCACGCCATTGCCACAGGCCGCCAACAACGTCGCGCTGCCGGAAGTCGCAAGAAAATTGCGCCGAGAAAGAATATTCATGGTGTCCGCCTATATTTTAATTACTGCCGTTGGCCTCTGATATCGGGCCTTGTGGATAAAATAGGTGAATTGCAGCGCGTTGTCACGCAAATTGACCCCAAAATGGGCGGCAAATCGCCAATCGTGATCAGGCGTTGTCAGCGTAAATCTGCAAAATGGCGGCATAAGCGTCAGGTGGTGACACTGTAAACACCCCAGCACGCCCTTCATCGAAGGATTCACGCCACGCCGCATACCCGTCGCTAAACCCGTTTGGTGGCGTAACATCATCCATCACCAACTCGCCCTGACCATCTGCGTTGAATGCGGTCTCGGCGATTGGGGTGTGACCAACTTCGGGCCAATCCAGCTTACGTGCCTCTTCGCTGGGCGTCATTGATACCGACAGGACCGAACTGTTCGATGCCTCCGCCCCTAAGTCCGCCGCCGTATCGATCCGCCCGATGGTCACAACCAATTGCGGGCGGTCTTCGGTTTCTGGAAAGGTCCAGACTTGCCCGACACAATAACTCATGCTTGCAACAGCTTGGCCGCACGCGGAGCGAAATAGGTCAGGATGCCGTCACAGCCAGCGCGTTTGAACGCCATCAGGCTTTCCATCATCACCTGCTCCTCGTTGACCCATCCGTTGGCACCAGCCGCCGCAATCATCGCGTATTCGCCGCTGACTTGGTACGCATAGGTCGGCGCACCAAACTGGTCTTTGACCCGGCGACAAATGTCTAAATACGGCATGCCCGGTTTCACCATGACCATATCCGCGCCCTCCGACAAATCTCGTGCAACAAGGCGCAATGCCTCATCCGAGTTGGCGGGATTCATCTGGTAGGTCTTTTTGTCGCCCACCAAAGCGCCGGATGCGCCCACCGCATCGCGGAATGGCCCGTAAAATGCGGATGCGTATTTGGCCGAGTAGCTGAGGATCGCTACGTCCTGATAACCGTCAGCCTCCAACGCGCCACGCATGGCACCGATGCGGCCATCCATCATGTCAGATGGCCCAATGATGTCTGCGCCAGCCGCAGCCTGCGCCAGTGTCATCTTCACCAATGCCGCGACCGTTTCATCATTAACTATGACCCCATCGCGCACAAACCCGTCGTGGCCGTTGGCGTTATACGGATCAAGGGCCACATCAGACATAATAGCAATCTCGGGCACCGCCGCTTTGATCGCCGCAATTGCACGATTGGAGATGTTGTCAAGCGACCACGCCAAGGCGCAATCCTCGGTTCTGGCGGCTTGGTCAGTATAGGGAAATATGCAAATCGCGGGAATGCCAAGGCTGTGTGCCTCTTTGGCCGCCTTAACCGCGCGATCTACTGTCAGCCGGAATACTCCGGGCATGGAGGGGATAGCATGAGCCTCATTATCACCCTCCATCACAAAGATCGGCCAAATCAGATCGTTCACGTTAAGCGAATTCTCGGCAGCCAATCCACGTAAAGCAGCAGTGCGGCGCAAGCGGCGCAACCGCGTGGACGGGAAGGGGGCGTTGATCGGCGTGATAGACATAAGGATACGGCCTGCAATTGAAGGTGTCTTGCCAGTGGTCGCACGATTAATGCAGCGCCTCAAGTCCTAGGCTGGAAAAGCCGCATGCTGGCCTTTTCATCGCCTCATTACCCCACTAGGGTGCGCGTCCAAGACACTCCCACCAATGAGGCGCATAAGCGTGAACATCTACTCAACCGCTTTCGAAGTTATCGACATGCGCTCCTTCTCTAACCTGTGGTTCTGGATCACCTTGGCCTACGCATGGTCTGCCGCGTCTCACTATGTGATTGGCGTGCCTTACGATGTGGTCGCGCGTGCCGTGAAATACGGCGGGCAGCTAGAGCAAGATTTGAAGGATTTGGTACGGGTGAACTCCAACCGCTTCTCGTTCATCGCTGACCGTGCGGGGGGCTGGTTGGTAGGGTTCTCATTCTTTACGCTAACGGCCTTCGCCATGCTCGGTTTCTATTACCGGATTGAGTTTTGTCAGGCTTTGTTCTTGGTTTTCGCCCCTATGTCGTTGGTCTTTGCGTTATCGGTGCGTTGTGCGCGGAACATTGACCCCACATCTCTGGCGGACATCCGTCTTAAGTTGCGACGCCAAAGGCTTGCGGTTCAGGTCATCGGGATGATTTCTATCTTTGTGACGTCCATGTGGGGCATGTTCCACAACCTGTCCGTGGGCGTTCTGGGCGGTTGACACGCGCGCCTCATAACGTAGGTCAACAGCCATGAATATGATCACAATTTCCGGCGCCCCAGAGGGCTTTGACGCAAAGCTACTGCTCAAAGAGTTGGACCGCGGCCCTGTTATCCATGTGGCCCGTGATGACAAGCGCATGGTCGCCATGCGCACGGCGTTGTCTTTCTTCGCCCCCGAGGTGCCTGTGCTGGACTTCCCAGCATGGGACTGCTTGCCCTATGACCGCGTCTCGCCCAACGCAGATGTGGCCGCAGCGCGTATGGCGACGCTTGCGGGCTTGGCAAGTGGCGTCAAAGGTCCGTTCATATTGCTGACCACATTGGCCGCCGCGACCCAATACGTTCCCGCACGAGGCGTGTTGTCAGGGGCCTCTTTCGTTGCAGAAGTAGACCGTCAAATCGATGAAAAACAACTGCGCGACTACCTTGTGCGTATGGGATTCTCACAAAGCCCCACGGTTATGGAGCCGGGCGATTATGCCATTCGCGGCGGCATTATCGACATCTTCCCGCCGGGGGAAACTGGCCCGATCCGCCTGGACCTGTTTGGCGATGTATTGGACGGCATTCGCCGCTTCGACCCCGCCACCCAACGCACCACGGAAAAGCTGACCCGCGTTGAGTTGGCACCTGTCTCCGAGATCATCCTTGATGAGCCTGCAATCACAAGGTTTCGCCAAAACTACCGCATCGAATTTGGCGCGGCGGGGACCGATGATCCGCTCTATGAAGCCGTGTCCGCTGGGCGCAAGCATCAAGGTGTGGAGCACTGGCTGCCGTTCTTCCACGAGAAGCTGGAAACCATATTCGACTACCTGCCGGATGCGGTTGTGGCCCTTGATGACCAATCACAGCCCGCGCGCATTGCCCGTTGGGACAGCATTGCCGACCAATACGACAACCGCGCCGAGGCCCTGAAATCCAAGGCCCGCGTCGACAGCGTTTACAAACCCGTGCCGCCGCAGCTGTTGTATCTTGATGATGCGGCCTTTGTGTCGGCCTTGGGCCAACGGCGCGTTTTGCAATTGGCCGCACTCCCGCAAGCCACGGGCGCTGGTGTCACGGATGCGGGCGGGCGCATCGGGCGCAATTTCGCGCCGGAGCGACAAGCCGAAGATCGCAACATATTCAGCGCCTTGGCCGACCATGTTAATGAGCTGCGCGCAGGGCGCGCCGTGGTCGTAGCCAGTTTCTCCGATGGGGCGCGGGAACGGCTGCACGGGCTTTTGGACGACCAAGAAATCCATGACGCGAAACTCGTCTCAACCTACAAAGACGTGGGCGAGGCGGGCGTTTACCTGACCGTTTGGGGCTTGGAGCAGGGCTTCACCGCCGCAGGCCTTGCGGTGATCTCCGAGCAAGACGTGTTAGGCGATCGCCTTATCCGCCGCGCCAAGAAGCCGAAGCGGGCGGAGAACTTCCTCACCGAGGCGCAAGGCCTGTCGCAAGGCGAGCTGATCGTTCACGTCGACCACGGCATTGGCCGCTACATCGGCTTGGAAACCGTCACTGCCGCCGCCGCCCCGCATGAATGCATCTTGCTGGAATACGCGGGCGGCGACAGGCTGTACCTCCCGGTTGAGAACGTGGAGTTACTGTCGCGCTACGGCCATGACGAAGGGCTGCTCGATAAGCTGGGCGGCGGCGCGTGGCAGGCCAAGAAGGCCCGCCTCAAGCAACGCATCCGCGATATGGCCGACCGCCTGATCCGCATCGCAGCCGAACGCGAATTGCGCCGTGCCCCCATCGTAGAAGCCCCACAAGACATGTGGGAGGCCTTCTGCGCCCGCTTTCCATACGAGGAAACCGAAGATCAGCTCACCTCGATTGAGGCGGTCATGGACGACCTCGCCAAAGGCCGCCCCATGGACCGTTTGATCTGCGGCGACGTGGGCTTTGGCAAAACTGAAGTCGCAATGCGCGCGGCCTTTATCGCCGCTGCGAGTGGGATGCAGGTCGCGGTTGTGGCCCCCACAACATTGCTTTCGCGCCAACACACCCAAAGCTTCAAAGAACGCTTCCGTGGCTTCCCCATCAACGTGCGCCAACTGTCCCGCTTTGTGGGCACAAAAGAGGCCGCTGAGACGCGCAAAGGTCTGTCTGACGGGACCATCGACATCGTCGTCGGCACCCATGCGGTCTTGTCCAAGCAGGTCAACATCAAGAACCTCGGGCTGCTGATTATTGATGAAGAACAACACTTTGGTGTACAACATAAAGAGCGACTGAAGCAGCTTCGCTCCGACATCCACGTCCTGACCCTATCCGCCACTCCGATCCCGCGCACCTTGCAACTATCCCTGTCCGGCGTGCGCGAGTTGTCGATCATCGGGACCCCGCCTGTGGACCGCTTGGCGATCCGCACCTATGTGTCCGAGTTCGACACCGTCACCATCCGCGAGGCCCTTTTGCGCGAACACTACCGCGGCGGGCAGAGCTTTTATGTGGTGCCAAGGGTCTCGGACCTGCCTGAGATAGAGGAATGGCTGAAGACCCATGTGCCGGAAGTGTCTTATCTGGTGGCCAACGGCCAAATGGCCCCAGGCGACTTGGACAGCCGCATGAACGCCTTTTACGACGGCAAATACGATGTGCTGCTGGCCACTACAATTGTGGAATCCGGCATCGACATACCAACGGCCAACACCATGATTGTGCACCGCGCCGATATGTTCGGGCTTAGCCAGCTTTACCAAATTCGCGGCCGTGTCGGGCGCTCCAAAACCCGCGCCTATGCCTATCTGACGACCAAGCCACGCCAGAAACTTACCACCACGGCGGAGAAGCGCCTGCGCGTACTTGGCTCAATCGACAGCCTTGGCGCGGGCTTTAACATTGCCAGCCAAGACCTTGATATCAGGGGCGCAGGCAACGTTTTAGGCGAGGAGCAATCCGGCAACATGCGTGAAGTTGGCTACGAGCTGTACCAATCCATGTTGGAAGAAGCCGTCGCCAAGATCCGCTCCGGCCAGATGGAGGGCCTAACCGAGACCGACGACCAATGGGCGCCCACAATTAACCTTGGCGTGCCAGTTCTGATCCCAGACGACTACGTGCCTGATCTGGACGTCCGCCTTGGACTTTACCGTCGCCTATCGGGCCTGACGAGCAAGGTAGAGCTGGAAGGCTTCGCCGCCGAGCTGATTGACCGCTTTGGCAAATTGCCTCGTGAAGTGAACACGCTGATGCTGGTCGTGCGGATCAAATCGATGTGCAAACGGGCAGGGATTGCCAAGCTGAGTGCAGGCGAGCGCGGGGCCACAATCGAGTTCCACAACAACAAGTTCGCCAAGCCGGAAGGGCTGGTGGCCTACCTGCAGGACGAGCGGAACATGGCCAAGCTGAAAGACAACAAGGTCGTGGTTCGTAGGGATTGGAAGAAAGAGGCCGACAAGATCAAAGGCGCCTTCGCTATTGCCCGTGATCTGGCGGAGCAAGCCGGCACGTTCAAACCCGCCAAGAAGGCCAAGTAGCTACCGCAGGCCGCGCTGCACCAGCGTAAAGCCCAGCACGGATAGGATCATGGTTGCCACAGCGAGGGGAAAGGGTGTGCCGTCAAAGGCCAAGCCAATCGGCGCGGCGATGAGTGCCCCCAAGATTGTCGCGGCCGACCCGATGACGGATGCGGCAAGGCCCGCAATATGGCCCACAGGCTCCATCGCGAGGGCGTTTAGGTTCCCGATGACCAAACCCGCCTTGAAGAACAAGGATATGGTCCAGATAACATAGAGCGCGAAGGGAACTTCGCCCAACACCGCAGACGACAGAACCGCCAACGACACCACGATCTGCAAACCGAACCCAATCGCCACCATACGCTGCATGCCCAGACGCACCACAAGACGCGCGTTTAATACCGATGCGGACCCCGCAACGACTGCGATCAAAGCGAACCAATATGGGAACTCTGGGCCACGCCCGAACGTTTCCTCGAATATTTGCTGGGTTGAGCTTAGGCAGCCGAATAGCATTCCGTACGCTAGGATCTGAACCGAGGTAGAGAGTGTGAAGACCCTATGGGAAAAGCACTCCTTCGTGGCACTTACCAACACTTTAAACGAGAACTCGCGACGCGCCTCTGGGGGCAAAGTTTCAGGCTGCCGGATCATCAACCAACCTACCACCAAAACGGCAAACAACACGAAGCTGTAGAACACCGCGCGCCAACCGAAACCGGCAATGATGAAGCTTCCCACCAAAGGAGCAAGCGCAGGGACGATGGTGAAGATCAACATCACATAGGACATGATCGACGCCATGACGCGCCCTTCATATTCGTCGCGAACGATGGCCAATGCCACAATGCGTGGCCCCGCGACACCGATACCTTGCAGCACCCGACTGGCAAGCATGGTTTCAAGCGACTGCGCCTGACCAGCCATGACCGCCCCGATGATGAACAAAACCGCGCCTGCAAAGATCACGGGCCTGCGCCCAAATCTATCAGACAGGGGGCCAGTGAAGACGGTGCCGACCCCCATCCCCAAAACAAAGCTCGTCAGGACCAGTTGCGCACGGTTTGGGGCCTCAGGTGACAGGACGTTTGCTATCTCCGGCAATGCAGGCAGCATCGAGTCGATACTGAATGCCACCATGGCAAAATGCGCGGCGATGAGGCCGATGAATTCCGATTGGGACAGGCGGCGTGTTGGCACGATCAATGATTGGCCTTCGTGTACAGATAGATAGCCAATGCCCAGATCATAAGCTCTAGCGAGAACGTCCAATGCAAGATGAAGGACAAGATGAAGTGACTATGCGTCGCGGGCACAGTGAACATATGAAACAGCTCATTGCTAAAGGGCCACATCCAAGCCACTCCGCCAGCAATCGCATCCAGAAGCAGATGTATAAGGATCGCCGCGAAGAACACACGGGCAGGGGGCAGCCATTGCGGGGCCCACTTGTGGAGCCCAATCAACGTCAGGATCGCGATCGGCAGCCAAAATCCGGGAATATGGACCCAATAATGGTGGTGGTGAAACGCGCGGCCATCAATGAAGTAGAACCAGATCAGGTCAAAGTCAGGTAGGATCCCGCCAACAAGCGCCGCCGCCATCAACCACGGGTGAACGCCGTAACGTTGAGCCGTCCGGCCCACCACATATCCCGCTGGCAGATGCGCCGTGATCATGACTGCGCTTCGAGTTGCTCGTTCAGTTCCTTGATGACATTCGCCCAAAGCTCTGGCTGCTGCGCGCCGGGAAGGACATGCTGGTTGGCCACGATGTTGGTCGGAACGCCAGTTACCCCACGCTCACGAGCGTTTGCGTCACGAGCACGGATGTCCTCGACGTCTTGATCCGTGGCCATGAGACGGGCAACCATATCGCGGTCCATCTCTGCGGCCTCAGCGATATCAAGCAGCACCTCAGTATCGCCAATATCAAGCCCGTCCTTGAAATAGGCCTTGAACAGCTTGGAGACGATGGCCGTTTGGCGCCCCTCTAGACCTGCCCAATGGATAAGGCGGTGTGCGTTGACCGTGTTAGGCGTGCGTTGGATCGCCCCAAAATCGACATCCAAACCCGCCGCCACGGCGGCATCTGCGATTTGGCCGTACACGCGCAATGCGCCGTCTTTGCCGCCAAACTTATGCTCAAGGTATTCGCGGCGGTCCATGCCAGCTTCCGGCATAGTTGGGTTCAACTGAAACGGGTGCCATTCAATGGTGAACGGGTGATCTGGATTGGCCTCCAATGCGCGGTCAAGGTGGGCCTTGCCGATATAGCACCACGGGCAAACCACGTCGGAGATAATGTCGAGTTTAATCATTGGGGACCTCAAATGTGTCTCGGAGCAAGCGTCGGTTCAACTTACCGTTGCCCCCTTTTGGCAAGGTGTCGCGGTGGATGTAAAGGCGTGGTTGCTTATAACGTGCGAGCAAAGCGTGTGCGTGAGTGCGCATGTCGTCATCTCTCAAAGGGGTGTCAGAGGTGTAGAATAACGCGATTACCTGTGTATTGGCCTTGATTTCAACAGCTACGGCGGCGCATGCGGTTAGACCTGAGAGATCGGAAAACACGCCCTCGACCTCAAGCGGCGAGACGCGAAAGCCCCCCGCATTCATCATGTCATCTGCGCGGCCCAAGTAGGTGACATCACCCAAAGCGCTCATCCGAACGGTGTCAGCCGTGACGAACCACTCCTCAGCAGGCAAATCTTCATCGAGATATCCTAACATCAACCCCGGATCGCTGCGATGAATTGCCAAAAGGCCCGCGGTATCCACGGGGACCGGTTTGCCGTTCTCAAACACCGCGATCCGGCGTCCCGCTTGCGGTCGACCAGACGTATGGGCAAGGGCGGGCACTGATGGCCTGCCGGAAACGAAGGTCGAGCATTCGGACATCCCCAATGCTTCATGAATATCCGTACCGGTGGCCGCTTGCCATGCCTCGCGCAGGACATGAGGCAGGCTTTCCCCTGCGGACAACCCATGACGCAAGGACGGCATCATGGGCAGCTTGGACTTCAGGATTTGGCGATAAACCCCAGGGGCCGCTGCGAAGATGGTCGCGTCATGCTTGGCAATCAAAGCGGCCAACGCATCGGAAATCACGCCTTCGGCTGGAATCAACGCGGTTGCCCCGACGCTCCATGGATCCATCAAGCCTGTGCCCAAGGTGTAGGTCCAGTTAAACGCACCTGCATGCATCACACGGTCCTGTGCGCTTAGGTCATACCAGCCGTCCCACATCATTCTTCGCGCCCAAATCGCACGGTGGGCGTGGCGCACCCCGCTGGGCTTGCCGGAGGTACCGGACGTAAAGATGATATAGGCCAATCGGTTCGGGTCTCCCATAACCGGCTCAATCGGCTCCGCCTCGGGCAATTCGCCCATAACTTGCGCTGCGTGCTCTGGTAGGGACACACCGTCTTGGTGCAGGATCAATGCAGGTGTTGTTTGACGGGCAACCTCGCTCGCTTCGGGTGCGGTCAGCTGGGATGAGGCGGGGATCGGGATTAATCCCGCCCAGATGCAGGCCAGATAAGCCACTGGAAAATCGGCAGTGTTTCCAAGGCGAAACAGCACGCGATCACCCTCGGTCAGGCCGGACGCTCGCAATCCCCCCGCGACCCGTGTGACCCTTTGCCGTAACGCCGCATAGGTCAGGGTCTGGCGCGTATCACCGACAACCTCCAACGCAGGTTTATCCGCCAGTGCCACCGCGTGCGACAGCACATATGCCGCCATATTAAACGGCGCGGGGCAGGCGAGCGGTGGGCCTTGATCGAAAACAGATTGCATACCCAAAAGGGCTAGTCCCCATTGCAACAAGCCGCAAGAGGGCGCTATGACATCCGCATGACCAGTAAAGACGAACCCAGCCTTATCCGACTAGCCCGCGCCAACGGTGAGAACAGCCCTGTGGAGCCTCTAAACCTTGGGGCCCGCGTGCGCGAATTGCGCAAAGCCCGCGATTGGACGCTGGAGCAGGCTGCCAATGAAGCTGGGCTTGCACGCTCCACGCTCTCCAAGATCGAGAACGAGCAGATGTCCCCGACCTATGAGCTGATGAAGAAGCTTGCGGACGGCTTGGGCATCGGCATGCCGCAATTGTTCACCCCGCCCAAGAAAGCCCAAGTCAACGGGCGCATGGATGTGACACGCTCTGACGATGGGTCGACCCATGTGACCCCCACCTACGAGCACGAGCTGCTCAACGCGGGGCTGACAAAGAAAGCCATGCTGCCGTACCGAGCCCGTATTCGCGCCCGCAGCTTTGAAGAATTCGACGGCTGGATCCGCCACGACGGCGAGGAATTTCTGTATGTCCTTACCGGCGCGGTCCAACTGTTCACCGAGTTCTATGAACCCGTTGAGATGAAGCGCGGCGACAGCGCCTATTACGACGCCTCAATGGGGCACAATGTGGTGTCGACCAGCGCGGAGGACGCGCTGATCCTATGGGTCACTTCGATGACCTAAAGAGCCACCCTAGCAACGGCACCGAGATCGCAGTAGCCACCAGCTGAACCGCTATGAACGCAGGCGCATGAGCAGGCAGGATACCCGCGAATGTATCGCTAAAGCTACGTGCGATGGAGACTGCGGGGTTTGCAAAGCTAGTCGAGGCCGTGAACCAATAGGCGCCGGTAATATAAAGCGCTACAAGCGTGGGAACCGCCGCCGCGTTGGCGCGAATACCGCCGAAAATCACGAACAACAGGCCAAACATCGCGACAAACTCGGCGCTCCATTGGCCTATGCCCGCGCGCTCCGTGGTGGAGAGCTGCAAAATCGGCAGATCGAACATCAGATGGGTCACCCAAATCCCAAGAACGCCACCGATGATCTGCGCCGCCACATAGCCTAACGCCAACGCAGGCGTCAGTTCCTTGCGCAAAACAAAGGCCAAACTCACCGCAGGGTTGAAATGTGCGCCAGAGATCGGGCCAAGCACCGTGATAATCGCGTAGAGCATGCACCCCGTGGCAATTGCATTGGCCAGAAGTGCTATGGCCGTGTTTCCGCCCGCCAAGCTTTCGCCCATGATACCGGACCCGACCACCGAAATGAGCAATAGGGCCGTTCCCAAGCCTTCTGCCGCCAGCTTGCGCCCGTTCATAGGAGCGCCTCATGGGATGGCGTGGTAACATAGGTCAAGAACTGCATGGGGCCTCCGGATGCGTAGATGTAGCGTCGTATTTTCGACTATACCTACTCAAACATCGCACGAAGATCGACGGTAGATTTTTGGCCCAAGTCCTTAAAGTGCGCGTCAAGGAAGCCGTGGGCCGCTTTGCGTCCCGCGTCTTTCAACTCCGTCAGCACATATGGGGTCGGGATGCTCTTGGTGGCCACGGACAATTGGGTCATCAGATCGTCATCCGCGATCATATGCACCAACACGTCCTTCATTGATCCGCGCGTCAGCTTGCCGCTGTCGATCAGGTCGTGGACGAATTGAATGGCGCGCAATTCGCGAAACAGTGACCCGTTGAAGCTGATCTCGTTGATCCGGTTGTGAATTTCCGTGGCTTTGCGCGGAATTTCCTCGCGGTGAAGCGGGTTGATATTAACGATCACCAAGTCCGAGGGCAGCTCCGGCTCGAACAGTGGGAACAGGGCAGGGTTGCCCATGAACCCGCCGTCCCAATAGGCCTCGACCCGGTCCGTCTTAGGGTCATAGATTTCGACCGCCTTAAAGATCGTGGGCAAACAACCCGACGCTAGAATTGCGTCCGTATCTGTGTCCTCACGCCCGAAGATACGGATTTTACCCGAGCGCACGTTGGTCGCGCAGACAAACAATTCTGGGCCATCTATGGCGCAAACCTCGTCAAAGTTCAGCTGCTCCACAATCGGGCGCAATGGATTGGAATAGAGCAGGCCAAGGTTATAGGGGCTCGCCACACGGCTATACATGTCCAGCGCTTGATAGAACGGAGAGGCTTCAACCGCGTGGCTCACGACACCTGGCGAGACACCTTTCATCCAGCTTTGAAGATGCGACTGGTCAGATGCCCCGATCTCGCCCCAGAGCCAATCCAACTTGGCCTTCGCACCATCGGCGCCGCCGTCCAGCAGGCCGGATTTTAGCGCCGCACCGTTTAAAGCCCCCGCCGAGGTTCCACTGATTGCGGAAATCTCGATGCGGTCATCTTCCAAGATGCGGTCCAGCACGCCCCACGTGAAGGCGCCATGCGCGCCGCCACCCTGCAAGGCCAAGTTGATACTTTTCTTCATGTGTAGATGCCTACTGAAGTGAATATTGAGATCAAAGAGCCGTCCAGCCGCCATCGACGCTTATGGTCGTACCCGTGATTTGGATGGCTGCCTCGGAGCACAGGAATGTGGCCACACCGCCAAGCTGCTCTGTGGTGGCGAACTCTTTGGAGGGCTGGCGCTCCAGCATGACTTCACTGATCACCGTTTCGCGGTCCATGTCGTATTTTTCCATGGTGTTGGGGATTTGCGACTCAACCAGTGGCGTCATCACATAGCCCGGACAAATGGCGTTGGCCGTGATCGGCTCGCGGGCCGTTTCCAGCGCGACAACCTTGGTCATGCCTACAACGCCGTGTTTCGCGGCCACATAGGCAGATTTGTAAGGGGAGGCCGTCAGCCCATGCGCGGATGAGATGTTGATCACGCGGCCCCAGCCCGCAGCCCGCATCATCGGCAAGGCGGCAGCCGTCGTGTGGAACACCGAGCTGAGCATGATCGCGATGATCGCGTCCCATTTGCCCACGGGGAACTCATCGATAGGGGCGACGTGCTGGATGCCTGCGTTATTGATCAAGATATCACACTGGCCGGCCTGCTCGACCAAGTCGCGCGCCGCGTCGCCGTTGGACAAGTCCGCTTGGATGTAGCGCGCCTCATTGCCGGACTCTTTGGTGATCTCGGCCGCCAACGCATGGTCTTCGTCAGAGTTAGTGTAGGAGTTCAGGATCACATTCGCGCCCGACTTGGCCAACTCACGTGCGATGCCAAGACCAATCCCCGAATTGGAACCTGTGATGACGGCGGTTTTTCCTTTTAGTGGCGCGGCAGAGGTCATGGAGCAATCCTTCAAAATGCAAACTCGATGCTGGAACCTACAATGCTGCACGTGCAAAATGAAGCGTGAATAGAGTTTGTCGCGTTGAGTTTACCATTTATTGCGAACTCAGTGGCTATCTGCCTGCATGGATAATTTGCTCACACTGCCGTTGATTTCATCAAGCTCGCTCGAAACTCTCGAACTTACTGAGGTGGTTCAAGTTTCGATAACCGTTCGGTCAAGCACCTCAGGCGACGATGAGCTGATCGGCACATCCGGCATAGATGACATTCGCGGTGGGGCTGGTGACGACACAATTAGAGGGCTGGAAGGCGACGACGAATTGTGGGGCCAAGACGGCAATGACAATATTCAAGGCGGTACGGGCAACGACAGGGTAAATGGCGGGCACGGGGACGACACATTGGACGGCGGCGACGGCGATGATCTTGTCGCAGGCGGCCTAGGTGAGGACAATCTGCGCGGAGGATCAGGCAATGACAGAATTTACGGCGGCGCGGGCAACGACGTCATGGAAGGCAATCGTGGTGACGACCGCCTTTACGGTCAAGCAGGGAACGACCTAATCTCAGATTCCGCAGGGAACAACCGTCTAAGCGGCGGTGCGGGGAGTGATGTTTTACGTGTCGGTCTTGGCAATGATCGGTTGGACGGCGGCAGTGGCGACGACATCCTATATGGGTTTGGCGGCCAAGATACGCTTTTGGGCGGTGCTGGGGAGGATCAATTCGTGTTTGCCACCGACGATTTGGTTGGCGAGAGCCATATGATCATCAACGACTTCACCTTGGGTGAGGATCGCTTAGCGCTCCAGTTAATGGGTGAGAGCGGCAATGCCGAAGATGTACCTGATACCTTCACGTTCTTCATAGCCAATGCCGTGCAGGCTGGTCCCAGCACCGTATTTGAAATGCCCGAAGATCAACTCGCCTCGTCCACGACGCTCACGATCCGGTTGCGAGGAATTGATTTGGACGACTTATCAGCCGCCGAGTTCCTTGGAAGCGACGCCGACCTATTCTAGATCGCCACAGCAAGGTCGATCACCCCACCATCACGCGCAGCCAAAAAAAAAACGCCAGCACGAAGCTGGCGTTAAGTTATTGAGGCAGGTTTCATACAGGCAAGAAACCTATCGAGCAGTGCCCTCTTTATAAGCCGTCCTCCGCCACCCGCCAAGCTAAAAGTTTGAAAAGGTTACAAACCCTCAGTAGCATGGAGCACAATTAGGGTAGGGCACCGAAGGATTGTTACCAAAATGAAATCAAACTATTTCCGAACCATGCGCAATGGCCTTTCAGGAGTTGCCATTCTTACCGCATCCGCCGCATTTGCTGAACCTCAGCATGGCATAGCTATGTATGGTGAACCGGCCCTTCCACCAGAATTTGTGTCCCTCCCATACGCCAACGCAGATGCACCGACAGGTGGGAAAATCGTTACTGGTGAGGTGGGAGGCTTCGATTCGCTAAACCCACACATCCGAAAAGGACGTGTGCCTTGGCAGCTACGATTCCTCGCATATGAGAGCTTGATGGGCCGATCTTGGGACGAGCCATTCACACTTTACGGGCTTTTGGCCGAGACCGTAGAGACCGATTCGACGAATCTCTGGGTCGAATTCAAGCTTCGTCCCGAGGCCCGATTCTCTGATGGCAGCCCCGTAACTGCCGAAGATGTGATCTGGTCCTATGAAACTCTGGGTACAGAAGGGCACCCGCGTTACGCGGGAACATGGTCCAAAATCGCCAAATCCGAGATCACCAGCAGCGGCAACATCCGCTTCACCTTCAATGAGCCAGACCGCGAATTGGCCTTGATCATGGGCATGCGCCCAATCCTGAAGAAGGCGCAGTGGGAAGGGGCCAACTTCGAGGAAAGCGGGCTGGACACTATCCCGATTTCATCCGCCCCATATGTCATCGATGATTTCGAGGCGGGCCGTTTCGTCTCCCTGAAGCGCAACCCCGATTATTGGGGCCGCGACGTGCCATTTCGCCGTGGGACCAACAATATTGACGAACTGCGCATGGAGTTTTACGGCGACGCCACCGCGATGTTCGAAGCCTTCAAGGCAGGTGAGCTGAATACCATTCGCGAAACCAGCAGCGCCAAATGGGAACAACAATATGGCTTCCCACGCGTCACCAACGGCGAGGTGGTCAAGTCCGAGATCCCGCACCAACGCCCCACCGGAATGGACGGCTTTGTGATGAACACCCGTCGCGACATCTTCAAAGATTGGCGCGTCCGCGAGGCAATGCTTCACGCTTTCAACTACGAATTCATCAATGAGAAGTTGAACGGCGAAGGGGGCCAGCCGCGTATCGCCTCCTACTTCCACAACTCAGTTCTAGCCATGGATCCAGGCCCCGCCACAGGCAAAGTCGCCGAATTGATGGAGCCGTTTAAAGAACAACTTTTGCCCGGAGCGGTAGAGGGCTACAGCCTTCCGGAAAGCAACGGATCTGCGCGCAACCGCACTGGAATCCGCGAAGCAACACGACTGCTGGAAGACGCAGGATGGGTGGTTAAAGACGGCGTTCTTACCGGATCAGACGGCCGACCCTTCGTATTCGATATCTTACTCAAGCAAGGCAGCGCCGAGCATCAATCCATCGCCAATATCTACAAAGAGCATCTGGAACGCTTGGGCATATTCCCGACGATAACCCAAGTCGACAGTGCACAATACCGCGAGCGAACAGACGCCTATAACTTTGATATGACGCATTTTATTCGCGGCCTGTCCCTTAGCCCCGGTAACGAGCAGATGGCCTATTGGGGCAGCTCAGGCGTTGAGAATGAAGGGTCGCTTAACCTGATGGGCATGAACAGCCCTGCCGCCGAAGCCATGATCCAGAAGATGCTGACATCTGAAAGCCAAGGCGATTACCGTGCGGCGGTGAAGGCCCTTGACCGTATTTTGACCGCAGGGCGTTATGTGGTGCCGCTTTGGTACTCCAATGTGTCCATGTTGGCGCATGACGCGAACCTGAAGTTCTCTCAAGAGCTACCGGTTTACGGTGACTGGATCGGGTTTCAGCCAGATGTGTGGTGGTCAGAATAGGCACCAAGTAAGGCGAACGCCGGTAAATTCATGCTATGCCGCTCTTGCACTGGTTACCCAGCAAGCAGCGGCATAGATGCCGAGTTTACTGCGCCCCCTTTACTGCGCCGCCAACTCAACAGGTTTGGATGGGTCGTCCTTATTGGGGTAAACTAGGCCAGCCGAGATCACCAATTTCGCCGCGTCCTCAACGGACATGTCTAGCTCGACCACATCCGCCTTTGGCACGAACAGCAAAAACCCAGATGTGGGGTTCGGAGTTGTGGGCAAGAAGACCGACATGATCTCGCCCTCGACAGGGATACCCCCATCGATTTCGCCCTTCGCACTGGTCGATATGAAGGCAATCGCCCAGATGCCACGGCGTGGGTATTCAACCAGACAGGCCTTCTCGAACGAGGTTTCGCGTTGCGAGAACACCGTCTCGGCGATTTGCTTGAGCCCATTGTATATAGACCGCACCACCGGCATCCGGTCGACCAACCGCTCACCAAACCGCAGGAGGGAGCGGCCAAGGAAGCCTTTGCCCATCCAGCCGATCACCATGGTGAACAACAAGAAGAACGCCACCCCGACACCGCGCAGATTGATGCCGATGTATTGCTCTGGCCGGTAATGGTAGGGAACGAAGGGCAGCACCCAGCTGTCGATCCAGCCAACAATGCTCCAGATAAACCAGATGGTCAGCCCGATAGGGGCAATGACCACGAGACCCGCAAGAAAGTTGCCACGCATTCGCGCCAATAGCCCCGGTCTGCGGGGCTTGTTGTGTTCAGGATCTAATTCGTCCAGCAGCATGGGGGATTAAGGTCTCTTTGCAAATGTGTTGGTAACATATCTATGTCTCGGCGTGGCGTCCGACAAGAACTCAGACGTATCCTTGGTCAATTTAGCGTGGGATTTCGGTCAAATTTCGTGAGATTTCTGCTGCAAGACGCGCATTATTGAGCACGAGAGCGATATTTGCCTTCAAAGATGCACCCTCTGTCAGCTCAAAGATGCGGTTCAATAGAAATGGCGTGACGGACTTTCCGTCAATGCCATGCGCGGCAGCCTCCGACAGGGCCTGCTCAATGATAGGCGATAAGGTGGCGGCAGGGATTTCAGCCTCAGCGGGGATTGGGTTGGTGATCAATTGCCCGCCGGGCAACCCCAATGCGCCACGCATCCGATGTGCTTTCGCGATGTCTGCCGCATCATCCATCCGCAAAGGGGCTTTGAGCTCGGACACACGGGACCAAAAAGCGGGCAGGGCGTCCTGCCCGTATGCGATGACCGGCACCCCAAGGGTTTCCAGAACCTCCAGCGTTTTGGGCAGGTCCAGAATGGCTTTGGCACCCGCCGCCACGACCGTCACCGCAGTTTGGGCTAACTCCTGCAGGTCGGCAGATATGTCAAAGCTCAACTCCGCGCCGCGGTGGACACCGCCAATGCCGCCAGTCGCGAAGACCTCGATCCCGGCGTAGCGCGCGGCAATCATTGTGGCCGCAACGGTCGTAGCCCCCGTGCCGCCCGTCGCAATAGAGGCCGCGATGTCGGCACGCGACAGCTTCGCAACCTCGGTGGCTTGGCCCAGTTCTTCCAATTGAGCCTCTGTCAGGCCTATGTGCAGCTGGCCTTTTATCACTGCGATGGTGGCAGGAACCGCCCCATGATCACGGATCGTTTGCTCCACACTGCGCGCGGTTTCCACGTTTTGAGGATAGGGCATACCATGCGTAATAATGGTGCTTTCGAGCGCTACAATCGGTTGGCCCGCAGCTTTGGCGGCCTCAACCTCAGGGGCGTAATGCAAAGGGATCAATAGCTATCTCCGGATATATATGTTGCGGTGGCCTTCATCGCGGTTTGCAATGCGGTCTCGGCATCTGCGCCTTGTGCCTCGGCGGAGATGTGAGCGGCCATGAATGTGTCCCCAGCCCCAGTGATACGCTTCACCTGAACTTTGGGAGGTTGCAATGTTAACAATACACTACCGGACGCAAGTGATGCGGTCTCTGCCCCATTGGTAACCAGCGCACGGTGCAAACCATTGGCTAATAGTGCGGACGCCGCTGTGGCGCTGTCGTCAAAGTCCTTCCCCATGAGCAATCCGGCCTCCTCCAAGTTCACATAGAGCGTGGCTGTAGGATGTGTGAGAAACGGGCGCAACCGTTCGGCTTTTCCCGGGGATGCCGGCGCTAGGCGCAGATCAGCTTGGACGAAGGCCGGATCGGTTGCAATTTGCGTCAGCAATTCGACCGTTAGGTTGCCATCAACGGCGATTAAGCCCGTCCAGCCCTCCAAGTCTGCCGATAAAGGCGACAAGATTGCATCTCCGGATTTTTCAAGCGAATGCGCATCAGCGATGGCGGCAATCAGCCCGTTGCGCCCCTCAATCGCCATGTAGCGGTCCGTGGGAAAATCATCGGGGCGGTATATGTACTGCGTGTTCATACCCAAACCGGCGCAGGCGCGCAGCAACTCCTCGCCCTCATCATCCTTACCAACAGCGCTTAGCAAAGCCGGAGACATGCCATAAGCCTTGAGGGCCATTGCAATGTTCATCGCCACGCCACCGGGAATGCGTGTGATGTGGCCGGGGCGATCATGACCGCGCTCCATGTTTTGGTCATGACGCCCGATGATGTCCCATAGGACCGCGCCGATGCAAAGTATGTCAGGTGATTGGCTCATGGTCTGCTTTATGCGCAGATGCGAGCGGGGCGTCTAGCCATCAACGCCTCATTCGAGCGGACTCTGACTCGGTCCATATCGGACAGTTTCGCAGGACGTCCAACGACTCTGGCCAGCGCTGCGCACCGCTGGCGCCTGGAAAGTGGATGTCCGCGTAGCTGTCGGCAAATTTTTCTTGCTGGTTTTGGGTGCGCCCGTGGTGAATACGTCGACAAATCGCGTCATATCCCGCGCGATCATGCTGGCGGATGTAGGTAAAGGCGCGGTGGCTCCAATCCACCACATGCCCCATCTCGTGCAGCAACGTATAGAGCAACCCATTGTCAGTGTTGTTCCACGGGGAGACAAAGGTATCGATGTCGAGCACAACGAAATGTGTGGGGCCAATCGACCCATCCGGCATGGAATTTGCACTCCCACCAGCACCAGCTCGCTGCCGCACCTCGATCCGCGCCAAAGGGCTTAAGTGATGGGCCGGCAAGACCTGCAACGTGGTCTCAATCCGGTGCAGCTGCATTTTGGTCAACTCAAGATTGTTTCGCTGTAACGAGCGATGAGCTCGAACCTCGATACGCACACCGTGAACGAAAACACTGAACATTATAAATCCTCCAAAGTAGCTATTGGCGGTTTGAAAATTGGTATTGGGCTAAAATTGTGCCGTCTTCATAGCATAAATTGGCCAAGCAGTCCTATGTTGTTGAAACTTGGTAGATTTACCCCAGCGGACAGCCCAAGATACGCAGGTAACACCCTGCAAACAAACGATTACCTTGTATCCAATGTGGAGCGGTCAACCAGTTATAACCAGTGCATGCCCGCAAAACCTTCACCAAACCCGTAAACTATCACTCAACCAATTGCACATTTACCCATTTTTCAAAGGCCTTACGCTACTTTCGGGCTTGCGGGGCAGGGGTTCTTGGGCTATCTGGCGCTCACTTCGCAGGCGGGGTCGGGCCGATTGGGGGAGAAATCCCATGACGTCCACCGGTTGAGGCATCCGCCTCTAACACCCCGCCGAGGCATAAACCGGAAAAGGAAAACGGACATGGCACTGCCAGAATTTTCGCTCCGTCAGCTCTTGGAAGCTGGCGTTCACTTTGGTCACCAAACCCAACGCTGGAACCCGCGTATGGCCCCGTATATTCACGGCGCTAAAAACGGTATCCACATCATGGACCTGACCCAAACCGTCCCAATGCTGGACCAAGCGCTGCAAGTTGTGCGCGACACCACAGCAAAAGGCGGCCGTATCCTCTTCGTTGGCACCAAGCGTCAGGCACAGCGCCCGATCGCAGAAGCCGCAGAGAAATGCGCACAGTACTACATGAACCACCGTTGGTTGGGCGGCACGCTCACCAACTGGAAAACAGTTTCCAACTCGATCAACCGCCTGAAGAAGATCGACGAAGCCCAAGAATCCGGCTTCACTGGCCTGACCAAGAAAGAACGTCTTGGCATGGAACGCGACCAAGGCAAGCTTCAGGCTTCCCTCGGCGGTATCCGCGAAATGGGCGGCGTTCCTGACCTGCTGGTTGTGATCGACGTAAACAAAGAAGACTTGGCTATCGCCGAAGCAAAGAAACTGGGCATTCCAGTTATTGCTGTAGTTGACACCAACTGTTCGCCAGACGGCATCGACTACCTGATCCCAGGCAACGACGACGCATCGCGCGCCATCGGCCTGTACTGCGATCTGGTTGCACGTGCGGCTCTGGACGGCATGCAAGCTCAAATGGGCGACGCTGGTGTTGATCTGGGCGCGATGGAAGAAGCACCGGTTGAAGAGGCCGTTGCTGCTGAAGGCTAAGCGCCTTTCGTGACTTAAATCTTTACCCGAGGGCCACAGCGGCCTTCGGGGCTAACCTTATTCTATTAGGAGAACCAAGATGGCGATTACCGCTGCAATGGTGAAAGAACTGCGCGATTCAACTGGCGCAGGCATGATGGACGCTAAGAAAGCGCTGACAGAATCTGACGGCGACATGGAAGCCGCTGTTGATTGGCTGCGCACCAAGGGCTTGGCGAAAGCTGCCAAGAAATCCGGCCGTACTGCTGCTGAAGGCCTTGTGGCCGTTAAAGTAGAAGGCGGCGTTGGTGTTGCTGTCGAAGTGAACTCGGAAACCGACTTCGTTGGTAAGAACGCCGAATTCCAAGCCATGGTCTCTGACGTTGCTGGCGTTGCCATCAATGCACAGAACACCGAAGAGCTGGCTGCGGCCGACATGGGCGGCAAGTCCGTCGCTGACGTGATCACTGCTAAAGTGGCCACAATCGGCGAGAACATGTCCCTGCGCCGCATGGCTCGCTTGGAAGGCACATCGGTTGTGTCCTACGTGCACAACGCGGCCGCTGACGGCATGGGCAAAATCGGCGTATTGGTTGCACTGTCCGGCGATAACGAAGCGTTCGGCAAGCAAGTTGCAATGCACGTTGCAGCCGTGAACCCTGCGTCGCTGTCCGAGGCCGACTTGGATGCGTCCGTTGTGGAAAAAGAGAAAACGGTTCAAATGGACATCGCTCGCGAAAGCGGCAAGCCAGAAGCCGTGATCGAGAAGATGATCGTAGGCCGCATGAAGAAATTCATGGCCGAGGTTACTTTGTTGAACCAAGCCTTCGTTGTGAACCCAGACCTGACCGTTGAAGCGGCTGCGAAAGAAGCAGGCGTAGAGATCACTGGCTTCGTACGTTTGGAAGTTGGCGAAGGCATTGAGAAAAAAGAAGAGAACTTCGCAGAAGAAGTTGCGGCAACGCTGAAAGGCTAAGCCTGACTTCATCTCTGGAATAAAAACGGCGCGAGGGGGAAACCCTTCGCGCCGTTTCTTTGTGTCAGGCCCCATGCTGGGGATGATGTTGCCCGACGGGGAGGAGAGCATCTTCGCCGAAACCTGTCGAGGATTTCGGAAAAGTGTGCCAATGGAACCATGTTCCAATCAGCAGTATTCCTTGAAATTACAAGGTGCACCCTTGGGTATGCCCCACGGCCGAAACCGTCACTCATAGGACATGAATTAAGTAATACTTGGCCGTGCCAAAGTTCAAAGTAAGCGTTTCCTTACCTTGAATTTCCGAGATCCATATTGGCTTGTAAGTATCTGAAATAGTTGATAAAAATTTGCACGCTATTGAGCGCTCTCAACTCAAGCAGCTATTTTTTTTTCAGGCTTTCGATCAGGAAGAATTGATTTTGGCTTGATGCCTTCAAAATCGCCTGAGCGGTCGTATCCACATCCAAAGTTTCACGCGCCAATCGAAGGTGCTTTTCAACAGTGGCTGGATTTAGCCCCATAATCGTCGCAGTGTCTTGAATTGTTTTCCCATCGGCGACCCACTCCAACACTTCGCGTTGACGCGCCGTCAAAGTTCTGCGTTGCCCAGTCGTGTGTGGCAACTGCATAACTTTCATATGCATCACCTTATTCGCGAGCTCTATATCTACACCGGATTTGACCCAAATCTCGTCAACCTCATCCTGCGTCAAACCGCGTCGCGCTGTCAGGCCAGTAGCCCCTTTTGCACGCATGGAGACATCGTGAAAACTAATCGTATAGCCTGCGGTGACATCAAGGCGTTGATTTAGCGCAACCACTTCCAACTCACCCTGCGACAACTTCCCGTTCATCGCGAGGTCGCGCATATAGCTCCAACTACATGCGCCAACGTTCTCGGCGGCCCACGCGACCATTGGCCCTTGATAGTACCCGCCGTCGCCCACGAAGTGGTCAACATAAGGCGCATCGTGGTTTGTTAGAATGAGGGCATCTTGAAGGTCGCCCAAAGTGCTACCCGTCCGAAAGCGGGTATAGCCATATACGATACGGTCAAACCCGAACTCAGCCATTTTGTCAGTGTGGAGCTGCCACATCTCCTCAAGCGAGTTAGAGGAAATTAGGGAATTCAGGTGATCTTGAATGCTGCTCATGTCGCGAATTGCGCTGCCAGTGCATCTAGAGCAAGGACATACCCTTGCGACCCAAACCCGGCAATCTGCCCTAAGGCGACGGGGGCGATGTAGGATTTATGTCGAAACGCTTCGCGGGCATGAATATTCGACAGATGCACCTCCACAACGGGCAGCTCCACCGATGCAATCGCGTCCATAAGGGCTACGGACGTGTGGGTATAAGCCCCCGCATTTAGCACTATTCCTTGATGCGTTCCCTTCGCATTGTGAATCGCATCAATCATCACTCCTTCATGATTGGATTGAAGGCAATTCACTTTCAAACCCAAGGAGTTACCATGTGCGATGCACATTCCCTCGACATCTGCTAACGTCACAGAGCCGTAGACTTCTGGCTGGCGTGTTCCCAGCAAATTAAGATTTGGGCCGTTTAAGACAAGCACAGAAGACATTGGGTTTCCCTAAAATTCCATCTATTTGTCTAAGGTGAGAAAGCTACGCTGTCGAGTAATATACGTGACGTGAACTGGCCTTAGCATATATCTCACCACAATTTACGGCGATAAGACCAAGGAGCGCCTCTATATACGATCACATGTCGCCCCGGAATTAACTACAGTCCAAACATCGGTGAAAGTGCTATCAAAGTACGAGGTCACACGACCTGTAGTGGTAAGACATCCAGAACCGCAGTTTGAATGTTCCAAGAACCGAATCTCAATCTTGTGAAGCTATAACCTAAGGATTGAACAAAATGGTCGCGAGTTTGATGATGTATCATCGACCAGAGCTTATAAAAGCCCATCAAAGTTACTGGGAACTGGTTAGACAGCATCTGGCACACTTGGGGATTGAAGCTCCCAAGACGCTATCCCAAGACCGAGATGAGTTTTGGGTCTGGAAGCACCCCCAGTTACTGCTTAGTCAAACCTGCGGGATGCCGTATCGGTTGTGGCTGCATGATCAGGTCTCTTTGGTTGGCACGCCGGACTACGACCTAAAAGATTGCCCAGCCGGATATTACCGCAGCGCATTGGTGGTTCGCAGGGATGATGACCGTACGGGGTTAACCTCATTCCAAAATGAGACCTTTGCTTACAACCAGACCTTCTCGCAATCCGGATATGCCGCGCCCTATACCAAAATGACAGACGAGCAGGGGAGCTGGTTCACCAAGCGATTGGAGACGGGCCAGCATCTAGACTCTGCTCGGGCGGTGTCAGATGGCCGTGCTGACATCGCATCAATTGATGCCGTGACTTGGCGCTTAATCCAGCGCTACGAGGCGTTTGCCGAAAAGTTGCGGGTTCTCGACTGGACGACACCCACACCCGCATTGCCGCTGATCACCGCACTGCACAACGACGCCGGTAAAATCTTTGAGGCCGTCAAAGGCGCAATCTTCGATCTGGAAGAGGCAGACCGGCAGGATTTGGGACTTAAAGGCATTCTGGAGATACCCAAAGCCAAGTACCTAGAAATCCCAAACCCACCACAAGAATTAGAGAAATGACCCCCGCAGAGTAGGGCCATTTCTCCAATAGATTTGCAGACTTGTCAGCAGCACTTACGCCAGACTAGGCAACCAAAGCACAATCGAAGGGAAGGCGACCAAAAGGCCGATCGTGACCGCATCGGCAATGAAGAACGGCGTCACGCCCTTGAACACGTCCTGCACGGAAAGGTCATCACGAACACCTGCCACCACGAAGCAGTTTAGGCCAATAGGTGGGGTGATCAGGCAGAACTCCGCCATTTTCACCACCAGTATCCCAAACCAGATTGCGCACATCGGGCCAGACATGCCGAAGGCGCTGTCGGCTGCACTTACTGCCTCGCCGCCGTTCAGGGCCATGACGGCTGGATAGACCACGGGCAAGGTCAACAGCAACATGCCGATGGCGTCCATGAACATGCCCAGCACCGCATAAGCCAGCAAGATGCAGATGAGGATCACCATAGGCGTCATAGTAAGCGAGGTTATCCAATCCGAGAACGCACTGGGAAGGTTCGCAAACCCCAAGAACCGCACGTAGATCAACACACCCCAGATGATGGTAAAGATCATCACGCTGAGCTTCGCAGTCTCTAGTAGCGCGTCCTTCAGTTGAGGCCAGCGCATGCCTTGGTAGAGAGCCATCAGGAAGACCACGAAAGCCCCGATAGCGCCACCTTCGGTAGGAGTGCCCCAAGCGTCACCGCCAAAGGGGTTGTAGACGAAGCAGATAATCGTCACGACAACAAACACGATGGGCAATGCAGGCGGCAGGGATTCAAACCGCTCACGCCACGTGAACCCGCGCACGGGTGGACCAACCGATTTGAAAATAACCGCAATACCGATGATCAATCCCGCATAAACAATCGCCGAGAACGCCCCCGGAATGAAGCCCGCGAGCAGCAGTTTGCCCACGTCTTGCTCAACAATGATCGCGTAGATCACAAGAATCGCAGATGGCGGAATTAGCGAGGCCAATGTGCCACCCGCCGCGACGACGCCTGCAGCGAATTGCTTGTTGTACCCGATCTTCAACATCTCAGGGATCGCAATACGAGCGAAGACCGCAGAGGTCGCGACAGATGCGCCTGACACGGCCGCGAAACCCGCTGTCGCGAAGACAGTTGAAACAGCCAAACCACCCGGCACCCATGCGATCCAACGCTTGGCAGCCTCAAACAGCGCCTTTGTGAGGCCCGCATAATAGGCGAGATAGCCGATCAAAATGAATGTGGGGATCAGGGACAATTCTTGGCTCGACACCTTGGAATGTGGGACTTGGCCCGCGGTCTTCACCGCAACCTCCAACGCCCAGCCGAAGTCATCAAATGCGTAGTCTTTCTTGGCCCAAAAAATCCAAACCAAGCCAATAACGCCTGCCAAGCCAGCGGCAAAGGCCACCCGCATGCCCAAGACGACAAACACCAGCATCCCACCAGTGACCCATAGTCCAATCTCAATCGGTTCCATTAGTCTTGTCCCTCCAATTGCTCGGCTTCCATACGGGCCTGCGTTGCAGCGTCTGCGATCAAGGGCACAGCAATCGCGTCACCTGTGACGACAGCGCGCGCGTATCCCCAGACTTGTAAACACAGCCGCAAACACAGCACCCCAAAGGCCAAGGGCGCCATTAGCTTTGCGGGCCAAATGGGGAGGGCAATGTCCATGGAGCTGTCGCGGCTCCACAAGGGGGCCGTAAAATCAAAGCTGCGATCGAAGTGCGCCCAGCTGCCCCAAACGAGAAGCACCATGAGCAGTAGAACAAAGAGGGTCGTTATCAACTCAACAATATGCAGGACCCGTCCGCGAAGCCGCCCAACAACGATATCCATGCGAATGTGCCCGCCTTCGCGCATGACGTAAGAGACGCCCATGAACGCAATAAGCGGCATGGCCTGCTCAATCCAATCCACATAGCCGGGCAGGGGGGTGTTTAGTGCATTTCGCCCAGACACTGACACCACGGCCATCAGCATTAACGAGAAAACACTAAGCCCGCTGATGAGTGCAAAACCACGCTCTAGTCGCAGCAACTTGTGGTCGAATTTACTGAGCCTGCTGTCGTCTGACAGAACAAGTGACGCTGTAGCCATTGTGGCCTCCACCGGAATGTAGGGAACGTTCGAAACAGCCCCGCGCCATGGGTGGCGCGGGGCTTAAGGGAAGTTTATTGACCTTCGGCAATCATGCCTGTGACAAGGTCATAAAGTTCCTGAGCAGGCAGCCCAGCGGCTGTGTTTTGCTCGATCCAAGCAGTAGCGGCTGGGGCTGCGGCGGCCTTTTTGAAGCCGTCGATTTCAGCATCCGAGAAGCTAACAACCTCGATGCTTCGCTCGCTCAACGCGGGACCCCATGCTTCCATTGTCGCGCCGTTATAGTTGGCAACGTAATGATCTAGGGATTCCTCAACAGAGCCCATCAAGGCCGCGCGGTGATCGTCGGACAACCCGTCTAAAGCGTCAGAGTTAACAACAACCGGGCAGTTTACGGTGCCAGGGTTCAGGTTCTCGGTCCACCACGTTGCGTTCTCAATCGTGCCGAAAGACATGTGAGCGTGCGGAGCGAAAGCCACGGCCTTTACCACGCCTGAATCCATCGCCTGACGCACTTCGCTCGCGGACATGGACGTTGGAACAGCGCCAACGGTCTCCATTGCGGCACCGATGCCACCGGTTGCACGCACGCTTAGGCCTTCAAAATCGGCCAGCGTCGCAGGAGTGTCACCTACGCCAGCGATATTGTACTGCGGCAGTGGGGACGGCATCAGAAGTGTTGCGTTCCAGCGTGCCAAATCCGCTACCGTTGCGGGGTGTTGGTAAACGGCCATAGATAGAGCGATCTCTTGCTCCAAGGACGACACACCTAAGAATGGCAATTCCAGGACGGTGATCGACGGATTTTTGTCGCGGTGATAGCCAGCGCAGAACTGCGCCATCTCAAATGCACCGATGGAGATGCCATCAAGGTTTTCGCGATTTTTGGACAGACCACCATAGCTGATGTTGAGTGTGAATTCGCCGTTTGTTTTGGCCGATACCAGTTCGGCCAGCTTCTCAACGTGCTCTGTAAACGCGCGCTGTTTGCCCCATAGGGACACGTTCCACTCCTCGGCTTGCGCGGATGTGGCAAAGCCAAGAGTAAGGGCTGCAACTGCAGCAGATGTCATGATGCTTTTCATTATATTTTCCTCCCAAGAAAATTATGCGCCTATTGAACACGATTCTCGCGAAGTATCTTATGAAGAAAAATGCGTAGCCATCGCGTGATGCCCTGCGGATTTCCGCATAGCTACAAGAGTGCGTCTTTATCCAGACCCAGTTTGACGATTTTCTCGTTCAATGTGCGCCGCCCAATGCCCAAGTCATGCGCCACATCATCCATGCGACCCGCATGCGATTGGATCGCCTTACCGATCATTTGTCGCTCAAATGCAGCAACAGCTTCACGCAAACCGGATTTTTGCCCTGAGGGCTGCATAGAACTTGCCTCCCCATCGCTGAGTGCCTCTTGGATTGACGACATGCCGTGACGGGCCATCATCGCACGCCGGTCCATCAGGTTTCGCAATTCACGGACATTTCCGGGCCATTCATGGGCTATTAGCGCGGTCAACTCGTCATCGCGCAACACCGGAGGGTCGCTGTCATACATCGTCGCGAACTCTTGGCTAAACCGCATGGCCAGCAACGCGATATCATCACGGCGGTCCCGAAGCGGCGAAAGCTCGATAGAGAACCCATCCAGTCGAAACATAAGATCCGCCCTCAACGTCCCAGCCCTTACCGCCGCATCCGTGTCCTCGTTTGTGGCTGAAATAATCCGCAAGTCGACCTTTTCGGGCACGCCCGTTTCTGCGGATAAAACCTCGCCCGCATCAATCAAGCGCAACAAGGCGGGTTGCACATCTGCGGGGCAGGCGCCGACTTCATCCAGCAATAGGCTGCCGCCAGATGCCTCCTTGGCGATATGGGGCAGGTGTGCAGCGCTGATTTGAGCCGCGTTAACCGCGATGTAGGGGGCATCGCATCGGGGGGACAGATCATGGATCATCCTTGCCACCAAATCCTTGCCCGTGCCTGTTTCTCCCTTCACCAAAACACTCGTGTTCGTGCCCGCAACCATGGCAATCGTGTCGCGCAATCGGTGCATTTGGGGTGTCTGCCCGAGCAATATCCGGTCAACCCCCGACAATTGGCGAAGTCGTTCCTTCAGGCGCAAATTGCTTTGCTGCATTTGGTGAGCTTCGGCTGCGTGGGATAAGATCAGCAGCAACCGCTTGGGATCGAACGGCTTTTCAACAAAGCTGTAGGCCCCGTGGTTCATCGCCGCCACCGCGGTCGGGATGTCGCCATGAGCCGAAATCAAAACAACAGGTGGCGCGGAGATCAATGAACGCAACAAATCCAATCCGGATGTTTCGGGCATACGCACATCGGACAAAATGACATCGGGGCGAAACTGCGAGATCCAGCGCTCCGCGTCCGTGGCTCGCGCCAGCGACTTGGCGCTCCAGCCCGCGGCCTCGACGAGATCGACCAACGAGTTTCGCATAAGGCGATCATCATCAATGATCAGAACCCTGTTGTCAGTCATTTGTCTGCTCCCCAATTGGCAATACCACCCGAAATTCCGTCCCGCCCGTGGCGGTATCATGTGCTTCAATTGTGCCGCCATGATCTGTCACAACACCTGCTGTGATTGTGAGCCCTAGCCCCATTCCCTCACCGCTCTCACGGGTCGTCGCGAACGGTTCTTGCAGATCGCCTAGTGTCTTGCCCCGTAAGCCATGGCCCGTATCAGAGACGGTGAACCACGCCTCCGTTGAAGCGCGCCCAATGGTAATGTCGATCTGGCGCGTCTCTTCGTCCTGAACAGCATCCAATGCGTTTCTTACGATGTTGGTGACGACCTGCTCTATCCGCAACCGATTGGCCGTCAGCATAATAGGTTGCTCAGAGCGGTGAAATCTCACCGTGGCCCGCCGGTCAGTGATGCTGGGTTCCAGCAACTCAAGCGCGCCGTTGATCGCGTCCACCAAGTCAAACTTCTCAAAACTGTCTCGGCCCTTACGAGAAAAGAATTTTAACTGGCGGGTGATGCTTTCCATTCGCTCAACAAGCCCTTGCATCTTATCACTTAGAGTAGAGGGCCCGACGGTTAACTCGGATGCCACAAGCTGGTTCTTCATAGCCGCGATCGGCTGGCCCAACTCATGCGTCACGGAGGAGGCCAATTGCCCAAGGGCGGCCAAACGTCCCGACCGTTCAAGCTCTGCTTGGGTCTTTTGCAACCTGCGCTCAGCCGCAAGGCGTTCCTCGATTTCAACAGCCAAGCGCGTGTTTGCGGATCTCAATTCGGTCTCTTCGCGTTCAGACTTTCGCAAAGCAGAGCGAACGCTGCGCAAGCGATTGAGTTGAAATAGACTGAAGGCCAGCAAAGCAAAGGTTAAGAAGCCGCCTGTCACCAACCATGCCCGCGTTATGGCCTGATCATTGGGCACGAAGAAATGCAAAGTCCAGCTGTTGGGAAGGTCTGATGTGCTGAGGTAGAGAAGGCGTTCATCCACGATCTTTGCCGTCTGTTTTTCGGCATCAAAGGACCAATCTAGCGAATTCAGCTGTTCGCCCCCAAATTGACGCGAGGCCAGCATGCGCGCGCGTTGCTCGGACGATAACGGGGACATGGTCGTATAGCGCCATTCGGGGTCCGAGGCGAGCAAGACTACGCCATCGTCATTGGACAGGATGATCCGCTCACCTGAGGCCTGCCAGGTGTCTTGCAACCCAGAAAGGTCGACCTTGATCGCAATCACGCCGCCAAGATCGGCGCCAGCCGGCTGAACAGGCAACGCATAAAAATATCCCGGAATTCCCGTCGTGGCACCGATGCCGTAGAACTCCCCCATCTCCCCGTTTTGGGCCGCCTGAAAGTAGGGGCGAAAGGCATAATTTTGCCCCTTGAAACTGTTGGTGCTATTCGCATTTGAGGCTGAGATCGTGTATCCATCACGGTCCATCAAGTAGATTGCGTCCAACCCCGCACTTTGTGCAAAGCGAGCAAGCCGATGATCCAACAGCTCCGTCGCGCCCCCCGCCAATGTGCTATTTACGACGGGGTCAAGCGACAACAAGAACGGGAGATGGGCGAAATGGCGCAACTCAGTTTCAAGTGTGGAGCGATACAACGTCAGTCGCGCCTGTGCCTTTTCAATCTCTTGCGACTTGAAGAAACTGAAGGACGCCCAATAGAGGAGTGTCGCAAAGCACAAGATTATGAAGACAGAAAGGATCTTTGAAAGCCGCATCGCCCATGGATGAAGGTAAGGCGCGGCAAAATCAACCTCACCCATGGCAGGTGAGGGCAATATTCCCAACTCAAGTGGTTGTCAGGTTTACTCGGTTGAGGTGTCAAAAAACTCTTTTGCGTGTGCCGTCCAACCATTTGGCAAGCCGTGACCACCGTCATGCATCACAAAGCTCACAGGTGCGCCGCTGCACGACGCGCCCCATGAGCGCGTCCGCAAACCGTCGTCTATGCTGATGTTGTCAGGGTTTGAACGACAGCCATTTGCAGCACGCGCCAATTCCAACGAATCCCACAAGCTACCTTGATGCCAATCTCGGATGGCGCGTCCTTCAAAGGGAACCTGTCCATCCGCAAAGCCATGGACCTGCATTATTGGCAGCCCCGCCAACCCCGCGCAATCCGTCCCATTGGGGCGTCGTAGCGCCCCCGCAACGCTGACCATTCCCGATAAGTGATCCCCAGCTTCGCAAGCCAATAGCCAAGCCATGGACCCACCGGCCGAGAAACCCCCAGCAAACACACGGTCCAGATCAAGCGGCGCACGGGCCTCAGCGTCAGCCAATGCGGCGAAGGTAAAAGCGACATCATCACGCGGCGCACCGTCACGCGCAGGATATGAGCGCGGCCCATCCCCAGACCGGTACCCATTTGGGGCCAACAACGCGTAACCTTGCTCAAGGAAATCCCGCTGTAGCCCCCCCGAGCGATGGATCGACGCGCCGTTTCCTCTGTGCCCGTGATACCAGATGAGAACCGGATGAGGGCCTTTGCCCTCAGGCAGCCGCAAATGATAGTTGCCTCCTTCTATGTCGCAAGGGACTGTGGGGCCGCATTCTTGCGCTGACGCAGCGAAGGGGGTGAGCATGATCAAAGCAGTGGCCAAATGACGTAGCATTCATAGATCTCCGGTAATTCCGCCCAAGACCTGCCGACAACGCTTCGTGAGGTCAACAGGGCAGGGCTTCACGATTGTGTTTTGACTAGGGCTTTGAAAACGCGTTCCCATTGATCTGTGCCCTTAAGCCTCAAAGGCGACACATCGGCCAAGTTTTTCCACCCCAAACAATCTTCACACTTGCAAACGGTGCCATCACCCGTATTTTTCCACCATGACGGAAAACTCAAACACTATCTTAGCGGCTCTGCCTGCACGGTTGAAAAGCGCCCGTAAATCGCAAGGCCTTTCGCTTGATGCGATCTCAAATCTTAGTGGCGTGTCTCGCTCTATGGTTAGCCAAATTGAACGCGGTGAAAGCAGCCCTACGATTGCAACTCTGTGGAATTTGACCCGCGCATTAAATGTGGATTTCGCTGGCCTGTTGGAGCAAAGCGACAAGGGCGACAGCATTGACGTTTTGACAGCAGATGAAGTCCCAACCATTGATAATATGGGGCAGGGGTGTTGCATCTCCATTCTATCACCGCCTGAAGAAGCGGGCGGGCATGAGGTCTATGACATCAAATTCGCCGAACAAGGCTCACTGAAAAGTCAACCTCATGCAAGCGGGGCAGTTGAACACTTAACTGTCCTTAAGGGCGGTGTCCGTGTAACCTCCGGGACTGCAAAAGTGGAGGTTCATGAAGGTGATACGGCACGCTATTCCGCCGATGTACCTCATGAAATTGCAGCTCTGGACGGTGTTGCACGTGTGTTTCTTATCGTAAAGTCGTAATGAAATTCACAATAACGGAAATTTGTACGCAATTACGGAAAATTGGTTGAACAGATTATTCCGTTATGACAGATTATTAGGCATTGAAGGAGAGACCTCATGCCTAGCACATTCATTGCCGATATTACTAATTCCTTGTCCCAAATCGAGACCGAAGGTCTCTATAAACGTGAACGCCTGATCTCCTCACCACAAGCTGGGACGGTGTCCGTTGCTGGGCGTGACGTCATCAATCTTTGCGCCAATAACTACCTCGGGCTTGCTGATAACCCTGATCTGATCTCGGCTGCCAAGATGGCGTTGGATGCACATGGGTTCGGCATGGCCAGTGTCCGGTTTATTTGTGGCACCCAAGATGGTCATCGCATTCTAGAACAACGATTGGCGAAGTTTTTGGGTAAAGACGATACAATCCTGTTTGCCGCCTGCTTTGACGCTAACGGTGGCTTGTTTGAGCCGTTGCTGGGACCAGATGATGCGATCATTTCGGACAGCTTGAACCACGCTTCGATTATCGATGGCATTCGGCTCTGCAAGGCCCAACGGTACCGCTACGCGAATAACGACATGGCCGATCTAGAGAAGAAACTTCAGGACGCCAAAGCCGCCGGTGCACGTCATATCATGATTGCCACGGACGGGGTCTTCTCCATGGACGGGACCTTGGCTAACTTGCAGAAAATCAGAGGCTTAGCCGACACATATGATGCGATTGTGATGGTAGATGATTGTCATGCTACGGGGTTCATGGGACCTCATGGCGCTGGCACACCCGATCATTTCAATGTGGATATTGAGATTGTCACAGGCACCCTAGGCAAGGCTCTTGGTGGTGCTATCGGCGGCTATATCGCAGGCCCGCAACCGGTGATCGACCTTCTGCGCCAACGGGCACGGCCATATCTGTTCTCCAACTCATTGCCCCCAGCCATTGTCGCAGCGGGTATCGAAGCCATTCGTCTGGTAGAGGAGGGGGCCGATTTGCGAGCTAAACTATTTGCCAACGCCAAACATTGGCGCGCAGGCCTAACTAAGCTGGGTTTTAACCTGCTTCCTGGCGAGCATCCTATTGTTCCCGTTATGTTGGGCGAATCGCATTTAGCCCAGAAAATGGCGGCGGGCCTTTTTGACGAAGGCGTCTATGTCTCTGGCTTTTTCTTTCCGGTCGTCCCGCACGGCCAAGCCCGCATTCGGACACAGATGAACGCTGCTCTGACCACCCAAGACCTCGATCGGGCATTAGCAGCCTTCGCCACCGTCGGGCGGGATTTAGGGGTGATCTCATGACCGCCAACACGATGATCGCATTGGCCAAGTCAAAGGCTGAGGAGGGCTTGTGGATGGTTAACGCCCCTGTGCCAGAGATCGGCCCAGACGAAGTTTTGATCCGCATCAAGAAAACAGGCATCTGCGGGACTGACATCCACATCTGGAATTGGGATGAATGGGCAGCGGCCACAGTGCCTGTTCCGATGATCACTGGACATGAGTTCGCAGGCGAAATTGTTGAGTTGGGCCGTAATGTTACAGGTCTTACTTTAGGTCAGCGCTGCTCCGGTGAAGGACATTTAACTGGCACAGTCAGCCGCCAGTCGCGCGCAGGAAACTTCCACCTTGATCCAGGCACATGTGGCATTGGCGTGAACGAGCAGGGGGCCTTTGCACAGTACCTGAAACTGCCTGCATTCAACGTGGTGCCACTTCCCGATGATGTTCCCGACGAGATCGGCGCAATTCTTGATCCATTAGGGAACGCCGTCCACACCGCGCTTAGTTTTGACCTGTTGGGAGAGGACGTGCTGATCACCGGCGCCGGTCCGATTGGGATCATGGCCGCTGCAGTCGCTCGCCATGCTGGCGCTCGCAATGTGGTTCTAACTGATATCAACGCGGATCGGTTAACGCTGGCTGAACATGTAGTGCCAACGGTACGCACGGTAAATGTCACTACTGAAGATCTAAACGATGTCACTCATGAATTGGGGTTATCCGAGGGGTTCGATGTCGGGCTTGAGATGTCCGGCAATCAAGTGGCCTTTGATCAAATGGTTGAAACCTTGGTGATGGGCGGCAAGATCGCGATGCTTGGTATTCCGCCAGGGAAATCTCCGGTGAACTGGAGCCGCATTGTATTTAAGGCCATCACCATCAAAGGCGTCTATGGTCGCGAGATGTTTGAGACTTGGTACAAGATGATCGCAATGCTGCAAAACGGGTTAGACGTCAGTCGGGTCATCACGCACCGCTACAAAGTCGCAGACTTTGAGATCGGGTTTTCGGAAATGAAATCAGGCCGTTCAGGAAAGGTTGTCTTGGATTGGAACTAGTCGAATAGAGCGCCGTGAACCGGAAACTGTCGGAGTTCTTTAATCGTGAGACTCGGGATTCCACTGAATTTTTCAACCCTAGGGGGAAAATTCAAGTGTTGCCTTTGAATACCCTGAAGAGAGGAAGCCCGAGTAAGAAAACGTTCGTGACGTAAACAGAACAAAACCGCCTTTTAAGTGTGAAGACAGCAAAGTTTCGAAAGAAGACGCACACCTTTTCATTCAGCTTCAGGGCGTTGCCAATCTAATGTTCCATTCGGTTTCATGTGGCGAAACTACGTCACGCTTATCAGCGCCTACTCGATATTTTCGTCATCCTTACTCACAAACGCGCGCATCAGAGGGTTTTCTTGCGCAGCTATATCGTTTCCAAGTTCATAGTCAGTTATTTTTTTCATGATACTGTTACCTTTGATTTTCTCGCACCTCCCGCCGACGCTATGCGATGCTATGCTATGCTATGCTATGCTATGCTATGAGGCAGTCATAGATCACTCAAGATCGAGTGACAGCATTGCGGACTTAGTTGCCGCTCGCAGATAACATTCCAAAGGCCGTTTTCGCGAGCAAACAAGAGTAACCTAATGCCAACTATTTGATGCGCGGGACTCAAATAATTTGACTTTCTTGGCATGAAGGCAGTTCGGGTTTTATCGCCAACCATCGCAATGAATGACTGGATTTCAACTGATACAATCTAGGAATTCGGACCTATATTGAAGTTCAGTGCTTTAATCTAAAACGGGATCATAAAGTTCGGCACGAGACTCAGCCGTTGGGCGAACGCCCCCAATAGCCGGAAGTGTTCCGTGCAACATCGCCGAATGATCGATGCTTTCGCATTTGGGCGCTTAGCGTAGTAAGCGGCAGGATTTGTTCCAGAAGGCCATCCTGATACAACTCCCAATCTCCTTTCTCTTTGATCCAGGAACGCAACCTCAGTTGATCGATATGGACGCGTATCTCATTGATATCCCACAAGGCGGTCGCACAAACTTTTACGCAGGCTTGTTTTGACGCTGCAAGGGATACGGTTTCGAGAAGTCGATCAGTGTGATCCGATGCCAATCCTAGCCACAATTTACCACCGCGATTAACTAAGAGTGGTTCTGCTTCACCGGATGTGTCAGATCCATGGATCTTGGACAGATTCATCCTGCGTCAATAACGAACTCGATACTTGATAGAAGAGCGGGGTCGTAGATGGACGCGCTACGCCAATTTTGCTCAGTTCATCAATATGCTCCTGTACCGATGTTAAATCGCACCCTGTCCAACCTGCAACAGCAAGGCGATTTAAATCGGTCTCAGTTTGCGTAGACCCAATGGAGAATTTCATGAATTCATCCTCTTCTAACATTTCTCAACCCGCGCCAAGGCGTGCCGATTGCGGAAGATTTCAACGACCGACGCGTATGATATTTTGCGTCAGTCGTTACCGATCTCACATTGCCTTGCCGTAACCGCCACCGCCGGGTGTTTTCATCACAAACACATCGTCGATCGTAAGTTGCACCTCGTCGTTGCCTTTCAGTTCATTGATAAGCCCATCTGCTCGCTCGACGCTGTTTTCACCAACGGAGGCCTCTCCACCACCTGCAGCACCGTGCGGTGCAACTTTGCGATGAGAAGACAGAACTGTCACTGTCATCGGTTCAAGAAAGCGCAACCGACGGACAATCCCGTTCCCGCCGACGTATTCGCCCAGGCCACCAGAGCCTTGCCGGATCGAAAACTCATCAACTCGCACCGGAAACCGTGTCTCCAAAACTTCAGGGTCCGTCATGCGTGTATTGGTCATGTGGCTATGAACCGCGCTTGTGCCATGAAACCCGTCGCCAGCCCCAGTACCACCACAAATGGTTTCGTAGTTTTGGTGCACATCATTGCCATAGACAAAGTTGTTCATCGTGCCTTGGCTGCCTGCAATGATCCCAAGCGCGCCGTACAGCGTGTCAGCGATGCCCTGACTGACCTCGGTATTGCCCGAGATAACGGCAGCTGGCGCATTGGGATTGATCATACTGCCCTCAGGGACAACGAGATTGAGAGGTTTAAGGCACCCCTCGTTCATTGGGATGTCACTACCGACCAAAGTGCGGAACACATACAAGACAACCGCGCGACAGATCGCCATTGGCGCATTGTAATTGAACTCATTCTGTCCAGAGGTTCCGGTGAAATCGATGGTTGCCTGCCGCGCCGATTTATCGACTGTGATCGCCACTTTTATCTGGTCCCCACTGTCGAGCGGATAGGTGAAATCGCAGTCTCGCAGCACATCAAGTACACGGCGCACGCTTTCTTCGGCGTTGTCTTGCACGTGGGTCATGTAGGCGTGAACTGTGACCAGCCCGAATTGCTGCGTGATCTTGGTCAATTCAGTTGCGCCCGTTGCATTGGCAGCAACCTGGGCGGACAAGTCAGCCATGTTTTGATCGATATTGCGGCAGGGGTATTTGCCCGAGGCAAGCAATTCACGAGTCTGAGCATCGCGCAACTGGCCTTGTTGGACCAATAGGAAATTGTCGATTAGCACGCCTTCTTCTTCGATGACGCGGCTGTCTGGTGGGGCTGATCCGGGCGTCTTGCCGCCGATGTCGGCGTGATGCCCACGACTAGCGACGGTGTAGATGATCCGCGTTCCAGCTTCATCGAATACTGGCGTGATGACCGTCACGTCGGGTAAATGGGTGCCGCCGTTGAAGGGATTGTTCATCATGAACACGTCACCGGGGCGGATCTTGCCTGCGTTTTGACGCAAGATGACCCGCACGCTTTCGCTCATGCTGCCCAAGTGAACTGGAACATGCGGCGCGTTGGCGACCAAATCGCCTGCTTCATCAAAAATCGCGCAAGAGAAGTCATAGCGTTCCTTGATGTTGACCGAATAAGCGGTGTTGGCAAGCGTCGCCCCCATCTGATCAGCAATCGACATAAAGAGGTTGTTAAATACCTCAAGCATGACGGGATCGACCTTAGTGCCAATGGCCTCTTGGCGCGCAACCGCAGTCGTTCTGCGTAGCACGAGGTTTCCGCCGCTGACACATTCCGCCTCCCAATCCTGTTCAACGATGTTGGTACCCGTGGGTTCCGTAATGATTGTCGGTCCGTGAAAGATGTCTCCGATACACATTGTTGTCCGGTCGATCACCGGCACATCGCACACCTTACTGTTTGACCACATCTGAGAACGCGTAAGCGTGCCAGAAGTCATGCCCGCGTCTGGTAGCGTCACGGTTTCACCCGTCGCACCGATTGCTTCGGCGGTAAGAACATCAATCAGAAGTGTCGCGTTTTGAGGAACGAACCCGAACCTTTGTAGATGTGCAGTCTCAAACGCTTCTGTCATCTGGCTCATCGTCCCAAACGGGACTTCTAGCGTCTGCTGCGCGCCATCAGGGCGGATATGCGCCATCGTTACTATTGTGATCTGTTCAGAGGCGATGCCCTGACCAATGACTTCCGCCTCAGCCGCAGCGATCAGCTGAGCTAGCACGTCCTCCGCATCTTTGATTTGGACAACCCCATGTCCGAACTGGTGTTCGCGCATTGCGCGCACGTCGGCCAAACCCATACCAAATGCAGATAAGACGCCCGCAAACGGATGAATAAATACGCGTTCCATCCCAAGCGCATCAGCCACCAAGCACGCGTGCTGTCCGCCGGCACCACCAAAGCAATTCATGGTGTATTTGGTAACGTCATAGCCACGTTGCACGCTGATTTTCTTGATCGCATTTGCCATGTTCTCAACTGCGATCCGCAAGAAACCTTCGGCCAGTTCCTCAACGGACATGTCGCTGCCAATCTCGGCTGCGAGGGCATCGAACTTTGCCCGTACGATATCAACGTCCAATGGCTGATCGGCATTCGGCCCAAAGACCGGAGGGAACAGATCTGGTTGCAGTTTACCCAGCAGCACGTTGCAATCAGTCACCGTAAGGGGGCCGCCACGCCTGTAGGCCGCAGGACCGGGATTTGCCCCCGCACTTTCAGGACCAACCTGCATACGTCCATCGCGGTAAGACAGGATTGACCCACCACCCGCCGCGACAGTGTGAATGGACATCATCGGTGCCCGCATACGCACGCCCGCAACTTCGGTCTCGAAACTACGCTCGAACTCACCCGCGTAGTGGCAGACGTCCGTAGACGTGCCCCCCATGTCAAAGCCAATCAGCTTATCGTACCCAAGTTCAGCTGCGGTGCGAACCATGCCAACAACACCGCCAGCGGGACCAGACAAGATCGCATCGCGCCCCTCAAAAAGGGACGCGTCGGTCAGGCCACCGTTTGAACGCATGAACATCAAACGTTCGCAGCCGCCTTTTGCAGTCCCCAACGCATCAGCCACTTGTTTGATGTAACGCCCCAAAATCGGAGACAGGTAGGCATCGACCACTGCCGTATCGCCGCGCGATACGATCTTGATGAGAGGACTGGCTTCATGGCTTAGGGAAACTTGGGTAAAGCCAGATTGTTCGGCCATCTGCCCGAGTTTTTGCTCATGATCGGGAAATCGGTAGCTGTGCATTAACGCAATCGCGACCGATCGGTATCCTTTACCATATGCGCGCGACAACGCTTCGCGGGCATGGGTCGTATCAAGCGCAGCAATGGTTTCACCATCGGCGCCGATCCGTTCTTCAATTTCGATCACATCTTCATAAAGCAATTCGGGGAGTTCGATATTAAGATCAAACAACCGTGGGCGGTTCTGATACCCGATGCGCAACAGATCGCGCATGCCTTTGGTGATCAGCAGCAATGTCCGTTCGCCCTTACGTTCCAACAAGGCATTGGTCGCAACGGTTGTTCCCATTTTTACTGCACCGATTTGACCACTTGGAATGGCATCATCGGGGCCGAGCCCCAGAAGTTCGCGAATGCCATGTACGGCAGCATCAGGGTAAACTTCTGGATTTTCGGACAACAGTTTATGCGTTTGCAATTCACCCTCGGGCGTCTTGGCCACGATGTCTGTAAATGTGCCGCCACGATCTACCCAAAATTGCCACATGAGAGATATCTCCTTTGTTTGCAGGCGCCATGCGGCCCGCAGTCGTTTAGTTTTTGAAGGGAAGTTCTTTTACTGCAAAGCGTTTGGCAGGAAGAGAGCAATGCTTGGAAAAGCGATAAGTAAGAAGGCCATCACCAACATGGTCAGACAGTATGGCAGCGCACCCAGCATGACCTCATTCAGGCTTCCAGATTTGCGCGCACCCTGCACGACGTAGAGGTTCAGACCAACGGGCGGCGTAATCAGCGCCATCTCGATCAGAACAATCATCAAGATACCAAACCAGACTACATCATACCCTTGGGCCACCACCAGCGGGACAATGATCGGTATGGTCACAACCATCAGCGACAGCGTTTCGATGAAGAACCCCAAGACGATGTAAAGCACTACAACGACAAGAATTGTCTTCAGCGGCGTAAGGCCAAGGCCCGTCATGAATTCTGTCAACTCGCGACCAAGCCCAGCTGAGGCCAGCGTGAAGTTGAGGAAGGACGCGCCGATAACGATCAACATGATCATGGATGTGATCTTGACCGTCCCAGTGAGGCTCTGCGTGAGCATCGACCACGACACACCTCCAAAGGCAAACGCGATGATGAGTGCCCCTGCGACGCCTACTGCGGCAGCCTCTGTTGGGGTCGCCCAGCCCGCATAGATTGAACCGACAATCAGCCCAAACAAGATCAGGATCGGAACCAGATCGATCAAAGCGCGTAGCATCTGCGGGAATGGGAAGGTGCGGCGTGTACCGCCCAGATCAGGCCGGATCAGGCAAATGATGACCGTGATCGCCATAAAGCCGATCGCTAGAGCAAGGCCCGGAATGAGACCCGCCAAGAACAGTTGCGGGATCGAGGACTGGGTCAGAAACCCATAGACGATCAGATTGATCGACGGTGGGATCATAATGCCCAAGGTGCCGCCAGCCGCGATTGCGCCCGAGAATAGTTTGGGGTCATAACCCAGCTTTTCCGCCTGCGGCATCGCCACCGTTGCCACTGTCGCGGCAGTCGCAACGGATGACCCAGACGTGGCCGAAAACATCGTCGCCGTTGCGACGTTGGCATGGACCAATCCGCCCGGTAGCCAAGATACCCAACGATCCAAAGCGGCGTAGGTTTTGGTTGCAACGCCGCTGCGCACGAGGATTTCGCCAAGAAGCACAAAGAACGGAATTGAGATCAGCGTGGCCGAGTTTGAAGATGACCAAACCATATTGCCAAGACCGCGGGTCAGCGGGAAGTTTGAGAAGAACGTATCAATCCCAAACCCCAATAGGAACAACACAATGCCGACAGGAATAGAGAGCGCGAGCAGGCCCAATAGCCCTACGGATACATATGCGATCATTGCAATGTCTCCTGCTCAGCAAACGCACCAACGAAATCTTCCATCTCTGCGTGGCGGCGTTTCAGTAAAAGGCTTAGCGCGGCAAGTGTCGTCAATGTCGTCATCACTGCGAACCAGACCCAACCTGCGAACCATGGGATCTGCACCCAGACAAGCGGTGTTTCAAGCGGCGTGTTTGCCCGTGATCCATTATTGATCGACCGCTCCAACACGGGCCACGCCTTAATCGCTATTGTAACGACGACGCCCGACATCACGATCATCGAAAAGACATCAAATAACGCGCGTTTAAAGCTATCTGCGCGACTACGTAAAAGATCAATTCGGACATGCCCCATCTCAAGTAATGTAAAGGACATGCCCCATGAGGTTGCGAGCGCCATCGCGTAGCCCGCGATCTCTTCAGTGCCACCAAAGGACGTACCGATCTGGCGCATGATGATGTCTGCCAGCACAAATCCTGCGCAAAGCAGTAAGCCGAAGCCAACAACAAGGGCGACCCCTTTGTTGATAATCCTCAGGCTATTTATCATTCTTAGTTCCATAACTCAGTACGTCCTTCGATCTGTCGATTAGTTGATTGTTACGCCAACAACTTTACCAACGCTGTCGTTCCAACGCTCCGCCCAATCACCGCCAGCACGCTCGGCCCACTCTGGCAAAACTTCGCTGGTCAGTATGTTACGTGCAGTGTCAAAGTCTGCGTCACTGACGTCAACAAGGGTCATAGAGCGCGCATCACCAGATGGGCATTCACCGTTTCCAGTGAGGCAAGCGATATCGTTAACCAATGCGTCTTGTGCACTGGCCCAAGCAGGGTCTTCAAACCCACTGACGACCTCACTTGAAATAAGGGCCTGCGTATCGGCATCCAAGCTGTTCCATTTGTCCAAGTTGATCGCTGTTACGACTGAATCCCAGCCCCCCAGTGGAATTGGCATAAGATGGGTCGACACTTCCCACCAGCCCGCACTGTAGCCAGATCCAGCACCTGTGACGGCACAGTCAACCGTGCCAGTTTGCAAGGCCCCAGGAACTTCACCAAACGAAACGCTGACGCTTTCAGCACCAAGAGCCTCCAGTAGTTTTGCAGTCATCCGGCCAGACGCACGGATCTTCAGATCCTTAAGGTCGGCAAGATTGGAAATCTCTGCGTTACAGAACACCACTTGCGGCGGGTATGGTGCAATTGCGAGGACGTGCGAGTTAAAACGATCACGGTAGATATCTGCCACCATAGGACGAGCCGCATCAACCATTGCACGGGCTTCATCGGCTGTCAGCGCGAGCAAAGGCACGTCCAAGCCTTCCAGCTCAGGCGCATCAGCGACGGCGTAATCTGCAACTGTCATTGCGACATCAAAAACGCCTTGACCAAGCAACGGATAAATATCGCCAAGACCGAGGCTCATAGCGTTGTGGGTTGTCAGCTCAACATTGATGCTTCCACCAGACGCTTCTGGCAAAGTGGTGCTCCAGAATGGTGCTTCATATTGATTGTGCAGCGGAAGGCTGGACCAACTGCCTACAACAGAAAGATCTTCAGCAATGGCAGGTGAAGCCAGTGCCGTTGTTGCGATGAGTAATGCGATTGTTTTTTTCACTTTCTTGGTTCTCCGTGTTGATTTAGTTTTTTGGTAGAATTGTCGTTTCAGCATCTTCAGCGACGTCTGAGATCAGCATGTGACCCGGTGAATGTGTTATGCAGATCGGTAATTTTGCATCGAGAAGGACATTCTGGGGCGTGACGCCACAAGCCCAGTAAACTGGGATTTCGCCCGCCTTAACTTCGACAGCATGGCCCCAATCCGGCTTGGATAGATCTTTGATGCCGATCTGCGCGGGGTCACCGACCGCGATTGGCGACCCATGCGCCTGAGTAAATTTGCTACTGATCGCTTTCGCTTGCGCAACTTGGTTCTCGGGGATCGGCCGCATTGTGACGACCATTTGCCCAGAAAACCGGCCCGCTGGTGCCAGATCAACGTTGGATCGATACATCGGCACATTGCGCCCCGTCTCGATATGTCTGACTGGAATTCCATTGCGCAAAAGTGCGTTTTCAAACGTGAACGAGCACCCAAGTGCGACAGTCACAAGATCATCTGACCAGACGTCCGACACGTTTGTAAATTCACCATTCAGCACCCCATCGCGAAAGATGCGGTATTTGGATACGTCGCTACGGATATCAATATCATGGCCGAGAGTTGGCAGGTTTGGGCAACCAGTGTCGCCCACACCGACGACAGGGCAAGGCTTTGGGTTTCGTTGACAGAACCGCAGAAAGTCCAATGCGTATTTTTCAGGGAGAATTGCGAGATTACATTGGAGCTTACCTGGCGCTAAACCAGCAGTATGACCATCATACAAACCCCTACGGATTGCCGCTCGAACCTGCTCAGCGGATGACGGTTTTAGGTCCGAATAAGCTATGGCTTTTGAGTTCATTGTTAACGTCCATGTGATGCTACAATATCTTCACATGAGATAATCCATCTATTCAAATTATCATTTTATATCAGAGGTGATAAATAAATTGGAACTACTTGGGGTACGTCGAGTCCCATTCTAACGCGATCGAACGAGCGATTTCCGCACTGTTTTCAACAAGAAAGCTACGCGGTTCGGACAGATACGAGGCTGTAAACTCCAAGGGCTGCGGTTGAAAGCCCGGGTCAAATTCGACGATCTGCTCAGACGCCAAAAAATCATTCGCAAGCGCTCTGGGGTAGGGTCCAACTGCGATTCCCGCCGCAATCATCTTTAAACTTGCAGATAAAGATGCTGACGCAAACACCCTCGCTTTCGGTCCAACTGTACGAGAAAGCTCCGAGATTAGTTCCCGATAAGGGCGCGTTTGACTTGAATAGGAAATGACAGGAATTTGGGCCATGTCGGTGATAGGATTAGTCGCTGCGCGGTACCAATGTAAGTCGAAGGACGGCAGGGATACGTTTTCCACGGTAAATTCAGACACAGGTCCCATTAGAAAGACCAGATCAAGCCTGCGATCAAGAAGCGCCGTACGCAAATTCAAGGAAATATCGACGGTGAGATCAACATTGACGCGCGGGTATTCCTTGCTGAACGCTTTGAGGAATTCAGGCAGCCAAGCCTGTGCGATTGTCTCTGAAGCACCAACCCGAAAAAGCCCTTCTGTCTCGGCTGGATTGGCGACCCGCTGCTTGATCTCTTCCTCTACAAAAAGCATCTGCTCTGCGTAGGACAGCAACAGCATCCCTTGTTTTGTCAGTACAAGGTCTCCACTTCCTCTCTCAAACAGAGTGACTCGAAGTTCTTGCTCAAGATTAGATATCCGAGTGGACACCGCAGGTTGCGAGAGATGCAGGCGATCTGCTGCTTTCCTAAAGCCACCGAGCCGAGCGACCCAAAGAAAGGTCCGGATTTGTTCAAAGGTCATTACACATTCGCAAAACATATCAAAAGGCACCCACATCTATAGAGAACGCCTTCTAAAAAAGATAGTACACCCAAAACCTATTGGATCTCATCTCACGCTGGCCACCCGCTCTAGTGCCTTTCCTAAAGTTGACATTCGTGTGCGTTGCTGTGCCGAGTAAAATCGGATCTGAGAGCCATTAGCTGCAATTTATGCTGAGTTCCGCTTCGCCCTGTTCGTTTTCTAACGCTCGGTACACTGTCATACGCGATACCCCTAGATCCCGGGCGATTTGGGCTTTGGTTACACCATCAGATGCTAGTCTGCGAATTTCGCCATCATCGACTCATTTCTGCCTCCCTTTGTAAACACCCTTGCCTTTGGCAGCATCAATCCCGGCACGTTGGCGATCGCGAACAAATTTAAGCTCCATGTCCGCGACCATACCAAGAACCGTGATAACCACACGACCCATATCGCCTGCGGTTGTTACGTCAGGTTCAAGCACTCGGAGCGAAGCACGCTTGGCGTCCAACTCATGCACGAGGTTCAGCACGTCGCGGGTAGATCGTCCCAGGTGATCCAGACGGTGCACGACCAGTTCATCACCTGCTCTCAAGAATTCCATAACCGTTTCAAGTTCGGTGCGATCATCGTGGGATACCCCTGACACAATCTCAGAACGGACAATTTCACATCCCGCGCCTTTCAACATGTCTATCTGGATACCGTGATCTTGGTTCGATGTACTGACACGGGCGTATCCGATACGAGGCATAGGTAACCTGTCACTTTAGGGTAGTTCTCTCCCTGATGCCGTAACAATACATATCGGACCACCCATTTGTGACACTTATAGGCGTCACATCTAAATGCCGCCTTTGGGTGTAGCCTATTGTTACAAAAAATATTGATACACTCGTCGTGTTTCTACTGCACTGGCATTGGCGGGTATTGGGAGCAATGGTAGCGCTATAATATTATCATTAAAGTCAATTACTTGAAGTTTTTTCCATGACAGATTCCACTACAAAAAAATCTCGTCTTGGAGATTAAATGTCAGATACCTAACAACGCAAATGGAGCCAGCTTTGGTGAACACCCTGCTTTCGCTTGGTGTCCGCGCTGTCTTTTGACCGATGGCCTCGAAGGCGGTGATCAATATCTCCGATTGTCATGGAGGATGATGCCGCGAACGTTTTGCCACACACATTGAAGGCATCTCACAACCCATTGTCTTGCATACAATGATCGACAGGCTGGCACATCTTTCGTATTTGGCGGCCGCAATGTCGCGCTGGCTTGCTGTGTGTGTGGGTCACTGTATGCAAGACAGCTCGGGCTACCGGATATGTCCGCTTCAACGGCGAAGAGCATTAGCAAAAACAATCGCGTTCAAGCGGCATCGAACACTACGATCCAATTTGAACGTGCGCTTGAAACTAGCCTAGCAGCTCGATGAAAAAAGAAGAACAAAAGCGAATTTCATGATTTTGCATTCGCGTTTGCCAACATATTGATGAAATCGCGCGACGGTGAACATGCTCCCATCGAAGTGTTCGCTAGCGCCGCGTTCCCTACACGTCCCAATCCGCGCAATATAACTTCCATGGATCGACCATGCCGTGCATCCCCCATTGCTGTTCAGCGGAAAACACACGGCCTCATGGCAGCACTATTGAAATGTCGCGTAAACTTGTTTTCGGTCAAGGGACTGCGACGAGGCATGTGGGGCAGGGACCCCACTTTTCAGGAGTTACGCGCAGACTTGGAACCGGAACAGAATGCGGAGCTGGACCGACTATTACTGAGGTTTCCAGCTAAATGGTATTAAAGGGACGGAAAGCAGACCTTCGCTGCAAATGCGAACCTTCTAACCTTTCGGCATTAAAAGGAGATTTAGTCTCTCCAAGAGATCAACAATGGTCCAGAATTATGAGCGTTCTAGCTTATGATTTCAGAATGAGTTAGCAAAAAAAGTAGTCGCTATTTTGGGCGAATACGCGACCACGTACGCTAAAGCAGTGTGTGACTACTGAAATGACTTGGCTTAATTATTCGTGCCTTTACGCGGTCCATTTGGCGATCGGTCAAATTTACGTCGCTCGCGCTCGCTCCAAGATATCGACACCCTGTTGCATGAAGAAATGCAGCATGTCGATGAACACCCAATTCTCTTTTAGCTTATCGCCCTCGCGCCTATAGATGTCGATCACGCGAAATTCGCACTCTTTGTCGTTAGGGGGCAACCCGAGGTAGCCGCCAGTGTTTCGTGCGGTGAAGTTGGGCCATCCAAAAAAACCGCTAAACGCGCCTTCGGCAATCCGCGCGATGTGTCCTGTACCTGATCGATCACTTAGTCCAGCGCGAAAAGGGCCAGAATGCTGTCGGGCATATCTTGCGATAGTAAATGTAGCGCCTATTCCTGTTGGTCCCCACCAAATCATATCATCGTGCCAGCTGCGGGCGAGCTCTTCCTCAAGCGGGAGCTCGCTTTGCCATTGGCCAAGATCGCTGATCATGAAATTCATCGCGTCCATAGTCTTTTGCCCGTCTACTGGATCTGCATCGGCAAATAGCAACGCATCGTGAGTCGTGGGGCCAGGCTGAACCAGTTGAGCGGCGCTTTGGTGCGGAAACGGATTTACGCCTGCTTGAGCCATGAAATGAGGGATATCAAAATAGAAGGCGGTTTCGGCGATCTTGCTTTCTTCGATCTTATGGAATTCGGCGTAACGCAACATGGTCATCTTGCCAGTGGGTTTGATGCCAAGCCAAGGGCTATCGAATAGCCCCATCAGGTGCCCCATTGAACACACCCATGTTGAGGCACCATCATCCATGAAATTTTGACCGGCAAAGAAAACATCCATACGACGTTGGCTATGTGTCAACGCCTGTTTGAACGGCTGCCAGAACAATTCTGACACGGTTTCGACGTCTGATTGTAAATGAAATGGATGGAACGCGCGCCACGTATAATCAGCTGTCGTGTGGGCATTCAAAACGTCGGTGATTCCTTGCCCTTCGGCTGCATCTAGGTCGGCATAGTACCCGAGAACTGTGTTTTTTTCTCGCTGAAAGTCGAGCATGATATTCCCTAAATATTATTGATATCAATATCTTATTCGTGGTACGTCGCATTTTTTGCATTCGTATGCAAAAATATCTTGCAGCAAAGGCTTTCTCAAGTCTATCTTTTTTGCATTCGTATGCAAAGCGACCGCTGGTCGTTCACTGGGGGACCGCATGGCCGAAATTCAATTGCGCAATCTATCCAAGCGGTGGGGCAGCTTTGTCGGCGTTGATGATTTCAATCTGACTATCGCTGATCAGGAATTTCTTGTGCTTCTTGGGCCGTCCGGCTGCGGTAAAACGACGACGATGCGTATGATTGCGGGTTTAGAAGATGTCACTAACGGCGACATTCTTATCGATGGGAAGCGCGTAAACGATCTGGATCCGAAGGACCGCGATGTGTCGATGGTGTTCCAATCATACGCGCTGTACCCGAATATGAATGTCTATGAGAACATCCGCTTCCCTTTGAAGGTCCGAAAAATTCCCGAAGCGGAACACGATGAGCGCGTGAGACGGGCTTCTGCGATGGTCGAGTTAGACGACTTTTTGCACCGAAAACCTGCTGAATTATCGGGTGGTCAACGACAACGCGTTGCACTGGCGCGCGCGATTGTACGCGAACCGAATGTGTTTTTGATGGATGAGCCGCTCTCCAATCTCGACGCAAAACTGCGGGTTTCGACACGTGCGCAAATCAAAAACCTGAGTCACGAACTCAAGGTTACGACGATCTATGTGACGCATGACCAGATTGAAGCCATGACATTGGCCGACCGCGTTGTTGTGATGAAGGGCGGGGTTGTTCAACAAGTCGGAAGCCCGACTGACATCTATGATCGCCCAGCGAATGCATTCGTCGCGAGCTTTATCGGATCACCAGCAATGAACTTGGTATCCGGCCGCGTTGAGGCCGGAAGTTTTACGGCAGGTGATCTGCACGTTTCAGGGATAGTTGCGAATGACGGTCTGTATCAACTTGGGTTTCGCGCTGAAGATGCCGAAATCGTTGAAACTGGCGGCGAAATTATCGCGCCCGTTTATTCAATGGAACTGTTGGGCGAAGCCACAATGATCACCATCCGCGTAAACGGAGATTTGGTGTCAGTGAAAGCCAGCAAAGAATACCGCGCCGAAATTGGCGACATCGTCAAAATTTCAATACCGACAGAGATTTGCCATCTGTTTGATGACGAAACAGGTGCGCGAATTGGGGGCTAATCCCCAACCGAAACCCCTGAACAACTGGGGGAAACCAAGGTGCGGACTTGCAAGGCGCAGCTTACATATAACAGGGAGAAACACATGTTTCTAAGATCGATTACATTTGCAGGGGCGGTTTCGCTCTTGGGAAGCACAGCTATGGCCGGTTGCGGCATTGAAGCTGGCAACATTAGTATCCTTTCGAATGACTTTCCGGCAATTCAGGCGGTAACAGCCGCTGCAGCAGAATGCGCTGATGACGGCATAAACGTCGAAGCAAATCTGACTCAAGATCACAAGGACATCATGGTTGCTGCTCTGACCGCCAACCCTGCGCAGTACTCATCTGTTGTTGTATCCAACTCGACCTTGGTCACACTTATGAATGACGGTTTGGTGCGTTCATTGGATGATCTAGTCGCGGAACACGGCGCGCATCTCAACAAGAGTCAAATGATCACTGTAAACGGTGAAGTCATGGCAGTGGCGTTTATGGCAAACGCACAGCACTTGTTCGCACGCACAGACGTTCTGGAAAAAGCGGGTGTTGAAGGCATTCCTGCGTCATATGAAGATGTGATTGCTGCGGCCGAGGCAATTCGCGCTTCTGGGCTAATGGAGCATCCCGTCGCTTTGAACACCAAAGCAGGTTGGAACCTCGCCGAAGAATTCGTCAACATGTACATGGGGACAGGCGCAGAATTTTTTAAGCCGGGCACTGCAGAAGCTGCCATCAATAACGCAGATGGCGTGGCCACACTGGAGATGTTGAAATCCTTGGTGGCTTATTCGAACCCAGACTACCTAACCTTTGACTCAAACGCGACACAAGCAGAGTGGGAAGCAGGCAACCTTGCTTTGGCGATTATGTGGGGCTCTCGGGGAGACGCGGTTCTGGACGCTGAAGGGTCGACAGAAATGGTGACGTCCAACACCGTTCTAACAGGCGCGCCAACATGGGGCAGGGGCGATCGCCCTGCATCTACACTTTGGTGGGATGGCATTGCGATTTCCGCAAACGTGTCTGACGCGGATGCTGAAGCAACCTTCATGGCAATGATGAACGGTATCACCACTGAAGTGGTCAAAGCCAACAACGACGCGGCTGTGTGGTTGATCGATGGCTATGAGGCAAGCCCTGCATCTGCAGGTGTAACAGCAACGGCTAACGGCGGTGCCGCGCCATATCCAATGCTGCCATTTATGGGCGCATTGCACACAGCGCTTGGCGCGGAAATTTCTGATTTCCTCCAAGGCTCTGAAAGCGCGGAGCAAGCATTGGCTGATGTTGAGGCGGCATATACCGCAGCAGCAAAAGAGCAAGGTTTCTTGCAGTAAATCCAATCGGGAAGGGGGGTTTTCCCCTTCCTTTTCGATCCTTATCAGGCAGTCCAATGAAAAACCGCACCTTCTTTTGGTTCATTCTACCATCGCTTTTTACGATGCTGCTTTTCATTGCGTTGCCAATCGTTTCCGTCTTTTTGCAATCTCTTCATATCGAACACGAAGCGGTGTTTGTTGAGGTGGAAAGCTGCGGACCGTTTGGCTGTAAGCAAGAGGTGCAAATCAATGTTGAAGCCACAGAAGTACTCAAGGCGGAGCGACCGCTTGGGCAGTTCAACGGATTTGGCACCTACACCGACCGCAATCATTTGGCTTTCATGGAAATAGGTCAAGCTTGGCAAGAGAGCGTTGGTCTAGGCGGATTTATTTCTAAGGCGATGAATTTGCCGTTCTACCGCGCCTTGGCATTCACGTTGACCTATACATTTGTGGTCACGCCGCTGGTTTTAGTCTTGGGGTTCTTCGTGGCGCTTGGCGTTAACAGCTTGCCCAAGCGCATCAAAGGTCCAACGATTTTCGTTTCTCTTTTACCGATGATTGTTACACCCTTGATTGGCTCTCTTATCCTGTTCTGGATGATCGATGCAGAAGGGATATTGGGTGCTACACTGCAACGAATGTTTGATGATCCGAACTTGTCGCTCAAAGCCTCGCCGAAGCTGACGTGGATCGTTTTAATGGTGTACGGGGTTTGGCACTCTGCTCCATTCGCCTTTATCGTTTTCTACGCGGGTTTGCAGACGGTTCCTGCCGACACGATGGAAGCCGCGATGATAGATGGCGCGTCGCGCTGGGAGCGCACGCGCTACGTTGTGTTGCCGCATTTGATGCCGCTGACGGTTTTCATCGCGCTTATCCAACTGATGGATAATTTCCGCGTATTTGAACCAATTGTAGGCTTTTCCGCGCAAGCAAGCGCAACCTCGTTGTCGTGGATTATCTACAATGATCTTGCGGGCGGGGTAGAGCAACGCTTTGGATCGGCCGGGGCAACGTCGGTTCTGACGATCATTGGCGTTGCGATCTTGTTAATCCCTGTTTTGATCCGCACGTGGCGTGACTTTAATAGGAAGGTGGTCTGATGTCTGACGTCGCTCATCGTAAATCGCCTTGGCTGAATTCGGTCATTTGGGGGCTGGTCTTCATCTGGATCTTGGCCGCAGGTTTCCCATTCTTGTGGACCCTTTGGGGCTCTTTCAAAGTGCAGGGGGATTTCTTTTCAAAGGCGGATTGGACCAATGCGCTGACGGGCGTGCGCACGCAGGTCGAAACTGGCGGAGCGTTTGCTGGCGCTGGATATTTCGGCGCATGGGTGAGCAATGAGTTTTGGCGCGCCGCGCTCAATACTGGCATTGTTGTCGTCTGCGTAGTTGTCATTTCCCTGACGCTTGGCACACTTGGTGGTTACGCGCTGGCACGTTCGGGCAAACGATACGCGTTTTACCTTTTGATGCTCGCGTTGGTGTTCCGCGCCATGCCCCATATCACCTTGGTGTCGGGATACTTGCTGCCTTTCTTTGAGTGGAACCTTTGGGGCCATCTCCCCACAGCGATCATCGTTATGGTTGCGATCAATCAACCCTTTACTCTTTGGATGTTGCACAGCTTCTTCCTGAACATTCCCAAAGATTTAGATGAAAGCGCCATGGTCGACGGATGTACGAGGTTCCAAGCCTTTCGCCACGTGATTGTGCCTGTCATGTGGCCCGGCGTGATCACCACGGGACTGTTTTCTTTCTTGCTGGCTTACAACGATTTTACTGTGACTGCGACGCTGTTGAGCCAAGCCAATCAAACGATGGTGCCCAAAATCGCCAGCTTCTTGGGGACGACCCAGACCGAAGGCAACGTCATGTTCGCCGTTGCCGCCGTTGTGTCCGCCACCGCGCCGCTCTTTGTACTGGTGCTTTTCTTCCAACGCCAGATTGTAAGTGGCCTAACCGCAGGAGCCGTCAAAGGATGAGTGGCGCAAGACCAGAACAGGCGACACTCAGTCGCGACACCGATATGGCCAAAACTGCTGAAACGCGCGCGGTGATCGAAGGTATGGTCGATGGGTTAAATGACCACCGTATTGCCGACATCGGTGAGTTTTTCAACGAAGGGTTTCGTTGGATGGGCAATACAGGGTGTGGCACCAAGATTGGACTGAAGGAATTCCAAAACAATTGGCAAAAACCATTCCAAGCGGCGTTTTCCGATAAGACCTGCGTCGACGAAGCACGTCTTTATATGGGGGAATGGGCTGCAGCCTTTGGCCGGCAAGAGGCCGTGCATTCCGGTGATTTTATGGGCGTACCTGCTTCAGGTAAGAAGATACAGATACGGTACATGGACTTTTGGAAAGTCGAAGACGGTAAAATCACTGACAATTGGGTGATGGTCGATTTTCCTCATGTGCTCGCGCAATTGGGCGTGGATGTTTTTAACGGTCAGGGCTGGGAAGCCTATGACCGAGGTGGAAAGACGCCGCCGACACCAAGGAACAAGTGATGGCAATAGAATACCTAAAACGCGGCAAACCTGATACGGAACGTGCGCAAGATGATGCAAAAACTAAAGCGATCGTTGAGACCGTTTTGAAAGAGATCGAAGACAATGGCGATGCAGCCGTGCGTGCCTTGTCGGAAAAATTCGATGGGTACTCGCCTGCATCATTTAAGTTATCCGAGAATGAAATTTCGACGCTGATTGCATCGTTAACAGAACGTGAATTGGCAGATATCAAGTTTGCTCAAGAACAGGTCCGCAATTTTGCTCAGGCGCAGCGTGATAGTATGCTGGATATCGAAATCGAAACCATGCCGGGCGTTATTTTGGGGCACAAGAACATTCCTGTGCAATCTGTCGGGTGTTACGTGCCGGGTGGCAAGTTTCCGATGGTTGCTTCTGCTCATATGTCGGTTGCGACGGCTTCGGTGGCAGGCGTGCCGCGTATCGTTGCGTGTACACCGCCGTTTCATGGTAAGCCAAATGCTGCTGTGATTGCAGCGATGCACTTAGGTGGCGCTCATGAGATTTATGTCATGGGCGGAATTCAAGCGGTTGGCGCGATGGCAATCGGTACTGAAACCATCGATCCTGTTCATATGTTGGTTGGACCGGGGAACGCATTTGTAGCAGAGGCGAAGCGACAGCTTTTTGGGCGTGTTGGGATCGACCTATTTGCCGGACCTACGGAAACGATGGTTATTGCTGATGATACGGTGGATGGTGAACTTTGTGCGACTGACCTGCTTGGACAAGCCGAACACGGCTATAATAGCCCTGCGGTCTTGTTGACCAATTCGCGCCTTCTTGCGGATGATACTTTGCGTGAAATAGATCGCTTACTTGGTATTCTGCCAACCGCTGATACAGCATCAGTCAGCTGGCGCGATTACGGTGAAGTGATCTTGTGCGAGACCTATGACGAAATGCTAGCCGTGGCCGATGATATAGCATCAGAGCACGTGCAAGTCATGACGGATCGGGACGATTGGTTTTTGGAAAAAATGACGTGCTATGGCGCGTTGTTTCTGGGTGCACGGACAAATGTGTCTAACGGGGACAAAGTGATTGGCACGAACCATACTTTGCCGACAAAAAAAGCAGGGCGCTATACGGGTGGGTTGTGGGTTGGCAAGTTTTTGAAAACCCATTCGTATCAAAGGATCACAACTGATGAGGCCGCAACTCTTATAGGCGAATATGGCAGCCGATTATGCATGCTTGAAGGGTTCATGGGCCACGCTGAGCAATGCAACATTCGGGTACGTCGTTACGGCGGGATCAATGTGCCTTACGGCACCGGAGCTCCTTACCGAGATGGATCTGAGTAAATGAACACGGCCCGCGCCAACAAATCACTTATTGCGCCATTGCTAACTGCGATGCGTGACTTTGATCGCGCTGCGGTGACAGATGCAGTGTCGGCGCTGTTGGACGAAGCGGCTATTATCCATATGTGCCATCCGTTTGGTGATCTAAAGGCCAATCAATTTTTTGAGACCTGCTTTGAGCCACTTGCAACGGCGATGCCGGATGTTGAACGACGCGACACTATTGTGCTCGCGGGACAAACAGATGTTGGGGCCGACTGGGTCGGGTGTTGTGGCTCCTACATCGGAACCTTCGTCGCCCCGTTTCTGTATATTCCGCCGACGGGGCATTTGGCCCACATGCGCTTTCACGAATTCTATCGGTTTGAAGGCCAGAAAATCGTCGAAGTGCAGGCGATTTGGGATATTCCTGAACTTATGATGCAGGCCAATGCATGGCCCATGGCACCGAGCCTTGGGCGCGAATGGCATATTCCCGGCCCGATCGAGCAGGACGGGCTGACGGACTTTAGCGATAAGACCCAACTAGCAGAGCAATCCATGCAGCATGTGTTGGACATGCTCTCGGCTTTGTCGCGCCATCCGTGCGAACCTGTTGAGGCGATGGAACTCGAAAAGTTCTGGCACCCAAAGATGACATGGTACGGCCCCGCGGGTATCGGCACCGCGCGCGGCATTCAGGGGTTTCGCGATTGGCATCAAATCCCGTTTCTCAACGCCATGCCCGATCGCGGGCAATATCCAGATGAGGTCAGTTTTCATTTCTTCGCCGAAGGGAATTATGTCGCTGTAACTGGATGGCCAGATATGGCCCAAACACTCAGCGGTTCGGGTTTGATGGGCATTGCGCCGACGGGGCAGAAGGTCACGTTACGGTCCTTAGATTTCTGGCGAATTGAAGGAAACAAAATCCGGGAAAACTGGGTCATGGTCGACCTTCTTGATTTATATCATCAGATTGGGGTCGATGTGTTTGCAAGACTGCTGGAATTCAATAAGGCTCGTGTTGGTATGGCATTTGGAGATCGGGTATGACGCTTCCGCAGACACCTTCGTTCAAATTAAATGGGAAACGCGCGCTTGTTGTTGGGGCCTCTTCCGGCATCGGCAAAGCCTGCGCTGTCGCCTTAGGGCAGGCCGGTGCAACTGTCACATTGGCTGCGCGTCGAGAGGAAAAATTGAACACGCTGCAGGTAGAGATTCAGGCGAGTGGGATCGAAGCCTCGACACTTGTGATGGACGTCGCGAACACCGTGCGCACACAAGAGCAGATCGCAACGAACGGTCCCTTCGATATCTTGTTAAACGCTTCTGGCCTTGCGCGACATACTCCCGCGCTTGGCACGCTGGCCTCTGATTTTGACGCGGTAAGCGACATCAATCTACGCGGTGCGTTTTTTGTGAGTCAGTCGGTCGCGCATGGGCTTGTTAAGGCTGGCAAATCGGGCAGCCTTATCACGATTTCCAGTCAAATGGCGCATGTCGGCGGTCAGGACAGAGCGGTCTATTCGGCGACCAAGCATGCGGTCGAGGGAATGACAAAATCGATGGCCATAGAGTGGGGCAAGCACAACATCCGTGTGAACACAATTTGCCCGACATTTATCCTAACTGATTTGACGCGTTCGACCTTTGATGATCCTGAAAAAAGGGCGTGGATTGAAAGCAAAATCAAACTTGGTCGCGTTGGCGAAGTCGAAGATATAATGGGGGCAGCGGTGTTTTTAGCGTCCGAGGCATCCGCAATGGTGACTGGCACGTCTTTGCTGGTCGATGGGGGTTGGACTGCAGATTAATGGCTGAACGTATTACATCATCCCAAGTCGCGCAAAAAGCGGGCGTAAGCCAATCTGCGGTCAGTCGCGTCTTTACGCCCGGAGCCTCAGTCAGCCGCGAAACCAAGTTAAAGGTTCGCGAAGCGGCGTTGGAACTGGGCTATCGCCCGAACGTCCTTGCACGGTCTTTGATCACCGGAAAAAGCCGCATGATCGGATTGGTCGTGGCCTACTTGGATAACTATTTCTATCCGGTCGCCTTGGAAAAGCTGTCCAACGCGCTGCAGGCTCAAGGGTATCATGTTTTGATCTTTATGGCCTCGAATGACAGTGGGTCCACGGATCAGGTCATCGGAGAACTGTTAGATTACCAAGTTGATGGAATTATTACCGCAAGCGTCGGATTTTCCAGCGATTTGACAGACCGTTGCGAGGCCGCAGGCGTACCTGTCGTCTTGTTTAACCGATCACAGAATTCTGCCAATCTGTCCGCTGTGACCTCGGATAACCATGCAGGGGGGCGATCAGTTGCCACATTTCTTGCGGCAGGTGGTCACCATCGCATCGCCTATATCGGCGGTTGGGAAGGCGCATCCACGCAACGCGACCGCGAAGCGGGATTCCGCGAAGGTTTAAACGCAGCGGGGCTTGAGCTCTGCGATCACGCCTTGGGTGAATTCACTGTCGATGGAGCGAAAGATGCGGCGCGCAAGATGTTTATACAAGAACACCGGCCTGACGCGGTTTTTGTAGCAACAGATCACATGGCGTTCGCTGTTATGGATGTTCTGCGCAGCGAGTTGGGTTTGCGCGTTCCACAGGATGTTAGTGTCGTGGGATACGATGACGTGCCGCCCGCATCGTTGGCGGCTTATGATCTGACAACTGTGCGCCAGCGGGCGAACGTCATGGTCGAGGAAACCGTTTCATTGATTATCGACAAAATAGACAATCCCGCATCGCAACCAAAGCACATCAAGATCGAAAGCCCCCTAATTGTACGAGGGTCGGCAAACATACCCAAAGGGTGGACCGCATGAAGGGTTTCTCGAACAAGTTCAAAGACTTTCCCGATTATATCGTTGGTATCACAAAAGAAATTTGGGAGGATCGCGGGCTTTCGACGCTCCATGAATACTATTCCAATGACATCCCTGTTCGCTCACCCGGCTCGATGGTGTGCGGAAACGAAAATGTCATAGCGGCGACAATGGCCACATTGGCAGAGTTTCCAGATCGCAGATTACTGGGTGAAGACGTGATTTGGTCCGGCACCCCCGAAGAGGGGATGTTGTCCTCGCACCGCATTCTTTCAACTGCGACCCATTTGGGGGATGGCGTTTACGGCAAAGCGACCGGTAAAAAATTGCGTTACCGGATAATCGCTGACTGCCATGCGGCCAACAATCAGATCAACGATGAATGGCTGATCCGCGACCAAGGCGCAATTGTGCGTCAGATGGGCTGGGATCCCAAGCAATACGCGATAGATCTCATTGAACGCGAGGGCGGCGCAGACAAATGCATCGCGCCCTTCCATCCTTCTATCGACAAAGCGGGGCCTTATACCGGTCGCGGCAATGACAATGAATGGGGTACAAAATATGCAGATGTTTTGAACCGCATCATGGGCGCTGACCTAAATGTAATTCCAAACGCGTATGACCGCGCAGTAACGGGTTACTATCCGGGCGGGCAGGAGCTGATTTCCACAGACGGAGTAGACAGTTTTTGGATTGGTTTGCGCTCTGCGTTTCCGCATGCAGAATTCAAGATCGAACACCAAATTGGGCGCGATGATCCAATGATGCCACCCCGTGCAGCAATCCGTTGGAGCTTAACAGGCAATCATGATGGCTGGGGTGTATTTGGCCCTCCAAGCGGGGCCGAGGTTCATGTCATGGGCGCAAGTCACGTGGAATTCGGACCATGGGGCATTCGCCGCGAATACACGTTGTTTGATGAGACCGCGATCTGGAAGCAAATCGTAATGAAGACAGGATAAGTTATGACACCTGCAGAAATCGAAAAACGGATCGTTCGCTACGGCGATTTGATACCCTGCAAAACAGCGTTCATTGATGCGCACACACCGGGCAGCAATCAGAAAGAAAACTTTACGATTGTTGGTGGGGGCGTAAGCGAAAGTGCCGATCAGCATGTTCATATTCGTGACACGCCCGGTTTCAATATCGGAGCCGCTGGACAGCCTCCTAAATGCCTCAACTCGCTGCACAGTCACACGACCGCTGAAGTTTTCTTTGTTCTGAAGGGTCGGTGGCGATTCTTTTGGGGCCGTTGGGGTGATGCTGGTGAAGTTACGCTAGAAGAGGGCGATATCATCAACATTCCTACTGGTATCTTCCGAGGGTTCGAAAACATCGGCACGGATTACGGAATGATCATGGCCGTGCTCGGCGGTGACGATGCTGGGGGCGGCGTGACGTGGGCACCTCAGGTTATCGAAGACGCTGCAGATCATGGGTTGCTCTTGGGTGAAAACGGCAAACTTTATGACACCAAGAAAGGGGAGACCCTCCCAAACGGCGTCGCGGCAATGCCGGTTATGTCTGATGACGACTTAGCGAAAATGCCCGAACCCTCTACTATCGACGTTATTCCACGCCATGTCGCGCGGTATTTGGACTTGATGGGGCTAGCGGGAAAAAGCCCCGCCAAAGTCATCGGTCGCGATGCGTTGCTGCCCGACAAGCCGGGATTTGATGTCGATTTCATTACGCGCGGATCGGCCGTTGAAACACCAAGCGCAGTTGATCAGTTTACAGTGTTGATGCCAATGCGCGGGCATTGGAAATTGGCATGGGACGGCGCGGAGGCAACGTTGAACCCTGGCGATACCTGCCTTTTGCCCAGCGGTTTTCCCTATACGCTTGTCCCTGCGATGACCGGTGAGGCAAGCCTATACCGTGTCGTTTCAAATGATGATCCTGCGGGTCCAACATGGACAGCCTACAGTTGAAACATCGTTGACTACAACTAAGGGCTTGAAAGGGAGCAATTGATGACATTGGTATTTTTACCCGGAATGATGTGTGATGCGCGATTGTTTCAACCCCAACTGGATGCCTTTCCCGATAGCATTGTTGTCACGTCAACAGACTTCGCCACCATTACAGAGATGGCCCAAGACGTTCTTGCTGCGAGCCCTGATCGATTTGATCTACTCGGGCTGTCTATGGGCGGCATCATTGCAATGGAAGTCGTGCGACTGGCCCCTGAACGGGTCAGCAAGATTGCCTTGCTCGACACAAATCACCTTGCCGAAAAGGAAGCAATGCGCCAAGCGCGCTTTCCCCAAATCGAGGCTGCACAGAACGGCCAAATGATGGACATCATGCGTAATGTTATGGTGCCGAGATATTTGGCGAGCGGTGGCTCAAACACCGATAGGGTAATCGATCTGTGTTTGAAAATGGCGAGTGACTTAGGCGCGGCTGCTTTCGTCAATCAATCGCATGCGTTGATGGATCGCCCAGACCAAAGCGAAACGCTTCGTAATCTTACTTGTCCAGCCTTGGTTTTGTGTGGGATCGAGGATCGACTTTGCCCCGTCCTGACGCACGAAGAAATGGCTGAATTGATCCCTCAGGCGACGTTAGAAAACGTCGCAGGCGCAGGACATTTACCAACGCTTGAACAACCGTCACACACAAACGCAGCGATTGCCCGCTGGTTGGAGATTTCATGACACCTTCATTGCTTAAACTATTAAGGTCGGTGGACACCCCAACAGTGTGCAACGCAATCGAGGTCGCGCAAGGCCAACGTGGCTTTGACAGATTTACGCGCGGAACAATGTTGTGTAGCGCGCCTGATGAACTCGCGATTGTTGGCTACGCGCGTACGGCAAAAATCGCGGCGGTTGCCCCGCCGAGTGAGGAACCAGAGGTCATCAAAACGCGCCGTATGGCATATTATGAGTATATGGCATCTGCATCTGATCCCTCGGTTGTCGTGATAGAAGATACTGATTTTCCCGACTGCATTGGTGCATTTTGGGGCGAAATCAACACGACCGTCCACAAAGGTTTCGGACTTGCGGGGACGTTAACAAACGGCGTGATGCGCGACCTTGGCGATGTACCTACGGGATATCCTGTTGTCGCAGGATCGATAGGGCCAAGTCACGGTTTCGTTCATGTAAAGGAAATCAAGACGCCGGTTGAGGTCTTTGGATTACGTGTTTCCGAAGGCGATCTAATCCACGCAGATCGCCATGGTGCTGTCGTTGTTCCAACCGACGTTTATAACAGCATTGAAGCAGCAATTTCCAAACTTCTCGCGACCGAAAACCTCATCTTGGAACCTGCCAAGCGGGAAGGATTCGACTTCAAAGCCTTTCAAGCGGCTTGGGAAGAATTCGAAAAGCAACGAACCTGATCAAGGGGGGGAAGATTCACTCTTCCTTTGAACGAACTTATGAGCGCGACAAAGGTCCGCTATCGGAAAGCTGCGCAGCATCAACCAATTGAACCAACGGCAGAAATGGGCCGATAGCATCGAAATCAGGGCAGGGGCGCCCGTAGCCTCTGATGTGTGTCAGCCGAACTGCAATATGCATCTTGCAACTTTCGGATATCGTTGTTGTTTTCTCACGCGATGACCCGATGGATCCGGCAACGGGCTACATTGACAAACGTCAGAGTAACTTGCCTTCGAAGATCCTCAACGAAGCGCAATGCAGGATGATTGGCCGCTAATGATTGATGCATCGCAAAGGTTGGCAATAGTTGTTGGTGAGAGTTTGCGGTAATATTCAGATCTTCTAGATTGTTGAAGTTCCGCAAAGAGGAGTCTCAGTATTAGCGAGTTCCGACAGAAGCTGCGTGTTTAATACAATGCGCCTATAATCAGTATTATGTAAAGTTACGGTAAAAGTTGATCCGCCCGCAGTTCCAGAAAACGCTCTTAGAACTACCGCCAAGCATCATTATCATGGAAGCCTGTGGGTCCGCGCATCACTGCGCCGCATCGCTCAAGCTGCTGTTCATGAAGTCCGTCTCATTCCTGCATAATACGACAAAGCCTTTGTAAAACGCCTCAAGAACGACGCCCTCGCGGAAGTCTGCGATCTGTTCACGCCCCGAGAATGCTGGAACTACTTCTGCGTAGCTGGATGTGCGTCAAATTAAAAGCGAGATGCTTTAAGGTTGAAACCGTCAGAATCGTCACAATACAAAGTCACTTGGGAAATATCCGTTTAATGTACTCGATCCTGTAGATGCACACAGTGCAACATTCAAAGAATACGCGCACAAGGATTAAAGGCGCGTTCGGTCTCAAGTTTGGTTCTTTTGGTAAGCTGTTGCCTAGCCTCAAGTTGGAGCCCCCGAAAACAGAAACCGCCATAGACATCAGAACCCTAAATCGCATGACTCTCATCGGGCGCGCAGCCTCCAAACACAACAACAAAAATAGTCAAAACTCGAGACGCACGGTCAATGACGCGCTTGAGAGATCATGTTGTAGTACAACTCATCGGCTTAAAAATACCTGTAGATTTTCTTGGTAAACCTTGGGCCACTAGACAGCTCAAAGTTGAAACAGGAGAAGCCAAAATGGTGGTGCGCCACTTCGCAGCCTTTGATAACGAAGCCTTTACTGTTGACCCTAGTTCGCCGTTTCTTACTGCGGGTACTGGTATTATCAACAATTCGAACACACCTGTTGGAACAATTTTCCAGTTCACAGACGGATTTCACTATCAAACCATTCGACTGGACGACCTAAGCACCACCCCCGATGTGTTTAATGATGATCAATCAGCGAACCACGTTATCATCAATGGTAGTGGTCTTATAGAAGATGGTGCGCTGGTGGAATCTGAGAGTTTTCACACCGTCAGAGCGCTTGATTCAAACGGCGACCCTACAGGTCCCGAAATCATCATCAACGTTTTATCGCAAGGTGGCAATCTAACAGACGTCTGGGCCATGACCTCCAGCGTTCAGTTGGAACATGGAGTGCGATACGTAAAAATCTCAGGGACCAGCAAGGGTGATACAGAATACTCAACCTTTGTACCTTGCTTCACACCTGGGGCGCGTGTCAGCACGATTCGTGGGTTCGTCGCCATCGAAGACCTACTTATCGGTGACCGCGTCATGACACGCGACAACGGCCTGCAAGAGGTACGTTGGCTTGGCAGCAAGCTATTGCCTCAGTCCCGATTGGTTGCTGACGTGCGTTTCCGGCCGATCCGCATCCGCAAAAGTGCATTGGGCCCAGATATGCCTATGGCCGACATGTTGGTGTCGCCCAACCACCGTATGCTGATCAACCGCCCGGAATTGGTTGTTCTCTTTGGCCAGGATGAAATGTTGATTGCAGCCAAGTATCTTGTTGGCCTGCCTGGCGTTGAAATGATGGGTGCCCAAGACGTGTCATACATTCACATATTGTGTGACCGCCACGAAGTGCTTTTGGTAGATGGGACGTGGACCGAGAGCTTTCAACCCGGTGATTTCATTATGAACGGCATGGAACAAGGTCAATCAAACGAGATCTTCGCCTTGTTCCCCGAACTACATGATCCCGCCTTATCGTTGCGATTCAATGCATCGCGCCCAACCTTGCGTAAGTTCGAAGCAAATATTGCAAAATCAATACTTTCGTCCGCATAGCAGGCACCAGTTCGAGAGATGAAAAAGGCCCGCCAAACGGCGGGCCTTTTTAGATTCTACGAAACGCAAGCATGTACTAAAACTACGAAGCTCAACTCACTGATAGTAAGCATTAAAATTTAAACCTAATTCCGCACAGTTCCGTCGCCAGTGACGATATACTTGAACGACGTCAGCTGCTCAGCCCCAACTGGGCCACGTGCATGCATCTTGCCCGTGGCGATACCTATCTCAGCGCCCATACCAAATTCTCCACCATCGGCGAACTGTGTGGAGGCATTGTGCATCAAAATCGCACTATCAAGGCGCGACAAGAACAGATCCGCCGTCGCTTGATCTTCGGTCATAATACAGTCCGTATGGTTTGAGCCGTATTGGCGAATGTGATCCATCGCCTCCTCAACATTGCCAACCACCTTGGCTGCAATCTCCATGTCCAAAAACTCGCGCCCCCAATGCTCCGCACTCGCTGGGTTGACGCCAGAGATGCTCGACAGGTTCATGTCTGCATCCACCGTGACACCTTTGTCCAGCAAGGCACGGATAACGTCATGACCGATGGTTTCCACCACGTCCTTGTGGATCAACAGGCATTCCGCAGCGCCGCAAATACCCGTGCGACGTGTCTTGGAGTTCATCACAACCTTCATCGTCTTCTCGGCGTCGGCGTTTTTGTCGACGTAGATGTGCACAATCCCTTCGAGATGCGCGAACACAGGCACACGAGCCTCGCGCTGTACCAGTCCGACAAGCCCTTTGCCGCCGCGAGGAACAATTACATCAATGTAATCGGTCATTGTCAGCATCTCAGACACTGCCGCACGGTCACGGGTCGGCACCAATTGCACGCTGTCCTCAGGCAAACCGGCATCGCGCAAACCTTTCACAAGGCATGCATGAATTTCGCGCGATGAATTGAATCCCTCGGAGCCACCGCGCAGAATAACAGCATTGCCCGCCTTCAAGCACAACGCACCTGCGTCCGCAGTTACATTCGGGCGGCTCTCATAGATGACGCCAATCACCCCCAACGGCGTGCGAACCCGTTTGATGTGAAGGCCAGATTCCATATCCCATTCGGTGATCACCTCGCCCACCGGATCAACCTGATCGGCCACAGTGCGCAGCCCGTCTTGCATGGCGCGGATGCGGTCTTCATCGAGCATTAGACGGTCCATCATGGCTGGCGACAGCCCTTTGTCGCGGCCAAACTCTAGGTCTTTCTTATTCGCTTCGATGATTTTGGCACGGTTCTCCCAAACAGCCTGAGCCGCGCCAATCAACGCCGCGTGCTTGCGCTCGGCCGAGGCAAAAGACAGCTCAGCCGCAGCCGCACGGGCCTTTTTACCAATCTCAGTCATGGCGGCGGGGATATTGTCAATCTGGGTCATGAGTACAGGCCTTTGAATTTATAACGTTTCTTTAGAGCACCATGTCGTCTCGATGCACAAGGGCCGCACGGCCCGGGTATCCCAAAATATCTTCTATTTCAGTACTTTGACGACCTTTAATCATGTCGGCTTCTTCGCTTTTATACCGTGCAAGCCCCATGCCGATGTTTGCGCCGTTCGCACCGATTAAAGACACCGGATCACCGCGCTCAAACGGGCCTTCAACATGTGTCACCCCAGCCGGAAGCAGGGATTTTCCACGCCCAAGGGCCGTCACTGCGCCGTCATCCAGCGTCAAAGCCCCTTGTGGCTTCATTGCGGAAATCCAACGCTTGCGGGCAATCTGCGGGCTTGTCTCAGAGATAAACATACTGGCATTCGCGCCGTTTTCCAACGCATCCAATGGCCCCGTAACCGAGCCTTCTGTGATCACCAAAGCCGCACCACCCGCCATCGCGGTTTTCGCGGCCATCACCTTGGTCTTCATGCCACCCTTGGACAGGCCGGAGACCGCATCGCCTGCCATCGACTCAATCTCTGGGGTGATGTCATTGATGACCTCAAGGCGCGTCGCACTCGGGTTCTCGCTTGGGTTGGCCGTATACAGCCCATCCACATCGGACAGCAGAACCACCAAATCCGCGCCAACAGTCACCGCCACTTGCGACGCCAAACGGTCATTGTCACCGTAGCGAATTTCGTCTGTGGCAATGGTGTCATTCTCGTTCACAATCGGCACCACGCCCATGCTCAGCAGTTGGCGTAGCGTTGCACGGGAATTGAGGTAGCGGCGCCGGTCTTGACTGTCCTCTAAGGTCACCAGAACCTGTGCCGTCGTCACATCATGCGGCGCAAGCGCGTCCTCGTAAGCGCGGGCCAGTCGGATTTGACCAACAGCCGCCGCCGCTTGCGATTGCTCCAGTGGCAAGGCCCCTGCCCCAAGGCTCAACACCCCGCGGCCAAGTGCTATGGAGCCGGAAGACACCAAAACGACGTCCTGACCACGCTGCTTCAACCGAAGCACGTCCTTGGCCAGCGCTTGCAACCAATCTTGGCGAAGCGAACCGGTGTCACGGTCTACAAGTAAGGCCGAGCCAATTTTAATAACGACGCGCTTGGCGTCTTGAAGTGTGGTGCTTACGGACGCCATGGCTCAGGCTCCTCGCTGGCTTTGGCGATGCGCAGGCGATCCTCCTGAATCTCAGCGCGCACGGCGCGCAGCACATCTGTTAACCCTTCACGGGACACGCCCGACATCATCATAACTGGACCACTGCACGCCGCCTCAAGTTCGGCCTTTTTCTCGGCCCGCTCGTCGTCGTCCAATGCATCAATCTTGTTGAGCGCGGTGACACGTGGTTTATCCGCCAGCTCCCCCCCGTAGGCTTCGAGCTCTGTGATAATGGTTTGGTAATCTTCGCCCACAGCCTCGGAGCTGCCATCCACCAAATGCAGCAAGACCGAGCAGCGCTCTACGTGGCCCAAAAAGCGGTCGCCGATGCCTTTGCCTTCGGATGCGCCTGCAATCAGACCCGGAATATCGGCCATAACGAATTCGGCGTGATCCACGCCCACAACGCCCAAATTGGGGTGCAACGTGGTGAAGGGATAATCTGCAATCTTCGGGCGGGCATTTGAAGACGCCGCCAAGAAGGTCGACTTACCGGCATTCGGCAAACCCAATAGGCCAGAGTCGGCGATCAGTTTCAGGCGCAGCCACAGCGTACGCTCCACCCCCGGTTGGCCCGGATTGGCGCGGCGTGGCGCTTGGTTCGTGGCCGACTTGAAATGCAGGTTGCCCCAGCCGCCGTTTCCGCCCTGTGCCAAAACGATACGCTGACCAACTTCGGTGACATCCGCGATTACGGTCTCTTCGTCCTCATCCAAGATCTCGGTGCCGACGGGCACGCGCAGGATGATATCATCACCGCTGGCGCCTGTGCGTTGCTGCCCCATGCCACCTTGGCCGGATTTGGCGAAGAAGTGCTGCTGATAGCGAAAATCAATCAAGGTGTTCAAACCCTCAACCGCTTCAGCAATCACATTGCCGCCCGCACCACCGTCCCCACCGTCAGGACCGCCATATTCGATGTGTTTCTCACGACGAAAGCTGATAGAGCCACCGCCACCGCCGCCAGAGCGAACATATACCTTTGCAAGGTCGAGGAATTTCATAACTGTTGGCCTTTCAAGCGGGGTTGCGCAGCCTTAACGCACTCCTCCGCTGCGCTCAATCAAGCTTCTTAATATAGGTCCAAGTCGATACAGATGCGTCACGGGCCACCGAGAAGGTTTCCGCGTCGCCAATGTACTCAAAGCCCGCGTTGGTCAGAACCCGCGCCGAGGCCGGATTGTCCTGAAAGACCGAGCCAAATAACGTGCGGCATGCTTGTGGGTTGGCTTGAACCAACGCCTCAACAGCCTTGGACGCCAACCCGTTCCCCCACAGCTGCGGGGCGACCCAATAGCCGATCTCGGATTGCTCGCGGTCCATTCGGGTCAGGCCAATCACTCCAAGAACCTCGGAGCGATCATCAGACGGGTCGATCACCCAAACGTCTTCATCGCGTTCCTCAGCAAGCGAGCGCGCGATAAACCCCTCGGTTGTGCCCGGAGGTAAAGGGTGCGGAATGGACGAGGTTGCCTTTGCAATACGCTCATCTGCCGCATAAAGCCCGATGGGGCCTGCATCCGCTTTGCGCAACGGGCGCAACACAAAGCCATCGGCTTGTATAGTTGGTTGCGTATAAACACCTTCAAAGCTCATTATTTGCCTCCCGCAAATAGTACAAAAAGGACACTTGCTACGGTCAACGCTGCCAAGCTCCACATCAAATATTTTTCTTCGGGCTTTCCAGCCACAAGGCGCGCAATCCGCTCCCCGCCGTAAGTCCACATAGGGTGAAAGAGAAGCTGTACACCTAATAATATCAGGGCAATTGTAACTGTGGCTTCAAAACTAGGTGTACCGGGCGCACTGAACGCAGTGAACCCAGCCGTAATAATAGCCCATGCCTTGGGGTTCAGCGGGTGAACCAATAGCCCCGCGGCGAACCCTGGTGCCTTCGCATCTGCATCTACGGTCAGACGCAAATTCGCCACGCGCCACGCCAACCAGATAATATACAGCGCAGATCCCCATTTCAGGGCCTCAAACGCCCATGGAACCGTTTCAGCCAGTTGCATTAGCCCAAAACCAACAGGCCAAATGACCAGTTGTTTGCCAAGGCACACACCAAACACAAAAGGAAGCGCACGACGCAAACCATACCGCGCGCCTGTGGCCAATAGGGTCATATTAGCCGGCCCCGGCGTGCCTACCTGCGAGGCGGCAAAGACTGCGAATGAAATAGCGGCGACGCTCATGGTCATGCCTTATGTACAAAAGGAAAAAGGGACCGGTTTTTCAACCGATCCCTCAAATTTTTCAAACCTTGTGGGTCTCGGTTACTCGGCGGCCTCGGCCATCGGAACGATCGAGACAAAGGTGCGGCCTTTCAGGCCTTTATGGAACTTCACGTTGCCTTCGACTTTGGCGAAGATCGTGTGATCTTTGCCCATGCCGACGCCTTCGCCAGGCCACTTAACAGTGCCGCGCTGACGCACGATGATGTTGCCTGGAATGACGAGCTCGCCGCCATATTTCTTCACGCCAAGACGACGACCCGCTGAGTCGCGACCGTTCCGGGATGAACCACCTGCTTTTTTATGTGCCATTTGTGTTCTCCTTAGCCTTTAGCGAATTCTGCTGCTTGCTTCAGCCATTCATCGCGATCGATGCGGCCTTTGAAGTTCAGCTTGTCGTCCATATCAGCAATGTCCTCTGGGGTCCATGCTGCGATCTGGGCAAATGTAGTGACGTCCAGCGCGTGAAGCTTCTTCACGATAACTGGGCCAACACCGCTGATGCGTGTCAGATCATCTGCGCCGTCAGATTTGGCTGCTGCCTTCTTAGGAGCGGCTTTCTTCGGTGCAGCTTCTGCCTTAGGAGCAGCGGCTTTCGCAGCTGCCTTCTTAGGAGCGGCTTTTTTCTTGGCAGGAGCAGCAGCTTCAACAGCAGCAACAGAAACACCCGCGCCATTGATGGCAGCTTTAACGCCGGACTTGCCCGCGCCTTTTTCAAGGATGTCGGTCACGCGGAGCAGCGTCAGTTGCTGACGGTGGCCCTTGGTGCGCTTGGAGGAGTGCTTACGGCGACGCTTAACGAAGTTAATCGTTTTGATGCCTTTGATCTGGTCGATAACTTCGGCTTGAACGCCTGCGTCTTCGACCAAAGGAGCACCTACAGTGCCACCTACCATCAGAATTTCATTGAATTGAACTGTGTCGCCAGCGGCGGCGTCCAGTTTCTCGACGCGCAGAACGTCGCCAGAAGCGACTTTATACTGCTTGCCGCCGGTTTTTAGAACCGCGAACATATCGCATACCCTTTTATCTTCCGCGTCCTGTGGCCCCGCATTTCACGGCGTTCATGGGCCTGTTCAGGCCACCTCGGACAGCGCGTCCCCGGATCGGGACGTCATTGCAAAAATTCCACGCATCATGCGCAGATGCGGGCTTATGTTGGAATTGCGTACGCCTGTCAACAGGCTGCGGTCTACAATACAGCCTTAATTCGCGCTTTCGCGCCTATGTGTCCTCGCCCACCATGAATTCAGCCGTCGCACGGCCCAATTCATAGCTTTGCTCTTCAAACATCTGGTCAAAGCCGGAGAACAAAACCGCGTTCAGGCGCTGCCCCGCGGGAGTTTTGGAGATATCAATGTAGCGTTGCAGCTCCGCCTTGCTCAGCGCGCTATAGGCCACCGAGGAGAAGTTGATCGTCCAATCCTCCATCTCTTGGCGTATTTCGGGTTCTTGCTCCCAAACTGTCGACAGCATGAAACTCTCTGTCAGCCCTTCAGTATAACTCTCGTTGGAGGCCATCCCGCGGTAGAACGCAAGGTTGGAATTCAACGCCCCCGCCACATTGCTCTCAACCAAATCATTCACTTGGATGAACTCTTGGAACATCAAGTAGAGTGCTGGATCCTCTGCGCGAAGGATTTCAATGTTAGCTTGTGCAGCCTCCTCCCCCGCATCAGAGTTCAGCGCCTCACGTGCATCAAGCTCGATCTGGACGATACGCGCCCCCAATTCGCTTTCAAAAAACGCGATAGCGGCCTCAGACTCCTCAATCCCCTTGATCTTCTCCATCCCCTCGAGAAATGCGATCTTGGCTGTCTCTGGGCTATAGATGCGCTTCAAACGAGCGGTCCAGGCCGGGGATGGCGGGACCCCATCTGGGCTTGATAGGTCTTGCCCCGCGGCCACACCTTCATCTTGCAACACCTTGAAAACCGTATCCATGTCCAATGCAGTGAAGTAGCGATCGATCAATGTCGCACTTTGCGCGGCCACCGCAGAGGCCGAGATCATCAATGCTGTAAAACCGGCGGAAAGAAGACGCATGCTATATCCTTTTTGGACGAATTATCCCCCTAGGATATGCCTCAATCCCCCTTGCTACAATGGTTAGGCTTCTGAATTTATTGCGAGTGGCACATGCATGCGTGAAAATCGGCACTGATGGGCTTGCGGCGAACGAAGTAGCCCGCTAAACCCCGCGCATCTGATCACATGTCAGCCTTTGCGGAGAGGTGCCGGAGTGGTCGAACGGGACGGTTTCGAAAACCGTTGAGCTCGAGAGGGTTCCCAGGGTTCGAATCCCTGTCTCTCCGCCACACCTACATCTATCGAAACCCCCACAAATACCCTAAGTGCCCATTATCCATGCCGACAATGACCCAACTCTATCCAAACGATGGTTCGGTTCGGTGCTGTGCCCATTTGGAATACAGCCAGTGTTAGCTACTCAAGGTACCGAAATGCGCTCTACAATGTGGGAAATATGTTGATGAGCTATCGTTGTCCTGCCAGAATCTGTCGGGCTTCGGCCTTGAGAGCAGCCCAATCAAATTGCAGAACAAAGTCGCGGCAGGCGCTTTCAATTTTCTCTGGGAATCCCTTAAAAAAAGGTCCAGAAAAGCTGCGAAAGCTATCGGCACCTGCCATCTCAGCATTATCAATCTCTTCGATGGAATACCCTAGTTCAATGCTGTAGCGGCGCGCGTGCTCTTGGTGGGTCCAAATATCATGCATACGATCTTCGGCCAAAAAGCCTTCGGCATAACAGAACTGTGCATTTGCTTCATTGCTGTTGACCGCCCAAACATAGTTTAAATCCTCGCTATAAGTTTGGGACAAAGCCGGGGTTGATAGTGCAACACACACAGCTGCCGAAGGGAGTAGCGTGTTCATTTTGTATTCCCTCATTTCAGAGCAGTGATACGGGCTAAATTGATAAGGTTGTTTAACATTGCCGCGTTTGTAAACAAATGGATTAGTATTTGTAACAACGAATGTCAGATTCGGCGGACCGAGCCACAGCATCAAAGGAAAAGAGCTAAGGTCAGGATTGGGCGATTTGTCGCTATCGGTAGTTGCTCCATGTTGAACACGTTATGACTCTTCTAAATGAACTTCAGGAAGTATAAACATAAGTTAGTGTGTGCTTTGCGGCCCACTCGACCAGCCTGCCTCAAGGAGCAGTTGCGTCAGTTTTGTTTTCCAATTTTTTTTAAAAAAATTCAGATCCTGTGCCTCCTTCAGTAGCTTTGCCATTCTTCTAGCCACAAGGGCATGCCCCCCAGGTGCGGTGCGCTCAGATTGAATTGTGAAAGCCAAGAATAGATGCGGATACTTCACACTTTCATTAGCTTCTTGTTTTTAGGTGGGCTATTAGGTGGGTAATTGCCAGTTATTTCAAATAAATTCATCAAAAACAATATTATAGACCATTAGTATTGAGGACTGTCTCTCCGCCACCAATACCCCTAAGTTCATTGCGGCTTCTTTGTATAATTCTGGCGCGCAGGACCTCGGTATTTTTCGGTCCATTCTTGGGGAACTTCCTTGCCATCAACCATGAAGGGCAAGATGCCCTTCTTTGCAGAGCCGCCGCGCGACGCCACAATGTCTGCGTCCGAGCGCGTAACCCGTTGATTGCAACGCCGCCCCCAGTCAGCCAACATATCGTACAGTCGGGCGATCTCGGTTGAATGTGCCGCCCCTTTGGCCAGATCATCGAACTCGTCAGGATCAGTCTTAAGATCGAACAGCATAGGGCGAAAGCCGCCCTCCGCATGGATCAGCTTCCAGCGCCCGTCAAAGACCATAAACAAGCGCGCGTCCTTGGGCGCCACTCCAAGCGCCACACACATCGGCGTCGCCGAATAATCGTATTCGCTGACTACATACTCCCGCCAGTCGGTGTCCCTGCCCTCCAGCCACGGCATCAACGAGCGCCCCTCAACGATGTGATCCGGCACCTCCCCGCCTGCGGCCTCGATGAAGGTCGCAGCCAGATCGATACTTTCCACCAGCGCATCGCAAGTGGTGCCGCGCGTGCTATCGGCCTTAGAGCGCGGGTCATAGATGATCATCGGCACCTTAACCGAGGCCTCGTGAAACAAGTCCTTCTCACCCAGCCAGTGGTCCCCAAGGTAGTCCCCATGATCCGAGCACAGCACGATCATCGTATCTTTCATACGCCCCGTTTCATCCAAGTGATCCAACAAACGCCCCAATTGATCATCCGCCTGTTTGATCAATCCCATATAGGCGGGAATGACTTTCTCGCGCACCGCATCTTGCTGGAAGGCGGCGGCGATCTTGTTGCTCAGGAAAGTGCCATAAACCGGATGCGGCTCCTCGCGTTCGCGGTCGGCGCGTTTGGCTGGCAGGACATGCTGTGGTCCATACATATCGTGGTATGGAGCTGGAACAATGTAGGGCCAATGTGGCTTGATATAGCTAACGTGTGCCAACCAATCGCCTTCGGCTTGGTCGATGAAGCGGATGGTTTCGCTGGTCAACCACGGGGTTTCGCTGTCCTCCTCGCGAATGTTCGCAGGTTTATCCGCGTTCTTAAACATCCAGCCCGACGCCATGTCCCCATCCGCATCAATCCCAGAGTTGGCGTAATCCGACCATGGGTTCTCGCCATCGTAACCCTTTGACTTTAAGTATTCATTGTAAGGTGATCTTTTAGCGTCATAAAAGCCTTCTGGCCCCTGCCCCCACAACCCGTCATCGCGGATCCACGCATCAAAGCCACATTCGGCCTGCCGCGCCCCGATGATGCTGTCGGCTGCCAAACCCAGCCGCGCCATACCGTCCGCGTCCACTTTCATGTGAGTTTTGCCAATGAGCCAAGAGTGCATGCCAAGCTTGCGCAAATGATCCCCAAGCGTCACCTCACCAACCCGCAAAGGGAAGCCGTTCCATTGCGCACCATGCGAAGAGGTGTAGCGCCCTGTATAATAGCTCATCCGGCTTGCGCCACAGATGGGTGACTGCACATAACATTGCGAAAACTGCAGACCCATTGCCGCCACTCTGTCAAAGTTTGGGGTGTGCAGATGTGGGTGGCCCGCGCAGCTCAGATAGTCGAAGCGCAACTGATCGTACATGATGAATAGAATGTTCACGGTTGGGCCCTCTTTGTTATCCCCACGTGTTAGAAATTATCTTTTAGCCGACGCAATTCGGCGAAGACAGCGCCGCCACTTGCGTCGGTTAATCCTAGCCCTACACGGATAGCAGGATCATTGCAGCGAAAGAACGGGTTGGTGGCCAGCTCTGCACCGATAGAGGTTGGGACCGTAGGGTCACCTAGCTCGCGCAGCTGCTCTACCTCAATTGCGCGATTGCGAAGTGCTATATTGTCCGGATCCACTGAAACGGCGAATTGTGTATTCGCCAATGTATATTCATGGGAGCAATAAACTGCCGTGTTCTCTGGCAGCGCCATAAGCTTTTGCAAACTGCTCCACATATCCGCAGGCGTGCCTTCAAACAATCGGCCACACCCCATGACAAACAGGGTATCTCCTGTGAAAACAATGCCTTCTGATGCAATATGAAAATTCAACATATCCATCGTGTGCCCAGGGGTATGGAGAATGTCTACCTGCCTTCCGGCAAACTCGAAGCTGTTGCCGCCTGACATTATCCGATCAACACCCGCAATCCCCGATGGCCCAAGAACAGTAGCACCTGTCGCAGTTACAACTTCGTCCAACCCCGTCACATGGTCGTGGTGGTGATGTGTCAGCCAAATCTGGGTCGGCGTCCAACCCGTCGCTTTGATCGCGTCCATGTATGAGGGCCCATGCCCGACATCAATGGCCGCCGTCTCTCCGGTCAACTCGTCGTGGAGTAGGACGCCGTAGTTTTCCAAAGGTGGATGCGGAAACTGGTGAATTTTGAGCATTTCGAAGCCTTTGACATTTGGACTGGCGGTAGGGTTTATAATTTGTTTCGGGGATGGTGAAGCTAACGGCTCGCAACCCAACGTAGAGAGGCCGCTAACAAGGCAACGTCGGAGGCAATAGCTAAGAATTTTGCTCCCATTTTTTCATAATGATCAGCACGTTCAGCATCAAAGCTAAGGCAACCTGCGATCTTGCCAGACGCCACAATTCTACGCAGAGCATCATCGATTGCAGCTTGAACGGGTTCTGCATCCAAATCATGCAGATACCCCAAAGATGCGGCTAAGTCTGCGGGCCCTATGAAAACGCCGTCAACCCCGTCAACCGCACAGATGTCCTCTAGGTTCTCAAGCGCAGTCGCGGTTTCGGCTTGCACGAACAAGCTTACCCGTTGATTGGCCTCCATCAGGTAATTCGCGTCATGATTGTAGCCCGACGCTCGAACGATTGAGGCGCCAATGCCGCGCGTCCCTTGGGGAAACTCCTTAGAGGGGTAACGCATCGCGCAGGCCATCTGGTGGGCCTGCTCAGCGGTGTCGATCATCGGCACGACCACCGTGTGCATTCCGAGATCAAGCACCTGCTTAATCATCCAATCGCGATCCTTGGGGACACGAACGCATACATCCGGCCCTACAATACGAGCTTGTGTCGCGATGGCATCAATATCGAAAGCACCGTGCTCTGCGTCGATCAAACACCAATCAAAGCCGGCACTCGCCGCAATCTCGGCTGAGGCGGCGGAGCCTAACCCCAACCAGCACCCACGAAGGCAGACGTCATGTGTCAAACGGGTCTTTAGTGTCGCCATTGCGTTACTGCTCCTGATGCCATGCGCACATGAAGGCCATTCCCGAGGCGAACTTACAAGCCAGATTTACATATGGGGCGAAATTTGTGCTCGAATTCTGGTATCATGGGAACAACAGATGGTGGCTCTCAGTGGCCTTTGAGTTTGAGTATTTGGTACCAAATGGAGATATATGGCCTGTTTAGAACTCATGCGGGCGCGCCCTATGCCAACTTGGGATTATTTTGTGATTTCATACAGCGCCCCGTCCTCTACCGACAGGAACCAAATCTCACCGTTTGGTCCTTCAACAACGTCGCGAACGCGGCCGGTTTCGGTGGAAGATAGGCGCTCTTCGGCCAACGACTTCCCGTCCAAACGCGAGATCATGTCGAATTTAAGGGAGCCCACGAAGATATCCCCCCTCCATTGCGGCCACAGCTTGCCCGAATAGATCATCATCCCCGAAGGAGCTATTGACGGATCCCAATAATGCTCTGGCTGCTTCATCCCTGCCTTAGATGTCCCCTCGCCGATTTTGAGGCCAGAGTAATGCGTCCCATAGCTGATGACCGGCCAGCCGTAATTCGCCCCCGCCTTGATCTTGTTCACCTCGTCGCCGCCACGCGCACCATGCTCAACGACATAGAGATTACCGTTGAGATCAAGCGCCGCGCCTTGCGGATTGCGGTGACCGTACGAATAGATTTCCGGCTGCGCGGACTGTCCAATGAACGGATTGTCCGAAACCGCGGCACCGCTGCGCTGCAAGCGAACCACGGTGCCATTATGGTTCCCTAGGTTTTGTGCTTGTTTGCGCTGCCCCCGCTCCCCGATGGTTAAGAAGATATTGCCATCTTTGGCCTCCACAATCCGGGAGCCAAAATGCTTGGCGTCCGTATTGCCGCGCGCTTGTTGAAAAATGCGTCGAAAGTTTATGAGTTTCGATCCATCCTTACTTAATTTTCCACGGCCTAGGGCTGTGCCGTAGCTGTCCCCGTCAATGTTGGAATAGCTTAAATACACTTCGCGGTTTTTTGCGAAATCACGCGGGATCATGATATCCAAGAGACCGCCCTGCCCACGGTCAACCACCTTTGGCACACCACTAACGTTTGTCCGATGGCCATCGCGACGCAAAAAGGTCAACGCACCGCCCCGCTCGCTGACCAATATTGCCCCATCTGGCAGCGGCTCAACAGACCATGGTTGGTCAAATCCGTCAGCGATCAGCGATACCTTCAACGAGCCGACGCTGCTCTCCATCGCAAAGGCGGGGCCACATATTGTCAATGCGACAGCGAAAGCGGCGATTTTCAAGACCATTATCTACTCCAACCTGTTCTATGTGGCGGTAGCATAGCATCATGTCGGATGGTGTCGATTTAACAAGATGTGAGCGGTCTAGTCCGCACGACAAGCGTAGAACCTAACGGAAGGCCTCCTTAAGCCCTCTTTTCTTTTAAGGAATCGCTGCGTAGAGTTTTCCCACAAAAAGAATAAATAGTGATCAGGGAGATCAAAAAATGAAAAAACTGCTGCTAGCAACAACAGCAACCGCACTCATGGCCGGTTCCGCTTTTGCTGAGGACGTTAAAATCGGCGTCATCTTGGGTTTCACTGGCCCGCTTGAATCAATCACACCTCAAATGGGCGACGGCGCAGAGCTGGCGATTAAAGAGGTCAGCGATTCCGGTGCCTTACTGGGTGGCGCAAAAGTCGAATCCATCCGTGGTGACAGCACATGTATCGATGCGGGGGCCGCCACTGCCGCAGCCGAGCGTTTGGTCACCTCCGATAAAGTAAATGCCATCATGGGCGCTGACTGCTCGGGCGTGACGGGCGCTATTTTGCAAAACGTCGCCCGCGCAAACGGAGTGGTCATGGTGTCGCCTTCTGCAACCTCTCCTGGCCTATCAACCGCTGAAGACGATGGGTTGTTCTTCCGTACAGCCCCATCTGACGCACGCCAAGGCGTGATCATCACCAACATCTTGCAAGATCGCGGCGTCGAGTCTGTTGCCCTAACCTACACCAACAACGACTACGGCAAAGGTCTGGCTGACGCATTCAAAGCCGAGTTCGAAGCCGCTGGCGGCGAAGTCACCATCTCTGCGGCGCATGAAGACGGCAAGGCAGATTACTCCGCTGAAGTTGGCGCATTGGCCTCCGCTGGTGGCGACGTTCTGGTTGTTGCTGGCTACGTTGACCAAGGCGGTTCCGGCGTGATCCGCGGCGCATTGGATTCAGGTGCGTTCGATACGTTCTACCTGCCAGACGGCATGGTTGGCACAAAGCTGAATGAAGTCTTCGGCGCGGAGCTGAACGGCTCTTACGGCGCGTACCCTGGCACAGACAGCTCTGGTGCAGCGACTTATGGCGAGATGGCGAAAGCCGCTGGCTTTGATGGCACATCCGCGTTCTCGGCTGAATCTTACGACGCTGCGGCCCTGATCATGCTGTCCATGCAGGCTGCCAAATCCTCGGCCTCCGCAGACTTCAAGGACCACATCTTTGACGTCGCCAACGCACCGGGTGTTGAGATTTTCCCAGGCGAATTGGAAAAGGCGCTTAAATTGATCGCAGACGGTCAAGAGGTTAACTACGTCGGCGCCTCTGCCGTGGAGCTGGTTGGTGCAGGCGAATCCGCTGGCAACTACCAGGAGATTGAGTTCTCTGACGGCGCGTACTCCACGATCAAGTACCGCTAACCTTATCTAAAACCTATGAAAGCAGCCCGAGGCCACAACGCTTCGGGCTGTTTTTTGCAACGGGGCAGCACCTTATGATCGAAGTACACGACCTCCATAAACATTTCGGCGGCTTTCATGCCGTTGACGGATCGACCCTGACCATTGAGCAGGGATCAATCACCGGATTGATCGGCCCCAATGGCGCAGGAAAAACAACTCTTTTCAATGTAATAGCTGGGGTTCTTAAACCCACTTCTGGCAAAGTCATCATGGACGGCGAGGATATCACCGGACTGCCTCCCCACACGTTGTTCTCAAAAGGGTTGCTGCGCACGTTCCAGATTGCGCATGAATTCTCGTCGATGACCCTACGCGAGAACCTGATGATGGTGCCGGGCAACCAAGCGGGCGAGACGCTTTGGAACACTTGGGTGGGACGAAAACGTATCGCCAATGAGGAACGCGCACTGGCTGCCAAGGCCGACGAGGTGCTTGAATTCCTGACCATCGACCACATCAGCGACGAGCGGGCTGGCAACATCTCTGGCGGGCAAAAGAAGCTGCTGGAGTTGGGCCGCACCATGATGGTCGACGCCAAGATCGTGTTCCTAGACGAGGTGGGTGCCGGCGTGAACCGCACCCTGCTCAACACCATCGGCGACGCAATCATTCGCCTGAACAAAGAACGCGGCTACACCTTCGTGGTGATCGAGCACGACATGGATTTCATCGGCCGCCTGTGTGACCCCGTGATATGCATGGCCGAGGGGCGCGTGTTGGCCGAAGGCACATTGGACGAGATCAAAGCCAATGAGCAGGTGATTGAGGCCTACTTGGGCACGGGCCTGAAGAACAAGGTGGCCGCAGGATGACAGTCCTTACTAAAATGCATAAGGCCTGCTGCGGCATAGCTGTGCTGTTTCTTTTGTCTACACCGGCATCGGCATGCACTGAGGTGAAAGACTGGCTATCTGTCTGCACCGATGGGTCAAAGTGGGAAGCTGTTGTCGACAAGGATGGCGAGATACTTTTCCGAGACACTGACACCTTCAAAGGCCAACTGCTCGTTTACAAAGGTGGCACGGGTGATGGTCTTGAAGTCGAAGATGCAGCAGCATCCGCGTCTCAAAGTGATAAAAAATCTTCTGAAGAGTATGAAATACTCACGCGAGGCAAAATGCCTTCCGGAAATATCGTTTTCACCTCTCACGCCAAGCGAGACGGTACCGATTACATTTATGTAACAACCCTATCGATGGGCGCAAAGGAAACATTGCGCATTACGACGTGGCAACGCGGCACTCAAGTCACGGACGCAGATAGAGTAGCGCATCGCGCCTTCGGAGCCTTAATTAAGCTGAAGGGAACGCGTTGATGAAACAGGCTCAGATGATACAGGCCCAAAGGAACAGAAATGAGCGCTAACCAAAATCAAAGCTCAAACGGAGCCTCCGAACCCTACCTCATCGGCGACGCCGTGTCCGGCGGCTACGGCCAAGGACCCGACATCCTGCACGACTGCACCATTGCCGTGAACGAGGGCGAAATCGCCGTCATCGTTGGCCCCAATGGCGCAGGCAAATCGACGGCTATGAAGGCGGTCTTTGGGATGTTGAACGTCCGCCAAGGGGCCGTGCGGCTGGGAGGCGAGGATATCACCGCCCTCACCCCGCAAGCGCGTGTGGCCAAGGGCATGGCCTTTGTGCCGCAAACCTCCAACATCTTCACCTCCATGACCGTCGAGGAAAACCTAGAGATGGGCGGCTTCTTGCGCCGCGACGATCTGAGCGGCACAATCGAGCAGATCTATGATCTATTCCCAATCCTCAAGGAAAAGCGCAACCAAGCGGCGGGCGAATTGTCCGGTGGGCAGCGTCAACAGGTGGCCGTGGGCCGCGCGTTGATGACCCAGCCGAAGGTGCTGATGCTGGATGAGCCAACGGCGGGCGTGTCGCCCATTGTTATGGACGAGCTGTTCGACCGAATTATCGAGGTGGCCCGCACAGGCATCTCGATCCTTATGGTCGAGCAAAACGCGCGGCAGGCGTTAGAGATCGCAGACAAAGGCTATGTTCTGGTCCAAGGCGCCAACCGCTTCACCGACACGGGGCAAGCCTTGCTGAACGACCCCGAAGTTCGCAAAAGTTTCTTGGGAGGCTGACGTGACACAGCGCATACATATATTCACCTACGCGACGGCTTTGGCCCTACTCGCCACGCCAATCGCCGCTCAGACGCATCAATGCACCTTCACGGCTGAGTGCTTTGAAGCCGAAAGCTGCTCTGACACCGCGTTCAACCTCTCAATTGAGGCCCAGAGCGGCCGAGTATCGCTGGTCAGCGATGCCGAAACCGTTCCAGTAACCTCAAGCGGCAACGATGACTTCCGCATCTATGCGGGGGGCAACGAGAACGCCTACCATCTACTCAGCCTCGGCTCAGATGGCACCGCCCGCTACTCCACCCACATTAACGGAGGGCCGCTCATGGTGAACTACCTTGGCACCTGCGAAGGGAGCAACTGATGGACTTCTTGAACGCCATTGTGGCCCTTTTAAATTTCGTCATCGTCCCGGGCACCGCTTATGGTGCGCAGCTGGCACTTGGCGCGCTTGGGGTGACGTTGATCTACGGCATCTTGCGCTTTTCCAACTTTGCCCATGGGGACACTATGGCGATGGGGACGATGTTTGTGATCCTGATCACTTGGGGCTTCCAAAGTGTCGGCATCAACTTCGGCCCACTGCCAACCGCCCTTCTCGCCCTGCCCTTTGGGATCATGCTGACCGGCCTGTTACTGATCGGGACCGACAAGTTGGTTTACCAATTCTACAGGCGGCGGAGAGTGAAGCCCGTGGTCTTTGTGATGGTCTCGCTGGGCGTCATGTTCATCATGAACGGGCTGACCCGCTTTATCATTGGGCCAGGCGATCAACGCTTTGCCGATGGGGAGCGTTTCATCATCTCCGCGCGCGACTTCAAGGAAATGACAGGCCTTAGGGAAGGGTTAGCGATCAAAAGCAGCCAAGGCTTAACCGTGATTACCGCGATTATCGTTGTGGCCGTTTTGTTCTGGTTCCTAAACCGCACCCGCACGGGCAAGTCGATGCGCGCCTATTCCGACAACGAGGATTTGGCGCTTCTGTCCGGCATCAACCCCGAGCGCGTGGTGCTGTACACTTGGTTGATCGTTGCGGCTTTGGCGACGATTGCAGGCACGCTTTATGGCTTAGACAAGTCCTTCAAGCCATTCACCTATTTTCAACTTCTATTGCCCATCTTTGCCGCCGCTATCGTGGGTGGCCTAGGCAACCCATTGGGCGCAATCGCGGGTGGTTTCGTCATCGCCTTCTCGGAGGTGACGGTGACCTACGCCTTCAAGAAGGTAGCCAACTACGTGCTACCAGACGCGTTGGCACCCGACGGCCTCGCGCAGTTGATGAGCACCGACTACAAATTTGCCGTCTCCTTCTCGATCCTGATCATCGTGCTTTTGTTTAAGCCAACAGGCCTGTTCAAAGGACAAACCGTATGACCCGTCGCGACGCACTTCTATTCGTATTCGTTGCCTTGCTGATCCTTGGCACGGGCTTTGTCCAATCTTGGAACACCGCGCTGTTCATCCTTAACATGGGGTTAATTTCGGCCATTTTGGCATTGGGCGTTAACCTACAATGGGGGCTCGCGGGGCTGTTTAACGTCGGGATTATGGGGTTCGTAGCGCTTGGCGGCCTCGCCACTGTGATCACCTCCATGCCAGCCAACACCGAGGAATGGAGCGTCGGTGGTGTGCGCGTCTTATTCGGTCTTTTGCTGGGCGCGGGCACGATCATTGCGGCGATCATGGCTCACCAAAAGCTGCCGCAAGGGCGCACACGCAACGTGACGATGGTGGCTATTCTCATCGGCGGTTTCTTCCTGTTCCGCCACGTTTTTGATGGTGGCGTGGAAGCCATCGAGGCGGTGAACCCTGCGGCCACTGGCAACCTTGGCGGGCTTGGCCTACCGATCTTACTGTCATGGCCCGTGGGTGGCTTGCTGGCCGCAGGTGCTGCATGGGTCATCGGCAAAACGGCGCTAGGTTTGCGGTCTGACTACTTGGCCATTGCCACACTGGGAATAGCCGAAATCATCATCTCCGTGATGAAGAACGAGGAGTGGCTTGCGCGCGGCGTAAAGAACGTGGTGGGGCTGAAACGCCCAACAGGCGTCCCACTTGAGGTTGATCTGCAAAACAGCGCCGGCTTCGTGGAAAAGGCCGCAAGCTTCGGGCTTGATCCGGCCACCGCCTCGACGCTTTACGTGAAGCTGGGCTACTCGGTGCTGTTCGCGGTCGTGTTGATCCTGTTGCTATGGTTGTCGCAGATGGCGCTGAACTCTCCCTGGGGCCGCATGATGCGCGCGATCCGCGACAACGAGGTTGCGGCCGAGGCGATGGGCAAAAACGTCACCGCCCGTCACCTTCAGGTGTTCATCCTAGGCTCCGCGATCTGCGGGATTGCTGGTGCGATGATGACCACTTTGGATGGCCAATTGACGCCGACCAGCTACCAACCGCTGCGCTTTACCTTCCTCATCTGGGTGATGGTGATTGTCGGCGGGTCCGGCAACAACTTCGGCTCGGTCCTTGGCGGGTTCCTGATCTGGTTCTTGTGGGTTCAGGTGGAGCCAATGGGCCTCGGGCTGATGAACCTGATCACCGCAGGTATGTCGGATGGCTACTGGTTAAAAGACCACCTGATCGAGAGTGCGGCACATATGCGCCTGCTGACCATGGGTATCGTCTTGCTGCTGGTGCTGCGCTTTAGCCCGCGTGGCTTGATACCGGAGCGGTAGAACTATACACGCACGCCGACGCGGCTTTATCCGCGTCGGCGTCTCTTTTCCCCAACATACCGGAGCATTCCTATGTCCATTTTAGCCATGATCCTTGTCGCTCTGATCGCCGCCCTTCACGCCTATATCACTTGGTTCGAGATGTGCGCATGGACATCTCGTGGTCCGAAAATCTTTGCGAGCTTCCCGAAAGATCTGTTTGAGCCAACCAAATCGATGGCTGCCAACCAAGGGCTTTACAACGGGTTCCTATCCGCAGGCCTGATCTGGTCGCTGCTGATCCAAGCGCCGGGTTGGGGGGCGAATGTTGCCACCTTCTTCCTGCTCTGTGTCGCCATCGCGGGCGCATACGGCTACGCAACAGTGTCCAAGCGGATCATCTATGTGCAAACCGTCCCAGCCGTTGCAGCCCTATTGGCAGTATATCTGACCTAAGCGCGAAGCTTCCAACCTTTGGGATCAAACGGCGGCTCTGCCAACACGATACCACGGTGGGGTCGACCTAGGATCATCACCTCCACTTCAGCCCCAGCCTCGACACCTTTCAAGAACCCAAGCGCCAGCGACTTACCTACAGTGTAGCCGTAAGTGCCCGAACTGACGCGCCCAACGGGTGTCCCGTCTGGCAGAAAAATCGGCTCACCGCCCGTCGCATCCGCTTGGTCCACCTCAAGCACCTCAATGATGCTTAAGTGTTCGCGCGGGGCGTTGTCCTTCACATCCATGTAAGCGGCTTTGTGCAAGAACTCCTTGTCGGTTTTGATCAACGCATCAAGGCCCACCTCTTGCGGCCAATACTCGGGGCTGTATTCGCGTGACCAACTGCCGTAGCCCTTCTCGACCCGAAGCGACATCAAGGCCCGAGACCCAACTGGGCCTGCGCCAAACTCTTTGCCGGTATCAATCAACGCCTCATACAGACGTTGTTGATCTTCGGTTTTGCAATGCAACTCCCAGCCCAAGTCGCCAGTGAACGACACCCGCAAAGCAATCAGTTCTACCCCAGCAAGGGTGATTTGTTGGGACCGCATGAAAGGAAAATCCTCCGTCTCCAACGACGCATTGGTCAACCGCGCTAACATCGCGCGGCTTTCTGGTCCGGCCACGTTGAAGCCGCACATGCTTTCGGTCATCGATGTGAAAGACACCGCGTCGGGTCGCTGCACCATGTTGAAGAACCGTTGGTGGTAACGCTCCGCCATGCCTGAGCCGATGACCAAGAAATCCTCATCGCCCAGTTTGGTGACGGTGAAGTCCCCCGCTATCCCGCCCCTCACACCAATCAAGGGCGTCAAGCAAGACCGCCCCACGGCCTTGGGCATATTGTTGGCAAAGACCGCATTCAACCACTCAGAGGCACCCTGCCCTTTGACACTGTATTTCGCGAAGTTGGAGATATCGATGATCCCCGCCTTATCCCGCAGAATCCGACATTCCTTGCCAACAGGTTCGAACCAATTTTGGCGGGTGAAGCCGTTGGTGTCCGTGACCCCAGCGGTTTCCGCGAACCACAAAGGATGCTCCCAGCCGTAGTTCAGCCCAAAGACCGCGCCCATCTTTTGTTGCATCTCATAGATCGGGCGCACGCGGGCGGGGCGCCCCGCCGAACGTTCCTCATTCGGGAAATGGATCGAGAAACGATTGGCATATTGATCCCCGACCTTGGCCTTGGTGAACTTCTTATCCGCCCAAGCCCCGAAGCGCGCCATATCCCACGGGAACATGTCCAAATGAGGCTCGCCAGTGACGATCCATTCCGCCGTGAGCGAGCCCAAGCCACCCGACTGAGAGAACCCTGGAATGATGCCATTGCAACAGAAATATCCTTTCAACTCGGGCACCGGCCCAAACAGCGCATTCGCATCCGGCGACCAGATCATTGGGCCGTTGATGACCCGCTTGATGCCCGCCGTCCCGACCACTGGTACGCGGTCAATCGCGCGCATCATGTTGTCTTCGATCCGCTCTAAGTCGTCGGCAAACAGCTCATGCCCGAAGTCGGGTGGCGTGCCGTCCTCGGCCCAGAACCGAAGATCTTTCTCATAGGCACCAACCAGCAAACCCTGCCCTTCTTGGCGCAGGTAATACTCGCCGTCACGATCGGCCACGGATGGCAGGCGGTCGGTCAAGGCAGCAATCTCAGGAATGGTTTCTGTAACAAAATACTGATGTTCAGTCGGCTGTAGCGGCAATTCAATCCCCGCCATCGCGGCCACTTCACGCCCCCAAAGACCCGCCGCGTTCACAACCACCGGTGTCACGATATCGCCCTTCGGCGTTTTCACGACCCATGTGCCATCTGACTGTTGGTCCGTTGCGGTCACAGGGGTGAAGCGGTGTATTTCCGCACCGTTTTGACGCGCCCCTGCGGCGTAGGCATTGGTGACGCCCGAGGGGTCCACATTGCCCCCCGACGGCTCATACATGATGCAGCGGATGCCGTCGTAGTTGACCAATGGATGCAGACGCTCGGCCTCTGCGCGGTCTACTTCAAAGAAATTCAGCCCGTAATATTTTGCTTTGGCCGCTTGCAATCGAAGCTGGTGCTCCCGCGCTTCCGTCTGCGCCAGATAAAGTGATCCGGGCTGGAACACACCGCAAGATTGCCCCGTCTCGGCTTCTAGCGCGTTGTACAAATCCATCGTGTAGTTCTGGATTCGGGTGATGTTGTTGTTGTCGTGCAGCCCGTGAATATTCGCCGCTGCATGCCAAGTAGAGCCGGAGGTCAACTCGTCGCGCTCCAGCAAAACCACATCCGTCCAACCCAATTTGGTCAGGTGATATAGGATCGAGCACCCAATGACCCCACCCCCGATAACAACGGCTTGCGCATGGGTTTTCATGAGGAGCATCCCTTTTTCTGGTTCACCCCAACCCTAGGCGTTGCAGCGACAGAAAAACCTGCCCTGCGACGACAAATGCTTTGCTCACTGCGACATCTTTAGTTTAGCCCGACCACATTGGCCTTCACGTCTGACGGGTCTGGGACGTATCCCTCGTCATACCGCCAAGGGGCGACCGCGTGCGGGCCGATCTCGACGTCGCGAAATACGATGTCTGATCCCAGGTCACTGAGCCCGTGTCGCGCGATTAATGCCTCCATGCCTTGCTGCTGTCTGCTCACTTCCGAGTTGTTCAACACTGGCACGATTACCCCTGTGTCTTGGTTGTTGGTAATCTGTGAGGTCTCAACCTCGACCGCCGCACCGCTTTTCAAAAGCAATCCGTGCCATCTGTTGTTTGCGATCGTACTCTTAGATATCTTCAGCACCGACACATGGCCCGTCGTAATGCCCGCGGCCCATTCATTGTCGCCATTCTGGCTGACGCTGGACCCTGACAAGACCAACACACCGCCATTTTCAATGCCGCCGGCTTTGTTGTTGGCAATCGTGCTGTTCCCAATCCGGACATCACAGATCCTAGACGTGGACACCCCCCAACGGCTGTTTCCCGAAATTTTACTGTCTCGCATCTCAATGCGCTGCGGTTGGCTGTCGGGTCCTGAAATAGTGGGCAGGCACAAGATACCAGTGGCCCCGCCAGAAACACTCACTCCGCGAAGCGCCAAATCCTGCCCTCCCCGCATCGCAATCCCACCAAGGCCGGGGTACCCGCTGATTTCGGTGTCAAAGACTGACGCAGGCCCTGCCCTGTGCCCCATCAAAATTCCCGCAGCACGCCCGTTTTGGAAGACAGAGCCAGCAATCTCAAACGTCGCATTGTTCTGGCTGTACACAGCACTGCCTCCGTTGCCTTTTACCAATAGCCCCGTGGCCGTCAGTTGCGCGCCGATATCCAACCTGATCCCTTCATTGCGGTTGTCTGCAATGGTTGTGTCTTGCAGCGAAACGGAGGCCTGTCCGATCATCAGAATCCCAGCCTCGGCATTCTTTGAAACTGCTGAGTTCGACATGTGCACCTCAGCCTTAGGCCCGCTGACAAAGACCCCAGAAAACACGTCATTCTGGATCCCCACATTTGTCATGGATACGCGGCTGTTTATGATGGTCAGCCCCGAATGCGTCTCGTCGTTGAAATAATCCGGCTGTCCAATAATGAAGGCTGCACCGCCATTTTGTCCCGTCACTGGGGAGCCGCTTGGAACTCCGCCTGCCTGCAAGAGCAACACATTCTCCAACGTGCCGCCGTCTGCGTGCCATTGCACCACATCGGCAGGGGTGTTGGAGATGATAAGAGGCAGTTTCGCACCAAACCCGATGAGGCTAAGCGGCTTATCAACCCGGATCGCATCCACATAATCGCCCGCCCCCACACAAATACGCGCACCCTCCTGCGCCTCAGCGACTGCGGCGCTGATGACGCCCTTGTTTTCGCCGAACCACTTTGGCTGGATTACAAAATCGCATCCCTCCGGCTCGGCGACCGGTATGCGGGACAGATCAAATTCCGGCCGATCCACGGGCGTCGGAGACAGCACAAACCATCCCCCCGCCAACGCGATAAGCATGGTTCCAATTCCAATCACGTATTTCACTGCGGGGTCCTTCGGTATTCGTGGATGAATTCTAATTGAAATGATACAGTCAAAAGACGCAGCCCTTCCAGCCAATAAGCCTCCGTTAGCAAAGACACGACACCATAAGTCGCATTCGGGACAGCGCGCCCAAAGCCCCCTGAGCCAGACTAAAAACAGCTCAATCAGAGAAGGACCACCCTAGATGCAAACCACCACCAGAGTAGCCGTCATTGGCGGCGGCGTTGTCGGATGTTCGGTCTTGTACCACCTAACAAAGTTAGGCTGGTCCGACGTCTTGCTGCTGGAACGCTCTGATCTGACGTCAGGCTCTACGTGGCACGCGGCTGGTGGGTTTCATACGCTAAATGGCGATACGAACATGGCGGCGCTGCAAGGCTACACCATCAAGCTTTACCGCGAGTTAGAGGAAATCACCGGCATGTCTTGCGGGCTGCACCATGTGGGCGGTGTGACCTTGGCCGACAACAAAGACCGCTTTGATATGCTCGTCGCGGAGCGGGCCAAGCACCGCTACATGGGGCTTGAGACCGAAATCATCACCCCCGAAGACATCGCCAAGATTGCCCCCATCACCAACACTGACGGCATCATTGGTGGGTTATATGATCCTCTGGATGGGCATCTTGATCCGTCTGGCACGACCCACGCTTACGCCAAGGCCGCCCGCATGGGAGGTGCTACAATTGAGACCCATGTGAAGGTAGAGACCACAACGCAACGCCCCGACGGCTCATGGGATGTGATCACCAACAAGGGCACAATCCACGCGGAACACGTAGTCAACGCCGCAGGTCTTTGGGCGCGTGAAGTGGGAGCGATGGCGGGGGTCTACCTACCTTTGCACCCGATGGAGCACCAATATCTGGTGACCGAGGAAACCCCCGAGATATATGAACGCGACGAAGAACACCCCCACGTTATGGACCCCGCTGGTGAAAGCTATTTGCGCCAAGAAGGTCGCGGCTTGTGCATCGGGTTTTACGAGCAGCCTTGCCGCCCGTGGGCGGTTGATGGCACGCCGTGGGACTTCGGGCACGAGTTGCTGCCCGACGATTTCGACAAGATCGAAGACAGCATCGATTTTGCCTTTAAACGCTTCCCCGTGTTGGAACGCGCGGGCGTCAAATCCGTGATCCACGGGCCCTTCACCTTTGCCCCTGACGGCAACCCGCTGGTCGGCCCCGTCCCCGGTTTGCGCAACTACTGGTCCGCTTGCGGTGTCATGGCGGGGTTCTCGCAGGGTGGCGGAGTCGGCTTGATGCTGGCCCAATGGATGATCGAGGGTGAAACCGAGCGCGACACCTTCGCCATGGATGTATCGCGGTTTGGCGATTGGATCACGCCGGGCTACACGCGCCCCAAGGTGATCGAAAACTACCAACGCCGCTTCTCGGTCAGCTACCCCAACGAGGAACTACCAGCCGCGCGTCCCCACCGCACGACGCCGATGTATGACATTTTCACCAAGATGGGTGCAGTTTGGGGCCAACAATTCGGCCTAGAGGTCGCCAACTACTTTGCCCAAGGCGACGAGCCGACGTTTGAGACCCCAAGCTTCCGCCGCTCCGACGCGTTTGAAGCAACCGCGCGTGAAGTCACGGCCGTACGCAGCAAAGCTGGGATCAATGAGGTGCAAAATTTTGGCAAGTTCCGCATCAGTGGAGCAGGTGCACGCGCATGGCTTGACCGGATCATGGCGGGGCGCATTCCCAAGGCTGGGCGGTTGTCGCTCACGCCAATGTTGTCCCATAAGGGGCGCTTGATAGGAGATTTCACCGTTTCTTGCACCTCCGAGGCAGAGTTCTACCTCACTGCATCCTACGGCTCACAATCCTACCATAAGCGCTGGTTTGAACAGCACGCAGTGGACGGCGTCACAGTCGAAAACATCTCCGACGCGCTTACTGGGTTCCAAATTGCGGGCCCTTTGTCTCGCGAGATATTGCAGGCCTGCACCCGCGACGACGTGACGGCTATGCGCTTTATGGACGTGCGAGATATGACCGTGGGCCAAGTGGCATGCCGCGTGCAGCGCGTCAGCTACACAGGTGATTTGGGCTACGAAATCTACTGCAACCCAATGGATCAACGCCAATTATGGGAAACCCTATGGGCCGAAGGCCAACCCAAAGGTCTGACACCATTTGGCATGCGCGCCATGATGTCGCTTCGTTTAGACAAGTTCTTCGGCTCGTGGTTGTCGGAGTTTTCGCCCGATTATACGGCAGCTGAAACGGGCATGGATCGCTTTATCAGTTTCAAGAAAGACGTTGATTTTATTGGAAGAACCGCAGCAGAGGCAGAGCGGGAAACTCCCCCAGATCGCCAACTCTGTGCCTTTGAGGTGGACGCAAACGACGCCGATGTTGTGGCCTATGAGCCGGTCTTCATAGATGGCCAAGTCCAAGGGTTTTGCACATCCGGCGGCTTTGCGCATCATTCAGCCAAGTCAATCGCATTGGCTTTGATCCCACGTGAGAAGGTCAAGGAAGGGCTACAGGTGGAAATTGAAATCCTAGGCGAAATGCGCTCAGCCAAACTGATGACCACACCACCATTTGATGCGGATGGCGCGCGCATGCGCGGTTGAAAAAAGCCCGCCAAAGGAGATCTTAGCGGGCTTTTAAATGTCTAGGGTAGCTACGTCTACTCGTGCTCTTCGACGATCACCAAATCGCGTTCCGCAGCGCCCGTAGCGTGCTTTAATGCGGCCTGATAACTATCTGAATAGTAACACTCATGTGCTCGTTGAAGCGATGGGAAGCGGACGACGACATTGCGCGCCCGATCATTACCTTCTAGCTGCTCATACGCGCCATTTCGCGCCAAAAACACACCGTCATGCTCCGCAATTGCGCCCGTCGCACCTGCCGCATATTTGGCATAGCGTTCAGGGTCCGTTACTTTCACATGGGCGATCCACAAAGCTGTTGGCATTCTATCCTCCAATGACGGCCTTGGCCGCGCTGATTGCTGCGTCCGAATTCTCGGCACTCTCGCCGCCGCCGCGAGCCATAGATGGGCGACCACCGCCGCCTTTTCCACCCAACTCCGCAACCGCTGCACGCAGCAGATCAACAGCAGAAAGCTTGTCGGTCAAGTCATCCGTTACACCTGCGGCAATTGCAGCCTTGCCGTCCGCATCAGCGATCAACAGAACTGCGCCAGATCCCATGCGGGCTTTGTGCTCATCGATCAACGCAGGCAACTCTTTGCCAGACACTCCAGTCAGAACCTGCGCGAAGAAGGCCGTACCGTTGACGTCTTCGTCAGCGACTTGTGCCGCCCCGCCGCTCATCGCCACGTCACGGCGCAGTTGTGCGTTCTCTTTCTCGGACTCTTTGAGCTTTAATGCTTCGCCTTTGATCCGCGCGACAAGACGATCCGAGGTGGTTTTCAACTCACCGCTTGCAGCGCTCACGATGTCTGCCTGACCACGCAGGTAATCAAAAGCGACTTGCCCCGTGAGAGCTTCAATCCGGCGAACGCCAGAACTCGACGCGCTATCGCCAAGGATAACGCACAAACCAATGTCACCGGTTTGCTTCACATGTGTACCGCCACACAGTTCCAACGAGTATGTTTGGCCGTCCGTGCCCTTGCCCGTCGACGCTTTGCCCATAGAAACAACACGTACTTCATCACCGTACTTCTCACCAAACAAAGCCTGCGCGCCGATCTCACGCGCGTCGTCTGGTGTCATAATACGCGTCTCAACAGCGGAATTTTGACGAATGTAGAGGTTCACATCGGCCTCAACCTTCCTCAATTCATCAGCTGACAGGGCCTTACTATGGCTGAAGTCAAACCGAAGACGATCATCTGCATTCAACGAGCCACGCTGAGCAACGTGATCGCCCAAGGCATCACGCAACGCTTCATGCAGCAGGTGCGTCGCCGAGTGGTTCGCACGAATAGAGCTACGACGCGCATGATCGACCACAAGTTCGGTCCCTGTGCCGACCTTGAATTCGCCCTTGGTTACATCGACGAAGTGGATAAATACGCCAGCCGCTTTGCGCGTCTCAGTCACAGTGCCAGCGCCCGTGTCGGTCTTCACCGTCCCAATGTCACCGACTTGGCCGCCACTTTCAGCGTAGAATGGTGTTTGATTGAAGACCAATTGCACGGTCTCGCCGGCCTTTGCAGCGTCAACTTGCGTACCGTCTTTAAGGATTGCCAAAAGCTGGCCTTCCGCCACCTCGGTGTCGTAGCCAAGGAAGTCGGTCGTGCCGTGGGTGTCGGCAATATCAAACCAAATGGTGCTATCCGCGGCTTCGCCAGTGCCGGACCACGCCGCGCGGGCTTTAGCCTTTTGCTCGGACATGGCAGCATCAAAGCCCTCGACGTCAACGCCGCGACCTTTTTCACGAAGCGCATCTTGCGTCAAATCAAGCGGGAATCCGAAGGTGTCATAAAGCTTGAACGCTGCGGCACCCGGAAGGTCAGCGCCTTCCGTCAGTCCACCAAGTTCATCGTCAAGCAGACGCAAACCACGCTCCAATGTTTGTTTGAATCGGGTTTCCTCGGCGCGCAGTGTCTCCTCGATTAAAGCTTGAGCCTGACCCAATTCCGGGTAGGCAGCCCCCATTTGACCAACAAGCGACGGAACCAATCGGTGCATCACAGGATCCTTGGCCCCAAGCAAATGCGCATGACGCATCGCGCGGCGCATGATGCGGCGCAGAACGTATCCGCGACCATCGTTGGATGGCATCACGCCGTCCGCAATCAGGAAGGAAGTGGAGCGCAAATGGTCCGCAATCACGCGGTGGTGTACGTTCTGGTCGCCAAACGGATCAGTGGACGTCGCATTAGCCGAAGCCTCGATCAGTGCCTTAAACAGGTCGGTGTCATAGTTGTCGTGGCTGCCTTGCATGAGGGCTGCGATCCGCTCCAACCCCATACCGGTATCGATGCTTTGCATATCCAACGCACTCATAGAGCCGTCTTCGAATTGCTCATTCTGCATGAAAACGATGTTCCAGATCTCAATAAAACGATCACCGTCTTCCTCCGGGCTACCCGGAGGGCCACCCCAGATATGTTCGCCGTGATCATAGAAGATTTCGGTACATGGACCGCAAGGACCGGTTGGCCCCATTTGCCAAAAGTTATCCGATGTGGCGATGCGAATGATCCGCTCCTCGGGCACACCCAGCTTTTTCCAGATGTCGTAGGCTTCATCATCAGTATGGTAAACGGTCACCGACAAGCGGTCTTTGTCGATACCAAAGTCCTGCGTGATCAGCTCCCACGCGAAAGCAATCGCCTCATCCTTGAAGTAATCGCCAAAACTAAAGTTCCCCAACATCTCGAAAAATGTGTGGTGGCGGGCCGTGTAGCCAACGTTGTCCAGATCGTTGTGCTTACCCCCTGCCCGCACACATTTCTGCGCCGTTGTTGCACGCTGGTAGTCACGCGTTTCAACACCGGTAAACAGGTTCTTAAACTGCACCATCCCCGAGTTCGCAAACATAAGCGTCGGGTCATTGCGCGGCACCAAAGGACTGGAGGCTTGTACGGAGTGTCCTTGCTTCTCAAAATAGTGAAGGAAGGTCGAGCGGATGTCGTTCAGGCTTGGCATCTGGATCACTTTGCGTTGTTTATACCAGCAAATATCCCCCCTCGCCGTGCAGGTAAACCCATCCGTGACGAATAGCCCAATACGCATGAAAAAAGGGACAGTCCTTTGACTGTCCCTCTCGAATTCTTCGTCATCGATATTGGCTTAACAGCCACACTACACTGAGAGACTACTCTTCAACAAGATCGTCCTTGTCATCATCAGCATGTGTGCCTTTCTCAATTTCTGGCATATCGAACTCAAGTCCGTGTGCCGCGCGAATTTTATCCTCGATATCCAGCGCAATATGGCTGTTTTCCTTAAGGAAATTCTTCGCGTTCTCACGGCCTTGCCCGATCCGATCATCGCCATAACTGAACCAAGATCCGGATTTCTCAACCACACCAGCTTTGACACCCAGATCAAGCAGTTCACCCATCTTTGAGATGCCTTCGCCATACATGATGTCAAATTCGACTTGCTTAAACGGTGGCGCAACTTTGTTTTTCACCACTTTTACACGGGTTTGGTTACCAACAATTTCATCGCGGTCCTTCAGGGCGCCAATGCGGCGGATATCCAAGCGAACCGATGAGTAAAACTTCAACGCGTTACCACCGGTTGTTGTCTCAGGGCTGCCAAACATCACGCCAATCTTCATCCGGATTTGGTTAATGAAGATCACCATGCAATTGGATCGCGCGATGGAGCTGGTCAATTTACGCATCGCTTGGCTCATCAAACGGGCATGCACACCAACCGAGCTGTCGCCCATGTCACCTTCAAGCTCCGACTTAGGCGTCAAAGCCGCAACCGAATCCACGACGACCATGCTCACCGCACCGGAACGTACCAGCGTATCAACAATCTCCAACGCCTGCTCGCCCGTGTCGGGTTGCGAAATTAACAGTTCATCCAGATCAACGCCCAACTTTTTAGCGTATTGTGGATCCAAAGCGTGTTCAGCATCTACAAAAGCGCAAACACCACCCTTTTTCTGTTCTTCGGCAACGCAATGCAGTGTCAAAGTCGTCTTACCAGAGGATTCTGGACCGTAGATTTCAACAATTCGCCCCTTGGGCAGACCGCCTATCCCAAGTGCAATATCCAGTCCCAAAGAACCGGTCGACGTTGCTTCAATTTGCTGAATAGCATTCTCGCCACCCAGCTTCATGATAGACCCTTTACCGAATTGACGCTCAATTTGAGCGAGCGCCGAATCCAGTGCTTTTTGTTTATTGTTTTGATCTTTTGCGTTCATTTTAAGGAGTTCTGCTGTTGCCATGATTTCGTCCCTTATTTCACACCACCCAGATTGCGGCAATGACTGCTTACGTTCTCTTCTTGTTCTCATCTTTATGGGTACAAAATAAGAACATATCAAGCTAATTCTTCCAGCATCTTTTCAGACATAGGGTTAAGGACTAGTTTAAACTTCAATAAAATAAGCTGGACACACCCTTCCATGATGATCTTTTTCGCCCAACGGCTCGCCTATTTAGCGGTCCCCAAAACCGGAACATCCGCATTGGAGAGAGCATTGGGAGGGAAAGCCTCCGCTACATTTAGGGACCCTCCGGGCATCAAACATACCAATGCCCGCAGCTTCGAGAAAAAATTTCGCAGGCTGTTTGAGCGCAAAGATCTTGCACCATTGGAGACAATGGCAATCGTTCGAGAACCCGAAGAGTGGCTCGGTAGCTGGTACCGGTACCGCCAACGATCGGCCCTAAGCGGCCATCCAAATAGTACTGAAAATGTCACTTTTGATCAGTTCGTATCTGCATACCTAAACCACAATCAGCCTCCGTATGCACAAGTTGGTCGACAATCTCGCTTCGTAACCGACGCAGGAGGCGATCTTTTGGTCAACCACCTTTTTGCCTATTCCGACTTCACATCAGCAGTCCAATTTATGGAACGCCGTTTAAATTGTTCGATAGCACTTAAGTCGGTAAATCAATCGCAACATCTAAAATTGGTTCTTTCCTCGTCATTGCGCGACCAACTCATCTCAGAATGCAAACTGGACTATGAGATTTATCAGGCTTTACAAGATGGTCCTTTGTCAATCTCATGACGATAATTTACGCCGCAGGCGCCAGATGCTTGCGAACAGTGCTCGTCAATTCATCCAGGGAAAACGGTTTAGGTAAGAACGTCGAATCAGATGAAGTAAGCTGTTCTTCAACAGCGCTGCCATCTGCATAGCCTGACATGAACACCACGCGAAGAGTTGGCCGCATTTTTCGCGCTTCTTTCACCCAAGCAGGGCCATCCAACCCCGGCATTATCACGTCTGTAAGCACGATATCGATGTTAAAAGCATCGTCTTTTAGCAAATCCAAAGCAGTTTGCCCGCAATCGGCTTCGACGACCTGAAATCCTTTGTACTGTAATGCACGGCTAGCAAACGCTCTTACTGGCGCCTCATCCTCAACAAGCAAAACGACTCCATCTTCACGTGTGGATGAAAGTGCAGCCGGCGGTTGCGCCGCTTCTACCGTCACGACAGGTTTGTCGTAAGTCGGGAAATAGATCGTAAAACTAGTTCCCATGTCCACTTCACTATCTGCAAAAATATACCCCCCGGACTGCTTCACGATTCCGTAAGCCGTAGATAGGCCAAGGCCTGTCCCTTCCCCTGTTTTTTTGGTCGTGAAGAAGGGCTCAAAAATCTTGGGTAGTTTCTCTGAAGGAATACCGCACCCATCGTCACTAACTTTGACAATCACGTAGTCTCCTGCTGGAACAACTGCGCGATCTCGGCGCAAATCAGAAGATAACTTAACGTTCCTCGTTTCAATTCCAATTTTTCCCTGCCCGCCCAATGCATCTCGCGCATTAACCACCAAATTCATCAGTACTTGCTCAAGCTGTCGTCGATCAGCTCGAACAGCCATTAGATTTGGGTCATGTGACAACGAAAGAGTAACTTGCGCCCCCACCAAACGATTCAGCAAGTGGGTCAAGTCAGACAGCGTGTCGCGCATATCGAGTGCTTCGAGTTGCAAGTTCTGCTTGCGCGAAAATGCTAACAATTGACCAACGAGTGATGCTGCTCTGTTGGCGTTCTGGTTTATCTGTTCAAGATCTGAGTAATCGTTATCACCCGGATCATGTCTTAACATCAACAGGTCGCAATGACCTGAAATAGCCGTCAATAGGTTATTGAAGTCATGCGCCACACCGCCCGCAAGTTGGCCAATGGCCTGCATTTTCTGACTTTGAACAAATTGTTTTTCCAAAGACTTCAATTCAGTAGCATCATTCAACAAAACAATAAGCGACACTTCCCCACCTCGGATAACTCGTCCGATGGAAACTTGCACATACATTTCTTCGGGGCCGCGCTTACATTTTAACACTTCTGGGCGATGCAAGCCCTTCCCCTCCGCAGCCTCTGAGAGCCAGTCGGAAATTGGTCGACCAAGACCTTCAATCAAATCACTAAACGTATTGGCAGGCTCTTCGCTTAAATCCAACAATCTGCGCGCGTTTTTGTTTGAGTCTACAATCTGACCGGACACGTCGAGTTCCAACAGTGCGATTGGAAAATCCTCTAACTGCGCCATCGTGGTTTCCGGGGCGCTAACATCAGTTAGAGGCGCGAGAAAGTACTCTGTCCGTCCCAAAGAGCCACGCACGATGATTGCCATAACATCCGTCGGCCCCTCCTGCCCTGCAACTATCGCTGCTTGGCCGGAGTTTAGCGGAACGTCAGTGAAAACCTCATCTAATGTTTTAGCGCGCCCACCAACCAGCCTCCGCATAGGATCATTCATGTATAGAATGCTACCTGAGCCCCCGACTGTGAACATTGGCAAAGACAATCGATCCGCAGCATGTCCGGGGTTTGATTGCTCAATTTGTGCATGCATGCGCCAGATCAAGTTTTCGCAATTTGCAATGCGGTGGGCGGAGATTCTGAAACTCCCTTGCCTTGTGACGACGTCCTCATGTGCTGCGCCAGCTTTATGGGCCTTAGCCTGGAGGCGGAATGCAATGGCGCTGGCGTTACTGATCAAGTGAGCCAATGCTTGATCCAAGGATTGCACACCATCAACGGGTAGTAATTTTTCGGCTGCCGAGTTCTTAGCAATCACATATCCGCTTGAATTGGTGACGAAAACGGCGCGTTCGTCATAGGAGATGAAATCCTCGGTCAGTACGGTGTCGGCCCTTTTAGGGACCATAAGCTTCCAAGATAGCAAAGCTACCACACAGGACATCGATATTAGGAATGCAATCTTTACGTCCGGAATTGCAATAAGCGCCAATGCCGTGACAGCCCCAATTGCAATCAATTCTCGTGACCAAGGGAAAAAGCCGTGACGCATCCGACGTCTGATGTCGCCCATTCCGATGCTTCGGCCCACACCTATACTCCCACAAGAATCAACTTCACAAATCTTCCTGCATAACCATTAAGCGGCCATTAACAGGTGATATTTGTTCACTATTAACCCTGTGGAGAGCGCGTCAAGTAAGCAATATAGAACCCGTCACCACCATCAAGTGGAGAAAATCGGTGCTGAAAAGTACATTCCCAGCCGTCATTCTCGGCGCAAAATCTTTGGATTTGTTCCTCGTTCTCCCGCCGAAATACAGAACAAGTCGCAAAGGCCAAAACCCCGCCTTCTGCAACCAATGGAGCAGCTTCGCGTAAAATGTCTTGTTGAACGTCTAGAAGCTTATGAAAAGCGTCTTCTGTGAGGGCCCATTTCCCCTCAGGTGAGCGCCGCCAAGCGCCACTTCCGGAGCACGGAACATCGCAAAGCACGAGGTCAAATGGTTCGGCTTTTTGGCACGCTTTCTTACTTAGAACACGTATCTTTACGCCAGCCCTTTTGGCGCGGGGTTCTAGGTCACGAAGGCGCTGCGGGTTGGCGTCATGTGCAAACAAAGCGGCGCTATTTGCGTCCCCGTAAGCCAGCACTTTACCCCCGCCACCTGCGCAGTAATCCAGCATGCGGCTGGCCGCTGGAAGACCAAAGCAAAGGGCTTGAGATGCCACATCCTGCAGCTCGACCTTGCCGGAATTGTAAGCAGCGCTGCCCGCTACTTTACGTGGGTTTTCAACAACCTGAAGTGCATTTGGCGACAGCTCATGCTGCTGGGTTTTGATTTCATCCGACGCCAAGGATTTTATCGCCGCATTCACAGAACCCCGCGATAGATTGACGCGCAGAAAGACCGCGGCTCGGGCCGTTAATGCATGTGCAACCACCGCCGCGTCATCCCCCAACGACGCCTTCAACTCACCACACAACCAAGCAGGCATGTTGTACATCATTTCATCGCTCGCCTGATGGCGCATTTGAAATAGGTTGGTGTCTTCCTCAACGGTTATCACGGAGGGTGCATGGCCCTCTCCATCAAACAGCGCTTTGACCTCGTCATGGGTTTCACAAACCTCCACGGCATGGCACAAAACCAGCCCGCGTCCTGTCAGCCCAATTCGCGCATAAGCACCCCGCTTGCGCAGGCAATCAAATACGATGTCGCGAACCGCCGCACGGTCCTTGGATCCAGCAAAACGGGACCGGCGCGCCCAGTTGGTCAATGCCTTCTCGGCGGCGGTGCCCGACAGATATTGGTCAAGCACCTCGATTGCCGCCGACAGGCGTGCCGAAGGGGTCATTTAACCAATCCGGTAGTTCGGGGACTCGCGGGTGATCTGCACATCGTGAACGTGGCTTTCCTTTAGCCCCGCGCCTGTGATGCGTACGAAGTTCGCCCGCTCATGCATATCGGGGATCGTTGCCGCACCCGTGTAGCCCATTGCTGCACGCAATCCGCCAACCATCTGGTGAATCACCGCGTTGGCGGTGCCTTTGTAAGGGACTTGTCCCTCGATCCCTTCAGGCACCAGCTTGTCTGAGGCCGCATCCTTCTGAAAATACCGATCAGCCGAGCCTTGCGCCATCGCACCCAGCGAGCCCATACCACGGTAACTTTTGAAGCTACGCCCTTGATAAAGAATGACTTCCCCCGGTGACTCGTCCGTGCCAGCGATCATTGATCCAACCATGGCGCAATTGGCGCCCGCCGCGATCGCCTTGGCGAAATCGCCGGAGAATTTGATGCCCCCATCAGCGATAACGGGGATATCACCCGCACCAGATGCGCAATCCATGATGGCAGTCAGTTGCGGAACACCGACACCTGCAACCATGCGTGTGGTGCAAATGGACCCCGGTCCGATCCCGACTTTCACCGCGTCGGCACCCGCACCAATCAACGCCCGAGTGGCCTCAGCGGTGGCCACGTTGCCCGCGATAACCTGCACGGTGTTGGACAGCTTTTTCACACGTTCCACCGCGACGGCCACCCCTTCGGAGTGCCCATGCGCCGTGTCGATCACCACCAGATCAACGCCAGCGTCGATCAAGGCTTCGGAGCGCTCAAACCCTGCGTCGCCAACCGTCGTGGCAGCACCCACGCGAAGGCGACCCAAGTCGTCCTTACATGCTTGCGGGTTAAGAACCGCTTGCTCCAGATCCTTGATCGTCAACAAGCCAGTCAACTTGCCGTCACCGTCAACGACCAAGAGCTTCTCGATGCGACGGGCTTCCATCAGGGATTTGGCCTCGCCCAGATCAGCCGGTTCGCGCAGCATGGCCAAGTTTTCGTTGGTCATCATCGCAGAGACCGGAGTGTTATCGTCGCTGGCAAAGCGCATGTCGCGGTTGGTCACGATGCCTAAAACGCGGCCGCTACCATCCACCACGGGAAAGCCGGACACTTTGTAGCGCTCTTGTAGCGCTTTGGCGTCGGCCAGTGTCTGGTCCGCCGTCAAAGTGATCGGGTTGTAGACGATACCACTTTCAAACCGTTTTACGCGGCGCACCTGTCGGGCCTGTTCGTCCAAATCCAGATTACGATGGATCACGCCAATGCCCCCTGCCTGCGCCATGGCAATCGCCATGCGGGCTTCGGTCACCGTGTCCATCGCAGAGGACAAAAGCGGGATATTCATCGCAACCGACTTGGTCACAAAGGTGCGCGTGTCCGCGGTGGACGGCATCACGTTGGATGCGCCTGGAACAAGCAATACGTCGTCGAAGGTGAGGGCCTCGCGAATCTCCATGGGGTACTCCTTGGGGAGGGTTCGTTTGGCAGTTTCCTATTTCATGGATTTCGCAGATGCGAAAGGGCAGATTTTGTGGCAAAGGGGCACAAACGCATTCGGAGCACCATTTATGCCCAATATCCTCGTCGACGCTGACGCCTGCCCCGTGAAGGAGGAGGTCTTCAAGGTCGCCTACCGCCTAAACACACCGGTCACTTTGGTGGCCAACAGCTACCTGCGCACGCCCAATCACCCGTTGATTTCCATGCAGGTGGTCTCCGACGGGTTTGATGCGGCGGATGATTGGATCGCGGAGAACGCCACGCCGTCATCCGTGGTCATTACCGCCGACATCTTGCTGGCGGGCCGCTGCATCGAGGTGGGTGCCACAGTGCTTGGGCCAACAGGCAAGCCGTTTAACACATCCAACATCGGCGGGGCCATTGCGACGCGGGCGATCATGGCAGATTTGAGGGCAGGTTTAGAGCAGACCTCCGGTCCTGCCCCGTTCTCCAACAAAGATCGCTCCCAGTTTTTGAACGCCTTGGATCGGGAGTTGCAGAGGTTAAAGCGGGAGGGATTTTAGGCCCCACTGCCCTTCATCTAAAAGTGACAGATGGCCGCTGTGCGGACAAAGCGGACTTTTGCAGATGCGGCTATTGCTGACGTAGCATTTCTTTGCAGGTGCGACATGTCTATTGCCTCGAAGTCTGGTATTTCACCAGATCGGCCATTCGATATAAAAATGTCGTTGCTGTTGCTGTGATAGCCAACCGGGATAAAATAGTGCCGAGGTGCGCCCGTGTTTGCTTCCGAGTTGGCGGACTGCGGATGCATTCCACCAGCTAAGATCAATTCTATCTATCCCACTTTGTTTGCACTTACTCTCGTATCTTTGAGGCGGTGGTTTGGACAAAACATGCCCGCCCATCGGTTCGTCCGGCTTGGCATCATCCTTTCGGTCGGGGCGGCTCTTTGCGACTATGTTGAAAACCTTGGCATTACCGCCATGATCTTGAGCTCGCCCAATCTCTCTGCATCGCTAGTCCATGCAAGCAGCATTGCGACGATCGCCAAATCTGGCCTGACGACAATCGCAGTGATTGTTACCATCTTGATTGGGTTTTGTACGGCGGTACAATGAGTTCGGCGCACGGGGTAGATTGGCGCTAAACGATGCGAATGGGCCGGACACCATCATCAAAGGGAACAGCGCGCCGGCGGAATGAGGATCCCTCCACTAATTGAGGGTCGCGGATTCGGTCCATGCGGAAATGGCGAAAATCCTTACGTGTCGGATCCCAAGCGACCAGATACCAAAGTGGCGGAAGGATCAGCATCGCTTGCGGTTCGATATGCCGCGTGGTTTCCGCCCCTTTTGCGTCGCGATATCGAAACTGTAAGAAGAACCCTTTGAGAAATGCTGCTTCAAACGCGGGAAGCAAATCAGGTTCCATCTCTGCGAGGTTGGATGTGTCGACTTGCGGCGCGAGAGGCCCGACATAAAGACAATCCAGCAAGCGGCGTAGATCGCGGACTTTGTCAATTGGAAGGGCTTTCTCGATTTTGGATAGTCCCGCGTCAGCAAGGCTTGAGAACGGCAGGTTTCCCGCAGCACGCATGGCTGACACACCGATGATCAATGCGAATACCTCAGCCACAGATAGGCGCGCGGTGGTTTGGATGGATGACCCATCTAGGCTGAGCCCGCCACCGCGCCCCGGTTCGGTTTGAATGACGAACCCTTCGTCACGCAATGCAGCGATGTCGCGGATGATCGTGCTGCGTGAGGCCCCGACCGTTGATGCAAGCGTTTCGATCGTTGAGGCGCTATTCCGTCGGAGGTTACGCACAATGGCGTCTTGTCGGCTGCGTGTCTTCATAACGCGAGCCTAGCACAAAAGGTGTCAAATTTTGGAATGTTTTTATCTTAGGCGATCAGGACACAATCAAAAAGGAACCTGAAAATGACAAAGATCGCCAACTTCCCAACCCCCACAATCATCCCCGTGAACGGTGTCGAACTCGAAGTGTTTGAAGCGGGACAGGAAAATGCGGGCAACCCGATTGTCCTTTGCCATGGTTGGCCAGAGCACGCATTTTCCTGGCGCCACCAGATGCCGGCCTTTGCCGCAGCCGGATACCATGTCATCGTCCCGAACCAACGGGGTTATGGCAAGTCATCACGTCCCGATCAGGTCGCAGACTATGACATCACACAACTGACTGGAGATTTTGCAGCCCTGCTTGATCATTTCGAATATGAGGAAGCTGTTTTTGTTGGCCACGATTGGGGCGCGAATGTCGTGTGGAGCTTGGCTCGGCTGCATCCAGAACGGGTGTCAAAGATCATCAACCTCGCATTGCCGTATCAGGCACGTACCCCAAAGCCTTGGATCGCGTTCATGGAAGAGTTCTTTGGGGCTGACAACTACTTCGTTCATTTCAACAGGCAGCCGGGTGTTGCTGATGCCGTGCTCGACCGGAATACGGCTCGGTTCCTGCGTAATTTGTACCGCAAGAACGTCCCGCCAATGCCGCCTGAACCGGGCATGATGATGATTAATCTTGCACAAGCCGAAACACCAGTGGGTGAGCCAATCTTGCAAGAAGACGAACTGGCCGTCTACGTCGCGGCCTTTGAGGAAACCGGATTTACAGGTAGCATCAATTGGTACCGGAATATGGATCGCAATTGGCAGATTTTGACTGACGTTACCCCGTTCATCAAGCAGCCTACGCTTATGATCTATGGTGAGCAGGACATGATTCCCAAATCCGAAACTCTGGCGGACTTCGTGCCAAACGCGGATGTGGTCAGCCTTGATTGCGGGCATTGGATTCAGCAGGAAAAGCCAAGCGAAACGACGCGTGCGATGCTTGAGTGGTTGGGGGCAAACACCGCGACGTAGATTTTGAATCAAACTGGCTGCGGCCCGTAATTCAGGCCGCAGCAAATAGTCTCTATGTTCGCAATGCAATTCTTGGTTCCACCATTGCCTGCCGTTTAAAGGTGAGGGACAGGCTAATAGCAATAAACCATCCGATTGCGCCCAACCCGAATACGGCACCCGCCATATCCTCGATTGCTGGCATAAGGGTTGCAAGGCCACCCGCACCGGTCAGTAATCCTAGGCCAATTGAGATCTTGCCCAAGCTGCGACCCATCATGCCGGCGATACTCACGAGCAAGATCCACATCCCAGCGGCGATTTCATTGCCGCCGCCAAGACCCGTCTCAACAACTTGGAGCAGCGCCCAGTCTTCTGCGGCTTGCATAGGATTAATTACAAAAAGGGCAGCCGCGTGTTCGGCTGTTACGATCGCCATCATACCTGCATCAAGGACTAAAGTTGCACACATCAATTCGAGTGCACGGGTGATGGCCGCCCAATCAGGTGTGGTGGATTTGAGGCGTGCTTCCAGTGCGACGACAAAGACCGCCAAGGCAAAGGCATTTAGAATATGGATGACAGTATTAAACACGATCAACCCCTCAGGTGCGCGTCAATGAATGCTACAATGGCGGATGCGTCCGTGTTACCGCTGCCGAATCTCAAAGGGGCCAAGACGGACACGAGGAATACAAAACCGAACAAGTATGTCTTGGATCAAGCCGGCGTCAGGAGCGTACAGCGGTGCCTCCCAAACAGGATGCGGAAAAGCCAAAACAGCATGAGCAGGATGATTGTGAGTTCGGGCAGCGAAAGAACGCCACTGTTGCGCACGACCTCGGGGAAAATGCCCGCTCCCGGCCCCGTGAACGCGGAGCCCGCTGCGATGAAAAACCCGATACACATGCGCCACAAGTGCTGGGCGATCCGATGTCTATCAGACAGGGTCTTTCGCAAGAGAATGACAAGGTCGTTGAGCAAGGCGACACTCGCCATTCCCGCCAAGAAAAAGTAGTCGGCGGCAGCAAATCCACGCAGAGTTTGCTCTGGTAAAGTCAACGCGCAGAAACCGGCGGCGACCAAGCCTGCGGTATTGAGAAAGTTCACAGATCCAATTGCAACGAACGGAGCACCGAGATCGCGGTTCTGCACCCTTGCAAGTATCCGTCCGCTCAGGACCAAGGTCATTCCCAACATACCTGCGTGAAACGTGATGTAGAAGGTCTCAAATTTGACCAACCCGAGCGCCGCACCAAGGAGTGACGAAAGGACCATACAGGCAGTGAACACGCGGCCAATGTTGATATGGGACCTCGCTCCTTTTTGGGCGGCGAGTGTGATGGCGCCCATCCCAACGGCGATGGTGCCGGATGCGATATGGGCGATGGTGATGAGTGTCACAAGAATAGTCATTGGGGTACTTTTCGGCTGTGGCCCAACACTTATGGCCGTGAAATTAGAACTCTTTCTGCCCCAGGGATTCTTGTCTTTCGTCCGCGAGTGACGGCGCGAACACATTTGCATGTCCGGAGTGGCATTTCGTACAATGATGTTGGTAGAGCATTGATGTTGGTAGAGCATTGAGCTTATCCATCAGTATGCAAGCTGATGGAACCATAGCCCTTTCTGCCGCCTGCTTGGGCATCGCGCTGGCGGGCGCAATGTCTGCAGTTCGTGGCGCGCAAGACGGGCCTGCACGTTTTTACCTCACGGTGATTTTTGGTGTGTTAGGTGGCATCGTTTCAATACCGCTCGTATTTGCCTACGTCCCATCGATATACGGCTTCTACTTGCCGGTTGTATTGGTACTGCTTCTGATCCTGCCGCCCGCAGTTTTTTATTACGTTGCAGCAAAGACGATTGAACTCCGATCCACGGTTATGCGGCGACGCGACATCGTTTTGCCGATAGTGGGCGGTATGGTGATGATCGGCTACTGGTTGCAGCCCGCACAAGCCAAAACTGAGATGTTCATAGCGGGGGAACTGCCAGCAGGGATTGTTTCTTCAACGCTGGTTTTGGTCACGTTCATCCTGATTTTTTGTTGGGTGATTTCATCTTGTCTGTATCTCGTCGCGACACTTAGGCGATTGCACAGCTACCGGACCAAACTTCGGTCGCTCTATTCCAACCTCGATGACCATGAGTTGCGGTGGCTCGACTGGTTTGTGGTTTCACTCGTGAGCTTGTGGACCGTAACAGCATTCATGTTTGTCGCCGATAATACAGGATTCGAACGGGTCGTCGTTAAGGAACTCCTTTACGTTCTGACGGCCTGCTTGCTGTTGTTCGGGATGGCGTTTGCGCCAATTGCACCACCAAAAGCGGAAATTGAAGAACCTGCGCCATCAAACGATACGTCGGAGCCGAAGTATGCGCGATCTGCTCTGACAGAAGCGCACGCGGAACAGCTTGCGACGCGGATTAGATCAGCAATGACACAAGATGCTTTGTATCTTGATCCGAACCTATCTTTGCAAAAACTTTCACGCCACGTAGGCGCTTTACCCAATCAGGTTTCCCAGACGCTCAACGAACAAATCGGGTCAACGTTCTTCGACTATATTGCACATCACCGAATTGAGGTTGCTAAGCCGTTGATTGCTGAGGGCGTGGCAAACTCACTGACGGTCTCTTTGGATGTTGGTTTCAACTCACGCTCAACGTTTTACAAAGCGTTCAAGCGGGCAACTGGCGTGACACCTAAGGCCTATCGAGATGCAGCGGCACGGCATACGACTTAAACGAGCGCTTTGGGCGATACGAAATCGCGACAGGACCATTTACCACGACTTGTAGATCCGAGCTATGATCTTCGCTGCGGTTTACATGAATGACCGTTTCTTCTGCCGCGCGAACGCACCATTTTCTTTGCTCACGCGGCATTACTGACGCTGCGAGCGCACGCAGCGAGAAAACCAAGTTACAAGTTGGGCTCGAAGCAGTCATTCGATGCTACCCATAATACGAAACCACCTGAAACTGCCCCCTAAGCGTCGCGCCCCTTGAAGCCCGTCGCCACCACGAACTTCTCGGAGCTGTCAGAGCGGCTTGCCCCCGGCTTGAAGTTCGCCACCTTCTTGAACTTTTGCTTCAAGATATGTTGCAACTCACCCTCGGCGCCACCAGCCAGAACCTTGGCCACGAACACGCCGCCCTCGTCCAACACATCGAAAGCGAAATACGCCGCAGCCTCACACAACGCGATGATACGCAGGTGGTCGGTTTGCTTGTGGCCGCAGGATGCGGCGGCCATGTCGCTCATCACCACGTCAGCCGTACCGCCCAGCCATTCTTTAACCTTATCGTCCGCCCCTTCTTCGAGGAAATCCAACACATGGATATCACACCCCGGAACTGGCTCGACCTCTTGTATGTCAATCCCCAGCACGGTGCCTTGGGCCTTGCCTTGACGCTCGCCCAGTGCGTTCACACGGCGAGCGGCGACTTGGCACCAACCACCGGGCGCGCAGCCAAGATCTACGATGCGCTTGCCCGGCGTCAGGAAGCGGTATTTGTCATCCGTCTCGGAAATTTTATACGCCGCACGGCCACGCAGCCCTTCGGCCTTGGCGCGTTTCACGTAAGGGTCATTCAGCTGGCGTTGCAGCCAAAGCGTGGAGGACATGGTCCGCCCACGGGCAGATTTCACCTTAACCTTCAAGTCGCGTTGCCCGCGCCCCGAAGTATTGCCGCCCTTGCCGCCTTTTGGTCCGGTTGGTGATTTGGCCATGATGTCTACTTCACTTAGCTGTTGTTGAACCGCGAAGGCACTCCCTACCTGCCTAAGCCCCTAAAGACCAGCCTAGTAAGGCCCCTCTTCCAGCACGCCGTCGCTGGACATTTGGGCATAAAGCAGCCCCTCACGTAGGCCACGATCCGCCACGGACAAGCGATCCGTGGGCCAAACCCGCAGCAAGGCTTGCAAAATCGCCGCCCCAGACATGATGAGCGCGTGGCGGTCCTTGCCAATACGCGGATCAGCGCGGCGACCTTCCGGCCCCATATGCAGGTAACCTTGGATCACGTGGTCGATCTGGTCGGACGTCATCCGCAGCCCGTCCACCTTGTTACGGTCATAGCGTTTCAGCCCAAGGTGTGACGCCGCAACGGTGGTCACTGTGCCCGAGGTGCCCACGATCTGGAAGCCTTCGCGTACCTGATCGGCATCTATGTAGGGCGTGAACTCGGCCAAGTTTTCCTCAAAGAACCACGACATCAACGCAAACCGCGCCCCGTCGTCATCCACGTCGTTAAATTGGTCGCGCAGCGTCGCCACGCCCAATGGCACGGAAATCCAGTCGACCACCTTGGCGGCCGGAAATTCGCTGTCCTTGCTGTCAAAGCCGGTGTGCAGCCGCATGATGGCACGTGGGCGATCCACTTTAGGAACACGGCTCAGGTCGATCCATACCAGCTCGGTGGAGCCACCGCCGATGTCCACCACCAGCAACTGCTCCGTATTCACCGACACCAATGGTGCGCAAGAAATCACGGCGTAGCGGGCTTCTTCCTCCGGTTTGATGATCTCAAGGTCAATGCCCGTCTCGCGGTGCACCAGCTTCAAGAACTCATCCGAGTTGCTTGCGCGGCGGCAGGCCTCGGTTGCGACAAGGCGCATCCGCTTCACTTCGTGGTGACGCAGCTTCTTTTGGCAGATCTTCAGCGCGCCCACGGTCCGCGCCATGGAGTTGCGCGACAGCTTGCCCGTGCTCTCTAGGCCCGCGCCCAGTTGCACCGACTTGGAAAAACTGTCGACGACGTGAAATTGGCTGCCTTTGGGTTGGGCAACCAGCATACGGCATGAGTTCGTCCCGAGGTCCAGCGCCGCGTAAAGGTCGGCTGGGTCAGGTTTGCCCGCTGTTGCAGGCTTGGTCGCGGGCCGCGCGCTCGGCACTAAAGCCGGCTTGACGAACGGGCCCGCGCTATGTGGCGGTCTCTTCGCCATGGCGCTAGGCCTCCAATGATGGGTTACCCTCACCGTATGAGCGCAAATGCGCTGAGGCAAGCATAGACCTGCGGCAAGCTCATAAAAACCATGAGAAATATGAGGACCGGGATAGCTGGCCCCCATTCCCGATCCCACATAGCAAGGGCGTATGACGCGTTGGGGTCGCTCTGCCCTAATTAAATGTCGAAAATGCACCTTAGCTTGCAGTTGTGGACGCCTAGTCTCAACCAAACGGCTCGATAACAAAGGATTCGAACCTATGCCTGATGTGACCATAGTTTACTGGCGCGATATTCCTGCTCAGGTCATCGTGGGCAAAGGCCGACGCGGCCATAAGGTTCAGCTTGAGGAACGCTTTGAGCAAGCCATTGACCGCGCCGCCATGAAGGTTGGGGCCAAGGATGCCGACGCATATTTGGCCGATTGGCGTAAAGCCGCGCCCTACTCTGTCGATGGCGACCCCCAAGAGGTCGCAAAGGCAGAAGCGGCACGTCTGGAAGCCGAATACGACGGCGAAAAGATCAAGCAACTGATCGCGAACGACGGCAATGCCGCCTGACCCGATCGCAACGCGCATAAAGGAGGGGCTCATGGCCTTGTTGAATTTCAAACGTAAGACGGATGCCACTACCACCACGGTCAACCCGCAGGTTGAGAGCTTTCTACAAGACTATTCCATCGAGGTGATGCCCCGCACCGCCGAGAAGGTAGAAAACTTCCGCACCCTCCTACCTAAAGGCACCCGCGTCTATGTCGCGCACATCGAAGGCACTCCAATTGAGGACATGGTCGCGACTGCTGCCCGCCTCAATGAGGACGGCTTTAAGGTCATGCCGCACTTCCCTGCGCGTATCATCAAGGACAAAGCCACCTTGGCAGATTGGATCGCTCGCTACCAAGGCGAGGCCGACGTGAAACAGGCGCTGCTACTGGCTGGCGGCGTGACGGAGCCGCATGGCGAATTCGACAGCTCCATGCAAATGCTGGAAACTGGCCTGTTCGGCGAAGCTGGCTTCGAGCGCCTTCACGTTGCAGGTCACCCTGAGGGAAATCGCGACATCGATCCTGACGGCGGCATGAAAAACGTCGATGAGGCGCTGGCGTGGAAGCAACGCTTTTCCGAGACATCCGACGCCAAAATGGCACTGGCCACACAATTCGCCTTTGAGGCTGATCCAATCATCGACTGGGCCAACTCGATCAAAGCCGCCGGCATCGATCTGCCCGTCCACATTGGCATCGCAGGCCCCGCGAAGCTGCAAACCTTGATCAAATTCGCGATCGCTTGCGGCGTCGGTCCCTCGCTGAAAGTGCTGCAAAAGCGGGCGATGGATGTCACGAAACTGCTGTTGCCTTACGAGCCAACGGATGTGATCAACACATTGGCCGCGCACAAGGCCAACAATCCTGACTTCAACATCGAATCCGTCCACTTCTTCCCACTTGGCGGGATCAAGACCAACGCCAACTGGGCCATCTCAAATGGCGGCGCTTCTGCCGTCCCAGCCGACCAAGCTTAAGAAAGATCAACAATGACCCGTACCGTACTGGAATCTAAAACTAAAACGACAGTTATCGGGTTTGACGAACCGTTCTGCGTCATCGGTGAACGCATCAACCCAACTGGCCGCAAAATCCTCAATGAGGAATTAGAAAAAGGCGATTTTTCCCGCGTTGAGGCTGACGCCATTGCCCAAACTTTGGCTGGGGCCAACGTGCTGGACATCAACTCCGGCGCGGTCTTTTCCAACAAAATGGCGGAAGATCCGCGTTACGCCGACAATAACTTTGTTGAGCCTACACTGATGAAAGAGCTGGTTGAACGGGTTCAAAAGGTCTCAGACATCCCGCTGTGCATCGACAGCTCGGTTCCCGGTGCGTTGGAAAATGGCCTTGCGGTCGCCGAGGGCCGCCCCCTGCTGAACTCCGTCACTGGTGAGGAAGAACGCCTTGAGCTGGTTCTGCCACTGGTGAAGAAATACAACGTCCCCGTTGTAGCAATCTCGAACGATGACACCGGCATCTCGGAAGACCCAGACGTGCGCTTCGCGGTTGCCAAGAAGATCGTGGAACGCGCGGCTGACTTTGGCATCCCTGCCCACGACATTGTGGTCGACCCTCTTGTTATGCCTATTGGCGCGATGGGCACGGCTGGCTTGCAAGTATTCACCCTTGTGCGCCGTTTGCGCGAGGAGCTGGGCGTCAACACCACTTGCGGTGCGTCGAACATCTCCTTTGGCTTGCCAAACCGCCACGGCATCAACAACGCCTTCTTGCCGATGGCGATGGCCGCGGGCATGACTTCCGCGATCATGAACCCGGTGGCGCTGCCTGTTGGGCCAAAGAAGATGCAAGAAAAGCTGGATGCATTGGCCAAGGCTGGCATCATTGTTCCAGACGACATTGATCCTGAATTGCTGGCGCAGCTCACCGGCATGGGCTCGACCAAGCCACAACCCGGCAAAGAGATGGAGGCCATCCGCGCCGCGAATTTCTTGATGAACCAAGACCCGTCGGGAGGTGCATGGATCGACTTCAACAAGCCAAAGAACGCTGACGGCTCCGTGGCTTCTGCACGCGGTGGGCGCGCAGGTGGTCGCCGCCGTCGCGGTTAATCTGACACGCTGCATTCTAAAAGCGGGCGAAGTGACACTATAGGCTTTGCCCGCCATTAAACATTTGGCAATCTCTTTGGATAATTTCCGGAGATTGTTAATGTCATTTATTCGACGCCTTAAAACTCAACTCGAACGCCCACGCGAGGATCGCCCCTTTGGCAGCGGTTGGTTATCTGGCGGTGGCGCATTACTTGCAGGCCTGACCGCCACCGCCCTACTGGCGATCATGTATTATCCAGGGCTGTTCTCCACCCCAGATCTGGAGACAGTCGCGACACCTGCGAACCTTCAATTCCTGCTACAAGTGGTGCTGCTCCTTGGCTACGCCTTCGCACTGTTGTCCTTGTTGCTATCAAGGGACAAAATCCTAGGCTGGACCGCCCTATTCCTGATCATCAGCGTCTCGCTGATCGGCACGCCAGACGATGGCCAAGTCACAACCGCACCGCTATATTTTGGTCTCGATTTCTTCATTCTGAACGTGGTTTTCCTCGGCTTCCTCTTTGTCCCACTAGAGCGCTACTTCCCCCAAGACGAAGACCAAACCGTCTTCCGCCCCGAATGGCAGGAGGACATGTTCTACTATCTCGTGTCATCCTTGATGGTGCAAGTCCTGACCTTCCTGACGTTCATGCCGTCCAACCTAATCACCAGCTACATCGACATGAGCGCCATACAGGACTGGGTCTATGCCCTGCCCTTCGTTGTGCAGCTCATCGCGATCCTTATTTTTTCGGACTTCGTGCAATACTGGGTGCACCGCACATTCCATATGGTGCCAGCGCTATGGCGCTTCCACGCGGTACATCACTCGGTGGAGCATCTTGACTGGCTGGCCGGCTCGCGCATGCATTTTATTGAGATCGCTATTTTACGTGGTTTCACCGCCGTTCCGATGTTCACTTTGGGATTCGATCCGGCCGCAATCCAAGCCTATGTTTTGATTGTGTATTTCTACTCGCACTTCATTCACTCCAACATTGGTTGGGACCTGAAAGCCGTGGAAAGCACTTTCGCCACCCCCCGTTTCCACCACTGGCACCACGGGGCGGAGCGTGAAGCGATCGACATAAACTACGCCATCCACTTCCCAATCCTAGACCGCATGTTTGGCACCTACCACATGCCGGAAGGCCGCTGGCCCAAGCGCTACGGCGTGGCTGGTGAGCAGGTTCCGCGCGGTTTTGTGAAGCAGTTCCTCCACCCGTTCACCAAGAAGAAAGAGCCTGAAGCGAAGTAAGCGCCCAGACAACAAGCTGGCCCTGTCGATTAGGGCCAGCTTGTCTATTAAGCGGTTGCGGTCTTCACCTTCCCGACACTCCAAACTGGCCAAAGCAAAAACGCCAAATAGCCTGCGTTCCCAAGAACATTGACCGGCGCCCCTGCCAAGACGGACCCAAGGCTGTCGACGACAAACCACGTCAATGCCCCCGTCATCAGCATCTTTCTCACCAACAATGGGGCCTCTTCACACGCGCGTCCAGATGCGGCGTACCAGAGTGCGCCGAACCCCGCGATCACCCCACCGGCAATTGCCAGCATTAGCCGCGCGACCGGAGATGTGCCGTCCTCCGCGCCGCCAATGGGCCAAATCACAACATCTGCGAACAGCATGGCGGGCAGGCTCAGCGCTGGCAAAGCGGCCAAGGCGAAACTCGCTCCAAAGATCAGGTTAACCACCCCCACAATCTTTAAGCGGCGGCTCATGGTTTCAGTCGTCATAGGATGCACTCCAGCAAAATTATTATCTGGGCGACCATACCCATCCCATTTGACGCAAAACAATTACCTCTAAAGTAAGTGATACCCTTTCCTTCATGGTGTAGCTTAACTCCATGAGCAAATTCGGACCCCAACTCCAGTTCTGGCGCAAAGCCCGCCGGTTAAGCCAGTTGCAACTCGCGACTGAGGCTGACGTCTCCTCGCGCCACATATCGTTTCTTGAGACCGGTCGCGCCAAACCCAGCCGCGACATGGTCCACCATCTAAGCGATATTCTCGATGTGCCCCAAGCGCGCCGTAACGATCTTTATGATGCGGCTGGCTTTTCACCTTATTACACGCAATCCGCCCTCACCGATGAGCATATGCAAATGGTGTCCTCCGCAATGGCGCATATGCTGGAGCGCCATGCGCCTTACCCCGCTATGGTCTTCGATGCCAACTGGGTGATCGTGCAGCTAAATGCACCTGCAGAGTTACTGTTCAAAGTGGTGGGGCTTGGGTGTGGCTCGAGCCTGCTCGACTTTATTGCAGGCAGCGGCGTCGCAAAACAGGCCATCGAGAATTGGGGCGAGGTTGGCTACCACATGCTACAACGCCTCAACGCTGAAAGCCGCGCAGCGGGTGGGTTGCGCGCATTGGACAAGGCCATAGACGCCCTATCCCGCGACCCCATGATTGCGGCCTATGATCCGCCAACGCCACTGCCACCTGTGATCTCTACGATCTATTCCGTGGGCGGTTTACGCTTGCCGATGTTTTCCACAATCGCGCAATTTGGTGGCGCGGAGGACCTCACTATAACCGACCTGAAGATCGAGTTGATGTTTCCTGCGGACGAAGACACGGCGAAGCTGTTGCAAAGCATGGCCTAGGCTAAAAGCCTAGTTACTCCCACTTATGTTCCGCCGCTCCGGTGAAAAACAATCGCTCAACGCTGCCATCTACACCAACCGTCTCAACCGCCCCACGAATTGCAGTGAAGTAGCTTCCAGCGAACCGCATTTCACGCATGGGTTTTCCTTCCAACTTTATAGCGTAGGGCCAAGGCCGATGCTCGCTTTTGGGATCGGGAGGCATGTATTCCATCACACCACGGATGTCTGGCCCGCCATCCATGGACAAAACTATTTTGGAACCACAGATATCATTGGGAAATTCATCCCCCTGAAACGCGCCAGGGGTTTTGACAGAGAACGTCATTTCCTTCACACGACCATCTCTACGGTAATGCGCGATATAAGTAGTTCCGGTGACCTCCCCCAATTTGAACTGATGCTTCTCCGGAAGCGGAGGACCGTCCCCACACGTCGGCTCGCTTTGAAACTGAGGGTATCGAAAGTCCTGCGCAAAAAGTTGTGAACACGGCGCTAAAACCATGAACAAAGCAGATGTAATAAAGTAATTTTTCATAATAGTTCATCAATACCATTTGGTCGCTGGCTTTGACACATGCAAAGCCAGCCCTCCTAAACATTCATAAAAACCATGCGTAATCCGACAATATCACGTCGCAGACAGCCATTGCACCGGCCAGCCAATCCCCTACTACTTTAACGTGAATACAACTGCTTCGGTGCCAAAATGTCCGACAAAGACCCTCTCGTAATCTTCACCCCATCCGGCAAGCGCGGGCATTTCCCTGCGGGCACGCCTGTGCTGACAGCTGCAAGGCAATTGGGCGTGGATCTTGATAGCGTGTGCGGCGGGCGCGGGATTTGCTCGAAATGTCAGATCACCCCGTCCTTTGGGGAGTTCCCTAAGCATGGTGTGACCGTTAAAGACGACGCGCTTAGCGAGTGGAACAGCGTTGAGCAACGCTACGACGACAAGCGTGGCCTCACGAAAGGTCGCCGTCTTGGGTGCCAAGCGCAAGTTCAAGGCGACATCGTCATCGACGTGCCCGAAAGCAGCCAAGTCCACCGCCAAGTGGTTCGAAAACGGGCCGAGGCGCGGGACATCACCCTAAACCCCTCCACCAAGCTCTATTATGTCGAGGTGGAGCAACCCGACATGCACGAGCCTTCGGGCGATCTAGAGCGATTGATCAAAGCGCTTCGCAAAGAATGGGACCTACCCGCACTTGAGGCCGATTTAGGCTTGCTGAAAACCCTGCAACCTATTCTGCGCAAAGGCGAATGGAAGGTAACTTGTGCCGTGCACATGGGCGATGAGATGTTCGGCCCTCGCATCATGCACATCTGGCCGGGCTTCTATGAGGGTACAGTTTATGGGCTTGCCGTCGATCTGGGCTCGACCACCATCGCGGGGCACCTGTGTGACCTGACGACCGGCGAAGTTGTAGCCTCATCAGGCATCATGAACCCGCAAATCCGTTTCGGCGAGGATTTGATGAGCCGCGTCAGCTACTCGATGATGAACACGGGCGGCGCCGATGAAATGACCCAAGCCGTTCGTGAAGGCATGAACGCGCTGTTTGTGCAAATCGCCTCCGAGGCGGAGATTGACCGCAACCTGATCGTCGATGCGGTCTTCGTGTGTAACCCTGTGATGCACCACTTGTTCCTTGGCATTGATCCCTTCGAGTTGGGCCAAGCCCCCTTTGCGTTGGCCACATCCGAGGCCTTGTCCTTGCGCGCCATAGAGTTGGACCTAAACCTGCACCCCGCCGCGCGCGTCTATCTGCTGCCTTGCATCGCGGGCCACGTGGGCGCTGATGCGGCCGCCGTGGCGTTGTCCGAGGCCCCCGATAAGTCCGACGATCTCGTTTTGGTCGTCGATGTGGGCACCAATGCGGAAATCTTGCTGGGCAACAAGGACAAGGTGCTTGCCTGTTCCTCCCCAACAGGCCCAGCATTTGAAGGTGCTCAGATCAGTTCCGGCCAACGTGCGGCCCCTGGTGCGATTGAGCGCGTGGAAATTGATCCGGTCACCAAAGAGCCGCGCTTTCGCGTGATTGGCTCCGACGTTTGGTCGGATGAGGAAGGTTTTGACGCGGTCATCGCCAGCACTGGCATCACGGGCATCTGTGGCTCCGGCATTATCGAGATGGTGGCTGAGATGCGCATGGCGGGCATTGTCGATGGTCCCGGCCTCATTGGATCACCTGAACAAACCGGCACAAGTCGTTGTTTTATTGACGGAAGAACCTACAGCTATTTGATCTATGAGGATGGCGAGCGCCAAATCACAGTCACTAACCGCGACATTCGCGAAATCCAGATGGCCAAGGCTGCGCTCTATTCGGGGGCGCGTTTGTTGATGGACAAATTTGAGGTCGATAACGTCGACCACGTGGTACTTGCGGGCGCGTTTGGGGCACATATCTCCCCCAAACACGCGATGGTGCTGGGCATGATCCCTGATGCGCCACTTGATAAGGTCACCTCGGCAGGCAACGCGGCTGGCACGGGCGCGCGTATAGCACTTCTCAACACCAAGGCTCGCCGTGAAATCGAGCAGACCGTGCACAACATCCTTAAGATCGAAACCGCCATTGAGCCGCGTTTTCAGGAGCATTTCGTCAATGCCTCCAACATCCCCAACGCAGTGGAGCCGTTCCCGATCCTGTCCACAATCGTCACACTACCCGATGTGAACTTCAACACGGGTGGTGGCGACAAAGAAGGTGGCCGTCGCAGGCGCAGGCGCTCTTGACGCCGCGCTGTGGCTCACTTAATTCAAACCTATCAGCGGGTATGGTGAAAAGGTATCACGGCAGCTTCCCAAGCTTTAGTTACGAGTTCGATTCTCGTTACCCGCTCCAAAAATTCTTATGACTGACCTTACCCATCTCACCCCGCTCGACGCCAACGCCCTGCGAACGCTGGGCATCCCCGAGCCGTGGCCAATTGGCTTTGCCGACCGTGTGCGTTTCACCGAGTTGGACCCATTGGGGCATGTGAACAACGCCGCTTATCTGGGGTGGTTCGAGAACTTCCGCCTGCAATATATGAAGACTTATGGCGTGCCTCTCACGGGCCGCGACGCCCTTATGGTGGTGTTGCGCCAAGTGCAGGTGGACTATCTTGCCGAGATGAAGCTGGACGATGATTACGTCGTCACAGGGCGCACTACGCGGCTTCGCAATTCCAGCTTTCAGATGGAATATGCCGTGTGGTCAGGTGGCGCTTTGCGCACGACGTCCAACGCGGTTTTGGTGATGGTGAACGAGGATGGGAAATACCCCATCCCCGCCAATCTACGCGAGATTTTCAAAGATCGTGATGGCGCGACCGACGCTTAACTGCGCAAGTAATCCAGCAACATGCGGGTCGAGCTGTCTTTGCCCTCTTCTGACGCTTCGCCACGCAGCACTGGCGTCAAGGCATTCGCCAGCTCTTTGCCAAGCTCCACACCCCATTGGTCGTAGGAGTTGATGCCCAGCATCACGCCTTCCACAAACACGCGGTGCTCATAGAGGGCGATGATCTGGCCCAAAACGAACGGTGTCAGCTTCGGGTACACAAGCGTGGTGGACGGGCGGTCGCCTGGGAACACGCGGTGGCGGGCTTGGCGGTCCAATTCGGCGCCGGTTAGCCCGCGCTTCGCCATGATGCCCGTGGCCTCCTCTAAGGATCGGCCGACCATGAGCGCCTCGGATTGCGCCAAGCAGTTTGCAACCAGCAACTCGTGCTGATGCGCCAAGTCTTCCTCATGGCCGCTTTTCGCCACCATAAATTCGCATGGGATCACCCGCGTGCCTTGGTGGATCAGCTGGTAGAACGCATGTTGACCATTGGTGCCCGGCTCGCCCCAAACTACGGGGCCTGAGTTGACCTCTAGCGAGGAGCCATCCATCGCAACCGACTTGCCGTTGCTCTCCATTTCCAACTGCTGAAAATACGCGGGCAAGCGTGTCAGACGCTGGTCATATGGCAGCACGGCGCGGGTTGAATGGCCACAACCTTGGTTGTTCCAAACACCAGTAAGCGCCAGCCAGATCGGCAGGTTTTCATCCAATGGCGCGTCGCGGAAGTGGCAATCCATATCATATGCGCCGCGCAAAAACGCGTCGAAGTCATCCGCCCCAACGGCGATCATGATCGACAGGCCAATCGGCCCCCAAAGGGAATACCGCCCGCCGACCCAATCCTCAAAGCCAAACACGCTTGAGGGCGCGATACCGAACTCTGCGGTCTTTTCCTCAGCAGTCGACAGCGCTGCAAATTGCGCGCCTGTGTCTTTGACCACCTCACCCATCCACGCCTGCGCGGTGCGCGCGTTGGTCATGGTCTCAATGGTGGTGAAGGTCTTGGAGGCCACAATGACCAGCGTTGTCGCTGGGTCAAGCCCGTGCAGCGTGTCCGCAATGTCCGCGCCATCGACGTTGGAGACGAAATGGACCCGTGGTCCGTCGCAATATGGGGCCAAGGCCAGCACAGCCATTGCGGGCCCAAGGTCAGAGCCGCCGATGCCAATGTTGACCACATCCGTGATCTGGCCGCCCTGCCCTTTGATCACACCCGACCGCACGGCAGTCGCAAACTCGGCCATACGGCCACGGGTTTCGCGCACGCCTGCCATGACGCCTTCGCCATCAACCTCGATGTCGTCGTCGCCCATGTTGCGCAGCGCCGTGTGGAGCACCGCGCGGTCTTCGGTCTCGTTGATCTTCACGCCCGAAAACATGTCCGCACGCCGCGCCTCGACACCAGCGTTCGCAGCCATTGCCAAAAGCAACGCGCGGTCATCGGCACCGATATGGGTCTTGGAGAAATCTAATAACATATCCCCGTGACGGACCGAGTAGTCCTGCGCACGGGTATCATTTTGCGAAAACAGCGTGGCGAGGGTCGCTCGGTTGTCGGCGCGGTTCTTTAGGTCAGTCCAGTTCATCACGGGGCCCAGTGTACTGTTGCGTTAGGAAGAACGGTTCGGATCGGGGCGTCTAGGCGCGTGGCATCAGTCGCTCGATTTAACGCTTCGCGTTTTTCGGCTCCGGTGATCAAAACATGTGCATTCATGGCCTCAGCCAAAACGCGACCCGTCAAAGTGACCCGTGGCTCTAGCCCGTCGGAGGCCTCGACCAGCATTAAATCAGCAGCGTCGGGCGCCAAGGCGGCCTCTAAATCAGGCGAGCCGGGGAACAAGGAGGCCGTGTGCATATCAGCCCCCATACCAACGACCAAAACCGAGATTGGCAGATAGGCCGAGATATCAGGCAGTTGATCCCCATCCGGCCTGATCGACACATAATTCGCGGCCTCCGCCCGAGAGGTCAGCATACGCGCGCGGATCATCCGCTCGTTGGAGCGCTCATGGTCCGCAGGCACGCGCCGCTCGTCACCGACCAGAATATCGACGCGCGACCAGTCAATATCAGCTGCACAAAGCGCGTCAAAAACCGGTCCGGGGGTGGAGCCGCCAGGCACCACGAAACTGGCCCGATCATGGGTCATCAATGTTTCAGCCAGCTCCCCCGCCAAATGGTTGGCAAGGTCGATCATCATCAGGTCACGGTCTGGGTATTCAACGAATTCCATTACTTTATCTCCCGCCAGCGTCGCCCGTCGCGGTGCAACAACATCAACGCATCCTCCGGCCCGCTTGTCCCCGGCTCGTATTGCGCCGGTTTATCGCCGCGGTCCTTCCAGCCGTTGATGATCGGGTCGGTCCATGCCCATGCTGCCTCAACTTCATCACCGCGCATGAACAATGTTTGGTTGCCACGGATCACGTCCATAATCAGCCGCTCATAGGCGTCAGGTACATCCGCCCCCTCCGGCCCCAAGGCATCGGCAAATGTCATATCAAGCGGGACATCAACCAAGCGCATGCCGCCTGGGCCAGGCTCCTTAATGGTGACGCGCAGGTCCATACCCTCATCTGGTTGCAGGCGAATGGCCAAGACATTGGCCTTGCTGCCCGCGTCTTCACCAAAGATCGAGTGTGGCACTTCCTTGAAGTGGACAACAATTTCGGACATGCGCCCTTTCAGACGCTTCCCTGTGCGCAGGTAGAACGGTGTCCCTTTCCAGCGCCAATTCGAGATATCGACCTTCATCGCAATGTAGCTTTCGGTCTTGCTATCCGGGTTCTCGGAATGGGTGATGTAGCTGTCTTGATCCTTATCCGCCTCGTATTGTCCCCGCACGATATTCTCGGAAGTTACGGCATCCAAGGCACGGATAACTTTCAACTTTTCGTCACGAACAGCATCTGGCTCAAACTCTGATGGCGGCTCCATTGCGGTCAGGCACAGCAATTGCATCAGGTGGTTTTGGATCATATCGCGCATCGCGCCAGATTTGTCGTAGTAGCCCCCGCGCCCGCCGACACCGACCGTTTCAGCCACAGTGATTTGGACGTGATCGATGTACTGCGCGTTCCACAGTGGCTCAAACAGCATGTTGGCGAAACGAACCGCCATAAGGTTTTGCACCGTTTCCTTGCCGAGATAGTGGTCGATGCGGTAAATCTGGTGCTCGTCAAAGCTGGCAGCCAAAACGGCGTTCAGAGCTTTGGCACTTTCCAGATCGCGGCCAAACGGCTTTTCCACCACGATACGGCTGTCGTCTTTGGCAATGTCGTGCTTGTGCAGGCGCGTTGCCAAATCACCAAACAGGCTTGGACCAACCGAGAAGTAGAAGGCCTGAACCCTGTCTTTGCGAACCAGTTTCGACAGTGTATCCCACCCACCTTCGCCTTTGGCGTCGATCGGGGTGTAGTGCAATTGCGCAAGGAAGGCTTCAATCACCTTGGGTTTGCGCTTTTCCTTCGCGACGAACTCGTTGATCGCATCTCGGATCATGGCGCGGAAGCCCTCGTCGTCCAAATCACTGCGAGCCGCACCGATGATGCGTGCATCCTCAGGCATCTGCCCAGACAGGAATCGCCGATATAACCCCGGCAAAATTTTGCGACGGGCCAAATCGCCTGTCCCGCCAAAAATCACAAGATCAAAGCTCTCGACTGGAATGACGCGTGAGACCATTGGGCTACCCTTACTCTATGGATTAAGATCGCCGCACTGTTAGCGCTAACGAGCTATCTATTCTAGTGCATTCTGCACGAAATGATCCTAACACTCCCACCACCGGTCACAAGCTTGTCAGATGATACACAGAGTACTTTCTCTTCACATCTCGACGCGTTAGCCATCGGTAGACATAAAACGGAGCAGGCCGAATGAAAGACCAAGTCGATTCAATACAATTGGCCAATGCTGGTAAATTCACAAATCCCCTCGTCACCGCAAAGGGTGAAACTCGGGCTTCTGTAGCACTTACCAATCCGCAAACGCTTTGGTTCAACACCGGAACCCTTTGTAACATTGCCTGCGAAAACTGCTATATCCTGTCATCGCCGAAGAATGACGCACTAGTCTATATCACCACGGCTGAGGTCGAAGACTACTTGGACCAGCTGGATACGCGCAAATGGGGCGTAAACGAGATCGCCTTCACTGGTGGCGAGCCGTTTATGAACCCTGACATGTGCGACATGGCCCGTGCATCCTTGGATCGTGGCTATGACGTGTTGATCTTGACGAACGCAATGCGCCCGATGATGCGCAAATCCGTCCGTGTAGAGCTGAGCAAGCTTATCGCGGAATTTGGCGACAAACTGACCTTCCGCATCTCGCTAGATCACTGGTCCCCCGAAGTTCATGATAAAGAGCGTGGCAAAGACGCGTTTGCGCGCACCATCGAGGGCATGGAATGGCTACGCGACGAAGGTGCACGCATGGCTGTTGCTGGGCGCTCCATCTGGGCCGAAAGCGACGCCCAAGCCCGCGAGGGATATGCGGAAATATTCGCGAAAAATAACTTCAATATCGATGCTCAAGACCCTGGGATAACAGTACTTTTCCCTGAAATGGATGAAACGGTTGAAGTGCCGGAAATCACGTCCGAGTGTTGGAGCATCCTCGACAAGTCGCCTGACGCCATCATGTGCTCCTCCTCACGCATGGTCGTCAAACGTAAGGGCGCGGAAAAGCCTGCCGTTTTGGCGTGTACTTTGCTGGCCTACAGCCCAGAATTTGAACTTGGCGAAACCTTGGAGGAGGCTGAGCGCGATGTGCAGCTCAACCACCCCCATTGCGCCAAATTCTGCGTTCTTGGCGGCGCGAGTTGCTCCGCTTAACGCTCCAATTCCGCGTCCCAATACAAGAAGTCGATCCAGCTGTCATGGAGGTGGTTCGGCGGGAACTTTCGCCCTGCATTCATCAATTGCCCCACGCTTGGCTGCCCCGGTGGCTTGCGAAGCGACATGCCCGATTTGTGCAGCCACTGCGACCCTTTACGCAGGTTGCAGGGCGAGCAAGCCGCGACCACATTTTCCCACGACGTTACTCCACCATGAGCCCGCGGGACCACGTGATCAAACGTCAATTCGCCCCGTGCCCCGCAATATTGGCAACAAAATTCATCGCGTAGAAATAAGTTAAACCGCGTGAAAGCCACCTTCTTTTGCGGCTTCACATAGTCCTTCAGCACCACCACGCTGGGGATACGGATTTCCATCGTAGGGGATCGCACCACCTGCTCGTATTCGCTCAGAATCGTCACACGATCCAAGAACGCGGCCTTCACGGCCTCCTGCCACGTCCAAAGTGAAAGCGGCAGATAAGATAAAGGGCGGTAATCCGCGTTGAGTACAAGTGCCGGATTATGTTTCAAACTGCCCGGTTCTCGGACAAAATCGTGTCTAAAGTCGCCGTCCATAGAGAAGAAGTCTCCTGCTCTGTCGTGCCTGTTAGAACACCAGAGCGGGGAGCCCCGCCCCAGTCCCTTAAAACTATATATCGTTATTTTAACCTGACAACCCCGCTACATAACGGAATGTGGTGCAATTTTAGGCAGCTCCTCGATTGAGGCGTGACACATCACCTCGTTGTTACAGATCCACCTGCGATGTAGCTTCCAGTCATCACACTGAAAGGCGCTTACAATGCCCGACACGGCAGCCCACCCCCTCCCCGCTGACGCCTTACTTCAGCGCTATGCAACTAAGGCAGGAAACTACACCGATTGTTTTTGCTGCCACATGGATGGCATCGTCACCCTGCCTCAATTTGTGACCGCGTTCTATACAGCGCCTCTGTTTCGCAGCGAGCGGGTTATCCTGCGATTTGCTGTGAACCGTCCATCCACCGACGAGGACGCTGTTGATGTTGCCCATGGGGCGACAACTCGGTTTTCAGCTTGGGACGTCGAAGACCGCACCGAAACCCAACTGCTGATGTGCGACTTGGCATCAAAAACGCGATCATGGTTCATGACCCGCCCCCATGAGGGCGGCACACATTTGTTTTTCGGCTCCGCAGTCACCCCAAACCAAGAAAGTGAAACCGTAGGCCTATTCATCAAGGCCACAACGTGGCTGCATGTTGCGTATTCCCACGCCCTGTTAAAGGGCGCGGCAAAACGGCTTAGCCGAGGTCCAACCCAAGCTGCTGCCCGATAAAGGAAAGTGCGACGCCTAGGCCATCTGGCGCGATGCCGTGGCCAGTCCCCTTCATGACATGCCCGAACACTGGGAAGCCCGCTTCTTGCAGCGCGTCACCCGCCTCCGGCATGGACACCGGCGGCACGACATCGTCTTGGTCCCCGTGGATCAACACGACGGGCGGCTTTGATATGGCTTCATCCGCCAGCAACTCAGGGCGCAACAAACGGCCAGAGAACGCAACGATGCCCGCGAACTGATCCGCACGGCGCGGCGCGATATGCAGCGCCATCATCGTGCCTTGCGAGAAACCGACGAGGATTGTCTCCGCCTCGGACAGCCCCTCTTCCTCCATTGTCGCGTCGATATAGGCGTTCAAGTCGTCCACCGCTTGCATCATGCCACGCTCGGATTCTTCCTCCGAGGAGCCATCGATCCAAGGGATCGGGAACCACTGGAAGCCCGCAGGATTGCCGATGCACACTTCCGGCGCATTGGGGGCCGCGAATACGGTGTCAGGCAAATGCTCGGACAATGGGTCCGCAAGGCCCAACAAGTCAGCGCCATCCGCACCGTAGCCGTGCAAGAAAATCACCAACGAGCTGTCTTCGCCCGATTTCGATGCCTTGCGGCTGCTTTCCAAAATCCGTGTCATGTGATCCCCTCTCGGTCTTTTGCAACTCGGTAATAGGCCCACAAGATGCGGGCTGCAACGCTTTGCCACGGGGACCAGTCCAACGCCATCTGACGCATCTGCTTTTCCTTCGGGCGCTCAGGCAGCTCAAACAGGATGCGCGCGGCTTCCTGTAACGCCAAATCCCCCGATGCAAACACATCCGCATGCCCCAACGAGAACATCGCGTAGATCTCGGCCGTCCACGACCCGATCCCGGATACGGCGGTGAGGGTTTTGACGACCTCTGCCGTGCTTTGGCCGCGCAATCCATTGAAATCAATGCCTGAATTGGCCAAGGCATGGGCGTATTTTATCTTTTGACGGGACAATCCGCACGCGCGCAAGTCGTCTTCGCTGGCCGCCGCGACGCTGGCCTCGTCGATCAATCCCGCATCCTGCAAGCGCCCGTTGATCGCTGCAGCAGAAGCGATGGAGACCTGCTGCCCCATGATCGCCGACAACAACTGCGAAAACCCTTCCGGCTTCAACCGCAGTGGAAGTGGCCCGACCTCAGACAAGGCCTGTGCAAACAGCGGCTCTTTCTCGGCCAACCACGCGGCCCCTTCGGCCACGCAGTCGTCACCCTTAATAATGCGCATCTAGCCACTCCAATGCTGCGTCGACAGTGGCCACTTGCGGCCCGTCAGGGGGCGCTGTTCGGTTGATCATCAGCACAGGCATCCCCATCCGCCGCGCCGCGTCCAGTTTCGAGCGTGACATCGCCCCACCCGCATTTTTGACAACCAACCAGTCGATTTTCAGGTCTGTGAACAGCCCCACCTCATCCTCCACCGAGAAAGGCGGGCGGCCGACACGGAACTCCCCATTTTCAAAGGGGAACGGCCCTTCCGGCGGGTCAATCTGGCGGCAAATCAGATAGCAGGAGGCAAGACCAGAGAACTGCTTTAGCGTTTGACGCCCCGTGGCAAGAAACACCCGTGATCCGTTTGGAATAACGTCGCCGGCCTGTTGCGGGTGGTCAATGAAGCGCCAATTGTCACCCGCCTCCGGCGCCCAAGGGCCGCGACGCACCTGCAGGCTCTGCACCCCAAGGTCGCCGCAAACCCGCGCCGTGCGCTTGGTAATATTCGTCGCGAATGGATGCGTGGCGTCAATTACCAGATCAACCGGATTGTTCGCCAGCCAGTCACGAAACCCCTGCTCGCCGCCAAAACCGCCCACGCGGGTCTCGCAACCCAAATCTCGCGGGGCGCGTGTTGCGCCCGCAAGCGAGGCCACGACATGGTGCCCCCGCGCCACAAGCGCCCGCGACAAATCACGTGCTTCGCTGGTGCCCGCCAACAGCAGTATCTTCATAGCCCAGCCTTCGCGAGCAAATTGCCCGCGCGGTCAATCACTACGATGCTAGGCTCCACCGGCGCATCCTTCAGGATAAGTTTCACCTGCGCCAAGGCTTCATCCGCGACGCGCAACGCCAATTCGGGTGCAATCGTGACCGCCTCCAGCGCCGTATTTACACCTGAGATATCGACGTCAACCCACTCATTCAGCAAGGAAAAGTCAACTTGAGACCGTTTGGAGTGCAAATCCCGCGCCCCTTGGGCCAATTTGCTGATCTTGCCAATGCCGCCGCCGATGGTCACATGCTCAACCGGATGGCGCGCCAAGTATTTCAGCAAGCCGCCCGCAAAGTCCCCCATATCAAGCATCGCTTGCTCCGGTAGGCCCAGCAGCTCCTGCACAACCTTCTCGGAGGTCGCGCCTGTGCAGCCTGCGACGTGACGCAGCCCTTCGGCGCGCGCGACATCAACACCGCGATGAATAGACGCGATCCAAGCCGCGCAAGAGAACGGGCGCACCACGCCCGTGGTTCCAAGGATCGACAGGCCGCTCTTGATCCCCAGCCGCGGGTTCCACGTTTTCTTGGCGATTTCCGCGCCATTAGGGACAGATATCGTGATCTCCACATCTGGATTTTGGCCAAACTCCACGGCCATCTCCGCCACGACCTCATCCATCATCGCGCGTGGCACGGGGTTGATCGCAGGCTCACCGACCCCAATTGGCAACCCTGCTTTGGTCACCGTCCCCACACCTTCGCCCGCGCGGAACACCACCCCACCATCGGAGGCGCACACTCGCGCCTTGATAAGCGCGCCATGGGTGACGTCAGGGTCGTCGCCCGCGTCCTTCTCGATGCCCACCTCAGCCCAACCGTCGCCCTGCGCCATGTGGGCCAAGGCAAACAACGGCGTCTCGCCTTTGGGCAGGGTGATTGTGACGTCGTTGGGCACGCGCCCCCCCCACAAAATCTGCAACCCCGCCTTGACGGCGGCGGTGGCGCAGGCGCCCGTGGTCCAGCCTCGGCGCAATTGTGGAGCGATCTCATTCGTCATGACCGCGACCTTAACGCCGCGCCACCGCGCCGCCAATGGCCATTGCGGGGTCGCTCTTTCGCTTTTGCATCGGCGGCTTACAGGTCATAATGAGCCTATGAACGACTCAATGCCCCTTCCCGACAGCCAATGGCCGGTTCTTGAACCTGGCTGGGTTTGGCTTTGCGGCGCAGGCCCCGGTGATCCGGGACTGCTGACCCTACATGCGCTGAACGCTTTGCGGCAGGCGGATGTGGTGATTTATGACGCCTTGGTGCAAGAGGCCATTTTGGATTGGGCCCCGCAGGCCGAACATATCTACGCGGGCAAACGCGGTGGCAAACCATCCGCAAAGCAACGCGACATCTCGCTGCGACTGGTCGAGCTGGCCAAGGAGGGCAAACGCGTGCTGCGCCTCAAAGGGGGCGACCCGTTCGTCTTCGGGCGTGGCGGCGAGGAGGGGCAAACCCTTGTGCAGCACGGCATCCCCATCCGCATTATTCCCGGTATTAGCGCCGGCATTGGCGGCTTGGCCTACGCGGGCATCCCCGTCACCCACCGCGACGTGAACCAATCCGTTACCTTCGTCACGGGCCATGACCAATCCGGCGCCGCCACAGGTAGCCTTGACTGGGCCTCAATCGCCAAGGGTTCGCAAGTGTTGGTGATCTACATGGGGATGAAGCACATCGCCCACATCACCGCGCAACTGATCGAGGCTGGACGCCCTACCTCAGAGCCTGTGGCGATTGTCACCAGCGCCACCACCCCAAACCAACAAGTCCTAGAGACAACCTTGGGCACATGCGTAGCCGACGCGCAGGCGGCCAACATGCAGCCCCCCGCGATTATTTGCGTCGGGCATGCGGTCTCCATGCGCCAAGTGCTTGACTGGCAATCACAAATTGGCGGCACCCAGCCGCGCAACCTTGACCCACTTGGGCGGGGTCGCCCCGCTGAGAGCGCATGAAACCCGGTCATGGGCTGCTCATCGCGGCACCTGCGTCCGGCACTGGCAAAACCACCGTCACATTAGGATTGCTGCGCGCGCTCTCACGGCGTGGTAAGGTCCAAGGGGCCAAATCCGGCCCCGACTACATTGACCCGCGCTTTCATGAGGCCGCTTGTGGCACCCCCTGCCCCAACCTCGATGCTTGGGCCATGTCACCCAGCCGAATCCGCACATTGGCCACCCGAAGCGACGACTTCCTAGTTGTTGAGGGCGCCATGGGCCTCTTTGATGGTGCCATGCCCGATGGCAAGGGATCCGCGGCAGATGTCGCGCAAATCTTAGGCATTCCTGTGGTTCTGGTCATCGACGGCTCTGGCATGGGGCAAAGTGCGGCCGCCATTGCGCAAGGCTTTGCCATGCACCGCGCGGGCCTTCATGTGGCGGGCGTCATTCTAAACAAGGTTGCCAGCCCCCGACATGAGGCGATGTTGCGGCGTCATTTTCCTGACGACATTCCGGTGCTTGGCGCTGTGCCACGATGCAGCGATCTGGCACACCCCTCGCGTCATTTGGGCTTGGTGCAAGCCGCCGAGCGGCCCGACCTTGTTTGGTGGCTGGACCAAGTCGCGGATATGATTGAGGCGCATGTTGATCTTGATGCCCTGCCTTCGGCTCCAATTACCCGCGCAAGTGCACCTCAACCGTTTAGGTCTCATTATAGCCGCATCGCGGTGGCCCAAGATCAGGCCTTTGCCTTTGCCTATCCGCATCTCCTTGAGGACTGGCGGGCTGGTGGGGCCCAAATCAAAACCTTCTCTCCACTAAACGACGACCCCGTCCCCGAGAGCGATTTAATCTTCCTTCCAGGAGGCTACCCAGAGCTTCACGCGGCCCAATTGGCTAGCAATTCGATCTTCCTAGACAGTTTGAGAAAAGCGTCACAATGCTCTGATATATATGGAGAATGTGGCGGGTACATGATGTTGGGAGAAAGCCTAATAGACGCCGATGGCACCACACATAAAATGGCGGAATTGTTGGAGTTGCAGACTAGCTTCGCGCACCGAAAACTGCATCTGGGTTATCGAAACCTCACCGCACAGGATGGACCATTCAAGGGGCATTTGAAAGGCCACGAGTTTCACTACGCCACCACGATAAAGGCCGAAGGGCTGCCGCTGTTTCATGCCAGTGATGCCGAAGGGACGTCGCTGCCCGCGATGGGACTACGCCAAGGGCGCGTCTGCGGCTCTTTCGCGCATGTCATTGATCGTCTGGACACATCCCGCGACAAGGCTTAGCCATTACGTATGAGTGATGCAGCAACAATAGCCCCCGCCAAATCCGATCCCCGCACCTGCCGCAACGTCGCGGTGCTGGTCGCAGCCCAAGCGATCTTAGGCAGTCAGATGCCAATGCTCTTTGTGGTGGGCGGATTGGTTGGCAATGCCCTGACGCCCAACCCCTACCTTGCCACGCTACCGATCTCTCTGATCGTGTTCGGCTCCATGACCACAGCCCTGTGGATCAGCCCCTTGATGCAGCGCCGAGGCCGCCAAACCGGCTTCATCATCGGAGCGCTCGCGGGTGCAACGGGCGCATTAGTTGCGGGTATTGGCCTCTATCTGGGTTCGTTCCTGCTGCTGCTTTTGGGCAGCTACATCAGCGGCATCTACATGTCCGCCCAAGGCTTTTACCGTTTCGCGGCGGCCGACGGAGCCTCGGACCAATTCCGCGCCAAGGCGATTTCCTACGTTATGGCGGGCGGGCTCATGTCGGCCATCATCGGCCCGCAGCTCAACAAATTCATGTTCGACTTTAGCGTCATCCCCTTCTTGGGCAGCTACGTGGCGATTGTGGTCTTGAACCTTGCAGGCCTTTTCTTGTTCTTCTTGCTCGATCTGCCCAATGCTGCAGCCATGGCCGCCGCCAGATCAGATGCGCCTGTGCGGAGCAAAATGCAGCTGCTAAAAACCCCTCGCGTGGCCGTGGCAGTGATTTGTGGCATGGTGTCTTATGCGCTCATGAACTTGGTGATGACCTCCACCCCCTTGGCCGTCATGGGCTGCGGGTTCTCGTCTGATGATGCCAACGACATTGTGTCGGCCCACGTACTCGCCATGTTCATCCCCTCGTTCTTCACAGGCCATTTGATCAATCGTTTCGGCGTAGAGAAGATCGTGGCCGCGGGGCTCGTCATCCTTGGCCTGGCTGGGGTTGTCGCGCTAACTGGAGTGACGCTCGAGAACTTCTTTATCGCCTTGATCCTTCTGGGCTTTGGTTGGAATTTCGGCTTCATCGGTGCGACGACGATGTTGGCATCCTCCCACACCACGGCGGAGCGTGGGGTCGTGCAAGGCATGAACGACTCGATCGTGTTTGGCTGCGTCACACTGGCGTCACTGGCGTCTGGCGGGTTGATTAATTCCGGCGCGGACGCCGCTCAGGGTTGGAGCTCCGTGAACATCGCGATGATCCCATTCCTAACCTTGGCAGGTGCGGCATTGATCTGGCTGGCGCTACGCCCCAAGGACGCCGCCCCTAGCTAAGCAGCAAACGCCAACGCTTGCCGAACTCGCTAAGCCCCAAAGCCCCCTCGGCCACGCGGGTTGGGTTGGCTATGGCTTGCTTGAGCACACCGCGTGCCTGCCAGCCTTCTCGCAAAACAGGTGCCGCTTGGGGACCAAGCTCGCGCTTCAACGCGCCAAGGCTGGGCATGCTCTGCAACACCTGATAGCACAGGGCCGCGATACCTTCGGGGCGACCATCCACCAGAGGGTGTTTGCCACGGGCCTCCAGCTCAGGGGCTGCTTGCAAGAAGCGCGCAAGGCCAACTCCGCGCCCGTATAGGACCACATTAGGCAGCACCTCCATTGGGGCACCCAACGCCGTGGCCCCTGCACCCATCAAGCACCCTGTGGTTTGGTCAAGGTAGCTCAGCAGGTCCAATTCATCCTCAAAGGCGTCAGGGTAGATGTCCCAACGTCTGGCCGACACCAAACTGTCCAAGCGCCGCGCCTCGTCGGTACCAATCGCCACGCTCAAGGCTGTCGTCACCTCATGCGCGCGCACCGGTTTGCCGTCTGCAATTTCCTCTAACGCGTCCCGCCACCATTGAAGGCGCATCTCGGCGATCATCGGCTCCTTGGTGACCCAAGGGGCGCGGCTGACTTCCACGTTCATCGCGTATAGCGGCCAAAGCACGCGTTGTGCGGCCTCTGGTGCCAGCTCTGCTGCCGCAAAGCGGTCTGGATCAGCGCGCTCGACTAGGGCGCGGCAGGCCTCAAGAGACATTCGCACCCTCTTGCACCAGCTTCCAGTTGACCGCGTCAATCAATGCCTCGAAGGAGGCATCAACGATGTTTGGAGATACGCCAACCGTTGACCAGCGGCGGCCTTTGTCGTCTGCACTGTCGATAATGACCCGCGTGACGGCTTCGGTGCCGCCTTGGGTTATGCGCACCTTGAAGTCGATCAGCCGCATGTCGTCGATCAATGACGAGTACGGGCCAAGGTCCTTCGCCAAGGCCTTCGACAGGGCGTTCACAGGCCCGCGATCCGATCCCGTCTCATCCATGCTTTCGGACACGGACAGCATCTTTTCCTTGCCGACTTTTACGACCACAACGGCCTCCGACAGGCTAATCATCTTGTCATATTTGTTTTTGCGACGCTCCACCGTGACCTTGTAGCGTTTCACCTCGAAGAAGTTTGGCAACAGGCCCAACTCGCCCCGCGCCAACAGCTCAAAGGACGCTTGTGCCGTGTCATAGGAGTACCCTGCATCTTCACGCTGCTTGATCACATCAAGAATACGCGGCAAGGCGCTAGCATCAAAGTCTTCTACCCCCATCTCAGTCAAGCGCTTGCGCAGATTTGACTGCCCTGCTTGATTGCTCATCGGGATGATGCGCGCGTTGCCCACACTGGCAGGGTCGATGTGCTCATATGTGGTCGGGTCTTTCAGGATCGCCGAGGCATGCAACCCAGCTTTATGTGCGAACGCTGAGCCACCGACATAAGGCGCGTGCTTGTTGGGCACACGGTTCAAAATGTCGTCTAGCTTCCGCGAGGCAAGTGTCAAAAGAGGCAAATTCTCTTCCTTCACGCCAATCTCATAGCGTGATTTGTAAGGCTCCTTGAGCAGCAAGGTTGGGATGATCGACGTCAGGTTTGCGTTGCCACAACGCTCCCCCAACCCGTTCAACGTGCCTTGGATATGGCGCACGCCCGCATCCACCGCCGCCAGCGATGCAGCCACCGCATTTCCGGTGTCGTCATGGGTGTGGATACCAAGGCGCGCCCCGGGGATGCCGCTCTCAATGACTTTCCCAACGATTTCAGCCATCTCTGCCGGCAATGTGCCGCCATTGGTGTCACACAAAACAATCAACGCGCCCGCGTCATAGGCCGCATGAATGCATGACAGCGCATAGTCAGGGTTGGATTTGAAACCGTCGAAGAAATGCTCGGCATCAAACAAAGTCTCGCGGCCTTGAGCTGCAAGGTGCTGAAAGCTCTTGGCGATGTTTTCCAAGTTCTCGTCAAGCGTGATGCCAAGCGCCGTTGTGACGTGGAATTCATGGGTCTTGCCCACCAAGCAGACCGCTGGCGTCCCCGCATTCATAACCGCCGCCAACACATCGTCATTCTCGGCCGAGCGCCCCGCCCGTTTGGTCATCCCAAAGGCCGTCATCGTGGCTTTTGTTTTGGGAGCATTGGCGAAAAACTCGCTGTCCGTGGGGTTCGCTCCGGGCCAGCCGCCTTCAATGTAGTCGATACCCAAGCCGTCGAGCATTTGGGCGACTTCGAGCTTCTCTGGCGTAGAGAACTGCACGCCTTGTGTTTGCTGGCCATCACGCAATGTGGTGTCGAAAAGTGTTAGGCGTTCACGCGTCATGACAGCCCCTCCAGCTTGGACGCATCAAAACTAGGACCTGCGTCCAGCTCGACGCCCTCTTTGCTCATGCGGACTTCGACGCCAGCCTCAGCCAGGGCGGCCTTCATTGCGTCCACCTGCGAGAAATCCTTCGATTCCATTGCGGCCACCCTAGTGCTATGAAGTTGCGCTGCGAGTTCGGATAGATCAACGCCAGCCTCCGCCTTTAACTCGAAGCCAAGCATTTGGAGAGACCCTGCAAGGGTTTCACGCTCATTGGCGCTCGCAAGCTCATGCAAACGCGAAATGGCCCCCGACGTGTTCAGGTCGTCAGACAAGAACTCGATGAACTTCGCGTCCGCCTGCCCCGCTGACACACCGTCGACGAGTTGCGCCCATTTGCGAAGCGTCTTCTCCGCCTCGTCGCGCTTCTTCTCGGTCCAGTCCATTGGCTTGCGGTAATGCGTGCTCAACATCACAAAGCGGATCACCTCGCCCGCAATACCTTGGTCCAACAGGTCGCGCACGGTGAAGAAGTTGCCCAAGGACTTGGACATCTTCTTGCCCTCCACCTGCAACATCTCGTTGTGCATCCAGACGTTGGCGAAGTCGTGGCCGCAGCATTTACTTTGCGCAATCTCGTTTTCGTGGTGCGGGAAGGTCAGGTCGTTGCCCCCGCCGTGGATGTCAAATGTACCGCCCAGCAGGTCAAAGGCCATAGCCGAGCATTCAATGTGCCATCCCGGGCGCCCGCGCCCCCAAGGGCTGTCCCATCCCGGCAAATCATCCGAGGACGGCTTCCACATCACGAAATCCATTGGATCGTCTTTATAAGGAGCAACCTCCACGCGCGCGCCCGCGATCATATCGTCGACCGAGCGCCCAGACAGGGTGCCGTAATCGCTGTAGCTGCGCACCTTGAAAAGCACATGTCCCTCCGCCGCATAGGCATGGCCCTTGGCGATCAAATCCTCGATCATCGCGATCATCTGGTCGATGTAATTCGTGGCCCGTGGCGCGTCCGTGGGCTCCAGCGCGCCCAGGGCGCCCATGTCGTCCAAGAACCAGCCGATGGTTTCTTCGGTGATGTCGGAAATGGCGCGGCCGGTCTCAGCTGCACGCGCGTTGATCTTATCGTCCACATCCGTGAAATTACGCACATATTTGACATGGTCCGCGCCGAATTCATGGCGCAGCAAGCGGTAAAGCGTGTCAAACACCACCACGGCGCGTGCGTTGCCCATATGCGCGCGATCGTAGACGGTTGGGCCGCAGACATACATGCTCGCCCTATCAGCTTCGATCGGCGTGAAGACCTCCTTAGAGCGGGTCTTGGTGTTATATAGCTTGATCGTCATGGTGGCCTCGCGCGCAGGTGTTGCGGCGGGTTTAGCGAAACTGACCTAAGATGGAAAACAGAAACGACCCGCCTGAGAATTCTCAGATGGTAATACAGCAGCAAATAATGAGTGTGCGTGTCGTCATATGTCTTCGATAGCAGTCACGCCGCGCGGGGTCGAGTGCGTATTTAGGTCAGTTATATTGACTATCACAAAAATCGAATTGACAGGCACGACTTTGGCAGTGCCTTCTCGCGACAATACCACAGGAGTGACCGATGGATTTATCAAAGCGGATACAAGGCCTAACGGGTGGCGGCTCGGATGGGTGGGATGTGTTCTACAAGGCCCGCCGAATGGTAGCTGACGGCACCGATGTGATCGAGTTGACCATCGGAGAACATGACATCCGCACACATCAAAGCATCTTAGACGCGATGCACCGGTCCGCCAGTGGCGGGCACACGGGCTATGCTATGGTTCCGGGAACCGACGCCCTGCGCGACGCGGTCGCAGAACGGCTCACAACACGCACCGGCGTGCCAACGACCCGCGACAATGTGCTGATCACGCCAGGCGGGCAATCAGCCCTGTTTGCGGCCCATAGCGCGGTGTGCGACGAAGGTGACGTGGCGCTGTTCTGCGACCCCTATTACGCCACCTACCCCGGCACATTGCGCGGCGTAGGTGCGATTCCGCGTGCGGTGCCCTGTCATCCTGAAAACGCTTTTGAACCCAGTTACGCGGATATCACCGACAACTGCGCAGGCGCCAAATCGCTGCTGGTCAACACCCCCAACAACCCAACTGGCGTGGTCTACTCCAAGGACACGGTTGAGGGCATCGCCCGCGCATGCCGCGACAATGACATGTGGTGCATCTCGGACGAGGTCTATGACACCCAAATCTGGGACGGCACCCATATCAGCCCCCGCACGCTTGACGGGATGGCCGAGCGCACATTGGTCATAGGCTCCATGTCGAAAAGCCACGCGATGACCGGCAGTCGCGTGGGCTGGGTCGTAGGACCCAAGGAGGTCATCACGCATTTGGTCACCCTCGCCACCCACACAACCTACGGCGTTCCGGGCTACATCCAAGACGCGGCCACCTTCGCCTTGGGCGAGGGCACCGCGCTGGAGCAAGACGTTGGCGCACCGTTCGAGCGCCGCCGCGCCTTGGGCAAAGCTGTTATTGCCAAACAGAACGCCGTCAGCTTGGTGCCGTCTTCGGGCGCTATGTACATGATGCTCGACATTCGCAACACTGGCCTCAGCGGCGAGGACTTCGCGGATAAATTACTGGACACACACCACATCGCAGTCATGCCCGGTGAAAGCTTCGGCAGCTCTGCTGCAGGCCATGTCCGCGTCGCAATGACCGTAGAGGACGCCGCCTTTGAGACCGCCCTTCAGTCCATCGTAGACTTTGCAAAGGAGATAGAACCATGACGTTTCGCGACCTGCACAAACCCGGTGAGCCATTTATCTTGGCCAACGCATGGGACATTGGCTCTGCAAAGGTATTGCAAGGTCTGGGCGCCAAGGCGATCGGCACCTCCTCCGCAGCGCATGCCTTCACCTTGGGCCGCTCCGACGGCGGCAATGTCTCGCGGGACGAGGCCTTGACCCACGCGCAAGACCTCATTGGTGCCGTCAGCGTCCCAGTGTCGGGTGACTTTGAGGATGGCTTTGGCGAAGCCCCGGATGAATGTGCCACGACCGTGCGCCTCTCTGGCGAGGTTGGCTTGGCTGGCATTTGCATAGAGGACACCATCGAGGCCTCCAATCGCGTCTATGATTTTGACCTCGCGGTGGAACGTGTGCGCGCCGCCGCGAGTGCTGCACGCGCCCTTAAAGATGATTTCTTCTTTGTGGCCCGTGCGGACGGCGTCCTGACCGGCGCATATGACATTGAAGAGGCCTTGCGCCGCATCCGTGCCTTTGACGAGGCTGGCGCTGATGGGCTTTATGTCCCTATCCCCAAAACAATGAACGATTTAAAGCGGGTGATCGATGCCACAGACAAACCGGTGAACGTCTTGGCGGCAGGCCCTTACGCCAAACATAGCCTCGCCGAATTCGCCGCGTTGGGCGCTGCGCGTATATCTCTGGGCTCGGCTCTTGCGAGTGCAACGCACCGTGTGATTGTTGAAGCTGGCCAATCCATGTTCGGTGATGGCGATTTCACAGGGTTAACAAAAGGAATTTCTAGCGCAAAGGTGGACAAGCTCATGGGTTAAGGGGCATCACACCATCAAGTGTTTCGACAAGGATAATTTGATGGTTCGTTTTTTTGCTCTTTTGATCGCGTTGATGCTGCCCTGCTTTGCCACGGCACAAGAAAAGCTGCCCTACCCCGAGCATTATACCGTCCTGACCAACGACTTTGCGGGCATCCTTAGCGATGAGGCAGAAGCCCAGATCAACGCGGTTTTGCTGACGGCACGTGAGGAACGTGGCCGCGAGATGACCGTCGTGACGATACGCTCGCGAGAGGATTACCTGCCCTCAAATGACATCACCAGCTTTTCAAAAGACCTGTTCAATGGATGGGGCATCGGTAACGCCGAGCTGAACGACGGCATTTTGCTTTTGGTCGCAATCGAGGACCGCGAAATTCGCATTGCCTTGGGCGCGGGATACCCTGCCCGCCAAGACGGCATTGCAGCGCGCATCATCCAGACCCAAATCCTTCCTGCCTTTCGCGAAGGACGCATTGCAGACGGTATTTTGGCTGGAACAAACGCAAGCCTTAGCAGGATCAAACATCCCAACGACGCACCCACTCAAGCTGCGACACCGAAAGCGTCGCAACCTCAAGTCCCGCAACCACCGCAACCAGTGGTTCTAGAGCAGCCACCTGAACCACGCCCCGTTGGGATCATAGCGAACATTCTCGCTTATATCTCCGGCAATCCGCTGGGGGCCATCATCGTGGCTGTTCTCACGTCATTGGGCGGTTTTTTCGGCTTTCGCGGTGTGCAGCAATATCGCCCGAGGAAGTGCCCCGAATGCGGCACCATAATGCTGCGGTTAGGTGACGCGCAGGAAGACCAATATCTGGACCATGGCCAATTGGTGGAGGAAAGGATCAAATCAAAAAACTATGGCGTTTGGATTTGCCCCAACGACGAGCATATCACGGTCATCGGCTACTCAACGCTGTTCTCCAAGAAGTCCGCCTGCCCCAACTGTAACTACCACACCTATGAGACCACACGATTTGTAGTCACCCCAGCATCCACGGCCAGCATGGGCATAGATCAACTCGATCACCGCTGCCACAACTGCGATCACACTGCCAGCGAGAAGGTCTCTACCCCGCGCCTTCCCGAAAACAATTCAGATGGCGGGTCGTCAAGCATTGGCAGCTCGTCCTCCTCGTCCTTCGGCGGCGGCAGCTCTTCTGGAGGCGGCGCATCAGGCAGCTGGTAGCGTTTTGATGACGCAAATAGACTGATTTGGCGTAAATAGAACAGATTGCCCTCCTTTTCAGCCAAATGCTGGCCCTAGGAGGAGACCAATGCAACGACACGGATGCAAAACCGTTCTTGTGGCCCGCACCATTGGGGCACGCAGAGGCCGTGCCGCCCGAGGGCGTCCGACAAAGATGTGAGCGCGAATAGCCAGCCCTGACATCTTTGCAAAGGCCTACATCATGAATGATCAAACTCCAACGACCTCCCGCCGCTCTGGCGGTCGCGCCGCGCGCCGCGCACTGCGTGCTGCCCCCCTATCGGCCGAAAAACGCGCCGTTTCCCCCGGAATGCAGGGCGGCCAGTTGCGCGTCCTCTCCGACATCGACATCGCCAACATCCACGAGGCGGCCCTAACAGCGCTTGAGGACATCGGCCTCGCTGACGCCCCAGACACAGGGGTCGAAATCCTGACCGGTGCAGGTGCCATTTTGGGCGATGATGGCCGTATCCGCTTCCCCCGCGCTTTGGTCGAGGACATGTTGAGCGTGGCCTGTAAGGACGTGACCCTTCATGGGCGCAAATCCGAAAACGACCTGCACCTCAACGGCGCACGCGTGCATTTCGGCACCGCAGGCGCTGCTGTTCACTTGGTGGATGTGAATGGCCGCGACTACCGCGAAAGCACGGTGCAAGACCTGTTTGATGCGGCGCGCATCGCGGACCGTCTGGACAATCTGCACTTCTTGCAACGCCCAATGGTGTGTCGCGACATCCTCGACAACTACGAGATGGACCTCAACACGATCTATGCCTGCTCGCGCGGCACAACCAAACATATCGGCGTGTCCTTCACGGAACCCGACTACGTCGCGGGCGCTTTGGACATGTTGCACATGATCGCAGGCTCCGAGGAAGCATGGCGCGCGCGGCCCTTCGTGTCCAACAGCAACTGCTTTGTCGTCCCTCCGATGAAATTCGCCACCGAGGCCTGCCGCGTGATGGAGGAATGTATCGCGGGCGGTATGCCCGTCTTGCTGCTCTCAGCCGGCATGGCGGGCGCCACGGCCCCATCCACCGTCGCGGGCGCCATCGTGCAAGCAGTGGCGGAATGCTTGGCAGGTGTCGTCTATGTCAACGCGATCAAACCGGGCCATCCGGCGATCTTTGGCACTTGGCCCCTCGGGTTGGACCTGCGCACGGGCGCTATGTCGGTGGGTTCCGGCGAGCAGGCATTGCTGACCTCGGGCTGCGCTCAGATGCATAAGTTCTACGGCATCCCGGGCGGTGCGGCGGCAGGCGCATCAGACTCCAAGTTGCCGGACATGCAGGCAGGTTGGGAGCAGATGTGTTCCAGCGTCATGGCTGGGTTATCGGGGCTGAATATGGTATATGAGGCCGCTGGCATGCATGCGTCACTGCTTGGGTTTTGCCATGAAAGCCTAATCCTTGGGGACGACTTGATCGGTCAGGCCTTGCGTTGCGTACGCGGCATTGAAGTCAATGAAGAAACCCTTGCCCTAGACGTGATGCGCAAGACTTGCCTTGGCACCGACGGGACCGACGGCGTTGGCCATTATCTGGGCTCACAGCAGACCTTGGGCCGGATGGAAAGCGATTATGTCTACCCCAACTTAGGTGACCGAACCTCGCCAAAGGAATGGCTTGAGAACGAAAAACCCGACCTGATCGTGAACGCTACGGCAAAGAAAGAAGCGATTTTAGCCGAGCCATCGATAGCGCAGTTTGACCCGATACTGGATCAAGCCATTCGCGAGCGGTTCAACATTCACTTGCCTCAATAATCCGGCTTAAAACAACCTGTCGTTGAACTCTTCAATCAGTTCGGGCCCATCATCGCGCGCGCCAAATTTGGCCACGCGGTGATGGCGAAAACGGCCCTGCCACTGGGTGCCATACTCGGCCTGAATGGTATCGTTACTATCCGCCCCGCTAAGCCACCGCTCCGCTTCATCGCTATTCAAGACAACTGGCATGCGCGGATGCAGCTCCTGTATCTCGGGCAAAGCGGCACGCGTCAGGATGGTGCAGGACCGCATACCGTCCCTGCGTTTGGACTGAAGCCCTGCGAACAGCATAATCGGCTGATTTTGTTCAACATAAATCCGGTGCGGTTGCTTATCTGTTTTAGGCCCGCTCCATTCGTAATATCCAGATGCAAGGATCAGGCAGCGACCGCTGTTCCATGATTGCCGAAACGTCGGCTTCTCAAAGGCCGTCTCGATCTTAGCGTTGAAGGTGGTGGCCTTCCAGTCCTTCACATCGCCCTTGTGCCAAGGCGGGACAAACCACCACCGCGCGCTGCTGGCGATCAACTGCCCATCGGCCTCAGGGTAAAGCAGACTGACCTGCTGGGTCGGCGCGATGTTATATCCGGTCGCGGGATCTGGGGCGGAGGCATCAATTGAAATGGCCTTAGTCGGATACAAAAATCCGTTAACTAACTCCGCCATCTCGGCTTGCGTCCTGTCGCCACCTATAAGTCTTCCGCACATGGTCGCAGAATGAGAACTTACCGTGCCCTTGTCCAGCGACGGATTCAACGAAATGTGACTTGCCCTCCCCGCCAGATCGCGCGAAGTTCTGCCCCTTGTGAAGGAACGCTACATGAAAAAGCAAAACAGAAAACCCAAGGGCAAGAAGTCAAAGAACGCTGAACAAAACGCCCCGCAACCTGCCAAGCGCAGCCGTCGCGACTTTCTGAAACTTGCACGCAATGGCGCTATCGCTCTACCTGTGCTCGGCGCTGTCGGCTATTTTTCTGTGCGCTCCGTCCAAGCGACGATTGGTGAGGGGGATTTCAGCAAAATCGGGAACGGGTCATTGAGCGTTGTTCAAATTCATGACCCGCAATGCCCGCTTTGCAAGACATTGCAAAACCAAACCCGCAGGGCCTTGAAGGACTTTAGGCAGGGTAAGTTCAACTTCCTAGTTGCTAACATCAAGTCACCTAGCGGGGCAGAATTTGCTGCAAAATACGGCGTGCCGCATGTCACCTTGCTGTTGTTCGACCGCGATGGCGAGATGGTGCGGGTCGTGCGCGGCCCGATTGGGGACGACCAATTGCAACAAGCATTGGCCGCCCATGAGGACGCGCACGGGTAGATTTTGACTTAGGCCTTCAGTGCTGCGGCGTCTTTGGCGATCACCGTGATACCATCCCAGTCGCCTGCTTGGATTTTGTCTTTTGGTGCAACCCAAGACCCGCCAGCGCAAGTCACATTCGGCAAGCTGAGGTAGCCGTTTGCGTTGGAGGGGCTTACGCCGCCTGTCGGGCAAAAGCTCACTTGTGGGATTGGCGCGCCGATTGCCTTAACAGCAGGTGCACCGCCCGCAGCCTCAGCTGGGAAGAACTTCAGCATGGTGTAGCCACGCTCCAACAGGCGCATAGCTTCGGTCGCGGATGCAACACCCGGCAGCAATGGCAGGCCTGCTTCCTCGCACGCATCCAACAAACGATCCGTCGCGCCCGGGGACACGCCAAACTTAGCACCCGCATCGATGGCCGCGTGAACATCTTCGGGCGTCAGCAAAGTGCCAGCACCAACAACGCCGCCCTCTACCTTTGCCATCTCAGCGATCACGTCGAGCGCAGCAGGCGTGCGAAGTGTGACCTCCAGTGCAGGCAAGCCACCGGTGACCAGTGCTTTTGCCAACGGCTGCGCGTCTTTTGCATCATCAACAACCAATACCGGTACGATTGGCGCAAGTTCGCAAATTTCACGGGCGAGTTGGCTGGCTTGCATAGGTGTCATAGTCAAAGTCCTTTTAGGAGGTCAGAATAGCCGCGTAAGCGGCCTTGTCGGGCGCCTTTTAAAACAACTCGCCCGATTAGACCACCACCCCCGCACCATCAGCCGCAATACCCGCCGTTTCGCGGAAGATCGAGAACAGCTCGCGGCCAATCCCGTGCGAATTGTCGCTCAGGTCTGGGCTAGCTGCGGTGCGGGCATCCACACCCTCCGTTAGCACCTGCAATGTGCCGGTTGTTGCATCCAATCGGATCAGGTCACCGTCTTGCAGTTTGCCGATAAGTCCACCGTCAACCGCCTCTGGACACACGTGGATCGCCGCCGGCACCTTGCCCGAGGCACCTGACATGCGGCCATCCGTGACCAAAGCCACCTTCAACCCGCGATCCTGCAGAACCGCAAGAACAGGCGTCAAGCCGTGAAGCTCTGGCATCCCGTTGGCCTTTGGCCCTTGGAAGCGCACCACAACGATGGTGTCTTGGGTGAACTCGCCATTCTTAAACGCCGCCTTCACCGCATCTTGCGTGTGGAAGATGCGTGCAGGCGCTTCGATCACGCGGCGCTCAGGTGCCACGGCAGAGACCTTGATCACCCCGCGCCCCAAGTTGCCCTGCAGCTGCTTCAAGCCCCCCTCAGGTGCGAAGGGATCACTTGCGGGGCGCAAAATGCGGTCGTTCTGGGTCTCGCGCGGGGCGTCTTCCCATGTCAACACGCCGTCGCGCAGCTTCGGATCTCTGGCGTAAAGCCCCATCCCGTCGCCCATAACCGTGCGCGTGTCGGGGTGCAGCAAGCCTGCCTCAAGCAGCTCACCAATCATATAGGTCAGCCCGCCCGCTGCATGGAAGTGGTTCACATCCGCCAAGCCGTTTGGATAAACTCGCGCCATCAATGGGGTCGCGTCCGACAGATCAGACAAATCTTGCAGGTCCAAAATCACGCCCGCAGCCCGCGCCATCGCGATAATGTGGATCACCAAGTTGGTCGATCCACCTGTTGCCATGAGGCCAACCAGCCCGTTCACGAATGTCTTCTCATCCAAGATGTCGCACACCGGAGTGAACTCATTGCCAAGCGCCGTGATCTCCAACGCCCGCTTAGCGCCGTAGTTTGTCAACGCGTCGCGCATCTCGGTGTTCGGGTTCACGAAGCTAGAACCCGGCAAATGCAGCCCCATGAACTCCATCAGCATTTGGTTGGAGTTGGCCGTCCCATAGAAGGTACATGTGCCCGGCGAGTGGTAGGACGCCATCTCCGCTTCCATAAGCTTGTCGCGGCCGACTTCACCCGCAGCGAATTGCTGGCGGACCTTAGCTTTCTCATCGTTGGGCAGGCCAGAGGCCATTGGACCTGCGGGCAGGAAGATACCCGGAAGGTAGCCAAAGGTTGCCGCTGCCATGACAAGGCCCGGTACAATCTTGTCGCACACACCAAGGTACACGGCAGAATCGAAGGTGTTATGGCTCAGCGCGACCCCCGCCGCCAACGCGATGACATCGCGCGAAAATAGCGACAGCTCCATCCCCACTTGGCCTTGCGTGACGCCATCACACATCGCTGGAACGCCGCCCGCGACTTGCGCGGTTCCGCCGTTGGCGCGTGCGGTCGCCTTAATTAGGTCTGGGTAATCTTTGAACGGTTGATGCGCAGACAGCATATCATTGTATGCGGAAATGATGCCGATATTGCCGCCCTGCCCCTCAAGCATTGGAGCCTGATCGCCTTCCATCGCCGCATAAGCGTGCGCTTGGTTGCCACATGTCAGATGCGCTCGACGCGGGCCTTCGTCCATAGCTTGACGCATACGCGCCATATAAGCGCTACGTGTGCCTTTAGAGCGATCGATGATCCGTTGCGTGACAGTTTGAACGGTTGAATTTAGCGGCATGGCATCCTCCTTGGGGCTGGCTTCCGTATAAAACCGTTAGCGCTAACAGTAAACACTAGACGGCTGATACTATTGCGCCTGATTGTCGCGCCTATGGCCCATGTATTAACGGTAGAGCATCAATTGCTGTTCGACAAACGAATGCACCGTTGATGACGCAGAAATCCATCGCCTATGGTGCGCCACTGAAGGGCTATACATTTTGGGTCCTGTTGGGCAAGTTTGAACGGGTGTTGGGTTGTGAAAAATGCTTTGGTTTTGCTCCTGTGAACTTCGAGACGCTTGAACGCGCGCCCAAAGCCTCTTACCACGCGTTGGCAACGCCATTGAAAGCCTGATCAAGATGACCCGCCCAGCCAATAGTACATACTCCCTTGTTGCCGACATAGGCGGAACCAACACGCGTGTCGCCCTCGCACAAGGGACACGGCTGCTAAAAGACACAGTCACCCGCTACTCCAATGTGGACTACCCGGGATTGGAGGCCGTCCTCAGTACATACATCGACGCGCAAAGCGTGGACTGCCAAGGTGCATGTGTGGCCTTGGCTGGTCCTGTGGCGGACGGGCGTGGCTCCATGACAAACTTGGACTGGGAGTTGGACGAGGCTACATTGGTTCGGGCGACGAAATCCAAGACCGCCTATCTGTTGAACGATTTGCAAGCCCAAGGCTATGCTTTGGGCTCACTGTCTCAAGGGGCTGTCACATCTTTGGTCGCCGCAAGCAGCGATCAGCCTTCCGCCAGCGACACCAAACTGGTGATCGGCGTTGGCACCGGGTTCAACGTAGCCCCCGTCTATGAAACGCGCGGCGGCCGCCATGTGCCCCCTTCCGAAAGTGGCCACATTAACTTACCCATTCGAAATGCCCAGGACCTGCGATTAGCGCAGTACTTTGAGACCACCCACGGATTTCCCGCCGTCGAAGACATGTTATCGGGCCGCGGATTGGAGCGCCTCTACTCATGGCTTGGAATAGAGGCCGGTGAGCCCCGCGATATAAATGCGGCTGACATCATGGCGGGCTTCGAGGCTGGAACCGACGATCGCGCCCGCGAGGCCGCGACAATGTTTGTGCGCATGCTTGGGACTGTTGCGGGAAATATGGCCCTCATCCACCTTCCCTTTGGCGGTATTTACTTCTCTGGTGGCGTGGCGCGGGCCTTTGCCCAACACTTCGCCCCATTGGGCTTCGAGGAGGCCTTTCGCGATAAAGGTCGATTTACCGACTTCATAACCCAATTTGAAGTTGGCGTAATCGAGGATGACTACGCAGCACTCACGGGCTGCGCCAACTATCTTTGCGCCCTCAGCTAGCAAAGAATCCGACTGCAACGGCGTCGCCGCAGTCGCAACATTCCCACAAAACTCTAGCGAAATTGTCTTAATTTCGGGTGTGAAATTCATTTCACACCTTATTCACACCTATTAACATGTTGTTTTTAATGTAAATTTAACGATGAACTCCACGTGCGCAGATTCCACTCTTGATCGGCCAGCGAGGAATATCGCAGAGTTTTTTCATAGATGGTGAGTGATCCATTTATTTTATTACCTAACTCTACTTGCCGCCCGGCCGCACTGCTTTCGACGAGGATTTTCCCTTTGCAGGCCGCCGGGCACCGCAAGCCCGCATTCTGGCGCTAAGTGCATCCCTGCACTGTCCCAAAACCGCCAAAATGCTGGTCCTCTCGCTGAGCTCTTCCCAGTCGAGAGGACCGAAGGCTTCGGGATTTCGGCAAAGCTAAAATTTGAAGCCCCTGTTCCGTGCCTGTCGGCTCGGGGCTGGACCAATTCTGCTGACCGTCACACTGCCAAGGAGCCAGAGCCTCATGTACCAACATCCCGGCGTCTACATCGAACATGTCCCATCTAACGCATTGGCCATTGAGGCCGCATCCACATCTGTCACAGCCTTCATCGGCCACGTCCGCCGTGGTGCCCCAGTCACCAAATCCGCAGGCACTCCGACCTTCATTACCTCACCTGCACAATACAATACCCTGTTTGGCCCCGGTGATGGGTCTGCAGGAGGGGTAAAAAACCTGAGCGGCGAGCAAGCAGACTTGTTTGGCCTTGCGGTGAACACCTATTTCGCCAATGGCGGCACCAAGGCTTATGTTGTGCCGGTTCAAGGATCGGGAGGTGCCAAAGCCGCCGCTCAGCTGAAAATCAGTGGCGCGCCTGAGGCCAAGTCAGTCAGTGTTGTTGCGAAAGATACTGGCACATGGGCCAATGATTTAATGGTCACCATGACCAGCGATAAGGACACCAAGACCTTTGATTTCGTGATTGGCACTTGGGCTTTGCAGCCTGATGGCTCCAAAAAACTAGAGCAAGCCATTGAAAGCTTCACCGGCTTTGACTGGGAAGTGGGCGATGGAAACGCTGCGGCGAAGCTCAAGGCCGCAATCGATTTGGCCACCGCTGCGGTGAATAAGGGATCCACCTTGATCGATATCTCCTTTGGCGCAGATGTCGCGATGCCAAACGCTGACAAATCCGTCGAGGACATCACCGAGAATGGGACCGACTCCGCTTCCCCAGCCGACGCGCAATACACCGAAGCTTTAGGCCGTCTAGAAGATTATCGCGATGTGTCAATCATCGTCTTGCCTGATGTCGTCACGGCCACCGTTGGGAGAGAAGTCATCTATCAAAAGGCCATTGCTCATGCAGAAAAAATGCAAAACCGCATGGTCATTGTCGATCCAGACGACAAGGCAATCACGACCCCGAAACAGGCACAGGCCGCTGTCTTCACCAACTCGCCCTATGCGGCGCTGTATTACCCGCGCGTGGAGCTGGGAAATCCACATTTCGATGCAGAGCTGACCCCAGAAGAGCCGCGCAGTTTTCTCGTTGGTCCCGCAGCGGTTGCCGCTGGGATGTGGGCACGGATCGATGGGACTCGCGGGGTTTGGAAGGCTCCTGCCGGTCTAGAGGCCGGCGTGCGCGGCACGTTTGGGCCTGAGCGTTTGGTCGGCAATGGCGTGCAGGACAATCTCAATGAATGGGGCGTCAATTGCTTGCGCTCAATCACCGGCCCAACCGTCATTTGGGGCGCCCGCACCACAGCCACGAAAGCAAAACCGCAATACCGGTATATTTCGGTCAGACGGACCCAGAACATGATTGGTGAAAGCCTCTACAACGCTTTGCAGGCCGTCGTATTTGAGCCAAATGATCACAAGCTTTGGGGTGGATTACGCGCCTCTGTGGGCAATTTCATGGATGGGTTGCACCGATCCGGCGCCTTCCAAGGAGAGAAGGCAAGTGATGCTTATTTCGTGAATTGCGGCTTGGGATCGACCATGACCCAAGGCGACATTGACGCAGGCATTGTACGTGTGTCAGTCGGCTTTGCCCCGCTGAAACCTGCCGAATTTGTGGTGGTTCAGATCAGCCAGAAGGTCGGGCAAACCGCCTAAGAAAAGCGCTCCAGTTTTCAGATTTAAAAGACTTTTTCAGAAGGATTTTGTCCAATGACAGCCCCAATGTTTCCCGCAAATGCCCACCGGTACGACCCCTATCGAACGTTCAAGTTTCAGGTGGTAATCGCGGGCAAAACCGTCGCAGGCCTCTCCAAAATGGGGGCCTTGAAAAAGACCACCGAAGTGGTCAATTGGCGTGCTGCTGGGGATCCCAGCTACCAACGCGCCATGCCCGGCGGCACCAAGTTTGAGAACGTAACGCTCGAGCAAGGTCTAAGCCATGATCCAGTGTTTGAGGAGTGGGCCAACGCCGTCAACAACGTCGCCGATGGTGACGCGGGCATGAGCCTGCTCAACTTTCGCCGCGACGTGGTCATTAACGTGTTGAACTTGCAAGGCACCCCCGCAATGTCATATGTGCTGCGCCGTGCCTTCGTGACTGAGTACCAAGCCCTACCTGAAATGGATGCCAACAGCATGAATGCCGTTGGAATTCAGTCCATTACGCTGGCTTATGAAGGCTTCACACGTGACACGGCCGTGGCCGAGCCAGCTGAGTCCTAATGGCAGACCGCGCCCCCATGACCCTTGCCGTGGGATTTCCCACCGCAACACCGCGCTCCCTGACGGGGCGGGTTGAGCTCGCATTGGCCGATGCCTTGCAGCTGCCAACCCGCCCCGAACAGGTAAGCGGCGTCTTGGGTGCGATGTTTTCCACCATCGGCGGCCTGCCCGTCACCCGCGAGTTGGTGGATCGTTTGGCCACCGGCGCGCGCGCATGGTGCCTGACAAGGGCCGCCCTGCTGTTTCAGCCCGGCTTACGGTGGTTCCAAGCAAGTTGTAGCGCATGCGGCGAAGCCTATGACATATCAGCCTCTCTGGCCGACACCCCAAGATCTGACATACCCAAAGCCTTCCCCGTTATCGAGGTTGAGACCACCCTAGGGCCGCGCCGTTTCGAGGTTCCAAATGGCACCACGGAGCGGGCCCTTGTAGACGCCTCCGCCCCCACCGCGTTGCGCGTTCTGGCCGCGTCATGTGGGTTGGATCACGCCGCCGCTGATCAGGCATCTCGGTTCAACCGGTCTGACCTAGACCTGATCGAAGCCCAACTGGACGCCGCGACCCCAGACATACCTGACGCCCTTACGACCCATTGCCCCCTGTGTGATGCCGAAACCTCAGCGCATATAGACCCGCTGAACTTCGCCTTCCCCGATGCACGCAACCTATTGGGCCAAGTTCACCTGATCGCGCGGGCCTACCACTGGGATGAACGTGACATCCTCGACATGCCCTCCTCGCGGCGTCGGCGCTATGCCGAAATCATCACGCAAATGTCTCAAGGCGCGCGCAGATGAGTTTACTTAACCGTCTTTTGCCCCGTGCGGGCCACGTCACGGCGACCAGTATCCGCCCTAAAGGTATGCCTCAGCCAAGCAGCCACCAAATGACGTCCCCTCTGTCGCGGATGGAGGATGAAGAAGCGCACCCCATGCGCCGCGAGGAGCTAGAGGAGCAAGCGGCCCCCTTAAGACGGCAAGACGAGGAACAAGCCGACCTGAGCCGCGAGGCCGCAGCACCAGACGAGGCTCTGCCGCTTCACCGCGCACCGGAGGAAGACCTGCAGCCAATGCGTCGATCAACAGAGGAAGAAGCCCAACCTCTGCACCGCCTTGAGGAGCCTGAGGAGACAGAAAGCGTCCAAGCTTTGCACCGTATGGAAGAAAGCGAAGAGGCCGACGCCCAAGCCTTGCGCCCAATGGCGGCCCCCAATGCGACCATGAAATCCAATGTGAGCCGCACGGATACCGCAGATGAACCTGAGGCCGCGCCAATGATGCGCATGGACGAAGACCTGCAACCTTTACGCCGCGCATCCAGCCCAGACCTGAGCCGTGCCGAAATACAAGACGACACCCTAATGCCCCCCGACGCCCCATCACACACGCCCTTACCCGACTTAGAAGAAACGCCACCAGCTATGGCACTTCACCGCGAGGTGACGCCATCAGCCATATCATCTGCCGTGTCGAACACGCCGAATGCGCCTGTAACGCCGGAAGCCATCCCCGCACCCGCACCGGAGGCCACACCAGCACCGCAACCTGAGCAGCCACAGCCAACCTTTGAGCAAACTTTGCCAGATCTCCACGACGCGCCCCCCACGTTTGACCCATCCCCGCAACCTACATCTGACATCCTCGAAGGTCCCGCCAAGGTTGTGATTGATCAAGTTGATGTCGTGATCCAAGAACCCGCGCGCGCCGCGCAGCCTGCGTCCCCATCACATGACTTGTCCGCCATGGCCCGGCGCAGATACTTAGGGGGCATTTGATATGGCATTAGATGCCAGTTCCCTATCCATCGCCATTCAAGGGTTTGCCGACCATCTGGCGGCGAGCTTCACCCAAGACGTCACCGTGACTGTTGGAACTCCCAACATTGCAGCCGATCAGGCCAAAGGCTCTGACAAGGCGGTCCTCAACGTGTTTTGCTACCGCTTGTCGCCCTCCGGCATCCACCCTGATTTAACCCCGAACGAGCCTACGTTCATTCGTGCGCACGTATTATTAACTGCGTTCTCGGATGCAACAGATGCGGCCATAAAGGACAAGGATCTACGGGTTCTGGGCCATGCGTTGCGGGTGCTGCAATCGCAACCGGTGATCCCCACCGTCCTCCCGGGAAACTCGCCGGCCCCTCAGGTTAGCCAATACCGCATCCAAGCGGTCCTTCAGGCAACCGAGATGGAGGAAATGAACCATATCTGGTCCATCCAAGGCAGCGACACATCCTATAGGCTCTCCGTGGCGTACGAATTGGCGCTTATCCCCGTCGAGCCATTGACCTATGCCCCACCACCAGTTCCGGTGCAAAATGCGGTCTTGGATCTAAGCGCAGATGCGAAGCCGGACAGCAAATTCTCCTCAACGCCTATAGCCATCACGCCCGCGAATTCGAACCACAGCTGGCTCCCCTTCTCGATGATCCGTGTCGCAGACATGTTAACATCACAGACCTCAGTCGCGCCGGGAACGTCTCAGGTACAGCTCGCCATTGCGGGCCAGCCCGACGCAGAGGTTGCGATCTCCGTTCAATGGCAGCGCGCGGATGAAACCACGCAGTCCCAGTCGCCCCAGAACGCGGTCATCACATCAAACGCGCTTGATCTGCAAACTGCCCTCATTGCTGTCGATCTGCAAAACGCCGCGTCTGGTGACGTCGCAACATTGGTCATTCGTCCTGTTGGAGCCGACATGCCAGCAGGCAATACCGTAGGAATTGAGGTCACATGACACTTGCCCCTCCGCCCCTTGAGATCACCGAACTTTTGTCATCCGCAATGGATTTGGAATGGGCCCGCATCCACGAGATGCTTTCCCTAGCCGAGGCTCAACGCACGAATGCAAGCTTGGACGACGGGTTCTCGAAGCGTTTCGCGGCGCTCAACGAAACCGTCAGCACCACGCGCAATGCTGGTAGTTGGGAAGGGCTAGGCGCGATAATTGAGGGCGACGTGCTAGACCAATTCACCGCGTTGGATGTGGACCTCATGGCATTTGCTTTGGCCCCCGTTGCACGCCCAGCTTTCGCGCCGCGCATCCAGTCTCTGCAGCCTCAAATTGGGGCCCCTTGGCCCAGCTTGGCCTTGTTGCAAGAGTTGCTGCTCTTGGAGACGACCGAAGATATCGCGGGCCTCATCGCCCGCCTTACACCAACCTCTCCGTTGGTGACATCGGGCCTGATCAAGGTTGAGGGCGATACGCCCGCACAAACCTTGCGCCCAGGCCCGGTTCTGATCCGCACAATGCTTGATCGTGATCCAGAGCTGTCCCCGCCCCCCGGCGCGTCACTTTCATCCGCACGCGGGACATGGGATCAACTGGTTTTACCCTCAGCCACCTTGCGTCAACTTCGCGAATTCGCATCATGGGTGGAGCACCGTCACGCCATGACCCGCGACTGGGGCGCCCGCGCGGTTCACGGACCATTGGCCTTGTTTTCTGGGGCTTCGGGCACGGGGAAAAGCTTTGCCGCGACTGTACTTGCCACTGAATTGGGGATGCGGACAGGTGCGCCTTGGGCGCTCTACAGCCTCGACCTTGGGCGCATCATGTCCAAATATGTGGGCGAGACTGAGAAGAACCTCAACGCGCTGCTCGACAGCTTAGAGGGGCGCAACGCCATTTTGCAAATCGACGAGGCCGACGGGCTTTTGGGGAAACGTGGCGAGGTCTCCGACGCGCGTGATCGCTACGCGAATTTGGAGGTCAGCCATATGCTCGCGCGCTTTGAGCGCCACAGCGGCCCCGTCATTTTAACCACCAACCTGCGTGCCAACGTCGATCCAGCTTTCTTGCGGCGGTTCCAATTGGTCGTCGACTTTCCAACTCCAGATGATGCCGCGCGCGCCGCACTTTGGAAAACGCTTCTCCCGCCCAAGGCCCCTCTCGCCGCGCGCGTGGATCTAGAGGAGTTGGGGTCAGCCGTCCGCCTATCGGGCGGCAGCATATCCAACGCAGCCACCTATGCGGCCGTGTTGTCCTACTCCGACACAGGGACGATTGATCTTCCCCACATCTCCCGCGCGATTTGGGCGGAACTCACCAAGGATGCACGTCATGTGCGCCCCAGCGAAGTCGGCTATCTGGCCGAATTCCTTGAGGTGGCAGAATGAAACTGAAACGCCTCACCTTAAAGCTGCCTGCTTCGATGGCTAACACCGCACCTCATGATGCTCGTGCTATTGCCCAAGCCGTGGGGGAAGCATTGGCGAAGGGCGCCTCTCCCGACGGGCCCGTGCATATCAACAGCCACGGGCAAAATGGATCCGTGTTGGCCAGTCAAGTCGGTGCAGGACTGAAAGGTGGTCGCCATGGCCATTGAAACCAAAGGCATGCTGTTTGAATACGGGCTAACGGTGCCCCCCTTGGCGCTGAGGTTCCAATTCAACCCCCAAGAAATCAGCCGCTCGCGCACCGTTACGGTGAAGACGGGGGACGCCCCGGGGTCGCGTGGCGGGTACGACTTTGTGTCCCCACTAGAGACCTCCCGCGTATCGCAAGGCGTCGAGATGCAAGCCGAGAGCTTTTCGGTCACCATCTTGCTTGATGCCACTGACGCGCTCAACGACGGCGAGGCCATCGCAAAGACTTTTGGGGTCCAACCCCAGATCGATACTCTCAGGTCCATGGCCGAGCCTAAAGTGCAAGGTCCCGGCGGTGTGAAGGTTCTTGCCTCCCTAGGCCTGTCAGGGTCGCGGGCGTTTGAACGCGACGAAACCGCATCGGTCTTGGTCTTTGCATGGGGAATGCAATTGTTGCCCGTATTTCTGACCGGAGTGACCCAGAAGGAGGCATTCCACCTGCCAAACCTTATGCCCTACCGCGCCGAGATGGGGCTGACGATGCAGGTCATTGAGAGTGCAAACCCCTTCTTCCTTGCTGACAAAACCCGCCAGACCATTGGCACCGGTTTAAACCTTGTGTCCGGTTTGGGAGGATAGCACGATGGCATTTTTCAAAGGCAGCTATTACGAAACCACCGCCGTATTTGAGCCTCCAGAAGATGGCGTACACGGATTTCGCGGGCTCCGAGGGCGCGCCATTGCCAACCCGGAAGCCGTCTTAGAACATTCTGTTGCCATTGGTGACCGGCTTGATCAGATGGCCCAAAATTATTACGCGAATTCAAAGGATTGGCGTCGCCTCGCAGATTGCAATCCAGACCTCATCTTTCCAGAAGATATGATCTACGGCCCTGAAGCCCACCCAGACAAGCCGGAAGTTTCCGCGAAAAAAACCGGCTTCACGTTGCTTGTCCCGCGCAAGCGCGAGGTGCGCTGATGGGGTTGCTTGATCAACTATTGGATCCTGGATTTCGCCAAGCTGCCTCCGTGGAGATTTTGGTGGGTAGCGGGAAAACCGACCTCGGGTCGCTTGCAAACTTGATCTCTTCAATCGAGGTCCGCGCCGCGCGCATGGAAGCTGCAAGCTCAACCATTACCATTGATGACCGGCGCGATACCAACGGTGACTTCATGGCCGCCGATGCCGGAATTTTTGCCCGCTGGGAGCCAATTGTCATCAATGCCGATTTTCAGACCCACATAGAGGAGGTCTTTCGCGGCTACATCATGGAGTTGAAGCCAAGCTACCCGCAAAACGGCGGTGAGGCGAAGCTTGTCATTGAATGCCTCGACGACAGCGCGGCGCTCTCGCGAGAACATCAGCGAAAACCATGGGGCAACGAGACCAACCCAATGACTGATCGCGCCATATTGGAAGAGCTCATCCAGCCCCTGCCCTTGAAACTCGTTGGCGGGCCTGACGGCTCCAACACACGTGCCTTAACCCAAGACGCAACGCCGATTGCATTCCTGCAAGATCGCGCCAAGGCCAATGGGTACGAGATGATTTTTGAACGCGGCGAGGTCTACTTTGGCCCTAAACGCTTGGAAGGTGACGCCCAAGCCGCCATCATGGTCTACGCGGGCGACGCCACGAATTGTCTTAACTTTTCTGTCTCTGATGAAGCCAACAAGCCCGACGTCGTCGCATGGGAAAAAGCCCCCGCCGTCGATGGCGATGAGACATTAACCGGCGAGGCCACGGCAGATCTCCCCCTGCTCGGTCAATTCGCGGCGGCGTCTGAAGGGGCTGGACTTGGCACCCCCGCAATTACCCGCATCAAGGGCGAAGGCGACGAAACCGTCGAAGAAGTTGAAGCCCGCGCCCAAGGCATGGTCAACGAGGCAAGCTTTCGCGTCAAAGCCAGCGGCGAGTTGGACGGCACGCTTTACGGCCGCGTTTTACGTGTTGGCGGCACCGTGAGCGTGGACGGTGTCGGCTCACGCAATGGCGGGATCTATTACGTGGATAGCGTCACCCACCAGTTCAACCCGGACGGCTACCGTCAACAATTCCAACTCATCCGAAACGCGGTGGGCGAAACCGATGCAGTGGGCGCTCCCCCGCTGTCCACGGTTCTGTCCGCTATCAAAAACCTGTTCTGAGGGGTCCCTGTATGTCCGAGATATTCCAAGCCCTAGAAAACACGATTAAAAAGCAGCAGCGCAGCTACTTTGGGAAATACCGCGCCTTCATCGCGGATGTGGATGACCCAGAGCTGCGTGGCCGTTGCAAACTCGTAATACCTTCTGTTTTGGGCACGGAAACCTCGGATTGGGCGCTGCCCGTTCTGCCCTATGGCGGGGGGCAAGGCTTTGGCATGATCGCGGTCCCGCCGCTCGGGGCTCAAGTGGTTGCAGAGTTCTTAGAGGGAGATGCCGCAAGCCCGATGTGGACGGGCACGTTCTGGCGAACCAGTGAAGAAGTCCCTGAAGAGTATACCGACCAAGCGATCAAGCTCATCAAAACCGAAAGCGGGCATGTCCTGTCTCTCGATGACACTGGTGACACAGAAGTCTTAACCGTCAAATCCTCAGCAGATGCCTCAATTGTCATGGATGAAGATGGATCCATCGTGTTAACTGATTCCGCCGGCTCAACCGTCGCCCTAGACGCCGCAGCGGGAGAATTGCTTGTTGTTGACGGGAATGGGAACGAGCTGAAAATGACCTCGTCCGGCATTACATGCACCGATGTAAATGGCAATGAAATCAGCGCGTCAGGTGGCGGGGTTGAAGTGAAATCCTCCGCAACAATCAACATCCAAGGGTCCATGGTTACTATCGCCGGATCTGGTGGGGAGCCGCTCATTAAGGGCTCGACCTTTCTCTCTCTTTTTAACGCTCACACCCATAACGCGACCTCTATTGGTGCGCCGACCTCGCCACCGCTGATCCCACTCACCCCGTCCGTATTAACCACCAAAAGCACGGCAAGTTGATGTCCCAATATGAAAGCACCCTACCGCGCATTGGCTATATGGCCTTCCCGTTTCGCATCACGCAAAACGGGGGCGCTCAAGTGACTCGATACGATCATATCCGCCAGCAAGTGGAACAGGTCTTGTTCACCTCACCCGGCGAGCGCGTCTTTCGCCCAGAATACGGCTTTGGGGCCCGTCAGCACGTGTTTGAGCCCAATTCCACGGGCATGTGGGAGTTGGCTCAAAACCGGCTTTATGGCGCATTAGCTGAAACCTTGGCCGGTGAGGTCGACCCCAAATCCATTCGCGTCAATGTCGGCGCGCCACCAGACAAGCCAGAGGTCTTGATGGTCGAGATTGGGTACACGATCGCGGCCCTTGCTCGCGAAGAAACCCATAGATTTGAGGTGACGTAATGGCACAACTCGCGCCAGCCAAACTGGTCTTTGACGGCACCTGCCCCGATTGCGGGATCAGAGAGCAGATTTTGCCCCTCCCCCTGCCGGGCGTAGAAGACGACTTCGATTGGAAAACCCGTGACTACGACAGTTTCCGCCTGTTCATGATGCAAGAACTCGCCTCGCGCTATCCTGACCGCAGACGCTGGAGCCCTGCTGATATGGAAGTGGTCTTGGTCGAGGTGTTGTCAGCCGCCCTAGACCGCGCCTCCCATGCCTTAGACCGCGTGCAAGCCGAACGTTTCTTGGACACGGCCCGCCGCCCTGGCTCGGTGCGCAGATTGCTGGCGATGATTGGCTGGCAACCTGATGACGCAGACATGGAGAATGCGCGCAGGCTTTACCGCCCAGAAGGCGCGGAGCCAAAGGATGCCCAAGCGATTGAGCAGTACTGGCAACGTACTCCATCTGCGATGGAACGCGCGCGACAAGACGGCCCAAGCCAAATCGCCACCCAACACCGCATGGTCACCTTGGATGACCACAGCGCCACCCTGCAAGCTCACCCTTTTGTGGCGTTGGCTCAGGCACGACTGGTCTGGTCAGGGGCATGGAATTCGATCCTCATTGCCTCATTGCTGGAAGACGGCGTTGACATGGACGCGGCCCTACACGACGGCCCATTAAATGCGCCACGGCCAAACAAGCTGCGTGCGGAGCTTTGGGACCAGATCGTGGCCTACCATTCCAACCGCAACCTAGCCTTGCCACGCGTTGGACCGCAACTGACCGGACGCGCCATTTTACGCGTGTTAATAGAGGCTTACCGGATGATCGGCTCGGAGGTGTTCTTGGAGCCAGCGCGCCCAGCCCCGATCAATGTCACCCTGTCCATTCGCGCCAAACCCGGTTTCTTTCGCTCCGAATTGCGTCAGGCCGTGGCTGAGGTCTTCACCTCTGATCAAGGCGGCTTCTTCGAGCCGGGCCGCTTTGGTTTCGGCGAAACGGTCTATGCCTCCGACATCATCGAGACAGCTATGCAAATCGAAGGCGTGGCCGTCGCTTGTCTGAACCGGTTTCGCCGTGTCGGCTCCGGCTTCGCAGATCGCAGTGGCGAGGGCTTTATCCCAATCGATATCGACAGCTACGCCCTATGCGAAAGCGATCCCCACACTCCCGAGCAAGGTGTTCTACGCATAACCGTACAAGGGGGCGAAGTCGGATGAGCCAATTAAACATCCCCACCGATTTGACCCGTTGGAACCGCGCAGGACGTAGCCGCTTTGACTATGTAGACGGTGATGCGTCTGTGTGGCTTGAACGGCTGCGCGAGATTCTCACCGGACTTTATGCCAAGGGCGTGCCCGCAGAGATGCGCCAGCCCGATGCCATGCGGGACCTGTTCTTACGCGAGACATCCGATCTGATGCGCAATGAGGTGGACACAGAAGCCTTGCGCGCCGCCTTGATATGGCAACGCCTCGCAGATGCACTGCCCCCCTCCACCGACGAGGGCGCCAAACTGGAAAGTCGCGGCCAACGCACCAAGCGTATTCGCAGCCAGTATAGGGCAACGAGCGATGGGGACTACGCATGGGATCTTTTGCGGGCATTCGCGCGGGCCAGCCATGTGACGCTCGGGCACCTAAACGCCTACCAAAACGAAGGCTATCTGCGCACGGCCACCCAATGGGACAACCTTCGACGCATGGCAAGTTTGGTGAATTACCAGCCCACACCTGCCGCATCTGCCAGCGCCTTGGTCGCCTTGGAGTTGAAGCCTGACGCAGGCACCGCTGAAGTCAAAGCAGGGTTTGCGATGAAACACATCCCCCCTGAGGGTAAGCCATTGGTGTTTGAGACCTTGGGCAAGCTTGTGGCACATCCCTCATTGAACGCCGCGCGCGTGTCTGGTTGGGACGAAAACACCACGCCTATCGCGGCCCAAAACGCGCTATGGGAAAATCCCGACAGCCACAGCATTTCCCCAGGTGAATTGGTGATAATAATCGGCCAAGGGGGCGAACAGGTCGCAACCCTATCAAACGTCACTGACGCCAGCCTTGAAGATGACGACAGCGTGCTAGAGCTGGGGCTTACTTCCGCCTTAACGCGCAGGCCGCAGACCTCAAATGCACGGCTGCTGCGCGATCCTAAGGATGTGTTCAACGCCTTGCCACGCAGCTCCTCCACTCAAGTGGTCGTAGAGCTTTCATCCCCCGTTGGTCTGCAATCTGGCAATTTGGTGGAACTACAAGGCTTAGAGCCCCCCCAAATCGTCGCCATCACACAACGTGATGAGAACCAACTGGCTTTCGAGCTGCCCGATGGCCTCAAGTTACCGAAGAATTTTCTCCTCACCGCGCTCACCCCGCTTGCCGCTGCCAAGGATGGTCGCTTCGAGACCTCAACCACCGAAGTTGATACCGTTTTCTACCAAGGGAAGGACGCCATCGTCGCGCAAGCATGGGGTGAAAGCGCCGTAGAACATGGAAACGTCAGCGTTCTTCGCGATGGCGTCGAAGAAATCCAGTCCGACAAATCCGGAAGGCCAGTTGTTGGTTACAGCTTCAAGCCCTCATCGAAGCCAGACGTCGTGTACCTTCGTCAGCAGGGCGAAAAATCGGTCAAAGTCAGCCTTGTTGGCAGCCCCAAGGTCACGAGCGATGACAGCTCGCGCGTGGCGTCCTTTCGTGGGGCCTTGCCAAAGGGGCTTCGTCGCGGGTCTTATTTCATCCGGCGCAATCGCCGCACAGGCACCCATCAGGCATTGCGCGTACGCGGGTTGCGCCAAGACAGAGGCCAGTTCCATATAGAGTTCGACGCCTCAATCGGCGCGCCTCATCTTTCCGAATTCATCGGCCCCATGCGCAATTCGCTGCGCCCCTTTGGTCATGATCATAACCCCCGTGCCTTTGGCGATCTCGCCTTGCTCACGCTGACAGACATTCCCGATGCAGCCCTCGACATTCTGCGCCCGGGACGTGCGCTCATTGTCAGCGACGGGGAGACTGATCTTCAGGCCAGCCTGACCTCCATCAAACCGTTGGGCGGCGCTCAGGTTGAAATCGGGTTGGAAATCGCGGGATCGATGGCCCAAATGACCCGAGGAGACACGGTGTTCCGTTTAAATGCTGTCACTGCGGGCCACGGCGAAAGCAAGGGGCCAAAAACACTGGGATCGGGCGATGGCGAGCAGCTACGCCAAAGTTTCTTACTGCAATTGAGCGATATTTCTCATGTCGCCTCTCCGGTTGCTGAAAGCGGCGTGATGCCTGCGCTAGATGTTACCGTTGAGGGCGAGGTTTGGCCCTATAGCGATTACATTGATCCCGCGGCAGATGGCACCAAAAGCTGGTCCTCTACCCTAGGGGATGATGGCAACCTGACCATTCATTTTCGCAGACGTCTACCAACCGGCACCAACAATGTCGCCTTGCTACGCCACCGGATCGGCACCGGTGCACGTGGCTCCGACATGCCACCGCTTTCCTTGCAAGACCCCTCCAAGAAGCACCCTCATGTGCAGGCCGTGCATCAACCCTTTGCCTCATCTGGTGGCGCGGACCGTGAACCGGTGGACAGCTTGCGAACCTCGGCCCCTGCCCGCCTGTCATCCAATGGGCGCGCGGTGTCCCTGCGCGATATCGAAATGCTATGCACCAGACATGCCGCCGTCTGGAGCGCTCGTGCCCAAGAAGTAACCAGCGCCAGCAGGTCCCGCGTTGTGCAACTCCACGTCGTCCCCGCTGGGGGCGCAGAACTTAGCGAGTTGTTGCGCATAAACTTGCACGAAGCCCTGAGCGGCAGAATGCTGCCCGGTGTCGCGTTAACCTTTGCGCCCTATAGCCCGCTCTACCTGCGCATCTGGGCTGATATACGCGCGGACCTGACGTCTTACGATGCAACTGATATTGCGGGGGCTTGCGACGCCGCTTTGCGTCACCGTTTTGCCCTGTCAGCTCGCACCTTCGGCCAACCCGCCTATATCTCGGAGGCCACCGCCGCCTTGGAGGCCGTGACAGGCGTGGCGACAAGCATAATCACGCGCTTTGATTACGGCCCAAACACCCCGCGTGATTTGCCCCGTGTCATGGTGCGCGACGCGCAAATCGTCACCATTTTTCCCCGCGCCAATGAGGTCGCCCATATCGCCGAGAATTCCGCGGCTGATGCTTTGTCGGGGGCTCCATCCATTTCCGTAAACATACGAGGTCTCCATGACTGATCCCGTTGACATAGATCCGCTTCGGTCTCGCGCAGGGCGCATCCTCTACCACGAGCTGCCCGAGGAATACCGTTACCGCGATAATGGTGATGGCACAGACTTCGGTGACCTAGAGGCCTTGCTGCATGGCTTTGGCCATCTGTTGGACCAAATCCGCGCGACCACCGAGCAAGCCCACGCGGACAGCTTCGCAGAACCTCTGGATGACGGTCGCAGCATCCAACCGTGGGTCGTCCCATATCTGGCGGAGCTGTTAGGAGCCGAGTTAACCGCCCCAGATCCCGTTGCGCGGGCGCAAGAATTGAACCGGTCCATCTCGTGGTACAAATCCAAAGGGACCTTAGCCTCAATCGACGACATTGGGGATGTCGTTGCCCGCACCGAAACCGTGGCTAAAGAAGGTTGGCGCATGACGGCGCAAACCCCGCGCATGGATTTACCCCCCTTCACCCAACGCCCTGACGTCTCGCAAGGTGCAAACATCGTCACACCCGACTTTCGCAAAAGCAGCCGCGCAGTTGTGGATGAAGACGGCTCCAACCCGTTGTTTCATTTAGCACCTTCGCGCCACCAAACTGATGAAGCGGGGCTTTACTGGCGGGTGTCTGCCCCCAATGGCGTGCCATGTTTCCCGCGGGCATATGACGACAACACGGCCCGCACCCCCGACTTGCGCGACCCTGAACGCACCCGCCGCATTGGACCGCACCCACGCCGCACACTCATTCACGTGCGTCCTCCGCAGGGCATCTTCCACGAGGGCTTGCCAGAGGTTAAGCTGACACAAGCAAGATTCAATGCCTTGCTCAAAGAGCACAAGGACGTCCTCCGTGCGAGCGATCTACTGGGGGAGGAAATTCCCGGCGACGGCATCACGGGGCCCGCAGTCATTGCAAATGTCCCCGCGAAATTAAACCTGCCCAATCGCGCCATAACCTTGCAAGGCATTCGCTTCAAAGGCCCCAAGGGAGCGGCCAACCTATCCGGTGCTGCCAATACCAGCGTGACCTTCTTGGATTGCGCGGTGCATAAGCTCTCGCTACCGGCGAAAACAAAGCTGAAAGCCCCAAGCGTTTTAGCGGAGCATTCGGTCTTCGAAGAAATCTTCGCCCCCGCCCGATATGCCCAGATGACCTATTGCACCGTTATGGGCAGCACCGAGTTGACGCGCATAGATGCCTCAGATTGCCTATTTGGCACCTTATCCGATACGCTCATTTGCGGCGACAAGCAGGCCCCCCAAAGCTGCTTGCGGTTTTCACGGTTTGCCCCGCGCGACCTAGGAGACGCCAAGGAACGCCGTTGCTTGGATGCAAAAGGCAGCTCGAACACGACGGCGCTACCGCAGTTCATCGACCGTTGGCACAAGCAAAAAGACGGCTGCATCAAGCGCATCTCCACCTACGGAGAGGCAGGTTACGCCGTTCTGGACACTGACACCCCCAGTAGCATCACCGCTGGCGCTGAGGATGAAGGCGAGATCGGCGTTGGTCACAACCTGCACCACGCCGCCAGCCTGCGTGCATTGCGCGACAAGCTCGAACAATTCCTGCCCCTTGGGCAAGAGATTGCCATTTTTTACGATCCAATGCTGGCCCTGAGTCCACCCATTTTGGACCCCGCCGAAACCTAATTACAAAGAAGGGATTTTCACATGAAGGGCTCACATTCCAGGCTCAGTTTTCAAGAGGCGCACCGCTACTCCAACGTGGCACACGTCCAAGGCGCGATGATTACCGATGCCGACCTAACCGAGGCCGCTCAAATTCATCAAGACCGCGATGAAGCCCAAGGCGCCGCATTTGCTGGCTCGGGCATCCCCGCGGCTGGGGGCATGGTAACCTTGCAAGATGATGGCCGTGTGCAGTTGTCTGCTGGCACCGTGTTTGCACAAGGAAAGCAAGGCCATTTCCGCTTGAACGAGAAGCTGAGCTCCACCGAGCAGCTCCCCGAAGTCTTCGCCCATCAAATCGACTTACCCCAAGGCCCAAATATCACCAAGGGATTGGTCTATGTCGACCTGTGGGAGCGGCCTGTCATGGCATATGAGGCCCCCTATTTGGCCGATGCTGGGCTTCACGGCGCGGAGACATCTTACCGGACGCAAACCATGGTGCAGGTCAAATCGCTGCCTGATGTAAATCAGCTCAGCGAGCTGCCCAAATTTTTCCTGCACCACCCTGCGTTCATGCCGCACGGGGATGCCCGCCTTAGCATTCAACTTGCAAAAGCAGCGACTGAGCAGGATGCATGCGACCCCTGCGCAGATCAAATTAGTATCGAGAACCTTCTTCCCAATGCCTTGATCCGTGTTGAAATTTTATCGGTGGAGCGTGATAAAAGCGGCGCGGCGACCTCCCTTCGCTTGGCATGGTCCTCCGAGAATGCCGAAGCGATTGAGCCGATTGAAACCCGCACCTTGCTCCAGCGAAGTGACGCGGTTTACGAATATTTCTCCTTGGCGACGGAAACTCAGCTCGGGTATTTCCACAACGATCACAAACCATTGCGTGGAGCTTTCTCCTCCGATCTGCAATCCGAGACCCCGTCCGACCCCACGCTCAATGCTGAAGAAAAACTGGGCTATACCCATGTGCGCAGGTGGGACGGCATGGTTCAAGTGGCTCTCAACACCCGCGGTCGGCCTGCGGGGCCTAGTGCTGCCACCGCGAAGCCAACAGTCACCACCGCCAATATCACCTTGGACACCGAATTCTTTAAACTCACGTTGGAGCATGACGACGCACAGATAATTGCTGGCGACTACTGGCTGGTCGATTTGCGCCGTTACGCCCCCGAGGACGAGCAAGCGTTGCTCAACGGGCAACCATTGGGCCAACCACAGCCGCCACTGGGTATCACGCATCACTTCTGCCCAATCGGGTTTTCCGACGGCGAAACAATTCAACCCTTGCCCGATACGCTCCGCCGTCGCATGTCGTTCCCGACACTCACCGACATTCCCGCAACCCATGTCGGCTATGATGCCAATCCAGAGTGCGATCTATTGGGAGACACCAACAACGTCCAACAAGCCCTTGATCGTGTGTGTGAAATTGACGCCACGCATGTTGGATTCACTCCGTCAGATAAAGATTGTGAAAGCCTTGGCGACGCCAAATCGGTCGATGAGGCGCTGAACGCTTTGTGTAAAGCGGACAACAATAAACAGCTAAAGCTGATGCTGCGCACCATGATGGATTGGGGCGTGGTTTGTGGCCTGTCTGTCGGCCTTGGCAACAAAGGGATTGAGGTCAGCGGCGGCGTGGCCTTGGACCGCACAGGCGTGCTGCATGAGATCCGCCCCGAGACCGTCTTGCTTGAGAAATTTGACGAAAAGCAGCTCCTTCCCGATGCAGAGACCTTCAAAGACCTCAAAGGCCGCAATCAAGAGGTGTGTCTGTCGCTTGGCATTCGCGGCGATGATCAGGCGTATTTCCTATCCCCAGCCTATTTGGTCAACGACCAGAATGAGCTGACATTGGATGAGCAAGTCAACGCATGTCTCAAGGGGAAAGGCAGCCTGACCCAAAGCGAGTTGTTTGCAAGCCTGTCCAAGAACCCCAAAATGGTCGCGGTCCTGACGAAGCTACATGTGTGTCTTCGCAATGATATCAGGCCCCTCCCGGACATGACGTTTAACGGGGCCGAGATTAAGCTCGCCAACGCATTTCTTGAAGACTTGATCAAGGAGTACCAAAATAGGTTGAAAGCCACGGGCGACCCGCTAGCAAAAGAAAAAGCGAACGACCTACGCGAGATAAACGAGGCGTTGGACCTAGAGTTGAAAAACTCTGGCCTAAATGGATCATCTGACCAGCTGACGCTCGTCAGTAGCACCCTGAAATACGCCGCGATCATGAAGAAAGACGAGGAGTTCCGCCTAGACTGCTTATGCGCCAACGTCGTGCCCGACTGCCCCGCACAAGAGGAAGGTTGGACGCTGGTCCCATTGGCCTGCGTGGACATGGTGAGCTTCGATCCTGGGAGATTGAGCGCAAAAGACATCAGCATGATGTGGTGCCGCAAGCAGGCCAACACACCGCGCAGCCATCGCTACTATAATGGCGATATGGTCGGCCAGATTTTGTCGGGCTTCAAAGAACTTTGCTCTGAGGAACAGTTAAGAAACGACAACGGCCCATCGTCACGCCTTCGCCGTTGGCTACGCGAAGCGGGGCAAGCGCCTTGGGACCCGCCACAATCCACGCCGTATTGGCCCGCAAAACCCACTTACGGAGGAGCTGCAATGTACGGCTCCTCAACTGGGACAGGGTTTTCCGTGCTCAATACATGGCAACGCGCGGATAACCCGACAATCTTGAACGTGACAGGGATGACCAGCCAAGACGCACAAGAACACTTGAAAGGAGCGGGCTTCGATCTACTGGAGGTTTTGAGCACTTCAAACATTGGTCAACTCGTAGAGCTTGCAGGCAACGCACCGCTCCTCAACCGCCGCCCTCAGGCCGGTGATGGGGTGGTGTTAATTGTTGATCAAAATGAAAAGGAAAGCCGCGCCGTTGAGTTCATCGTGATCAAGCAAAAAACGAACTTTTTCGACCTTAAAAAATTCGGAGCGCAGATTGCGGACGGCCTGAAAAACATCGCTGAACCCCAAAAAGAAATCTCGTTGAAAGACATCAAAATCACTCCTCAAGACGTCAAGCAACCTGACCCCAAACCAGCAAAGAACCCGCCCAAAGGCAAAGACATTGGAAAAACGCAAACTGACCTCGTTAAGGACCGACCCAAGACAGAAATCCTAGAGGTCAAAAAGACCTTGGAACGGAAGGACATCAAGTCGGCGCTAGACACCCGACCGATAAAGAAAATCCCGTTAAAGGTTGAGCCCAAACCCAATCCCAAGATCAAAGCAGATCAGGTGGGAAAACGCGATAAGACGACCAACACGGCCAAAAAAAACGGTGAGACGGCGGCGGCCAAAAAAATTGGCAAGGTTAGTCTTGGAACCAAAGGGCGCGGCAGCCGCCGCAAGCCCAAACGTTAGGGGCTTGGGGTGAACGCAAAGTCGCGCATTGTGACTAGGACCGCTCGGCCCGTCCGGCCGAGTGTTCCTGTTCGCCCGCCGGCGCCGGTCGTGCGCCCCACAACCTTGCTACAACCTGCATTGATCGTTGGCGCGTCAAACGACCCTGCCGAACACGAAGCCGAAGCCATGGCCGCCCGCGTCGTTGGGGCCTCTGCACCTGCCCCGACACTCGCCGCACCCAACACACCTGCAAACGCAGCCCCCTTGAGGCGCGATGCTGAGGCCCAACCCAACTTGGACGAGTTAACCCCAGTACCTGCCCCAACTGAGCAACAGGATTTCGATCTTCCAACAGAAAACGACGTATCCACCGACGGCTTGGACGCCTCCGATATGGCGGAATTGGAAAGCGGCGACCCCGTTGACAGCAATGGCGAGGGTGAAGTTCAGGCCTTTGCAAATCCTAGGGCCGTGGTCGGGCGCGACGGTGGGGCCGCTCCCGCAGATGTGTCGCGCATCGTTGCCAACCCCGGCCCCGGACGTGCGTTGCCAAGTGGTGTGCGAAAGCGTATCGAGCCACATTTTGGCACGAGTTTCGAAGACGTCCGCCTTCACGACACCCCCGCAGATCAAGATGCCGCCGCGCGCATCGGCGCGCGTGCTTTCGCGCACAAGAACCGCATTTGGTTGGGACGTGGCGAGAGTGCGACGAACACGCGACTAATGGCCCATGAATTAACCCATGTGGTCCAGCAAACCAAAGGCTCTAAGGCACTCCCCTTGAGGCGCGAAATAGCGCAACGCGAGGAGGCAGCGCCCGAGGCCGGTGGCTTTGGCTCAGGCGCGATCGAGAAGTTGGCGCGCTATGTGCCGGGATATTCCTTGATCACGGTCATCATGGGGCGCACGTTGTTTTCCGGCGCACGGGTATTGAAGACCGCGACCAACTTGCTTGGCGGCTTGTTCGGGTTACACCCACTTGGAACCGTATTGTTCGATAAGCTTCGCGAAACCAACATGGTTGAAGAAGCCTTCCAATGGGTCCAATCGCGGTTGAGTGATCTCAATCTGTCTTGGTCGCGGTTGAAAGGCGTGATCGACAAGGCACTTAGCCCGCCCCTAATTGGCGCAAGGAAGTACATCGCAGACTTGTTCGTGCCGCTTATGCGCGACATTGGCACTTTTGTTGTCGGTGTTGGCAAGAAGGTCTTGGAATTCACCGTGCGCGGCGCATTGCGACTGGCCGGTCCGTATGCTGACAAGGTTTGGGCCATCATCCAGCAAGCGGGAGATGTGCTCGACTTGATCATCGAGAACCCGTTGGCCTTCGCGAAGAACCTAATCAAAGCCGTCGTTGGCGGATTCATGAAGTTCGGCGCGAATATACTAACTCACCTGAAGAAAGGCCTGTTGGGCTGGCTCTTCGGGGCGATAGCTGGCGCAGGGATCACCCTACCAGAGAAATTTGATTTCAAGGGGTTGATGTCATTGGTCATGCAAATCCTTGGCCTGACCTACGCCACCTTCCGCGCCCAATTGGTCAAGCAACTTGGCCCTTCCGGCGAGCGCAAGGTGGCGATGATCGAAAAGTCCGTAGAGATCGTTAAGGTGCTTCTAAAAGAGGGCTTCGCTGGCATCTGGCAAAAGATGTTGGAATTGATCGAAAATTTCAAAGCCACGCTCATTGGCGGCATATCCAGCATGGTTGTAACGACGGTGATCAAGGCGGGTATCTCGTGGCTCGCGGGTCTGTCGAACCCCGTGGGGGCCGTGGTAAAGGTCGTCTTAGGCATTTATGATATGATCGTCGCTTTTCTTGAGCGCTTGCAGCAGATCATGGATGTGGCACAGTCAATCTTTTCATCCATTGGCGCCATCGCGCGGGGGCAAACCGAAGCTGCTTCGAACTTTGTCGAACAAACCATAGGTCGGACCGTCCCTGTCGTTATCGCCTTTTTGGCTGCGGCATTGGGGCTTGGGGGGATATCCTCCAAAATCAAAGCTGTCATCACCAAGCTTCAGGCCCCTGTGAAAAAGGCCATGGGCAAAATGATTGCCTTCGTTATTAAAAAGGCCAAAAAGCTGTTTTCCAAGATCATCGGCAAGCTCAATGGTAAACGCAAATTGCCGAGTGTCGGTTTCAAGATCGGCAAAACTCCGCATGAGTATTTTGCCAAAAAATCCGGCAAGAAGATGGTCTTCATGATCGCCTCTGAGGAAGCAACAGAGGAACAAAAGCTGAAAGCCACCAAGGCGGAAGTCGCGAAGATCGAGCTACCAGCAGAGAAGGCAGAGGCGCAAAAACCCCTCGAAGAACTGGATCAAGCCGAGAAAGAAACCGACAAGTTTGAGAACGTCGTGGTCGACAGCGAGAAACAAAACAACCGGCGCATAAATGATAAGGTTGGGGTCTTGCTGACGCGCAACGCGAAAGAAATCCAAGAGGACGCCATGCGCGTTGACGAACAGCTTTCAACCTCCAGCGATCCTGGCGAAGTAAAGCACGCACTGATCCGCGCCGTGCCGCCTCGCATGAAAAGTTTTGAGGGTGTCGCTGCCAGCTACGAAAAACTCAAGGATGTCAAAAAGCAGCAATTCGCCGCCCACCCTGATCTGGCCGGATTTTACGAGCTGGACCACACCATCGAGAAGCAATTCTTCAAGATCGTTTTGGAAAGCCTGCATTTGATCGATCCTGCCAATGCGGCCGCAGGCAAAGACGCAAACGTGCCGGCCAATCCCGGGCGAGCCAAGCGCAATGTTGGCAACGGCCAGCCCAACGACAAAACCGCGCGTGCCGACAAAACCAACAAGTTCTCCTTGGGGCAAATTGGCAAAGCCGGCGGCTCCTTTGAAAAAATTGATGAAAAAGGCAACCAGCTGCCCGCGATTGCCTTGCACCAAACGCTTCACAACCCGAACAAGAGCACCTTCACCGGCGGCCCACAGGCCATCATCCAAGATGCGATCAAATCCGATCCGGACAAGGCCCCTGCCGCGATCACCGCCGCGCTGAAAAAGCAGATGGATATGGAGTACAAAGACATCCTGTCTCGCGCCAAGGCCGATCCGACCATTGACAAGGTCATGGTGCAAAGCATCAAAGAAGGCTTGGACGTCACCTATAAAACCAATGCCGATATCTTCGGGTTTGATATCGCCGCGGGGCCCGACAACAGCGTCGACACAGGTGATGTCTCTTCCAACCTTCAAACCTTCGAGGGGAATGCAAAGATCCCCAACTTTCTGATGGATGAGGGCAGCGGCCGCTTCTACAAAAAACCCCTAGGTGGGATCAAAGGGTACATGGAGAACGACCATATTCTCGACCAAGCCTACCCCAAAAAAGCCCGCGACACGGCCATGCTGCCAGAAGGCAACGCGGACCGCCTTTCGGCCAAAGTCGATGCCGCTTTGGCTGCGCGTGGCACCACTAAAACCACAACAATGAGCCGCAGGCTAGCAAGGCTATCGAATTCTAAATTATACCCCAAGCACAGCAATATCGCGAAGTATGACAATGGCGGAAAAGCGGGCTGGACCGTGGCCATCCACAAAACTTTGAACGAGGAGGTCAAGCAAGACCTCGCCGGGGAAGGCTCCCCCGCCAGCAACGTCGCCAACGCCAGCAAGCAGCAGCCAGAGGCCGCCCTGAACGCCTTTCGCGACTACGTGTTGGAACCCGACGTTGCCAAAGCAAAAACTCATTACGCCACCGGCGCGGCCCTGTCGCAATCCCCTGTAAATGAGGTGCTGGAGACACGCACCCAAACCCATGCGACCTACGTGAAAAACCGCTATGACGCGAACAAAACCCTTGTTTCTAACAGCCAAGGCTCTCCTGGGGGGAACAAGGCCGCGGCGACTGCCATGGCGATCATCATAGGCCGCGCAAGACTAAGCCTGTCCCGCGCATCCACCGAGACAATTCTATTGCTACCCAACCGACCCACGGAACCAAAGGATTGATAAATGCCCCAGCTCACTATCCCACAAGCCTCATCTGAGACCGGTTTCTTTCGTGCCTCCCAAGCGCCTGATAGCAAATATGACCCCTCCGCCATTGGCCTAGCCTTCTCTGGCGGTGGATACCGCGCGACGTTGTTTCATGCGGGGTCCCTGCTCAGGTTAAACGAGTTGGGCATCTTGTCCCAAGCCAGCCGCATCTCTTCGGTGTCAGGAGGCTCAATCACGACCGGCATCCTTGCTATGAACTGGGACAAAATTGATTGGAACGGTGCGTCAGAGGGTGTGGCCACTCATGACGACATGATCCAACACGTCCTGAAGCCAGTTATGGACGCCACCGCTCGCGGCATCGACATTGGTGTATCCGTGCTTGGCTTTGTGCCCGGAATATCCGGCGGCAACGAATTGGCCCGCACATATGACAAACATATTTTCCATGACGTAAAACTGAATGAGATCACCAACACCCGCCGCTTCTTGTTTTGCGCCGCGAACCTGCAGACAGGTGGGTTGGTCCGTTTCACCAAGGACTACGTCGCCGATTGGCAGGCCTTCTTCTCGACCACCAACACGATCAAGTTGAGCCACGCTGTGGCCGCCTCCTCAGGGTTTCCACCGATCTTGGCCCCCATGCGTCTGGATTTGCGCGGTGAGACGGTCACCGCGCCCAAAGGGGCCCGCTACGACTCGATTGCCCTGCGAGAAAGGCCTGTTTTGGTAGATGGCGGGGTTTACGACAACATCGGGTTGGAACCCATTTGGAAACGCTGTGGCATCCTGATTGCCTCCAATGCAGGGTCCAACAATCCCGCGAAAGTTTCACAATTCAGGCTGGGCATGATGCCGCGTGTGCTCTCCACGTTCCTCGACGTGTCAGTCAATTGGCGAGAGCGAATGTTGGTCAACATGTACCGCAATGAGTTGGCGGATGGGTTGAAGGAACGTAACGGGGCCTATTGGACCATTAAGACCCCGACCAACCGCTTGGCATGGGATGGCTACAAGGCCAGCCCCGCACAATTGAAATTGGCCGCTGACATGGCCACGCGACTTAAGAAATTCCCGATTGAGACCCAACACGCTGCGGTACTGGCCGGATATTCCTACACCGATGGCACTATCCGCAAATATTTGCGCCCCGATGCACCTGCACCACAAGCCAAGCCGGTGTTGCCATGAATATAGATTTTCGCCCCCCGCGTAAGCTGAATGTCTTCGCCTTTGATCCCTCCACCGCGCGCAGCTTTGCAAACCGCAACGCGCGCACGGTCACGATCACCCTGCCCTATGAGTTGGACCCTCCCGAGCTGAACAAGCCCTTCCTTGGTCCCAAAGGCAACTACGTCGAGGTCGTCGACTTCGATCCAGCCAGCAAGGCTTTCTACGCTCCAATTGACCTGAACGACGATGCGGTGATGTATAGTGATGGGCTGGACCCGTCTCCCGAGAACCCGCAATTCCACCAGCAGATGGTGTACGCCGTCTCGATGAACACGATTGCCAGTTTTGAGGATGCATTGGGCCGTTCAATCCAATGGGCGCCGACAGAGACCAAAACTACTACCCCCAAAGGCGGCAGCCAGTGGAATTACAACTTCACCCCGCGCCTGCGCATCTATCCGCACGCCTTGCGCGAGGCCAACGCCTATTACCACCCCGATAAGAAGGCGCTGCTGTTTGGCTACTTCCAAGCCGGTGAGACAAGCACGGGCGCCCCCGCTGGCACAACGGTGTTTACCTGCCTGAGCCATGACATCATCGTGCATGAGACCGTCCACGCCATTCTAGACGGGTTGCATCCCAAATTTGCCGAGGACGCAAACCCCGACATGCGTGCCCTGCATGAGGGTTTTGCCGACATCATAGCTCTGTTTCAGCTGTTTTCTTTCCCCTCAGTGCTGGAGGATCAGATTGCCAAAACCCGCGGCGACCTGAGTAGACAAAACCTGTTGGGTGAACTCGCCCAAGAGTTCGGCCAATCCGTTGGGCGCGGCTGCGCACTGCGCGACTTTCTTGGCAGCACCAACGAGCATGGGGTGTGGGTCCCAAAAGAGCCCGACCCCTCTGCCCTTCAAAACGCAAGTGGGCCGCACGACAGAGGTGCGGTGCTGGTCGCGGCGGTGTTTCGCGCGTTCTTGACGATTTATAAAACCCGCGTCAGCGATCTATTCCGCATCGCCTCTCATGGCTCGGGCGTGTTGCGCGACGGGGCCATTGATCCAGACCTAAAGCGGCGTCTCGCGGCGGAGGCCGCCCAATGCGCGCGCCGCGTTATGCGTATTTGCATCCGCGCGATGGATTACACCCCTCCGGTCAACGTCAGCTTCGGCGATTACCTTCGGGCACTCATCACAGCTGACCGCGACCTGTTTCCCGTAGATGCCCAAGGATACCGCGCGGCATTTATCGAGGCCTTCGCCTGTTGGGGTATTCTACCAAAGGAGATCAGCAGCGTGTCGGTTCCAGCGCTTTGCTGGCCCACGTTGCGAAATGCCGAAGCCGACCGCCAAGCACTGCGCGGCATATCTGAAGATATGGGATGGTTGGACAAGGTCCATTCCAACCTGGGCCTCATGCTGTCGCAACCTCGCAGGATGCTGTCCCACCTCGCCAGCCCAATGAGCATCAAAGGCGTCGAGCGCCGCAAGCGCTACCAAATTGAAGTAGAGCGCGCGGAGGACGAGGCGCATCGAGTGGGCATGCTCATTCACGAACGCCTCAGCCGGTTCAATCACGCCAGTACCACGATGACGTTGCACGATCAGCCAGCCAACGCCCTTAAGCTGGATGTGAACCTTCTGGAGGTTGACGACAGCCGTGATCGCGAAGTCGTCTATCACGCCTCTGCCCACTACCAAAGGTTGCTGTGGCTGATGATGAATTCCACCAGTTCCGCAAGATTTGCCGAGCTGACCGGACTGACCTTGTCAGAAGATACGCCCCCGACCGTTCGCCGCTCTCTCACAACCGGCCTGCCTTCATTGCATGTGGCCTCCGTGCGGGTTTCGCGCAGGCAAGGTCAACGTGGGCAGCCCGAGCGGGAGTATGTCATCGAGGTCATTCAAACCCGCCGCGGCTATCTGGACCCTGACCGCCAAGCCCATGAGGATGCCCGCGACGTGGACCCCAATGATTCCAAGCGTGCATGCGACTTCAAATACCGCGCTGGCACCACGTTTCTTGTCGATGCACGCAATTTCAACATCCGGCGCTTGATCAGAACCAAACATAGCGTGGACGACCCCGCAGGCCTCGCCGCCTGCCGCGCATATGTGGACGGCACGGACGCGCAGGCTCCCAATGCGTTTCATTCGGGAAGATCGTCTAGCAGCACCGCTTTCACCGACCTGCATCATCCGGCCCATATCAAGGACGGTTTCCAATGAACACCGCCCCATCCCCCCGCATCAAAGCCCCTAGGTCCGGTGTCCGTATCCGTATGTATCGCCAAGGACATGGGGACTGCTTCTTGCTGACCTTTCGTCGAAGCCAAGGCAACACACCGTTCTTCATGCTCATCGATTGTGGTCGCAAGAAAGGCAGCACCCCCGCGGGTTTGAAAGACGCCGATCTGGGCATGGATGATATCATCGATGCGCTTTGGACGGATACAGGTGGCAAGCTGGACGTTGTCGTGGTCACCCATGAGCATGAAGATCACGTGTCAGGCTTTCCTAAGAACGGCGATGATACGCATCCGTTTTCCCGCTTTCACGTAGAGGACCTGTGGCTGGCTTGGACTGAAGACGGCACCGATCAGCTTGCCAATGAGATACGCGAGAAATATGGCGATAAACTTCTGACCTTGGCCTTGGCCCATGAGAAGCTGCGCGCACTCAAGGGAATTGGCGAGCCTGAGGGCATGGCAGACGAAATCGCCGAGTTTCTAGAACTCGAAACAGGTCACACCACTGGCGAGGCGGTGCTAAAAGAAGCAGCCATCGAGATGGGTGTGGCCCCGCGCGACATTCAAGCCGGCCCCGAGACGGCCTTCGCCGCTGCTCTTGGCGTTAAAATTCGTGGGAAACGCTACAAGGAACGCCTCGCGGGGCTGCGTGCGATGGTGAAGGGTGACATTCATTTCATATCTCCCGGTGATCCGCCATTGCCGTTAAAGGGGGTCAAAGGCGTGCGGGCTTTTCCGTTTGGACCGCCTCGCGACCCTAAGTTGTTAACCAGCCTCAACCCGCGCAAAGCCGAGGAATTCCATGTCGGACCTTTCGCATTGGGGGACGTAGGTGCGGGCTTGTTCGCGGCCTTCCAAGGAGGAGAGCACACAGCAAGCTCCTCCCCCTTCGCTCCGCGCTATGTGATCCCGCAAGATAAGATTTTTGAGGGTACGCACGATGCGGAAAACGGTTATATGTCAGAGACATACCTCAACCCTGAAGACGCTGCCCGCCGGATCGATGGGGATTGGATGGGCGATGCGCAGGCCTTGGCTTTGAGGTTGAATTCTGAAGTTAACAACACCTCCCTTGTCCTAGCGTTTGAGTTGGAGAAAAGCGGGCGCACATTGCTGTTCACCGGCGATGCTCAACGCGGATCTTGGGTGTCGTGGTCTGATTTATCTTGGGATATCGACGGGAATACCATCACGGCCAAAGACCTTTTGGCACGCTGCACATTTTACAAAGCGGGCCACCACGGATCACATAACGCCACGCTCAATGGCTCACAAGACAGCCCTCATGCCAACCTGAGTTGGATGGCTCTGGGCAAATACGCGGATGAGTTCGTGGCCATGGTCCCATCCAACAAAACATGGGCGTGGGGCAAAAAGCGGCCATGGCGGCACCCGATGAAGGCCATCGAACAGGCTTTGATCGGCAAATCCAAGTCTCGTGTCTTGATGATTGAACCGCATGAGCCGGAACGCCATGAGGCGCATTCCGGCCCCGAATTCAACACCATGTGGAAGGACTTTGAGAAGGTTGTGAAGGCGGAGCAATTCGCCGTTGAATACAGCGTCGCAGATACGCCAATTTAACTTCAAATACGCATCACAATATTATGTTTTATATGAGTAAATCCAATCTTGCTGGCGATGGATGCTTGCCGCAGATATCCGCGACGCAATTGCCATGGGGGCGTAAGTCGCCACCTGCTTGAGCCCCGTGCGCCGATGGAACATATGCGCATTGGTCAAAGATCGTTCCTGCATCTGCGACGTGCGGGGTTTGCGCCTCGCCTCATAGGTTTTCAACGCAACTTCGCGGTCAGGCTCGCTCTCCAAAGCATCTGCCAAAACCACCGCATCCTCCAATGCCATAACCGCCCCTTGGGCCATGGATGGCAACATCGGGTGCGCCGCGTCCCCTAGCAAGGCCACCGGCCCGTCGCACCATGTCGCCAATGTGGGCCGCCCGAACAACGCCCAACGAAACAAGCCACTTGAGGCTTGCAACACAGCGCGCAGGCAGGGCTGCCAATCGCCAAAATCCTCTAATGCATCTTGCGTGCTACCGGGGATAGACCACCCTTCTTCGGTCCAGTTGTCTTGCTCCACGATGCCCACGAAGTTGACGTGACTGCCACCACGAACCCGCGTTGTGACCGCATGCTTGCCACGACCAGCCCAGATGACGCCGAACGGTGGCGGGGCGTCGTCACCCAAAGCATCAACCGGCACCACCGTGCGCCAGGCCACCTGCCCTGTGAACCGCGCACGATCCGAGCCACACATCTGATCGCGTATGACCGAGCGAACCCCGTCCGCGCCAATCAACACGTCGCCAAACACACGGTCCGCGCGCTCCAAATAGACCGAGGCCCCGCCGCGTTCGCGCACATATCCGGTAATCTTGGCGTTGGTTCGCAGTCGTGCCGTGGGGTGCGCACGCAAAGCATCAAGCAATGCGGTGTGCAGATCCGCGCGGTGGATTTGGACAAACCTCTGGCCCCAGCGATCCTGCGCATATCCCTTCATCGGCAAACGAAACACGCGGCGCCCCGACAGCCCCATGCGCAACTCTATCGCTTCCGGCTCGAACAACGTGTCCTCAATGCGCGGGATTACCCCAAGGCGGTCCAACACAGCCATACCGTTCGGGCTAATCTGGATGCCTGCGCCGACCTCGGCCAGTTCGGGAGCCTGCTCCAGCACCTCGACCTTCCAGCCCTTCAGCGCCAACGCCAGCCCACAAGCCAGCCCTCCGATGCCACCCCCAGCAATCACCGCGCGTCTATTGGTCATGAATTCCGCTGCCTCGATTTGTTTTTCGGGAAGATACGCAGGATACGGGTGGCGCGAAAGGCCCCTGCTGCCCATAGTGGCGAAACACTGCCGGAGCCGCCAAAATGACACTGCCCCTGATCCCTCTATCGACTGTGCGACTGCATCATTTGGCGCGCCACCGTCTATGCGAAGCCCCAACAGGCACGGGGAAAGGCGATGACCTACACGAGTTGTTCCAAGACCTGACGTTTGTGCAGCTCGACAGCATCAACACCGTCTCGCGTGCCCATCACATGATCATGCATGCACGGCGCACCAACTACCGCCCCAAAGCGTTGGATAAACTGATGTCTGAGCGGTTGGGGTTCGAGCATTGGACCCATGATGCCTCCGTCATCGACATGGAAAACTTCGGCCATTGGAAGCTAAAATTCACCCGCGATGCGGTGACCTTGAAATCCCGCTATAAGAACTGGCGTCGCGACGGGTTTGAGGCGAAGTTTGACACCGTGTTGCAGCATATATCCGACCATGGGGCGTGCTCCTCGTCGGATGTGGGCACGGATGAGAAGAAGGGATCGGGCGGCTGGTGGGACTGGCACCCGTCCAAAACCGCGTTGGAGTATCTGTGGCGGTCGGGAAAAATCGCGGTCACCCACCGGCAGGGGTTTCGCAAGTTCTACGACCTGACCGAACGCGTGATCCCGGCACGCCACCTTGAGGCTGAGTTCGCAGTGGAGGACACCATTAACCATTGTTGCGCTACTGCATTGAACCGGCTCGGCTTTGCCACCTCTGGCGAGATCGCGGCCTTTTGGGATGTCCTCTCTCCCGCCGAGACCAAGGAATGGTGTGCACGAGAATTGGCCCAAGGAACCCTGATCGAGGTCATGCTGGAAACTGCACAGGGAAAGCCACGGCGCTCCTTCGCGCGGCCAGATGTGTTGGCTTCAAACCCAATCGAGCCAACCAAGCGCATCCGCATCCTGTCCCCGTTCGATCCAGCTCTAAGGGACCGCAAACGCACCGAACGCGTGTTCGGCTTCCACTACCGCATTGAGGTCTTCGTCCCCGCGCCCAAACGCCAATATGGCTACTACGTTTTCCCCGTATTGGAAGGCGAGCGCTTGATCGGACGCATTGACATGAAGGCTGACCGCGCGCGCGACACAATGACCGTGCGGGCATTCTGGCCAGAGGACGGCGTGCGCATGGGCGCTGGCCGCGTGAAATCGCTCATTACGGCGATAGAGCGCACCACAAAGCTGGCAGATGTCACAGAGCTGGAGTTCGCCACCGATTGGGTGCGCTAAAAGCTTGATTGAAAGCCCTTTTGCGGCGATGAACATGGCAACACGCAGATGGCAGCGTACACGGAGGCCCCATGTCAGAGACCCAACTGCGCGAGCAAATTTGCTTGCTTGCCAAATCCATGTTCGATCGCGGCCTAACCGGTGGGTCCACCGGCAACATCTCTGCGCGCACCGATGATGGCGGCTTGCTGGTCTCGCCCACGGGGACGTCGTTCGGGCGTTTGGACCCTGCCCGCCTGTCGCGCTTTGGTGCGTCTGGGCAGCATATCTCAGGCGATCAGCCGACCAAGGAAATGCCGCTGCACATGGCGTTCTACGACACCCGTTCCACCGCAGGTGCGGTGGTACATTTGCACTCGTGCCATTCGGTTGCTCTGTCAATGATGCCCGATGTGGACGCCGACAACTTCCTGCCGCCGCTTACACCCTACGCGATCATGAAACTGGGCAAGGTCAAGTTGCTGCCTTTCTTTATGCCGGGTGATCCCGCGATGGGCGACGCCGTGCGTGGACTTGCGGGCAAGCGTTCGGCGGTCATGCTGGCCAATCACGGGCCGGTTGTTGCGGGCAAGGATATCGAGGCCGCATGCAATGCCATTGAGGAACTTGAAGATACAGCCCGCCTCGCCATGATGATGCGCGGCTTTGACGCGAACGCACTTAGCCCAGAACAGGTGCAAAACCTTGTGACCAAATTCGATGTGGAGTGGGACTGATGGTAGAATTTTCCGCCAACCTTGGCTTTTTGTGGAATGACTTGCCGCTGCCGGACGCCATCCGCAAAGCCAAAGATGCGGGCTTTAAGGCTGTGGAGCTGCACTGGCCCTACTCCACCCCCTCCGCAGACGTGAACGCCGCACTGGAAGAGACCGGCCTGCCCTGTTTGGGCCTAAACACGCAGCGCGGCGATGTGGCCGCAGGTGACAACGGATGCGCCGCCATTCCGGGCCGCGAGGCCGAGGCGCGCAAATACATTGACGAGGCCTTGGCCTACGCCCGCGAAATCGGCGCGAAGAATGTACATGTCATGGCGGGGTTTACGGACCAAAGCGCCGCCGCCAAAGCCACCTTCGCTCAAAACCTGCGCTACGCCTGCGGCCAAGCGGCCCTTACGCAGCGCACGATACTGATCGAGCCGCTGAACCACATAGACGCCAAGGGCTACCACCTCAGCACAGTCCCTCAAGCGCAAGACGCGCTCGCGGCTGTCGACCTTCCCAACTTGAAGATCATGTTCGACTGCTACCATCTGCAAGTCACGCAGGGCGACTTGTTGCCTCTGTTCAAGACCTGCCAGTCACAAGTCGGCCATGTCCAATTCGCCGCCGTGCCTGATCGCGGCGAGCCTGACAGAGGCGACGTCAACTACGCGCAGCTATTGCCAGAATTGGTAAAATTAGGCTGGGACGCCCCTATGGGCGCGGAATACAAGCCGCGCTCCAAGATGGAAGATGGGCTTGGCTGGATGAAAGCCTACCAATAGCTGTAGACGCCCTCGGACCATTGGTGAAATCAGGCCTCTTGACGTGTAGCCTATTGGTCTTGGCCCTTTTCGACTGCGCAGATATAAGATTGCACTGACCCAAACCTGCCCGCACCAAGGCAATGAATTAGAGGTACCGCGCCAAGATGAACGACAAACTGACAGCCGTCGACCAACGAGATGCATTTGCGGTCTTGCTTCTACGCGTGGGACTTATCTGGTTCCTTTTTCTTTGGGCCATCCACAAGATCTTGGCGACGGGGCAATACCAAAATCTTGCCCGCAACTTTGACAAGATGGAGATCGACGCAAGCACGGTGCAAATCATCGGCGCGGTGCAGATCGCGGTGCTGTTTCTGGCGCTGATCGGGATATTCAGGCCATTCACCTACGGCGCCATGGCGATCACCCATGCCTTCACAATCTTTCGCCAATGGGAGCGCTACATCGACCCCTTCGAGATCAATGCCCGTGGATTTCCGGTAAACCGCAACGTCTCGGACAGTGCGGCCGTTATGTGCGCATTCATCGTGTTGCTGCTGCTGATCCACCGCGACCATTTCTCGGTTGGCGGGTGGCTAAAGCGGAATTGGGAAGATAAGTGGTGGCTGTAGGACGCTACGCATTAACAAAGCTGTAGGGATTTACTCACCATCGGGCGGCAGTATCAGAATCGTTACCAATTTCCCTGAAACTTGCCTTGTGGAACCTCGCCAATTTCCGTTTGTATTGCCGCGACCCCTTCGCACATCCTGTATTGCGCGGAGGCAAATTCGCTGGCCAAACAGGCCGTGATGAAAAGGCAGGTTGGGGCCCCTGCACTTTCAAATTATCTTGCCCGTTGGAAACGTAATATGAAGACAGTTCTTACCATCCTAGCAGCCATTGCAGTCACTGCTCCTGCGGCCTTTGCGCATGTAAATTTTGAGACCAAGCAAGCTCAACAAGGCTCAACATATATTGGGACATTGGGGATTGGCCACGGGTGTGAGGGCGAGCCGACGCTAAAAGTTCGCGTGCAAATCCCTGAAGGTGTGATTGCAGTTAAGCCAGTGCCGAAGGCCGGGTGGTCCGTTGAAATAATCACAGGGGCCTACGCCAACACCTATGACTATTTCGGCACCCCTACGTCGGAAGGCGTGAAAGAACTGATCTGGACAGGCGAGCTGTCAGATGCGCATTTCGATCAGTTCTCTTTTCGTGGTAAACTGACCGATACGCTTGAAGCTGGATCGACGATCTATTTCCCTACCATTCAGGAATGCGCAAGCGGGTCACACGACTGGGTCTACATCCCCGCAGCCGGTCAAGACGCCCATGACATTGACGACCCCGCGCCCGGTTTGAAGATCACCAAGCCGGAGCACCACCACAACCATTGAGAACAGCACCTTGCGAAACACCTCAGGTTTCGTAAGGTGCCACATCTACGCGCTCTTTTGGGGAACGACGGCATTTAATGGCAGCTTGGATATGCTGCCTCGCTTATTTTGAAGGCAAGAACAGACATGCCCAAAACTCCCAGCCCTTGTATTGATGTCTGCAAATTCAAACGCGAAGGCCATTGCCTTGGCTGCTCTATGACGAAAGTACAAAAATCCCTGTTCAAAGAGCTCAAGAAAAACTCGCATCGCACGGCATTTGTAGAAATGGTGGTCACTCAACAAGGCAGCATGGGGCAATACGACCATTGGAACCAAGCTTACATCAAGAAACTAAAGAAGAAGAAGGTTCAGCCGATGGCGTTCTTGTCGCCTAAAGACTAGGCGACAAGAGTTTGTAAGATTTGGTCTCGCTTAGGCCAGATGCGAGCGCAAGAACCAAGCCAGTTTTTCGTGCTCTTGCCCACGCGCAATGCATAGATCTTCCGTCAATGTATCGCCGTGCTTTGACGCAATCTCGCCGCAGCCGGCAAGGGTTGCCGCCAGTGTTTCTTGCGCATCAAGCATCATTTTGATCATCTGCTTGTCGGTGGCGTGACCATCGTTCTCTTGCACCTTTGAACGTGCGATCATCCCTGCAAGGGTGCCCTCAGCATGGGCATCGAGGGCTTTGATACGCTCCGCGAGATCATCTTGCGCGACGAAGTGGTCTTCGTAGATCTTTTGAAACATCTCGTGCAGCGGGCCAAATGCCATGCCTTTGACGTTCCAATGGAAGTTCTGCGCCAACATGGTTGTCACGGCGGTTTCAGCGACTGATTGGTTCAGCGCTTCTACAATTTGAGTTTTTGCATCAGTTGAAAGAGCGGCTGCGGGCTGCGTCATTGTGCTATCTCCAAGCAATCAATAAAAATGCTGGCTGGCGGGATGCTGGCTTGCTTGACGCTAACTTAACGCCTCAATCTCAAAAGCCAAGCCTTTTTAGAATAATTCTAAGTCAGGGCGAATTGATCGGAAATGGACACAAGCAGCGCACCAACATTACGCCTAGATATTTTGGGCACCCGCGAGCGGATGAGGAACTCAAATGAGTCCCAATCCTTTGACGCGGCCGCCTCCCCTGTTCGGATCAGCCACGCCTCGTCGAAGGAGACCTCTTCCACGTCAGGGCGGTACATCAACGGGGTTTTCCCCAAGGCTTGGGCGAGACATTTCATAAGCACCTGAGCGTGGGCATTGCGCGACACTGGCGCCGATACCGACAAGACGGCACAGGCGGTAAACAGATCAGTATGAGCTGCACTGCGGCACTCACGCGCCGTCAATCGAAGGTGGTTCAGGAACGCTTGTGAACTTTTCGGATAGTCTGACAGGTACACTGGGCGTAGCGACGCCTTTTCAACACCGGTGAAGTCTAAACTTGTTTGAGTATTCAGCATTAAATTCGCCAGCTTCCGGTTGATACCACTGTAGATTCTCACATACCTGAGTATATCTATCTGAATTAGTGCATTTTACAATCTGTGTCACAAGAAGTTGCAAATGAAGCTGGTCAATATTTTTGTGTACCACATTATTCTTTAGGGATGATCGCTACACCTATGTCTGGGACGCTAAACTCGATTGCTTGCTGTCCTTCGCGTCGATCGACGTTCCCGGCCCTTAACTGATGTTCACTCCGTCACAACAATTCTGTGCGGCGGCTCGTTAAGCGGTCGTTCACTGTACCCACTTCAGCCCATGCGATCAGCCTCAGGGATTGAGAGATCAATTAATTCTGCCACCGACCCGATTTCCATTTTTTCAAGGATGCGTGCACGATGATGGTCCACAGTTCTAGGGCTTATGTTTAGTTCTCTTCCGATTTCTTTGCTTGCGGTGCTGGACGGATTAGCGATCATGAAATTAGCGACTTCCTTCTCCCGAAGCGTCAACCTAGCAAATCGTTGTAGCGCCGAAATGCGCTGATTGTCCTCAGCTCTTTTTGCCCCATCAGCCAGAATTGCCGCATTGATACAGTCAACTAGGGCGCCTTGCCGAAACGGCTTCTCAAGGAAATCAACCGCCCCTGCCTTCATCGCTTGGACAGACTCCGGAACGCCACCATGGCCAGAAATAAAGATGATTGGAATATTGATCTGCCTCTCTGCGAGGACTTGTTGCAGTTTCAGACCATCCATTTGAGGGAGACCATAGTCCAACACTAGGCAGCCGGGTTGCGACGGATCGTATGCGTCGAGGAAATCGAACGCTGTCTCAAACGTCTTAACTTTAAAGCCACGCGTGATAAGGGCCCGAGACAGGCTTGTGCGGACCTTAACATCATCATCGATCAAGAAGACTATCGAAGTGTTACGGGCGGCATCTATCATAGTGGACTTTCTCGGTTCGATGGTTGGCAAGTTTTATGGCGCTTCAGATGGGATTGTAAAACGGAACTGGTGTGTCGGCGCATCATACCAAAGGTTGCCGCCCCCCGTCTCGACGATAGTCCGCGAGATTGAAAGCCCCAATCCCAAGCCGTCAGGTTTGCTGGTCTTAAACTCTTTGAACAACGTCATTTCGGCGTCAACTCCCGGGCCGGAATCGTGCACCCTGATCTCGATCATATGGTCCAATTGCACCGCGATGATCGAGACTTCTCTTGTCGTGCTTTCCGCCATAACTATGGCATCGATCGCGTTGCGAAGAAGGTTGATCAGAACTTGAGCGATTTGCACGCGGTTGCCGAATGCCAGTCGTAGATCCGGTATCTGGGTATCGATGGTGACGTCGCCGCCTTCCAATTCTTGACGAAGCAGTCGTTGGGTTTGTTCCACGAGCTCTTTGAAATCGAAGGGCTGAGCCTGGCCAATATCTTTGCGCATATAGCTGCGCAATGCGCGAATGATGTCGCCGCCTTGGTGCGCCTGCTCGTCAAGTTCGGATAGAATAGCGACCAGTTCTTTATTGGGCGCCGTATCCATCTTGGCAATGGAAAGCGCTGTATCAAGGTTTTGCGAGATCGCGGTCAGAGGTTGGCTGAGTTCATGGGCCAGGCCAGTCGCCATTTGCCCCATCATGTTCACACGGGTCACATGTGACAGTTCGCGATTAAGTTTCTGCAGTTTCCCATCCAATCGCCGCCGTTGTGCAATCTCATCGATCAAGGTTGCATTCGCCGCACTGAGTTCTTTGTACGTCCGCGGCAGTGGATCATTGGTTGAAACCTCTCCTTGGGATACCAACGACGTCCTTACGGCGAAGGCCCGCACAGGTTTCAGGATGAGTTCTGCAAGGATTAAACCAGCAACCGCAGTCGCTATCGATATAATTGCGGCGATCCAGATATTGCGGAAAAGATTGTCCCGGATGCCGTGGATGAAATCGTTTTCCGGGACAAAGACAGCGATGTTCCACGGCAGGTCAATATCTGGGATGGGTAGCAGCAACGTCATGAACTTGTCGCCCGCGAACTCAAACTCGTCCCGCACCGATTGGTTCGGCGCTGAAACACTGCTGTCAAAACCCGCAAAAGCTGCTCGGACGATCGGGTCACTAAAGTCGTTGACACCGATGAAGCCGATCGTTCCGTCCTCGTTTTGTGTGCTTATGCGCGCTGGATCAGGGTGGGCGATGACGCGACCATCATCACTGAGGATGAAGGCAGCTCCTGAGTCGCCTATGGTAAGGTCGGAAAGGAAAAGAGAGATGTCCGCGATATCGAGATCAATCCCCACAACGCCATCTGGGGCGTCTTCGCTGCCTTGGATCGACGCCGCCACAGTGATTCCGGGTTGCTGGGACGAAAAGAAGATATAGGGGTCAGTCCAAATACGAGACCCAAGCTGGCGCGCCTCAATATACCATGGGCGGCCCCGCGCGTCGAAGGTATCGCTGGAGTCAAAACGACGTTCGACAATCGCAAATTCATCATCGCGCCAAATATACTCCGTTGAACGTTGTCCGTCCTCAACGGCAATGAATTTGGTGCGATATGGGCCCGGGCCATCACTGTTCATGACGTAAATGAAATTGCCGTCTTCGTCGCCGTAGTAGATCCCGGCAAGCTGAGTTTCAGTGCGCAGCAATTGAAAGAAGTACTGCTCCATCACTCCCGGCTCCATCGTAGAGACAAGCCCCTCATTCAAAATACGGCGGGCTTGTTCAGTGATTTCGGTGGCCGGCTCTAGAAACTGTTTGGTGTGCTCTGCCGCGTTCGCGCCTGCCTCATCCATCAACCCGCGTGCATGTTCGAGCATGGCGCGCTCGGACGACACGTAAGACGTGGATACAACGATTAAGATCGCGACGAACTGAAGCCCCGCAAGGCTCAGAGCTAGGATAAACCCTAATGAGTACTTCATGCTCAAACTGTGATTGTTTCTTTGTTGCAGATCAAGTCATAGACCTAGATCCACTGTCACCGAGCCAACAGCCAACGTCAGCTTTTGCACGATTTCGCCCAAGTGATCCTGCGTGGAAATGAAGGGGGGAGCGAGCAGCACGTGATCCCCTTGGACACCATCAATCGTCCCGCCCATGGGATAACAAATCAAGCCGTGTGCGAAGGCCGCTTTCTTGAGCTTGGCATTAAACTTCATTTCCGGATCAAGGCAGGCCTTTGTGTCGCGGTCTTTTACGAATTCAACTCCAACGAACAATCCACGGCCGCGGATATCCCCTACATTGGCATGCTGACCAAGGACCGACCGCAGCATGTCTTGTAACATCTTGCCTTTGGCTGAGACGCCATCGACCAATCCGGAGGTGAGCTTTTCCAGCACTGCCAACCCCGCCGCACAGGCCGTCGGATGCCCAACATAAGTGTGCCCATGTTGGAAAAAACCGCTGCCCTGCTCGATTGCGTCGTAGATCTTCGCGGAACACAGCATAGCCCCGACGGGCTGGTATCCAGCGCCGAGACCCTTTGCGATAGTGCAGATATCAGGGCTAATTTTGTCGTGCTCACTGGCAAACAATGTGCCCGTGCGCCCCATGCCGCACATGACCTCATCAAGGATCAGAAGCACGCCATGCTGATCGCAGATTTCGCGGACACGCGCGAAATAGCCGTCCGCAGCGGGCACCGCCCCAAGGGTTGCCCCGACGACAGGTTCGGCGACAAAGGCCATGACGTTATCCGTACCAAGTCGAAGAATTTCTGTTTCCAGCTCATTGGCCATACGCAGACCAAATTCGGCCTCGCTCTCTCCTTCATGCTGACCACGATAGGCGTAGCAGGGTGAGATATGACTGACGTCCATGAGCAGCGGAGCAAACGGCGCGCGCCGCCACTCGTTGCCCCCAACCGCCAACGCGCCCAAGGTGTTGCCGTGGTAGCTCTGCCTGCGGGCGATGATCTTGGACCGTTCAGGCTGTCCGGTCTCAACAAAATACTGGCGCGCCAGCTTGAGCGCGGCTTCAACGGCTTCGGAGCCACCAGACACGAAGTAAACGCGGTCTAGGCCCTTTGGTGCATGCTCGATCAGTTTATCCGCAAGTTTTTCGGCTGGTTGCGACGACAAGAAGCTGGTGTGAGCAAAAGCCATGGCATCAAGCTGATCTTTGATCGCATTGATCACGTCTGGGTCGCTGTGGCCCAGACAAGACACAGCTGCGCCTCCGGAACCGTCAATGTAACTTTTGCCGTTCGTATCGACAAGATAGACGCCGTCACCTGCGTGGCCCATCGGCGGCAGGGACTTTGAATGACGAGGAAAGACGTGATTCATTGCGGGAACTCTCACCTATTTTCCTCGAACTTTCTCATGGCTCACCAAAACTGGATATAGGTAGTTACGCGCATAGACAGGTTTCGTTGCCGCTGAGACAGTCAAGGGAGAAGCAGGAATCCCCTGCTGCTGCACTGGGGTGGATCAATGAGACGGACAACGGCACACAGCCCATGTCCGCGTTTTTCCCGTCCTGAAACAACTTAGTCTTTTGGGAGAACGTCTATGTTCGAAATCAAAATCTCAACCTTTGCCGCTGTTGCGGTGGCGGCTTCACTGTCGGCCCCTGCTGTTATGGCCGAAGAATTCATCACCATCGGTACCGGTGGCGTCACCGGCGTTTATTATCCAACAGGTGGCGCAATCTGCCGCTTGGTGAACCAAGGCCGCCGCGACCACGGCGTTCGCTGTTCAGTCGAATCCACAGGCGGTTCTGTCTACAACATCAACACGATCCGCGAAGGCGAATTGGAATTCGGTGTTGCCCAATCCGACTGGCAGTACCACGCATACAACGGCAGTTCGCGGTTTGAAGAGGCTGGTGCCTTTGAAGGCCTTCGGGCTGTATTCTCCGTCCACCCTGAGCCGTTCACGGTTGTGGCCCGAGCCGACAGTGGCATCACAAACTTCGCAGACCTCAAAGGTAAGCGCGTCAACATCGGCAATCCGGGTTCAGGTCAGCGCGGCACAATGGAAGTCCTGATGGGAGCACTTGGTTGGACAACTGACGATTTCGCTCTGGCAACAGAACTCAAAGCGTCTGAACAGTCCGCAGCACTTTGCGACAACCAGATTGACGCGATGGTTTACACAGTTGGCCACCCGTCTGGCTCAATCTCCGAAGCAACAACAGCTTGTGATTCCGTACTGGTTGAAGTGTCCGGCGATGCTGTGGCTCAGTTGATCGAAGAAAACTCCTTCTATCGGTCCGCGAGTATTCCCGGCGGCATGTACCGCGGCAACGACAACGACGTTGCAACGTTTGGTGTCGGTGCAACGTTTGTGAGCTCTGCCGATGTTTCTGAAGAGGTCGTATACACTTTGGTGAAGTCCGTCTTTGACAATATCGACGACTTCCGCGGTCTGCACCCAGCATTCGCAAACTTGAAAGCCGCAAATATGGCATCCGCTGGCCTGTCCGCACCGCTGCATGACGGCGCTGCCAAGTACTACAAAGAAGCTGGTCTGATCGAATAACAGCACTCTTGAGTGAACACGTCCGGGGGCAGCTAACCCTGCCCCCGGAATTCCAACGACGATTAGCCGTAATAGCGGCGACTGGGGGACATTATGACGAATTCAGAAAACCGTGCGCTGAGTGAAGAAGAACTTCAAGAGCTCGTCGCTGCCAGCGATAGTGGCGCGCGAAGCCCCACCGGCGCGGTCGGTAAAATGATCGCGATTACCGCGTTGTTATGGTCGTCCTTTCAGGTTCTGTTGGCGTCCCCAATTGGTCCCTATGTTTTGCCGGGGGATTTGATCAACAACTCCCGCCAGATCCACCTCGCATTCGCTATCTTTTTGTCTGCAATGGCCTACCCCCTTTTCAAGAATAGTCCACGTGACCAAATCCCTTGGTACGATTGGATTCTAGGAATAGGTGGCGCATTCCTCGCGCTCTATGGCTACTTCTTCTACGACAAGATCGTCGGCAACGGCGGCCTTGCTGATCATTCGGATTCCTACTTTGCTTTGGCGGGTTTGATCTTCTTGTTCATCGCAGCCTACCGGACACTGGGGCCTGTTATGGTGCTCTTGGCGGTGGTCTTCCTCGGCTACGTCTTCTTTGGCTCATCCGAAGTCGTCCCCGATCAGATACGTTGGGCCGGTGCATCACTGCGCAAAGCCATGAGCCACATGTGGATTACATCCGAGGGCGTGTTCGGTATCGCTCTTGGCGTTTCGACCCGATTTGTTTTTCTGTTCGTTCTGTTCGGCGCACTGCTAGATAAGGCTGGTGCGGGGAACTACTTCATCAAAATGGCCTTTGGTGCCTTGGGCCACCTGCGCGGCGGCCCTGCCAAAGCGGCAGTTGTTGGATCCGCTGCGACAGGCCTGATTTCTGGGTCATCCATCGCGAACGTTGTGACAACAGGTACCTTCACCATTCCATTGATGAAGCGCGTTGGATTCAGCGCTGAGAAAGCGGGATCCGTTGAAGTTGCGTCATCAGTGAACGGCCAGATCATGCCTCCGGTTATGGGGGCTGCGGCCTTCTTGATGGTGGAATATGTGGGCATTTCTTACGTGGAAGTGATTACGCACGCATTCCTGCCAGCGATCATCAGCTATATTGCTCTGGTCTACATCGTTCACCTTGAAGCCGTGAAAAACAACATGCCAACCATCGGCAACAAAGTTGTTAACATGTTCAATACCGTGCTTGGGATGTTTGGCTTCTTCGCCGGTTTCGCGCTGCTGTGCTATGCCACGCAATATCCGGTGGCAGCGATCGTATCTCTGTTCCCTGAAGGATCCGGTTGGATTTTGGCCGCCTTGCTCGGAGTGGTTTATGTCGGCTTGGTATACCTTGCCTCACAAGTGGAAGATCTAGAACCCGATGACCCGAATGCAGAGGTCGTAGAGCTTCCGGACCTCGCAAAAATTTACAAGTCCGGCCTGTACTATCTCCTGCCGATTGTCGTCTTGGTCTACTTCTTGATGATCGAACGCAAGTCCCCCGGATTATCGGCGTTCTGGGCTACGTTCCTGTTGTTCGGCATTCTGTTGACACAGAAAACGGTCAAGGCATTTTTCCGCGGCGAAGACAATCCGATCAGCCGTTTGAAAATTGGCCTTATGGATCTGATCGACGGGATGATCGACGGCGCACGCAACATGATCGGTATCGGCCTCGCGACCGCGACGGCAGGTATCATCGTTGGCACAGTGTCCTTGACCGGCATCGGCCAAGTGATGGCGGATTTTGTCGAATTCCTTTCTGGCGGCAATCTGATCCTGATGCTGATCTTCGTGGCAATCTTGTCTCTGATCCTTGGTATGGGGCTGCCGACAACGGCGAACTACATTGTTGTATCATCCCTGATGGTGGCTGTTGTGGTCGAACTCGGCGCACAAAGCGGCCTTGTGGTGCCACTCATCGCGGTCCACCTCTTCGTGTTCTACTTTGGCATTATGGCGGATGTGACGCCGCCTGTTGGCTTGGCAAGTTTCGCAGCCGCTGCCGTCTCTGGCGGAGACGCGATCCGCACCGGCTTTACCGCGTTCTTCTACAGCCTGCGGACCGTGGCACTGCCCTTCGTGTTCATCTTCAACACAGATCTGCTGTTGATTGATGTAACCGTGACCCAAGGCATAATTGTCTTCATCACTGCGACCATCGGTATTTTGGTGTTCACGGCTGCGACGATGAATTGGTTCCTGACGAAGAACCGCATCTGGGAAACAGTTGGGCTGTTGGTGATTGCATTTGCGCTGTTCCGCCCAGGGTTCTTCATGAACCAGATCCAACCACCATTCGAACAGATCGAGCCCGCTGGATTCTCACAGGCCTTGGCCAATGCTGAACCCGGTAGCACGTTGCGAACGATCATCTCAGGGCCTGATTTTGACACGTTCGAAATGAAGGATGTAACCGTGCCTTTGACCGTTCCAGATGTCGACGGGGCCGACGCCCGCCTTAGCGCTCTTGGGATCACCCTGATTCCAGACGGTGACGCGCAGAATATGGATGAACCGGGTTTCGGCACGGAGCTATCTGACGCGCTGTCATCCTTTGATTTCTATGGCGACGAACCCGTTGCAATCAGCTCTGTGCAGGTCGCTTCCAACCAGATGCCAAAGGAGCTCATCTGGATCCCAGCCCTGCTGCTGCTTGCATTGATCGCATACCTACAAAAGAACCGTGCAGCAGCAAATGTTCAACGTGAAGGAGAAGCGGCATGACCAAAACAGTACTTTGTGCAGTAGACATCAACCGCCCCAAAGAAGAAGTTCCATTACTCAAGGAAGCCAAGAAGATGGCCGATTTGAATAAGGCACAGCTGGACGTAATTACGGTCGTCCCTGATTTCGGTGCAAACGTCGTGAGTGCCTATTTTAAGGACCATGACATTAAGTCTGCCCAAGACGGCGCAGCAACCCTGCTCAATGAGATGGTCGTGGATGCGATAGGCACGGAGGCAAATAAGAAAGTTCGACATTTGGTCGCCGTCGGAAGCGCCTACGAAGAAGTGTTGAAAGCTGCCAAAATTTCCGACGCAGGCCTGATCGTGATCGGCGCAAATCGAGCTGATCTCAAAGACTACCTGCTCGGACCAAATGCGGCACGTGTTGTTCGACATTCAGAATGTTCTGTCTATGTTGTAAGGTAGCCGAAATTCGCTGCGATTTTGCGAATTGCTCGCTTTGCACTTGAGTTGCGCCATTCCTGTCGACTGCGGTGTACGTCTGCTTCCTCACCAGAGCCTCTTTCACTCTTTCCGCCTTTTGCAGAGAATTTCATCATATGGGTCCAAACCATTTGTAAAAAATTCAACTTCGCTCTCAAACCATCCGTGACCGTGCAAGTATCGAGCTGCAACAAGCACCTCTGACATTGCGTTGGAATTGATAGCGTTGAGCCAAAGCCAATGACGACTGACGGATACCCGTTGGCGTCTAGGTGGAAAGGATAGATCAGTTCCGAAAAATTATCAGCCAGCCCATTGGTGAGCTTATCAAAAACCATTCCAATGGCTCCAGCCCCTAATGACTTGGGAAACTCTTGTAGTCGATGATCTCAAGGACTGTGGAAAGCTCAACCATTCTTTTCACCATTTCCTGCTGCGAATCCAGACCAACGCGCCATCACCATCGCCATAACGGCCCGCATCAAGGTTCTCGATCGGCTTCTTTGACAGCTTCCCCGTCAGAGCCATTCTAAAATACCACTATTCATGCAATTTAAGGAACGAATTTAGGCAACATCGAAAAAATTCAATCAAAACAACAATTGCAACTACAATCCTAAAACCAACAAAAACTGCCGCCAAAGGCGACCGATAAAACTCAAAAATAAAGGGTGGTGGCGGACAAAGAGCAACTTTGTTCGAACACCTTATTTGACGAATTGGAAAACTGGAACAAGGTTCTCAAACCCCACAAAAAACATCTGCGGGGACCACGGCCATGAGTGTCTCGCAATCAAATTCCAAACCTTTGCGCCCTGCACCATTTTCCCTGCGGTTGACGCCAGAGGAACGGGAACGGCTTGAAGCGCAATCGGGGGCGATGCCCTTGGCGTCATATATCAAGTCTGTGGTTTTGTCCGATGAGGCCCCCAAATACCGTAAGAGGACTAGACCACCTGTTGCGGAGCAACAGCTTCTTGCTGCGGTTCTGGCTAAACTTGGCTCTAGCCGCACGGCAAGCAACCTCAATCAGATTGCTAAGGGGTTGAACCAAGGCACGCTTGTTGTTGATGAAGAATTGGAGGCAGATTTGAATGCCGCAATCGCCGAAGTCGCGTGGATGCGCGCCACATTGATGCAGGCTCTAGGGATCAAGTCATGATCTTGAAAGGTTCTCAGCGTGCGGGCGCATCGGCACTGGCAGATCACTTGATGAATGAGCGCGGCAACGATCATGTCAGCGTTTTGGAACTAAGGGGATTTGTAGCAAATGACCTGCACGGAGCGCTGTCAGAAGCCCTCGCCATATCCAAGGCTACTCAATGTAAGCAGTTCATGTTTTCTCTTAGCCTGAGCCCGCCGCAAGATCATATTGCGACAGAAGCCGACTTCATGGATGCAGCAGATCGCTCCGAAGACAAATTGGGTCTCAATGGTCAGCCCCGCGCTATCGTCATTCACGAGAAAGACGGTCGTCGCCACGCGCATGTCGTGTGGTCGCGCATTGATGGTGATGAGATGAAAGCAATCAACTTGCCGCATTTCAAAACCAAGCTGCGGGATTTGTCGCGTGATCTGTTTTTGGATCATGGCTGGGTGCTGCCAAACGGCCTCGCAAACTACGGCAACAAAAGCCCCCTGAACTTCACACTAGAAGAATGGCAGCAAGCCAAACGGCAAGGCATTGATCCCCGTGAGATCAAGTAGGCGTTTCAGCAAGCATGGGAGCGATGTGACAGCCAGATGGGATTCAAGAATGCCCTCAAAGGTCGTGGCTATTTCCTTGCCCGTGGTGATCGTCGCGGCTTTGTCGCATTGGATGTCGATGGCAATGTTCATGCCATAGCATGCGTGGTCATCGCTGTCGTAGGTGTGTTCTGGTTCGACTATGACACTCTTTCTAGTCTGATAGGTCTTGATTAAGTTATAGCTGTTCAAGCGTTCCGATAGATCAAAAAATCACCCGCAACATTAACTTCGCTGTAATCCACAGCCAGATCGCGGGCGATGGCGTCATAGTCGATGTAATGGGCCAGATGGTCTGGGATGTCACCGAATAGACCTTCCGCCACGAACTCCTCGGCTAGGTCCTTCATGCTGCGGGCATGATAAATATCA
>NZ_JBDWIU010000002.1:0-37936 GCF_039974535.1 Litoreibacter sp. | reverse complement strand
GTCGATGTCGGTGAAGAATTGTGCGTCTTGAGCAGTTGTTTTGAAAACACCGATTTCGGCGCGGCCTGTGAGAGCAACATCAGCTGCTGCGATACCGGCTGTAGAAACCAGTGCAGTGGATGCAATAAGTAGTTTTTTCATCGTTTTCCCTCGAGAGTTTTACTTTTTAGGTGCACCTCAATTCAGGGAATCCGAACTGAGTCGCAGCATGTTTGTTACGGATTAGAGGGCTATTCAAGTAACCTAACGCAGCGCGAAAGCGAACAAGATCAATTGATGCAACGACGCCACAGTCTCTTTGACGCCGAAACTCGCGAAGAAACTATTCTTTCTTGTTCCAGCCCGCCTGCTCCGATATGACAGGGAAAACAACAGGCCGAGAGCATACATCCATGCCGATCACCCGTATCTTAAACTGGACAGCCACAAGCGCCCTAGTCCTTGCCCTTTCCGCTTGTGGCGGCAACGGCTTCTTAAGCAAGAACGAACGTCGCGAAAATGATGAGAACGGCTTCTCACGCGACTTCGATAGCGCTGCGCGCTCGAATGCTGTAAAAAATGGCAGCCGTTTAGGTGACTTGTTCAGCAACAACAGCGACCCGAATGTGACGTTGAAGGTTAACAAATACCTTTGGCGGGCTTCCCTGGATGTGCTGAACTTCATGCCGATCGAAGCCGCTGACCCGTTCACAGGCACCCTCGCGCTAGGATATGGTCGTCCGCAAGGGGGTGGTCGCGCGTATCGTGCAACCGTATTTATCACTGATCCGGCACTTGATGCTCGCTCCTTGCGCGTCTCGTTGCAAGGCGCAGGCGGTGCTGCAGTGTCGACACAAACCGCGCGAGCCGTTGAAGATGCGATTCTAACACGAGCGCGCCAACTTCGGATTGCCGACGGCAAGCTCTAACCACTGGACCTAGTCCAACCGCATCCCTATTACATGCGCCGGGCCTCATCGCCCGGCGCTTTTCGTATCCTAGGAAGACCAAATGTCCCGCTACAACGCACGCACCGTAGAACCAAAATGGCAAAAAGCTTGGGACGACGCCCAAACCTTCCTCGCCACACGCGACGAGACGCGCGAAAAATACTACGTCCTAGAGATGTTCCCCTACCCCTCGGGCCGCATCCATATTGGGCACGTGCGCAACTACACAATGGGCGACGTGATCGCGCGCTTTAAGTCGTCCTGCGGCTTTAGCGTATTGCACCCCATGGGCTGGGACGCCTTCGGGATGCCAGCGGAGAACGCGGCGATGGCCATCGGTGGCCACCCTAAGGAATGGACCTACGGCAACATCGCCGCCATGCGCGAGCAGATGAAGCCGTTGGGGCTGAGCATCGACTGGACCCGCGAATTCGCCACCTGTGACCCAGAGTACTACGGCCAGCAGCAAGCCATGTTCATCGACATGATGGATAAGGGCTTGGTCTACCGCAAGAACGCGACCGTGAACTGGGATCCGGTCGACATGACCGTGTTGGCCAACGAACAGGTGATCGACGGCAAAGGCTGGCGCTCCGACGCGCCGGTGGAGCGCCGCGAACTGACGCAATGGTTCTTCAAGATCAGCGATTGGTCCGAGGAATTGCTTGGTGCGCTGGACGGCCTCGACAATTGGCCGGAGAAAGTAAAACTGATGCAAGCCAACTGGATCGGGAAGTCTCGCGGCTTGCAATTTGGGTTTGAACGCACCGATGGCGGCGACCCGATTGAAGTCTACACCACCCGCCCCGACACGTTGATGGGCGCCAGCTTTGTAGGCATCTCGCCGGATCACCCATTGGCCAAAGAGTTGGAAGCATCTGATCCCAAAGCCGCCGAGTTCATCGCCGAATGCCGCAAAGGTGGCACCACCGCTGAAGCTTTGGAGAAGGGCGAAAAGATCGGGTACGATACCGGCCTCAAGGTGAAACACCCGCTGAACCCTGATTGGGAACTGCCTGTTTGGGTCGCAAACTTCATCTTGATGGATTACGGCACCGGCGCGATCTTTGCCTGCCCCGCCCATGATCAACGCGACTTGGACTTCTGCCGCAAATACGATTTGCCGGTGAATGACACGTTCTTTGCCTTGGATGACCAAAAACCGGTTGAGAACACCGCATTTGTGCCGCTGAAAACCGAGAAGGTGAAATGGGTCGACCATTTCGCGGGTCTTGATGTGGCCACTGGCGAAGACGCAGTGAACACCACAATCGACTTCGTAGAGAAGGCTGGTTGGGGCAAAGGTGTAACAAATTACCGTCTGCGCGATTGGGGCCTTAGCCGCCAGCGTTACTGGGGTTGCCCGATCCCTGTTGTGCATTGTGATGACTGCGGCGTGGTACCTGAGAAGAAAGAGAACCTGCCGGTTGAGCTGCCTGACGATGTGTCCTTCGACATTCCAGGCAACCCGCTTGATCGCCACCCGACATGGCGTGACACGTGTTGCCCCGCGTGTGGCAAGCCCGCGAAACGTGAAACCGATACGATGGACACCTTCGTCGATAGCTCTTGGTACTATGCGCGCTTCACTTCGCCGCGCGCTGACACGCCGACAGACATGGCGGATGCGAAGTACTGGATGAACGTCGACCAATACATTGGCGGCATTGAACACGCGATCTTGCACTTGCTTTATTCGCGCTTCTTTGCGCGCGCGATGCAAGAAACGGGCCACTTGCCTGCTTCTGCCAAGGAGCCATTTAACGCCCTGTTCACCCAAGGCATGGTCACCCATGCGATTTACCAGACCCGCGACGAGAACGGGCGCCCCGTTTATCACTTGCCAGAGGACGTCGACGAGGCAAACGCAACTCTGCGTGCAACTGGCGAGGCCGTAGAGGTCATCCCATCCGCCAAAATGTCGAAATCCAAAAAGAACGTAGTCGACCCTGTCGACATCATCGACCAATACGGCGCCGATACCGCCCGCTGGTTCGTCCTATCCGATAGCCCGCCCGAGCGTGACGTTGAATGGACCGCATCTGGTGCCGAGGCATCATGGAAGTTCCTTGGCCGTGTTTGGCGTTTGGCCGAAGACCTTGGCGATGGCGACGATAGCGACAAAGATTTGGAGCGTGCCTGCGCGACTGCGATCAACGAAGTGACACTGGGCATTGAGACCTTTGGCTTCAACAAGTCGGTGGCGAAGCTCTATGAATTCGCAAATGCGATCTCCAAATCCAAAGCCGGTCCAGGTGCGAAACGCAAAGCCGTCAAAGTCTTGGCGCAGCTGATGTCCCCTATGACGCCTCACTTGTCTGAGGAAATCTGGACGCATCTTGGCGGGGAGGGCTTGATTGCCAACGCCCCATGGCCCGTCGCAGATGAGGCCTTGTTGGTACAAGACACCATCACCATGCCGATCCAGATCAACGGCAAACGCCGTGCGGAAATCGGCGTGGCGTCCGAGGCCTCAAAGGAAGAGGTTGAAAAGCTGGCGCTGGCGCATGATGCTGTGGTTAGGGCTCTTGAAGGTCGCGAGCCCAAGAAACTTATTGTCGTGCCGGGTCGGATCATCAATGTCGTCATTTAACCGCCGCTTCTTCCTGCTTTCCCTGCCCGCCCTTGCGGCGTGCGGGTTTGAGCCCGTTTACGGCACGGGCGGTAGTGCGGAGAACCTGCGTGGCTCCATCCTTGTGGATGCGCCGACGACTCGGAACAGCTTTGACCTTGTCGCGCAATTGGAACAACGGTTGGGCCGTGCACAGGCTCCTGTCTACGGGATGAGTGTTCAGCTCGCGGTCTCGGAAGAAGGTCTGGCCATTACCGACACCAACGACATCGAGCGCTACAACGTTCTAGGCCGTGCCAACTTCGCTTTGCGCGACCTGGGCACCGATGAGGAAGTCTACTCGGGCAGCGTAAATACGTTCACTGCCTATTCAGCCTCTACCCAATCCGTCGCCACTTTGGCGGCTGAACGGGATGCCAACTCGCGGTTAATGACCGCATTGGCTGACAAGATCACGACCGACCTGCTGATAAACGCCGGTAAGTTCTGACATGAAGCTGGCCCCGAAAGACGCCCGCGCGTTCTTCGCCAAACCGGACCCGACACGCGCCGGTCTACTTATCTACGGCCCCGATGCCATGCGCATTGCGATGCGTCGCCAAGAAGTGATCACAGCCTTAGTTGGCCCGCAAGGCGAAGAGGAAATGCGCCTGACCCGCATTCCGTCCTCCGAGTTGCGCAAAGACCCTGCAATGTTGATGGACGCCATCAAGGCGCAAGGTTTTTTCCCTGGTCACCGCGTGGCTTTTGTTGAAGACGCCACTGACACTGTTGCCAAGGCTGTCGACGCTGCATTGAAGGACTGGCGGCAAGGTGATGCCACGATTCTAGTGACATGTGGTCAACTCACACCGCGCTCAGCCATGCGAAAGCTGTTTGAGGGGCACAACAACTCTTACGCAGCGGCGATTTACGCCGACCCGCCGGGCCGCGACGAGATTGAGGCCGAACTTCGCAAAGCAGGTGTGACTGACATCCCACCTGATGCAATGGGCGACTTGATGGACTTGGGCCGTGTGCTGGAACCCGGAGATTTCCGCCAAACCGTCGAGAAGCTGTCGCTTTACAAACACGGCGACACGACGCCTGTGACCTCGGACGACATCCTAAACTGTGCGCCTGCGACATCTGAAGCCTCACTAGATGATGCGCTTGATATCGTGGCTGAAGGCCGGTTTCAGGAAATCGGGCCGATCCTGACCAAATTGGAAGCCCAAGGCGTCGCTGCAGTGCGCCTGTGCATTGGCGCTACCCAGCATTTTCGCAAACTGCATTTGGCTGCGAGTGATCCTAAAGGGCCCGATGCAGGAATTGCGCGTGCACGGCCCCCTATCCCGTTCAAACGTAAGGACCGGATGTTGCGACAAGCCCGCGCTTGGGGAACCCACAAATTGGAAAGTGCGCTTCAGCTTCTAACCGACACGGATCTACAGCTCCGCTCCGCCAGCACCGCCCCGCAAATGGCGTTGATGGAGCGTGCCTTGATCCGGCTTGCCATGATGAACCGTAGATAAGGACAGCCCCATGTACACTTTGATAGGCGCCAACCAAACCCGTGCAATGCGTGTGAAATGGGCGCTTATTGAATTGGGATTACCCTTCACACAGATCGCAGCATCACCGCGCTCGGAGGATGCAACCGCGCATAACCCATCTGGCAAAGTGCCCTCACTTGTCGACGATGGGGCCACTTTGACCGACAGCGTCGCGATCATGACCTATTTAGCGGACAAGCATAACGGCCTGACGTTCAAGGCCGGAACTTTGGGCCGCGCGCGCCAAGACGGGTTCACACATTTCATCCTAGACGAAATGGACGCGGTCATTTGGACCGCCGCGCGCCATAGCTTTGTGCTGCCAGAAGACAAACGCGTGCCAGAAATCAAGCCGTCACTGAAATGGGAGTTCGCCCGATCTCAGGCCACATTGGTGGCACAAATGGGCGACGGCCCGTTCTTGATGGGCGAAGAGTTCACCATCGCCGACATATTACTGGGGCATTGCCTAGATTGGGCCCTTGCTGCAAAATTCGACATATCTGAGCCGCGCTTAGAAGAGTATCTTGCAAACCTTCATGCGCGACCCGCCTACAAGGAAGCTCGCTCCGATTAAATTGCCTTAGCGCAATGCATAGTCCGCCGCAGCCTGTCCCGCGAAGCGACCTGTGGCAAGGCAACCTGTGATCAGGTAGCCACCGGTTGGTGCTTCCCAGTCCAACATTTCGCCAGCTGCAAAAACACCCGGTCTGTCGCGTAGCATAAACTTGCGATCAAGCACATCGAACGAAAGCCCACCAGCCGTTGAGATTGCTTCGTCCATCCGGCGTGGCCCTTTATGCTGTACGCGAACGGCTTTGATGGTTTGCGCAAGCAAGGAAGAATCATCCGGCAAAGGACGCCCGAATTCCTGCAACAATGCCAGCTTCGCAGGGTCCAACCGTAGATGCTTTCGTAGATGGTTCGACAAACTGTTTTTACCGCGTTTGCGTTTCAGGCGGTTCGTGACTTCGGACATATCTAAGTCAGGTAGAAGATCTATCGTCAGCTCCGCCCCGTCGCGAACCGCACGAGACACTGCATACACACCGCCGCCTTCTAGCCCCTTGGCAGAGATCACCGCTTCGCCACGCAACTCGCCATTGAGAGCAATGTTTTTCAACGGTGCCCCAAAGTGGGTTTTCATATGCTCTGACCAATCCACAACGAACCCCATGTTCGCGGGTTTGAAAGGGTTTATATCCTTGGCGTCCAAGTGAGTGGCCCATGCACCGTCAGAGCCTAACTTGGCCCAAGACGCGCCACCCATTGCAAGCACGGTCACCTTGGGCGATAGCTCGACTCGGCCATCCGGCGTGGCAAACACGGTGGCGTCATCCTTCCAGCCCAACCAACGCCATCGGGTACACATGGTCACATTTTTCGCCTTCAGCCGCGTGAGCCAAGCACGCAGCAAAGGTGACGCCTTCATCGCCTTTGGGAACACGCGACCACTGCTACCAGTAAATATCTGCTGCTCCAAGTCCTCAGCCCACGCCATAACCTCGACAGCCCCAAACGCCTTTAGCGCAGGCATCAATTCGTCAGCACCGAAGGCGCGAAGAAACCTATCTTCAGGTTCGTCTTTAGTCAGGTTCAACCCCGACTTTCCCGCCATAAGGAACTTGCGCCCCGCCGACGGCTTTTGCTCAGCAACGGTCACTGTATGACCAGCATCCGCCAACATCTCTGCGGCCATCAGGCCGGCGGGGCCCGCCCCAATGACAAGGGCATCACTCACTTAGGCATCTCACCTTTGAACTCAACAACGCGGTGCGGATATGGAATCTTGATGTCGTTATCCTTCAGTGCATTCCAAATCAGGAACAGTACATCGGACGTGTATTTGTGGCGCCCGTCATCGATGCCGTTGACCCAAAATTCGACCGAAAAGTCGATGCCGCTTTCGCCGAAACCACGCAGCTCGCAATCAGCCGGGTAAGGCTTCATCAGCACGTCAGGATGCGATTGCACCGCCGCCTCTACGATTGCTGGAACCGCGTTGATGTCAGTGTCATAGGAGACGGAAAATTCCGCCTCATACCGGTTGGCGGAACCTTGATCCGAATAGTTCACAACACGGGTGACGATGAAATCTTCGTTGGGAACCACGATCCAGCGACCATCATAGGTTTCCAAGATAATCGCTCGCGCGGTCATCTTCACAATGGTCCCTGCTTCACCTCCGTCCAGCTCAACAAAATCACCAACGGTTGCTTGCCCTTCGAGCAGCAAGATTACGCCCGAAATAAAGTTCGAAGCGATTTTTTGAAGACCGAAACCAAGGCCAACACCAATTGCACCACCAAGCACAGCAAGACTAGCAAGGTTGACGCCCATGATGTTCATCAACAACAAGAACGCGGCGCCGAAGATGGTGATCTCAATCGCCTTGGCCGCAAGTTGCCGTGTCGCAGGGCGCAAGTCCTCTTGCTTACGGATCATTGCCGCGCTGTGATCATTTGACCAGCGGCCGAGCCAGAACAAAATCGCCCCCGCTATCACGCCACGAACAATGGCCATTAGCGAGAATGAGATGTTACCAACACCGACTTGAAAATCGGTAAGCGCCGAAGTCGCCACATCCAGCATCCCAAGTGCGTAAAGCGCAGCAACTGGGATTAGAACGAACTTGCCTAGCAGCTTTAAGAATGGCTCAGAGATAATCCGGCGAACAAGAATCCGTGCCGCGAGGAACAAGAAAACCCGTTTCCCAAATGCGATGACAGCGCCACTATCAAACAAAGACCGGACAACTTGCTCGCCAGCAGCGGTAAAAACATACGCCAGCAGTGGCAACAGCAGCGGCAAGAATTGCAAAACGAAACGGCGCACAGTGGAAACAAGGCCCACCGCTTCCTCAGGTGGCGTTAGAACCCGTAAGAAGACCTTGTTCAGTCGACGGTTTAGAAACCATGCCAGCCCAAATGCTACAACGAGCAACATGAACTGAGACCACGCGGCCGGGCTGGTTAACCAGCTCAACGCAAGCTCCACGCCTTGCTCGCCGTAACCAATCATTTTTTGAACGAACGGGTTGCTTTCCATTGATCTCACCTTTGTATGCTCGGAGCTGCTAAATGTTTCTATTCGCAGAGTTGGCGCATTGAAAGCATCCGAACCCCCACAGTGTTCAATTAGCTGACTAGTTCAGAAGGGTTTTGATTGCGGCGGCATGTTTTGGCTTCGCTGCGACCACATCCGCGGCAAGATCTTTAGCAATTTTCAACAATTGCTCGCCTTCGACAATTCGGTCCACCAAACCCCAATCCAAAGCCTCCTGCGCCTCAATCTTTTGACCACCCATCAAAATCATCTTCGATCTGGAGGGGCCTATCAACGCCTTAAGCCGGATCGGATCGGACGGCTGCGGCAGAAACCCCAACTTCATGACCGGGTAGAAAAACTTTGCCGTTGGCACGCAAAGCCGCAGATCGCAGGCCAAAGCCATGCCCATGGCTCCGCCTGCGAGTGTGCCGTTCAAGGCCGCCACGCTCAAACCCGGAAAATCCGCCACGGCTTTGGACAACCGCTCCCAAATGGGATCGACGGCCAGCCCCTTTTTTGCAGCGTCTAGATCAGCGCCCGCGCTGAACACCTTGCCTTCACCTGTTAAGATAATGGCTTGCGCCTCGTCCGCGGCAGACTCGATTGCAGTTGCCATATCCTTCAACATGCGGCGCGTTAGCGAATTAGCCTTCTCGGGCCGGTTTATCTTTATCACCCAAATGGCGTCACCCTTACTCACGTCAATCACCCTTCGACACCCACGCGTCTTCGCACATCTTCATCCCGCAATGAAATCTCTTCACCAAGATAGGAATCTGCATCTGCTCCGCACATCCACAAAAGTGCTTTGGCGGGCCAATCTGCTGGAATGTGCACCGACGGGTCTAAAGCGCTGACAGGGTTGATGCCGCTCGCCTTGATCTTCACCTGCATTTCAGTCGCCACGGTTCCAGGGGATAGCCCCATCACGCGAAGGCCAGCGTCCCCGTGTTCTTTTTGAATGCAACGGGTCAACATCGCGGCACCCGCCTTAGAGGAGCAGTAGGCACTCCACCCCTCAAGAGGGCCATGTGCAGCACCGGAACTGATGTTTAAAATGGTGCCTTTTCCCTGATCCAACATCGTCGGCAAAACGGCTCTTACGCCGTAATAGACACCTTTTAGGTTCACATCGATCAGCTTACCCCATTCCTCTGGGTCACTATCTTCAAGTCGCGCGATGGGGTCGATCAGACCGGCGTTATTGACGAGAATGTCGATCCGGCCAGTCTGCTCCAACGCAGTGGTGACTGCCCGCGTCCAATCCTCGTAGTTCGAGACATCGCAGTTGCAAACAATCGCGCGCGCACCGATCTCAGCCGCCAGCACTTCCATGTCTCGCGCACTTCGCGCAAGTAACACAACATGTGCACCTGCAACTGCCATAACCCGCGCGGTATCCGCACCGATACCTCGGCTCGCACCAGTGATCAGTGCCGTTTTTCCTGTCAGATCAACCATGGTTCTCTCCAATAACATTCGCACCATCTGACCCGCAGGACACCGCACTTGCAAGTGATCCTTGCGCAACTTGCCTTGCAAGCGGCCCCCCATAAGACTACCTCCAATCATAGATTTACCGGAGCCAACTATGTCCCAAGACCTATCCGCCCTAACAGATCGCATGCTGCACGCCGCCAAAAAGGCTGGCGCAGAGACCGCAGATGCGATCGCCATTGACGGTACATCCGTGTCCATCGATGTGCTTGGTGGCAAATTGGAGCACGCGGAGCGGTCCGAAGGCGTGGATATCGGTTTGCGCGTCATGATTGGCAAACAACAGGCGGTTGTATCCTCTTCTTTGTTTGACGACGCAACACTATCGACCATGGCTGAGCGCGCCGTTGCGATGGCCAAGGAAGCCCCAGAAGACCCCTACATCGGACTAGCGGAAGCTTCACAGTTGGCTACGGATTGGGATGTCGACGCGCTTGAGCTTTACGACCCCACGACCGAGCCAAGCCCAACCGAGCTGGAAGATGACGCCAAACGCGCCGAAGCCGCCGCATTGGCGCATGAAGGTATCCAACAGGTGCAATCCGCCTCCGCAGGGTACGGACAGCGGCGCATCCAATTGTCGACCTCCAACGGGTTCTCGGGCGGGTATCAACGCTCCAGCCGCAGCTTGTCCTGCGTCGCCATATCCGGCGAAGGCGCTGACATGGAGCGCGATTACTTTGGCGAAGGTCGGATTTTCCAAAATGAGCTACCTAGCCCCGAAGACGTAGGACGGGTCGCGGCCGAACGCACAGTCGCCCGCAAAGGCGCTCGCCGCCCCAAAACAGGGTCTTATCCGGTGATCTTTGATGAACGGATTTCATCTTCTTTAGTCGGACATCTGCTCGCCGCATCCAACGGCGCTATGATCGCGCGCGGATCATCTTGGTTGATGGATAAACTTGGTGAGAAAATCCTGCCTAGCGGCCTGTCGATTGTTGAGAACCCGCACCGCCCGCGCATCTCAGGATCTAAACCGTTTGACGGTGAGGGGCTGGCAACAGCACCGCGCGACATCGTTCGAGATGGTGTCCTGCAAGGATGGACCTTGGATTTGGCGAATGCCCGCAAGCTGGATTTACAAAGCACCGCATCTGCGGCGCGCGGCACCTCTGGGCCCCCATCCCCAACAGTGTCTAACATCGCACTAACTCAAGGTGATCGTAGCCTAGAGCAAATGATGAAAGACATCGGCACAGGGCTTTGGATCACATCAATGATTGGCTCTACGATTAATCCAAACACAGGTGAGTACTCGCGTGGCGCCTCGGGCATTTGGATCGAGAACGGCGAACCTACACATGCAATCAATGAATGCACCGTCGCAGGAAACTTGCTTGAGATGCTAGCTACCATTCAACCCGCCAACGATGCGAAGACACATCTTTCGCGCGTCGTTCCGAGCCTGTTAGTAGAAGGTTTGACTCTTGCCGGTGACTGACGATCTAAGCCTTTTAATTGATGCAGCCCACGCCAGTGGCGAAATTGCGCGCAAGCATTTCAATGCCTCGCCCGAAGTATGGGACAAGGCAGACAACGCAGGCCCCGTGACCGAGGCCGATCTGGCAATCGACGCGATGCTTGGCGCTGAGCTGCTCTCTGCTCGCAAAGACTACGGATGGCTATCGGAAGAAACCGAAGATGGCAGCGCACGTCTGCAAAATGACCGCGTCTTCATTGTCGACCCAATCGACGGCACACGCGCCTTCATCGCGGGCGAGCGCCATTTTTCCCATTCGCTTGCCATAGCCGAGAATGGATTGGTCACCACAGCGGTGGTCTATGTCCCGATGATGGACCTGATGTTCGCGGCGACCAATGCCAGTAAATCGACCCTAAATGGTGAGTTTATCACCACCACCAAAACTGATTGCCTTGATGGCGCTACGGTCCTTGCCGCAAAACCTAACCTGCGTCCAGAATTTTGGAATGGTGACGTTCCGCCTATTCAACGCAAATTCAGGCCCTCCCTAGCCTACCGCCTGTGCCTTGTTGCACAAGGGCGTTATGATGCCATGCTGACGCTGCGCGATTGTTGGGAATGGGACATTGCGGCAGGTGATCTGATCGTGCGCCAAGCCGAAGGTACGGTCACCGATCGGCACAATGCTCCGTTGGTGTTCAACAACCCTCATCCCAAAACCAAAGGGTGCCATGCCGCAGGCGCTGCGATGCACAAAGAGCTGCAAGCCTGCATTCGCCAACCGGCAGATCAATAAGCCCCTGTCACTGTCAGCGGCCTTGGCGTATTGTCCTACCAGATAGAGCAACACTGGAGAACTCCCATGGCCCAACGCCTGCACCTCGTCTTTGGCGGTGAATTGATTGACCCCACAAAGAACGCGTTTAAGGATGTGGAAGATATCCACATTGTTGGGATGTACCCAAGCTATGCTACGGCATATGACGCATGGAAATCCGAGGCACAAAAGACTGTGGATAACGCACATATGCGCTACTTCATCGCTCATATTCACCGCCTGCGCGATGAAGAGGCCGAAGCATCTTCAACCGAAGAACTTGGCAGTTAAGTAAGCGCTCGTCACGTCGCTATGGCGTTTTCCCCCATGTTGGCACTATACCTGACAGCTTCTCGCTGGATGGTACCGCTCGCAAATCGCAAGCTGGCTACACGGCTGATTGAAGGCAAGGAAGATCCCGACCGGATCGAGGAGCGGCGAGGAATCGCATCGCACCCTCGCCCTCAGGGAGAATTGATCTGGTTTCACGCCGCTTCGGTTGGTGAATCCTTGTCCTTGCTGGACTTGATCGAATCTCTGATTGATGAGAGGCCGGACATAAATGTGCTGATTACAACCGGCACACGTACATCAGCTGATTTGTTGCAATCCCGTTTGCCGGATCAAACAATTCACCAGTTCGTACCCTTAGATGCCCGTCCATTTGTTCGCAGCTTTCTGGACCATTGGAAACCGGATGTTGCGATCTGGACCGAAAGCGAATTGTGGCCGGCATTAATCCATGAGACGCACGACCGAAACATCCCGATGATTTCGTTAAACACGCGTATGTCAAAAGATTCATATAATAAATGGATCCGCATTCGCGGCGCGGCTCAGGTGTTGCTAAACCACTTTGACCTATTCTTGACGCAAGACAAGATCACCGCTGAACACCTGCTGCGCCTAGGGGCCTCACCAGATATTGTTCAGGTTAACGGATCGCTGAAAGAAAGCAGTGGGGCCTTGCCTTATGACGAGGAAACGCGCCAAGCAATATCATCATCCTTGGAAACCCGTCCAGTATGGCTTGCCGCCTCTACCCACCCTGGCGAAGAGGACATCGTTGCAACAGCACATCGCATGGCCCAGCGTGCATCGCCTCGCTTGCTACTCATTATCGCCCCAAGGCACCCTGAGCGCGGCCCAGACATTGCCGAAACCTTACGCAAACAAGGCTGGCGAGTGGCGTTGCGATCAGAAGGCGTAGAGCCTGATGCCGTGATGGATATCTACATCGCGGACACATTGGGCGAGATGGGCCTATGGTATCGCATCGCGCCGTTCAACTTCCTCGGCGGCTCTCTCGTACCGATCGGCGGCCACAACCCCTATGAGCCAGCCGCCTTAGGATCAGCGATTTTACACGGCCCACATGTTGCTAATGCTCAAGACGTCTATGATCGGCTTGATGCGGCAGAAGGCGCGCGCCATGTCGCAGATCCACAAGGCCTTGGTGAAGCCGTCATTCACCTATTGGAACCACATACATCCGCTGCCATGGCCCACGCGGCGTGGGAGGTTAGCAGCGAGGGCGCACAGGCCTCCGAGAGCGCCTTTACGGAAATCATCGCGGCGCTTGATCGCTCTGTCGGAGGCAATTGATGCAACCTCCGAAGTTTTGGCATCGCCCCCCAGGCCTTTGGTCAACGCTCCTGTCTCCACTAGGCGCAATCTATGCTGCAGGAACTGCTCAGCGATTGGCGAAAGCCAAATCAATTCAACTGGAAATTCCTGTCATTTGCGTCGGGAACATCAACGCGGGCGGGACTGGAAAAACTCCAACAGTCGTGGCCATCGTCCAGAGACTTCTGGCATTAGGTCACCGCCCACATATCGTGTCTCGCGGTTATGGAGGGTCCATCAAGTCCGCCACGCGGGTAGATGAACGAGCGCATAATTCAGACGACGTCGGGGACGAGCCGCTGTTGCTAGCTGCATTCGCACCAACTTGGGTTTCCCCTGACCGCACAATAGGCGCTCAACTCGCAGCTAGCCAAGGCGCAGACGTGATCGTTTTGGATGACGGCTTCCAAAACCCGGGATTGCATAAGGATCTAAGCCTAGTTGTTGTCGACGCGGCGCGCGGGTTCGGGAATGGAAAAGTGCTACCCGCTGGGCCGCTACGAGAGCCTGTCAGCGTAGGAATGAAGCGGGCCGACTTTGTCCTGAGCATAGGCCCTAAAAGGGCTCAAAATCACTTTATACAGACTTGGGGGGCCCCAAGCTGTCCGCACCTGAAGGGTCATTTGGCGCCGTTGCAAACGGGTATGGATTGGCAAGATAGCCGCGTCTTAGCTTTCGCAGGTATCGGGTATCCGCAAAAGTTCTTTAGCACTCTGCAAGAGTTGGGTGCGAACGTCGTTAAGTCGGAAGCTTTGGACGACCATCAACCATTGTCAAAACCGCTAATGCTGCGTCTTGAAAATGAGGCGAAACTACTTGGCGCACAACTGGTCACAACCGAGAAGGACGCAACCCGCTTGCCCGATGAGTTTCGGGCCAAGGTGCTAACAATTCCGGTCCGTTTGGAAATCGAAGATTGGTCAGCACTGGATGCAGCGCTGACCAAGATTTTCTAAGCTTACAAGGCGGCGTCGAGAACTTTTTTCAGATCATCATAGCTCATGTTTTCGTGGTGCTGACCGTTGATGATCAATGTCGGCGTCGCACGAACCCCATCAGCCGTGGCATTCTCTTGGTAGAATGCGGTCAATGCGGCGGCCTTCTCACCATCTGTCAAGCATGCTTCCAGCGTCTCATCATCCAGACCCGCTTGCTTACCAAATTTACGAAGGTTCGCGGCGATTTGTGCGGGCTCGCCCTGTGTCCACTCACGTTGTTGTTCAAAAATCAAATCAGTGATGCCAAAGTAACGATCCCCGCCGCCACAACGTGCCACCATGCCCGCCCACAGGCCGTAGCGATCAAAGTAAACTTCGCGAAACACGAACTTCACCTTACCTGTGTCGATGTAGTCTTTCTTAAGCTGTACTAGCACGTTCTCATGGAATGATTTGCAATGTGGGCAAGTAAACGACGCATATTCGACCAATGTGATCGGAGCGTCTTCTGCACCCAGGCTCATATCTTTGATACTAGACGTATCGACATCACTTGCGGCCGCCGTTTGAGCATTCACTTCGGTGACAGGAGCAGTGTTGTTGCCATTCAGCACAAAAGCGCCAAGACCGATGGCTATAACGCCTGCGATTGCAATCAGGATATTGCGGTTCATTTGCTTAAATTCCTTCTCAGGTGTTCGAAGTTCTGGCCATGACATTTTGGCCTAGTTGTTCCAATGCGCGACGGAGGCCGTCGCTCTCTACATCGCTAGCAAGTTGTTTGCTCGCGGATACGACATGCTCAGATGCGGGATCTTTTACCTTTGGCGCAGATTTAAAGCTCCGCTGCCCTTCGTTAAAACCAACAGGGGCAGTTTGGGTAATGCGAACGCGACTAATGGCAGAATACCCATAACAAGCGTTAACTTTCTCACGAATTTGCGGCAACATTTGTTGAACCAAAGGGGCGGTCGATCCGCTACACAAGACCGTCAAAGTCGCGCCAAACCCTTCACGGCCATATCCAACGTCTACAGGGTGGGCCATGCGAGCAGTGTCTTCACCCACGATTTCACTCCAATGCGTCAAAAGACGCATAACGGCGAAACCGCGTTGCTCTCCGGCTTTGCGAACTTGGCCATCAATAAATCCGGACATCGCGGAAAACCCCTTAGAGCCACGGCGCCGGAATGGCGTGCGGCCTTTGGTGGTAGTTGCGGAATATGGCGTCTGCTTGCGAGTCACGGAAATTGCCTTAGGTTGCGCAAACAACCTAACGCTTCACCCTCGCGGTGTCAGATAAAAGCGACCAAATGAAAGAATAAACTTTGCGTGAACTTGCCTCTTCAGACACTCTGCTTGCTTGGTATGACCAACATGCGCGCGCACTGCCATGGCGAGTTCCACCGTATGAGCGTGCACAAGGCGTTACACCCGATCCCTACCGGATATGGTTAAGCGAAGTGATGCTACAGCAGACGACGGTTGCGGCGGTCAAAGATTATTTCCTCAAATTCACCACTCTTTGGCCAACCGTTTCCGAGCTTGCAGCCGCCGATGATGCAGATGTCATGGCCGCGTGGGCCGGATTAGGCTACTACGCCCGAGCGCGTAATTTACTGAAGTGTGCGCGGGTTGTGGCCCATGAATTTGGGGGGAACTTCCCCACAGATCGCGACGGGTTGCAGGCCTTACCGGGAATTGGCCCCTATACGTCTGCCGCAATATCATCGATCGCATATGACCTCCCCGAAACGGTTTTGGACGGGAACGTTGAACGCGTCATGGCTCGGCTGCACGAAATAACAACCCCGTTGCCAACTGCTAAACCGAAGTTAATGGCCCTCGCGGAGGTCCTAACACCGTCCAAGAGGGCGGGTGATTACGCACAAGCAGTGATGGATCTAGGGGCCACAATATGCACTCCGAAAAACCCTGCATGTGGAATTTGCCCGTGGCGCGACCCTTGCGTGGGGCGAAAAGCAGGCAGCGCCGCCGAATTACCGCGAAAACTGCCAAAGAAACCCAAACCGACACGGCGTGGTGTTGCCTATGTCGTACGAAACTCAAACGGGGACTGGTTGCTTGAGACACGCTCCGAGAAGGGTTTGTTGGGTGGAATGCTTGGCTGGCCGGGATCGGAATGGGGAGATAATCCAGCCCCAGCACCCCCTGTTCATGCGACTTGGGAGCGCGAAGGCATGGAAGTTCGCCACACATTTACACACTTCCATTTGATCCTTGAAGTAATGACGACAACGATCGATTCAGAGCCTAATACAGGGAATTACATCCCCCACCACGCATTCAAACCTTCTGCCCTACCCACAGTTATGCGCAAGGTTTTTGACGCGGCGAAACATCGCTTCGAGTAGAATTGTAGGCACGGCATGAACGGGTTACAGTTCTTGTGAAATATCCTGATCCCACAAAGGTGAATCATGACAACCTTACCCTCCGACGACGTCTCGAAATTTAGTGCTGCAGTCCCATTCTGGCTATCACTCGTGATGATCCCGCTAACGCTTGTTGGAGCTTCGCAAGGTGGATGGTGGCTGGCACTTTTGCCACTCTATGGCTGGGGGATGTTTACTGTTCTGGATGCAATTACCGGCCTGAACCTCGACAACGCAGACTTGGAAACCACCGAGGATGACTTGTTTTGGTACCGCGCCATTACGATTGCTTGGTTCCCCCTACAGTTCTTACTGATATTTGGCATGATCGCATATGCCACACGGGCGCCCCACCTAAGTGGCGGCGAACAGATCGCGCTCTTCTTTGGCATCGGCGTAGTTTCAGGCACTATTGGGATAAACTATAGCCATGAGCTGATGCACCAAAAGAATAGGCTTGAGCGCTGGCTCGGTGATCTGCTTTTGGCGTCGGTATTGTATTCACATTTTAGATCCGAGCATTTGCTAACTCACCATCGCTATGTCGCGACGCCGAAAGACCCCGTCACGGCGCGATACAATGAAGGATTTCACCGTTACTTCCCACGAGTTCTTCGCGAAAGCGTTCTATCTGCTTGGGGCGCCGAGAAGGCGATGCTAGAGCGCAAAAACCTACCTGCATCAGATACCTCCAACCCGTTTTATCGGTACGTGGCCTTACAAGCTGCCATGCTACTTCTGGCATTTATGATCGGTGGTTGGGCCGGACTTGGGCTGTTCGTCTTACAAGCTTACATCGCGATCTGGCAATTAGAGCTGGTGAACTACATTGAACATTACGGGCTGACTCGCAAACACTTGGGTGAGGGTAAGTACGAGCACGTTCAACCTCGGCACTCATGGAACGCGGCACATCGCGCGTCGAACTGGCTGTTGATCAACTTGCAACGCCATTCAGATCACCATTACAAACCGGACCGCCGCTTTCCTCTGCTGCAAAACCATACAGCAGAAGACGCGCCGCAACTGCCTTATGGGTACCCCGTGATGACAATGGCCGCGATGGTTCCTCCGGTCTACCGGCGCATCATGAATCCGAAGGTTCGCAAATGGCGCGCGATGTATTATCCGGAGATCACTGATTGGGCACCGTATAAGACCGCGACCAATCCGGTGCCTCGGTAATCTACAACGCGTACCCGTTCCGGCGAGAAGCCTCGACTATAGGCCGCCAGTACCCCAAGGCCGCATCAGCGGCACTGCTGTGGCTAGGGGCCTCGGTGCCGATCTTTTCTGCGCGATTTCGCAATGCGTCAGCTTGGTACGGGGCAAGGCCAGCAACATAGATCGACGGCGCTATGATTGAGCAGCGCTCGTCGTCACGCTCTGCAGAGAAACCTAAATATGGGGCAATCAAGATCGTTCCAGGGCGGGCCTGTCTTAGAATTGTGTTTTCCATTTCCTTGAGACCATCTGGATCTTTCAGCGGCCGATAGAAATAGATAACGTCATAGTTGGCGTAATCAGTGAAGTTGCGGGCATCTGTGTCTATGATGCAATGATCCGGCGCGTTAAGTTTCGCCATTGCCGCAGCACCGACTTGTACCTGTGTTGGGTTATTCTCAAGCCCGCGAGCATCGGGGAAAAACGGCAACGCGGCCCAAATTTTAGTGCCGCCCCCACATCCCACATCTAAAAATCTCGGCGCCTTTTCGCGCCCTTGCGCCAAACATATTCGGTAGGCCGCGTGCATCAACGCCTCAAACTGCGTGGCTGGAAGAGCAACGTCTGGATGCGCATCTGACAACAGATTCAACATGGCTTCGGCTGATGGCAACGCCAGCGTATGAAGTGCGGAATACAGGTGGTTCACGTAACGGTTGTGCGCACCCTCCATCAAGTCCTCAGTCCGTGGCATGAGCTGTTGGCTAAAGGGTGAAACTTGCTTGTTCACCATATTCTCAATGTTGGGCCAAAGTCTTAAGCGTCTGTGAGCCGCGTTATATCCTACGCGCTGTTCAATCCTTGAGGTTCTAGGGTCGATGTCGCGCGGATCAGATAGGATCGAACCGCGATCCTGAAGCGCTGAGCGCAACTTGATGCGGTAGCGCGAGATTGGTCGCCAAATTTTTGCGAAACCGGGTGTGCTGCGTTCATGAGATTGAAGCGCTAAAAAATCGGCCAACTGCTGAGTTAGCTGAAACAGTTCGGTTTCCATTCTTTCAAGTTCGGACATGGCAAAGCCGTTCAGTAAGATACTTGGTAAAACAATATCCAACTTATTTAGACTTTCATGCCCGCCGTGACCAGACTAACAAGTTATGAAAATTCACCAAAAAAATGCCCCGCACCTGAGAACAGGGCGGGGCAGTTGCGTGCCTACAAAGGATTGCAGGCACAGGCGGTAACTTTGAAATTCGGTGTGGCTTAGTTCATCTCCGCGCGGATTTGTTGACGCAGAAGGTCGATCGGGACCTTCTTGCCATCGCGCTTAAATGTCCAATATGTCCAACCATTGCAGCTTGGCGCGCCTTCCAGCGCAGCCCCAACCTGGTGGATCGAGCCTTTGACGTCATCGCCAATCAACGTACCATCGGCGCGGATTTTGGCTTTGTGACGCCCGTTCAGGCTCCAGAGTTCTTCGCCGGGTGTCAACATCCCGCGCTCAACCAACTGGCCAAATGGCACACGTGGCTCTGCGCGTTTGGAACGGGTAACTTCGAGCGAAGTCCGGTCAAATTTGCGAACGTCTTTAAGACGCTTCTCAGCCACTTCACGGTAGGCTGCTTCGCGCTCAATCCCGATGAAATCGCGGCCCAGCTTTTTCGCAACTGCACCAGTGGTGCCAGTGCCAAAGAACGGGTCAAGGACAACATCGCCAGGATTGGTTGTCGCAACCAAGACGCGGTGCAACAGGCTTTCAGGCTTCTGTGTTGGATGGGCTTTATCGCCCTCCTCGTTTTTCAGGCGCTCGTGGCCAGTACAGATCGGCAGAACCCAATCGGACCGCATCTGTGTGCCTTCGTTCAAGGCCTTCAGGGCCTCATAGTTGAACGTGTACTTGCTACCCTCAGACTTAGACGCCCAAATCAGTGTCTCATGGGCATTGGTCAACCGTTTGCCGCGGAAGTTTGGCATTGGGTTGGACTTGCGCCAGACAACGTCGTTCAGCATCCAGAACCCTTGGTTCTGCAGCTCGTGACCAACACGGAAAATGTTGTGGTAAGACCCAATCACCCAGATCGCACCATTCGGCTTAAGCAAACGTTTGGCGGCTTTTAGCCATGCTTGGGTAAATTGATCATATTTTTTGAATGAGGAAAATTGGTCCCACTCATCATCAACCGCGTCAACCTTGGAGTTGTCGGGACGATGAAGGTCGCCGCGCAATTGCAGGTTGTATGGTGGATCAGCAAAGATCAGATCGATGGAAGCCTCTGGAAGGCTGTTCATCGCTTCAATGCAATCGCCGTTCATGATCGTGTTCAGTGGCAATGCATCATGCATCACCTTAGTCATTTTACCCATTTTATCGCCTCAAGCTGGTGCACGTTTCGTGCTTGTTCGCTGTGTTGTCCTAAGGATGAGTCAAAGGCGATTCGGTGTCAAAAGCTTTAAAATTCAATGGGTTGAAAATTTACTGGTGACACAAGATATTGTGTACGGGCTTAAAACTACGTCTATGGTGTGGGGTAACCCCAAATTCAGCTAGTGCAGAAATGTGACCCTTTGTGGGGTAGCCGGCATTTTTATCCCACCCGTAGCCGGGGTATTGTTGCGCCAGTGCATCCATGTGTCTGTCGCGCGTCACTTTTGCGAGTATTGATGCAGCAGCAATTGACTGTGATTTGCCGTCACCCTTCACGATAGCTGTCGCAGGCGGCGGCATATCGCGCGGGATTTTATTTCCGTCGACCAGTACATGATCCACCTGTCCCAAGCCCTCCACAGCGCGACACATTGCAAGGTGGGACGCGTGGTAGATATTGAGTGCATCGATCTCCTTAACCGATGCCTCGGCGATACAGTAGCGCGCGCAAACGATGATCTGCTCGAACATAACATCCCGCTTCTTTGGGCTGATCTTCTTTGAGTCGTTCAACCCTTCGGGAATGTTCAATGGATCCAGTATCACCGCCGCAGCGACCACGGGGCCGGCCAAAGGGCCTCGCCCGACCTCATCCGTTCCCGCAATGGTAAGAATGCCTTTGGCGATCAACGCCTGCTCATATGTGAAATCTGGTCCTGTCATGGCCACACCAAGAAACGGATTCGCCTCCAAGCGCAACCGTGGGTGTCCCCTATATATACAATAGGGGCGGACCATCTGGCCCGCCCCCAACTACGCTGCTGCTCGATTATGACTTAGTGGCTGTGACGAATGCGGCGACCGTGACTCTTATGCGTGTGGAACGAATGTGCTTGTTTATGTGCACGGCGCTGCTGACGGTGTACCTGGGGGTGACGACGCGGTTGGACATACTGTGGCTTATGTACGCGTTCCTTCGCGACCTTTTTATGTTTTTTGTCATTCGCCACGCTGGCGATAACACCAAGCAGGGCAAGCCCCGCGATCACTTTCACAACATCTTCGTCTGCACGCGCTGGTGCAGTGGTCATTGCGCTAAAGCCAAGGGAAAGGCTCAGCAAGGCGGCTATAAATTGGCGTGTCATAGTGTTTCCTTTGTTAAGGTGCCTCAAAGGGCGTGCTGTTGATGAACCAACCTTGGCCGCAATGGGGAATGTCGCTCAATGACAGCCGAAAGTTATCAGATAACTGGTCGAAATTTGTGGCTTGTTATTGAATATCACTGCGCCGCAGATCATGGTTGGCCTATGAAACACAGCATTCACATACTCGCGCTTGGCCTTGGGCTGCTTGTAATCTCCGCACCGGCGCACGCAGCCTGTTACGCAGACTATAAGGCTAAGAAAGATAGCCCATTGAAGTTGCATTATGGGGTCGCGCGCATTCCAGACAGCTCTTGCGGGTCTCGCAGAGCAGCCGCGCAAGCTATCGCGCCGCGTCTCGCGTCATCTGGTTGGACACTTCTTAATATCGTATCAGTGTTTGAGGATGCTGGTTTGAACGGGAGGAAGGCAAATGCCGGATCTTTCTTCCTCCGCTACTAAGACACCTTCTCCCACACAGGTTATCGTCATCGGCATGGCCGTAATCGTCGGCATATTGGTCGTCGCGGCCCTTGTGCTTTTTCTCAACTTGCCAGATGCTAATGCCTTCAACATGCGGGTGGAGCGCCTCTTTATAGAGAATGACGCAATCACCCAAGGCGGCGAAATTCGCCTGTTGGAAATACTGGCGCAATCAGGAACCGCGTTTTCCGACACGCTGGCATCCTATCGCTTCATCATCTTCGTGTTGCTGATCTTTGCGACTGCATTGCTAATTGCGGCATTGGTCTCGATTGTGTTCTTGGTGACGCTTGCCCGCCGTATGGCCGAGATTGAAAAGACGGGCATTCAAGTAAGCTCACTCGTGGTCAGTCGTGATGAGCGTATCGTACAGATCAACGATATGGAGTTCCGATTGACTGAAGCGTCATTGGAGACATTGTCAGTCTTGGCCGAGGCCCGATTGGACGACGACATTCTGTCAGGTCTGGAAATTGAAGCCATGATATCAGGTAAGCCAGAGGTGGACTGCGACGAGGCGGCAGGCGCAACACGCATCAAGCGCCTACGCGACCACTTGGGCAATCAGATGATGAGCGAGCTGCTGATCAAAAACATAGCCCGCAAAGGCTATGTTTTAGCAGTAGAGCCGAACGCGATCAAAATGATCTAATGCTACTCCGCGGCTTCTCTTCGGGGCAGCACCCAGTCTGGGCGAACGAAGTGACAAGTGTAGCCATTTGGACGATGCACTAGATAGTCCTGATGCTCAGGCTCGGCCTCCCAAAAGGGTCCCACCGACTCAACCTCTGTCACGACCTTTCCAGGCCATAAGCCGGACGCGTCCACATCCGCAATCGTGTTTATCGCTTCGTCACGCTGCGCATCATCCGTGTAGTAGATGGCCGACCGATAAGACGCCCCAATGTCGTTGCCCTGACGCATTGGCGTCGAAGGGTCATGTATCTGAAAGAAGAATTCCAGCAGCTTGCGGTAGTTGGTCGCCTGCGGGTCAAAGACAATTTCAATGCCCTCCGCATGCGTTCCGTGGTTCCGGTAAGTCGCATTGTCGACGTCCCCGCCAGTATAACCAACCCGCGTAGAGACAACTCCGGGAAGTTTACGGATCAAATCCTGCATGCCCCAAAAGCACCCCCCAGCAAGAATAGCGCGTTCAGTCATTATACATCCTCCACTTGTTCAATAAATTGGCCGTAGCCCTCAGCATCCATCTCGTCGCGGTGTATAAAACGCAAGCTTGCGGAGTTAATGCAATACCGAAGCCCACCTTTGTCGCGCGGCCCATCGTTAAACACGTGACCTAAATGACTGTCGCCGTGTTTCGATCTCACTTCAACACGCACCATACCGAACCCTTCGTCACGGTGCTCGGTCACATGCTCGGTCACAATTGGCTTTGTGAAGCTAGGCCACCCACAACCAGATTCGTATTTGTCCCCAGATGCAAACAGAGGTTCGCCCGAAACGATATCAACATAGATGCCCGGTTTTTTGTTCCCGGTCAGCTCGCCCGTTCCCGCACGTTCGGTACCACTTTGTTGCGTGACGCGAAATTGCTCTGGCGTCAGCTTATCCAAAGCCTCTTTAGTTTTGGCATAGTTCATAGCTTCGCTCCTATTGGGGTCGTTGGTAGTTCATGGATAGATATGATCAAGGTCAAGGGATTCCCACCCACCCACAACTTTGTGAGCCGGAGAAGCTTCGATCTTACCTCCGTACATGGACCGCTTTTTATCGCGTCACATGCTGTAAACTACTAGCGCCAACGCTAAGGGCTGTTAGAAATACAGCAACTAGGAGAACGCACCACCATGTCTGCATTAATGGCCGAATTAGATCTGTCACTTTTTGAAGCCACGCTAAACTTAGCGCTTGCAGCCCTCTTGGGTGGATTGATCGGCTCCGAGCGACAGATGCGACAGCGGATGGCCGGATTGCGCACCAACGCGTTGGTTGCACTAGGAGCGGCAGGCTTTGTGACCTTCGCGGCCCTGTTCCCAAATGACATCAACCCGACAAGGGTAGCGGCACAAATCGTTTCGGGAATTGGCTTTTTGGGAGCAGGCATCATCTTTCGCGACGGATTCAACGTACATGGGTTGAATACCGCTGCGACCCTTTGGTGCTCTGCAGCAGTAGGGATGATGGCAGGCGCAGGTCATTTGCCCTATGCGGCTGTTTTAACCGGGTTGATTGTCTTCATTAACCTTGCCTTGCGCCCCATTGTGAAGCTCCTCAACAAAGTCACGCGTTCCAGCCCTGCGAAAGAACGGGTGTTCCAAATGCGACTTCGTTGCGCGCGAAGTGACGAACGAGAGATGCGCGCCTTTATTGTGCGCAACTTAGCCGTCAACAACCTGTATCTCGATGCAACCGAAGTGGATGGCGACGATAAGGAAGTTACAATTATTGTTAACGTGCATGGCGAAGGCTCAACAGAACGCAATATCGAACGCTCAATCAGCCAGATGGCTATGGAGCCACGCATCACGCGAACCTTCTGGTCCTCGTTAGACGACTTAACCGTATAGGCTATGCGATCACATCGGTTGTTGGGCCTGCTTGAACTCACGTAACGGGCTCTAAACCCTTCACGACCACCACATAGCGTTTTGTGTTGCACAAATTTAGTAACCGCATTAGTTACATGACTGTCTAATTTGGTCAGCCGGCGAACTCGATGCTTCCCAAACCCAATCGCAATCTCGGGCAAACAAGCCTTCGTGGTAAACGTCGCCACGGCAACCCGATGCATACCTATGATGCACTGCCCGCCCCCCTACGCCATTGGCTTGGTCAAGCAGCGCTCCCTTGGTCGCCCGCCTCGGCCCGACGCATCTGGGAAAAATCTCGAGCGAAGGGCCTGAATGTTGAGGAAACAATTCACCTTCTTGCGGAAGCTGAAGCTAAAACACTCACAAACGACCGCTACACCACTCGCTCCCTGCTGCCATAAGCTCAGGACTCCTTAAATGCCTTGATGCTGGTTTGTCGCCATAGTTTACGAGCCCCAATTATTTAGGGTAAGCCTCAAGGGTTTTGTATAGGAATTTGACCATTTCAGCCGACATCAACCTGCATCGCCGCACAAGTATCTGCAAGCGTCTGCACAAAGCCCTGTAAATAGTCCGTATTTTATAGGTGTTTTTGGTGACCCCGATTGGATTCGAACCAATAACCTGCCCCTTAGGAGGGAACCGTTCATAGCGTTATTCCTTCTTTGATTTCTGTTGCTTGGGTGTTTGTACAGGGTCTTCCTGTACATGGTTTGTACGAAAACGGGCCCTGACATCGGCCTCATCGGTCTCTGCATGGGCATAGGCAAATTGGGGTCAGCCCAGCGACCAGCTTTGGCTGCTGTGACCGGATCGACTCCTTGCCGCACGACCAATTCAGTGAAGAACCCATGCCGCCCTGCTTGGTGCGCGGATAGATATTGGATGCCAGCCCGCTTGCAGATCGTCTTCCAGCGTGTGTTGTATCCAGTCGAGCTGCCATAGCCAAAAACGCGCGGCTTCATGAATTTACCGGTCTTGCGGTTCTTGGGTCGCTTTGGTGGTAAAGCCAGCAGTTCGTCCATCATCTCTGGCGATACCGTGATCCAGCTCTCGGGGTGTCCCTTCTGGGCCTTTACCTTAACTTTGTTCTCGGCGGGCCGCAGATCATGAGGCTCTAACGAAACAGCCTGATCGATCCGAGCCGCCGTCTCGAACATGAACCGGACCAGCGCCGCGTTATATGGATCAGCTGCGCTGCAAAACGCCTCGATCCACTCCTTGTCCGCAGGGGTTCGCTCAACGCGGCTCGGCTTGTCGCGCAGTTTGTCCTGCGAAATGCGTTCAAATTTGTCATAGGGCTTTACGCGGATGAGAGGCGTTCCCAATAACTGGTGTGCATTATTGATGACAGCGCTTGCTGGAGTAACGATTTCCCTCCACCAAGTATCGGTCGATGCCCTCGGTTTCCAATCTGGACCAAAGCTCTTCAATAAAGCGCCTGTGATATCCGTCAGCGGCATGGCCCCAATCTCTTTGACAATTGGAATGAGTCGCTCAGCGTCTTCTTCGGAGGCGTTGTAGAGCATGATTGCATCTGAAAATGTCTTGCTGATCTCATCACCAACAACATGTCGACGTATCTGCATTTCAGTTTCAAACGCTACCCAGTCCCGCGCGCCCGCTTCTGTAGATGCCTTAGTGCTTCGCCGGTATGGGCCTGCGATGCGCCTGCCGTTGTACTCGACCCAGCCCTTAACCCAGTAGAAGGGACCCCTCTTGTAGATTTGGAGCGGCATGACTGACCTCCTTCAAAAATCGTATCGATCTGCGCGGGTGTGATCAGCATGGTCCGCCCCAGCCGATAAAATGCGCCTGTATCATTCGCTCGTTCGCGAAGCGTCCGCTCGGAAATCTCGATGCCTAAGTCCGCCATGACCTCGACCCATTGAGCGGGCGTCTTTCCAAGCCCGAGGATTTGCGAGGTGTCAGCGTGTTCTACATTTTGCATTACCTTCATCCTTTCCTGCCACTGCTTGCGCATTTGGGCTCGGCCTTGACGGTGAAAAGGGCAACATATTTTTCCCACGCTCCACTCGGGATCTTGGGGTTACGTTTTCCCGGTGCCGTGTAGATGTGGTCCAACATGTCTTCGCGGATCAGATAGCGAACGTTGGTCACCGGAATGCCAACTCGCTCTGCTAGCTCTTTGGGTGTTTCGAGAAGTTTGGTCATAAATCGCCTCTCAATCAGTTGCTCACAATTCGAGGCGAGAGATTTAGTTTTGCGTTCAGAAAGAAACAAAACTACGCTGATCTTGCATGAATCAGGCGTATCGCCATCGTTCGTAACGCATATTGTTAGATATGATCACGAATGAGGTCAACACGACTACAAACGAAAGTTAAAAATGTCTATTCAAGGGATGGGGGAACGCCTTGCGGCGGTGAGAAACATGTCAAAACTCTCCCAAGAGGATATGTGCCGCCGTTTGGGTATTAGTCGAAGTGCGTTCCAGAACTATGAACGTGGCCAGCGCGATCTTCCCGCCGAACTCTTGCTCAAAGTTTACGAAGAGTTCGACGTTGATCCGTTGTGGATGCTGGAAGGTGACACCGAGACCGGCAAAAGCAGACGGCACGATGAATTCACACAAGCCTATCGCAAGATCGGGTTGGCCGTAGAAAACCGTATAATCGAACGCCGCTTGATAGTGACGCCGGAAAAGAAATGGGACGCAATCGATTTCCTATTCGCTGAATTCCTCAATTTGGATGCCTTTAGCAGCACTGAAAGCGCTCCTAACACGCAACGAATTGATAGTATTCTAGGTTTGGTAGCGTGATGTCGGACACTGGTTTTCCTACAAATGTTCACGTCCTTAGGCCCCGCAAAGTATCGCTGTCTGAGAAGCTCGACCATTTTCTCGACGAGCATGGGCTTGAAATCAAGAAGGCGACAGAACCGCATGATCCTTCACGCCCCAAAAACATCAATGGGAACGCGATGGACTGCGCCGCCTGTGGTGAAGCAGAGTACCTTACCCGCGACTATTGCCGTTGCGGTCATTACCTTCGCGGGCAATTGGAGGACGAATACCTCGCTTGGGAAAACCAAGTGCATGATGACCACAACAAACTTGCCGAGGTGATAGCGCTGAAAATAAAGCCACTGCGCTATCTCTTTGCCGTCGGCTTGCCGTTTCTTGTCGGGCCTATGCTCTACCTAAATTTCTGGGCGGATAGCTTCACACTTTATCCGTTGCTATGGATGACACCTGGCATCTTGATTGGTGGCATCGTAGCGCTGGCAGAAAGGATTCTCACTCGACCTCTGGAAGCGAGCGCTCATTTCCTAAACACCTATTCCATTGAGACTTTTATTGACCAAAGATTTTTTCAGCTGAAAGTGATTGACCAGTAAATGACCACCAAAGAGCAGATCAGCGAGTTTATCGCGCGCTGGAAGCCGTCTGGCGGCAGCGAACATGCAAATTACCAGCTGTTTATCATCGAACTGACTGAGCTGCTCGGCCTCGAACGGCCCTTTCCGGCGACCGACGACGACGCGAATGACCACTATCGTTTTGAACGGCCCGTCACTTTTGCCCACACCCACAAGCGCAGCACCGGCTTCGTCGATGTCTATCGCAGTGGTCATTTCATCTTGGAAACCAAGCAAGGCGTAACCCAGAAGAAGAACCGGCAAGGCGACCTAACTAAAGGCACGCCCGACCGCAAACAAAAGCGGACCGGCCACGGCGTGCGGGGAACCGCTGCCTGGGACGACACGATGCTCAAGGCACGCAACCAAGCTGACAATTATGCGCGCGCCGTTGCCAAGGATGATGGCTGGCCGCCTTATCTTATGGTTGTTGACGTAGGTCACGTGATCGAGCTCTACGCTGACTTCTCGCGCCAAGGCCAAGGCTACAACCAGTTCCCCGATGGCAACCGCTACCGCATCTTCATTGATGAGCTTCACAACGAAGACACACGCAATCTGCTGCGGACCATCTGGTCTGATCCCTACGGCCTCGACCCCTCGCTCAAATCTGCCGAAGTCACCCGTGATATCGCCGAACACCTTGCCGAACTCGGCAAAAGCTTTGAAAGCCAAGGCCACAACAGCGAAACTGTCGCGCGCTTCCTTATGCGCTGCCTCTTCTCCATGTTCGCCGAGGATGTAGAGCTGATCCCGCTGGGCAGCTTCACCGCTAAGCTCAAGGAACTGCGCGGCCACCCAGAACACGCCGAACCAACGCTCAAAAGCCTTTGGGAGGTGATGAACACTGGCGGCTTCTCCCCTGTACTCATGCAGGACCTCAAGCGCTTTAACGGTGGTCTGTTCAAAGATGCCGACGCCCTACCGCTCAACGCCATGCAATTGGGCCTGCTGATCGAGGCGGCAGAGGCCGACTGGAAACAGGTCGAGCCCGCGATTTTCGGCACGCTCCTCGAACGCGCGCTCGATAAACGCCAGCGTCACAAGCTGGGCGCGCACTACACGCCGCGCGCCTATGTGGAACGGCTTGTCACGCCAACGATCATGGAACCGCTGCGCGAAGATTGGCGCGATGTGCAAACCGCCGTACAGCGCCTGACCGAAGACGACAAATCCGACGACGCCCTACAGCTCGTCCGTGACTTCCATAGCAAGCTTTGCGAAATCCGCGTGCTTGATCCCGCCTGCGGCTCCGGCAACTTTCTTTATGTCGCGCTTGAGATGATGAAACGGCTAGAGGGCGAGGTGACCGCGCTACTGTCTGAATTGGGCGAAACGCAGACCAGCTTTATCACTGTGGACCCGCACCAGTTTCTGGGGATCGAGCTTAACCCATGGGCTGCGAATGTGGCCGAGCTGGTGCTGTGGATTGGCTATCTGCAATGGCACTTCCGCACCTATGGCAAGGCCGCCCCGTCTGAACCCGTTCTGCGCGACTTCAAGAACATCCGCAACGCAGATGCCGTACTAGAATGGTCCGACCGTACCCCGCGCATGGATGATACGGGTGTGCCAGTCACCCGCTGGGACGGAGTAACCACGATCTGCCACAATGTGACGGGCGAGGAAGTGCCAGACCCCGACGCACGTGTGCAGGTCTATGACTACACCAAGCCCAAGGCGACAAAATGGCCCGAGGCCGAATTCATCGTGGGCAACCCGCCCTTTATTGGGGCCTCGCGCCTGCGCGAGAGCCTAGGTGACGGTTATATTGAGGCGTTGTGGAAAGCCTACCCCAAGATGCCGCAAAGTGCTGATCTGGTAATGTTTTGGTGGGAAAAGGCAGCACTTGCTGCGCGGGGATGGAACGCCAAGACAGGCAAAGGCACCCGCCGCTTTGGCTTGATTACAACGAATAGTCTCCGCCAGACATTTAACCGAAGAGTGCTAGAGCCGCATTTGAACGATGCAAAAAAACCGCTCTCGCTGCTCTTCGCCATTCCTGACCATCCTTGGGTTGATAGTGGGAAAGGCGATGCCGACGTACGTATCGGAATGACGGTAGGTGCGGCTGGCAACCGAGCAGGACGGCTACTCATTCTTGCGACAGAAAGCAAAGAGAAGAACGAAGCCGATGGCAGGGTTGTTACCTTTAGCTATCAAGTTGGGAAAGTATTTGCCAACCTTCAGATAGGTGCGGACGTAGCAGGAGCTAAACCCATCGCCGCAAACGATGCTTTGGCGTCTCGTGGTGTTGCATTGCATGGCCTAGGCTTCCTCGTATCAAAAGATGAAGCTGCCTTACTTGGGCTGAACCAGATTAAGGGCATGGACCGGCATATTCTGGAGTATTTCAACGGACGAGACGTGATGGCGACGCCAAGAAACCTAATGGTGATTGATCTTTACCCCCTTTCGCAGGAGGACGTTAAAAGTACTTTTCCATCAGTTTACCAGCACGTTTTTGACAACGTCAAACCCGAGAGAGATCAAAATCGTGAGGACTTCAGACGTATTAATTGGCATTGGTTTGGCCGCACAAATGAAACCTATCGAAAGGCCGTATCGGGTTTGCCTCGGTTTATAGGCACCGTTGAGACGGCGAAACATCGAGTTTTTCGCTTCTTTGACGGTCGGACCCGAGCCGACAATAAGTTGGTGGCGATTGGCCTCGCTGATGCTGAATGGCTTTCAGTTCTATCGAGCAAAATGCATACAAAATGGGCGCTGCGCTCTGGAAGCTGGCTGGGTGTTGGAAACGATCCCGTTTACGTCAAGTCGAGGTGCTTCGACTCATTCCCCTTTCCCGAACTCACTGACTCGCAAAAGACCAACCTTCGCAAACTCGGTGAAGACCTCGACGCCCATCGCAAGCGCCAACAGGCTGCACACCCCAAGCTGACCCTGACGCAGATGTATAATGTTCTCGAAAAGCTCCGCGCGGGGGAAACCATCGAGGGCAAGGACAAGGAAATCTATGACCAAGGCTTGGTCAGCATCCTTCGTGACCTGCACGACCAGATCGACGCTGCCGTGGCCGAAGCCTATGGCTGGCCGGTGGACTTGAGCGACGAAGACATTCTCCTCCGCCTCGTCGCGCTCAACAAAGAACGCGCCGAAGAAGAGGCCCGCGGCCAAATCCGCTGGCTCCGCCCTGACTACCAGAACCCCACTGGCGCGCAGGCCACCAAGGGCAAAACCACAGAGATGGACCTCGGCGCAATCGCAAAGGTGGAAAAGGCCCCATGGCCCAAAACCCTGCCAGACCAAATCGCCGCCGTCCGCGAGGCCCTGTCCGAAATGGGCGAAGCCACCCCCGACCAGATCGCCCGCCGTTTTATGCGAGCACGGACAACGAGCGTGCAACCGCTGCTGGATAGCTTGGCTGCATTGGGACAGGCAGAGAAAGGCGATGATGGGAGGTACGCAGCTTGACCGGAAACCCCCTCCCCCCTCGAACCGACAGGTTATTGAATCAAGAAAAGTTTCGGAATGCTGCACGAGCAGCGGGTCTTGAGCGGGTCGTTTTCTTGGCTGGACCATTTATTGAGACTGCGAAAGCACCACGAAAGAACGCAAAAAACGTAGCGGCTGTTCTGAGGTACAAGCTTTACCACGCCCTTGAAGCAGAAGGCTGGGTTGTCACGCTTGGCGAATATGAGAAGTTGATTGAAGCAGTTGATCCTCTTCTTGGGGATCATAACAATGCTGCTCTGGCCGAGATCAGCCATGCAAGGTCAGGCGAAACAGACGCAATCATTATGCTTCCAAGCAGTCCCGGCTCATTCCTTGAGTTAGGAGCATTTTCGCACATGGAGGACATTTGCGGGAAGATGCTGGTGATAGTGGATAAACAGTATCAAGAGCACAAGAACTACATGAACTCAGGGCCAGTGAAGGCCGCGCGCGATAACCGCGCCGATGTTCGATTTTTGGACTACACGGACTTTGAAGCGTGCTGGGAAGCAGTAGAACAATTCGTTACGAGCCGGGCTAGAAAACGCGCTGCCAGAGGAATTGTTTCACCATGAAAAGGGTTGATCCACTTTTTGCGTATCTGTCAGTCCTTGCGGTGATTCAGCCTGCCCGGATTCAAGATATCGAAAACAATGCCGCAAGCCTTCTTGGCGGTGAACTTTCTGCCTGGTTGTTGGAAAAAGGGTTGCTTCGGGAAGCCCATGAAGACGCTAGGTCCAACGGGATGGTGATTCCTGTCCGACGGGGCGTCTACTTCATGACGCCTAAAGGTAAGCTCCTTGTCCGCCGCGAAGGCCTTGAGCGCTCAATCGACAATCGCCGATTGTTCTTGATGAAAGCCCAACGACGGAGGTACAAATGATCTGCGAGTTGGTATCGCGTTCAGTTCGTTCGCTGTTTCGGCGAGCCGTTGTTCAGGTTTGGTTTGAAGGGGCTCGTGGCCTAGGTCGAAGAGGCATTTTGCCGGACCTTGCCGCCAAAATGCCTCTTCGACCTAGGCCACGCGCTCAAGGCAGTCTTAATCAAAAAGACTGGAAGTTACTGTAGATGCCAACTCGCTCATATTACTTCCCCAAAGATTTCAGACACCTAGAAGAAATTCTGCGTGCTGAGCCAGGTGGTTTTTCCGATGAAGGCGCCGCTCGTTTCAGAGAACTTGGAATTCCGCCGATCCCTAGTGTCGGTTCATTGCCGCTTTTTCTAGGGATAAGCTCAAAGACCATTTTTTCAATCAGACGACAGCCACGAAAACACTATCGCTCTTTCCCTTTACGAAAAAAGGATGGCACCCCTCGGGATATTGATACCCCAAGGACGTACCTCAAGGTGATCCAGTGGTGGATCTTGGATAATATTCTTAATCACGTCGAGATTGCAGATAACGTCTTTGGATTTGTCGCAGGCAGAAGTGCGGTTCAAAACGCCACGTTCCACTTTGGCGCAGCCCATGTGCTCAACGTCGATATAAAACAGTTCTTCCCTTCGATCACGATTGATCAAGTACGCGCAATCTTCAGGTCCTTAGGTTATGATGCTGATGTCTCGGACATGTTCGCAGACCTGTGCTGCCTTGATGATCGCGTGCCGCAAGGCGCGCCCACCAGTCCAGCTTTGGCGAATCTCGTGCTACGCAATCTGGATAAGGAATTGTCTGGTATCGCATTGCAAGCAGGCCACAGATATTCCCGCTACGCGGATGACCTGACATTCAGCTCCTCAGATCGGATCGAAGCTGAATTCCTAGGCTCCGTCCAAGCGGCAGTAGAGCGGGAAGGCTTCAATCTTAAGCCCGAAAAAACAAGGTTCTCTGGGATGGAAGGGCGGATGGAAGTAACGGGCGTTGTCATAAACGAGAAAATGCAGCCCAGTAGGGTCTGGCGCAAACGCACTAGGGCTACGTTACATACGCTTGGGAAAAGCGCCCGACTTACAAGGAAAAACCTCTCCTATCTGCTTGGCATCAAAGGCATGGCTAAACAGTTCCAGGAGAGTCCACAGATGCAACGTTTAGCACTCAGTGCAGAACAATTGCTGGAAACCAAGTCTCAGTCAGTGATCGGCAAAGGTACGCGGCCGATCCTTCCCAATCGGCTGACCATTCGTCAGGCAGAAGCTCTGGCGGCACTGGCTCCTAGGAGAACCAACATGGAAATCGCCATGCGACTGGAAACAACCGAAGCAGCAGTTAAGAAGAGGCTGCAAGAAGCATACAGAAAGATCGGTGCCGCCGACCGCATTGAGGCTGAGCGATGGTCCTCAACGAATCTATGATCCCAATATAGCTTAAGAAATTTCTGCCGACTAAACTCAAGATGTTGTGGGTCAGTGACAATCAAACCCCAAGCTAATAGAATATGCCCATCGAAGGAGAGGCAAATTTGAATTCACTGCGTGACATAGATTTGATTGATGATTTGCGCGCACAGCCGGTAGAAACCCCGTGGCTAGAGTTCAAGAGCAGCTTGTCCGACGAGGCCAAAATCGGGAAGCTGATTTCCGCCCTGTCAAATGCCGCTCGGCTTGAAGGGAAAGAACAAGCCTTTCTCGTCTGGGGGGTCGAAGATGGAACTCACAAAGTTATCGGCACGTCCTTTGATCCATTTTCCAAGCATATTGGCAATCAGGTTTTTGAACTTTGGTTACGTCAACGCCTCAGTCCGGCTCCGGCACTTCAGTTTCGTCCCGTTGACCATCCTGATGGTAAAATAATTCTGTTGGAAATACCTGCCCCGACGATGGCTCCAACAAGTTTTGAAAGTGTGCCGTATATTAGGATCGGTAGTGCAACGCCCAAGCTTTCGGATGATCCCGGGAGATATCAGGCGCTTATCGAGAAGATGCGGCCTTATACTTGGGAACTCGGTATCGCGGCGAGCTATCTAACGGCAGATGATGTTCTGCGTTTGATAGACTACCCATCCTACTTTTCGCTTACTCGTCAGCAGCTACCAACCAACCGCGACCACATACTGGAAAAGCTTGCGGGTGATCGGTTGATCCAGAAGGACGTCGGTGGTCGATGGAATATTTTAAACCTTGGTGCAATTCTGTTCGCCACCAACCTTCGCGACTTCGGTAGCAGCATTGAGCGGAAAGGTGTCCGTTTTGTTCGCTACGATGGTGTTGATCGCACAGCGACGGTAACTCACCGGCACGATGGCCAAAGGGGCTATGCCTCCGGTTTTGAAGGGCTCCTGCAGTATATTAACGGGTTACTGCCACAGAATGAGCACATCGGCCAAGCTCTGCGGGAGGAACACCCGTTGTTTCCTCGATTGTCTATCCGCGAGTTGGTGGCGAATGCCTTGATTCATCAAGACATGACCATCACAGGAGCAGGTCCTCAAATCGAGCTATTTGAGGATCGCATCGAAATTACGAACCCTGGATCGCCCTTGGTGGATACTCAACGTATGATCGATCTGCCCCCGCGTTCGCGCAACGAAGCACTTGCATCGCTTATGAGGCGCATGGGTATGTGCGAGGAACAAGGAAGCGGATTAGACAAGGTTTTCAGGGAGGTTGAGGTTTTTCAGTTGCCCGCGCCTTTGTTGAAATCCAATGCTACATCGATGCAAGTGGTGATGTATGGCCCGCGTACGTTTGCCGAAATGAGTGGTGAAGAGCGGGTTCGGGCCTGCTATTTCCATGCGGTCCTTCAGTTCATGGCTGGCGAAAGAATGAAGAATACAACTCTTTGTCAGAGGTTCGGGATTGATACGCGAAACGCGGCGCAGGCCTCTGCGGTTTTGAAGAAGGCTATGGAAGCTGATCTGATCAAAGTTGCGGATGAAGATCATCCTCGCGCCGGTTACCACCCATGGTGGGCATAAGTTTCTTGATCCACTCTTGATCATCGTTGCCTCACGTCACCCGGTGATACTTTTAAATCATTTAAAAACAATGCCTTGGTGCGCTTTTGTGATCGCGAAATTTCTTGATCCGGTTTTGACATTTGTCATTCGATCAAAGGACACGAAGGTAAATTTCGCCCCTTCACTACCATATCTATGGTGGCACCAACGCACCTTCTCCATATCTCGCGATGGATATTCTTGACCGGTTCTTGATCGGCTTACACTTGCAAGCTATCAAGCTTGGGCCTGACAGGCCGCACTATACCGGAAACAAAGTTGACACGTAGAGGATGCGCAAATGAGCCCGCTTGAAGAGCCAATGCACCCTGGTGAGGTCCTGAAAGAGCTTTACCTTGATCCCTTGGACATGGGGGCAATCGCGTTTGCGCGGCGTCTGGGTGTGCCTCGGACGCGGATCGAGCGGTTGATCAAGGGCACGACTGGGATCACGCCTGACACGGCTCTTCGCCTCGCTCGAGTGTTCAACACAACCCCGGCCTACTGGGTGAACTTACAGACGAACTTCGACATGGCTCTAGCAGCTAAGGAAGTCGACGTCTCTGGCATTGAACCACTAATTGCCGCTTAGTGAGGTTAGCAGGATGTTTACTAAAACCTTCTGCGCCGACGATATCCCCGCTGGGTGGGCTTTGCGAACTGAACCACAGGCAACGGGCTTCCTTCGATAATCGACCTTGCAAACTCCGCCTTTGAAAAATCAAATAGATAGCGGCTTCTACCTTGTGCAGCTGTGAGCAGGCATAGATTGTCGCCGCCAAAATCAAAGCCGACTATCTTACCCAATGACCCCCACTCCTTGAGAAGTCGAGTTTCTTCGCAATAGACAGTGTAGATGTCTACCCCATCGAACCGTTGTGGGTAATTTTCTGAAAGCATACGTTCGTATTGGATGAGATCAGTTGGGCGGCGAGTTCCATCGATGATCCAAATCACTTGGCCATAAAAATTCGTCCGCTTCACCACTTCGTCTGGCTTGATTGCAGAGTGCTGAAACTCAATCACAAGACCGCTGGGTGTTTTAATATCCGCGATATGCAATTCGCCCATTTCGTCACGGGCTGGCACCTCCTGCCAGTCAGTCTCAAACCGGTTCTTCCAGTCACGATGCCATTGGGTTTCATTTTCCCACCAATGATCACAATGACGGCGGCCTTTATGCGCCCAATGCCATACTTTCTTAGCTCCACAACGGGCTAACATATCGGCATTGCAGCCTGGACAGACGCCCTGAGCTCCAGGAGACGCCTCAATTCGATGATCATTCAAGAGTGCAAAACGCATTTAGAATAAGTGGTTGCTCTGAAGTGCATTTCCAAGGGTACGGTTAGTCATAATTTCTCCAAAGTCTTAGGCTAGATCTTCGAAACAGGAGTTTGGAATGACAGTGGATGTACTAGGCCCAGACAACGCGTTCTGGATTGATGGCGAATGGCTTGGATGGGATAGCATTATCGATCCAGAAGAGACCACGTACAGCCGACTTGCTGAACTGGAGCGAGAGGCTGAACTTCGCCGCAACTATCCAAATGCTGATCCAACTTTGATCCCATATTTCCAAGATTTACTGACGCTAGCCGAAGCCTATTTCAACGACACTGGGCAACATCTAAGTGTCTACGGCGACATTGGTGAGCTTTTTGGAGCCATAATGTATGGAATCAAACTGCACAAAAATTATGCCCAAGGCTCCGATGGAAGGTTAGGTAACGACTTCGTTGAGATCAAAACGATCGCGCCGATCAACGGCAAAGAGCAGACTAGTGTCCGTCTCGACAGGCACTTCAGTAAATTACTCATAGTGAAGATCGACAATGATTTTGAGGTATCTGGACGTCTTGTGAAACGAGCGAACTTGCCAAAACGACAAGGCAATAATCTACGATTATCCTGGGAAAACATGCCTGAAACCCAACTAGGGAAATGAGTCGAACGTTTAACCCCTAATGCGTCATCCCCCTGTCCATCTCGATTTCCCGCTCTTCTAGCTCTGCCTCAACCTCTCTTCGGCGGCTTTCGTTAATTTCAAGCTGGTCTCTAGTTGCGTGCGCAGCTTCCCGTAATTCGAGCCCTCGCTCAGCAAGCCGTGCAACGCAGCCACGGACGCCGTCTGCGATTGAATGAGCACCGACACGCAGGCGGCCAATCCATCCATCTGGCTCTGCATCCTTGTCGTCGAGCGTTCCTCTAACCCGCTCAATTCCTTTGCTGAGACCTCGCAGGCCGTCACCAACCGTTCTACGCAGGCGAGCAAGTCGCGTGCCAAGGCTGTCAGGGGTGTCATCATCTAGTTCTCCTCGATCTTGATGCAGGTCACTGACCTGCCGCCTAGTGTGCAGGTCCTCAGCCGCGTCTTCGTCGGGTCCAGTACCAGCCAGGTCCCGTCCTCCCTGTCGATCCGCGTCAGGCCCAAGTCTGTCAGTTCCGAGTTGGTCAGCAACAGTGTCCAAAGCAAGCTCGCGGCCATCATCGAGACGACCCCTACCAAGAACGTCCCCGTGATCAGCCAGGGCGAGATCGTCAGCCAGCTCTTGTTCTGTCGCAAAAAGGTGCGGGTATCGCTCTCGATTGTACGATGCGCGATGGTCGCAATGTGCTTCAAATCGGTCCTGAAGCTCTCCAGCTGGGATGCCATCGAGGCGGCGTAGTCCTGCCGGATCGTGTCCAGTTCCGCGTTCAACTTCTCGCTCAGCCGTGTCGGCTTGCCAGT
>NZ_JBDWIU010000001.1:0-204522 GCF_039974535.1 Litoreibacter sp. | reverse complement strand
TGTACGATGCGCGATGGTCGCAATGTGCTTCAAATCGGTCCTGAAGCTCTCCAGCTGGGATGCCATCGAGGCGGCGTAGTCCTGCCGGATCGTGTCCAGTTCCGCGTTCAACTTCTCGCTCAGCCGTGTCGGCTTGCCAGTCTTCATGGAAGATTTCTCCTTTCAAACGCCAGCGCTCGCCGGTGTCGGGGTCTTGAGCGGTCAGATAAGCCTTGCCGATGCGAGGCAGGTCGAAACCAGCGTCCGCAAGTGCGTCGACCATGCTGGCGCGGTCAGTGATTAAGCCAACGCTGATCTGGTCTTGCAGCCACGCGTGCAGTTCGTCACGGCCTTGGGCGCGGGTTGGGGTCTCGATGGTGTCGCGAACCTCTTGCGTGCGCTCCAGCTCCATCGGATCGGCCCAGCCGTGGCGCTGGTTCATCACGTCGCGCAAGCTATCGAAAGCGTCCTGATAGCCGGGCGGCGCGATGTTGAGGCTCCGCCCCGAGGTCAGTTCTAGGCGGGGTGTGCAGAAGTGAAGCTCGACGCGGTCTTCGTGGGTATGTCGGACCCAGAGCACGTCATATTGCGTCGGGTCCAGCCCCGCGAAGGCCAGACGCTCGAACCCGTCCATGACCTCGGCTTGCTGCTCTTCTGTCGGTGCATCCTCGGCGGCAAAACTGATCACGCCAGCGCGGTAGGTCCATTGGTGGCGGCTGGCGTCGATCAGAGCCTCGGTGCGGTCGGGATTGCCGCGCAGGACCTCCGGCAAGGGATCGCGGGTGCCGGTCACCGGCCGGCCGTCGGCATCGCGGATCAGGTCGCGGTTGTCGTCATAGGCCAGCACCTTGTCCGCGACGAGGTAGCCGACCGGACCAGCACCCGCGCCCTTGCCGTTGCGAAAGAACTTGATCAGCATCGGCGCGCGGCCTCGACGATCTGGGCAAGCTGGCGTTCGATTGTCAGCAAGCGGCGCGCAACGGTCAGCGCGTCGAGGTCCACGCGGCCCGCCAGCATCGCGCGGTTCAGCCAACGAGCGATCTGGTTAAGGTTGCCGCCGATGCGCCCGACGGCCAGCACGAGCGCAGGATCAACGCGGGGGATGGGCTTGCGGCGGCGGGCCTCAGTGAGGCCCAGAGCCTCGTGCAAAAGGGTCGCAGCGGGCAGGCCAGCAGCCTCGGCCTTGGCGCGCAACTGGGCCTTTTCTGCGGCTGTGCATCGAAAGACAAACGTCTCGGTCAGCGGCTCTTTGGTGCGGGCTCTGCCCGCGCCGGTGGGGTTCGAAGGGGAGGCTTGCCGCCCCTCGCAAGGTCCCGTGTCAGCAGCGCCAGCGTATGACATGGGTCGCCTTGCTGTTTGCTCTTCGGTGGGATCGGTTGCGGTCATGATCTGAGGCCTGCGGCTTGGATTTGGGCCTGTGTCACCAGCTTTGAGGCAAGCAATGCGGTCACTTGGGGCGCAGTGATGTGTCTGCACATCGGGCTGCGGTCACTGATCCAACACGCCAGCCGCGCATGGTGATCGGCCTGCAAAGCTGCCGCCTTTTCTCGGTCTTCTGCCTGCTTCTCGACATATGCCTGCCAACGCCGCGACTGAAACCAGTTGTCGGAAAAGCAGACCTTGGCGCGGGTGAAGCCTGCGCTGTCGGTGGCGTAGGCTTGGACCGCTCGCAACAAATCCTCCGGCGGGGTTCCTTCCTTCGTGGCTTCTTCGATCTGGGAAAGGCAGGCCGCTTTGCCTCGCAATCGGTCCGATGGATACGCCGCCAGAATCTCCTCAGCTTCTGAATCCTCCGCCGCCTCGCGCCTGCGCGAAGGTGGTTTATGGATGGTTTTAGGATGGTTTGGGGGCCGTGGTGGCCCCGGTACCCCGGCCACAGTGGCCCCCGTACCGGGGCCAGACTGGACGGGGGCCACTGTGGACCCCGTCTCAATCTCGGGCTCCAGCGTGGGTTCGAGCGCCTCAACCTTGGTCAAATCGATCCGGTAAACGACGGTGAATCCGTTCTTGCAGGTGCGCGAACCGGTCTCGACGAGGATGCCTTCCTTCAGGAACGCGCGTACAGCTCGCTTGACTGTGGTCTCCCCCAGCTCGGTATGCCGCTGGATCGTACCCTTGGAACACCAGATGCCGGAACCATCGTCGCTCGCCTTGTCAGCCAGAAACATGATGATCTGCTTACGTGTCGCGCTGCCGAACTTCCGTTCCGCGCATGTGTTCGCAACCCGCCAGCTCATTGAAGGGCCCCAAAGTGATCAAACACGTGCGGATTTTGTACAGGTTTTGTACGAGATTTTCGCCGTTTCAGCAGAATTCGGCACGAAAGCTCTCGGGACTTTCTGCAAGCTTCTGCAGAACCCCTTGCAAATAAGCCATATTTTTCAGGTGTTTTTGGCGACCCCGGCAGGATTCGAACCTGCAACCTGCCCCTTAGGAGGGGGCTGCTCTATCCAGTTGAGCCACGGGACCACTCATTCTGTATCGCGTAATAAGTGCACTACAAGCAAGCCTTAACAAGAAGTCAGTTGTCGCTTGGAGACGGCATGCTTTAACGTTATCGTGGCACATACTCACAAGTGAACGAGATACCCTGTGGTCGAACGCTCCAGCCCTGAATACCGCCACCGGCTAACGCTTCGGGATGTGTCCGAAGCCTCTGGTGTTAGCGAAATGACCGTTAGCCGCGTCTTGCGAAACCGCGGCGAAGTCTCGGACAAAACCCGTGAGAAGGTTTTGCTCGCAGCACGCCAGCTTGGGTATGTTCCGAACAAAATCGCGGGAGCCTTGGCATCTAATCGTGTAAATCTGGTTGGAGTTATCATTCCTTCCCTGTCCAACATGGTTTTCCCAGAAGTGATGATGGGGATATCTAAGGTATTTGACGATACTCCGTTGCAACCCGTTGTGGGTGTCACCGACTACGGCCCCGAGAAGGAAGAGAAGGTTATCTTTGAGATGCTTTCTTGGCGACCATCGGGCCTGATTGTTGCTGGCTTAGAACATACTGAATCCGCCCGCCGGATGATGGAAAACTCTGGCATTCCTATTGTTGAAATCATGGATGTGGATGGTGATGCGGTCGATGCCTCTGTTGGCATTTCTCATACGCGCGCCGGTCGTGAAACCGCTAAGGAAATATTGAGCCGTGGATACCGCAAGATTGGGTTCCTTGGCACCAAAATGCCTTTGGATCACCGAGCGCGAAAACGCTTTGAAGGGTTCGAGGCCGTTCTGCGCGAAAGCGGGTTAAGTCTGGAAGCAGAAGAGTATTACTCCGGTGGCTCCGCCCTTGCCAAAGGTCGGGAGATGACAGGAAATATCCTTGAGAAAAACAAAGACCTCGATTTTCTATACTATTCCAATGACATGATCGGCGCCGGCGGTTTGCTATACTGCTTGGAAGCAGGGTACGACGTGCCGGGGAAAATTGGCTTGGCGGGGTTTAACGGCGTAGATCTCATTGACGGCTTGCCGCGCAAACTTGCCACCATGGACAGTTGTCGCGCTGAAATAGGCAAGGCGGCGGCTGAGCTGATTGCAAATGAAGCTGAAGGTATTCGTGGCGCCGAAAAGCGGATCGAGATTTCGCCAATATTTGCCCCGGGTGATACCCTGAGAGCCGCCAGCTAAATATGAGATTTAGCCTGACGCCGACATGCCAGCTCGCAGTTTAAAGTGGCCCCGAACAGCACGACCCATGCGCTAATGTAGAACCACATCAATAGTGCGACCACCGCCCCGATAGAGCCGTAAACCTCATTATATTTACCGAAGTTCGCTAGATAGAGCGAGAAGGCCCAAGACGCCCCCCCCCAAATCACCAGCGCGACCAAAGCGCCGATAGATATCCATCCCGCCTTGAGATGTTCCGCATTATGGTTCGGGCCAAATCGGTAAATCAACCCAAGCCCCATGATGACGGTGGTGGTCACAACGACCCAGCGCCATGTCTCAAAGGTGTTTTCGGTCAATTCTCCTAAAGGAAGCAAAGCCAAGGAAATTGGGAAGATCACGATCCCCGCCAAGGCGACCAATGACATGGCGATCAGGCAAACAGTCAAAATCAAAGCTGCCACTGCACGTTTAAATCCCGTGCGTTGAGGTGCTGAATAGACGGCATTTAGCCCGCGAATGAGCGCAGATACCCCCGCACGGGTTGACCAAAGTGCGGCCCCTAAGGAGATCAATGTCGTATACCCTAAGGTAGAATCGTTGGCCTGAATGAGCGCATCGACCTGAGCCTCAAACAATCGGAACGCATCCGCGGGGATGAACCGCTGCAGCAAGGTGATCTGATCGTCGATAAGCACCGGGTCGGAAAACACGCCCCAAAATGCGATCAACGCCGCCAACGCAGGAAAGATCGCCAACATAGCGTAGAACGCAACCCCTGCCGATATCAGGCTAAGGTTGCGCGCATCCATCACCGACAGCAGATCGCGAATGAAGCGGTATGCACTGTACAAATGAAGAATTGCGTTCACGCTTACTCACTCATCTCAAAACCTTGACGTCCAATCGAAGCGTAGGCCTGAAAACCGGCTCTTTTAGCATCCTTCGCCGAATATACATTGCGAAGATCGGCCATACGCGGGGTCGCCATCTTTTTGGCAATCTTTTTCAGGTCCAAGGCACGAAATTCGTTCCACTCGGTCAGGATAACCAAGGCGTCTGCGTTTTGTGCAGCCTTGTATGCGTCATCCACCCAATTCACCCCAGGCAACAGATCCTGCCCTTCACGTAGGCCCTGAGGATCGACCACACGAACCTTTGCGCCACCTCCCACCAATGCGGGCACAATTGTCAAAGCTGGGGCATCTCGCATGTCGTCTGTGTTCGGTTTGAAGGTGACACCCAATACGGCTATTGTTTTCCCGTTGAAGGTCCCTTCACAAAGATCGCGGAGCTTCTCGATCATGCGGGCTTTTACGTTGTCATTCACACGCATCACCGTCTCGGTAATTTGCATGGGAACCGCGTGTTCCTGACCAATGCGCGCCAAGGCCGAGGTGTCTTTGGGGAAACACGACCCACCATAGCCCGGGCCTGCGTGTAGAAACTTATTGCCAATACGCCCATCCATCCCGATCCCACGAGACACTTGCTTGACGTCCGCGCCAGTTTTCTCACAAAGAGCCGCGATCTCGTTGATGAATGTAATCTTGGTCGCAAGGAACGCGTTAGCCGCGTATTTGATCATCTCTGCGCTTTCCAAGTCGGTTGTGACGATTGGGAAGTCGCGCAGGTATAGGGGGCGATATACTTCCGCCATCACCTCAGCCGCGCGGTCATTTTGGACACCGACCACGACGCGGTCAGGCTTCATGAAGTCATCAATTGCGGCACCTTCACGCAGAAATTCTGGATTAGAAGCGACATCAAAATTCAAATCCGGCGCCGCTTTGCGGACCACCTGTTTAACATGGCGATTGGTCCCCAAAGGGACCGTCGATTTAGTTACGATAACGGTGTAGTCGTTTCCTGCGATTTCACAGGCTTTCGCAATGTCCTCGGCGGCGGCGTACACGAACGTCAGATCAGCGTGCCCGTCCCCACGACGCGTTGGGGTCCCAACCGCGATAAACACCGCTTCCGCGCCTTGGATGCCCGCTTGAAGGTCTGTTGTGAATGACAGCCGGCCTGCCTCCACATTCTTTGCCATCAGATCATCAAGTCCGGGCTCGTAGATCGGAACCTCACCTTTGTTGAGCATCTCGATTTTCGCAGGGTCGCGGTCAACGCAAACTACGTCATGGCCAAAATCCGAGAAGCAAACCCCAGACACCAGCCCGACATATCCCGTGCCAATCATCGTGATTTTCATAGCGACCCCCTCAACTTATTCATCTGCAAGATAACAAGTCTTTAACGCCATTAAGAGAACGCGTCACATCTGCTGTAAGCGAGTGAAAAGTCAGCGGTGTTTATGCGCCACACCTTGGGTGATCACACGAACGTTTTGAGAACGATCCAAAGGTCAAAGCAAAGACTGCGGTTGCGTTGATATATTAGGTCCAGCTTCGCTTTGCGAGGAACGCAACGCTCCGCATACACTTTGTCAGTTTGTTCCGGCGTCTCGCAGTTTTTGATGAGCATTGTCTCATGCGCGTGAAACACCGATGAGGCCAAGCCCGTTATCCCAGGCCGACTTTTCAAAACTTTTGAGTAGGTCTCTGGGAACCGCTCAACATACTCCCTTAAGGGCGGGCGCGGCCCAACCAAACTTATATCACCTCGTGCAAGGTTCCAAAGCTGGGGGGTTTCATCAAGCCGAGCGCGGCGTAGAAAGGCCCCTAGACGCGTAACGCGATCGGATTTGTTGCCACCTGACACGCCTTGGTCTTTTAACACCGTCTTCATGGTCCGAAATTTTACCAAGTGAAAGGCATGTGCTGGCGTCTTCATTCGCTCAGCGAAATAGAACACGGGTCGCCCGTCAATAATGGCTATCGCGATTGCCGTTACGACCATTACCGGCGCTAACAAAATGGTTAGAAACACCAGTACGGCCAAATCGAACAGTCTCTTAGATAACGTCATTGTAGTGCCCCCGAGGTCAGAAGCTCCGCTACCATGTGTTGGGCATGTCCGGCAAGAACGTCCTCTCCCACAATCCGCGCCAATGCCATGCAATCAAGGGTGATATGCTGTGTCTTCACACGTTCTTGCGGCGCAGGTGACCACATCCACGGCACGTCAGCAGCATCTAGCAGATCTGCCATCTCAACAGGTTTCAATGCTGCGCAATTCAATATTGGCGGAAGCGGCTGGTCAACATGTGCTAACTTCCAAAGACACTCTGCAAGAGATTTAGGGCCAATGTAGGACCGACGAGGGCCAAACCCGTCCGCAAACTGATCTAGACGCTTCGGAGTATCTGACGTCGTTCCCAGCAACGCATCTGCACCTGCTACATTGCCGATCCGAAGGCAGCAAACCTCCACATCAGTATTTAGCTCGGCAACGACACGTTCCATCTCTAACTTCGCACGACCATAGGGCGTGGTCGGAGCAGGCGCTCTGTTTTCATTTAGGTTTTCATCCAACGGATACACTGCTGAGGAGGAAGCCAATATTACCCGCGGGATGCCTGCTTGCGAAGCCGCAAGCACAACAGACGCTGCGAGGTTGGCCGTTTGCGACATGTCCCCACTCGTGGACGGGGTCGATCCTAGCATCGCGACTATAGCGCGCATCCCTTGGTGTCGTTGATTGAATTCGACCAACGGCCGCGCGCCATCTTCGATCGGTGACCATGTTAGGTCATTGTCATCATTTCGGGATTGGGTGAGGACATTTTGGGCGTTCGCCCAATGTGCTTGCAGCAACTTTCCCACACGTCCCGACGCTCCCATCAATAGGATCGGTTGGCCCGAAATCGTAAACATTGGATCGTTAGCCGTCGAGGTCAAACAACGTCGTCCAACTCTGCATCAGCGATGTGGAAGCCATCTACATTGCTCTCAATCACTGCGCGTAGGGCTACAGGATCATTTGCTGAAATGGCGGTACGGATTTGTTTTAATATCCGAACCATCTCGATTTCTGACAAGCCGCTTTCCTCCGCCCGCATAATTTTCTCATGCGGCGTTGGAAGCATATTGTCACCAATCAACAACTCTTCATACAGCTTCTCACCCGGGCGCAGCCCAATGATTTGAATATCGATGTCGCCAGATTGGTTGGTCGTATCACGAACACTAAGTCCGGTCAGTTCGACCATCCGGCGAGCAAGATCGCGAATATTTACAGGAGACCCCATATCCAGCACAAACACATCGCCACCAGTCGAATATGCCCCTGCGAGAAGCACCAACCTAGCCGCTTCCGACACGGTCATGAAGTAACGGGTGATCTTGTTGTGCGTCAGCGTAATTGGTCCGCCAGCAGCAATCTGCTTTTGGAACAACGGAATGACTGAACCCGATGATCCCAATACATTTCCGAACCGGACCATTGCGAACTTGGTCGTTTGAGAACGGGTTTGAAGGTCTTGGATCGCCAATTCAGAAAGCCGTTTACTTGCACCCATAATATTTGTTGGGCGAACCGCTTTATCAGTCGAGACGAGAATAAACCGCTCAACACCAGCTTCCTGAGCCGCTTCTGCAGTAGTCAAAGTCCCAAACAGATTGTTTCGCAGGCCTTCAATTTCATTGTCTTCAACAAGCGGCACATGCTTATAAGCGGCCGCGAACAACACGATATCAATCTCAGACTCGGCAATGACATTCGTCATTCGATCTTTGTCACAAACGGAGCCTAGACGCGTCACCAGCTCAACCCCGTGCAGTGCGGCCAGTGGCGTCAGTTCTCGCGAAATCGTATAAAGGGCGTACTCTGAGTGATCTATCAGCGTAAGCCGTTGCGGGCCGCACATGATCACCTGTCGGCACAACTCCGAGCCGATCGAACCACCAGCTCCGGTGATCAGAATGCGACGGCCCGCGTAAGCCCTCGCAACTTCGGGCGTTTCTAGATCCACTTTGTCACGGCCCAGCAAGCTTTCCGGCGTCACTGGTCTCAAATTTGATGCTAGGCCGGTTCCCTCGACTAACTCGCTATATGTCGGTAACGCGTGAACTTCGCTGCCCAGTCCAGTTAGCTCTTGTATTAAGCGGCGCATCTTGGGCTCTTTGGTCGATGGCATAGCCAGCAGCACCCGCTTCACGCGTCCATCTTCCACCATTTTTTTCAAATCTGAGCGAGAGCACACTCCCATCCCGGATACGGTCATGGTCTGCAACGTCACATTATCGTCCACGAAGGTAGCTGGTTGCATCTGCAAATCTTTGCGAAGTGCTCCAAGTAGCTGAATTCCCGCTGATCCCGCGCCGTATATTGCGACGGGTATTCTGTCTTCACTTCCACTTTTGCGATTTACAAGAAGGTTCCGTCCCAACGTGCGAATGCCAAGATGCAGCAGCAGAAACACCAGACCGGTTAGAAGACCTGAAGCAACAGAAAACTTTTCACCACAAAGATAGTTTATACCCACCGCCATAACCGCTACCGAAAGAGCTGCGTAGGCTCCTCGGCGCATGTCATGGGATTCAAAGGCCGCAAGCTTAATGCGATTCAAACCGATGTAAATAAACGTCGGGATCGACAAAAGCGTCAAGACGACAAACGGGACTGCAACCAACCAATTTGGAACATCAGCATCTGCAGAATCTAAAAGGATCAGCAGCGAGAAAGCTAAACTAATAGGCACCAGTACAACATCTATCCCCAACAGAATATGGTGCTTGATGCGACGAGGCTGGTCAGCAAGAAAGTTTAGCATAATAGGTCGGTCCCCTACCCTCACGCTGTCGAATAATTAGGTAGATCAAAGGCGTGCGGGTTCACGCACATTACCTGTCACACCCGCAATCGCGCAACCGTGATTTCCCGTGTTTAACGGGGAAAAGGCAAAATCAAAGTGCATCTGCCAAAATTTTGTACTCTATCGGAGGAATGTCACTAAATCTGGTTAACGCAAATCCAAAATTCTACCGAAAACCTGCCGAAAAACCGCAAGGGAATGACTAGTTTTCGCCGATGTACTGGCCGAATCCTGCGTTTATTTAGCAAAACCATCCATAATGGAGCTATGCGCTCCGACATCAGCGAGCTGACAATATGCCGAAATCACCGGCACTCTAAACCGATCATCATTCGCAAGTTTTGCGTCAAACACAGCATCTAAACTCAACAGGTTTTCGGCCTTTTGTGTCGCGGATACTCCCGCATCAGACGCGGCCCTCAGAGCATCGGCTAAGGGGTCGCGAACATCGATCTTCTGGCCATCTTCGTCAACTCCACCAACGTAATGCATCCAACCTGCAATCGCGAGCGCTATGCTTGAAATGGGGCGCTTTGCATCAATGCTTTCTTGAGCCACCCCCAGCAACCTCTGAGGCAGTTTCTGCGATCCGTCCATCGCAATTTGCCAAGTTCGATGCCGTATAGAAGGGTTCTGATAGCGCTCTAACAAGGCCGCGCAATAGCTCGATAAGTCTTCCCCTTGGGGTGGCTTCACTGTCGGTACGATCTCGTCGCGCCAAAGCTGCCCTAGATAATTTGCAAAATCAGGGTCAGATACCGTTTCCGAAATTGTTTCGAAACCCGCAAGATACCCAAGGTAGGCCAGCGACGAGTGCGTCCCGTTCAAACAACGCAATTTCATCGCCTCGTGGTCCTCAACACTGCTTACGAATTGAGCGCCGCTAACGTTCCAATGTGGGCGCGCACCATCCACGAATTCATCCTCAATCACCCATTGACGGAAAGGTTCGTGGAAGACACATGCCGGATCGTAATACCCCTCGTCGTTGGTTACGCGCTCAATATCCGCTTCAGTTGTGGCGGGGGTGATCCGATCAACCATGGTGGAGGGGAAGGACACCTCATCCTCAATCCATCTCGCCAAATTAGGGTCGATTTTGGCCGCCAAAGACACAACAATTTTCTTAGCCAGCTTGCCGTTTGATGGAATGTTATCGCAAGACAAAACAGTAAATGGCCTATGGCCTAATCCACGGCGACGCGACAGGGCTTCCACGATATATCCCGGCGCGGATCGCGGTGCCTCACGGTTTGCAATGTCATGAATGATATCGGGGTGATCCAGTTTTAATTGCCCCGTGGATGGCTCGTAACAGTACCCCTTTTCAGTAATCGTCAAAGAGACAATCCGGATAGCCGGATCAACCATTGCATCAATCACAGCGGAAGGGTCTTCTGGGGCGACCAGGACGTCCGAAATGATGCCGATAACTGTTGAATTAGACTCTGATGGGCCAAGTGATACCGCCGTATAGACCCCCTCTTGTGGTTTAAGTTGGTCCCGTGCGGTTGGACTTCTAAGCGACACTGCAATGACACCCCAATCCCCGCCCTTCTGTTCAACCGCTTCTTGCGTATAGATCGCACTAAACGCTTTAAAGAAAGCGCCCGGCCCTAGGTGAACAATGCCAGGTTTAATCTTGGGGGAGCGGCGTGCGAGGCGAGGGGTATCAGTCAAAGTTTATTCCTTAAAGCTTGTAGGCAGTTTTCGCGAGACCATAGGCCAAATCATGGGCGACCTCATGGGCGTCACTCATGCTCAGTCGCCCTGTTTCAACCAATTCGGCCAAGTAGGCGCAGTCAGAACGGCGCGCGACATCGTGGCGGGCCGGAATGGAGCAGAACGCTCGCGTATCGTCATTGAAGCCCGCGGTGTTGTAGAATCCGCAGGTCTCGGTTGTGGCTTCACGGAAACGTTTGATACCCTCAAAACTGTCGAAGAACCACCAAGGCGGACCCAGTTTCAGGGAAGGGTAGGCACCTGCAAGGGGGGCAAGCTCACGGCCGTAGACAGTCTCGTCCAGCGTGAATAGCAACACCGTCAGGTCAGGCTCCATGCCAACCGCATCCAGCAGTGGTTTTAGCCCACCGACGTAATCCGTGCGCTTCGGGATATCGAACCCTTTATCACGCCCATATTCAGCGAACACCCGACTGGAGTGGTTGCGAACGGATCCCGCATGGATTTGCAAAACTAGACCATCGTCCAAGCTCATCTTGGCCATCTCAGTCAACATCTGCCCTCGAAACGAGTCTGCTTCGTCGGCGTTGCAGGTACCAGCAATTGCCTTTTGGAACAGAGCCTCTGCCTCTGCCACATCTAGGTTCTCGGTTCGTGCCGTTGGGTGCCCATGGTCGCTTGCCGTTGCACCATGTTCTTTGAAGAACGCTCGACGCTTGCGGTGGGCGTTCAAGTAGCCCGTCCAAGTCGTCGTAACCTCGCCCGTCAGTTGCCCAAATAACTCGACGTTTTCGGCGAAGCCTTCGAATTCTGGATCCACGACCGCGTCGGGACGATATGTGGTCACCACGCGGCCGGCCCAGCCGCTTTCCATAATGGCCTTATGCGACTGCAAATCATCCAAGGCACCTTCGGTCGTGGCCAAGCACTCCACGCCAAACGATTCGAACAGCGCACGCGGACGGAAGGCATCCAAGCCAAGCTGCGTGTCAATGTGATCATAGTACTCATTGGCCGTGTCAGCATTTAGCGGCACATCAATGCCAAACACATGCTCAAAGGAATGGTTCAACCACATGGAGGACGGCGTCCCCCGAAACAGGTGGAAGTGTTGTGCAAACAGCTTCCAAATATCACGTGGATCAACCTCCGGCTTGGTGCCATCCGCGCGTGGCACGCCCAACGCCTCAAGGCTCAAGCCTTGGCTAACCAGCATCCGAAACACATAATGGTCGGGCACAACCAATAATTCCGCCGGATTTGGAAATCTCTCATTCTTTGCAAACCAGCTCGGGTCGCAATGTCCATGCGGGCTAATGATGGGAAGATTTTCGATCCCCTCGAACAGGTTACGCGCAGTGCTGCGTAGCTTTGGTTCAGACGGGAAAAGCCGATCAGGATAGGTTAACGGCATGTGCTGTCCTAATTGCGTAAGGGATTTCTTGCGCATTAGATAAACTACCATACCAGTTAGTCAAACCCACCAAGAAGCTGAAATCATTGTTGATCGATCGACCGTATATCGGTGGGTGATCAAGTTTGGTCCTGAGATCATCAAACGAACGAAAAACATCTGCGCCGGGCAAGCGTCGATTGGCACGTCCCCTCTCGGCAAATCATTTCATGATCGATTTCCGGCTGAGCGCAAGACGCGACGCGCCAGCTGCAAAGGCCTTGAACTCAGCGCCCGAGTTTACTGAACTTCGTTTACATAGCGATAGTCATCTGACAACGCTCGATGACTGGCTGTCAGCAGAGCCTGATTTTTACTGTCAAAGCAGACATCGTCAATTACCAAGATTGGAGTCGGCCCGTCTGATGCATTCAAATCAAGCAAAGATATATCTTCAGGCCCTGCGATATCCGCGCGCAATGCCTCACGTACTGCGCGAATGCGCAATCCGTATTCGTCACGTAAGTGATTCAATAGCAGCGGAGGGACATCAGCAGCAGCGCGCGGAAAACCCGGAACAAAGTGCTCAGGGATTAAGAAGTGATCAATCATGACAGGGCGAGAGTCGTGCACCCTAACTCGGACCAGGGAAATAAGGTCAATAGATTCATCACACCGAAAACAACGGGCTTCATCTGCGCTCGCCGGGCGAATCTGGATGGATTTCATAACTGTCTGTGTATTGATCAACTCGTTTTTTGTGTTGTGTAAGCGATAGTGCTTATAAAATCGGTCAAGTGTGTGATGTGGGGTGCGGCCAGTTACAACCGTGCCAATGCGCGGCTTGCGAAGAAGAACGCCTTCTTTTGTTAAGATTTGCAATGCCTGACGTGCGGTTCCAAAAGATACGCCCAACTGGCGAGCCAGTTCTGTTTCAGCTGGAAGAATATGGCCTTCAGGCCAGGTCCCATCAAGGATCAGGTGCATAACGCGTTCCTTGACTTGCTCATACAGTGGCGTCGCATTGAGTGCTCGGCCAACGGTACCCTTGAGGTTGGATTTTGCTTTAGACGTCATCAATTTTGCGGAGCCCTAGCTTGGAATATAATATATATTTGTATGGATGAAGAGTCTAAGTCAAGTCGATCATCCTTTGCAGAATTGTCCGGTGAAGAAAATTTGAGCACATTTTAATTATTTAGTTCAATGATTTACAAATTGCTCGATATTCATTCTTGATTTACCTCAGAATTTTCTTGCTAATTTCGCGCTTCACAATTCTTATATAAGAATGAGCAAAACAGTTATCCAGATAGATGAGCATGCACTTTTGCACACGCTCGAAGAGCTTGTCGCGTTGGATAGCTCCTTTCCTCCAGGTGCGTCTTACCCAGAGATGGCGACCATGCTGGAAAGAACGACAGCACATTTAGGTGGCACCTGCACCCGCATTGATATCCCCGAGGCGCTGTGGCGGGCACAAGGTGTCCACGGTGCGCGCACAAACCTGATCGTGCGCCCTGATTTGGCACCTCAGGGTGCGCCAGAAGTCACTATTTATTTTCACGTTGATACAGCCCCTGTTGGAGATGGATGGACTCGTCCGGCATTGGAATTGACCCGAGAAGGCAACAGAGTTTATGCGCGTGGCGCGGCCGACATGAAGGGGGCCATTGCGGCGGCAATAGCGGGCCTTGCGGCACTGCGCGATGCTGGCCATCAATTTGAGTACCAACCAGTTCTTGCTTTTTGCACTGACGAGGAAGGTGGAATTTACCCTGGCATCCGCTATCTGGCCGAGCAGGATCTGGTAAGTGATGTCATCATTAATCTGAACGGCTCTGCAACCCCGCGGATTTGGGCAGGCAGCTTTGGATCTTTGGACCTTACCTTGATGTTTGAAGGCAAGGCGGCACACTCGGGACGTCCGCATTTAGGCGTAAACGCAATCGAACAGGCTTTGCCGGTACTAGACGCTCTGACCTCGCTAAAGGTCGAAGTGGAAAAGCGCGTTTCTTCCATGCCGCCACCACCCGGGTCGGGGGGCCCGCTACATGCGTTGCTTAACATTACTGCTATCCGTGGTGGCGAGAAGGGGTCAGCTTTACCCGGGCAATGTGAAATCGTTGTCAACCGCCGTTATGCCCCAGAAGAGGATGTGGCGCGTGTTCGTGCAGAGATTCACGAATGTGTAGAAGCCTCGGTTAAAAAGACAAATCTGATCGGATGGCGGATGTCAGAGACTGGACATTTGCCACCTGTGGAAAACAGCCAAGGGATGATGACGCCACGTTGGACTGCTGCAATGGCAGCAGGCCACAATGTTCCGCTGGAAGAATTTGTTGCTTACGGATCTTCTACATCGTCAGATTTCGGCTGGATCCAGCACGGAGGCCGCGGTTCGCGTGAGATCATGCTTGGCGGGTTATCGCGGCCCGATCGCAACGTACATGGCGCAGATGAATTCACAACAATGGAAGACCTACTGGGTCTCGCGCGCTCAATAGCTCTGTTTTTTGACGCGCATTTCCACACGACAACAAAGCCAAAAATACCAACTCAATCCAACCAAGGAGAATCCAAACCATGAAAGTTCAAGTGAACAGACGGCAATTGCTTAAAATGTCCGCGGCTGGTGCCGCATTGGCAGTCGGTTTTGGCGCGATGCCTGTCATGGCAGCCGAAGCAGGCGGTACATTGCGGTTGAGTGTAAACATCACACCAGGCGTGCTGAACCCGATGCTGGTTCGTGCAGCGGCTGAATATATGATGGCGGAAATGTTGTATTCAGGCCTGACATCGCTAGGCACGGACATGACGGCTCAACCTGATCTGGCCACTGAATGGTCATCAAATGAAGACGCGACCGAGTGGCGGTTTGTTCTTCGTGAGGGCGTGAAATTCTCGAATGGACAAGCGCTAACGTCAGCAGATGTTGTGGCATCGTTTGCGAAGCTACTGGATCCGGAAACCGGAGCACCAGGACGACGTAACCTTGGCCCTATCAAATCAGTTGAAGCGGATGGCGACTTCGTGGTCGTCATTACAACACAAACCCCTTTTGCGGATTTGCCAGTAGCCCTGACCTATCCAACGGCCAAGGTTGTACCTGCTGATATTATCGCAAATGACTTTGACAGCTTGGCGCAGGTTCCCGTCGGTTCTGGCCCGTTCAGGCTGCAAGAGTTCCGCGCAGATGAAATTTCGGTTCTGGTTAAGAACCCTGACTATTTCGTGGCTGGCCTGCCATATCTAGACGAAGTCCAGATCAAGACATTCCCAGATTCAGCTGGCTCTAGTGCCGCGTTGTTGGCTGGTGAGATCGACATGATGCATGATGTGCAGCCAACTGATTTCGCGCGGATTGACGCCGCCGCTGGGGTGACAGGACTGCGGACCCCATCGGGGCGTTTCCTTGATGTAGTTATGGACACAACAGTCGCCCCCTTTAACGACATTCGTGTGCGTCAGGCTTTGTCGCTATGTGTCGATCGCGAAGCGATGGTGGAATTGGTTGCGGAGGGTTACGGAACCCCAGGCAACGATAGCCCGATCAATGCAGCGTACCGCTATTTCGCCGATGCACCGTACAAAGCATACGATCCGGTACAGGCTAAGGCGTTGTTGGCCGAGGCGGGATATCCAGATGGATTGGAGCTAGAACTCGTAGCTTCGGTAAAGCCTGGGTATCGTTCGACGATGGCAGTTGTGCTGCGCGAAATGGCCAAACCAGGTGGTTTTGATATCAACGTGAAAACCATGGATCACTCGACCTACCTTGATCAGGTTTGGAAAAAGGGCAAATTCTACGTCGGCTTTTACAACATGCTGCCGACCGAAGGCATGTCGTTCAATCTGTTGTTCACTTCGGGTGCGTCATGGAACGAAACCAGATGGAACAACGCCGAATTTGACGAATATGTGCGCAAGGCGGATGAGACAACCGATACTGCAATGCGAACAGATCTTTATGCGAATGCTCAGGCCTTGATGCAGGCGGAAGTGCCTGCGCTGATCCCATGTTTCTTTGACATACTCGGCGCGCGAGCGGACTATGTTAATGGATATGATCAGCATCCGCGTGGCGCTAGTTTTGCATTCCATAAAGTTTGGATGGGCCCAGACGCGCCCCAAAAAGGCTAAGGCGAAGGGCGCTTGAACATGACTATTTACTATGTAGTGAAGCGGTTGATCTATCTTATTTTTACCGCTTTGCTGGTCTCTTTAATCGTGTTTAGCGTCACTCAGTTGTTGCCTGCAAATGCGGCGACAATGATCCTTGGCGAATACGCCACGGATGAGGCGCTCGCTGCTTTGAACAACAAACTGGGGCTGAATGATCCGGCCCCAGTACAATATCTTCGTTGGTTGTCGAATGTGGTTCAGGGCGATTTTGGCGTGTCACTGCGTACTAGCCAACCCGTTGGTCCAACCATCATGAGTGCTTTGGGGCGTTCAGCAATATTGGCTGTATTCTCACTGCTGTTGGTGTGCATTATCGCCATTCCATTGGGAGTATTGGCTGCATCCCAACGCGGGAAGTTAACCGATCTTGGGGTGTCGTTGGTCTCCTATATTGGCATTAGTCTTCCTGAATTCGTATTAGCAACTTTGTTGCTTGTTTGGCTGGCAAGTCCCTCAATCGGTTTATTTCCTGCCTCGGGCTACGTGCCATTCTCAGAAGACTTTTGGGGCGCATTGCACCACATCGCCTTGCCCGTCTTGACACTGACGATCGTACTGACAGCACATATTAGTCGAATGATCCGATCAGAGATGGTGGACACCCTTGAAACGGATTTTGTGCGTGCAGCGCGTCTGCGCGGACTGCCCAAGCGAAGGGTGCTGTTTCATCATGCACTGCGAAATTCAATGCTGCCTGCGATCACTGTGATCGCTTTAGATGTCGGATATCTGATTGGCGGCGTCATTGTGGTCGAAGAAGTTTTCGCGTTTCCCGGAGTAGGCAGGCAATTGATACTCGCGATCCAAAATCGTGATCTGCCAATGATACAGGCGGGCGCGCTAATCATGGCGTGCTCCTATGCAGTGGCCAATCTGTTGGCCGATCTGGCCTATGGTACCCTTGATAAGAGGATCAAATACTAATGCAGGCTACACTAAACACGTTGCGCGCACTCATGCGTAGCCCCCAAGGCGCTGTTGGGACTGTCTTGGTTACTCTGTTGCTGATAATTTCAATCTTTGGTCCGGTGATTGCACCGCAGGACCCTGAAGGTTTCAACTTTGGCGCACGTTTTTCAGAACCAACCTCCCAATTCTTGTTTGGGACCGATTGGTTTGGGCGCGACTTGCTAAGCCGGATTCTAGTAGGGGCGCGCTCTACTGTTCTGTTAGCCATTTTGGCAACGATCATTGGTACCGCGATCGGTGCGATGATTGGTATATTTTCGGGCTTTGTTGGCGGTTGGGTCGATGAGCTGATTATGCGAGCCGTTGACGCAATAATGGCGATCCCAGGACTGCTTCTGGCGCTAATGATCCTAACAGTCCTTGGGTCATCTAGTTTAAATGCAGTGATCGCCATCGGAATTGCCTTTGCCCCGGGGATGTCAAGGATCGCCCGTTCCACCACCTTATCCGTTCGCGAACTTGACTATGTCTCTGCGGCACGCGCACGTGGCGAAAGTAGCCTCTGGATAATTTTTGCTGAAATCCTCCCAAACATGGTTGCTCCGGTCATTGTTGAGGCAACCATTCGCGTCGCATTTGCCATTATGACACTGGCGACACTTTCGTTCTTGGGGCTTGGCGCTCAACCGCCCTCATCTGAATGGGGACTAATGATCGCAGAAGCGCGCGAACACATGTTTCGCAGCCCATGGCCCATCGTTGTTCCAGGCATTGCAATCGCACTGATTGCAATTGCGTTCAATCTATTAGGGGACGGGTTGCGTGACGTTCTTAATCCACAGGCGCAGGAATAAGACAATGACATCAACACCTGTATTAAACATTACCGACTATTCACTAACCTATAGCACACCTGCAGGGCCTATCCGCATTCTTGAAAACATCAGTCTGGAAATTGCCAAAGGCGAAGTGCTCGGCTTAGTTGGCGAAAGTGGGTCGGCAAAGTCCTCGTTGGCATTTGCTGTGATGCGCGACCTTCCAGGACGGATTGAACGGGAATCTGGATCGATCCAATTGCAAGGTGTTGATTTGACCACCTTGCAAGAGAATGAATTGACCCGCCGCCGTGGCAAGAAAATTGCAATGGTATTCCAAAACGCGGCGACAGCTCTTGATCCCACTCAATCCCTAGGCGCGCATCTGGCCGAGACTCTCAGAACACATCGCTTGAACGACTCGCAAGATATCATGGCACGGGTGCATGAGTTGTTCGAATTGGTTGGGTTGCCCGACCCAGTATTGATGGCCCAGAAATACCCCCACGAAGTCTCAGGCGGCGAAAAACAGCGAGTTGTCTTGGCAATGGCGATTTCTTGTGAGCCGGATTTGATTTTATTTGATGAACCAACATCGGCACTGGATGCGACCACCGCTGTAGGCATGTTGGATCTGTTTGCAGAAATGCAGAAGAAATTTGGCGTAGCGGGGCTGTTTATCAGCCATGACTTAGGCGTAGTTTCAGAGATCGCAGATCGCGTGGCCGTCATCTATGGGGGGCGAATTGTCGAAACGGCAGCGGTAGATGATTTGTTTGCTAATCCAAAGCATCCATATACTCGATCATTGCTGGCCAGTTTACCTCGACCATCAGACACACGAACCAAACGCGGTCTCAGGATTGATGAGGGTATTCCACCGACACGTCGCGGCGCGGTGCCAGCTTGTAATTTCTCGCATCGCTGCCCCAAGCATGACCCCGCTATTTGTGACAACAGCCGTGTTTCTCTAATGCCGCACGGCTCTGGGCAACTTGCTTGTGCGCGACCTGATGCAGTGGTGAATGAAATTCAAGCTAGCCCCTTGGAAACTTCGCAAGCAACCAATGATACGGTTCTAGAAGTTGAAAACCTCACAGTCAGGTTAGGTCGAACATCCCTTATCAGGCAATTGTTAAGGCAAGATCCTGTTCAGGTGCATGCCGTCAACAACGTGAATCTGACGCTTCACCGGGGTGAAACACTTAGTCTGGTCGGAGAAAGCGGATGTGGTAAATCCAGTCTTGCGCGTGCGCTTGTCGGTCTTGGTCCATTCGAAGGCGAGTTACGCCTTGAGGGGCGCGTGATTGAGACATTAAATGCTGAATACCGCGCCAGTGTGCAGATCATTTTCCAAAACCCTGACAGCTCGCTGAATCCTCGGCATAGGTTAGCAACGATCCTATCGCGCGCCCTTAAACTTTATCGCCCAGACATAAAGGCTGGCCAACGCGAGGGCGAAATCGTCAAGTTGATGGAGCAAGTGCGCCTGCCTGCTCACTATAAAGATCGTTATCCTCACCAACTTTCAGGTGGTGAAAAACAGAGAGTTGCGATTGCCCGCGCGATTGCTGCACAGCCCAAAGTCATTATCTGTGACGAGATCACATCGGGGCTTGATGCGGCTGTTCAGGCATCGATCGTCGCGCTGTTGCGACAGGTCCAGCAAGAAACTGGCGTGGCACTTTTGTTCATCACACATGATTTGGCGATCCTACGGCATATCGCACACCGAACAGCTGTTATGTATCTAGGTGAAATTGTCGAAACGCGCAGTGTGCAAGATCTCGATCAGAGACCCTATCACCCCTACACAGAAGCGCTGTTGTCGTCCTCAAGCACACCTGATTCAAACACGATAACGCGCCGTGTCCGACTAACCGGGGATTTGCCGGTACGAACAACCTTGTTGAAAGGATGCGGTTTCGAAAGCCGATGCCCCAGACGGATTGGAACCATCTGCCATGACAAACCTGTTCCTTTGCACCAAGTGGCGCAAGCACACACATTGAAATGCCACCACGACACAGCCGACCTCGCAAAGATCGAGCCGGTTTGGCAATACGCACAGCCACATGATTGAAACGGAGACACTATTGTGACCGGCACTGATATTCTCGACACGATCGACATTGAATCTTGCTTTGAACTACTCGCCTCGATGGTACAGCACAAAAGCTATACAGAAACCGAAGGCGAGCGGGAGCTGGCCGTGGTTATGCATGATCGCATGACACAAATGGGAATGAGTAGCGAACTACAGCCGGTTGCAGGCAAGCGGGTCAATGCCATTGGGTGTCTCAAAGGAGAAGGGGGCGGTGCAAGTCTGTTGTTCAACGGTCACCTTGATACCAACCCGGCCACAGAGGGTTGGACCGTCGATCCCTGGGGCGGCTTAATCGACGAAGAGTTCATTTACGGCATTGGGGTCTCAAATATGAAGGCGGGCGATGCGGCCTACTTTTGTGCCGTTGAAACGATCCGCAAGGCCGGGATCAAACTCAAAGGCGATGTCATCTTGAGTTTTGTAGTCGGTGAGTTGCAGGGCGGTATCGGCACGGTACGAGCGATCGAGCAGGGTCTTTGGGCAGATTACTTTATCAACTCTGAACCGACCGACCTTCAAGCGCTGACCATGCATGCAGGCTCGACGATGTTTGAGATTGAGCTAACTGGCGATACTCGCCATTTGTCCAAACGTGAGGAAGCCTGTGATGCTTTGGCTGCTGCTACTTATTTGGCTCAGCGGATCAATAATTTAACTTTTACAGGTGCGAATACACCGGATCAGATTGCCGTGAACCGCGGCCATGTTGGGTCTATGCAGGCTGGGTTAGGGCGCAATTACCATGATTGGCGCCCCCCCCAAGTGGCTGATCAGGCAAAGTTAAAGGGATCATGCCGCTATGGCCCCGGACAATCTGTTGAGACTGTTACAAATGACCTCAAACAAGTGTTAGAGGCCCTTAAATTGGAATACCCCAAACTACAAACGTCGCTTCGGATTGGTGGCCCAACACCGAACGCGTTGCAAATGCCACCCTTTGAGGTTGATCGCGACGCACGCATCGTTAAAGCGCTGAATTCAGCTTTTGAAACTGTCATGGGACATCCTCAGCCCACTGGCTCAATTCGCCCACCAGCATTCTATGGAACTGACGCAGCACATCTTGCCGGCGCGGGGATGCAGGGTGTTGTATGTGGCCCAGGAGGCGAATTTAACACCATGCCTGACGAACGGGTACGCAAACAGCAATTTCTGGATTGTGTTCGTATTTACATTCTTTGCATCATTGAGATCTGCGAAATCAAGGAGTCGTGATGCCAACCAACTGAAACGTTGGACCCTGTGTTTGTTCACATAGAAGGAGGGGCTCGATCATTTGGCTAAGCTAAATGCCTTTCACCGGTATCCTGCTCTTCGAAAACTCGTTTTTGCCAACACAGCGGAAACTCGTTTTTCTAATCCCGATGCCAATCGGTTTCAGGTTCCCACCACGGATCACAATTTACTTTGCTTTTGTGTCCCCAATGATAACTCTGACGTCTCCACAGCGCGGAATCATTTCTAAATTACAAAATAGGCACTCACCGACTGCCCCGCGGATAGATCTATTTCGAGTACCTTTTACTACTGCTATTAGCATCTTCTTGGATCTCGCCCTTGAATGTGGTTTCAGGTGAAAATCCTTGTTGCCACGAGATCGAAGAACAGCTGCACTCATAACAACAATTTTTGCTATTCGGCAACTTTTGGGTTCATAGCTGGTTCGCTTAACATGGCAATTGCCAGTATTCCGCAAAGTGTTGAAATGGCGGCGAGCAGAAGGAGTTGAGGCAGACCTGCAAATGTCAGCACAACAGATCCGAGCATTGCACCAAGACCGATGGCCGCATTGAATAGTGCTACATAGATGGCGGAAGCAGGCAAAGCGTCAGCGCCAGCTTCTTTTAGAAGCCAAGTTTGGAAACTCACAAAGATTGCGGCCACTGCGCCTCCCCAAAGAATAAACGCAACGGTGATAGTTACTGCGTTGAGGTTGCTTCCCGCGATCGCAAGAAACAAGAGCGAACCACCTGACAAAAGTAGACTCCGATGAGAATTCCCTTGAGGCTTTTGTCGATCATGGCACCAGTCAGAAAGTTCGCGGCAACTCCTGCGGCCCCGAAAGTAAACAGCATTGGAGCCACGGCCTCACTCGGAACAGTAGTACCTGTGGTCAAAAAGTGCTCAATACATGTAAAGGCCATGAAATGTACCGTAATCGCCAAAAAAGTCGCAGTGAAGATACGTCGAAAGCGACTATTTGAAGCAATGCGAGTTAGCGAACTGAAATTGACGCCTTCCACACCCGGCAGTTTAGGAAGAGCATGCCAGATTGCCGCCGCGACCAGAATAGACAGAAACGCAACGGCAGCGAATGCCATGCGCCAACCCTCGCTGGAACCAATAAGGTTTGCAAGCGGGACACCGAGAACGCTTGCGGCTGAAACGCCGCCAAAGATGATCGAAGTTGCGAGGCCTACTTTACGCGGCAGTACGATCTGTGCACCAACTGTACCGATCATGGCCCAGAAAGCCCCGTGTGCAATTGCTCCGATTACTCGGGCAGCCATCAATGCCTTGAATTGATCGGCGATTGCAGACGCTGCGGCGGACAGCCCAAGGATAAACATAAGCGTGATAAGAAGGGAGCGGCGAGGTAATTTGCTAAGGGTTGTTACCGATACCCATGCCGAGAGGGCAGCAATCCAGGCATAAAGCGTCACGATCAAACCCACCTGCGCCGGTGAGGTATTGAGGTCGTTGCCGATTTCGGACAATAAACCGATTGGAGCCAGCTCTGTAGTGACAATTGCAAAACTGCCGATGCCCAATGCGGCGATAGCCATCCAGTCACGCCACGATGCGCGTTTTGTTGAGTCTTCCATATTTTTTCTTGTTTATCTGGGATTATGACGCGGCTTCGGCGAACACTTTTTTTGCCTCAAAAATTGCATTCATCGCAGCTGGTACTCCGGCGTAAACCGCCGTCTGCAAAATAATCTCGACAATCTCTGACCGAGTAACGTCGTTGTTCATTGCTGCGCGTATGTGGAACTCAAGTTGACCAGGTGCCGTCCCCATCGCTGATAGCATCGCAACCGTCAGCATTTCTCTTGTTTTCAAATCAATCCCTTCTCGCAAAACCACATCGTGGAAGGAGAAACCCAAAAGAACTTCTGCGGCGTCCGGATGAAATTCATCGAGATTGGCTACAACACGGGGCAGTGCCCCCCGTTCAAGTCGCTCCAACAAGGCAAGTGCCTTTGTCAGTCGAATGGATCCAGCTTCGCTCATCACGCATTCACTCCCTTCATGCCTTCTGGGGTGTATCTCTCGCCTTTGATCGGCAGACGGTCGATACTGGCTTCCAGCATTATTTGATCTTCTTGCGATAAAGAGACCTGGATCGCGTCTATATTTTCTTCAAGATATTGAAGCCGTTTGGTGCCGGGTATTGGAACGATGTTTTCGCTCTTGGACATGAGCCATGCGATAGCCAGTTGTGCAGGTGTGCAGCTCTTGTATGAAGCCAGCTCTGCAATCACATCGGCTACGCGGCGATTAGTGGGAATGGCATCATCGGCAAAGCGTGGCAGGCTTGCGCGAAAATCACCGGTTTCAAACCCTTCCGAAGAATTAAAACGACCGGTCAAAAAGCCACGCCCCAATGGCGAATAAGGCACAAATCCAATGCCAAGTTCACGACAAACGGGAAGCACTTCTTCTTCTGCTTGCCGGGACCAGAGCGAATATTCGGTCTGAACCGCAGTCACGGGATGCACGGCATGAGCACGACGCAGCGTCTCGGCGCTGACTTCGCACAAACCGATATGTGCAATCTTACCTTGATGCACCAGCGCTGCCAGTCCTGCCATAGTTTCTTCTATGGGCTGTTCTGGATTTATCCGATGAACATAATAGAGATCGATCTGCTCAATCCCCAGGCGGCGCAACGAAGCATCACAGGCCTGACTGGCATAGTCTGCACTATTGTTCAGGCTACGTTTATATTCTCCTGGATTACGGACGATACCGAATTTTGTAGCTACTTTGGGTGTTTTTGTACTCTGTTTGACAAACCGCCCCAGAAGGTTTTCGTTGTGGTGGGGGCCGTACATATCCGCAGTGTCGAAGAAATCCACACCAAGCTCCACAGCGCGTGTCAAAACCTGCATCGACTCATCATCATCTCGTGGGCCGTAGAACTCGCTCATTCCCATGCATCCCAGACCGATGGCTGAAACTTGCAAGCCTTGGCCTAATGTTCTCTTTTGCATAATTCGCCTCCTTGAGTGTGCGAATTTTAATGTGACATACTCCACAAATGAAAAGGTTAGAGAATAATGACAATAGGATTTCCATAATTGGAAACCCCGCATCCCAGCGGCTTGTCTGGGATGACACAAGGGCATTTCTTGCCGTTGCCCGGCAAGGCACCCTTAGCGCGGCGGCAATTAAGATGAATATCGGCATCGCAACGCTGTCACGTCACATCGACCGATTGGAAGACGCGCTGAAGGTGCCCTTATTCATCCGGCACCAGACAGGATATCAACTCACTGAAGATGGCGCTGATCTCGTGCACAAAGCCGAAACGATGGAGGCTGCAGCATTGGCTTTTGCAACGGGTGCAAATGAACAGGCCGCTATGACGGGAAAGATCCGGTTGGCGACGGCCGAAAATTTGGCAACCAATCTCATCCTACCTGCCTTGCCCACATTTCGTTCTCGTTACCCTGATTTGTTGGTCGAAGTCGTGACAGATATCAATACCGCCAACCTGCACCGTCGCGATGCGGACCTTGCCGTACGTATGGTGAAGCCTGAACGGGGGAATGTAACACTTCGTAAATTGGGTATGCTCGGCTATGGGCTATACGCCAGTTCGGATTATGTTGAGACTCGAAAGGCTCGTCCGAACACTGGAAGCTATGATGGCGACGACATGATCGCCTGGGGAGATGAACAGTCTCATCTACCAGCGGCGAATTGGATCGAACGTGTGCTAAGGGGGCGGCAACCTGCCATAACGACGACGTCTCTCTCAACACAAATTGCGGCAACCAAAGCCGGTCTTGGATTGTCGATATTACCACACTTTCTAGCGGCTGACGCTAATCTTGTCTGTGTCGAACCGGACGTTGGCGTAGATCAACCAATCTATCTTGTGATTCAATCTGACCTTGCACAATCCCGTCGCACGCGTGCGCTTGCCGACTTCTTAGTTGAGCTTGTGGTAAAAAACCGCTCTCGATTAAGCGGCTGACTTTTCCTGTTTTAGGAAATTTGGCAATTTTTTGCTCTTAAATTTTCCATTTTTGGAAAACATATTCTCAGTATTAGCCAATGATTTCGCACTTTGGAGGTGATTACCATGATTGTGCAATCAGAGCCTGTACGGAAATATGAACCCCATTTTCGCCCTCCGGCACCTCTCCGATGGATTGCAAGAAACTGACATAAGGAGAAACAAGATGTCCACTCAATTTTTGTTAATTTCCCGACTTCCCGTGAAACCGGGCACTGCAAACAACCTCGTTTCTATCATACCCAAGGAACCAAACAGCCGGATATTCACGGCGATAGATGGTGACGAAATCGTTGTTCTTCGTAAACTTTCAGTCAGATCAAAGCGATGTTGAACCTCCCCAAACACGTCTTACCTGATCCTGTGCCCTTATTGTGTGGCCAGGGTCTGTCAAGCGATGACATTGCAGATCTGCTTGAGCAAATTGAAGATCTTGGGGCGCTCAAAGAGCATTGGGACACTAGCCGTCTACGCGACAATCCAACCCGCGCGACCCCTTCCCTGTAGCACAAACGAGAGGCCTGCAACACTCTTGTCAGTTCTCCAGTGCAAACTGGCGAAGACAAATTCCGCGTCGATATCTGCATTGATCAAAACTGTGAGCTGATGAGGGATCGCCAAGCCGGGCAGCATATATAAGGGATGGTCTTGGTAGAAGCGTCACGGTAGGCTTTTCTTGCCATTTCCGGAAAATCTTTCCCATGGAAGACGTTGAGAAAAACTATTTTTCCATCAATGAATTAGCGACAATTTTCAATCGATGCCCATATCCGGCACCCATTTAGGGATCGCCATACTGGTGAACTCAGTTCCGTTGTCCGAGACTATTGTGATTGAGGCACCGCGCTCAGCAATGCTGCGATCCAGTTCTCGAACGACACGATGATCTGACAGTGATGTGTCCGCGACCAGCACCAAGTTCTCACGGCTGAAGTCTTCGACATCCGCCAAAATGCGGAAGCGACGCCCCTCTGTCAGCGCATCAGATACGACATCCGTTGGTTTGGGCGATCTGGAGCACCATGGGTTTCCTTGTGCTCAAGTGCCTCTGCGGCGCACCTGAAGCTTCTCTTCGGTATAAATGCGCCTCACCTTTTTGTGGTTCATCTCAAAACCTTCCCGGGCAATCATTACATGGATGCGGCGGCAACAAAATCGACGCCGCTCTCGGGAAACTCGCTTGATCGCATCCCGCAGTTCGGCACCATCAAGACGACGCGATAGATTCCGCACTGTTGACCGATCAATCTGCAGCACACCACGCGCCCGCCGCTGGCTGACCTGATGAACACCCATCAGATGCGGCACAGCTTACCGCTTTAGGGCGGACGTCACCATTTTTTTGAATTGATACCTCGCAACATAGCCTTGTCCAACAATTGTTCTGCCAGAAGCTTCTTTGGCTTGTCATTCTTGTCTTCCAAGGCCCGCAGCCGCTTCGCATCAGACGGCTCCATGCCGCCCTACTTAGATTTGTACCGGTAGACGTCGCAGAGCTGATCCGGCGCCGCCAACATACATCAACAGTCTTCTCACCAGCTTCCTGCTACTTGATTATTGCAATGATCTGTTCATCCGTAAATCTTGCTTTCATTTGTCCGTCCTTTTGTTGGGCCACTCTACACAAATTTGGAGAAGGTTTAGGGGCTCAGGTCAGACATTTCTCAGGAATACTAACCGTGGATGCCTATCAATCGAGCAGGTAAGGCCGCGTGTTTCAGCAGGAAACCGCGTAGGAGACAGGTTTTGAGTTAAGACTATTCACCAACTGCATCTGAAAAGGGTAAGTTGTTTGTCTAGTTATACCTACATTGGTGGGCTGATTAATGACGTACTATAGATACTATTCAATCAAAATGTGCCTCAGCGATCTGCTAGGTCTTTGAAACAGAACATATTCAGAGGTTGAAAGATGTCGGCAATTGAAATTGCAGAGCTAACAGAAGGTAGTATTTTAGATCAATTTTTATTGGGGCGAAATCAAGATGAACTGACATCACAAGATCTCTCTAAGGCGTTGAAAGATTTAAGAGATCGCTACGAAGTGCGTGATTTACTTGCACACTACAAACAAAATGACCGATTGGCTCAAATCGCGAACCGGAGCTATCATCACTCCAATGGCTTTGACAAAATAGTGCTTGAAGAAACCGGGTTTCTCGCATTGAGGCTGCATGTTTGGTGGAAAGGATTTTCGAATATTGATAGCGATATTCATAATCATAATTTCGATTTTGCATCATGGATCATACTGGGTCGCATGCAAAATACGTTGTTCACGGAAGCTGAAAATGGGCTAGCGCGAACACGCTATCGATACGATATCGATGGTTCGCTTGAATATTCGATGCAACCTGAATGTGACGTTCACCTCAAAATCCAATTCATAAGCGAACACGCTGTGCATAGCATCTACTCAATCGACCATAGTGTTGTTCACTCAGGCGATCCCAATATTGTAGAACCGACCTCAACACTTGTTTTACAACGCTCGCGTCCTGAAATGTCTAATCTTATCTATCGTGCAGAGGAAAAGGCACAGGAGAGTGATGTAGATGCTGTCAGTTGTAGCTCTTTCACTTCGAAAGAAGTTGCCGAGAAACTTAATCGTCTTGATAGGATGGTCGCCGGTGAGGTTGGCTAGTTCGCAACGTCAAAGCATGTGTCTACATATTTTGAAATGTGTTCGTAGACCGCATCGATATCGCGCTCGCCCGCATTGATTAGCGCGGTCAAATATAGTGCCTCAGTCATCGCACCGCTTAGCATTGCATCGGGCTGGGCCCAATCTGGAAAAACACGCTGAATAGTTTGAAACCGTGGATCGTCGGATACGCGACGGCCGCGAAGCGCTACATAATTTATCATCGCGTTTGCCGGCACATTGTCTCGATCCGTTAAAATAGGACGAAGTCGGTTTAGGTTGAAGGGTTTATCGTCAACAAGTGTTGTGCAAAATCCAGACGTTATAACGTGTGCTTTATAGTGGCTAAGATCGACAATCCGTGCGCGAAGTGGTTCAAGACTTGCATCTGCTGTGAGCTGAATATTTGTAGGGTATAGCGTAAAGGGAGCTTCGATGTTCAGCATTTGCCCCAAATTGTCGATATGTTCTTCTGACAACTTCAGGAGTTTCCCACCTTGACGCATGCGAATTTTACCATCTTCCCACGCAGTGCAGATAGATGTTGAAAACCCGCAGCTTGTCATGCCATGCGCTTCAAGTACTTCTTGGATTTGACTTTTCACTTCTTCAACAATGGTGTCTGCTTGGGGTAGTTCGTTGTTACCGTCGGGTCTGACATGGCTGTCGCGTAAGAGATTTGCGATGGGTAGTTGGGCCCCAAAGTCGCTGAGGCCATCAAATTGAAGATCCACGATGCCAAGCAACGGAACGCAGGAAACGTCGAGGCACAACATTTCGAACAGTCGATTGAGGATATGTTGGTTTATCACCTCAACAATGGCCAGATGAAGGAAAAGCAAGCCGCTATCGTCTTTGCCTGTTCCAGGCACCTTCCCTGGTCCAACGCCGCAACCCTTGATTTCTATACTAAAGGTACGTTTGGGGTGGCCGGTGGAGACTTCAAAGATTGCGGCACGCCCATAGCGCGGCGCGCGATATCCGATAGCACTTTCGCCACTCATTTTTTTTGATGGCAGGTGCTGCTCTACAGACATCACACTGCCTGTGCGGGTCAATAGTGCGATCATCTTCTCTTTGGAAGTCTTAAGCGAAACGTCATGCATCTTTTTTTTAACTGCTTCGCAGTCAACGTATACAAGATTTGTATCCTTTAGTATTTCATGAGGCTGCGCGACCAAATCATAACCTGATGCCGATCGCATGTCAGAGATGGTATTCAATGGCATATCTAAGATACCCAATTTTGGTAAGTTATACTTGTTCGATTGATTCTTGATAGAAAGTATAGCAAGTCGAAAATCATGTAAGCTAATTTTGAATAAGAATTGGCGTTTTGATGCCGCAATATGAATGTACTACAGCAAAGTATTGCCGATCATATTTTTGAAAAATTATCCAACATACATATTTTAACAAATTACTATTCAGCAATTTTCAGCTTACTGGTTTAGCGAATTTGGGTGAGTACAAACTTTTAGCAGTAATCAGCTAAGAAAATCATGGTGAATTATTTCACTTGACTCGTCACCAATTGAAATGTTCGAGAGATCGGTGAAGTCACTTCATGACACAATTGAACTTATCACCTGTAATTCAATATGTTACGTATACCACCTCCTAGATTTGAGAAACTTAGGTGAGCTCCAATAACTTAGTTCATTGTGGTAACAGTTTTGGCAATATCTTGCCGACAGAATTTTAAGAAATTATACTTTATTAGATATTTGACGCCATTGCTCTTGAATTTCTAGATTTGACAAGAGTAGCAAAACACACAATCGTTAAGGCTCGATCAACGTAATCAAAAAAAGGAGTAAGTTATGACTAACGATCAAAAAACGACTTTCGATGTTGCGAAAAATGACATCACGATGAATGTTGAGACAAAGACCGAAGCAACACGTGAAATGTCATTTGATGAGATCCGCCTCGTTGCTGGTGGAGCTGAAGGCTCTGTTTCATCGTCCTCTCCCTATTCGTAAATAAAAATGGGGTTAGTCATTTTTTGTACTAACCCCTTCGATACTCTGCGTTATTCATGCTATGGGATTTTTGATTTGTCGTTCAATCACCTCAAGTGCAATCCTAAATGCAAGAGATGTGCTGCGGCGGGAATTTCTGCATGAAAATTTGGCCTAAATCGTTTTCCTTTCGGCATCTGCGTCAACTTGACCAAATGAGTTGTGGCCCGACTTGTTTGCGAATGATAGCAACCTATTACGGTCGTGTTTTAGATGTTGAAGAAGCCGACAGTTTGACAAATAAATCCCGTACTGGTGTGACGCTTTCGTCGATTGTTACAGGCGCTAAATCCATCGGATTAGAAGCGCGTGTTTTATTGTGTGACGTGACCGAGCTAAGACAAAATAGATGCCCATCGCTTTTGCATTGGCGCGATAATCATTTCGTCATTTGTCGTCCCACACGGAGGGGCGATTTTTTGATCAATGATCCTGCAAGTAGAGCAGAAATTCGCCTAGATGAAAAAGCCCTGCGTGAACACTGGGTAAGGGGTGGGCATAGTCAAACACAAGGCGTGGCTGCTTTCTTTACGCCTATACCTCATAAGTTCAAGCCGTTTTACGAACCTGTTAGTCTGCGCGATCATTTAAGGCCAGTTGTCCAGATTGCTGCCGTGCATCGCACGAGACTAATATGGATCACCACATTCTTGGTGTTGGGAACAATCCTCTCGCTGTCAGTGCCTGTTTTGTCCCGTGAGATGATCCGCTTTGGGTTGGCGGAGAATGCACTAGGTATTGTAGGCGCGTTGTTTATTGCACAGGCGTTGGCAGTTACAGCACAACTGATGTTAGAGTATGTAAGGACCACACGTTCCCTACATGTCGCTGCTGAAATTGGACGCAGCATCTTAACTGATTTTTTCAGAACATTTCTTGGGTCTCCCCTCACCAGGGTAGAGAATAAGAATACCGGAGACTTCATCAGCCGGGTCTCGGATCAAAATAAGATACGCTTGTTTATTGGTACCTATGCCATGTCAGCTGTTTTTGATGCGATATTGATTGTTGGGCTTTCAGTTTTCATTTTTATCTTTGCTGGATCTGTTTTTTGGGCGTTCCTGTTGGGATTGATGCTCGGACTCATATGGTTTGTTACGACAATGGGCCCAGTTTCGCGAACGACTTATGCGCGGCTTAGTGCAAAGTCGAAAACACGCAGTATCGAATACGAGATGATTGAGGGTTTCAAAGACCTTAAAATCGCAAATGCGTCGTCCCACATCTTGCAGGAGTGGGACAAGCGCCAAGCCACGTTAAACCAATTCGAAAATGACATAGCACTTGCAGAAAGCCGTCAACGCACGGGCACATTGATGATCTTTGGTTTGACGACTTTGTTTTCGAACTATCAAATGATTATTGGCGTCGCAGATGGTCGCTTTGGTTTTGGTGACTTGATCGCGATTAATATCGCAATCTCGTTTTGTGCGCAGTCACTTCTGAATATTGTGAATTTTGTTCAACGCGGCGAAGAGGCGTGGCAAAGTCTTTTTCGCCTGACGGCTGGACATGTTGCAGCCCCCGTCGACGATCCATCAGCGTCCGCATTAGTACCGTCACCGCATTATTGCGCGCTGAAGTTGCGAAACATGTCATTCCGATATCCCGGTATGTCGGATGAGTGGGTTTTGGAAAATATTTCGTTGACTGTCGAGCCGCGTCAAACGCTAGCGATAGTGGGGGAAAGCGGTTCTGGCAAGACAACGCTTCTCCACGTTCTGATGCATTTATACACCCCAACACAGGGTACCATTCAGGTTGGTCACCGCACGTTGGATACAACCGCCGCAGATCTGTGGCGAAGCACCTGTGGCGCTGTACAGCAGGATGGTTTTTTGTTTTCGGACACGATCCGCAACAATGTGACAATGTCCTTCGGTCAGGTTGAGGAGGACGAAGCACAGATAACGGAAGCAATAGAGACAGCTTGTTTGACAAAGTTTGTTACACAGCTTCCTTTCGGGCTTGATACAATGATGGGGCGCGAAGGTCTGGTCCCATCCGGTGGGCAGATACAACGTATCTTATTGGCGCGTGCTATTTACGGTCGGCCTCGTTTTCTTTTTCTGGACGAAGCTACCAGTTCGCTTGATGCATCGACTGAAAAACAGATCGTAAGGAATCTGGCAGAGCGTTCACCGGATACAGCAAAAATTATTGTCGCCCACCGACTATCTACAGTTGTGAATGCGGACTGGATTTTGATGTTGCGTGACGGCCGCGTAGTCGAAGAAGGACAACATGCCGAACTGCTTCGCAATCAATCTCATTACCACAGGTTGATTTCGGATCAACTTCAGATTGCGGTTTGAACATTATGGTTCGGTTCAGTCAGAAACCTAGCAAGGGCAGCTCGGAGCGGTGCAACTATCGTGAAATCATTTGCACCCAAGCCCAAGTAAGTTTGCGCGACGTAATCAGTGGTCATAATTCGCTGCGTCGTTTCAATGTCGTACTCTGCTTGCGCAAACGGTTCTTCCGGAAGAGCATTCAACTGAGCAAAGAGATCGCTCTTGGGCCATTCAAAGGTAACGAGCATGTTGTCGAATGGCATCAAATCATAAAGTGCACCTTCAGTCAGTATGTCGGTAGGCAACAGATCGCGAAATACGTTCAGGTTCAAGATAACACGATGATTAGGGTGCTGCATTTGAAGTGCAGTCAACACATTTTGCAAAAAGACTTGCCGCTCTTTACGCGCGCGCGAAAAGGTCGAGGCGAGTGGGCCGATTTCCTTTTCAGCAAAAGCCACCGCTTGTGCCAGTCCAACACGCAGATCATTCAAAGCCGGGGCGCACGCAATCGTAGGATCCGGGGCAAAGTCAAACGACAGCGCCGTCACGCCATCCACCCCCAATGTCAAATATCCTATCCCACCACCCATCTCTGGTGCCTTAACAACCAGCGTTTTGCCGATCCATTCGCTAACTGCATCAGAATGACAGTGGCCAGACAAGATGACATCGAAGTCGGTGATGTCTCTCGCAAGAGCGATATCTTGGTTGTAGCCGCAATGACTAAGCAACAGAAGCTGGTTTGCCCCTGCCTGCCGTGCGGCCCTAATTGCGTGGGGCAGACGATCAAGAGGATCGACAAAGCGAAAGCCAGCACGTTCTTGGATTGGTGTTGCATTGAATGCTTGCCGTCCAATAATACCGATCACGCCCAATCGAATGTCTCCGCGCTCGATCATCTGCCAAGGTGCGGGATTACCCAGTTCATGGACAACATTGCAGCAAACTGCGCGTGGAGAACCGATGCATTGCCCGAATCCATGATTACCGGGGCAAAGGGTGTCGAATATGTCTTCCTGCAGCCGTTCGAAAATTGCGGGTCCGAGTGCGTCCAGTACAAAACTCTCACCAAGAAAGTCGCCAGAATCAAATATCACCGCGCCTCCGTTGCGGGCGACAACAAGGTGATTGATAACCGGAAATGCACTCAAAAACTGTGCATGGAAATCGGTTATGAACGCGATTTTCATGTTTCAGGTCAGCAGTATATTTTTGATAGTCTCGGTCGCAGGGCATGCGGGCTTGATCTTGTCCATACAGCGACGGATATCCGCTGTATGTTCAAGAATACCGATAAGTTCTGCGTTCAGATCGGAGGCTATGAATACGTCCTGCTGCAACCATTGGGTAACTCCCAAACGATCGAAATACTTGCAGTTTTCGATCTGATCACCTCGGCTGACGGACAAGGGGAGCGGGATGGCAAGGTGTGGTGTGCCAGTCAAGATCAGTTCCCACAAGGAGTTGGAACCAGCCCGACAAATCGCGACATCTGCTTGTTTGATTTGATTGGTCAAATTCATGACGTATTCATGCTGCTCGTATCCGGCAGTTCCGTCAAATTTAGAATCCGTCTTTCCCTGTCCACACACGTGGAACACGTTGAAATTTGGCAAAATAGTGGGAAGATCGGCGCGCAGCTTTTCGTTGATTGCGACGGCCCCTTGACCGCCACCATACACCAACAAAAGCGGTTTTTCGTTTTTTGGCGGATCGATGGGCCCGTTCAATTCTGGTGGCATAATAGGCCCAGAAGCGACAGCCTTTTTGTACTGATTGACGGTTTCAGTAAATGTACAGGTAAGGTGCGTCGCGAAGGGCAAACACACTCGATTTGCCAAACCGATGCTAAGATCACACGCATGGATGATGATGTTTGTCACGCCACACATCCGGGCAGCAAGGATTACAGGGACGCTTGCGAAACCGCCCGAAGAAAAAACACCGTCGGGACGCAGCTTGCGCATCAATTTGCGGGTCTCGCGGACACCAAGCAAAGTTTTGCCCGCCGCCGAAATAGCAGACATTTTACGCGTACGGTTGAATTTGCCGGTCGCAACCGCGTGGAACGGAATGTCATAATGCGTACAGAGCTTTTCCTCGATCGATGCATGCGAACCGATGAACGTTACCGTATGCCCAAGGTCACGCATAAAGTTCGCAACGCGCAGGCTGGGCAATGCATGTCCCGAAGATCCGCCGCCCGCAAATACGATATTCGCCATACTTCGCTTCCCTTTCACCAAAATGCCTGCCTTCATCGCTTTCTACCGGAGGCTGTGACTATTGAAAAGCGAAGCTGCGCGGTATTTTGCCTGTCAGCGGTGGGGCGGTTATGAAAATGATCGGGGTTACATCGCAGTCGTTTTCGTTCGGAAATACCGACGCGGGCGCTTCCGAAAATCGTGTCACTACGACACCATTTTTTATGTCCGAATTTCCCATCGACACGGGGCTATGGAACCAGTTTGTAACGGCGACTGGCTACCATCACAGCCTAGACGGAGCAGAAACGTGGGACTGGGGCTGGACTGTTGCTGATCCGCAAAATGGATTTGATCCACTTCAGCCAAATCATCCAGCGGTAGGCGTGTGTTATGCCGATAGTCTAGCGTTTTGCGCTTGGTTGACCGAATTGAGCGGCACTCACGTGCGTTTGCCTACCGAGATCGAATTCGAAGCGGCGGCCCGTGCTGGGTGTCGTTGTACCACTTACTGCAAATCAGCGAAATCCGTACGTGATGTGGTGCGCCAATATGGTGACAATGCGTTGCGCCGACCCCCTTCCTTAAATGACAAAGCAGCGAACGCATTTGGATTGTACAGCATGCATGGCCATATCTGGCACTGGTGCAGCGACGTCGTGAACCTTGACGGTGAGGTGCCATCAACGGCTGCCCTCGTGATGTCCGATGTCGCACGTTGGGACGGCAAATCTGTTTCCGATGGACGTGTGATCCGTGGTGGTTCTTTTGCATACCCGGTCGAATTCGCCTGCTGCGTTGCACGCAGCATTTCCCGAGAAACCGATCGAAACTTCAACGTCGGATTCCGGGTTGTTACGCAAGCAAACGCCGAGGTGGCGACTGCGCATGAAGTGCTTGAAGGACTGGGGTTCAATAAGGAGCCAACACTATGACAAAGACTGCATTCCCGAACATCCATCGCGCCTCGTTAAGTTCCGACACATGTCAACATCTTGCAGGCAGGTATTGGGCCGATTGCGTCGCAAACGTAGAGCTGCGCACCCTGCTCGCAGCGGCTTCCAGAATTGCTTTCGGTGATGTGGTTATTCTAACATTTCCCGGTGACAATTTCACACAAACGCGTAGCGCGGCGCTGCGTTTTGTTAACCTTGTAGGCAATGCGGTTGAAGTAGAACGCGCTGAAAAAGGTATTTGGTATTCACTTGGTGTTGATCCGGCTGCCGCGCCGATTGCAGCAAATGGGACGGGTCCAAATGTTCCGCATGTCGACATGCTCACACTTTCGAAGTTTCCCGATGCCATGGGCATTTTATGTGAACGACCAGATCCGTATGGCGGTGGTCATACCGTGCTTGCGCCGATTGAGCTGTCTGTTTCCCAACTGTCTGAACCGCATGTAACTGCGTTAATGGACCCTATCTTTTCATATTGGCCAGACGATGGCCTGAAGAATGTTGGACATTATCAGAGTCACTTTTCAATTCTTCCCACAAAGGATGATCCGAGGTTCCGTTTCACGTCGAAAATGATGGACCGGATTGCAAAAGTACCACTTTCTGACGCGGCACCTCCGCAGGCAAGGGGTGCCGTTGAAGCGTTAGCGGATGCGCTCGCAAAAAACGTGATGAAAATACAGTTGCAACGCGGCGATTTAGTTTTGTTTTCACAACATCATCATTGTCATGGACGCACAGCTCTTGGAGCCGAAGCTGACAAACCGGGCACTGGCGCGCCACGCCAGCTTTGGCGGATGTACTTTAACCTATCTGTCCCGATCACGTCGGCTCATTCAACAGACACTGCACTCTCAACGGCACCGTGAAATCGAAGGAGCTAAGAAAATGGCAAGACAAATCGCAAATCTATCGACGGCAGACAGTCAGACGCAGAAAACAGCATTACAGATCTTGGCGACCGACGGTATATTCACGTTTTCTACTGCAGAAAGAGAAAAATGGCAGGATGAATTTTTAGCTTTCGCAAACAGCCTTGGCGACGTCTGCGTCCAAGATGATTGTGATCCATCAGGCATAAAAACGTTACCAGCAGAAGTCGCATGCAAGGGTAGTATCTTGCATACAGATAGGGGCAGCATGGAGCGGCCGCCTGAAATTGTATTGATTTTTTGCGAAACACAGTCGGACCAAGGAGGGGAATCTATTTTCCTTGATGGGAAGGCTTTAGTTGATACGCTTCCCGCCCAAGTGACGTCGGATCTTGCTGCGGAGAACTCTGTTTGTTTTGGGTTTCCGAAGTACATCCGGATGACACGGATCTTGGATGAAACCAAAGATCAGCGACGATTCATCCGCTATCGGAATGATCGCTGGGGGTTCTTTGCGCCATCAATTCGGGCACATGTGGACACGATCGAGGACGCGTTTGCAGACTTGACTGAGACTGTGCGACTGCCCGCTGGCACTGGAATTGCATTTCGTAATGATCGTTACCTGCACGGGGCTTTACCATCAAAAGCTGGTGACCGGATTATTCACCGCCTGTTGGTTGCGAACACATCCCTACAATACGGGTTTGAATAAAGCATGGGGAGCATCGCGCATATTACTCTAAGCTCTTTGAGCATGAGCCGCATCCACAATGGCACGCGCAGATGCGGAGAGCCTTGTAGCGGTGGCGTCAAAACCGCAATTAAACAGCATGTCTATGACCGACAGGTTTGCGATGAAACCCAATTTTGGAAAAAGTTGCGGGTAAGTGAAATCTCGTTTCTCAAATCCATGCCAGATTGGCGAAATGCCATGCGCCTTCATTTCGGTTTCAGTCGTATAGGCCTGCATGCCAAAACCGGTGCAAAGATAGCGGGCATTACATGCACGCATCAAAGCTGCGATATTGGCCAGACGACCAGATCCAGGGCTTCGCAACCGACTTGCACGTTTAAACTGACAGGGCGCACCAAGTTGCTGCGCCAAACTTTCAAGGAACAGTATATTCGCTTCCATCAAACCGGTTCCTTGATCAAGGGTCAGGTGTGGCTCCAGCCAACGCATCACTGTGTCGAAATGTGGAGTGGGTTCGTAAGAAACTTTGATTGCGCGCATCATTTTTTTCGGCTGATGCGCCGAAGATACCTGAATTTCGGCCAAATTTGTAAAGCTTTGCTTCTGCACCGGCATAGAGAGCCATACCACACCTTGGGCTGTTTTGATCCGATTGCGATTTTGAAACCCACCATCTTCGAATTGAACGTCATCAAGGTGTACAAAAATATCGCTGACAAACATGCTTTCAATCAGACCCAACCATGGCAGAAAGGCGGGCTGGTGCACGCAGATTATACGGCTCATCACCACACCGTTTTTTCAATAGCATATGTTTCGAAGACGCGATCATCATGCGAAGGCTTGGTTGCGACAAGCGATGACCATCGCAAACCGCGTGCGCTGTGAAATGCTTTGTCCAGATAAGCGCGTCCAGCTTGCGATACGTGATGTTTCAACGCCTCGCATTTTTCATCCAAATGGTCAGTGATATCGACGAAACAAGTTGGTTTGAAATCTGTGAACGGTTGCAGGGGTTCCACGCTCAGTATGGTGGTCACAAATGGCTTGCGAAAACAGATGTTGCGGACCGCAGATGCAACAGCACGATGATCTTGATGATCTGTGCCCGTCCCATCCAAGTGATGTGTGACTACCAGGTCTGGTCGTTTGTCAACGATTGCGGCTTCAATTACACGAACGGTATCGCCGTCTGGCGTGATTTTTCCATCAGGGAGCGCCAAAGTCGTGACATCGCGAGCAATGTTGCGCAGTGCATTTCGTGTTTCTTGCATGCGAACCAAGGGCAATTGATCAAGTGCGCTTTCGCCGACCGCTATGCCGCTAGATCCATCGCTTACGATCAGAACATCGATGTTGCCACCAGACAAAAATATACGTCGCATCAATCCGAAGCTGAGCAATTCCGCATCGTCGGGATGTGCAAAAATCATCATCGCATTGCATCCATCAAAACCCATAAAAAAACCCTTAGTCATTTTTCATTTTGCTAGAAGGAAAACATAAGAATGATTCTTACAGGAAATGAAATTGAGCGACAGGTAAAAATCGGCACAATTACGCTTAGCCCATTTAGTAAAAATCATGTTAATCCTAATAGCTATAATTATCGACTTGGTCACACATTAAAGGAAATCCGCCAAAGTTCGCCTCTTAATCCACGATCCAAAAATGATGCAGATGAATTATTAATCCCACATACGGGTCTTATATTGCGCCCTGGCCGCTTCTATCTTGCTCATACTTATGAAGAAATTGGATCTACCAAGTTTGTGCCAATTTTAATTGGTCGTAGTTCGATTGGACGACTTGGTTTGTTTCTGCAGATATCCGCCGATCTTGGAAATCTCGGGGCTTGTCATCGTTGGACACTTGAACTTTACTCTGTCTTACCAATTCGTGTTTATCCAAAAATGATAATTGGACAAGTCAGTTTTTGGTCAGTTTCTGGCGCGAAAATACCATATGAAGGCACAATAGGCTTTCAAAACGATCCGATTTTCGCACCCCCTCTAGAGGTGAATTAGATGATACTAACAGGACTGGAAATAAATAAATGTCAGATAGATGGATCAATTATAATTGATCCATTTGATCCTGAGCAAGTAAATCCTAATAGTTATGATTTTCGCTTGGGTGAAACGCTATTGCGATACACGGATGACGTCGTTGATCCTCGGCAAGATAACTCGTGCGAAGTAGTCGCTATTCCAGATACCGGGTTGGTGATTCAGCGAGGTGCGTTTTTCTTGGGTAACACACGCGAAGTAATGGGAAGTAATCACTATGCACCAATCATTCGCGCTAAATCATCAGTCGCACGACTTGGCTTATTTGTTCACGTTACGGCCGACCTGATTGATATTGGATCTGTCAATCAATTCACACTGCAAATGTACGCCACGCATGACGTGAGGATTTTTGCGGGCATGTTGGTTGGGCAGGTCACATTCTGGAAGCCGCAAGGCGAAATTTCACTTTACGACGGGAAATATCAAGGATCACGCGGGCCAGTGGCGTCGCGCTCACATTTGGATTGCTCATGCGCATACTCAGCGGAATAGATCTACCTTTCCAACCAAACTGTGGCAGCATTGTGCTGACACAAGATTTGTACGCACGGATGTCATCTTCTGTGGCGACGCGCTTTCTTGTGCTTGATCCGCAAACTAGTACGCCTTTGCCTTCAGGTTGGGACGCATTGAACATCGATAAGGCGGAGGCGTTGCGTGATCCGGTGTCCTACCAGCGTCGTCTTAACACCGCTGTCGAACGGGCGTTAGATCAGTTTAAGCCCGACGTTCTTCACTGTCAGCATCTGTGCTATGGCATGACGGCAGCGTTAACGCGACTAAGGGGCATTCCAAAGATTGGGGTTTGCCATGGTACGGATGTAATCGAAGCCTGCCGTAACCGAAAATTTCGCGACAGTTTTCGCAAGAATGTGCGAACCCTCGACCGAATTATTTTCCCGTCCCGTGGTATTTTGAGTGACGCGCGCACGATCCTGCCCATCCCAGCCGAAAAGGTCCGTATTGTTCCTTGGGGTCTTCCCGCACGGTATTTGCGTCTAGAACGAAAACTTGCGCAGTACTGTACCGAGCCATTTCACATACTCTACGCTGGTCGGTTTGACGAAAGTAAGGGGATCGATCTTTTGATCCATGCGCTGTCTGCTTTGCCAGAATGGGTTCATTTGACGTTGTTAGGACAAGGACCGATCCGATCTAAACTTTCAAATCAGATCGCGCAACTTGATCTTGAAAAGCGGGTTCGGTTCAAACCCTGGCAAAATCGCGATGATTTGCAGGAAACATTTGCAGAGTACCAACTACTGGTTTTGCCCAGCCGGGAGATTGAAGCATTCGGGCTTGTCAGTGTCGAAGCCCAAGCTGCGGGACTGCCTGCAATCGTTTCACGTGTCAGCGGCTTGCCTGAAACGTTACCAAAACGAGCAGGTGTGTTGGCATTTACCTCAGGTGATGTTCATGAGCTTGTTGATCGCATTGGACTAATTTTGGGTGATCAGATGCTTTGGTCTGACCTAGCGATGCGATGTCGCGCGAATGCTAATCGTTTCAAAATCCAAGACACCGTGGATCAATTCATGACTGTGAGTAGGAGCCTGATACATGCCTAATGATACAAATTTATCCCTGACGTTGGGTTTGACGACGCATCCTGCAAGTAGGAATTTCTACGACAACTCATTGTTAGAGCGGTACGAGACGTTGAATGGCGCGGCCCACGACGTAAAGGAAAAGGAACGTAAGGTTTTAGATACAGTTTTGGCTGATAGGCGGGCCTCACACGCTGCATGTCGATCGATGCTTGATATTGGAACATGCACCGGGCGTTACTTGCGATGGGGCCAAGCCAATGGATTCCGTCAGATTTGCGGTCTAGATCATTCGCAGGACGCAATTGCATTTTGTGAAGCTACGTTGCCATTTACATGCGAACTCCACAGGGCGGATTGTACGCACATTGAAAGTTTTTCGCGGCTTAAGGATGTCGACTTGATTACGATGATGATGGGCACTTTTAACCATCTAGTGATTGATGCGGTTGCCGGATTTTTTAGAAACTTACAATTGATCGCTGCCCCCCGTGCGCAGTTTGTCGTGTCAACTTGGGCAAAATCGCCAATGGATCTGGCAATTTATTCTCATCAGGAAGCGCGTGAATTGATGTCGCAAGATCATGAAGCCGCACTTTTCAAGATGGATGGAAATGGCTGGAAGTTAACTGGGAAACGAAACGCCGGAAGCCTAGATGTCTGGGTTTTCTCTGAAATCGCATCGGGGTGTGGCGCAACTGGATAGCGCAAAGTGCTTCGGGCACTGAGGTTGCTGGTTCGAATCCAGTCACCCCGACCTATTTTTATAGATATCTCGCCTTTGCAAAAGGAACTGTCTCTGTGTTTGCATCTCATATGATCTTGCCGGACTTGCGTAATCAATCCATTTTCGATCGGCTTTCGCCAACTTTACTGAGCGATCTAGGGTTGATCCACAAAGGGGCGGCCGGACGGTTTTCGCTTTTACCACTTGGTACGTTGATTTTTGAACGTATGAAAAAGATACATCGACGTAATATGCTAGCAGCCGGCGCTATCGAAGCCACTTTTTTGTCATTGGCACCTGCCGATACTTGGCGGGAAAGCGGAAGATGGGACAGCTTTGGGCCTGCCTTAATTAAAACGAAGCTACACGGCGATCAGGCCGCATGTCTGAACCCAACTCATGAGGAAGCGGCTGTCACGATCATGCGAGATTGGTTAACAAGTTATCGGGATTTGCCAAAGAACCTGTTTTGTATTCAAAAAGTTTACCGGGATGAACCAAGGCCAAAATCACAACTGCTGCGGACCCATGAGTTTGTCATGGCCGACTCCTATTCATTTCACCAAGATTCAAGTGACGCCGATACATGTTATCAGAAAATGCAGGATGTGTTTTCGACGACGTTCGCGGCATATGGTTTGCCGTGCCAAATTATCCACGCAGATAATGGGTTGATCGGCGGATCGCGAAGCGTGGAGTTCCAGCTACCACATGAACTTGGGGAGAGCCGGTTTGTTGCGTGTTCTTGCGGATACGCAGCTGATGTCAGCGTTCTGCGAAAAGAGGGTATTTGCAACGAGTGTGGCGAAGAAATCGAGGCGATTAAAGGCATCGAGCTGGGCCATATATTTCACCTTGAGACGACCTACAGCGCAAAGATGAGTCTGCGGGTTCGCGGACAGAACAACAAGATGCAACATCCAGTTATGGGATGTACCGGGATCGGTATGACACGTAGTTTGCAGTCAATCGTGATGAGCCATTTAAAGGAAAGCGGGGTCGCTTGGCCCAAGGCTGTCGCGCCATTCGATGTTGTTATTCAATCTGATAGTAACGAAAAATCACAGATGATCGGAATCGAAGCAAACCTTGCTGCAAAAGGAGTGAGCGTGCTAGCAGATGACCGTGACGTTTCCAAGGCCGCGCAAAATGCGTTGACTGATTTTACGTCACCGCCAATAGTTCTAAAACAGGTTGGTGCGCATTGGGATGCTGTCGCGAAAGGAAATTCGGTAGAAACGGGAATTTCAGCTGAGGCTGTTCTGCCCTATGTCGATGCAATTTTATTGGCTGGACAAAAATCGCAACAAAAACAAACTTTTGCGGAAAGGTTGGAACCGTTCGATGGTGCAGCTGAGTAACCAAGTTGCTACATAATTGAGAAGTCATACCTTCGAAGGAAGCATGTGCGTTCAGCGTAGGACTATTTGAGCTGGACGTGAACATAATCTGTTTTATGAACTGCCGCGACCAGTTTCCGGCACATTCCATTTTGGATTGCATCAGTCGATAAATTTCTGATGCAGATCAGAAGGACGTGGTGAGACGACCCTATCGTAAATTGAACCTAGATGAACGCTGAATCTTAGCGACGATGTCTCAGGCGAAAGTCACGAAGATTGCGGAAACGCTTACCCGAGATCGGTCCACATGCTTATGAGATCCGCGGATTTCAGCAACTGTATTGGTCAAAACTTGAACCGATACTGGAATAATATGTGTTGGTGAAACCGTTTCACATGAGAGCTCGCTATGCCTATCGTTCCAACCTCAAAAGCCTTCAGCAGATCAAGTGCTACTCTGTGGGCGGGACAGTTGAGCCGTTAACGCATCATCCCCACGGGCCTGCGCCTCGGTTCGTGAGGCCTCTAGGCTGCGGTGATCTACCTAGTTTCCGAAATTCGTCTGAAACGATGAATGGGGCAACCGTCACTTCGATATCTTTCCTATCTGGGGAGGGGCATCGTTAGCCTTAAGAGTTTTTTCGGTGTATTCTTCCAGCGTTTTTATGATCTCATCCCACTTGCTCGGGAGCAGAAGGTCAATGATAGGCGCTTCTTTGTGGCGATCGTCCTCGCACAGTTTTTTGGAAATAGCGTCTACGCATCGTTTTTGACCTGCCGCGTCGGTGTAAGGAAGCGCGATGTGACAAATACTAGCCAACCTAATGCATGGTTCTGAAGGTTTTTTCCTCAAGGAAGGAACGATCAGGTGTCATTTGTCATCAACAAATTTGAAAGTGGTGAGCCCTGATGGGTTCGAACCATCGACCTACTGATTAAAAGTCAGTTGCTCTACCAACTGAGCTAAGGGCCCACTGAGGACGCTATCTAGAAAGGTCGCCCTATGGGGTCAACCCCCAAATCGAAGTGAATCTTCACCATCTCTTCCATTGTGCCCAAGCGAGGGTTATATCGCGCCCTATGCAACACGCTGATACCCCCCTCGGCCTGCCCTTCATGAAAATGCACGGGCTAGGCAATGACTTCGTGGTTATTGACCAACGAGGCAATAATATAAGTGTATCCGAGGCTTTGGCCCGCGCTCTAGGTGATCGCCATCGCGGCGTAGGCTTCGATCAACTCGCCGTTTTGGAAAATATTTCTGACGCCGACGTTGGATTAACTTTTTTTAATTCTGACGGCTCAACAGCGGGGGCATGCGGCAACGCAACCCGCTGTATTGCCCGATTCGAGATGGCTCGGCTGGGAATCACTTCGCTGACGTTGAAAACCGAACGGGGGATTCTACAGGCCGAAGACGCCGGAGGCGGCCTCACCCGCGTCAACATGGGCGCACCTTTGCTGGATTGGGCCGACGTCCCGCTCGCCCATAAGATGGACACCCTAGAGCTGCCAATCGACGGCGCACCCAGCGCCACGGGCATGGGCAACCCGCATTGCACCTTCTTCGTGGATGACGTGAACGCCATTGATCTGGCGACATTTGGCCCGGCCCATGAACATCACGCCCTGTTCCCAGAACGCACCAATGTACAGGTCGCGCAGCTTGTCGGCGAAAACCACCTGCGGATGCGCGTGTGGGAACGCGGCGTCGGCGTGACGCTGGCCTCAGGGTCGTCTTCCTGCGCCACTGCCGTTGCGGCCGCGCGTCGTGGCCTAACAGGGCGCCAAGTGCGCATCGACCTTGATGGCGGGCGCATCGACATTGATTGGCGGGATGACGGCGTTTGGATGACCGGCCCGACCACACATGTTTTCTCAGGCCATCTGACCCCTGAATTTCTGGCCGCCCTATGAAGCCGCCGATTTTCTCCACCCACGGCTGCCGCCTAAACGCCTATGAGACCGAGGCCATGCGCGACCTGACCCAAGGCCAAGACAATTTGGTCGTGGTCAACACATGCGCCGTCACCGCCGAAGCCGTTCGCAAAGCTCGCCAGGACATCCGCAAATTGCGCCGCGAAAACCCCGATGCCCGCCTTGTGGTCACCGGATGCGCCGCTCAGACCGAGCCTGAGACCTTTTCCAACATGGCAGAAGTCGACAATGTCATCGGCAACACCGAAAAGATGAACCGCGCTACTTGGGGGTTCTTGCCTGACACCGAAGAGGTGCAAGTCGACGACATCATGTCCGTCGAGGAAACCGCAGGCCATCTGATCGACGGCTTCGGCACCCGCGCCCGTGCCTATGTGCAGGTGCAAAACGGCTGCGATCACCGCTGCACCTTCTGCATCATCCCCTATGGTCGCGGCAATTCCCGATCCGTCCCTGCGGGTGTTGTGGTCGATCAGATCAAGCGCCTCGTCGACAAAGGATACAACGAGGTGGTGCTTACAGGCGTCGATCTTACGTCTTGGGGCGCGGATCTGCCCGCAACGCCGCAACTTGGCGATCTGGTGCTGCGCATTCTCAAGCTGGTACCTGACCTGCCACGATTGCGCATCTCCTCCATCGATTCGATTGAGGTTGATGAGGCCCTGATGCAAGCCATCGCGACCGAGCCTCGCCTGATGCCCCATCTCCACCTTAGCTTGCAAGCGGGCGACGACATGATCCTCAAACGCATGAAACGTCGCCACTTGCGCGATGACGCGATCAAGTTTTGCGAAGAGGCCCGTAAACTGCGTCCCGATATGACTTACGGCGCGGATATCATTGCGGGTTTCCCGACCGAAACCGACGCGATGTTTGAGAACTCCCTAAAGCTTGTCGAGGATTGCGACCTGACGTGGCTGCACGTCTTCCCCTATTCCGCGCGCCAAGGAACCCCCGCCGCGAAGATGCCCGCCGTGAACGGCAAGGACATCAAAGCCCGCGCCGCAAAGTTGCGTGATGCTGGCGACGCGCAGGTACAACGCCATCTCGCGTCGCGGGTTGGGAACACCCATAACATCCTCATGGAAAACGCCCGCATGGGCCGGACGGAGCAATTCACCGAGACCCTGTTCGACACCGATCAACCCATCGGCCAAATCGTCCCTGCCCGCATCATCGGGACCAAGGGCAGCCAGCTACGCGCATGAACGATATCCTCTATAGTTTCCGCCGCTGCCCCTATGCCATGCGCGCCCGCCTCGCGATCCATGTGGCGGGTCTGGAACTAGAGCACCGCGAAATTCTGCTCCGCGATAAAGCACCCGAATTTCTGGCCGCGTCCCCCAAGGGAACCGTTCCCGTTGTCGTCTCTTCTGACAGGGTGATCGAAGAAAGCCTTGATGTGATGCTTTGGGCGTTGGAGCAAAACGATCCTGACAACTGGCTTATAGATCGCGGCGACAGCCTTGCGATGATTGCCCATAACGACGGCCCCTATAAGCAGGCCTTGGATCGCTACAAATACGCCAATCGGCACGACAACGACCCCGAAAGATGGCGCAGTTTGGGGGCGGGCACGCTGTCAAAATACGACACTATTCTAACCCAAAGCAGGTACTTTTTAGGTGATGAGCCTCGCCTCGCTGATATGGCGATCTACCCGTTTGTACGCCAATTTGCCAACACGGATCGCACATGGTTTGACGCGCAACCTTGGCCGCATCTTCACAAGTGGCTGGATGCGCATTTGGCATCCCAGCGCTTTGCGGCGATCATGGTAAAGCTGCCAAAATGGCAGGCCGGTGATCCAGCAACACTTGCACCCTCCGCATAACCTCGCCAAGGATGTCGACATGCATCCGAACCCAACATTTCGCCAAGACCCTGACAGCCGCAATATCGGCTTCGCCCGTGAGCGGGGATTTGGGACGTTGGCCGTAAACGGCGACGACACCCCTCTGACCGCTCACATCCCATTCCTACTAAATGAGGATGGCAAACAGGCGGAGTTGCACCTTGTGCGCTCCAACCCGATTGCGCGCCTGTGCAAAGAGCCATTGAAAGCCGTGATCACCATCAATGGTCCCGACAGCTACATCTCCCCTGATTGGTACGGGATCGACGATCAGGTGCCGACTTGGAATTATGTGGCCGTACGTATCAGCGGCACGCTTTCGCCCCTGCCCCAAGATCAGCTGCACCCGCTGCTAAATCGCCTTTCCGCGCATTTCGAGGAGCATTTACGCCCCAAGACACCATGGACAACCGACAAGATGTCCGATGATGTGTTGATGAGGATGATGCGCCAAATCCAGCCATTCCAGTTTGATGTCACCAACATCGAAGGCACTTGGAAACTAGGACAGAACAAACCCGACGAAGTCCGCACCGGCGCCGCAGACCATGTGGCGGCCTACGGCATTGGGCAAGAAACACAAACCCTTTCCGCGCTGATGCACGGCGCCAAACCGGAGACATCCTCATGAAGCTTTTTTCCAGCCCCACATCTCCTTACGTACGCAAAGTCCTCGTCCTGCTGCGTGAAACCGGCCAGATGAACGACCTAGAATTTGATGTCGTTGGCGGCACCCCCATTGATCCCGGCACCATGCCACGCGACCTGAACCCGTTGGGCAAAATCCCTGCGTTGGTCCTCGACGCGGGGCAACCGATCTACGATAGCCGCGTAATTTGCCGCTTCCTCGATGACCGCGCCAAATCCGGCCTTTACGGCAGCGGCGACAACACATGGCAACGCCAAACGCTGGAGGCCACAGCAGACGGCATCTTGGACGCCGCCATTTTGATGGTCTACGAGGCCCGCGTTCGCCCCGAAGACAAACAATACGACGATTGGATCGAGGCGCAGTGGCGCAAGATCAGCACCGCCCTTGATGCCTTGGAGGCTTCTTGGATGGGCATGCTCAACGAGGCCGACCTGCACATCGGCCATATCGCCGTTGGCTGCGCTTTGGGCTACCTTGATCTGCGGTCCGCGGATCGGAACTGGCGCGAAGGTCGTCCAAACTTGACCGCTTGGGAGGCCGAGTTCGCCAAGCGCGACAGCATGGTCGCAACTGTACCGCCAGCGGGGTAAAGCATGACCCAAATCACGCGCACAACTGATATAGACGCCTGTTTAGATATTCGACGGGTCGTCTTTATCGAGGGGCAGAGCGTCCCCGAAGACATCGAGATCGACGGCGAAGATGCTGACTGCATCCAATACCTTGCCACGGTAAACGGCATCCCCGCCGCAACAGCGCGGGTTAAACCCATTGGCACGACGGCCAAAATCCAACGCGTGGCAGTCTTAGATGCCCACCGCGGAACAGGTCTGGGGGCACAACTCATGCGGTACGTCCTCGATGACGCCCGTACAGAGTTCAAAGACGCCCTGCTAGGCTCACAAGTCCACGCGATCGGTTTCTACGAAAAGTTGGGGTTTGAGGTCTTCGGCCCCGAATTTGACGATGCTGGCATCCCGCATCGAGAGATGGCCTTGGAACTCAGGTGAGTCGTCGCCAGAGCAATCGAAAGCCTACAACAACAACCCCCAAAGAACTTACTGCCAAAAGAACCGCGATCGTTACCGACAACGATCCCACACAGCCCCCCAGACCACCAAGGTACAGATCATCATTGATCGAATACACCGCTACCCAATTCACGATCAGGAAGAGCGAGTAGAGTGTCATTAAGATTCCACTGACAATGTTCCTTTTCCACAAAAACAAAGTCACAAACATTATCCAAACATAACCCCACGGGGTGTTCAGCAAAATTAGAAACTCAAGAAGAGACGATGCTACACCGTCTTCGGGCGTCCAATTAGGGCGCGCTCTATGGCAGTCCTGAAGATATTCTAAGTCGAGCTTCATCCCCGCAACTGCCGATGCGCCTCTGCCACCGCTATCCCCGCTGATATTGCGACGTTCAAGCTGCGCCCTCCGCCGGGCATGGCGATCTTCACGCGGCCATCCACCGCTGCGTGCACCTCATCGGGCACCCCCGCGCTTTCACGCCCCACCATCAGGCAATCGCCATGTTCGAATTCAAAATCCCACAGGTCCGTCGCTCCTTTGGTGGTCAAAAGCACCAGTCGCCCCGGTTTGGCGGCGCTGAACGCCTCCCAACTGTCGTGGTGATGCACTTCGGCGTTTTCGGCATAATCTAGGGCGCGGGTTTTCAGCAATTTCAGCGAAAACGGGAAGCCGCAGGGCTCAATCACATGGACTGGTGCATTAAAACACACCCCCAAACGCACCAAGGACCCCAGATTCGGGGCCAAATCGGGTTCAAACGCGGCAATTTGGACAAACTGCGACAAATGGCTTCCTCTTCTAGTCATTCATGGGTGGACGTGACGGCGACTTAGAATATATCTAGCCTCGATATCCTGCGCCATAGGTGCGGATTCTTCAATTTACCGGCCGCACAAGCGGTCCGACAAGGGAGAAGTTCTCGTGTCCCACGCAGACGACCATAGCGGCGAAACCCGTCGCGACTTTCTATACTACGTCACCGCAGGCGCAGGCGCAGTCACCGCAGGGGCCGCCGTTTGGCCCTTGGTGAACCAAATGAACCCATCAGCAGACGTGCAGGCCTTGGCCTCCATCGACGTTGATGTGTCCGGCATTGAGCCTGGCACGCAGCTGACCGTTAAGTGGCTCGGCAAACCGGTGTTCATTCGCCGCCGTACCGCAGACGAGATCGAGGCTGCCCGCGCGGTTCCCCTCGCCGATCTTCCAGATGCGGGCGCAGAGAACAACAACCTTGGCGCCGAGGCTGACGCCGAAGACCAAAACCGCTCGCTTGATGAAGACGGCGAATGGTTGGTGATGATCGGTGTTTGTACGCACCTTGGCTGCGTGCCTTTGGGTGACGCCGGCGAATTTGGCGGATGGTTCTGCCCTTGCCACGGGTCGCACTACGACACCGCTGGTCGTATTCGCAAAGGTCCGGCACCGCGCAACATGCTGGTGCCTGTCGCTCAATTCACGTCGCCTGACGTTCTGAAACTCGGTTAAGGGAGAAACGATTATGGCTGGTATCCCACACGACCATTATGAGCCAAAGACTGGCGGCGAAAAGTGGCTTCACTCGCGCCTGCCTATTGTTGGCTTGCTCTATGACACCCTGATGATCCCCACTCCAAAGAACCTGAACTGGATGTGGATCTGGGGCATTATCCTGACATTCTGCCTTGTGCTGCAAATCGTGACCGGCATCGTGCTGGCCATGCACTACACGCCGCATGTTGATCTGGCCTTCGCGTCCGTTGAGCACATCATGCGTGACGTAAACGGCGGCTACATGCTGCGGTACTTGCACGCCAACGGCGCGTCGCTGTTCTTTGTGGCCGTTTACGCCCACATCTTCCGCGGCCTGTACTACGGTTCTTACAAAGCACCACGCGAGATCACTTGGATCATCGGTATGGTCATCTACCTTGCTATGATGGGCACAGCCTTTATGGGCTACGTGCTGCCATGGGGTCAGATGTCCTTCTGGGGTGCAACCGTGATCACCGGCCTGTTTGGCGCCATCCCTGGCGTTGGCGAGATGCTGCAAACTTGGTTGCTGGGCGGACCAGCGGTGGACAACGCGACGTTGAACCGCTTCTTCTCGCTGCACTACCTTCTGCCATTCGTGATCGTTGGCCTCGTTGCCATTCACATCTGGGCATTCCACACCACGGGCAACAACAACCCAACTGGTGTTGAGGTGCGTCGCACATCCAAAGAAGACGCGGCGAAAGACACGCTGCCGTTCTGGCCATACTTCGTGATGAAAGATCTCTTCGCGCTTGGCGTTGTTATGGTTGTGTTCTGGGCGGTTGTTGGCTTCATGCCGAACTTCCTTGGCCACCCTGACAACTACATTGAGGCGAACGCCTTGGCGACGCCGGCGCACATCGTTCCTGAATGGTACTTCTTGCCGTTCTACGCGATCCTGCGTGCCTTCACTGCGGACGTATGGGCAGTACAGCTCGTATCCTTCCTGACCGCTGGCATCGTAGACGCCAAGTTCTTCGGTGTGGCTGCCATGTTTGGTGCGATTGCGGTTATGGCTGTGGCACCTTGGTTAGACACATCGTCGGTGCGCTCTGGCCGCTACCGTCCAATGTTCAAGTTCTGGTTCGCGCTATTGGTTGTCGACTTCTTCATCTTGATGTGGGTTGGCGCGCGTGACACCGAATTCCCGAATGACTGGATCTCGCTGATCGCGTCGACATACTGGTTCGCCTACTTCTTGGTGATCCTGCCGCTGCTCGGCATCATCGAGAAGCCGTTGGCCCGCCCAGCGACGATCGAGGAAGACTTCGACGCTCATTATCCAGCTAAAGGCTCCGCGTCTGCCGCGAAGCCAGTAGAGTAAGAGGAAGATACCAATGCTCAAGAAACTCTCACTCGCAACCGCTTTGGCTGCAGGCCTCGTTTCCAGCGCTTTTGCCGCTGGGGACGCCGGTCACATCACAGACTACGACTTCTCGTATGAGGGGCCGTTTGGCACCTATGACCAGAACCAGCTGCAACGCGGGCTGCATATCTACACCGATATCTGCTCCAGCTGCCACGGTCTGAAATTCGTGCCTATGCGTACTCTGGCTGACGAAGGTGGCCCTGCGCTGCCCGAAGAGCAGATGAAGGCCTACGCCAAAGAGTTCCCGATCAACGATGAGTTCGCGAACCCTAAGTTGTTCGATTCTGAAAACGAAGAGTACCGCGCCCTGAAGCCGACGGATAACTTCCCCGCGATGGCATCACCGGGTAACGGTTATGGCCCTGACTTGTCCTTGATGGCCAAGGCTCGCTCTGGCTTCCACGGCCCTTACGGTCTGGGCATCAACCAGTTCATGCAAGGTATCGGTGGCGCGGAATACATCGCCTCTATCCTGACCGGCTACACCGGTGAGGAAAAGGAAGAAGCGGGCACCACATTCTACGAGAACACCGCCTTCCCTGGTGGCTGGATCGCAATGGCGCCCCCTCTTTACGGCGAAGACGTTGATTTCGCTGATGAGCACGCCAACGATCTGGAAAGCGAAGCTCAAGACATCGCGGCCTTCCTGCGCTGGACAGCAGAGCCACATCAGGACGCACGCAAGCGCACAGGCTTCATCGCCGTACTGTTCTTGTCCTTCTTGACTGTATTGCTCTACCTGACCAACAAGCGCCTCTGGGCACCGATCAAACGCAAAGACTAATCCTCTTCGCAAACCAATTAAAAAGGCGCGTCCCACAGGGCGCGCCTTTTTCTATTCCCTCGGACAGGTGTCGGGCAGGTCCGGTATAACTCGCATCAAACGCGCCAACACATAGGCCAACCTAGCTGCCCAAATACTCCCGCAACACATCAGGCGGCGCGTCCAGAAACGGTCCAGTTGGAACAGGCGCATGGGCCACACCATCCGCCACCAAAATCGTATCCCCATCCAGCTGCCGCGCGTCCTTTGGGTCATGGGTAACCATCAATACGGTCAGCCCTTTTTCCTGCGCAATCTCTCCAACCAACGCCAGCATATCGCGGCGCAGCGCAGGCCCGAGAGCTGCAAACGGCTCATCCAAAACCATGAGCGGCTTGTCTCGCAATAAAACCCGCGCCAAGGCGACGCGGCTTTGCTGCCCACCTGACAAGGCCGCCGGTTTGCGGTCTTCAAAGCCCTCCAAGCCAACCCGCAACAGCGACTGTTTGACCAAATCCAACTCGCCCGAAGATAGCTTCAAGCTAGGCTTAAGCCCCAAGCCCACGTTCTGCGCGACAGATAAATGCGGGAACAAATTGCTATCTTGGAACACCATCGCCAATGGTCTGTCGCCGGACGCATCACGCGCTATGTCGTGGCCCTTCCAGCAAATGGCCCCCTGCGCCACAGACGTGAAACCCGCCAAGGCGGACAGCAGCGTTGATTTCCCCGCGCCCGATGGCCCGATGATGGAAACCTTCGCACCTTCCTCAATCGACAGGTCCGCGTTCAGCGTGAATTCGCCTTGTCGGACCACCACACTCTCAAACGTCAGCATCCACGCGCCCTCCTCGGTCAAACAGCCAAAACAGTGTCAAACTCAGCGCCAACAGAACCAGCGCCGCCGCAAAGGCCTGATCCATTCGGTAGGCTGTCATCAAGTTATACAACGTCAAAGGTAAGGTCGCGCGGGTTGGGTCGGCGAACAACGTGATAACCCCCAGATCACCCATCGATAACGCCGCAGCCAAGCCCGCGCCAAACCCCAAAGGACGCCTCAGGCGCGGTAACAAGACGATTCTCAGCCTCGCCCAGCCGCTAAGGTTCAATGAGGAAGCCAGTCGCCCATAGTCGTCTTCGACCTGCCTCAGCGCCGGTGAAAGCGCGCGCAAGGTGAACGGCAGGCTCATCGCGGCGTTGACGACGACCGTAACGGGCAATGCTAGCAAGACAGGATCGATCCATCGGTAGGTCAGGATAAACAACCCCGTCCCGATCACCAGTGGCGAAGCGGCCACCGACAGGTATCCAACCGCCTCGACCCCGCGCCCCCATTTGCGCGATAACAACGCCAAGGCCAACGCCATAACAATGGTCAGTATGGCGGAGGCAACCGCGACCCAAACGGACCGCCACGCGGCCCCTAGAATGCCCAGGTTCAGTTCAAACAATCCGGGCACACCCTTGGCCACGATCATGGCGAGCGGCGTGATCAAGAACAACGCAACGACGCCAATGGCAATCGTATCAATCACCACTGAGCCATCATTGCGCGGCACCACACGGTCCAATCCGGCGCCCTGCCCCGAAGGCACTGAAATGCCAAGCGATGCCAACGCCAACAAGGCGCAGATTGCGAATTGCACAAGCCCCAGCAACGCCGCCTTGGACAGGTCAAAGTCAAACCGGAAGGCTTGGTAGATCGCCAACTCAATGGTGGTGGCTTTCGGCCCACCGCCCAGTGCCAGTGCCACGGCAAAACTCGTGGTGCAAATCAGGAAGATGACCATCACGACGCCCGGTAGCACCTCCCGCAGCATCGGCCATTCCAGATGGCGCATGATATCGCGTGAGGTGAAGCCCAAGGACTGCGCAAGCCGAAACCGTTCTGCGGGGATGGACAGCCAGCCTTGCAGGATCAACCGCGTGGCTAAGGGTAGATTGAAGAATACATGTGCCAAGACGACACCGTGCCAGCCATAGATCGAAATAGGCTCTAATCCGGCCCAAATAAGCATATCAGAGATAATGCCGCTGCGACCATACACTGCCAAAAGTCCAAGGACCGCCACGATCACAGGCAAGATAAACGGCGCACCCAATATGGTCAGCAATACCCCGCGTCCACGAAACTGTCGGCGCGCCAATGCACGGGCCACAGGGATGGCGCAAACCGCGCTCAGTACCGCTGATAGCGCCGCTTGCCATAGGTTGAACCGCACGGCGGACCAGTCATTATTGGAAAGTGCCGACACCTCTTCCGCCCGCCACGCAACTGCGCCCAGCGTCCCAAGTGTCAGCACCAAAAGCAGGGCGACAACCGCCGCCCCGCCTAAGGTGGATAGGCTTATTGGCTGAACGCGCTCAGCCATTGCTCTAGTGCCGCGTCACGCAAGTCGGCGGCCTCATCTTCGGAGTAGAACAAAGCCTTCTTCGGCAGGTCCAACTTCTTGAAGCCGTCCGGCAGTTTGTCCGCATCCAGTTTCGCTGGGAACGACCAGTTCGCGGTGGGAATCATCTCTTGGAATGTTCCGGACAGAACGAAGTCCATAAACCCTTGCGCCAATTCTGGCTGCTTGGAGGTTTTCACCTGCGCCGCCAACTCGGTCATGAAGTAGTGGCCTTCATCGAAAATCGCGGCTTTCTTGGTTTCATCTTCTTCCGCGATGATGTGGTAGGCTGGCGATGTTGTGTAGCTCAGCACCATGTCGGCCTCGCCGTCGGTAAACATGCCATAGCTTTCCGACCACCCCTTGGTGACGGTCAGTGTTTTCTTGGCCAGCTTGTTGAACGCCTCTTGGCTGTCGTCGCCGTAGACCGATTTAATCCACAACATCAAAGCCAACCCAGAGATTGAGCTGCGCGGATCTTGAAGCACCACTTTGGTGTCTTCATCCGCCAAGAACGCCTCAAAGCTGCTTGGCGCCTCGGCCATCTTTTCGGTGTTGTAGATAAAGGCCGTGTGGCCCCAGTTGAACGGCAAGAACACGTCGTCCGTCCAATCAATCGGCAACGTCAGGTCGCCAGTTTCTTGCCCATGTGGCAAGAATAGACCCGTTTCGCGGGCCTTTTTGGTCACATCGGTGTTCAAGCCGATCACAACATCTGCCTTGGTGCGCTCACCTTCCAGCAAAAGCCGTGGCAGCAGGTCGCCCGCCACATATTGCACGTCACATGCGCAGGTTTCTTCAAACGCAGCTTCAATCTTCGGGCCTGGGCCCCACTCGCTGGTGAAGTAGTCAGGGGCGTAAACAGTCAGCACGGGCTTATCTTCGGCGAATGCCGAGGTGGCCAATGCGATCAGTCCTACGCTTAGAAGGGTCTTTTTCATCTCATTCCTCCAAAACGACGGACGGAGTGGGGAGTGAGATCATCTCAAACCTTCCCTCCGCCGGTCTTAACCGGTTCAGGTTCAACGGGTCAGCAAACGCAATCTCAGCCAATATTGGCCCCCCGAGGTAGCGTTGTATCTAAGCCCCAAACCCTATCTGAGCAAGGTGAAAGCTCTTGAGGGCAGCGCGGGGCAGCGTTAGACCACAGACAAAAGGGAGACGCCCCATGTCGATGAATAGCTTTGGCCATCTTTTCCGCGTGACCACTTGGGGCGAAAGCCACGGGCCGGCGCTTGGTGCCACCGTTGACGGGTGCCCTCCGGGTGTGCCGCTGACACCTGAGATGATCCAAGTCTGGCTCGACAAGCGCAAACCTGGTCAAAACAAATACACAACGCAACGCCGCGAGGCCGACGAGGTGCGCATTTTGTCCGGCGTGTTTGAGGGCGTCACCACCGGCACCCCGATCCAGCTGATGATCGAGAACACCGATCAGCGCTCCAAGGATTACGGCGACATCGCCGAGAAGTTTCGCCCCGGCCATGCCGACATCACCTACTACCAGAAATACGGCATCCGCGATTATCGCGGCGGCGGGCGCTCCTCTGCGCGTGAAACTGCGGCACGGGTCGCGGCGGGTGGCGTGGCGCGCGAAGCCATCAAGATGCTAGCCCCTGATCTGAATATCACTGGCTACATGGTCCAGATGGGCGAGCATAAAACCGACGTTCGCGACCTGACACAAATCGAGCAAAACCCGTTCTGGGTTCCTGACGCCGACGCCGCAACGACTTGGGCTGACTACTTGGACGGTTTGCGCAAATCCGGCAGCTCTGTTGGTGCAATGATCGAAGTCATCGCCCAAGGCGCCCCTGCGGGTCTAGGTGCCCCTGTTTATGCCAAGTTAGACACTGATATTTCGGCCGCCATGATGTCGATCAACGCTGTAAAGGGCGTCGAAATCGGTGCGGGTATGCAAGCCGCTATGCTCACCGGCGAAGCAAACGCCGACGAGATCTCAATGGGCCCAGACGGGCCTGTTTATAGCTCCAACCATTCGGGCGGTATCTTGGGTGGGATATCAACCGGCCAAGACTTGGTCGTGCGCTTCGCGGTGAAGCCGACAAGCTCCATCCTGACCACGCGTAAAACCGTTACCAAATCCGGCGAAGACACAGAGATCATCACAAAAGGCCGCCACGATCCATGCGTGGGTATCCGCGCGGTTCCGGTGGGTGAGGCGATGATGGCCTGCGTGATCCTAGACCACCTACTGCTACATCGTGGCCAGATCGGGTCTAACCAAGGCAAGATTGGCTAAGCTTGCTGCTTCGACAGTTGTACCGCCAAAATTCCGCCCGCGATAATCAACACACCGATGAAGTCGGACATCCCGATACTTTCGCCCAATAGGGCGGCAGCGATCGCCACTCCGAACACGGGATTAAGGAAATGAAAAGTCGAAGCTTTCACCGCACCCACGCGGCCAACCAAGGTGAACCACACCCATGTCGCCAAAACGCCTGGAACCAGCGTGGTGTAGGCAAATGCAGCGATCCACGTGGCGCTGACGTTCACATCCCATGTCTCCAATGGAATCGCCGCAATAAACAAGCAAGCGGAACCGACCAACATCTGAAGCCCTACGATCATCATCACATTGCCGCCCGACGCAGCCCCTTTGACCGATAACGTCGCAAAGGTTAACGCCATCGCGCCAATCAAGCAGAACGCGACGCCCAAGGCATCAACTCCGCCGTTCAATCGCGCGCCCATGATCAACACAACACCTGCGATCCCCGCAACCAATCCGATCATCCCAATCAAAGACACCTTGTCCTTAAACAGAAGCCATCCGGCCAGCGCTACCATCAGCGGCATGGTCGACGCGATGATGGCGGCCAAGGATGCCTCGACCCATTGCATGGCCACGAAGTTGAAACCCAAATACAGGGCATTTTGGCAAATCCCGAAAATCCAAGTCGCCCGCCATTGTAAGGAGGTCAGTCGCCACGATTGTCCCAGCGCTTTGGCGATCATAATTGCCAAAATACCAGAGAGTAAAAACCGTAGACTCAGTGAAAAAAGTGGCGGAGCGTCCGCCACAATTATCCGCGCAGACGTAAAAGCGCTGGACCACATCAAGGCAAAAGCCAGTCCCATCAATATCGCTTTAATATCCACGTCAATTTCCTTGCCCGGTTTGGGCGCACTTTCACGCGAAACTGCGCAAAAGAAAAGGGCCGCCCGAAGGCGACCCTTTAATCCGTCAACGGAACTGGCGATTAGCCGTTCACGCTGTCCTTCAGAGCTTTCGCAATGGTCATTTTAACCACTTTGTCAGCTTCTTTAGAAATCTGTTCGCCAGTCGCTGGGTTGCGAACCATACGTGCTGGACGCTCGCGGCAGTAAATTTTGCCTACGCCCGGCAAAGTAACTGCGCCACCGCCAGATACTTCGCGTGTGATGATTGCAATCAGACCGTCCAAAGCCGCGCCTGCGCCTTTTTTGTCTGTGCCAGCTTCTTCAGCCAATGCTGCGACCAATTGTGTCTTGGTCATAGGTTTCGTTGCCATGAGCTCTGCTCCCTCTCTATTGCCCCACCTTTGGGGTGTTATCGCGAGAACCTAACTGAATATTGAGGGGTCGCACAACAATTAGTATGCAAAAACCCCTTCTTTTTCACGTTTTTTGTACGTTTACCCAAGGTCAAAGGAAGGCAGTCTCGGCAAAACTACGCAATTTACGCGAATGAAGCCTCTCAAGTGGCATTTCACGAAGATGCTCCATCGCCCGAATTCCGATCAACAGATGCCTAGATACCTGTGTTTTATAGAAGTCTGAGGCCATGCCAGGCAATTTCAGCTCTCCGTGAAGCGGCTTGTCGGAGACACACAATAGCGTTCCATAAGGCACCCGAAACCGGAAGCCGTTCGCAGCAATCGTCGCACTCTCCATATCCAAGGCAACTGCGCGGGATTGGCTCAAGCGTTGCACCGGTCCGGATTGGTCTCGAAGTTCCCAATTACGATTATCAATAGTCGCAACCGTGCCTGTCCGCATGATCCGCTTCAGGTCATAACCTTCAAGTTCAGTCACCTCAGCCACACTTTTCTCCAGCGCGATCTGGATTTCCGCGAGCGCTGGAATCGGCACCCAAACCGGCAGGTCATCGTCCAACACGTGGTCCTCACGCAGGTAGGCGTGCGCCAATACAAAATCACCAAGACTTTGCGTGTTCCGAAGCCCCGCACAATGTCCCACCATTAACCATGCATGAGGGCGCAAAACGGCAATATGATCCGTCGCGGTTTTCGCATTCGACGGACCCACACCAATGTTCACCAAAGTAATGCCTGAGCCGTCCACGCGCTTCAGGTGATAGGTGGGCATTTGCGGTGTTTTCTCGGTCGCGGGGATTTCGCCCTTCGCATCCGTCAGCTCGTGGTTTCCGGTGCTCACAAAACTGGTGTATCCGCTATTCGCATCCGCCAGCATTTCGCGCGCATAGCCCTCGAATTCTTCAACGTAGAATTGGTAGTTCGTAAACAGCACATGATTCTGAAAGTGCTCCGCGGCGGTCGCCGTATAGTGGGACAGGCGCGCCAAAGAATAGTCGATCCGTTGTGCGGTGAACGGCGCCAAAGGTTCCGGCACATCCGGCTGTTCCTTCAAAGTGCCATTCACGATGTCGTCGTTTGTAGTCGCCAAGTCAGGCACGTCGAACACATCGCGCAACGTGAATTCCATTGCGCCCTCTTGCGGAACAATTAGGTCTGTCGCGTTAGCCACGGCAAAATGCATGGGCATCGGGGTGCACGACACGCCGATCTCTACGGATACACCGTGATTATCCACCAACAACTGGATTTGCTGCTCTAGGTAATTGCGAAACAAATCAGGGCGAGTAACGGTCGTCGAATAAGTGCCCGGTTGTGCAACATGGCCAAAGCTTAGCCGGCTATCGACCTTGGCAAAGCTCTGCGTGGTGATCTTTATCTCAGGATAGTACGCGCGGTAGCGCTCGGCAGGCGGATTACCTTCCAAGCTGTCGCGAAATTTGTTGATCAAAAACATCGATGCGTCTTCGTATAGTTCGCACAACCGCTGGACCGCAGCCTTCGGGTTGCTAAACAACTCCGCTTCAGGTGCATCAGGGGAGCGGATTGGTAAATTGGCATTCATGCCTATCATTCAGTTTCCTCTATCAAATTAGTCAGTTCAAATTTGGTCACATCCACCAACCCCAAATCGGATATCCGAAGTGATGGAATGACCACGAGTGCCAGCAACGAGTGCTGCATATATGCGTTGTTTAGGGTGCAGCCGCAGGCTTCCATAGCAGCAACCATCTGGTCGGCTTTGGCAGCCATGCCCTTGGCCGGTTGGTCGGACATAAGCCCAGCAATCGGCAGCTCAACCAAGGCCAGTTCCTTGCCGTCCTTCCAAACCGAGACCCCACCGCCGACTTCGGCCAAGCGGTTCGCCGCCAAGGCCATTTGTGCGCGATCAGTGCCCACAACAATCATATGGTGGCTATCATGTGCCACGGTGGATGCCATCGCCATGGAGCCTTGGTAACCGAAGCCCTCCACCAAAGCGTTCACCACTTCACCAGTTCCACGGTGCCGTTCAACCAAAGCGATCTGACAGACTGCTCCTTCAGGCTCTAATAGACCCTGTTTAACGGGAATACTGCGTTTAAGCGCCTCAGTACGCGCTTGGTTCTCCACCACACCGATAACCTTCGCCGTTACGACCTCTGCACCTTTAGGTGCTTTGATCTCAAAGTCTGCTCCCTCAAGTTCCCGTCCAAGGTTCACCGTTTGGCGCGCATCATCGGGCCAATCCAGATGCGGGCAGGTCACTTTGATCTCACCCTGTTCCGCCACCGTTTGTCCTTGGGCAATTACCCGCTCAATCGGCAGTTTCCGCAAATCAGACGTCACAATCACATCCGCTCGACGACCCGGCGCGATAGAGCCTAGCTCCCGCTCCAACCCAAAATGCGTCGCCGTATTGATCGTTGCCATTTGCAACGCCACCAATGGATCACAGCCACATTCGATCGCGTGGCGCACCACGCGGTTCATATGCCCATCATTCACCAAGGTGCCAGAGTGACAATCATCCGTACACAGAATGAAATTGCGCGAATCTAACCCCTTCTCGGTCACGGCAGTAATTTGGGTCTCAATGTCGTACCATGCAGACCCAAGGCGCATCATCGACCGCATCCCTTGGCGCACCCGCGCAATGGCGTCGGCCTCGCAGGTGCCTTCGTGATCATCCGCAGGACCGCCCGCCGCATAGGCGTGAAAATCCGGTCCCAAGTCAGGCGAGGCATAGTGCCCGCCAACGGTTTTTCCCGCATTCTGGGTCGCGGCGATCTCGGCCAACATCTGTTGGCTGCCATTCACCACACCGGGGAAATTCATCATCTCGCCCAAGCCAATGATACCTGGCCACGTCATCGCTTCGGCCACATCGTCGGGGCCAATCTCATAGCCCGTGGTCTCTAAGCCCGGTGCGGACGGCGCACAGCTTGGCATCTGGGTATAGATCGAAATCGGTTGGATTAGAGCCTCGTCATGCATCAAGCGCACGCCTCTGAGGCCCAACACATTCGCAATCTCATGCGGGTCAGTAAACATCGTCGTGGTGCCATGTGGGATCACCGCGCTGGCAAACTCCGCAGGCGTCAACATGCCCGATTCAATATGCATATGCCCGTCACACAGGCCGGGAATCATATAACGCCCGCCAAGTTCAATCACAGCAGTATCCGGCCCGATACAATGCGTGGCGTCAGGGCCCACATAGGCAAACCGCCCAGCGCTGATCGCGACTTGCCAGCCGTCCAGAACCTCGCGGGTGTGTACATTAACGAGTTTTCCACCACGCAAAACGGTGTCTGCAGGCGTGCGTCCGGCCGCTACAGCAACCAAAGTCGCAGCGCAATCGGCCCATGATTTGAGGGGTTGTTTTTCCATGTTCCAATTGTCCAGAAATTCAAGTGCAGCGCAAGTCGCAAAATTGCTAGTCAAGTCGCGACAAGCATGGCTTACTCCGCAAAAGCTACAGGAGAATGACATGGACGGCGCAAAAGCGAACATTGAAAACTGGGAAGACCGTGTCGGCCTCGCTGCGGCTTTCCGCTGGACTGCGCGGTTGAACATGCATGAAGGCGTATCGAACCATTTCTCCCTTGCCATTAACGACGATGGCACGCGGTTCTTGATGAACCCCAATCAGGTTCATTTCTCACGCGTGAAGGCGTCCGATATGATCGTCGTCGATGCGAATGATCCCGACACCCTCAAAGGCCCTAACGCGCCTGATCCGACGGCTTGGGGCCTGCACGGGGGGCTACACCGTCATTGCGCACACGCCCGCTGCGCCATGCATATCCACTCCATCCATGCCACAGTTTTGGCCTGCCTAGAGGATAAAGTCTTACCTCCCTTAGATCAAAATGCCGCCATGTTTTTCGACCGCCAAGTCGTTGATGACAGCTACGGAGGGCTGGCCTTTGAGGAGGAGGGAGAGCGCTGTGCCCAGCTGTTCACTGACCCCAAGAAAAAGGTCATGATCATGGGCAACCACGGCATCATGGTCATCGGCGATACTGTCGCAGACACCTTTAACCGCATGTACTTCTTCGAGCGCGCCTGCGAGGTCTATATTCGTGCCTTGCAAACCGGCCGCCCTTTGTCCATCTTGCCTGATGAAATCGCTGCCAAAACGGCAGATGAAATCGAGAACTATCCTGAACAAGACATCCGCCATTTAGCCGAACTCAAAGCAATTCTAGACGATGAAGGGTCGAATTATGCGACCTAGCTCCTCCATTGATGATGTCAGCGCGTGGACAAGCACGCGCCGCTTGGGACGGAAATGCAGGCTCTAACCCTGCATATAACTCACATTCCTGAAAGACATTCATCATGACAACCTATGGCTTAGCCGAAGAGCACTCCATGATCGCGGACACTGTCCGCAGCTTTGTAGAAAAAGAAATCTACCCCCACGAAGAATTGGTGGAGCGCACCGGCGAAGTGCCCGCCGAGATCGCGCAAGACATCAAACAAAAGACCCTAGACTTAGGGTTTTATGCCTGCAACTTCCCCGAAAGCGTAGGTTGCGCAGGTCTAAACCATGTCGAATTCTCCTTGGTGGAGCGTGAACTTGGTCGCGGCTCCATGGCGTTAAATCACTTCTTTGGCCGCCCGCAAAACATCCTCATGGCCTGCGAAGGGGAGCAAAAGGAACGCTACCTCATGCCCGCCGTACGCGGTGAGCGGATGGACGCCCTCGCCATGACCGAACCGGGTGCAGGTTCCGACATTCGCGGCATGAAATGCGCGGCGGTGCGTAACGGCGGTGATTGGGTTGTAAACGGGACGAAACACTTCATATCAGGCGCGGATCACGCCGACTTCTTCATTGTCTTCATCGCCACCGGCGAGGACGACACCCCAAAAGGCCCCAAGAAGCGGATCACCGCCTTTCTTGTTGACCGCGACACCCCCGGCTTCACCGTCCGCGACGGTTATAAATCCGTGTCCCATCGCGGGTACAAAAACATGATCCTCGACTTCGACGATTGCCGCCTGCCCGATGCACAAGTGCTGGGCGAGGTCGACGGAGGCTTCGATGTGATGAACACATGGCTCTACGCCACCCGCATCACCGTCGCCGCCATGTCCGTCGGCCGCGCGCGCCGCGTGTTTGACTACGCCTTGTCCTACGCGGCGGAGCGCGAACAGTTTGGCCAGCAAATCGGCAAGTTCCAAGGGATCAGTTTCCAGCTCGCCGATATGATCACGGAAATCGACGCCGCTGACCTGCTAACCCTCGCCGCTGCGGATAGGTTGGACAAGAACCTGTCCTCGAACCGCGAAATTGCCTCCGCCAAGCTTTACGCATCCGAGATGTTATCCCGTGTCACCGACGCGGCGATCCAAATTCACGGTGGCATGGGCCTAATGGATGACTACCCGCTGGAGCGCTTCTGGCGCGATGCGCGGGTTGAACGCATCTGGGACGGCACTTCGGAAATTCAACGCCACATCATCAGCCGCGACCTTCTCCGCGCCCTCGGAGCGTAACACATGAGCGATCTCTTCCGCCTTCTGAACCCCAAATCCCTAGCCGTGATCGGTGGCGGTGCCTGGGGCGAAGCTGTACTAACCCAAGCCCAAAAATTCGGGTTCGAGGGTGAGCTGCACGCGGTTCACCCCGTAAAAAAGGAAGTGGCCGGCGTCAAAGCCTACGCAAGCGTTTTGGAAATCCCCAATCCCCCAGACGCCGCTTTCGTGGGCATCAACCGCGAAGCCACAATCGGCGCAGTAGAGCGGATGCGCAAACGCGGTGTAGGTGGCGCCGTGTGCTTTGGATCCGGCTACGCCGAAGCCAGTAGCGAGGATGCATCAGGCACAGATGCCCAAGCGCGTTTGCTCACGGCGGCGGGCGACATGCCAATCCTTGGCCCCAACTGTTATGGCTTCATCAACGCGCTCGACGGTGTCGCCGTTTGGCCCGACCAACACGGATGCAGGCGCATCGATTCTGGCGTCGCCATCCTCACCCAGTCTTCAAACATCTCGATCAACATGACGATGCAGACCCGTGGCCTGCCCATCGGTTACATGATTACGGCGGGCAATCAGGCGCAAACCACGCAGGCCGACATCGCCTTCGCCCTGCTCGACGACCCCCGCGTCACGGCCATCGGGTTGCACATCGAAGGGTTCGGCGACCTGTCACGCTGGGAGGCCCTTGCCGCCAAGGCCCACGCCAAATCAATCCCGCTTGTCGCATTGAAGGTCGGCAAGTCGTCCCACGCTCAGGCCGCCACCATCAGCCACACTGCATCGCTTGCGGGCGGTGATACCGCGGCCCAAGCCTTCCTTGATCGCTTGGGCATCTTGCGCTCGCCAGATGTCCCCAGCTTCTTGGAGACCCTAAAGCTGCTACACGTCGCTGGCCGCCTGCCGTCCAACAAAATCTCGTCTATTAGTTGTTCCGGCGGCGAGGCATCGCTTGTGGCGGATATGGCCGATGACCATGATCTGGTCTTTCCCGACCTCGATGATGATCAAAAACAGACCCTATTAAAGGCACTTGGTCCCAAAGTCGCCCTTGCCAACCCCCTAGATTACCACACCTACATCTGGCGCGATGAGGAGGCTATGACAGCCGCTTGGTCTGCGATGGCCGCACCCCATATCGCCATGACCTTGGTGGTTCTGGACTACCCACGCGGTGATATTTGCGATCCCTCAGATTGGACCTGCGCCACAAACGCGGCTTTGCGTATGCGCAAGGACACTGGCCGCCCCGTCGCCGTCGCCGCCTCGCTGCCCGAATTGCTCCCTGAGCACGTCGCTCAACAATTGATCAATGGCGGCATCGTTCCCTTCGCCGGAATAGCGGAGGCCCTGAACGCGATCGACGCCGCCTCCCTGCCAATCCATACGCCATCCAGCGAACCAGTTCTTAGAAAGGCAGTCGCCACAGAGACTGAAACACTCTCCGAATACGACGCGAAGATAGCGTTGGCCGCCCACGGGTTGAACGTGCCCAAAGCCATCCAAACCAACCATAGCGCTGCGGGCCTCGACGCACTGACTTTCCCCGTCGTGGTCAAAGCCGAAGGCATGGCGCATAAGTCCGATGTCGGCGGGGTCATCCTTGACTGTAACTCCCACACCGACGTCCACGTCGCCATGGAAACTATGACCGATGCATCCTCGTTTCATATTGAAGAAATGTGCGCACCGGGGGCGGAACTATTGGTCGGTGTCACCCAAGATCCCGCTCACGGCTACCTTCTAACCGTCGGTGCAGGTGGCTTGTTGACCGAACTTCTAGCCGACACACAATCTTTGCTCATTCCAAGCAGTGATGATGACATAAGACAGGCTCTAAGTAGGCTAAAGATGTATCCTTTGCTCACTGGTTTCCGCGGTGCGGACCCTTGTGACCTAGACGCAATCGTTAACGCTATTCTCGCTATCCAGTCTTATGTCATCGCTCAAGACCACCCCGTCGCCGAGGTGGAGGTAAACCCGCTGATCTGCGGGCCAGATGGCGCAATCGCAGTAGACGCATTAATACGGAAAACCTTATGACCAGTCCCATCAAAACCCGCCGCGAAGGCACCATTCTCGAAGTCACGCTAGATCGCCCCAAGGCCAACGCAATCGACCTCGCGACATCCCGAATCATGGGCGACGTCTTCGCCGATTTTCGCGATGACCCAGAGCTGCGTGTCGCCATCATCACCGGTGCGGGCGGCAAATTTTTCTGCCCCGGATGGGACCTAAAGGCCGCAGCCGATGGCGATGCGGTTGATGATGATTACGGCCTTGGTGGCTTTGGTGGGTTGCAGGAACTTCCCAATCTCAACAAGCCCGTCATCGCCGCCGTGAACGGCATCGCCTGTGGCGGCGGGTTGGAGCTGGCCTTGTCCGCCGACATCATCCTTGCCGCTGATCACGCCACATTCGCGCTGCCTGAGATCCTTTCCGGCACCGTGGCTGATGCGGCGTCCGTGAAGCTGCCCAAACGCATCCCCTACCACATCGCAATGGAGCTGCTTTTCACCGGCCGCTGGTTCGACGCCGAGGAGGCCCGCAATTGGGGCATCGTCAACCACATCCACCCCGCTGATCAGCTGATGGATCAGGCATGGGAAATGGCACGGCTGCTCGCCTCCGGCCCCCCACTCGTTTATGCGGCGATCAAAGAGATCGTGCGCGAGGCCGAGGACGAGAAATTCCAAGACACGATGGACCAAATCACCGGCAGCAAGTTTGAAACCGTCAAAAGCCTCTATTCCAGCGAAGACCAGCTAGAGGGCGCGAAAGCCTTCGCCGAAAAACGCGATCCGGTGTGGAAAGGCCGCTAAGCGAAGTCGCTGGCAGCATAGCCTTGCAAGAACAGTAGCGCGGTCAAATCACCGTGGTTCACGCGAATCTTGGCCTGTGCTTGTACGGTCGGTTTCGCGTGAAGCGCCACGCCGGACCCTGCGCGTTGCAACATGCCCAAGTCGTTTGCCCCGTCGCCCACGGCCAAAACTTCGTCCTCCGAGATACCCAATCGCGCGGTGATCTCTTCCAATGCCGTTACTTTCGCTTCGCGGCCCAAGATCGGCATGCCAACGTCACCGGTCAGCTTGCCGCCCTCTTCCAACAGTGTGTTCGCGCGGTTCTCATCAAAGCCCAGCGCTTTCGCCACCGATGCCGTGAACGCTGTGAACCCGCCCGACACCAAGGCGGCATATGCGCCGTTGGTTTTCATCGTCGCCAATAGCTCTTTACCGCCTGGCATATAGGTGATCCGTGTCGCCAAAACAGTCTCTATTACAGCTGAATCCAGACCTTCCAGCAGACCTACCCGTTCTTTCAATGCCGCCTCGAAATCCAACTCACCGTTCATGGCACGCGCAGTAATATTCGCCACACGCGGCCCAACACCGGCCTCATCTGCCAGCTCATCAATGCATTCTTGCTGGATCATCGTACTGTCCATATCCGCTAGAAGCATCTTCTTGCGACGCCCTTCTTGCGGCTGGATTACAAGGTCGATCCCCATCGCATCGCACTCTTTCCACACGTCGTCAAAATTCGCAGGGACCGTTTCCATAGCGAATTCCGCCGCGACATCCGGCATCAACCAGATCACATCCCCGCCGCCCCACGCATTACGCAGGTTGGTCGGCAAAGCCGCATCAAGTTTCGGATCAGACGGGGCGCAAAGAAGGGTCACTACGAACATGGGGCTGTGTTTCCGATCGTGGATAAGGGTGTCGCAAATAATCACTCAGGCGGCGCTATAGCGACATTTTGGCTGTTGTGAAAGCCCGCGCCCTCCCTTAGTGACGCCAGTGGGACACCTCTCCCCAACGAGAGGCAATTATCTGTAAGGGTACTCATTATGAGCACGACACAACCGGCTGTTAAGCCTGCGAATCCACGTTTCTCTTCTGGCCCATGTGCCAAACCCCCGACATTTACGCTCGATAAGCTGGCCGACGCACCTTTGGGTCGCTCGCACCGCGCCGCTGTTGGCAAAGCGAAACTGCTTGCCGCCATCGAGACCACCCGCGACGTTCTTGGCATTCCCGCGGATTACAAAATCGGCATCGTCCCCGCATCCGACACTGGCGCATTTGAGATGGCCATGTGGAACCTCTTGGGTGAGCGCAAAGTAGAGATGCTCGCTTGGGAATCTTTCGGGTCCGGCTGGGTCACCGATGTTGTTAAGCAACTGAAAATCGACGCGACTGCGACGACCGCTGATTACGGCGAAATCGTAGACTTCGCGCAGGTGAATTTCGACAACGACGTTTGCTTCACTTGGAACGGCACCACCTCCGGCGTGCGCGTTCCTTCCAAAGACGTGATCCCTGCGGACCGCGATGGCCTGACACTCTGCGACGCGACCTCCGCCGCATTCGCGATGGATCTTCCATGGGATCGTTTGGACGTCACCACATTCAGCTGGCAAAAAGTTCTGGGCGGCGAAGGCGGTCACGGCGTGATCATCTTGTCCCCACGCGCAGTTGCACGTCTGGAAAGCTACACGCCTGCATGGCCTCTGCCAAAAATCTTCCGCCTCACCAAAGGTGGCAAACTGATCGACGGTATCTTCACCGGTGCCACGATCAACACGCCTTCCATGCTGTGCGTTGAGGACTACCTCTTCGCGCTGGATTGGGCCAAGTCGGTTGGCGGCTTGAAAGGCCTGATCGCCCGCGCAGATGCAAACACAGGTGCGGTCAACGATTTCGTTGCAGCAAACGACTGGATCGATTTCCTTGCAACGGACCCGGCCACGCGCTCCAACACATCCGTTTGCTTGAAGTTCACCGACGACCGGATCAAAGACGGCGCGGCATTTGCCAAAGCCATCGCCAAGCGTCTGGAAACCGAGAATATCGCACTTGATATCGGTGCCTACCGCGACGCGCCTGCGGGCCTTCGCATCTGGTGTGGTGCCACTGTCGAGACTGCCGATGTCGAAGCGATGCTCCCGTGGCTCGCTTATGCGTTCGAGCAAGAGATCAATTCCTGAACCCATTCCGTGCCATACGCTTTGCCGACGCAAAGCCGACGCATATCATACCGCTAAAATAGGAGCCCAAAACAATGGCCCCCAAAGTACTCGTATCCGACAAACTGTCTGAAACCGCCGTCCAAATTTTCCGCGATCGCGGCATCGATGTGGACTTCATGCCAGACCTTGGCAAAGACAAAGAAAAGCTGCTGGAGCTGATCCCGCAGTATGACGGTCTTGCTATTCGTTCCGCCTCCAAGGCGACTGAAAAGCTGATCGAAGCTGCCGACAACCTCAAGGTCATTGGCCGCGCTGGTATCGGTGTTGATAACGTGGACATCCCTGCTGCCTCGAAGAAGGGTATCATCGTGATGAACACCCCATTCGGCAACATGATCACCACAGCCGAACACGCCATCGCAATGATGTTCGCCGTGGCGCGTCAAATCCCTGAAGCCTCTGCGTCTACCCACGCTGGTAAATGGGAAAAGTCGAAGTTCATGGGCGTCGAGCTAACAGGCAAAACACTGGGCGTTATCGGCGCTGGCAACATCGGCGGTATCGTGTGCGAACGCGGCGTTGGCCTGCGCATGAAGGTCATCGCGTATGACCCCTTTCTCTCCGAGGAACGCGCCGACAAACTGGGCGTGACCAAGGTCGAGCTGGACGAATTGTTCGAGCGTTCCGACTTCATCACTATGCACGTACCTGCCACTGACAAAACTCGCGGCATGATCTCGAAAGAGAACATCGCCAAGATGAAAGACGGCGTTCGTATCATCAACTGTGCCCGTGGTGGCTTGGTCGACGAGGCCGCTTTGGCCGACGCTTTGAAAGCCGGTAAAGTTGCAGGTGCTGCCTTTGACGTGTTCGAAGTAGAGCCCGCAAAAGAAAGCCCATTGTTCAACCTGCCAAACGTCGTTTGCACGCCTCACTTGGGCGCGGCAACAACTGAGGCGCAGGAAAACGTAGCCCTGCAAGTGGCAGAGCAAATGTCCGACTACCTGCTTACAGGCGCCGTGACCAACGCGTTGAACATGCCGTCCGTAACTGCTGAGGAAGCCAAAGTTATGGGCCCATGGGTCAAACTGGCAGAGCACCTTGGTGCCTTCATTGGCCAAATGACCGACGAGGCGATCAAAGACATCCAGATCACCTACAACGGCAATGTGTCCAACATGAACCTCGAGGCGCTGAACTGTGCGGGCGTAGCTGGCATCATGAAGGCCACCAACCCTGACGTGAACATGGTCTCCGCACAGGTCATCGCCAAAGAGCGTGGCGTCAACATCTCCACAACCACACAAGATAAGTCTGGCGTATTCGACGGCTACATCAAGCTGAACGTTGTGACAGACAAGCGTGAACGCTCCATCGCGGGAACTGTGTTCTCGGACGGCAAACCACGCTTCATCCAGATCAAAGGCATCAATATCGACGCCGAAATTGGCGAGCATATGCTCTACACAACCAACGAAGACGTCCCGGGCATCATCGGCACTTTGGGCCAAACAATGGGCGAAAAAGGCGTGAACATCGCAAACTTCACATTGGGCCGCGAAGCCGAAGGAAAAGGCGCAATCGCTTTGCTTTATGTAGACGCTGAAGTTCCGGCCAAGGTCCTCGAGACCCTGTCGGGAACTGGCATGTTCAAGCAAGTCAAAACCCTACGCTTCGACGTGGCTTAAATGCTTTACGTTATCGGGGATATCCACGGGCAGTTGGCTCAACTCGACCGCGCCTTGGCGTTGGTCGAGGCTGACGGCGGGCCAGATGCACAGGTTGTGTTTTTAGGTGATTACACCGACCGTGGCCCCGATAGCAAAGGCGTCATCGACCGGCTGATGATGGGGCTTGATGCGGGGCGCAACTGGACCTGCATCAAGGGCAACCACGACCGCATGTTCGAATGGTTCATGGAAAGCCACCCTCGTTTCGACACCCATCTACCGATCGAGTTGACTTGGCTTCATCAGCGGCTCGGCGGCCTAACGACATTGGCCTCCTATGGAGTGTCCGTTGATGATGGTCTTCGACTATCTGCTGTCCACGCAGAGGCGATCCAAAAGGTGCCGCCCAGCCACATCGAGTTCCTTAAGAACAACCAACTGACCTACCAAACGGATGAACTTTTCATTGCCCATGCCGGTGTCCGACCCGGTATCGCCTTGGACGAGCAAACCGAGCATGATCTTCTTTGGATTCGTCAGGAATTCATCAACGATACTCGAACCCACCCCAAGTTGATCGTTCACGGTCATACCGCCGTGAAAACCCCAGAGCATCGGGGCAATCGCGTCAACCTTGACGGTGGGGCAGGGTATGGGGCCGACCTTTGGCCGGCACGATTTGACGGTGCGGACTGCACGCTGCTAACGGATAATGGCCCGCGGACGCTTAATCCTTCCGGATCACCCCAGTAATCGCTGCAGCCCCTAGCGCCGTTACAATCCAACCAATGGATTTTGCAAACCAACGCACCCACCAAGCGATTTTTCCCAAAGGCGAGCGCGACGTAGACGGTGCCCACGCACTTTCTTGCCCGAACACAACCAGCGGAATAACCACGTCAGCGGCATAAGCATAAGCGTTGAAGGTCTCCCAATCCTGTCCGCCTTGCCCCTGTGACGACCAAAATGCCGCCGGATTGTCCGAATGAGTCTGCGTCGCCTCAACCCAGTCTTTAGACACCAGTATTGGCGCGGAGTTCGGGGTCATATCCCCCGCCCTCCAAGTGCTGTCAAAGAACACGCCCAGTCCAACAATCAACGCGATGGCAATGACCACCGCACGGCCCGGGCGGTATCCATACCCAATAGACCAGCGCAAAAAATCATCCAAAACACGCGAAACTCCCCGCCACAAAATGGAGCCACCGCGCGTCTTCATCAATGACCGGTTCTCGGCGCGCAGCAGTCGCTCTTTGCGCATCAAAACGGTTCGCGCGTCGTTGCGGTGGCCGAGTATCTGCAACACATAAGCCAACTGCTCATAGGGCTGCGACGTGAAGGGCATATCCGCCGGTTTACGCGCCAACCAATCTAGACGGGCATCAATCTTGGTTTCCGCATGACGTGAGAAATCGGTATAGCGAAACCCGTCCAGACGGATCGGATAAGCGGCACCGGGGCCGATTGGTTCATCCCGAAAACGTGCGACTTCTGCCCCCGCCAAATTCACGATGCCCTGGGAAATCTGATTATCGGCGAGATACAAAATTCCGTTGATCTTGGCCCGCGCAAGACTAAGTGCCATGTCGCGTCCATGCTCTTCTGTCGGATCGAATACAGGGGTGATGTTTTTCAAATCCTGCGGCAGGCTGATGCATGTATTCGTCAGAAAGAAATCATGCTCCACCCGCGCGGACGAGAAGAACAACATCCCCGTAGAGTACAGCTCCGTCACCGTTTCCGAATAGGGATAGTTGCCCAGAAAAACGGAACCTTCCACCCGCAATGACGGCGCGAACAGCGCGTCCTGACCGGGGCTATCAATGGTCGCATCACAGATTTGCAGATCTCCGCTGATCCGCGCGCCTGCCAGCGAGATCTCACCTTTAATGACCGAGCCTGCGCGAATGTAGACAGATCCCGAAAAAGAGGCGTTATCAGCCGATATGCCCGCTAAGGTACAGGCCGAAAAATGCACCCCTCGCAGACGAGCATTCACAAGGTTGATAGAGCTGCTAACCTGGCAATGAGACAAGGATATATCACGTGCGCAATCGCATCCTTGCAGATCAAGAGCGCCGGTAATCCAAGCACCACGCAGGCGAATGCCTTTGTCGTGCAACCCCTCAAACCGCAATAACAAATACCGGATCAATTCGGCGCGAATGACAAACTCTGGCTCGTCGGATTCAGGAAGTTCGCCATCCCCTACGCTGGTGCGTTGAGCGGTCGCAGCATCATCGATGAGTTTCTGTTCGGCGACGGAGAACGGGGCAAATGCATCTATGGAATTCATGCGGTGATCGTTGCACGGTGCAACCTGCCAAGCAAGGCAAAGACCGCGCTAAAAGGTGGAGCAAAAAAGGCTCAAACCTGTCGGATGAATGATCGTTGGGGTTTACAGATGGTCTTGTGGCATGGTCCCCTCACCACCATGAACAAACGGTATCTTCCCTATTGGATCAGCCTTGGCATTTTGATTGCTACGGCAGCCACTCTGCTTTGGATGGGGCGTATTCCCATGTGCAAATGCGGCTATATCAAGCTGCTGCATCTGGAGACTATGAGTTCTGAGAATTCGCAGCACATGATGGATTGGTACACGCCGTCCCACCTTCTGCACGGGTTCATCTTTTACTTCGTATTGTGGCTATTTGCGCGGCGGATCGACATTGGCTGGCGTTTGGCAATTGCCACGGCAATCGAGGCCGCTTGGGAAATTCTAGAGAACACCGACGCCGTCATTAACCGCTACCGAGAGGTGACGATCGCGCTGGATTACTTCGGCGACAGCGTGCTGAATTCAGTTTGTGATATTCTTGCAATGTGGGCCGGCTTCTGGCTCTCGCGCCGATTGCCCATCTGGGTCAGCGTCGCGATTGTTATCCTAGCGGAAGTCGTGGTCATGTCGGCCATCCGCGACGGGTTAGCGCTGAATATCATTATGCTGCTCTACCCGTTGGACGCGATCCGCGAATGGCAGGCCGCAGGTTAGACCTGATAATACTCGCGGTACCATTCCACGAACCGCGCAACACCTGTCTTCACGTCAGTTTTAGGTTGATATCCCGTCAGCCGGTTTAGCAAGCCGGCCTGTGCCCAGGTGGCGGGCACATCGCCTGGCTGCATATCCATGAAGTTCTTTTGCGCTTCACGTCCGGTTGCTAGCTCTATCGCCTCAATGAACTCCATCAGCTGGACTGGCTCGCCATTGCCGATGTTAACCGCCCGCCATGCCGCCACTTGGGATAGGCTGTCGCTTGTCTCAATATCGCTGGGTGCATTCGGACGCTCCGGCGGGGTATCGATCAACAAGCGGATACCTTCGACCAGATCATCAATGTATGTAAAATCACGGCTCATATCACCATGATTGTAAACGTCGATAGGGGTCCCCTCCAACGTCGCCTTTGTAAACTTGAACAGCGCCATATCGGGACGCCCCCATGGGCCGTAGACAGTGAAAAACCGGAACATGGTAATCGGCAGATTGTAGAGGTGGGAATACGAGTGAGCCATCGCCTCATTCGCCTTCTTTGTCGCAGCGTAGAAGCTCATCTGAGTATCGACTTTATGTGTCTCTTCGTAGGGCATCACTGCGTTGGCGCCATAAATTGACGACGTGGACGCCATTAAAAGGTGGGAGCAAGGATGCGCCCGAACGGCCTCCAGCACATTGAACGCACCGATCAAGTTCGCATCAACATAGGCCCGCGGGTTATCGATGGACCATCTCACGCCTGCTTGTGCGGCAAGATGCACAACCACATCCGGCGAATGCTTCGCCATGATGTCCATGACCAAACCCTCGGTTTCCAGCAGGCCCTCGATCGGGGTGAAATTCGGAGACTCAGACAACATCTGATGACGGCGTTGCTTTAAAATTACGTCGTAATAATCGCTCATCCCATCGAACCCGACAACTTTAAACCCGTCAGCCAGTAGCCGCGAAGCCACGTGGTAGCCGATAAATCCAGCGGAACCGGTCACCAAAGCTGTGCGTGTTTTTGTCGTCATATCAAGTTCTCCTATCTGCCCTGCCTACGTCTGCCATATTGTTACGCAGGTCAAATCGGAAATCGGCGCGGCATTTCGCACAGTGGCTTGCTCACGCGTCTTTTGCTTGCAATTCCAACGCACACCGACAAACTGAGGGCAATCAATTGAAAGCCTCAATACCATGAATTTTCTAAACTCGCTTTTCAAAAAGAAGAAGCCGCCGGTTGAGAAAGAGGAGCTTGAACAGCGCAGCCTTGCCCGCCCAAGCCCAGAAAGCCCCCACTTCATCGTCGGGGACATTCATGGCTCACTTGAATTGTTGGAACATATCCTAGAGCAGATCGACCATGTCATCGGCTCTATAGAGATGCGTGATCCCAAGCTGGTATTTGTGGGCGACTATATTGACCGGGGGCCCGCAAGCGCTGCAGTGCTAACCCGACTTTATGAGCTGTCCACCGAGTTCCCCGACAACGTGACCTGCATATTAGGCAACCACGAGCAGATGATGTTAGACTTTATCGAAGCCCCCGAAGCTAGGTACGCGCGGTGGTATAGGAATGGCGCTGCGCAAACACTGGCGAGCTTTGGTATTGATTTGTCCGTCGAAGATCAGTGGGCGGATCAGGCAAACGCGACCGCTATGGCCTTGCGCGCAAGCCTCGGCGAACCGATTGAAAGCTGGCTTAGGTCTCTCCCCACCTCAATCACTTCAGGAAACCTGATGGTTACGCATGCCGGAATCGATCCGGGTCGCGCTCTTGATGATCAATCCCCACGAATTTTGCTTTGGGGACATCCAGAGTTTTTGATACGCGTTAGGAACGACAACAACTGGATCGCGCATGGGCATACCATAGTCGAGAACGCGACCTGCGCTGACGGTCGCATTTCCATAGACACCGGCGCGTATAGAACGGGGTGCCTTACAGCTGCTGCAATCTTGCCTGACGGGACGGTCGAATTCTTGCAAACAACAGAGCCGCGCCCTCCGGAGTAAGTCGATTTCCCCGCAACGCAACGTCACCGCTGTAGTTTCGCCAAAATACGCTAAGCTCTGATCAACACATTCGGAGAACCCATTATGTCTGACATCATGATCCTTAGCGGCGCACGCACCGCCATTGGCACCTTTGGCGGCGCTTTGGCTGCAACACCGCCAATTGACCTTGGCGCGACCGTCGCATCGGCGGCGATGCAGCGCGCTGGTGTTGACCCGTCCCAGATTGGGCATGTCGCCTTTGGCCACGTCATCAATACTGAACCCCGCGACATGTATCTATCGCGTGCCGCCGCTATGCAGGCAGGTGTTCCCGGCACCACACCTGCGATGAACGTGAACCGTCTTTGTGGCTCAGGCGTGCAGGCAATCGTATCCGTTGTTCAATCCCTAATGCTGGGCGATGCAGAGTTTGGCCTTGCCGGCGGCGCAGAGAACATGAGCCGGTCCCCCTACATTATGCCCCAGGCCCGATGGGGTCAGAAAATGGGAGACGCCAAGGCCCAAGACATGATGCTCGGTGCGTTGAACTGTCCCTTTGGCACTGGCCACATGGGCGTCACCGCTGAGAATGTCGCAAGCGAGCACAGCATCACCCGCGAAGCCCAAGACGCCTTCGCGTTGGAAAGCCAAACCCGCGCCGCACACGCAATTGAGGCGGGCTACTTCAAGGATCAAATCGTTCCCGTGGAGGTCCGCGTTAAGCGAGACACGGTCGCCTTCGACACGGATGAGCACCCGAAGGCCACGTCCTTGGACGCCCTATCAGGTCTTCGCACCGCCTTCCAAAAAGACGGCACGGTCACCGCTGGCAACGCGTCCGGCATCAACGATGGTGCAGGTGCAATCGTTTTGGCGACACAAGCGGCAGCGCAGGCATCCGGCCTCACTCCGCGAGCCCGCGTCATCGGGTATGCGCATGCAGGTGTTCGTCCCGAAGTCATGGGCATTGGCCCCATCCCGGCCGTTCAGAACCTGCTCAAGCGCACCGGCCTGAAGGCAAGCGACTTCGACGTGATCGAGTCGAACGAAGCCTTCGCAGCACAAGCATTGGCGGTCTCGCAAGAACTGGAGTTGGATCCCGCCAAGGTAAACCCCAACGGTGGCGCCATCGCATTGGGTCACCCTGTTGGGGCAACCGGTGCTATCATCACCGTGAAGGCCTTGCATGAGTTAGAACGGACAGGTGGCTCGAAAGCGCTGATCACCATGTGCATCGGCGGTGGTCAAGGCATTGCATTGGCGATTGAGCGCGTTTGATTACTCAGCGAAAATTGTGGTGCCCGCGGCGCGACCATGGGCATCAATAATTCGCACCTTGAGGTAACCCCGCCCTGATGGAAAGAGCCGCGCCTGACGGTCCCAACTGTTGGTCAAAACGGGCGTGCCGTCTTGCATCCAAGTGAATGGTGCCACGCCATCTCTAATCTGCACGGTCACAGCACCGCCGCGTCGTGACACCCGAGCCCCATCCGGCGGGAACGCCACCTTGGGATGGTCTTGCGCCACGCCACGTTGCTCCGCACGGCTGGTGAACCTGCGCAGAGGTTGTGGCAATTGCGCATTCCCCACGAGCAATGCATCACGCGGGGGCGATGGCAAAGGTTCGGTTTGGGGTTTCACGCGGTCAAACGCTTGGAACATCAACGGCGCTGCCAGTCCCCCGCCGAATGCACCAGGAACAGGCGTTCCATCAGCGCGCCCCATCCACACCCCCACAACATGCCGACCGTCATACCCAACCGCCCAAGCGTCGCGATGGCCGTAGGAGGTTCCCGTTTTAAACGCGATGTCCTTGCCCGCAGAGACGTTGGGACGTGGTGTGCCTTTCAAAATGTCGCCCAAATACCAACCTGCCCGTTCACTAAGGACGGTAGGTAATGGCGCGCTCGCCGCTGGTATCGCCGACAGCGTCTTGGGGGCAGTTGGTTGCGCAATGGCGGCATATAGCTGAACCAGTTCTGTCAGAGTTACTCCGACCCCGCCCAAGGCGATCGCCAACCCCGCACGATCTCCTGCGAGTTGGGGTGCCAGCCCAGCTTGTCGCAGCTTCGACATCAAGTTCGCGGGACCCAACCTGTCCAACACACTTACCACAGGCAAGTTAAGCGAGGCTTGCAGCGCTTCTCGCACTCTGAGGTCACCTCGGAACTGCCCGTCGAAGTTTAACGGTGCGTAGGAGCCGAACTGAAGTGGTCGGTCAGATATCACAGTTTCGGGGTGAATTAGACCCTGATCAAAACCCAGTCCATAGATGAGTGGCTTTAACGTAGAACCTGGGGAGCGGCGGGCTTGGGTCATATCGATAAACCCACCCCTGCGATCATTCGCATATCTGGCCGAGCCAACTGACGCGAGGATTTCGCCTGTTTCATGGTCCGCCACCACGAAGGCAACCGAGAGACGTTGCCCTTGATCTGCAACCGCTGCCCGCGCCAAGGTTTCCAACGGCCTTTGCAAGTTCGCGTCCAGCGTTGTGCGAATAAGTTGGCCACCTTCATCCCGCAACACGCGATCGCTCAGATGCGGCGCTAGGGCTGCGAAGCCGCGCCGTTTCGCCCGTAGCGTTTGATATGTGATTGCCTCAGCGCCCAAAGCTCCTGCGTCTACCAACCGAGTTAGAACACGGTCGCGGGCTAGCAATGCACGGCCCGGATTCTTATCTGGCCTTCGGGCTTCTGGCGACTGCGGAAGGGCTATCAACAACCCAATTTGGCTGGGCGTCAGGCGGCGCGGCTCCTTTTGGTAATACGCCAAACTGGCTGCACGCAGGCCTTCCAGATTTCCTCCGTAAGGCGCACGGGCGAGGTATAGAGATAAAATCTCATCCTTCGACAGTTGGCGCTCCAACGCGAGGGCCACACGGATTTGCCGCAGTTTTCCCGCCCACGAACCAGTACCGCTTTCTTCCAAAAGACGCGCAACCTGCATTGTTAGAGTCGACCCACCTGATACGATCTGCCCATTCCAAACCGCCTGTGCCGCCGCGCGCAATGCCGCCAGCGGGTCTACACCTGCATGCTGGTAAAACCGCTTGTCCTCGTAACGAACCAAGAGACGTATAAATTCAGGGTCAACACTGGTAATGGATGTCGCCAATCGCCAACGGTCATCTGACGTCTGATAAGATCGAAGTAATACTTCGTGCCGGTCAACGACCTCTACCCCGGTCTCCACCGCGAGAACCGGAAGCTGTGTTTGATCGACCCAATCGTCGAACTGATCACGGCCGATAGCTAATCCCCAAAACACGACAACAGCCGCGCAAAGGGTTCGAGCTAGCCTCATTTACGTGTGACCTGTACACGCCCTTCGTCGGTGTTCGCGCGATAGAATGGGCGATACATATCCTCGACGCTGGCAGCGGGGTGGTGATAATCACCCGCGGCCACCGCCCGCAAAATATAGGCGAGCTGCACATCCTTGGTCCCTAAATGATCCACCGCCGCAAGGAAACGGTCATCACGGAATTCCGTGTTGCGCACATTCGCATCAGTGTTCAGCCAAGGAAGCGCTTTGATATCACCGCTGCGCAGTAGGTTCGGATTATCGATCTCGAAGCCAGCAGGCAGCGGGTCGTTGATCATCAATCGCGCCTCGCCCGTAGCCAATGGAATGACCGTAAGGACCGCAACCATGCGTGTCCCCGATTCAACTCGGGCGACATCAACAGGGTTCCCGTCCAGATCATAGTAGTCGCGGTTGATACGGTACCCGTTACCCCCCGCTGCCACGGGCTCACTGGAAACGCCAAAGGCGGTCAGAGTTACCGTTGTGTCTGTATCAGTGGTGTTAGTGATCTCAACAGGTTCTGACGCGTCTTGATCCAATACCTTCACAAGTGGTCCGTTAATCACGTCCCCATTCAACGACAGCCCTGTGCCAGTTTGATCTATCAACGCGTTCGCAGCGAGTAACGTCCACACGGATTCCTGCGTCGAGCGTCCCACGACCTGCCCAACAGAGGGCGCAATGCGGGCGCTCAGCTCTGAAATATCAACCGCATTAGAGCCTGATTCAGCCGCCAATGTGAGGACACCAGCCGCGTCACGCAAATCAGTGCCATAATCGCTGCGCCATGTTTGTGCGATGTCAGCCTCGACCTTCAACATATCAGACGCACGACGGAACATCGCGTCCGCGCGCGTTGGATCACCGTAGGACGTCAGTGCCGCACCCAACTGCGCCACCGCCAAAGCCGTGCTGAAGTTGTTTGCCTTTGTATCGGCAAAATAACGCAAATCTCCGATAGAGGCCGCACCTTCACGAGCGAGGACTAGCATTGCATAGGCCAGTCCCTCGCCCCCATCCTCGAAATCGGAGGCACTGTTTACTTGATTGCGAAGATTATCTAGCGCCTGACGGAACGCAGTTTCAGGCACCACATGTCCCTGCGCCTTGGCGCGGCTTAGGAAATCCGTCACATAAGAATCCAGCCACAAATCCCCGCGATCCGGTCTCCACAAACCAAACGCCCCATTGGAGGCTTGATTGGTCAGGACCGAAGTGATGGAATCGCTGATCCGCTGGGCGATACCGTCACGATTATCCAACCCCATGGCCCCAGCCACCTGATCCAAGTACAGCAGCGGCAACGCCTTTGAGGTCACCTGCTCGGTGCAACCGTAGGGGTAATTGTCCAGTGCGTTGAGAAGGCCCGGCACATCGAACTGCGCCAAGGGCCCAGCAGCCAACGTCACGGACGCCGACCCAGCAATGAAACCCGCAAAAGCGTTTTCATCCAAGGTGAATGTTCCACCTGATGCCAAGTTGAACTGGCTTCGACGCTGTGTGATAGGGTCGTTCCTGCGTAACTCAATCCGGTGCGATTGCACCAATTCGCGTCCATTTGGCAAAGTTAGAGCCACATCAAAACGTGCCTCAGTCGCCTGACCCGCCTTGATCGGCACCTCTATTCTCGTCGTGCCCTTCTCGGTCACCGTGACGGAGGACGGTCGATCACCCGTGATCAACGCACCTGTTGCTGCTATGGATAATGGCATTTCACCAACCGGTCCCTCTGCATGCACAACCTCCAACAAAAGCTGGCTGCTATCCCCCGGCGCCATGAAGCGCGGCAAGGTTGCAGTGACCACGACAGGATCACGCACAAGGATTTCGGCGTTGGCCTCTCCAACTGCGTCCTTAGACCAAACCACAGCCATTAGGCGAACTGACCCATTGAATGCGGGCAAGTCGAATTCAGTCTCGACGATGCCGTCGGGCCCAACACGCAACGGCCCACTGACATAGGCGACGAGATCCTCAGTTGGTGGACGGGACTTGGCGCGCAACTGCACACCAGCATCACCGCCCGAGCGGACCGCGCCCAAAGCGCCAGTGCTACCATCAATCAAACGCCCATAGACATCTCGTATGCCGACGCCAAGTTTACGCTGACCAAAATAGTGGTCCGATGCTTGCGGCGGCGTGAAGCCCGTTAGGTTCAGAATGCCTTGATCTACGGCCGCGATCATTGCGTAGGTTTCACCGTTCATATTCTCGACCCGTAACCGCGCGTTAAGTGGCCCGCGCGGGGTGGCTTCGCCATCCGTCTCAAACACGGCCGTCAGCTTCGCATTTTCTGGGTTCACCCCAGCGTGAGACAGGCCCAATGCCCGCGCGGGATTTTGACCCGCAGCCACATCCATCGGCCGAATGACCGAAGCCGAAACATAAGCCCCGCTACCCCAATCGTCTGTAACCGGAAGGGAGATCAAGTTTTCCCCTTCAGAGACATCCACCGCCTTCATATCAATCAACCGATTGGACATCACCGTGACCAGCGCTTTGCCTGCGAACCGGGACACGATACGCAGATTTGCAATGTCGCCGCTGGTGTACATCTCTTTGTCCAAAGACGCCTCTAGGAGATCCGGCGTTTGCGTGGCGGTCGCGCTGGCGTACCAACCTGCGTTAAAACTCATGGATGTCGCGACATAAGGGCCGTCGGTACGCTCTACCTTGATCTCATACTCGCCCCACTCAACCGGCGCGGTAATCTTCAAAGGCGCATCCGCCGTTACCATGACATCTCCGGAGGCCACGCGGCTGCGTGTCGTGATTGGGTCCCAGTTCCAATTTCCGTATCTGGAGTACCATTGATATTCGGTCCTTATGCGGTTCACAGTCCAGCGCACTTGCATGGGCTGCGGTTTAAGGTCTGGCCCCAAGGCGATCACAGAAAATTCCGCCTCGCCGTTTTCAGGGATCACCCCGTCAAAGGCAGGTTTCACCCCGATCAATGGTTGGTCCAACATCACCGCGCGCGTGATGCGACGCTCAATAGGCCGGTTAGAGCCTTCACGCACACGCGCGACGATTAGCGCCTCAAGTGGTTGCATAACTTCGGCAAGCTCAGGGGCGTTCAAACGCGCAGTAGCATGACCGTTAGCATCCGTGCGAACATCCAAAGCAAAACCACCGCGCAACGGGCGGAAGGGCGCATCATATCGACCGAAACGATAATCGGGAAAGCCATCTAGATCAGAAGATGCGCGAAGTGTGATCCCGCCCTCGACCGCTAGGTCGGCCCCTGGTGCCCCAAATAGGTACCTAGCTTCCACATCCAGCTCCGGTGCCTTGCCGGCTAGAGAAATAGGCCCATCCGGTAATGATAGGATCGCGTCAATGCGCTCTGGCAGGAAATCTTCCACCAACAATTTCTGCGTGGACAAGGCAGGCGCGTCAGGGTCGGCGAAAACCGACAATGTCCATGTTCCGCGCTGGACGTCGTCGCCCAGCGGCATGGCGAACATTCGACCACCGGCGCCTGCGTCACGCTCGGAGATGCGGGAATATTCAACTCCGTCAGGGCGGGTAAGCACTGCCGTAAGTGACAGGTCATCGATTGCCTTTGCCTTACCATCACGCGCCAAAGCCAAGGCGTTGATTACCTCCCCCGCACGGTAGGCGCCACGTTCTGTTGTGACAAACAAGTCCACGGGTTTGGCTGGCGGACGGCCCTCTACCCCGCGATCAGATAGATCAAACTCGGGATCACGCAAGGACAGGAATGCAAAGTCATCGCCCTGACTAACCGTGAGCAAGCCAGGTGCGCCCGCACCCACTCCTTGGGTCAAACCGGGATCAAATCGGGCATAGCCTTGATCGTTAGTCTTGACCGTGTCCAGCACCTCATTCGCGCGCGAAACAAGCGATACCGATACCTCGCCTCGCACGGATGCATCCGATAGGCCCCGCACAAAGACATGCAGGCCATCGACGCCCTCCATGCTGGTCACGCCCAGATCGCTAATCACGAACCACTGCGTTGCTGGCGAGGATCGGTCTGAGGAATCAGAAACACTGGCCTGTAGCGCGTAAACGCCGGGTGACATTTCGCCCACGATTTCAGACATGGGAAGGCGCGTGGTAACATCGCGGTTCAGCTCGGATTGAACCTCGCCCGTCCCTTTCCAAAGCTCCACCCCGACGGATCGGCGAAACTCTTGCTCACCATAAAAGCTAAGCGGTTTTGCGAAGAAATCGCTTTGCATTGTGCGCAGGATGTTCCTATCGGACACCTTATAAAGCGTCAAATCTAGCTTGTCCGTATTCACCGCCACAACGGGCAAGGCCGCATCACCTGCACTTGGAAGTATGTAGGAGCGTCCGGGGAAACGTACAGAAGGCGTGCGGTCGCGGACGTATTGTACGATCTCAATCGGCTTTTGGAGCTGTTCACCCGATGCGGCTGGCAAGCCCTGACGAAGCGTGAATTGATACCGCTCCCCGTGGTTTAAACCCCCGATGCACAACTGGCGGTCCTGCGCCTCTATGCTAACACCTTCGATCTGCGATTGAACGAAAGGGCTATAATCTACAGTTTTTGACAGCGGCTCTGTGAAGGAAAGGCAAATGCGCGGCTCGGTCGAATTATTCTCGACTTCGGTGTCGGCCATATTGAACCCAAACAGCCCGACAACGCGGTCCAACGCTTTCGCCGTGTCATCGCGATGTTGCAAAGTTTGGGCCAGCCGAAGCGGAGCAATCGTTTCCCGCCCCCTGTTGTTCTTCTCAAACGCATCGGACATCAAGGTCAAAGCATTCACTGACATCGCGGCATTGGGCGCACGAAGGTACGCGTTGACTGAGGCCGTCAGATAAAACCGGTTAAATTCACGCCGTTTACTATTGTTCGCCTTCGCGGCAGCGGCGGCATCACGAGCGAATTGTGCCCATAGATCTGAGCGATCCTCTACCGTTAACCCCGCCCCAAGAAACCGCATCGCAACATCTGGCTTGCCTTCCCCACGAGACCGATCCGCCGCCTCTACGAACTGCTGGGCAGAAAACGAGTTAGCCGAAAAACGACGCGTCATAGTGGACGCTTGCCGATACGCCGCTTCAAGGTCACGTTCAGACAGGAAATCTGCTTGAGCACGCTGCGCGTTGGCGAGGTTCAATTCAGCATCTGTAGCGTCTGTCACCTCTACAGATAACGCGCCTACAAATGGCTCGCTTTGGCTGATGTCGGATTTAGGAAAACAGGCCTTGGATTTGGTGTTGAAAGTGAACGCTTTGCAGGTTTCATTCGCAAGGCAAGCCCGCGAGCAGGCATCGAATGTCGTGTCAAAAATATTGGCCAGATCGCTTCCGTAAAAATCCACGTCTTTGGACAGACTCATCCGGCGCTCTGGGATCAGCTCTTGCGAAAATGCCGCTGTCGCCAGAGATAGAAAAACCATGCTTGCAGATAAAACGCGCAACTTCATATCAACCTCATACTAAAATTACCTAAAGGGTCGCACGGCTTCCATGAGTCTGGCAAGTGGATCGCGTTAAGCGTGTTTTCATTTCCTTGAGCCAAGTTTGCTGAACCTACGACAAGTCGATTCGAGGACGATGGAACACGCCTTAAACAAACAAGATTTGATGCAAGAACGCCGCGCCAGATTGACCGCGGAGCGATTGCTGGAACAAAAACAAGCCGAATTAACCGCGGCGAACCGGAAGCTTTCTGCGCATGCGTTAAACCTGTCTGGGCAGATCGTTGATCAACGCCGCGTGGTGGAGGAACTAGAGGGTCAAAACACGCGAGTGGTCAAAGACCTTGCTGCCGCCAACCACAAGGTTGTCGCTGTTGAGCGGCTGTTGTGGGACGCGATTGATATCATTCACGATGGGTTCGCGTTGTTCGATATGAACCTGAACCTGATCGCAGCTAATCCACCGTATTTGGCCGCATTCGAGGGCGCCGGCGATGTCGGGCCAGGCACTTCATACTCGGAGATCATTGATCTTTGCATCGACGAAGGCATCGTAGACATTCGTGGCCAAGACACCGACGAATGGCACTCTATGATGATGAATCGTTGGGCGGGAAATCAGATCGAGCCAGTCACGCTAAGGTTTTGGAACGGGATGTATGTGAAAATGATGGACAGACGTACCTCCGATGGTGGCGTCGTCTCCATGGTTCTGAACATCACCGAGAATATCTTACGCGAAGGCGAGCTGCGCGACGCTCGCGACAAAGCACAAGCTGCGGATCGCGCAAAATCCGCCTTCCTTGCCAAGATGAGTCACGAACTACGCACCCCGATGAATGGTGTCGTGGGCATGGCCGAGCTACTCATTGATAGTGGGCTGGACGAGGAAAGCACCCTATATGCACAGACCATTCATAACTCGGGCGAAGCCTTGCTTGAGATCATTAATGACGTTTTGGACTTCTCGAAAATCGAGGCCGAGAAACTTCTACTCAAACCCCAACCCTTCGATCTGGAACGTCTGATCCACGATATTGCTCGAATAGTTGATCCAACGGTTCAGCAAAAAGGATTAGATCTTCAAATTGACTACGACCAACACCTACCCATTGAATTTGTGGGCGACGCAGGGCGTATTCGTCAGATATTGACCAATCTCGTGGGGAATGCGGTGAAATTTACCGATGAAGGCCACGTCATGGTTCGCGTTGTTGGCATTGTCGACGATGAGAATGATTGCTGCGACCTGCACTTCTCGATTGAGGATAGCGGGCTTGGCTTGGACCCTACAATGGCCGATCACATTTTCGGAGAGTTCAATCAAATCGAGGACGAAGCTAATCGCAAATATGAAGGCACTGGTTTGGGATTGGCCATTAGCCGAAAGCTCGTTGAAAAGATGGGCGGTCAAATTTGGGTTAGCAGTGTCAAAGGTGAGGGGGCTTGTTTTGGCTTTAAAATTTCGCTCCCGCTGGTCGCTCCGAACGCTTCCGTTGCCGCCGCACTTCCCGATCACATAAAGACCGCTTTGGTCGTTGAGCCAAATGCAATGGAATTGGATATTTTGACGCGCCAGATGGAGTTGCTAGGCCTCCAATTTTCTGCGTTCCCAGACCTTAGTGCCGCTCCAGGAAATTTGACTCCAGATATCATTTTCATCGGTCACGAACATGAAACGGGCGATAACGATGTCGCAATAGGAAATGCTATCGCCAATTTCCCCGATACCCCTGTTGTCGCAATGGTTACCCAAGTCGACACCGCTGAAGAGCTCGCCGACGTCTATATGCTTCGCAAACCCTTCCGTCGCGAGGATCTACTTCAAGCAATTGGTGGTGCCAGTGTAAGCGTGGGAGCCCCACAAGCCATTCGAAACCTGCGCGTTCTTGCCGCCGAGGATAACAAAACCAACCAGCTTGTTTTTCGCAAGATGCTAAAAGAAATCACTCTTGATCTAACGGTCGCCAACAATGGCGTAGAGGCCGTTAACGCCTTTCGACAGGAAAACTTTGATTTGATCTTCATGGATATCTCCATGCCAGAAATGGACGGCATGGAAGCAAGCCGCGCAATCCGTCAAATTGAAAGTGAACGGGGAACCAACCCCATCCCCATCATCGCCATGACTGCCCATGCCATGGACGGTGATGAGGAACGGATCAAAGATGCTGGATTAAGCCACTACCTAACGAAGCCCCTGAAGAAAGCCAAAATTCATGACGTTATAAAAGAGCTGTCCCCACGGAATACTCAACCTTTTCAGAGCTGAAGAAACTCCGGGCTCAGACGCATATGGCCAGTATTCAACCCATTCCAATTCAGGACTGGACCATACATCCGCTTCTTGGCCATCGGGTGATCCGCGTCCAAAACTCCGTACCTTACCAGCAAACCAGCGATCGCTGCTTCAGCCGCGCGTGTCCCTCCATCAGAAATCTTTAGCGCCATACCAAGACCTTGTTCTGGCAAGATGGCGACGAACACGCCTTCCGCGCCAGTTTTTACTGCGACCTTTCCATCCATTGCGCGCATCAACTCGGTACAGGCGCGACCTTCGCCCGCCACCAAATCAGGATGTGCGCGCATAGCATCAACCAGCTGCCTTGCCGCTTTTGCCCGCACACCGGAACCTGAAGGTTTTGCCATTCGCCCCATCGCCCGCGCCAACCCAGTAACCGAGGTTGAAAAGTTAGGTGCTGAGCAACCATCGATGCCCCAATAATCAGATGTTTCGCCGGTCATCTCCTCAAACGTGGCGCGTATCGCGACTTGGATGGGGTGATCAATTTCACCGTACTCAGACCCGAAGCCCAAGTGTTTATTCAAAGTAAGGAAGCCTGCGTGCTTGCCAGAACAGTTGTTGTGGATTTGACATGGCTGCTTTCCCCCGCGGACGAGCGCTTCATGCGCATCTTTATCCGAAGGTTTTTGCGGGCCACAGCGAAAATCAGCTACAGAAAGACCCATATCATTCAACCAAACCTGAACGCGGTCCGTGTGAATAGCGGCCCCTTGGTGAGATGCACAAGATAATGCCAGTTGCTCAGGCGTCAGCCCGAAAGCCTGCGCCGCGCCACTTTCGATCAATGGTAGGGCCTGCAACATCTTGCACGAAGAGCGTGGGTAGATCACCTTTTCGGCATCTCCCCATGATTCAACCACCTGACCCGCTGCATCACAGACCACAGCGTGGCCCAGATGTTGTGATTCAAGCAAATTACCACGCCAGATTTCGAGCATTGGGACCGGTTGTGTCATAGACGCCTCCTTCAAAAGCGAAAATCCGCCAATTGGGCTTCCCCAACACATGCATTCTAGGCTATCGTTTGGCAATCGAGATAATAATAGTGCGTCGACATAAGTGAATCCGCTAAGGATCGTTCGACACACAAGAGGCAGAAAAACAGCTGGAGCTGTGAGATACATGAAAAAGATGCTGCAGAGCATGGCCCTAAGTGCGGCCCTAGTTATGGCCACAGGCCCCCTTTCCGCTCAGGAACAATCCACCAATCGCGTCGCGTCCAAAACGGACTGGAGCGTTTTTGTTGAAGACAACCCTACCCAGTGTTGGATCGTTTCCAGCCCTAAGGAAGTTGTGAACACCAAAGGTGGACGCGTTGTTGCGGTGACCCGCGGCGACACATTGATGTTTGTCAGCTACTGGCCTGGTGCTGGGAAGCTTGGTGAAGTGTCCTTCACAGGCGGCTACCCCTACCCCGACGGAGCAACCGTTAGCCTGCAAATCGGCGATACCGCTTACGAGCTGTTCACCAGCGGTGAAACCGCATGGGCACCAACACCAGCCGATGACAACAAAATCATCTCTGCGATGAAACGTGGTGCTGACGCTGTGATCACCGGCGTGTCGAGACGTGGCACAACGACCAAGGATTCGTTCTCCTTGCGTGGATTTACCGCTGCTCTTGAGGACGCCTCGAAGCGCTGCGGCGGATAACTCACTAAAATTTTTCAAGGTTAAGGGGTCGGCTGCCAAGGTCCCTTAACCTGTAACAAGATAAGACCGGAAAAACCGGCCAACAGGCAGCACCCTATGAACGTTATCAACACGACATCCACCCAGATTCCCGCAAAATCCAAAGCTACCGCCGTGCGATTATCGCCCGCAGGGATGAGCGTTGGGACGCCGCTCATGACCAGCTCCGGCGATCGGTATGTCGAGGATTTGAAATCCGGAGACCGCGTTCTAACCAAAGATCTTGGAATGCAGACAATTAAATGCGTGGCCTTTCGCGATGTTGACCTGTTGTCAAACCCTAGTAAATCGCCGATTCACATTCCCGCAGGCATTTTTGGCGGCGACCGCCCCAGCGACGACTTGTATCTGGCACCCACTCAGCGCATCGCCCTACGACACCAAATGTTTGACGTGTTGTTTTCCACACGTGAAGTCTTGGTGTCCGCTAAGGATTTGGTTGGGATGGGGGGCGTTCGGCAAGTAGAAGGTCTACGCGCTGTAACATACGTTTCGCTTGGCTTTGTTCAAAGCCATCTACTTTATTGCGGGAACCTTGCGATTGACCTTGGCCCTACTGGCCAAAAAAGCACGCGCCCATCATTAAGCGCGGAGGAAGCACGGCTTGCCTGCAACCTTGTTCGCCCACAACAACCGAAAGTGGAACACAGCGCTGGTTTCCCTTTGCACTAGTTTGGTGTATTCCGCTGTCTTCCTGCTCCAAGTGAGGCCGCCATGTCATCTACTGCACCAATTACGCAAGATCTAATCACGATCCCACGCAAGTTGCCCGAGGGTGACCGCGTCAATTTGATTGGCCTCTCGCGCGTCGGATTGCGTGACGCATTGATTGCCGCCGGCACGCCGGAGAAGCAAGCAAAGATGAGAACTGGCCAGGTGTGGCAGTGGCTCTACCAAAAAGGTGTGCGCGACTTTGACAGCATGACAAACCTCGCCAAAGACTACCGTTGTTTGTTGGCTGAGAAGTTTGAAATAACCCTGCCCGAGGTAGTAACGCGTCAGGTCAGCACCGACGGCACCCGAAAATATTTGGTGCGCATTGCCGGTGGTCATGAGGTTGAGGTCGTCTACATTCCCGAAGAGGACCGCGGCACCTTGTGTATCTCGAGCCAAGTCGGGTGCACGTTGACCTGCTCATTTTGCCATACAGGAACACAGAAACTGGTGCGCAACCTGACTGCTGGCGAAATTATCGGCCAAGTTATGCTCGCCCGCGATGATCTAGGTGAATGGCCGGAGCCAGGGCATAACCCCAATGACGAGGCGCGGCGCAAACTGTCCAACATTGTACTGATGGGCATGGGAGAGCCGTTGTACAACTTTGACAACGTACGTGACGCAATGAAAATCGCGATGGACCCAGAGGGCATCAGCCTTTCACGTCGCCGTATTACTTTGTCCACCTCCGGCGTAGTGCCTGAAATCGCGAAAACTGCAAACGAAATTGGCTGCCTTCTGGCGGTGTCCTTCCACGCGACGACAGACGAAGTTCGCGATACTTTGGTTCCGATCAACAAGAAATGGAATATTGAGGAGTTGTTGAGCGCCCTTCGCGCCTACCCCAAAGCGTCCAACAGCGAACGCATTACCTTTGAATATGTCATGTTGAAGGGCGTGAACGATTCTGATGAAGACGCGTATCGCTTGGTAGAACTGATCAAAGGCATTCCGGCCAAGATCAACCTAATCCCGTTCAACGAATGGCCCGGTGCGCCGTATGAGCGGTCTTCAAACAACCGAATTCGGGCCTTCTCGGAAATTGTCTATCAGGCGGGTTACGCATCGCCTGTTCGTAAGCCACGCGGTGAAGACATCATGGCGGCCTGTGGTCAGCTAAAATCGGCAACGGAACGGGCGCGCAAGTCCCGCAAGCAGATTGAGGCTGACGCTGGTCTTTCCGGCGATTGAAACAACCACCTAAACATAAAAAAGGCGCCTGATTTCTCAGACGCCTTTTTAAATTCGTTGGTTCAGCTAGCGCTTAGGAAGCGGCTGCAGCTGCGATAACCAGAATCAGCAGTGGGATGATGATGCCACCAGCCGAAGAAGAAGTTTCTGCCGCAATGATTGGCTCTTCGATGATCGGGTCAGACAGACTACCAGCGAAAGCAGAAGAAGCGGCTGCAGTGAAAACTGCTGCAAGTACGATTTTTTTCATCTCTATATCCTTCCAAGATACGTCCGCTGGACCCAGACTATCCGGTCCATCCACGGACACCCAAGACAGTATCTCGTGATCCCGTATAACCAGCAATCCTTGGGCGTTTCAATGGGGCCGTCAGCTAAGCGGATTCCAACAGGTCAAAATGTCGTCAAATTAGCAACACCTGCGTGCCCAGCTTAGCCTTTGAGAAGACCTCGGCAATGTGCTCATTGTACAGACCGATGCATCCATTTGAAGATTTCCGACCAATCTTGCGCGTATCATGCGTACCGTGGATTCGGTAATACGTCCACGTCAGATAAAGCGCATGAGTACCAAGCGGGTTTTCTGGGCCAGCTGGTACAAACGGAGGCCACTCTGGGTTCCGCTTTTTCATCGCCGGTGTCGGGCTCCAAGTCGGGCCATCAACTTTGCGAATGATGCTCGTGCGCCCGCGACGCGTCAGATCTTCTGACTGAGGTACCGACGACGGATACAGCGCGTATGAGCCATCTTCAGTCCACATATGCAGCGCGCGGCTATCAATATCGACGAGAATCGCACCTTTATTCAGGTTGTTAAAGTAGGGCTGCCATTCAAGTGAACGGAAGCTGGAAACGTTGCGCTGAACAACTTCATCCAAATCGCGTGCTACGTCTGCGCCGCCAGCTGTTTGCGCCAATGCGGGCGCCGCCAAGCTCGATGCTGCCGCGCTGGCTGTCAGCAAGAAATTGCGACGGCTAAGGCTAGTAAATTTTGAATCAGTCACAGAAATGCCCTCCTTGAGAAATTCATCCCCTATGTAATATGGCGAGAATGCCGCAATCACAAATCAAACAATGAAGTGATCGGCCATTTTCCACCACTGTGTTTGAACAGACCCACGGTTCAGTCTATGGATTGTCAAAATTCTAAGGAACAATTGGTATGACCAGACTGCTTCTCATCCTAACCTCAACGTTTCTTGCGTTGGCTGCCTGTACTCCAGTCGGACCGACGACAGGCGCTGACGGCCAACCCGTGCAACGCGTTTACAGGATCAAAGCCAAAGACACCGCAAACATTCAGTTCCGCGTTTTGGACTCTGTGAACGCACTTCGGGTTGCTGCAGGAACAGGACCGCTGGAACTGGACAGCCAATTGACCGCAGCCGCCGCAACCCACGCACGCGATATGTCGGTGCAAAACCGTCCTTGGCACTTTGGTTCCGACGGCTCCTCACCTCTCGATCGTGTCTCGCGCAGTGGTTATCTGGGCGAGCTAATCGGTGAGAACATCTCTGAGACGTATGAAAACGAGTCGGAGACCATTGCAGCTTGGATGGATACCCCATCAACCCGTGAGGTAATTTTATCCCCTCGCGCAAAGAAGCTGGGCGTTTCTTGGTTCCAAGAACCGAACGGCAAAATCTGGTGGACGATGGTAACAGGCAGTTAACGCTGCCTATTTACGGGAAGATGTCGATGACAGTCCCGTTTTTCACCATTGCATAGAGCAGACGCATTTCGCGGTTCGTGACAGCAATACAGCCTGCGGTCCAATCTGGACCGCGTGGACCTACAAGGTTCGGTTGACCATGAATGAAAATGTCACCACCCGGTGACAATCCCTTTTCTCGCGCAAAGGCCCGATCCGCAGCGTTCGGATAAGAAATACCAAGCGACAAATAGAAAGAACTGTTCGGATTGCGGCGGTCAATCGTGTAACGACCCTCTGGGGTGCGACCATCGCCTTCAAACTGCTTATGACCACGAGCACCAAAACCTAGATCAACATCATAAGTCTTCAGAACACGCGAACCACTATAGACCTTCATGGTTCTGTCGCCCTTGAAGACCTCTAATTTAGTGACCTGAGGTCCATTGTATGTCGTGAACTTCGACGAACATGCCGTCAATATCAACAAAGAAGCCAACAGCAGGCCACGCAAAATTACCGAACGCATTAGGTTACCATCCCTGATTTTTTCGCAGACTATAGCGAAACCCGTGCTTTATCGGAATCCCATAAATCGCGGTCACGGATTTGTGTTTTCAGCGGCCAAAAGAGCCTCCAGACCACTTTTGTAGTCCGGGTAGAGCAGTGTGACGCCCAATTCGTCCTTGATTCGGTCATTCCGAACTCGCTTAGATTCTGCGTAAAAGCTTCGTGCCATCGGGGACATCTGTGCAGTTTCAAAGGGCTCCGCTTCGGGCAAGGGGAGACCCAACAATTGTGCAGCGTATCCAATCACGTCTTGCGGCGGGGCCGCATCGTTGTCGCAAAGATTGTAGATTGCACCGGCTGTTGGCTGCTTAATCGATGCATCCAGAACCTGCGCGATGTCCTCTACGTGAATTCTGCTGAACACTTGGTTGTCTTTAATGATGCGGCGGGCGGTTCCATTCCGCACCTTAGAAAAGGGCCCACGTCCGGGGCCATAGATGCCCGCTAACCGAAAAATGTGCAGCGGCATTCCCGTTTGAATTGCCAACTCTTGCCACGCAGCTTCTGCCTCAACTCGAAGCTGGCCGCGTTTCGTGGAAGGCGTGAGGGGCGTCGTCTCGTCCACCCAGCCACCTTGGTGATCCCCGTAAACGCCTGTGGTGGACAGATACCCAACCCATTCCAGGTTTTCAGCCGCTTGGCTAAGTTGGTCCCGAAAGGCGTTCAGAACAGGGTCACCCTCCTCGTTCGGGCCTGCTGATATGAGAATATGCGTGGCTTTCTTTATGTACTCCGAAAGATCCGACTCCGGCCAAATCACACCTTCAAAACCATCACTTTGCAAAACCTGCACTTTGTCTTGCGTGCGCGTCGTTCCGGTGATCGTCCAGCCTTGGGGCAACAACCGGTTTGAAAGGGCCTGCGCAGAGTACCCGTGACCGAAACTAAGAAGATGTGGCATCAGGTTAACCTTTCGACAGCCCAGCGTGCGGCGTCGGCAACTGCGGGGTCGGGATCATTGAGATGCGCTTGGGCGCCTTCAATCAGTTCCGGCTTGGCGGAGTTTCCAATTGCATAAAGCACATTGCGAATAAAGCGATCCCGACCAATACGCTTTATCGGCGAGCCGGAGAACTTGGTGCGAAATTCTGTGTCATCCAACTTTACCAGCTCCGCCAGTTTAGGGGCACGCAAATCATCGCGCGCGGCATAGCGCATTTCGGTCGCGTCTTGGGCAAACTTATTCCACGGACAAGCGGCGAGGCAGTCGTCGCATCCGTAAATGTGGTTGCCCATATTCGCGCGCAAATCCTCGTCAATTGGCCCTTTATGTTCAATCGTCAGGTAAGAGATGCAGCGTCGCGCATCCAACTGAAACGGCGCGGGAAAAGCCTTAGTCGGGCAAACATCAAGACACGCTCGACAGCTACCGCAATTGTCAGTTTGGGCGACATCAGGCTCTAATTCAACCGTCGTAAAGATCGCGCCGAGGAAAAACCAACTTCCTAAATCACGCGACAATAGATTCGTGTGTTTGCCCTGCCATCCCAGACCGGCAGCCTCTGCAAGGGGCTTTTCCATCACGGGTGCTGTATCGACGAAAACCTTGATTTCCACATCTTCAGCTTGCTCAATCAGCCACCGTCCAACCCGCTTAAGGCGCTTTTTGACGATATCATGATAATCGCGGTTCTGGGCGTATACGGAAATCGCGCCACGATCTTGATGGTTCAACACCTCCAACGGGTCATGATCTGGCGAGTAAACCTCGGCCAACATAATGACCGATCGCGCGTCAGGCCAAAGGGACGCAGGGTCACCGCGCCACGACATGCGCTCCGCCATCCAGCCCATTTGACCGTGCCGCCCATCGTCAACATATGTGCTTAACCGGTCTGGAGCTTTGGGTATCGCATCAGGTCGACAGACACCCATCTTGGCAAAGCCTTCCGCAAGCGCCTGCGCTTGCAATCGGTCTTTTAAGCTCAAAAATCCAAGTCCGCGTAATGCGGCGGTTGAATGAAACCAGGAACCTGATCGGCCAAAATAGAACGGAACGCGGGACGGGATTTAATCTTCGCGTACCAGTCTTTGACGTTGGCATTCCGGTTCCAGTCCACGTCCCGAATATAGTCGAGGCAGGAGAAATGCGCGGCGGCCGTAAAGTCTGCCAAGCTGAGCTGATCGCCCCCAAGCCACCGGCGTTGATCCAACAGCCAGCCCATGTAATCGATGTGGTACTTAATTTTCTGCGCGCCCAGCTTCACGTTCCGGCTTTCGGGGTAACCTTGTCCCATGATCTTCTTGTTCACGCGCTCATACAAAAGCTTCGACGTCACTTCGTGATGGAACTTATCGTCGAACCAGAAAATCAAGCGACGCACCTCGGCGCGGTCTTCAGGCTTTTTGGGCAACAATGCTGGCTCTGGGATAACCTCTTCAAGGTATTCGCAAATAGCCTGACTTTCACTGAGCGTCTGGCTATCGATCTTCAAGATCGGAACTTTACCCGCAGGGTTACGCTGCATGAAGTCGGTGTTTTGCTCCCAGTAGCGCTCTTCTACCAGCTCCACCTCGACCTTCTTCTCGGCGAGCACAAGGCGCACCTTGCGACAGAAAGGGGAGAGCGGGGCGTGATAAAGGCGGTTCATCGCTTAATCCAATGAGAGAATTCTGTTACGTTGTAATCGCAACCTTGGGCGGGTTTTTCAACCATCGAAACACTCATTCCGCCCATCCACGCGGATCGTAGCCGCACCAGCTGCGATTGAGCGGGCGCGTTTATTCACAAATTGGGATGGCCGTTTCGCCGAACGCCCCTTCGGATTGGGAAGAATGGCTGCAAGAAGTGAAGCCTGACGCATAGTCAAATCTTTGGCGTCCACACCAAAATACCAAGGTGCGGCGGCCCCAACCCCGAACACTCCTTCATCGAATTCGGCAACATTCATGTAAACTTCCAAAATGCGACGCTTGGTCCAAACCGCTTCTACAATTGGCGTGATTGCTGCCTCCAATGCCTTCCGCGTCCAATTCCGACCGTGCCAAAGGTATGTGTTTTTAACTGTTTGCTGCGACAATGTTGAGGCACCGCGTCCGCCGCCATCCTCCAGTGCATCGCGGATAGCCGCCATATCGAAACCCCAGTGATTACAAAAGTTTGCGTCTTCGGCCGCGACAATCGCATGGGACATATTCGGGGAAATCGACTCGAAATCACGCCATTCTCTTCGTGTTTGGTCAAGGCGCCAGCCCTCCGATATGATGAACGCCGTCGTCGGTGGGTTTACGAAACTGTAAAGCACTACCGCGAGCAAAACGAATAAGAACGCCGCAATAAGCAGCCGCCAAATCCAACGCACCGCAAGAACAGGAGCCGCCCCAATCCACCAGAAAATGGAACGCTTGGGTTTCGCCTGCTTCTTCGTCTTCGCCGATTTGATCGGCTTTTTGGGTTTCTTCACTGCCTTCGCCATACCGACGTTCTACCCCGACTGGTGCTTGGATCAAAGGTCTGTCACGCTGATCGCTATCGACAAGTTACACTGGAGATCCGGCCTGAAGTATCAATGTCGATTGTTAGCCGTTGCGGGCTAAAATCCATAGTAATCACATCCTCTGGATGGAGGACACGTGTTGGTTGAGGCAAAACGACTTTCTCGAGCACCGATTCTCGCTTGCCCAGAAGGGTGTAGAAATTCTCAGCCCCACATCTAGGTTGACCGTCAAAATTGGCAGGGTCTGCAAATCTACCGCCAGGGTTACCGTCACAAGCCGCTAACACAAACAGAAAGGGTATAAGGAATCGCATTGCGGTATTTTAGGCCCTTGATGTGATCTGCGCAAATGTTTGGTAATTGATTTCCAGCAGAACTAAGCGCAAAGATAATCTATCACACAAGATTAGGATTAGTCATGCGCACCAAAGCAGCTGTTGCCGTTCAAGCAGGTAAACCACTTGAAATCATGGACGTGAACCTTGACGGGCCACGTGAAGGTGAAGTGTTGGTTGAGATGAAGGCCACGGGCATTTGCCACACAGATGAGTTCACCCTCTCCGGTGCAGACCCAGAGGGATTGTTTCCAGCCATTTTGGGCCACGAAGGCGCTGGTGTCGTTATGGATATCGGCCCCGGTGTAACAACGCTCAAAAAGGGGGATCACGTCATCCCTCTTTACACGCCCGAATGTCGCGAGTGCGAATACTGTCTGAATCCTAAGACCAATCTGTGTCAGTCCATCCGCACCACCCAAGGGCAAGGACTTATGCCCGATGGCACGTCGCGTTTCTCTACGCTCGATGGGGATCCTATCTTGCACTATATGGGGTGTTCTACTTTTGCGAACCATTCGGTGGTTCCAGAGATCGCGCTCGCCAAAGTGCGCAAGGACGCACCATTTGAAAAGATCTGCTACATTGGTTGCGGTGTCACGACAGGCATTGGCGCGGTGATCAACACGGCCAAGGTCGAGATCGGCTCGCGCGCCATTGTCTTCGGCTTGGGCGGCATTGGTCTGAACGTAATTCAAGGCCTGCGCTTGGCAGGTGCTGATCAAATCGTAGGCGTAGACCTGAACCCTGGCAAAGTTGAAATGGCAACACGCTTTGGCATGACCGATTTCGTTAACCCCTCCGAGGTTGATGGCGATCTGGTTGCATATTTGGTGGCGCTCACCAAGGGTGGGGCAGACTATACTTTCGACGCAACAGGCAACGTGAGCGTAATGCGCACCGCCTTGGAGGCTTCGCACAAGGGTTGGGGCGAGTCGATCATTATCGGTGTTGCGCCAGCAGGTGCCGAGATCAGCACCCGCCCCTTCCAATTGGTCACAGGGCGCAGCTGGCGCGGAACCGCATTCGGCGGGGCTCGTGGCCGCACAGATGTTCCCAAGATTGTCGACTGGTACATGGACGGGAAAATCGAAATCGACCCGATGATCACACACACTATGGGATTGGAAGATATCAACAAAGGCTTCGATTTGATGCACTCAGGTGAATCAATTCGGTCCGTGGTTATCTACTAAATTGAGTTGAGCAAGGGCCGCAAAATGTGGTCCTTACTCCACCCCGTATCGAGCAAGGAACATGTCCACCGCACCATCGATCACGCGGTCGATTTGCTCTTGGCTGGGTTTGTCGATGATGTTGAAAATCATCTTCACAAAAATCTCAGACTTGATCAGTTCTTGAAACTGCATTGCCGCAAGATGCATGTCGTCGATCTTAAGCTCGCCACGTTCACAGGCGTGCTCGAAATATTCGCTCATGCGGTCCTCCATAAGCTTGGGACCGGACATGTAAAATTCGCGCCCCAACTCTGGGAAACGGTCGGACTCTGCGACGCAAATGCGAAAAATCCGCTGCGCGAAGTTGGATGTTAGAAATTCCATCATCTTATGAGACATGGTGGTCAACATCTCACGAACGGGAACGTCCGTTGCATTCACCTCCAAAGCACGTTCAGCTTGAGAGGCGCATTCTTCTTTTGCCACTTCGATGAACAAAATCCGTTTGTCGGGAAAATAGCTGTAGAGAGTTGCCTTCGAGACTCCGGCCTCACGTGCGATCAAGTCAACGCTTGCACCTTCAAAACCTTGCGCCAAGAATACATCTCGTGCGCCGGCTATAACTTGATCGTACTTACGACCCCGTTTGATTGCAGGTGTGTTTCCGTCCAATTGAGTATCTCCCCGTAGTCGGCCTTATAGACCACAACACTTCGTTTCAGCAACAACTTGCCGAATGAGGTAGGCGGGCCCGAAAGCCCGCCTTGCTTCGTGATCACTAGGGGGAGCCACTAATCACGTGCAAACTTGCGCTCTGCAACGTCAGCTAACGATAAAGAACCACAAGTGTCTGGCGTCATCTCTGCATCTCTTTCTAGTTGCGTACAGCTCTGGGATGGCGTCTTCGCGGCTTGCACATCCGCCTTGGTCGCGGCTTCCTCAACATCGGGGAAAGTTAACAACGGGATGTACGCGCCATCAGCCAACGCAGGGCCTGCGATGGCAACTGTCGCGGCGATCAAGGCAGTCTTTAGAGAGGTCATCGGTTCAATCCTTTAAAAGTGAACTAATCAGTTCATATTGTGATATCTAAACCGGTCAGTTTAGTTTTTCAAGCTAAATCTGAACTGATTAGTTTAGATGTCAGATAGAACCCCCTCCTTCCCTTACTGGGATCGTCCAAAACGACTTCTCACATCCCTTCCTCATGGTGATTTTCGAGCCGAAGAAAAAGCAAACGCAAACCTAAGCAATGATCCCAGATAATTTGATCCGCCCTATCCCGCCCTAGCAGAGCGTGATAACGGGGATGCGCGATGCTAGAGATATTCCTAAAAACACTACCCTTCTTCGCGATCATTGGATTGGGTTATGGGGCTGGGCGGGCGAAATTCTTCACCCCCGAAGCCACTGGCTATTTAACCAAGTTCGTTTTCTACTTCGCCCTTTCCGCCATGTTGTTCCGTTTTGCGGCCAACTTATCCTTGTCGGAAATTCTGGATTGGACCTATGTAGGTGCCTACTTTTGGGCCACGGCATTGATTTATCTCATTGTCACAGCCGTCGCATTTGCACGTAAACTATCCGTGGAAGAGGCCGCGATTGAAGCGCAATGCAGCGTGATTGGCAACGTCGGCTTCCTAGGCGTCCCCTTGTTGGTTCTACTTATGGGCGAGGCCGCTATCGGGCCTGTCATGCTGACCTTAGCAGTCGACTTAATCTTCTTTAGCAGTCTCGTCGTTATCCTGATCACCGGTTCTCGAGACGGGCGCATGTCACTAGCCCTTCTTAAGACCGTCGGCATTGGCTTGATCAAAAACCCGATGATCGTATCCATCGTGTTGGGCTTCCTTTGGTCAGCCTTCAAGGCACCCATTCCCCAACCGTTAAACGATTTCCTTTCGACTTTAGGCGGTGCCGCAACGCCCGGCGCATTGTTTGCCATTGGCGCGTCGCTTGCTTCCAAATCCGCCGAGAGAATGGAGGTTGCCATTTGGCTATCCTTCTCCAAACTCATCCTTCACCCCGCCGCTGTTGCGGTTTCGGCGCTTTGGCTTTTCACTGTCGATACCTATTCGGCGTCCGTGATGATAGCCGCTGCGTCCTTGCCTGTGGCGGGAAATGTTTACATGATTGCGCAACACTATGGGGTTGCTCCCGCACGAGTATCCGCCAGTATCCTGATATCGACTGCCGTTAGCGTTTTATCGGTTTCGCTCGTAATCGGCTGGCTTACTTAAGGAAGACCAAATGGAAACGATTTCCGAAAACGTATGTTTTGGCGGCATTCAGGGCGTGTATTCGCACCGTTCACAGAGTTGCGATTGCAATATGACCTTTGGGTTGTTCCTTCCCGCCGAAGCGAAGGATGGCCCAGTACCGGTGCTCTGGTATCTTTCCGGCCTGACTTGCACCCATGAAAACGCAATGGTCAAAGCTGCGGCCCAAGGTTGGGCGGCTGAACAGGGCATCGCGGTTATCTTCCCAGACACTTCCCCGCGTGGTGAGGGCGTGGCCGATGATGAAACCTATGATCTAGGCCAAGGCGCTGGCTTTTATGTGAACGCAACCCAAGATCCGTGGGCACCACATTTCCAAATGTATGACTATATCACCAAGGACCTTACCGATTTGGTCTTTGAAAACTTCTCACTTGACGCGTCGCGCCAAGCCATCACTGGACATTCCATGGGCGGACATGGTGCGTTAACCATTGCGATGCGAGAAGCGGGTCGATTTGCCAGTGTCTCAGCCTTTTCGCCCATATGTAATCCAACCGGATCAGATTGGGGCAAAAAGCAGCTTTCGGCATATATAGGGTCTGATTCTGCTCTTTGGGCGGCACATGATGCCAGCTTGCTAATGGCCAAGAAAGGTTTCGACGGGCCGATCTTGATAGACACAGGCACGGATGATCAGTTCCTAGATTTGTTGAAGCCTGAAACGTTGGCTCAAGCCGCCGCCGCAAAACGTCAAGAAATCACATTCCGCATGCAGCCGGGTTATGATCATTCCTATTTCTTCGTTTCCACATTTATGGAAGACCACATCTCCTTCCACGCAGAGGCACTTTACGCATGATCAAGGCCGTTATTTTCGACATCGGCAACGTGCTGATTGAGTGGCAGCCGGAGCGGTTTTACGACAGCGTCATCGGCGAGGAACGTCGTAAAGCGATGTTCGCCGATGTTGATCTGCACGGCATGAACGACCAAGTCGACACGGGCGCTCCGTTCAAGGAAACCATTTACGCCGCCGCAGAAAGCTACCCCAAGTGGCGCGATGAAATCCGCATGTGGCACGATCATTGGGTTGAAATGGCATCTCCCACCATCGATCACTCGGTCAAACTATTGCGTGCGTTGCGCAGCAAGGAAGTTCCTGTCTTCGCCCTTAGCAATTTTGGCGTTGAGAGCTTCGATTATGCCGAAACCATCTACAGCTACTTAGGCGAGTTTGATCGCCGTTATATTTCGGGACACATGCAAGTCATCAAGCCGGACCCTAAAATCTACCAGATGCTGGAGGACGATTGCGGTTTAGCCCCAGAGACACTGCTCTTTGCCGATGACCGCGCCGACAACATCAACATGGCAATGTCACGTGGCTGGAAAACACATTTATTTGAGCATCCCCAAGGTTGGGCAGATTGCCTCGTGAAACATGACCTTTTAACCAACGAGGAGGCCGCGGCTTGAGCATCAAGATCATCGGATTTCACGACGGCGAGGCAGCTCTGACTTGGGGCGGTTTAACGGACGCATTTGCGAAGGGGCACTCCCTTCCTAAAGCAGAAATCGGCGACACCTTCTTGTACCGCGACCCTGACACTTTGCTTTCCCGCTCCGCCTGGATCGACGGGTTGGGTTTGGCCGTGAAGACCGCCACGATTTTTCCCAACAACCCAACCCGCGATCTACCCGCTGTAAACGGATCTGTATCAGTATTTTCAGACGACACCGGAGAGCTGGAAGCCCTGATAGATTTTCATTTGGTCACCAAGTGGAAGACTGTGGGCGATAGCCTTTATGCAGCTAAGTTGTTGGCCAATCCGAACCCGAGCACCATCTTAGTCGTCGGCACTGGCACCGTCGCAAGCAACATGATCGAGGCCTATCGCAGCATCTTTCCTGACGCCAATTATACCGTTTGGGGCAGAAATAGAGCCAAATCTAGCGAATTCGCCGACATGAATGGCGCTACCAGTATCGCGAATTTAGAAGACGCCGTCAATCAAGCCCAAATCATTTGCACCGCAACAATGGCCACAGATCCCATTGTGAAAGGCGATTGGCTTCAGGCGGGCCAGCACCTCGATCTGATCGGCGCATATCGCCCTGACATGCGCGAAGTGGATGACGTCGCACTCGCCCGTTCCAAACTCTTTGTGGACAGCTTCAAAACCACCTTAGATCACATTGGCGAATTGAAGACGCCGCTCGCCTCCGGTGTCATTTCGCGCGACGCAGTTCTGGCTGATTTCTACACACCGTCAGCCTTTGAACGCGATCCCGACGATATCACCATTTGCAAAAACGGTGGCGGCGCACATCTGGATTTGATGACCTGTCGCTACATTCTAGACCAATGGAAACCCGCCTAAACCGCCTGTGCGGACCACGGCTTTTCGCGAACTGGTAAATGGATAATTGCGCTGAAGGCTCCGACCCCAACGCCAACCCACCACACGAGGGTGTAGTCACCCGTTATGTCGTAGAGTTTCCCGCCCAGCCAGACCCCCAGAAACGACCCTAACTGGTGGGAAAAGAACACAATCCCGTAGAGTGTTCCCATATAGCGAAGCCCATAAATATGGGCGACCAACCCCGAAGTTAGCGGCACAGTAGCCAACCACAAGCTACCCATCGCAAGGCTGAAAATGATCACCGTTGTCGGCGTCATCGGGACTAATATAAACCACGCAGCAATAATCGTTCGCCCCGTGTATATCCCTGCCAACAAATACTTCTTTGAATACCGCTTGCCCAAATACCCCGCGAAGATTGTCCCACCAATGTTCGCCAAGCCAATAAGTGCAATCGAAAGCGCACCAAGCGCTGACGTCGTGGTTATTCCCATGCCGGCAAGAACCCCTGTGCCTGATATAGGCCCACAAACCTCGGTGATGAAGGCGGGGAAGTGGGCCGTTATAAAGGCCAACTGGTAGCCGCAGGAGAAGAAACCAAGAAAGATCATCGTGTAGGACGGGTCCTTAAATGCACGCTTTAGGACCGTGCCCAAGCTTTCCTCAAGTTCCGATTTGTTTATCGCAGGTGCACGCATGAAAGGCAGTGCGAACAGGGACAACAACATCACCGCTGCGAAGATGACGAAGACTGTCTGCCAAGGGAAGTACCCGAGCAATAACTCCGCCGCGGGCGCGCCAAACACCTGTCCCGCAGAACCTGCGGCAGTCGCGATGCCCAACGCCAAAGAGCGGTTTTCATCCGAGGTCGCCCGCCCAACCATCGCAAGGATTACGCCAAAGCCCGTGCCCGCGATGCCAAATCCCACTAAGATTTCGTAGAACTGATGCGCACCCGGCGTGATCGCGAACGACGACAAAACCAAACCAGCCGCATAAAGCAATGCGCCCATTACGATGGCTTTTCGGTCACCCAGCTTTTCGGCGATTGCCCCGAAAATAGGTTGACCGATGCCCCAAGCCAAATTCTGGATCGCGATTGCTAGGCTAAATTCCGAACGTGGCCAGCCGAACTCCTCTCCGATAGGAATTTGAAACACCCCAAAGCTGGCGCGAATGGAGAAACCCAGCATCATGATGATGCAGCCAACAATTAGTACGGGCGTGAAAAGAGGCGTGCGTGATTGTTCCATCCGCGAAGCGTCCGTTAATTTCTCGTTTGCGTCAATTCAGGAATATTGCGACACGGGGTAAGCAAATTTGATGAGACGCACCCATGCTACTGACCGACGCCTATAACGCTAAGATTAAAACCGGTGAGCTGACCGCTGATCCGGCCCAAACTGCAGCCTTACCATTCTTCGACGATGTGGCAGAAGAAATGGCGAAAACCCAAGGCAAGAAAAAGCTGTTCGGCTTGTTCGGCAATGAAGATGTCCCAGTTAAGGGGCTTTATATTTGGGGTGGCGTTGGGCGTGGTAAATCCATGCTGATGGATATGTTTTTCGACACTGTTCCCGAGCCGCGCAAACGTCGCGTCCACTTTCACGCATTCATGCAAGAAGTTCACAGTGCAATGCACGAAGTCCGCAAGACCGGAGTTGATGACGCCATCAAGCCCGTCGCGGACGACATCGCCCAAGACGTCAAACTTCTGTGTTTTGATGAAATGCAGATTACCGACATTACGGATGCGATGATTGTAGGGCGTTTGTTCGAGAATCTTTTCGCCAGCGGCGTTGTGGTTGTCACGACCTCGAACAGGGTGCCAGATGACCTTTATAAGGATGGGTTGAACCGCAATCTCTTCGTTCCATTTATTGAGAAATTGAAAGAACGCCTCACGGTACATGAGCTGGTATCTGACACGGACTACCGCCAAGATCGCCTCGAAGGGGAACAAGTCTACTTCTCGCCCGCCAACGCAGATGCGAAAGCCAGCATCTCGAGAATTTGGCAGAGCTTAACTGGCGGGACTGCAGAGCCATTGATCTTACGCGTCAAAGGTCGTGACGTGACCCTACCCGCATTTCACAACGGTATCGCGCGCGCCAGTTTCTTTGATCTCTGCGGTCAGCCCTTGGGTGCCGCCGACTACCTATCCGTCGCCGAGAACGTGCGTGTATTGATTTTGGAGGATATTCCTTGCCTGTCGCGTAGCAACTTCAACGAAGCAAAGCGTTTCGTGACGCTGGTAGACGCTTTATATGAAGGCAAGGTACGCCTGATTTGCTCCGCCGCGGCAGAACCAGAACGGCTTTACCTAGAAGGCGAGGGCGTGTTTGAATTTGAGCGCACGGCCTCGCGTCTGCGCGAAATGCAATCCATTGAATGGGGCGCCGAATAGGTAGCGAGTTACCCGTTTTCGCGTAAAACATTTCCTGCAAGATAGAGCGACCCGCAAATCAGAATACGTGCCGCAGGATCATTAGCGATGATAGCTTGAATGGCCGCGCCAACGCTCTGCGCTTCAAACGCTTCCAAGCCTGCCTTTTTCGCCGCCGTCGCTGTTTCCTCGGCGGATAGAGTTGCCTGCTCGTTAGGAATAGGCACCGCATGTAACGATTTAGCAAACTGCGCTAAGGGCTTCATATAGCCAACCACATCTTTGGTATTGAGCATCCCGCAAACCATACGCGTCGTCTTGGGCGGCAAGGTTTTCAACAACGCCGCGAGCGCAGCCCCCGCAGCAGGATTGTGACCCCCATCCAACCATAACTCGGCCCGACCCGCAGCGACGACCAGCGGCCCGCTTTTCAATCGCTGCATCCGCGCTGGCCAAGTGGCATCAGTCATCGCCGCTTCGCAGGCGGCATCGTCACATCCAAGATGCCGCAGGACTGCCAATGCAGCGCCAGCGTTTTGAATTTGATGCGCCCCCAGCAACGCCGGCAATGGCAGATCCATCAAGCCACGTTCATCTTGGAAAATAAGGCGGCCCCGTTCTTCCCAGACATGCCAGTGTTGACCATACGCCAATAATGGCGCGCCCAGCTTGGCGGCTTGTGTCTCGATGACGTCCATCGCCTCGTCGGGTTGCGGTCCGACCACACAAGGAACGCCGCGCTTTATGATGCCCGCTTTCTCGAATGCGATTTTGGCGAGGGTATCGCCAAGGAAGCCTTCATGATCGATGGAGATCGGGGTGATCACCGTCACCTCTGGTTTAGCAATGACGTTAGTCGCATCCAAGCGACCCCCTAAGCCGACTTCTAGCAGCGTATAATCGGCTCTAATCCGGCTAAATGCGAGTAACGCTGCGACGGTAGTGATCTCGAAGTAGGTGATCGAATCTGGCCCGTTTGAGGTGTAGCATTCATCCAGAACTTCGGTCAGATGGTCTTCGGATATCAATTCGCCAGCTAGGCGTATCCGTTCATGAAACCGCGCCAAATGCGGCGAGGTATAGGCGTGAACAGATTTGCCGCCACCTTCCAAGCCAGCGCGAATAAGCGCCTGAGTGGATCCCTTGCCATTCGTACCCGCGATATGGATCACGGGAGGCAGTTTCTCCTCAGGGTGGTCAAGAATTTCAAGCAAGCGCCAAACTCGGTCCAGCGTCAGGTCGATGATCTTCGGATGAAGCGCCATCATCCGGTTGAGGATGGCGTCGCTTGTTTGGCTCACTCGGAAGGTTCCGATGTCTCAGCTTCAGGGTCTGCTTTGACTTCGGCTTCCGGCTCAGGCGCAGGTAGGTCCCCTTGGACCGCCTGCGGTAGCCCTGTAAGCATACGGATAATAGTTACCAGCTCGTTCTTCATATCCTTACGGTGCGTCACACGGTCCAGCATGCCGTGATCCAACAGATATTCCGCACGTTGGAACCCTTCGGGCAGCTTCTCACGGATCGTTTGCTCAATCACGCGGGCGCCTGCAAAACCGATCAACGCGTTTGGCTCCGCGATTTGAACGTCGCCCAACATCGCATAGGAGGCGGTGACCCCACCAGTTGTCGGGTGCGTCAGGACAACGATATACGGCAGGCCCGCTTCTTTAAGCATCTCAACCGCAATTGTCGTGCGCGGCATCTGCATCAAACCAAGAATGCCCTCTTGCATGCGTGCGCCACCGGCGGCAGAGAACAGCACCAACGGGCGACCCATTTCAATCGCGCGCTCGGCGGCAGCAATGATAGCGTTGCCGACATACATGCTCATAGAGCCACCCATGAAACTGAAGTCCTGCGCAGCGGCTACGATTGGCGTGCGAAGGATTTCGCCTTCAACGACCAACATCGCTTCCTTTTCGCCCGTCTTCTTTATGGCGGCCTTCATGCGGTCGGGGTATTTCTTTTGATCCTTAAACATCAGTGGATCAGCAACCGGGGCAGGGACCTCCACCTCAGAGAATATTCCGCCATCAAACAACGCGGTGAACCGCTCACGGGCAGTGATGGCCATGTGATGATTGCAGTTTGTGCAAACGTTCAGGTTATCGGACAGCTCGCGGTGAAACAGCATGGTGCCGCATTCGGTACATTTGGTCCAAAGGTTCTCGGGAACCTCACGGCGCGAGAATAGTGAATTGATCGTTGGCCGGACGTAGTTGGAAATCCAGTTCATGAGGCGTTGCTCCCGTTGCTTATGTCCAGATAATCCCGAGGCGGAGGAAATGCAATCAACGCAACACTCGGCGAGCGATAAGCCAGACAACAATCAGCATCACAATACTTATTCCCATCAAGGGTATCATGACTTCGGTGTCTTGCATCGAGTAGCTCGTCCTATAGAGCGCAAGTCCGGACATCTTTGCAGATGATGACGCCACCAGAAGCGCAAAAAAGTTGTTTGCAAGGTGAAGGCCCATAGCGGCCCCAAGGTTTCCGGTTATCCGTGTGAGATCAACCGCAATGATGCCAAACACAATCGTAGCTATAACAACAATCAAAGCGAGGGCGGAGTTGATTGTAGGATCGATATGACCAAGACCAAAGATCACGGACGGAAGCACCATCCACCAAATCGGACTTTTGAACCTCGCGGCCAGCTGTTGCAGCAAATACCCGCGAAACACCAACTCTTCAGCCGTGATCTGAATGAACAGCAAGGGCAGGGCCCATATTAAGTAGCCAGCCCAATCGAGCGTTGGCAAGTTTTCAATCAGATCGTTCGCACCCAGGTATTTGTCATAGGCAAAGAAAATCAAGTTGAACGCCACGATGATTCCAGCCGTGACAATGAAATTTCTCAGGAAATTCTGTCGGACCCCAAACAGTGTCATCGGTGAACGGCCGTGTAGAACCACCATCAGCATGGCGGCGCCCGCCATCGGAATAAACGTGGCGAGCAATACTGCCATGTCGAATGGTGTCATACCCCGATCAAGCCCTGCCAGCAATTTGCCCATTGCAGTTATAAAATCTGGCCCAACACCCCAAATCGCTCCGATCACCACCACCAGAATAATGGTCCAAAATATGTAGAGCACGAAGCCGGATAGAAACGTCACAATCGTACGCCAAAGCGCGTGATCTTCGCGCGCCGGGGAGATAAAGGCCTCGAAGGCCGGAGTTCTGTGCATGAAATGGCACCTTAACGTGGTTTTTTGCCAAGGTATCGTCGTGACATCCGTGGTGCAATCACGCTTGTGCCTTCTTGGCTTGGGCTTTATTCCGTTTTGCAACGCTTTTTGAGGGAGGCATCCATGCTGAAGAAACCCACCGACAAAACCAAACTACCCAGCCGCCATGTGACCGAGGGCCCATCCCGTGCGCCGCACCGGTCTTATATGTATGCGATGGGGCTTGGGGATGAAGAGATTCACCAGCCGCTGGTAGGTGTTGCAACGTGCTGGAACGAAGCCGCTCCGTGTAACATTTCGCTGAACCGTCAAGCTCAGGCGGTGAAACTTGGCGTCAAGCAAGGCAACGGCACTCCGCGCGAGTTCACCACCATTACAGTGACCGACGGTATCGCCATGGGCCACGAGGGCATGCGCTCCTCCTTGGCGTCGCGTGAAGCCATTTCCGACACGGTTGAGCTGACAATGCGCGGTCACTGCTATGACGCGCTGGTCGGCTTGGCTGGTTGTGACAAATCCCTTCCGGGCATGATGATGGCGATGATCCGCCTGAACACGCCTTCCGTCTTCATCTATGGCGGCTCCATTCTTCCAGGTCGCTTGGACGGCAAGGACGTCACCGTTCAAGACGTGTTCGAGGCCGTGGGCGAGCACCAAGCCGGCAATCTGTCGGACGAAGCGCTTCGCACGCTAGAGCGCGTTGCATGCCCATCTGCTGGTGCGTGCGGTGGTCAATTTACAGCCAACACTATGGCCTGCGTGTCTGAGGCAATCGGTTTGGCGCTACCAAACTCCGCTGGCGCACCTGCCCCCTATGAAAGCCGCGATCAGTATTCCATCGCGTCGGGCCAAGCGGTCATGAACCTGCTGGAGAAAAACATCCGCGCGCGTGACATCGTGACATTGGAAAGCCTGCAAAACGCGGCGCGTGTCGTGGCCTGTACTGGTGGCTCCACCAACGCTGGTCTGCATTTACCTGCGATGGCGCATGAGGCTGGCATAGACTTTGATCTCGAAGATGTCTGCGAAATCTTCCGTGACACGCCTTACTTCGTCGACCTGAAACCCGGTGGCCAATATGTGGCTAAAGATCTGTACGAAGCTGGCGGAGTTCCTGTCATCATGAAAGAGCTGCGTAAAGCGGGCTTGATCAACGAAGACTGTATGACCGCAACAGGTTATTCCATCGGCGAAGAAATCGACCGCGTTGATTTGGAAGCAGACGGCAAGGTCATCTATTCGATCGCAGAGCCGCTGTCCAAAACCGGTGGTGTTGTTGGTCTGAAAGGCAACCTCGCCCCTGAAGGCGCAATTGTTAAAGTTGCGGGCATGTCCTCGCAGCACCAAATGTTCACTGGCCCAGCCCGTGTGTTTGAATGCGAAGAAGACGCCTTCGACGCGGTTCAGAAGCGCGAATACAAAGAAGGCGAAGTTCTGGTTATCCGCAACGAGGGCCCCGCTGGCGGTCCGGGTATGCGTGAAATGCTGGCAACTACGGCCGCATTGTCTGGCCAAGGCATGGGCAAGAAAGTGGCTTTAATCACTGACGGCCGCTTCTCTGGCGCGACCCGCGGGTTCTGTGTTGGCCACGTTGGTCCTGAGTCTGCTCATGGCGGCCCGATTGCATTGGTTGAAGATGGCGACATCATCACATTGAACGCGATCGAGGGTGAGATCAGCATCGATCTGACCGACGACGTGCTGGCTGAACGAAAGGCCAACTGGAAAGGCCCTCGCAAGACGATCTACGCATCCGGTGCTTTATGGAAATACTCGCAGCTTGTCGGCTCTGCCAAATTGGGCGCTTGCACCCACCCCGGCGCTAAGGAAGAGCAGCACATCTACATGGATCTGTAACTCGTGCGTCTTTGGGTAGTTCTAACGCCAGCAGCTATTGCTTTGGCGGGCTGTGGGAAAAACCCACTGCCCGACCTAAGGTCCGACGGCACAAACGCAGCTCTGACAGAGGTTACCGTAACCTCGGACAGGGTGATCTTGCGCGGGCCCGACGGCTTCTGTGTCGATCCGGCGTCCTCGAACCATAAGCCGTCCAAGGCATTCATGGTTTTTGGAAATTGCGCCGCGATCGCTGCTGACGAAGAACTGCCACAACCCTTTATCAATGCGATTGTCACCGCGACGGTCTTACCAGCAGGGCGCGAGCAACCTAGGATTGCCCATTCCTCAGTCGCATTAGCAAGTTTCTTCGAATCGGATGCAGGAAAAGCGGCACTTAGCGCCTCTGGCAATGCAAACAGCGTAGAGATCTTGGATAGCTTTTCGCGCAACAACGCTTTCTTTATCCACGCTCGCGACAAGTCGGCCCCTGTGGTGCCCGGAACCGAAAATACCTATTGGCGTGGGTATTTTGATGTGAAGAAATCAGTCGTCACGGTGTCTGTTTTTGGCCTCAAGTCGGCACCTGTAAGCAGTTCTGAGGGCCTACAAACCCTATATGACTTCGGGAACGCTTTGCTCGAAGGTCAGGAGCAGGATGAAACAGGCGCAACTCCCGCGAAAGCTGGGGATGTTGCCCACACGGGACTGTTGCGTCGAATTTTTGGCTGAAACCATTGTTTGCAATATAGAAACAATGGTACCGCTGTAGGGCGGGATAACTAGGATTGCCTCAAAACTCATGATGGATCGGATGCGAGAATTCGTACGGCGACGGCTTCATCGCCGAACACTGCGTCGTTGGGAAACAGCTGTACAAGACGCTGAGACCATTGATTTATCGCTATTGCGCCATCTCCGCACACAAGCGCGCCAAATGCGCCGTCGCGTCGATCAAGTCACTCATGTCGCTGACGCCCGCCTGACGTTACCGCGAATCGGATCCAATGCAATTCGCAAACCTGCTCAGTCAGATTGGGCCCATCGTCCTGAATTGTGGCGCGGGCCTATTTCACCTATTGGTATCGCAGCCGTTGAAAGCCGCACTCGAATAGGCAATTCTGCAACGCTTTATCACGACTGCCATATCTCCGAACTGACCCTTCGTCAGGTTCGTAACACCCGCGAAGGCGACCTTGCGCCGTTCGGACTGCGTATGGACGTATTTAAGTTTGACGGCAGCTTTCTGAGCCTCGTTCTGGATTTGCCCGACAACGCAACCGATGGTTTACGCAAAAATCATATCCTTCGCTTGGATACAGAAGTCGAGTTCGAGAAACCGCTGGAAATTTTTGCCAGACTTAACATCAAGTATGGCCCCAACGTGGAGCAAGTGGTGCGCGAGCTGCCACTGAACGGTGGAGAATCCATGGTTGAGTTCGACCTGACCCACACCAAAATCAGTGAGCGTCGCTTGGAGCGCATCTGGATGGACCTTATCTTTGAGGGGCCGGAGATGAACGAAATTAACCTGCGCGACATCACTTTCAGCCGCCGCCCACGCGCTGATTTTTAAGGAAATCTCTCAATGAGTAATGTCATCCTTACCAAGACCCGCATCCAAGCCGGAGTTTATGAAGCAGTTCTATCGGCGGGGGCCGAAGAAAGTTGTCATCCAAATTTGACAGCTCTTCATCTGGAGCGCGAGTTGGAAGGCCTATCTGTCATTGCGGATACGAGTTTAGCCAACACATGGCATGTTCGCTTCGAAATTCCACGAGAGGTGCTGACGGACGGTGTGCAGACCTTCTTGATCAATGACGACGCCACAGGCGACACATTAGACAGCTTCACAATCGTCACCGGAGAGGTTTTGTCAGACGACATCCGTGCCGAGATGGATTTGCTCCGCGCCGAGCTGGATATGTTGAAAAAAGCCTTCCGCCGGCATTGCGTCGAAACAACTTAAGCCCTCTGATCACACCTATTGGCCAGCATGACGCCGCGTTTCAGGTGACCTGAGCGTAAACTTGGATAATGCTGTGCACAAAGTTGGAGGACTTTCATGACCAATTACCCGCATCTGCTGGCCCCGCTCGACCTTGGCTTCACCACACTAAAGAATCGCGTTCTTATGGGGTCGATGCACACTGGTCTTGAGGAGACCAAAGACTGGAACCGCATCGCCGAATTCTACGCGGAGCGCGCTCGTGGTGGTGTCGCACTTATGGTCACTGGCGGAATGGCCCCGAACAGCGAGGGCGGCGTCTTCCCTGGTGCGGCGGGGTTGTTTTCCGATGACGACATTAACAACCATAAGATCGTGACAGACAGGGTGCATGACGCAGGCGGTAAGATTGCCATGCAGATTCTACATGCGGGGCGTTATGCCTACGGCCCCGAATGTGTCAGCTCATCACCGATTAAGTCTCCAATCTCCCCCTTCCCACCCAAAGAACTGGATGAGGACGGTATTGAGAAACAAATCAACGACATCGCAACCGCCGCCAAGCGGGCAAAAGAAGCGGGCTATGATGGTGTAGAGATCATGGGTTCGGAAGGTTACTTCCTGAACCAATTTCTGGTGACCCATACCAACAAGCGCGAAGACCGTTGGGGCGGCTCCTATGAGAACCGAATGCGCTTGCCCATCGAGGTTATCAAACGTGTCCGTGCCGCTATCGGCGCTGATTTCATCGTCATTTACCGTTTGAGCATGATTGACTTGATCCCCAACGGCTCCACTTGGGATGAGGTCGTTTTGCTGGCCAAGGAAATAGAAAAAGCGGGTGCAACGATAATCAATACAGGCATTGGCTGGCACGAAGCACGTATTCCAACGATCGCAACCTCCGTGCCACGCCGCGCGTTTACTTGGGTGACTAAGAAGTTGATGGGCGAGGTATCGATACCGATTATCACTTCGAACCGGATCAATACTCCAGACGTTGGCGAAGACGTATTGGCTGATGGCTGTGCAGATATGGTGTCCATGGCGCGGCCCTTCCTTGCGGACCCTCACTTTGTCGCTAAGGCCGCAGATGGTCGCGGGGCAGAGATCGCACCATGCATTGCATGCAACCAAGCCTGCCTTGACCACACCTTTGGCGGGAAGATGAGTACCTGCCTTGTAAACCCCAAGGCCTGTTTTGAAACCGAATTGATGGTTGAACCGGCGGGCACCGCAAAAACCGTCGCAGTTGTAGGGGCCGGGCCCGCCGGTCTTTCTACTGCGTTAACGGCGGCCGAACGGGGGCATTCCGTTACCTTATTCGACAAAGCGAATGAACTTGGCGGGCAGCTCAATATGGCCAAGCAGATCCCCGGGAAGGAAGAATTCTACGGGCTGGTAGACTGGTATAAAACCATGGTCGCCAAAAGCTCGATAAAGGTACGCCTAGAAACCGAGGCCAATGCGGCCATCCTAGAAGACTTCGATGAAGTTATCATCGCCACGGGTGTTCTGCCTCGTGACACCAAGATCGTCGGGCAGGACGGGCCCAATGTGCTCTCCTATATCGACGTGCTTCGTGGTGGCGCAGAGGTTGGTAAGCGCGTCGCAATTATTGGCGCAGGCGGCATTGGGTTCGATGTAGCCGAATATCTGACCACTGATGACAGTCCAACGGTCAATCTAGATGAATGGATGGAAGAATGGGGCGTCACTGATCCCGCAGCAAAGCGTGGCGGCTTGTCAGACAAAGGCCCCCAACCCGAACCCGCCGTTCGAGATGTTACGCTACTTCAACGTAAGCCTGAAAAACTGGGCAAACGTCTGGGTAAAACCACGGGCTGGATCCACCGCGCTACTTTGCAAATGAAAGGCGTCAAAATGGTCGGCGGCGTCAACTATGAGCGGATTGACGAGCAGGGCTTGCATGTCTCCGACGGTGAAGCCCGCGAAAATCCTCGGGTGATTGAAGTCGATACTATTGTGATGTGTGCAGGTCAGGTGCCGTCGCGCACCCTAGCCGACGAATTGGAAACTGCAGGCCGAAGCCCGCATGTTATTGGCGGCGCTGACGTCGCAGCCGAGTTGGATGCAAAGCGTGCCATAAACCAAGGAACCCGTCTTGCGGCATCATTATAGGTAGCCAACTACCTCTATAGCACACGCGTTTGGCAATATTTCCAGCACGGAAACAGCTGTTTACTTGTTTCCGTGCCCTCAACGATCCGCAGATTTACCCCTGAATCGTCCAACACACATCGCATTCCTGCCCCAATTGACGCGGATAACGGGTCAACGAGTAAGAGTATTTGGGGTATCCGAATGGACCGATTGACAGAAATGGAAGCTTTTGCCACCGTGGTGGACCAAGGAGGCTTTACAGACGCAGCCCGAAAGATGGGGATTTCAAAATCCGCCGTCTCCAAGCACGTCTCCTCGCTTGAAACCCGCCTTGGTGCGCGGTTGCTGAACAGGACGACACGGCGGGTCAACCCAACTGAAATTGGCCTGGCCTATTATGATCGCGCCCGACGCGTTCTTAATGACGCAGGCGAAGCTGATGCTCTGGTATCTTCGATGCAAAGCGCCCCGTCTGGCCTGTTACGCATTTCTGTCGCGACCGATTTTGGCGTAAACCACATGTCCCCTATATTGGGCGACTTTCTAGTCGATTACCCCGATATCACTGTCAACATGGTCCTCAACAATCGCTTCGTAGAATTAATCTCCGAGGGTTTCGATTTGGCCATTCGCATTGGTGAAATGGAAGACAGCTCTCTACGGGCTCGGAAACTGACGGAAACCACCAAACGGTTGATCGCAGCACCCGGCTATTTTGAGCAATTTGGCCATCCGGAGAAGATTGACGATCTGAATGACCACAAGCTTCTTCATTACTCCAACCAGTCGGCTGGAAACGTATGGAAGCTCACAGCACCTTCTGGTGAGAAACGTCAGGTCCGCACGCAAGGCTGGCTTACCGTGAACGACGGTCAATCTTTGCTGAACGCCTGTGTTTCCGGTCTTGGCATCGCTTATCTACCCAGCTTCCTATACGCAGACGCATTGCGCCAAGGGTTGGTAGAAGAAGTTATGCCGGAGCTTCCAAAAGAAACCCAAGGCATCTATGCGGTCTACCCGCCAGGCCGCTACACCCAGCCAAAGGTTCGAACATTCATTGATTTCCTTGTAGAGGCATTCAAAGAAAAGGGCCCAGAAGACTGGACCATCTAAATAACAGTTTACTTTGATGTGGCAGCATCATCCTTGGGTCGAAGTGATAATCACTTCGACCCTTCTGTTTAAGGTACGGCCTTCGTCGCTCAGATTGTTGGCACGTGGGGCAAGGTAGCCCACCCCATCAGCTTCCATTTGATTGCTCGGGATCCCAAACTCTTTGGTAAGGCGCGTCGCCACCGATTGTGCTCGCTTGCGAGACAGATTTACGTTGCCCTGAAGAGAGCCTTCGGCATCAGTGTGGCCGACCAGTGCGATACGGATTTCAGGGTTCGCTTTCAGATATTCCGATAGATCCACTAACGACAGGAACTTACCTTCACCCAAAGCCGACGACCCCGTTTCAAACTGAAGGTCATCCAGAACCACGTGTCCATCGCGCAGCAAAAGCTCGGTTACGGAGCCAAAACTGACATTAGGAATGATTGGATTGATTTGCGCAATTTTACCACCGGACTTCGCGGTCAAAGAGCTCTCATCTGGACTGCCAAGCAATACCATCTGCACGAAGGCACTTTCGGCACCGCGACTAACAAACAGGCTGACGTATTCTGGAACTGCATTCCCAAGTCGCTGGGCAGACAAGAAGCGAAAATCGCCCAAATCGACATGCATCACCGGCTCAGGCAAGACATCCGTGTTGAAGCGAAAGTCAAAACCCCCACACACGTTTGTGGTACATTCGTAGAGCAGTTCAAAACCTGTCGCTTCAAGCTGCTGCCTGAGACTGTCCATCACAACCAGTGACGTCCCTACACCCACATCAATCCGCCAAGCGCGTGTGATTTGGCGTCCTTCCGCCACCAGTGTTTGCACAAAGCCGTCAGAATATGGGCCGACGGGTAGCTTGTAACTGCCAAACTCTTCAGTCTCAGCAAACGTTTCGGTCGCAGGGCCGGGGAACGTTAGCGCCAGATCAGCCTGCGCCGCTGTCGCCAGCATCACACCTGCCAAACCGAGGGGCAAAAACCCCCTCATCTTTCAACCGCGTGGTATTCTGCGTTAGGGCGCATGTCCACCGCGGAGGCCATTCGGTTGGTCATGTTAAAGAAACTTGCCACCGCTGCGATGTCCCAAATGTCGCGATCCGTAAACCCAACCTTGCGTAGGGCATCGCGATCCCTTTCTTCGATACGGTAGCTCGCCTCCGTCATCAGCACAGCAAAGTCCAACATGGCGCGTTGGCGGGCATCCAACTGAGCCACACGGTAGTTCATAACCAAGGCTTCACCCAGAGCAGGATCACTCGATAACTGCCGCACCGCCGCCCCGTGGGCCACAAGGCAATAGAAGCACTTGTTCACGGACGAGACGGCTACCGCGATCATCTCGCGCTCCAACTTCGACAGGTTACTGTCACCAAGCATCAGGTCGTTATACATGCCGGTAAAGGCGTTCAACTTGTCCGGATCAAACGCATAGGATTGCAAGACGTTCGGGATCATGCCCAGCTTTTCCGTACAAACATCGAAGTACTTTTGCGTCGCCTCGGGAAGCGGGTCGACCATCGGCAGATCAAGCGCAGTTACTTTGGGGTTTGTCACGGGGGCAGGGCCTTTCATCGTTTCATACGGTAATGATACCGCCCAACCACCGACATGCCCAGAGAACTATAAAGCGATTGTGCGGCTATGTTTGACCCCGTGGTTACCAAAGCAAAATGCTCCGCGCCCTTATCTTTGCCCCAACGCGCGGCCGCGTACATCATGTTGCGCGCCAAACCCATGCGGCGATACTCAGATAACACCTCCACAGCATGCACCATCGCGACTGTTCCCTGCATGGCCACGAAGGCGTTGCCCGCAGCTCGATCAGATATGCGGCCAAGGATCGCAGTTTTGGGACCGGTCACCCGCTCCATAACCGCGATACGTCCGGCGTTGATGCCGCCTTCAGCCCAAATGTCTTTCATGATTTGTAGCGGCGGCCAGATATCAAATGCCGTGACTGGCGGCAGCTCTTCTTCAAAGATCGGGCCAAGGAACAAGATTGACGGATCGATGACATCATACCCGAGGTGCGCCAGTTTAGTGTCTAACTCTGCATTCTCTGGTCTAAGGGAGAACAACGCCGGTTGGCCAAGCTTAGCCATTTCAGAAACCGCCAATTCAATATCTTCTGAGGTTGCGGCCCCCATTGGGCGCGCTGCGGACACTCGCTTGCCACCCCCTAGACCCTGATGGATTAACCACGGGCCAACACGAGTAGTGCTTGCGGCGGGCCAAGTGGCCTCCACTACGTCGAAAAGATCATCCGTGTTCAACACCAAGCGCCTTTGCCAATTGATCCATTACCAACTTTAGTTCCGTCACGTCAGTACCGCGCGCCACCAAGTTACTACCAAAGCTACCGTCCTCACCTTGAAACGGGTAAGAACCTAACGACACATCAGGGTTCGCCTCTGCCAACGCGCCAAGCGGACCTGCAATGTCACCTTCGCCAATATGCACCCTTAAGGTCGCGGACAAAAGTGGCTGCCCGCCCGTCATTGTCGCAAGCACCGTTTCCACCATTGCGTGAAACACCTTCGGCACCCCCGCCATGACATGTACATTCCCAAGGATGAAACCCGGCGCGACAGAAACCGGGTTGTCAATCAACGTGGCCCCGTCTGGTATCCGCGCCATACGTTTGCGGGCGTCGTTAAACTCCTTACCGTCGCGGGCGTAATGGGCGGCAAGCAGATCATGCGCATCTTCACGAATGTCCACGTGGGCACCAAAGGCTGCACCAATTGCATCCGCGGTGATGTCGTCATGGGTCGGCCCAATGCCGCCCGACGTAAACACGTGAGCATATTGCGCGCTTAACGCACGAACGGCCTCGACAATGTGGTCGTGCTCATCAGACACGACGCGGGCTTCTTTCAGGTCAATTCCTGCCTGTGTTAAAGCGCAGGCCAAATGATTGGTATTTGTGTCTTTAGTACGCCCCGACAGGATCTCATCCCCGATGACAAGCATGGCGGCAGTTGGGTTTGGCATGACGTGATCCTTGATTGGGTGCTTCATTCCGGTATAGGCCCCGATTATGCGCTTTCAAACCCCACTTGTGCCCGCGCGGCTGATCCGCCGCTACAAACGTTTCCTTGCCGATGTCGCGCTTGAGGAGACAGGGCAGGAGGTCACCGTCCATTGCCCAAACCCGGGTGCGATGCTGGGATTAAAGGATGACGGCCTTCGGGTCTGGCTGGAACCCAATGACGATCCCAAGAAGAAGCTGAAATACGGTTGGCGCGTCGCGGAGCTTCCTGATGAGCAATTCGCCTGTATAGACACGAGTTTGCCCAATCGTGTGGTGAAAGAAGCACTTCTTTCGGGCAGCATTGCAGAGCTTGCAAACTACAAAACAGTCAGGCCCGAAGTCCCCTATGGCACGGGAAGTCGGATAGATTTCCTCCTTACTCAGGACGGGCTTCCCGATGCTTACGTCGAGGTTAAAAGCGTCACACTACGGCGCGAAGGCAACTGGGCAGAGTTCCCCGATTGCGTAACTGCACGTGGGGCGAAGCATTTACAGGAGCTTTCCCAAATTGCACAATCCGGCGCGCGTGCCGCCATGCTGTATTTGGTCAGCCGCACGGATTGCACCCGCTTAAAGATGGCGGCGGATTTAGACCCTACTTATGCACGAGAATTCGACCATGCCCGCGCCAATGGGGTCGAAATGTTGTGCTACGCCAGCACGATTTCACCGCATGAAATGTCACTGACCCACGCCTTACCCGTAGATCCGTCACCACAAGGCGGTGCAAGGCTGGTCTAACCTAGCGCGGCGCATTATATGTGCGAGAAAGCAAATATCGGAGAGACCCGTGGACGACTCGACGCATAAAGGCCGCATCACCAAACAAGGCATTCGCATCTACGACGAAGTTGATTTCGCTGGGATGGCCAAAGCTGGCGAGCTTGCAGCGCAAATTCTCGATAACATGGTTGAGATGGTCCAACCCGGCGTGACAACGGAAGCCCTTGATACCGCCATCACCAAAATGGTGGACGACGCTGGCGCCAAGTCCGCCACGATCGGATACAAAGGGTACCAACACGCCAGTTGCATTAGTGTGAACCATGTCGTTTGCCACGGCATCCCAGGCTCCAAGACGCTGAAGAACGGCGACATCCTGAATATTGATGTCACGGTGATCGTTGATGGGTGGTTCGGCGACACCAGCCGCATGTATGTCGCGGGTAAACCAAGTCGCAAGGCGGAGCGGTTGATCCAGATCACCCATGATGCGCTATTCGAAGGCATCATGGCCGTAAAGCCCGGGAACACTTTCGGTGACATCGGCCATGCTATCCAGAAATTCGTGGAGGCCCAGCGCATGTCGGTTGTACGCGATTTTTGCGGTCACGGCCTTGGTCGCGTGTTCCACGCCCCGCCAAATGTTTTGCACTATGGTCGCCCCGGAACCGGCGCGGTTTTGGAAGAAGGCATGTTCTTCACGATTGAACCGATGGTGAACTTGGGTCGCCCAGAAACCAAAGTGCTGGCTGACGACTGGACCGCCGTAACACGGGATAAATCCTTGTCGGCGCAGTTTGAGCACTCCATTGGGGTCACGGCGGACGGCTGCCAGATTTTCACACTATCACCCAGCGGAAAGTTTCATCCGACCTACTGAGGCTTAACCAGCAATTAAGTCGAATCGGCTGAGTTGAAGCTATGACATTGCATCAAACACATCTGCACGATTCATTGCCGGGGCTTCCTCCGCACCGCACACCTATTCCTCGTTCTACCGAGGCGGAACAACATGGACACCGCCAACGTGTAAGGGATCGTTTTTCACGCGCAGGCGGGGAAGCAACGCCAGACTTAGAGCTTTTGGAGCTAGTTCTGTTTCGCGCAATCCATCGTCGCGAAGTCCGCAGCCTGGCACATAGGCTTCTCGCAACGTTCGGCGATTTCAATGGGGTGGTTTCTGCATCGGCCAATCGGTTATCTGGCGTGCAGGGGGTCGGTAGCTACGTTATTCAAGAATTGAAAATCGTGCAGGCCGCAGCTCAATCAATGGCCCGCTCCAAGGTGATGCACCGTGATATTTTGTCCTCTTGGGATGCCTTGTTAGAGTATTGCCAAACAAAGATGGCGCATATGGAGCGTGAACAGTTTCGCGTGCTGTTTCTTGATCGCCGCAACCAACTTTTAGCCGATGAAGCGCTGCAAACGGGAACCGTTGACCATGTACCAGTGTATCCACGTGAGGTCGTGAAGCGCGCATTGGAGCTGAATGCCACAGCGCTTATATTGGTTCACAATCACCCGTCAGGCGACGCGTCCCCTTCACAAGAAGATATCACAATGACCAAACAAGTCATGAAGGGTGCTGATGCATTAGGGTTGGTCCTACATGACCATCTGATTGTAGGGAGCGCCGGCAGCTATTCCTTCCGCTCCCATGGGTTAATCTAGGGTCTATTTAACCCAAACCTCCACACGGCGATTAACCGCACGACCCCATTCAGTGTCGTCACACGCCATCGGAAGGGCCTCGCCAAATGCGGCTAGGCTTAGCGTGAAACGACTGAAATCCGCATCAGGAGCCGATTCCTTTAGCAATCGCAGGACCGTCCCTGCCCGTTTCTCTGACAGTGCTAAATTTGAACCTGCGGGTCCCTCGCCGTCACTAAACCCAACCAGAAGTAGATCTCGCCCGTTGAACGCTCCCGTTTCCAAAGCTCGCGCAAGACGAATGATGTTCTCCTCTGACTGAATGTCTAGGCGCGTGCCTCCGGTAAAACGGAACGTGGTGGACAGACGGTCTCGGTCGCGCAGCGCTTCGATCATACGTTGCAGATCCTCAAGCGACACCTCTGGCCCTGCCTGCGAGATTGCATGAGCCAATCGATCACCTTGATCGTCAAACCGCGTTTGTGTAATCGCTTGGTCCACAAATCCGGCGCGGCGAATAACAATATCCGCAGTGGGGTCTTGCGTGAACTCTAAGAATTCCCGCGCGATAAGCGGTAGCCTTCGTGCGGGCGTGTATAGCATCAACGGCAACGTCAGCGGGTAGTCTTCTGCTCGCAAAGCATCAAGCGTTGCATTGGTCTCAAACCCACAGGTGCCAGCAATCCGAAGCGGCACGGCATTTCCAATTTCGCTGAGTGTCGTCAATCCAATTGCAAAGGTGTCTTCAGCCACGGCATCGGCCAAATCTTGTAAAAGCTCGTGATGAGTTGCCCCATCTGAAATAATCCGCTCATTCGGCTCAAGAACGCGATCTTCAAAGGCGTCCATTAGGCCAGATTCTGGTTCAGGCAAATGCCGCACAATCGGCAAATCTGGCCCACCAAGACCAGACCAACGCTCCGTCGCCCCAGAGAATGCCGCTGCCAGCTGCTCCAAGGAGATGCTGCGCACAGGTTGTCCCGGCGCTGTGATCGCGACCACGCCGTCCAATGCAACCACACGCGCGCGACGACCCTTTAGCAGATCGCCAGCAGCAGCCGAGCGCGCTAATGACACCTCAGATTGCCGAGGTTCACGCAGCACCAGTGCGATATCGGACTCCTCGGTGATCAGGTCAGCGTAACCTTCTGCGGTCGTGCTTGATGAAAGCTCAAATCGCGCATGCAGGCGTTCCTTATCACCCAGTACAAACGTCGATTTGCGATCGTTTTCCACCTCACGGGTAACAGACAAGTCGTTTCGCGCCGCAAACGCGTGAATAAGCGCAGGGATCAAAACCTCTGCCATGCGGTTCGTGCCGGAAAAGCGGACATTGGGGACAAATGCGTTCAGGTCAGGACATCCCGGCCCGTCGCATGTAACCCCCTCGCCATCAAGCGTAAGGGGGCCGTAAATGGTTTCAACGCGAAAGAACTCACCATCATAGGTAAGCAAAGTCCCCTCGATTTGGATTGCACCGTCCCGGGAGGTAAGTCGCACATCATTGGCGAATACGGGCGTGCACATAAGAAGTGCCGCCAAGATGCTACGCCAAATGAGTTGCAATCGCCTATCCGCCCTAGTTTCGCGAGAGTTTCAAGTCTTGAAGCACATTTTTCAACTCAAGACTTTCGCCCACAGCCTCGCATCCAGGTCCTTTAAGCGTCATATCATAGGCCGACACAGGTTCGCCGGGGACGCGGCGGCGCACGCGTGTTTCATGCTCGACCGCGCAATTTTCCGACGTGACAGGTGCACGCATAGAAAAACGAACCACACCACCGGACGTCACCTCATCGATCCGGCTGGAGAAGACATGCAGCACCGCGCCGTCAGCATCCATGGACTGTCCAAGATGGACAACCGAGCCATCTAACACCTTAGGCGCTTTTGCCACCAGTTCGCCGGGATCTGCACCGCTCCATTGCAAGGCAACCCTTGCAAAATTAACCGCGTCGGGCACGTCGGTAGACGCCGATAGCGTTGTCCCGTCAGACAAGTGGGCATGCACGTCGGCGCTTTCACTCAATGCTGGAAGCAGCATTGTCAGTTCGCCAGTCATGGGCATGGGCACCGTAAATGACAGGCCCTCATGCTCGAACCTGATCATGTCGTAGGGCAAGCAAGGCGCAAAGATATTGACCACAAGCATCGCGTCAATCGCCGCGTTCATGGTCATTGATGGGCCGCATGCTGTGCCAAAATTGGAAATGTTCGACTGACGCCCAACAACTTCCGCCACAGACGTATCAAGATCCTGCGGCAAGGGCGCCGTCATCGTGAATTGCGCCAATTGCGCATCATTGAGAATTGAAGTGTCTAGAGATTGCGTGGGGGCCGTTGGGAATGGCGGCACGATCACCACTGAAAGCCCGTCTGCCAGCGCTGGGGTAGCTACGCCTAGCCACACAGCAAAAGCCGTGTTTGTTAAATATCTGCTCATTTGCCTGCCTTGCCGAGTATTCTCGTTACAATAGACCTTCAGCTTAGCAGTAAATTGAGCCTAACGAAACAGGCGCGTTAAGTGCCGTTAAACAATCTCGCCGTGGCAATGTTTGAATTTTTTGCCTGACCCACACGGACAAGGCGAGTTCCGACCAGGATTGCCCCAAGTAGCGCGGTCATTTTCATCAAACCCAGGCAACGGCTCACCAGCCTCCACCGGAGCTGCAACAGGCGCTTGTGGCGTCTGCGGTTGAGCTGCGGCACCTTGCTGCGCTAGGAACTGTTGCATCAGCTGCTCTTGCTCTTCTTCGGTGAGAACCCTCACTTTGGACAGCTTTTCAGTCACATCAACGCGCAAGCTATCCAGCATGCCTTCGAACAATTGGAAGCTCTCGTTCTTGTATTCATTCAGCGGGTCGCGTTGCGCATACCCACGGAAGCCCACAACCGAGCGCAAGTGTTCCAGCTTCAGCAAGTGATCACGCCATTTGCCATCGATAGTTTGCAACAGCAGTTGCTTCTCGATGTTGCGCATTTGCTCGGGGCCGAAGTCAGTCGCCTTCTTGGCCATGAACTCATCCGACGCATCATACAGACGTTCGCGAATGTCGCCGTCGTCCACGCCTTCTTCTTCAGTCCACGCGATAACAGGCAAATCGACGCCCAAGTTTTCGAGGACTGCAACATAGAGACCTTGGCCGTCCCATTGGTCTGCATAAGATTTCGGCGGGATGAACTGGTCAACAAGGTCATCGATCACCTGGTGGCGCATGTCTTGCGCGATCTCGCCTACTTCTACGGCTTCCATGATTTCCATGCGTTGACCGAAGATGGCTTTTCGCTGGTCATTCATCACGTCATCGAATTTCAGCAATTGCTTACGAATGTCGAAGTTGCGGCCTTCAACCTTGGCTTGCGCTTTTTCCAACGACTTGTTGACCCAAGGGTGCGCGATGGCCTCGCCTTCTTTCATGCCTAGCGTGGACAGCATTTTGTCCAAACGCTCGGACCCAAAGATGCGCATCAGGTCGTCTTCCAACGACAAGAAGAAGCTGGAGCGGCCCGGATCACCCTGGCGACCGGAACGGCCACGCAACTGGTTATCGATGCGGCGGCTCTCGTGGCGCTCTGTTGCCAGTACGTACAAACCACCAGCAGCTTTGACTTCATCTTCGGCTTTGGACTGTTCTTCCTCGATGCGCGCGCGGATCGCTTCCGGATCGCCTTCGGGGTCAGCCCCTAGGGCCGCCAAAATCTTCATCTCGGCGTTGCCGCCAAGCTTAATATCGGTCCCGCGACCCGCCATGTTTGTCGCGATGGTTACAGCGCCAAGCGTACCCGCGTTGCCAACAATTTCGGCTTCGCGTTCGTGCTTGCGCGCGTTCAACACATTGTGCGCGACGCCTGCTTGTTCAAGCAGCTGCGATAGGAATTCGGATTTTTCAATCGAGGTGGTACCAACAAGAACGGGTTGCCCTGTCTCATGCGCCTTTTTGATTTCCTCGACGATGGCCTCGAACTTTTCCTTCGCTGTGCGGTAGATCGCGTCGTGCTCGTCGATACGTGCGATCGGTTTATTCGTTGGCATCTCCACAACGCCAAGGCCGTAAATCTCTTGGAACTCTTCAGCTTCGGTCGCCGCAGTACCCGTCATGCCGCCAAGGCGATTGTAAAGGCGGAAGTAGTTTTGGAACGTCACAGAAGCCAAAGTAATGTTTTCCGGCTGGATCGAGCAGCCTTCCTTGGCTTCAATCGCTTGGTGCAAACCACCTGACAGACGACGACCCGCCATCATGCGGCCCGTGAATTCGTCGACCAACACAACCTCGTCGTTACGAATCATGTAATCTTTGTCGATGTGGAACGCCTTATGGGCCTTCAACGCTTCAGTCACGTGATGAACCAGCGAAGTGCTTTCTGGATCGTACAACGACTGCTCTGCCGGCAGCAGCTCCATCTCACGCAAACGTGTCTCAAGGAAATCGTTTCCGTCGTCAGTGATTGTGACAACGCGTGTTTTCTCGTCGAGCTTGTAGTGCTCTTCGGTCAACTCGGGGATTAGCTTGTCGATGGTAATATATAGCTCGGAGCGGTCCTCGGACGGGCCGGAGATAATCAGCGGTGTACGTGCCTCATCGATCAAGATCGAGTCGACCTCGTCCACAATCGCGAAATTATGGCCGCGCTGCGCCATCTCTTCCAAGCTCGAACGCATATTGTCGCGCAAGTAATCAAAGCCCAGCTCATTGTTCGTCGCATAGGTCACGTCGGCGGCGTAGGCGCCTTTCTTTTCATCGTCAGGCTGCTGCGGGTAGATCACACCAGTCGTCAAACCAAGGGCGGCGTAAACCTTGCCCATCCATTCTGCGTCACGTTTAGCAAGGTAATCGTTCACGGTTACGATGTGCACGCCTTTGCCTGACAGCGCGTTCAGGTAGGCAGGGAAGGTCGCCACAAGGGTTTTACCCTCGCCTGTTTTCATTTCTGCAATGTTGCCTTGATGCAGGAAGATGCCACCCATGACTTGCGTATCAAAGGCGCGAAGACCCAAGGCGCGGCGCGCAGCTTCACGAACGTTGGCAAAAGCTTCTGGCAGCAAATCATCAAGGCTTTCGCCCGATTGCGCGCGCATTGCCATTGCTTCTGTGCGTTGCTTGATCTCATCGTCGCTCAGCGCCTCAAACTCGGCTTCTAAAGCGTTCACTTTCGCCACCAATGGCCGGACAGCTTTTACTTTGCGGTCATTCGGCGTTCCGAAGACCTTTTTCGTAATGGTACCCAAACCCAGCATATTTCCGCGCCTTTTTTGATGGCTAACAAATTAGTGTGGAGGTTCACCTTGCCCCTTTGGCTGCCGCAACTTATCTCGACAACTAAGACAAGACACGCCTCAGACCTCTTGGCGATGTAAGGGCCGTGTCTATTAGTGTCAACGCCGCGCCCCCGTGCGGCCCCTGAGGAGACAGATATTATGGGCAAATTTTCAACACTTCTGCGTGCAACCGGCCTTGCCGTGTCCGTTGCAATGCCAGCAATGGCGCAGGACGCGACCACCGTTATGGCAACCGTGAATGGCACAGATATTACCCTTGGTCACATGATTGCGCTGCAAGAGCGCCTTCCAGATCAATACAAACAGCTTGAAGACGACGTGCTGTTCGACGGCATTCTGGAGCAGTTGATCCAGCAAACCACCCTGAGCCAAGAAATGGAAAAAGATCTTTCCGGCACAATCGCACTTAGCAAAGAGAACGAAATCCGCGCCTTCCTTGCAGGTGAACTGCTTGCAAAGATCGGCACGGCAGACGTAGCTGAGGACGATATCAAAGCAATCTACACCGAACGCTTCGCTGAAGATGAATCTGAAATGGAGTTCAACGCCTCACACATCCTTGTCGAAACCGAGGAGACCGCAAAAGAGCTGGTTACCATGTTGAATGACGGCGCCGACTTCGCTGAACTCGCAAAAGAGAAATCCACCGGCCCAAGTGGCCCAAGCGGCGGATCGTTGGGTTGGTTTGGCAAAGGCGCCATGGTTCCCGCTTTTGAAGAAGCTGTGATTGAGCTGGAAGATGGCGCTGTTTCGGAGCCGGTTCAAACCCAATTCGGTTGGCACGTTGTCAAACGCGTCGAAAGCCGCGTGAAAGAAGCTCCAGCACTGGACGCCGTCCGCGAAGAAATCGAACGCGAGCTTCGCGCCAAAGCAATCGACGATGAGATCAGCCGTTTGACCGAAAGCGCTGAAATTACCCGCGCTGACGTGGTGGTTGATCCTACTGCCATCCGCAATGTAGACCTTTTGCCGAAGTAACCGACACAAAAGGTCCGCCACTATGGCCAGCATCACCAAAGTATCCCCCCTTGCACCCAAGGGGGGCTTCCCCACTCTACCCGATATTGGTGGCGTACGTTTTTCCACTGTTGCCGCAGGGGTCAAATATACTGGCCGAACAGACGTCATGCTGGCCGAAATCGCAGCAGGTAGCGCGATTGCTGGCGCATTCACCAAGTCCTCAACCCGATCTGCGCCCGTCCTAGACTGTCAGTCCAAGCTGGGCCGCGTAGAGGATGACGATAAGGGTTTCGCGTTTTTGGTGAACTCTGGAAACTCCAACGCGTTCACAGGTGGAGTTGGTACGAAAGCCGTTGAGGAAATTTGCCACGCCACGGCGCAAGAAATGAACCTACCTGCCTCGCATATCTACACCGCCTCCACAGGTGTGATTGGGGAGCCTCTTCCTTATGAAAAAATCACTGGGATGATTGGGACATTGTCGCAGACTTTATCCCCTGATGGGATTGAAGCTGCAGCGAATGCCATCATGACCACCGACACTTTCGCCAAAGGCGCCTCTGCCACCTGCGAAATTGGCGGCGTCGAAGTGAATGTCGCGGGCATCGCCAAAGGGTCGGGCATGATCGCCCCTGATATGGCGACAATGTTGGTCTACATTTTTACTGACGCCAAAATCAGCCAGCTTGGATTGCAAGATATGGTATCACGATTGAACGAGGGTACGTTCAACTCGATTACGGTCGATAGTGATACTTCAACCTCGGACAGCTTGCTCGTCGCCGCAACAGGTGTCTCTGGCGCGAACGCGGAAGAAAACGAAACCTTCGAACGCACGCTAGGCGTGGTCATGAAAAATCTGGCGCATCAGGTCGTGCGTGATGGTGAAGGTGCGACCAAGTTCGTAGAGATTCACGTCGAGGGCGCGATTGACAACGTGGACGCCCGCAAAGTCGCAATGTCGATTGCCAACTCGCCCTTGGTGAAAACCGCCATTGCTGGGGAGGACCCAAATTGGGGCCGCGTGGTTATGGCCGTGGGAAAATCAGGGGCAAATGCCGACCGGGACCGGTTATCGATTTGGTTTGGCGATGTCCTAGTGGCCGAAAACGGCTGGGTATCCCCGACATATGTTGAAGAGGACGCGGCCAAGCACATGAAGAACGAAGATCTACTGATACGGGTTGATCTGGGATTGGGGGCTGGGCACAGCACCGTCTGGACCTGCGATTTGACTCACGGGTACATTGAAATCAACGCGGATTACCGATCATGAAAACTGTATTGGTATCCGCTGTCGCTTTGATTGACGCTGATGGTCGCGTGCTTCTGGCCCAGCGCCCAGAAGGCAAATCTATGGCTGGCCTATGGGAGTTTCCTGGCGGCAAAGTCGAGCAGGGCGAAACACCCGAAGCCGCCCTTATTCGTGAGCTTCAAGAAGAATTGGGCATCAATACATGGCAAAGCTGCCTTGCACCGTTAACCTTTGCTAGCCACAGCTACGATGGTTTTCACCTTCTGATGCCTCTATTCGCTTGCCGAAAATGGGAAGGGATTCCCAGCCCTCAGGAAGGTCAAACATTGGAATGGGCGCGTCCTAATGCGCTAAAAAACTACGAAATGCCGCCTGCGGACATCCCATTGATCCCAATTTTACGTGACTGGCTATAGGGTTAACCGCTGTGGCAAGATATTCAGCTTTTTTGCTGGAATGAAACGAAAGCCACGCTAAACTGCCCCTACACAACTTTGGGGGAAGTTAACGTGCTAGCAACAGTGACAATCGGCAGCTGCGTTTCAATTCAAGGCACCTTTGTTAAGGCGCTGGACAACGGGTTAATTCGCATCAAAGTAGACAGCAATGTTTACGATGGCCGTCCAATCAAAGCGCGACGCCGCTAAACCCACCCTTGTAAATTGTCGTCGATAATTTGAGCCAGCGCAGCGATGTGAGAAGGCTCATCGTTGAGGCATGGGATGTAGGTGAATTGCTCGCCGCCCGCTTCCTCGAAGCTTTCTTTGATTTCTTCGTTGATCTCTTCCAGCGTCTCAATGCAATCGGCTGAGAACGCCGGTGCGATTACCGCGATCTTCTTTTTACCGTCTTCGGCAAGCCGCGCGACCTGCTCGACAGTATAGGGTTTCAACCATTCTTCACGGCCAAACACCGACTGGAATGTCGTAGTAATGTCAGTGTCAGCCCAGCCCAAACGTTCCTTGAGCAAGCGCGTCGTTTTTAGACAGTGGCAATGGTAAGGATCGCCTTCCATCAGATAGCGAATTGGCATTCCGTGGTATGAGCATACCAACACGTCCGGACGCTCGATCCCCTCATAGGCGCGCTCTACCGATTGAGCCAAGGCGTCAATGTAGGCTTCATTTTCAAAGTATGCCGGAACAGTGCGGGCAGATGGCTGCCACTTTTCCTTCATCAAGGCACGGAAGAATTCGTCGTTTGCAGTTGCAGACGTCGCACCTGCGTAATGCGGGTACAATGGGAAAAACACGATCTTGTCGCAACCTTTGGCGATCAATTCTTTGACCTTGGATTTGGTCGACGGATTTCCGTACCGCATACAGAAATCAAGTTCGACATCATCCCCATATTTTTCCTGCATCACCGCCTTAAGCGCCGCGGTCTGATCTTTGGTGATCGTCAGCAAGGGGCTTTCGCCTTTCTCGTGGTTCCAGATGCTTTTGTAGGCCTCACCAGATGCGAAGGGGCGTTTTGTCAGGATGATCAGTTGCAACAAAGGCTGCCACTTCCATGACGCCAGATCCACCACCCGCTTATCGGACAAGAACTCGTTCAAATACCGACGCATTGGCCAATAGGTATAATCATCAGGTGTACCGAGATTGGCAATCAGAACTCCGACCTTGCCGAATTTCACTTTCGGGTGGTCGGCATCAGCATGTGGCAACGGTGTCGGGTTCACTATGTTCATCTCGTTTAATCCTTGTTCCCTTTAACAGGCTTTGCGTCAGGCCCCAACTCCGGCGTATTCAAAAAATCGGCAAGACGGGTAGAGGCCGATCCCGGTTGCAGCGGCTTTTGTTGTGTCTCGGAAGGAGCCCATCCTGTCAGAAATATCATCTCGAACGTGGCGGTGACGCGGTCGTCTTCCGTCTTATAGTGATCTGAATAGATACGGGCCATACGAGTAAACAATTCACGCGGCGGTATTCTTCTTTGACGCTCGGTGAGCGCATTGCCTTCGCCCATTGCCCGCAGGTCATGTAGCAACGCTAGTGGCGTAGAATAGCTAACGTTTCGCTTGGTGCTGTCCGCTACTGGTAGCGCGAGACCAGCGCGTTGGAGCAATCCGCCAAGATCACGAATTTCACCCATTGGCGCCACGCGCGGCGCAAGGCCACCTGTTAATGCGACCTCTGCCTCGGACAACGCTGCGCGTAGCTCCACCAAGGTTTGACCACCCAAGAATGCGGAAATGAACAATCCATCGGGTCGTAATGCACGGCGGCACTGCACCAATTGGCCCACCGGATCATTCGCCCAGTGAAGCGCCATAGCGTGAATGACCAGATCAAAGGAATTCGGCTCTAGGGCGAGGGTATCCTCGTCAGACACCACCTTCGCATCTGGGAACGCTTCACTCCAAAATTCTGGATGACCCGTCACAATAGCGATTGCCGTAAACGATCTATTAACATCGATCAGTCTTTCCTGAACCTCGAACAACGCCTCGTCATGCAAAAACATGGCTGGTTCTCGTTGCGCGGCCCGCTCTCGTTGGCGAAGCAATGCTGCGCGATCGGTTAGGGGGCGAGGTTGAGACACTTGAAGACACTCCGAAGGCTGAGATGCCGCTACTTAGAGGAACGGGATGAAATTGCAATCCGCGCTACGGTTAATCTATCCGCCACAATGCCTGACATGTGGTGCAGCGGTGGAGGACGAAATGTCCCTTTGCGGCGATTGCTGGAAAGAGACGTATTTTATCGATGGGTTAGCCTGTACCACATGCGGCCTGCCATTGCCCGGGAAAGATCGTGAGGAAGATGTTCAATGCGATGACTGCATGACCATTGCACGGCCATGGCGATTTGGGCGCGCAGCAATGCTTTACCGCGGGAAAGGGCGCGAGCTGGTTTTACGGCTAAAGCATGGGGACCGCAGCGATTTCGCGCGACCCGCCGCGCATTGGATGGCTCGCGTTGCACCACCGGTTGAGCCAAACACCGCAATCGTTCCCGTTCCGCTACATTGGTTGCGGCAGTTAAAACGGCGCTACAATCAATCTGCGCTAATAGCCAAGATACTGGCTGACGATCTAGGAGCGCAGTACTTACCGGATTCTCTACATCGCCCCAAAGCCACACAAGCGCTTGATGGGAAGTCGCGCGACAACCGCTTTGCTTCCCTTCAGGGCCAAATCATTCCACACCCCAAAAGGGGCCATCATTTAGCGGGCCGTCACGTCCTGCTTGTTGACGATGTCATGACTTCTGGTGCGACATTAGCCGCCTGCGCCGAAGCTTGTATTTCAGCTGGCGCACGCGAAGTTGACGTGCTGGTGCTAGCGCGCGTGTCCAAAGATGACTAAGTATCCCGTCAACGCTTTTTGACGAAGGACAAGAACTGATGGCTAAAATTGAAATCTATACCTCTTCCCTATGCGGCTACTGCCACGCGGCCAAGCGCTTGCTGGCCAAAAAAGGTGTCGAATATGACGAGACAAATGTAGGCCGTGACAGCGGTAAGAAAGCGGCCATGATCCAGCGTGCAAATGGCGGTCGTACGGTCCCTCAGATCTTTATCGACAACAAGCACATCGGCGGATACGACGATCTGAACGCACTAGATCGCGCAGGCAAGCTAGACAAATTGCTGGCGTGAACCTTGGCATTCTCCAGCTCAATTCAAGCGATGCTCCCGCTGCAAACCTGATCGAAACGCTACGGCTGATCGATGAGGCTGTCATGGCAGGGGCGGAGTTTGTTTTGACGCCAGAGGTGACCAACTGCGTCTCCACTAGCCGCCGGCACCAGATGGAGGTTTTATCGCATCAGGACGATGACCCCAGCTTGGCCGCCTTTAGAAAAGCCGCACGCCAGCACAATATATGGCTGATGATTGGATCATTGGGGCTGAAGACAAACGACCCCGATGGCCGGTTTGCAAATCGATGCTTCTTGATCAACCCAGAAGGTGAGATTGCCAACTGGTACGACAAGATCCACATGTTCGACGTGGATATATCCGAAGGTGAAAGTTACCGCGAAAGCGACGGGTACCGCCCTGGAACGCGCGCCGTAGTCGCGGATGCCGGGTTTGCCAAGATAGGTATGTCCATCTGCTATGACATGCGGTTTCCCAAATTGTACCGCGATCTGGCCCATGCAGGGGCGCAGATCATCACCGCCCCCGCCGCATTCTCTCCGATTACGGGTGCAGCACATTGGGAAAGCCTGCTGCGCGCCCGTGCGATAGAAACCGGATGTTTTGTGATTGCCCCCGCGCAAACAGGACAACACCTAACTTCTGCTGGGAAATCCCGTTCTACCCATGGGCATTCCTTAGTTATTAGCCCTTGGGGTGAAGTAATTCTGGACGCAGGGACGGATGCAGGTATGGTCTCACTGAAAATTGATCTGGACGACGTTGCGAGGGCGCGACAGCGTGTCCCTTCATTAACTCATGACCGCCCCTATACGTTTTGATCTATGGCAGACACTCAGGACCCTATTGCAGTATCGCTTTTTAGCGAGCTGTTCATGGCAGACCAACTTGCGCGCAACAAGTTGAGCAAAGCCCTGCCGAAAGGTATGGAGCTGTCCCATTTCACGATGCTGAACCATTTGTATCAGCTGACCGAGCCGCGCACCCCAGCACAACTTGCCAAAAGCTTTGCGCTAACGCGGGGGGCATTGACCAATACGCTAACCAAGCTGGAGTGGGCAGGTCATATCCATGTCTCACCCGATTGGGACGATGCCAGACGCAAACAAGTCGTTATCAGCCCAGCTGGTCGCCGCGCCCGCGACACCGCATTGGATGCTGTCGCACCTATGATCATGAATATCATCGAGCGTGTAGGGCCGGACAGGGTCCGCGACACACTGCCAGTGTTAAGAGACTTGCGTCGCAACCTCGCCGAAGACTAGCTTGGCTTCACGCTGGCGGTCACATAATTCACCGACAGGTCGCGGTCCGACAAAGACCACCCCCAAGTGATCGGGTTGAACACAAAGCCCTTGCGATCAACCGGCTCTAATTGCGCATTGGAAATCAATTCAAACAATTCGTCTGGCGTGATGAACTTGTTCCAATCGTGCGTGCCTTTCGGCAACCAGCGCATGATATGTTCCGCCCCAATGATCGCAACCACAAAGCTTTTGGGATTGCGGTTCAGGGTTGAGCACACCATCAAACCGCCTGGCTTTAGCAGTTTTTGACACGCAGTCAGGTAGGCTAGGGGGTCGGCCACGTGCTCGACCACTTCCATGTTTAGCACAACGTCAAACTGCTCGCCCGCGTCGGCCATCGCCTCAGCGGTGGTGTGGCGATAATCAATATCCAACCCAGATTGCGCCGCATGAACCTGTGCCACTGGAATATTCCCACCGGCTGCATCAGCACCCACAACGTCTGCCCCAAGCCGCGCCATAGGTTCGGACAACAAGCCACCGCCACAACCGATATCAAGCAACCGCAACCCTCTGAACGGCGAAGGCGCATCTAGATCACGATCAAATTCCGCTGCGATCTGGCTGGTTATATAATCCAAGCGACACGGGTTGAGCATATGAAGAGGCTTGAACTTACCGTTCAGATCCCACCATTCGGCGGCCATGGCCTCAAACTTTGCAACTTCGGAAGGATCGACGGTGGAGGTGTTCATGTGCAAACTCATCTTCAAGTTGGTCATTTTGAGGCATGGTACCCAGCGCTCACCGGACTATATAGGGAAGTATGGACAGATCGTCAGGACAAAACCGCGCGGTTGCGCATCTATATCCACCCATCGACCCGTTCGATCAGCGGATGCTGGAGGTGGGCGAGGGTCACCGCATCTATGTTGAACAATGTGGCAACCCCAACGGCATCCCCGTTGTTGTTCTTCACGGCGGACCGGGTGGCGGGTGCTCACCTGCGATGCGGCGCTACTTTGATCCCAATGTTTATCGCATTGTCCTGTTTGATCAACGTGGCTGTGGACGTTCACGGCCCCACGCTAGTGTCAGCGACAACACAACACAGCACCTTATTCGTGACATCGAGCTGATCCGCGAAACCTTTGGCATTGATAAGTGGGTCGTCTTTGGTGGCAGCTGGGGTGCGACCTTGTCGCTGCTTTATGCGCAAAGCCATCCCGAGCGCGCTGCCCACCTTGTACTTCGCGGCGTCTTCTTGATGACACAAGTAGAGTTGGACTGGTTCTACGCAGGCGGAGCTGGGCAATTCTTTCCCGAACAATGGGCGAAATTTGCCAACCTCATTCCTGAGGAAGAGCAAGGCGACATAATAGCGGCCTACCATCGCAGACTATTCTCGGGCGATACTCCGTTGGAAACCACCTATGCTCGTGCTTGGGCCGGATGGGAAAATGCACTGGCGGCCCTGACGGTACATCACCCTATCGGCGACGCCCCTGCAGAATACGCCCGCGCATTTGCCAGATTAGAGAACCATTATTTCACCCATAAAGGCTTCTTAGAAAGCGATGGTCAGATTTTAAACCAACGGCATGTCATTGAGCATATCCCTGCAGATATCGTGCAGGGTCGCTATGATATGATTTGCCCTCCGATCTCGGCATACCGGTTGGCAGATGGGTGGGACAAAGCACGTTTGAGAATGATTGCCGCCGCCGGCCATGCTCTATCTGAGCCTGCAATTACTGCGGAACTTGTCCTAATAATGAACGAGTTACGCGGACGATTGACTTAGTTTAGGTTAAGGCTAGACAGTATATCGATAATTTTTGCTCTATGGGTTTACAGATCGTAAGTAGTCGCTACTCTCGCAAGTTGCAGAAACAGATGGATGTAAAAAGCGCCCGTGGCTGGACTATCTAAGATTATCCTACAAAGACTGTTGCTTGGGATCGCAACCCTTTTCGCCGTATCGATTATCATTTTTGTTGCTGTGAATGCCCTACCTGGGGACTTTGCTGAGTCTATTTTGGGTCAAGGCGCGACCCCCGAGGCTGTCGCGGCTATTCGTGAGCAACTAGGCCTGAATGAAAGCCCCGTTACGAGATATTTCAAATGGCTTTCCGGCGCTCTTCAAGGTGACCTAGGCATTCCAATGTCGCAGGCATTGTTTGCGTCCTTCGCCGGATCGAGCACCGGTGGTGACGTCATCACTGTTTTTGACCAAATCGTACCACGACTGAAAAATACGCTGTTTCTCGCAGGTGTGAGCGCGGTCATCGCGGTGCCTCTTGCTGTCACTTTGGGAATTCTTACCGCCCTTTACCGCAACACGGCTTTCGACAAAGCGATGAACGTCTCCACCCTATCAGCGATTTCCAGCCCCGAGTTCTTCCTTGCTTATGTCCTGATCTTGTTCCTTGCCGTGCTGAGCCCTGTGTTCCCATCGCTGTCGAATATCTTTCCGGGTATGGAGTTCAGCGACCGATTGAACAAAACCATGTTGCCTGCTTTGACGCTGACGTTGGCAGTCACCGCACAAATGATGCGCATGACGCGCGCCGCGATCATCAACTTGCTCGCGTCGCCCTATATCGAGATGGCCCGCCTAAAAGGCCTGTCGCCAATGCGCGTCATCGTACAGCATGCGCTTCCTAACGCCTTGGCCCCAATCATCACCGTGATTGCGCTAAACTTGGCCTATCTCGTCACTGGCGTTGTCGTCGTGGAGGTAGTCTTCGTCTACCCCGGCATCGGCCAGCTATTCGTAGACAGCGTCAAAATTCGCGACATCCCTGTAGTTCAAGCCTGCTGCCTGATCTTCGCTGCAGTCTACATTCTACTGAACCTAACGGCTGATGTGCTTTCCATCATCTCTAACCCACGTCTGAGGCATCCAAAATGAGCGCTTTAATTTGGATCGCTGTTGGTCTTCTTGTCCTGTGGGCTGTGGCTTGGGCGTTTCGCCTTGCTGGACAAAAAGCGACCGGTAACAAACCCTATTTTCGCGATATGCCGCTTGGCGTGGCGTTCGGATACGTCTTCGCCGCTGCCGCGATAGCCTTTAGCGCTTGGTATTTTTTTCAGCCCAGAGTCGTCGACGCAGTACCGCAAGCCGGTGTGATCTTCTTCCGTTGGGCTGTGATTGGGCTTCTTGGATTTGCTGCGGCCTCATGGGTATTTCGCACAATTTTTCGCACGGTCGGCACTGAGGGCAGCAAAAAACTGTTCCGATCCATGCCGCTGACGGCGGCGTTCGGCGTATTGATCATCATCATCTATGCCATCGTTTCGATCTTTGCCGGTGTGCTGGCCCCCTACGGTCAGGAAGAAATTCTTGGTGCGGCCAATGTCGTCGCCGGTGGCGACCCAGCACTTGGTGGCGATCCAGAGTTTCCATTGGGCACCGACCAAATCGGCCGCGATATTCTAAGCCGTTTGATCTTTGGCGCACAAAACACCGTAGGCATCGCCTTTGTCACAACTTGTCTCGCGTTTTTTCTTGGAGGCTCGCTTGGCTTCCTTGCGGCCGTTTTGGGTGGTTGGCTAGACCAGCTTTTGTCACGGATGGTGGATGCATTGATGGCGATCCCGTCTTTGATCTTTTCACTATTGCTCATGACAATCGCCACCGCATGGGCTGGCAGCGAAGCTTGGTTGGTCACGATCTACATGATCTTCATCATCGCCGTGATCGACAGCACCCGCGTATTCCGCCTTTCGCGCGCTGTTGGCCAAAGCATCGTGGTTATGGATTACATCGAGGCCGCAAAACTACGCGGTGAAGGCATGGGCTACCTGATATTCCGCGAGATCCTGCCAAATGCAGTTGCACCACTCTTGGCCGAGTTCGGCCTGCGGTTCTGCTTTGTGTTTCTCACCATCGCATCGCTCAGCTTTCTGGGTGTGGGTATTCAACCGCCCAAAGCGGACTGGGGCACCATGGTGCGTGACTTGTCGCAATTCATCAACTTCGCGGCCTTCGCGCCGAATGTTGCTGTTACTCCATTGTTGGCTGCTGGCGCCATCGCCCTGCTCACCGTCGCCGTCAACTTCGTGGTCGATTGGATGCTACATAAATCGTCGGGGCTAAAAGAATGAGCGACCTGCTGCTTAAAATTCGTGACCTCAAGATTGAGGGCCGTTCTGATGAGACGTGGAACCCAATTATCAACGGTGTCAATGTTGACCTCAAAAAGGGCGAAGTCCTTGGGATGATCGGCGAGTCCGGTGCTGGTAAGTCAACGGTTGGCCTTGCATCAATGGGGTACACTCGCGACGGGGTTCGGATCAGCAACGGGTCCGTCGTTTTTGATGGGGTCGACTTGGTTACCGCTTCGGCCGCGGTCAAACGCAGCCTTTTGGGCAGCCGAATTGCCTATGTCGCACAGTCCGCCGCGGCCAGCTTCAACCCAGCGCATAAGTTGATCGATCAGCATACCGAAGGTCCCGTGCAGCATGGCGTTTCAAGCCGCGCTGATAGTGAGACAGACGGCATCGAGCTGTATCGCCGTTTGCGTCTTCCCAATCCGGATGAAATTGGCTTTCGCTACCCTCACCAAGTGTCTGGCGGCCAATTGCAACGCGCCATGACCGCGATGGCGATGGCCTGCCGCCCTGATCTTATTATTTTCGACGAGCCTACAACCGCTCTGGATGTGACAACCCAGATCGAAGTTCTGGCGTCTATTCGTGACATCGTTGAACAATTCAACACAGCCGCGATCTACATTACGCATGACCTCGCAGTCGTGGCGCAGATGGCGGATAAGATCAAAGTGCTGCTGAAAGGCGACGAGGTTGAGGAGGCGGACACACGTACAATGCTGTCCTCGCCCAAAAAGGAATACACCAAATCACTTTGGGCCGTTCGCAGCTTTGAGCGCCCGGCCAAACCTGCCATCAATGTAAAAGCCACGCCCGTTGTCAGCGTTAGAAACGTGACCGCAGCCTACGGCACCGTCGATGTTTTGCATGACGTGAGTTTTGATATTCACGCTGGTCGCACGGTTGCTGTTGTCGGTGAGTCCGGTTCCGGCAAGTCGACCACCGCGCGCTGTATTACTGGGCTTCTACCACCGCGCATTGGCCACATAGAATTTGACGGCCAACAATTGCCGCTGAGCTACAAGCAGCGAGACAAGTCCCAACTGCGTCAGGCGCAAATGATCTACCAAATGGCAGATACCGCCTTGAATCCGCGCAAAAGCATCGGTGAGACCATCGGGCGACCGGTTGAGTTTTATATGGGCCTGAAAGGCAAAGAGAAACGCAAACGTGTTGATGAACTTTTGGCCGAGATTGAGCTAGAGCCCACGCAATATTTTGATCGCTTACCTTCGGAACTGTCTGGAGGCCAAAAACAGCGCATTGGCATTGCACGCGCACTGGCGGCTGAGCCGAAGTTCATCATTTGCGACGAAGTAACATCCGCCCTTGATCAATTGGTCGCCGAAGGCATTTTGCGCCTGCTGGCCAAATTACAAGACGAACTAGGCCTCAGCTACATGTTTATCACTCACGATTTGGCGACAGTTCGCTCCATCGCGGATGAAGTGGTCGTCATGAAGGACGGCAATGTGGTCGAGCAGGGACCAAAACTGGATATGTTCCAGCCGCCACACCACCCGTATACTGACCTTTTGCTAAGCTCGGTGCCTGAAATGGACCCAGATTGGCTCACAAATCTACTGAAAGAGCGCGGAGTTGATAACATCGGCGACGCCGCTGTTGATAAGATGTAGCACGAATCGCCTCATATAGAGGCCGATGCTTATGCGGGTGAACCGCTTTCAAATACTAACCAACAGGGAGACAATCATGTCACAAATTTCAAGACGCAGCCTGCTAAAGACAGGTGTTGCCGCGGGCGTTCTTTCCGCCACCGGCCTGCCACTTCGCGCACAAGCCAAGCGCGGTGGAAGACTACGGATGGGCCTGAACGGCGCAAACACATCCGATAGCTGGGATGCACGCACACACTCTGACGCGTTTATGATCAACTCTGGCCACGGTGCCGTATTTGATTGCCTGACCGAAGTTGGCCCAGACGGTCAACTGCGTGGCGAGCTAGCCGAAAGCTGGGAAGCGAGTGCTGACGCCGTAACTTGGACGTTCAAACTTCGCCAAGGTGTTACCTTCCACAACGGCAAAGCATTTGGTGCCGATGATGTGTTGGCATCACTCGCCATGCACACCGAAGAAGGCTCCAAGTCGGCTGCAAAACCAATCGTTTCTGCGATCTCCGAGATGAAGAAGATCAACGATCATGAAGTGGAAATGACGCTTGCGGCTGGGAACGCAGACTTCCCGTTCTTGCTGTCAGATTATCACATCGTGATGTATCCAGCTGGCCAGATCGACGAAGCAATCGCTAAAGGCATCGGCACGGGAATGTACGAAGTTGTTTCGTTCGATCCAGGTGTTCGTTTTGTCGGCAAGCGCGTAGCCAGCCACTATAAAGATGGTAATGCCGGTTGGTTTGACGAAATCGAATATATCGCAATCAACGACACATCCGCTCGGATGAATGCCTTGATGACTGGTCAAGTCGACGCCGTGAACCGCATCGATTTTAAAACCGAAGCACTGATGCGCGCCAACCCACGCGTTGAAATCTTCGAAGTAACTGGCAACCAACACTATACGTTGCCAATGCTGTCGACGGTCGCACCATTCGACAACCTAGATGTTCGTTTGGCTCTTAAGCACTCGATTGATCGCCAAGAAATGGTGGACAAAATTCTTCAAGGTCACGGCGCTGTTGGGAATGACCACCCGATCGGGCCAGCGAACCAGTATTTTGCATCTGACCTGCCACAGGTTTCGTTTGATCCAGACAAAGCCAAACACCACCTCAAAAAGTCCGGTGTTGGCGAGCTGAATGTTGATTTGCACGTTGCGAACGCTGCCTTCAACGGCGCGATTGATGCCGCACAGCTGTATCAAGCCTCTGCTAAGAAGCTAGGTATCAACATCAATGTGGTTCAAGAGCCTGATGATGGCTACTGGTCCAACGTTTGGCTTAAGAAGCCTTGGTGTGCGAGCTACTACTCCGGCCGCGCGACTGAAGATTGGATGTTCGCAACTGCTTACGAGGCAGGCGTTCCTTGGAACGAAAGCCAATGGGATGATCCACGCTTCCAAGAGCTGCTTTATGCTGGTCGTAAGGAATTGGATTCCGACAAGCGTCGCGTGATCTATCACGAAATGCAGGAAATCCTGTCCACTCGTGGTGCATCGGTTATCCCAATGTACGCAAACTATGTGGATGCAGCGTCTTCAGCGTTGGCACACGGAGAAAACATCGGGAACAACTTCCAGATGGATGGCTCTCGTATGGCTGAGCGCTGGTGGTACTCTTAAACGACCCCACCTTAAGAATAGAAAACGCCCCGTCCATTTGGCGGGGCGTTTTTTCTTAGGCTGCGGTTGTGCGCTCTGCGCGTTCCGCATCCCGTTTCTTCCAAGTGCGGTTCATTGCGACATACATGACGGCAACGCCACACAAGAATGCACCACCACCAACTGAGACAAGTGCGCTAAAGCTGCTAAAATCCATTTTTTCCGTTTCCTTCTAACTAAACTAGAGAATGGTTAATTTTGGAATGAGGCAGTTTTTGGACCCGTTTGTGGCTGTCATCAGAACAATCCCAAACAAAACTTGCAGACTCAGGCTTGTTCCCCTATATCCACCTCAACAGCGGCGCGCTGGCTTCCACCCCCAGCGCCCACCGGGAAACATCAACGGGCCGCGCGCCCGTTTTTTTGTGCCTCTAAGGATGCCATGTCTGATCTGATCGCCAAAGCCGCCATTGACCGTCGTCTGGCCGAAATCGCCCAACCCGTAATCGAGGATTTGGGCTACGAACTTGTGCGGATGCGTTTGCAGACCGGCAAGGCTGATATCGTGCAAGTCATGGCTGAAAAACCTGAGGGCGGCATTGAAGTTGATGACTGCGCCAAAATTTCCACCGCGCTTTCCGCGATCTTCGACGTAGAAGACCCGATTTCCGGTGAATACAATCTGGAGGTCTCCAGCCCCGGCATCGACCGCCCCCTGACGCGCCTTAAAGATTTCGGCATGTGGGACGGCTACGAGGCGAAGATCGAAACCGAGGAATTGATTGATGGCCGCCGCCGCTTCAAAGGCCAGCTTGCTGGCGTAGAGGGCGACGAAGTTCTGATTACCATCGAGGAAGGCACAATCGGCCTGAAATTCGAATGGCTCACTGACGCGAAATTGGTTCTGACTGACGAACTGATCCGCGACGTACTTAAAAACCGCAAAGATGCGGGCGAAATTGACGAAACCCAATTCGACGAAGTTCAACAAATCGTCGATGGCGAAGGAGACGACTAATGGCAATTACTTCAGCCAACCAACTCGAGCTGCTGCAAACCGCAGAAGCTGTTGCACGCGAGAAGATGATCGACCCAGAACTGGTTGTCGAAGCGATGGAAGAATCCCTCGCCCGTGCAGCTAAGTCGCGTTACGGCGCTGAGCTGGACATCCGCGTCTCTATCGACCGCAAGACAGGCAAAGCGACATTCACCCGCGTTCGCACCGTGGTTGAAGACGACATGATCGAAAACGACCGCGCTGAATTGAACGTAGAAGACGCCAAGGACTACCTTGATGATCCGGCAGTTGGCGACACAATTGTTGACGAAGTGCCACCAGTTGAGATGGGCCGCATCGCCGCGCAATCCGCCAAGCAAGTTATCTTGCAGAAGGTGCGCGAAGCTGAGCGTGATCGTCAGTACGAAGAATTCAAAGACAAGGCCGGCACTATCATCAACGGTCAGGTCAAACGCGAAGAGTACGGCAACGTTATCGTCGACATCGGTCGTGGCGAAGCCATCCTGCGCCGCAACGAGAAAATCGGCCGCGAAAGCTACCGCCCGAACGACCGCATCCGCGTCTACATCAAAGACGTGCGTCGCGAAGTACGTGGCCCGCAAATCTTCTTGTCGCGAACCGACCCTCAGTTCATGGCAGAGCTCTTCAAGATGGAAGTGCCAGAAATCTATGATGGCATCATCGAGATCAAGGCCGTGGCCCGCGACCCAGGTTCCCGCGCGAAGATTGCTGTGATCTCCAACGACAACTCCATCGACCCTGTCGGTGCTTGTGTTGGTATGCGCGGCTCCCGCGTTCAGGCTGTTGTGAACGAGCTGCAAGGCGAGAAGATCGACATCATCCCTTGGAACGAAGACCAGCCAACATTCTTGGTGAACGCGCTTCAGCCTGCTGAAGTTTCCAAGGTTGTTTTGGACGAAGAAGCCGAGCGTATCGAAGTTGTTGTTCCAGAAGAGCAACTGTCCTTGGCGATTGGTCGCCGCGGTCAAAACGTACGCCTTGCGTCGCAACTCACCGGCCTCGACATCGACATCATGACCGAGGAAGAAGAATCCGCACGTCGTCAGGCCGAGTTCGAAGTTCGCACAAAACTGTTCATGGACACGCTGGATCTCGACGAGTTCTTCGCACAATTGCTGGTGTCTGAAGGCTTCACATCGCTTGAAGAAGTTGCCTATGTTGAAGTTGACGAATTGCTGGTCATCGACGGCGTCGACAGCGACACCGCCTCCGAGTTGCAGGCCCGTGCCCGCGACTATCTGGAAGCAGCTGCTAAGAAAGCTTTGGAAGCGGCCCGCGAATTGGGTGCCGAAGACAGCCTCATTGATTTCGACGGCCTGACACCACAGATGGTAGAAGCGTTGGCGAACGATGATGTCAAAACGCTCGAAGACTTTGCAACCTGCGCTGACTGGGAGCTGGCCGGTGGCTGGACCACAGTGAATGGCGAACGCTCCAAAGATGACGGCGTTCTAGAGCCCTTCGATGTGTCGCTTGAAGAAGCGCAAAACATGGTAATGACTGCCCGTATCCAGCTTGGCTGGGTCGATCCTGCTGATTTGGTTTCTGAGGAAGAAGAAACTAAAGAAGCTTCCGAAGACACCACGGAGGCTGAGGCCTGATTTCAGGCCTCAGGGATCCCGGCATGAGCCGCGGCGGTCAGGAAAAAGAGCAAAACGGCCCAGAGCGACGTTGTATCGCTACGGGAGAGCTGCGTGACCCAGCTTTGATGATCCGTTTTGTGGTAGGGCCAGAAGGTCAGGCCGTACCAGACGTTCGCAACAAATTGCCCGGTCGTGGCATTTGGGTGAGCGCAGATAAGGACGCCTTGCAAAAGGCGATCAAGACGAAAGCGTTTTCTCGCTCCGCCAAGGAGCAGGTGAGCGTGCCGGAAGGATTGTTCGAGCAGACCGAAAAACTGTTGGCACGTCGCTTGGTTGATCTGATCTCTCTCGCGCGCAAAGCGGGACAAGCGGTTACCGGATACGAGAAGGTAAAGAGCCTGTTGGAAAACGAGTTCGCTACCCTCTTGATACAAGCAAGTGATGGGTCGGAGCGGGGCAAATCTAAGCTTCACTCGCCTCCCGGAAAAGACGTTTTTATTGGCTGTTTGACCTCTCAGGAATTGGGTTTGGCATTCGGTCGGGAAAGTGTGATACATGGCGCCTTAACGGCAGGTGGCCTCAGCCGACAGATAAAGGTTGAGGGCATCAAGCTGAAAGGTGTCCGCGGACATAGCGGCGGAAAGAAATCCCGCCCGAAAGGAAAAGACGACGCATGAGCGATAGTGACGGTAAAAAACCCCTAGGCCTTTCTTCAGGCGCACGTCCCGGCAACGTGAAGCAAAGCTTCAGCCACGGGCGGACCAAGAACGTGGTGGTGGAAACCAAGCGCAAGCGCGTAATGGTTCCAAAACCCGGTGGTGCGAAACCATCCATTACTGGATCCCCTTCGGTGGGTGACCCTTCCAAGCGCCCTGCCGGCATCTCTGATGCTGAAATGGATCGCCGCATGAAAGCGCTTCAGGCCGCCAAAGAACAAGAGGCAGCCGACGCCGAACGCCGCGCACGCGAAGAGGCCGAGCAGCAAGAACGCCGCGAACGCCGCCGCGCCGAAGCTGAAGCCAAGGAACGCGAAGAAAAAGAACGCGAAGATGCCCTTAAGGCAAAAGCTGAGGAAGAGGCCCGCAAAAAACGCGAAGCCGAAGAAGCCAAGACACGCGCTGCGGCTCCCGCAGCTGCTGCCGCTCCGGCTGCTTCTGCACCAGGCGAGCCTGCTGTTACACCATCGGGCCCACGTGGTGGGGGCAAAGCTGCGCCAACACCTGCACGCCGTGATCGTGACGACCGCGACAACAAAAACGCGAAGAATCGCAACGACGACGCCCGCCGCTCTGGCAAGCTAACGCTGAACCAAGCTTTGCGCGGCGGCGATGGCCGTCACAAGTCCATGGCTGCAATGAAGCGTAAACAAGAACGCGCACGTCAAAAGGCGATGGGCGGCTCTGTTGAGCGCGAAAAGGTTGTCCGTGACGTACAATTGCCAGAAGCCATCGTGGTTTCTGAATTGGCTATCCGTATGTCCGAACGTGTTGCGGATGTTGTGAAAGCCCTGATGACCAATGGAATCATGGCAACTCAGACCCAAACTATCGACGCAGATACCGCTGAGCTGATCATCGAAGAGTTTGGCCACAAGGTTGTTCGCGTATCGGATTCGGATGTTGAAGACGTCATCACTCAAATCGACGACGACGATAAAGACCTGTCCGCACGCGCACCTGTGATCACCATCATGGGCCACGTTGACCACGGCAAAACATCGCTGCTCGACGCTATCCGCAACGCCCGCGTAACTGCTGGCGAAGCTGGCGGCATCACGCAACACATTGGTGCTTATCAGGTCGACCAAGACGGCAGCTTGCTGACGTTCCTTGATACACCGGGCCACGCGGCGTTTACTTCGATGCGTGCTCGTGGTGCACAGGTAACCGACATTGTTGTGCTGGTTGTGGCTGCAGACGACGCGGTTATGCCGCAAACAATCGAGGCGATCCATCACGCGAAAGCGGCTGGCGTTCCGATGATTGTTGCGATCAACAAAGTCGATAAACCCGACGCTAACCCAGACAAAGTTCGCACCGACCTGCTTCAGCACGAAGTGATCGTTGAGAAGATGTCCGGCGAAGTGCAAGACGTCGAAGTGTCCGCGACAACTGGCCAAGGTCTGGATACTCTGCTCGAAGCCATCGCGCTTCAGTCGGAAATTCTGGAACTGAAAGCCAACCCTGATCGCGCCGCTTCCGGTGCTGTGATCGAGGCACAGCTTGACGTTGGCCGCGGCCCTGTTGCGACTGTTCTGGTTCAGAACGGCACGCTTCGCCAAGGCGACATCTTCGTTGTGGGCGAGCAATACGGTAAGGTTCGTGCCCTGATCAACGACCAAGGCGACCGCATCAAAGAAGCTGGCCCATCTGTTCCGGTTGAGGTTCTTGGCCTCAACGGCACACCAGAAGCTGGCGACGTTTTGAACGTTGTGGACACCGAAGCTCAGGCCCGTGAAATCGCTGAATACCGCGAAAAAGCTGCCAAGGACAAACGCGCCGCCGCTGGTGCCGCAACAACCCTTGAGCAACTGATGGCGAAAGCCAAGGACGACGAAAACCTGACCGAGATGCCAATTTTGGTGAAGGCCGACGTTCAGGGTTCTGCCGAGGCGATCGTTCAAGCGATGGAGAAAATCGGCAACGACGAGGTTCGCGTCCGCGTACTGCACTCCGGTGTTGGTGCGATCACGGAAAGCGACATCGGCTTGGCCGAGGCATCCGGCGCGCCAGTGTTTGGCTTTAACGTTCGTGCCAACACACCGGCTCGCAACACCGCCAACCAAAAGGGCGTGGAGATCCGTTACTACTCGGTCATCTACGACCTTGTGGATGACGTGAAGCAAGCCGCCTCTGGCCTGCTGTCTGCCGAGATCAAAGAAAACTTCATCGGTTACGCCGAGATCAAAGAAGTCTTCAAAGTTACCGGCGTTGGCAAAGTTGCTGGTTGTATTGTGACCGAAGGGGTGGCCCGCCGCTCCGCTGGTGTACGCTTGCTACGCGACAACGTTGTTATCCACGAAGGTACGCTGAAGACTCTGAAGCGCTTCAAGGACGAAGTGCCAGAGGTTCAGTCCGGACAAGAATGCGGCATGGCGTTTGAAGCCTACGACGACATCCGCCCTGCTGATGTGATCGAGATCTTCACCCGCGAAGAAGTTGAACGTACGCTGGATTAAGCTCCGCTACATAAATTCAAAAAGGCCCCGCACAGCAATGTCGGGGCCTTTTTTGTTAAACCAGTCTGTAATCAGAACAATGCAAGCGGCATCCTAGAGTTTTTGGAATAGCGCTTCACCAAATTCCGCGCTCTGCGACCCGACTTCAACTGTCGTGCCGAGTTAAAGCGGTTAAGCAAAGCATCGCCCAAAGTATCAGGGAAAAGAATACCGAGCTCTCCGCAAGCTTCAGTCGAGATCGTTTTAAGAGATTCCGGTCCAAGAAACAGGCTTTCGGCAGCTACCCCATTCGCGCTTAGAATGTGATGTTCATCCAACAAAATGTGAAAATAGTAGAACTCAGTATTGGGGGTCTGAATGGTTACGCCATCGCATTTCAGCAGGTCTTTGGCCGGTATAAGAACCTCGCTCTCCCCATACATTCTTTTGGCGATCTTTCCTGTGACCAAAAGCCTATGTTGACGCGACACGCCAAGAGGACGCTTCACCTTGGGCATGCCCAAAATGGTAGGGTCAATGAATATCGGCGCTAGATATTTATCAGCACTCAAATCGGCTTGCGTCACCTTTCGGGCAAAAATCCATCGGATTGGCTGATACCCACTGTCACGGGTGGCAACCAAATCGCCTGCTCGCAGCTGCTCAATAGCTTTGAAACCTGTAGGCGTGCCCAACACTGTCCCAGAGGCAAAGCAAACATTTGCTGACCCAGGCGTTGGGGTGCTATTATTGGTAAATCCATTGCTTCCGCGTTGGACCGATAACCCGTCTTGGTCCAAGCCAAAATCTTCACCCGCGCCGACCCGTGTCGCGGTGCTAGAAAACCCATCGTATGTGGTGCCCGTTGTCGGGTCATCCAGCGTATCGCCATTATAGGTCGCTTGAATGTACTCATCGTTTACAGGGTCATAGACAACAATGTTGTCGCCATTGTTGTTAAAAACATTCCCTATAAAATTAGCATCAAAAGCCAGATTGTCACCAGAAACACTTGGCAAACTACCACCGGCCTGAATATCTCGGACCACAAGCGCCGTCGCACCCGGTTCCAAAATAGTGCCGCTTGGAAAGGTAAACCAATTGTCGCGACCAGCGTCCCACAGCTCCAGACCAGAAATATCAATTGCGCTGCCTGACAAGTTGATGAACTCAATAAACTCGTCTCGGCCGACAGCCGAGCCGTTTCCATCGGTATCAAAATCATTCGCGCCATTAGGATCTACGAGGACTTCGTTGATCGCTATGCCGCCCAGTAATAAATCAGGCATTGCTGTTCTCAATTGTTTTAAATCGTCTGCAACGAATCTAACTTAATGCAATCAAAGCATAAATTTACGGGGAATTACTAGACACCCTCAAGATTTTAGAAGAGCCGTGATCTTGATCACGCCTTTGCGCTTGGAGTCATCCATGACTATATAACCTCAAGAAACAAAGGAGAGCAGCATGTCCGACGACACATTCCCCGGCTGGCACGGCACCACAATCATCGGCGTTCGCAAAGGTGGCAAGGTGGTCATCGCCGGCGATGGACAAGTATCCGTCGGTCAAACCGTGATGAAAGGTACTGCGCGCAAGGTACGGCGGCTGTCTCCGGGGGGAATGGATGTTATCGCGGGCTTTGCGGGCTCCACAGCCGACGCGTTTACCTTGTTGGAGCGCTTGGAAAGTAAGCTTGAAGCTGTTCCCGGTCAGTTAGCACGCGCGGCAGTCGAGCTGGCGAAAGACTGGCGTACGGACAAATACCTGAAGAACCTAGAGGCCATGTTGATCGTGACCGACGGCACAGATCTATTCGTTATCACAGGTGCGGGTGATGTGCTGGAACCGGAACATGACGTCACCGCAATCGGATCGGGCGGGAACTTCGCGTTAGCAGCAGGGCGCGCAATGATGGACAGCGACAAAGACGCTGAAACCGTGGCTCGGGACGCTATGAAAATTGCGGCTGAAATCTGCGTCTACACAAATGGAAACCTGACCGTGGAGACTATCGATGGGTGAAGGTGTTACCCGTGACGATCTTCGCGCCGCTGTCGCTTCGGGCGTTTTGGATGAGGCGCAGGCCAGCAAGTTGATGATCCTGTCTGATCAAAGACAAGGCTACCGCGCCAACATGATCGGCGATGATGAACCGTTTGAGCTATTCAAAGGGTTTGCTGAAATTTTCGTGACCGTGGGTTTGGGCCTCTTGATGGCGGGCTTGCTTAGCCTGTCCGCGCTAATGGGTGATGTCGCACTCGTTCCCTTCGTCGCTTTAGCGCTGTCATGGAGTCTCGCACTATATTTCACGAAGCGGCGGCGCATGTCATTGCCGTCCATAGCCCTATGTATCTCCTTTGCGCTTAGCCTTTTGGCTTTATTATACGCTGTATTGATCGATGACGCTGAGGCTCACACGCCAGCGAAATCCATACTCATCGGCACCATAGGAATGGCGTCGATGGCGGCATACTATCGGTACTTCAAGCTTCCTTTCTCGATGTTCGTACTGGGCGTGTTTGGCATCCTATTTATGGCGGGGCTTGTTGACGCCACAAACGCCGAGCAAGGGCTAGCATACAACGAGCTTACCGACGTCTTTGACCTGCGAAACAAGCCTTACTTGGCCGTTGGTACCCTTATATTCGGGGTCTGCGCCTTTTTAAGTGCATTGTGGTTTGACCTACAGGACCCTCACAGGGTTAGCCGTAAATCCGCCTCAGCATTTTGGCTCCACATACTTGCGGCCCCTGCATTGGTGAACACGCTGGTAATGTCGAACTACCAGTTGGGCGGTGGCGTCGGAACCAGCCTCGCCGTCATCGTATTGGCAATGTTCACCCTGCTAGCTGTCATTATCGACCGTCGCAGTTTTCTAACCGCAGGGTTGATCTATATGGGGTTGCTTCTAGCCTCCGCCATAAGTGAAACAGGAACTGAATGGGCCCCTGTCATAACAATGCTTGTGCTTGGGTTGTTTGTAACCTCGCTAGGGGCATTCTGGACGCAGACCCGTGCGTGGTTGCTTGGGCTATTGCCCAGTTTTCCTGGAAAACACCGCCTACCCCCCTATGAAGACGGGTTGGCGGTGTCGGAGTAACTTTTACAGCTTAGCGACGCCCAATGGGACGTTGAACTTTTCACACCAGATCCAGACTTCATTGTAGTCGTCTGGGTTGATGCCTTTTGGAAGCTTGTAAGAGGAAGCACCTTTGTTGGACTTCAGCAGACCCATCAGTGTTTTTGGGTCGTAGCCGTTTTTGCCCAGAGCAACTTTTGGATCAGGTGCGCCGTCAAATGTGAAATCACCCAAAAGTTCCACAGTCCCGCCGGAGCCAGACTTAACCAATTCCGCACGGCCTGTTGTGACGTGGTTGCTTGCACCTTTAAATGTACCGATACGGCCATGGCCGCCCGCAAAAGCTGGCAATACGGAAACAGTAGAAACTGCAAGTGCGCCGCGTAGGACGTTTCGACGAGAAATCATGAGAAAGCTCCAAAGTTTGATACGATTGGCAGAGTATTCTTCGAAAACTCATTCAGCGAAACCCCTTACACGCAAAAGTCAGGACATGTGAAACAAGCCCTTCAAGTTGCGGGGCATCGACCATAAGTCTAAAACACATGCAAACATCGAGGAATGCTAACGTGACCGACCTGACTCCACGCGAAATAGTGTCCGAGCTTGACCGCTTCATCATTGGACAAAACGACGCCAAACGGGCTGTTGCCGTAGCATTGCGCAACCGCTGGCGCCGTAAACAGCTCGCGGACGACCTACGCGACGAGGTTTACCCAAAGAACATCTTGATGATCGGACCAACTGGCGTTGGCAAAACCGAAATCTCGCGCCGCTTGGCCAAGCTAGCGCGTGCACCCTTCCTAAAAGTCGAAGCCACAAAATTCACCGAAGTTGGATATGTTGGTCGCGATGTAGAACAAATCGTGCGCGATTTGGTAGACGCAGCTATCGTCATGACCCGCGAACACATGCGCGAAGACGTCAAGGCAGCGGCTCATGAAGCCGCAGAAGAGCGCGTAATCGACGCGTTAGCAGGAACAGACGCACGTGAAGGCACGCGCGAGATGTTCCGCAAGAAACTGCGTGATGGCGTATTGGATGACAAAGAGATCGAGCTGGATGTAGCCGAGAGCAGCGGCGGCAACCCCTTTCAAATGTTCGAAGTCCCCGGGCAACCCGGCATGGGTGGCGGTCCGGGCATGATGAACCTTGGCGATTTGTTTGGCAAAGCCATGGGTGGCAATACCAAAAAGCGTAAGTTGAAGGTCGCCGACTCCTATGAGGTTTTAGTGGCCGACGAAGCGGATAAGCTTTTGGATCAAGAGACCGTCACGCAAAATGCCATTGAGGCCGTTGAACAAAATGGCATCGTGTTCTTGGATGAGATCGACAAAGTATGCGCCCGAGCAGATGCCCGCGGTGCGGACGTCAGTCGCGAGGGTGTACAGCGCGACCTGCTTCCCTTGATCGAAGGCACCACCGTTTCAACCAAACACGGCCCTGTAAAAACAGACCACGTGCTATTTATTGCATCTGGTGCATTTCACATCGCCAAACCTTCCGATCTGCTGCCTGAGCTGCAAGGGCGCCTTCCTATTCGCGTGGAATTACGTGCCCTAACGGAAGAGGACTTCGTTCGCATCCTGACTGAAACCGACAACGCGCTTACTCGCCAATACACTGCCCTTATGGGTACTGAGGAGGTTACCGTGTCTTTCACCGATGACGGCATCGCAGCTTTGGCGCGCATAGCTGCAGAGGTGAACCAGTCGGTAGAAAATATCGGGGCGCGTAGATTGTACACTGTCATGGAACGGGTTTTTGAGGAGCTTAGCTTCACTGCGCCAGATCGCTCTGGTGACGAAATCACTGTGAACGCCGAATTCGTCGAGCAGCATTTAGGTGAGCTTAGCAAGTCGGCCGATCTTAGCAGATACGTGTTGTAGTCCGGTGAATGTCAGACTTCTCCTACTCGCAGTTACCCTGCTTCTTGCCGCTTGTACCCATACAGGCGGACTGGCGCGCGTACCGGTAGGAGAAGACCCCGCATCAGTGCGGCCCGTGTTCTTTTCAACAACACGAAACATAGACCAGCTACCATTTGGGACAGGTCGCGCACGAACATCGCAATACGGCATGGCAGATGTATCCATTCCTTTAGTTCACAAAGCAGGCCGCATTGAATGGCCAAACAAGAAACCCGACCCCAAAAAGCACTTCTTACTGGCCAGCACGTCAGCCTATAGCAGCGGCGCAGAAATGCGGGCAAATCTGAACAGAACACTCGCAAGTAGGCCTGCTGACGACCGTGATGTGATCATCTTCGTTCATGGTTTCAACAACCGGTTTAGTGATGGCCTCTACCGCATCGCTCAAATGAGCCATGATCTTGGTCTTCCAGGTGTGGTCATGTCCTATTCCTGGCCCTCCGCTGCCAACCCATTGGCCTACGCATACGACCGCGACAGTGCGCTGTTTGCCCGCGATGGCTTGCGGCGCATGATTGAAGAGGTCGCGAAATCTGACGCAGACAACATCATTCTGGTCGCGCACTCTCTTGGTTCGTTAATCACAATGGAAACTCTAAGAGAGCTCAGCATCACGGGCAAAACCAAGGTAACCAACCGTGTTGGCGGGGTAGTCTTGATGTCACCCGACATCGACCTTGATCTGTTCAAGACACAGGCTGACGCTATCAAGAAACTGCCCGACCCGTTTATCATCTTCTCATCCCAAAAGGATCGGGCCTTGCTTTTGATTGAACGCCTAACTGGTCAGAAAAACCGTCTTGGGCGTCTCGAGAATATCGAAGCGATTTCCGAATACGACATCACCTACATCGACATAACTGCGTTCAGCGAAGGTGGCTTGAACCATTTCGCCACGGCCAACTCCCCAGCGCTTTTGAAGCTACTTGGTCAAGTGCCTGACCTGGATGCCGCACTTTCAGGGGATGGCGGGCGCACTGGCTTACTGCCCGGCACGGTTCTGACGGTTCAAAATACCACCGCTTTGATTCTTTCTCCTGTAACGAGCCGATAATGGAGACGCTTCGGTTTGTCCGCAGCAATCTAAATTGGCTTAGTGCAGGGTTGGTTCTTACCTTTTCATCCTCTTTTGGTCAGACGTTCTTCTTATCGATCTTTGCGGGTGAAATTCGGGCAGAGTTTAGTCTGACGCATGCCGCATGGGGCGGCATCTACATGCTGGGAACACTCTGCTCCGCCGCCACAATGATCTGGGCGGGGTCGCTCACGGATCGTTTTCGCGTTCGAATTCTGGGACCGCTCGTCCTATTGGTGCTTGCCGTAGCCTGCGCATCTATGTCCTTTGTGTCGTCTTTGCCAATGTTGGTGGTCCTAATCTTCGTGCTGCGGTTGATGGGACAAGGCATGTCCACACATGTTGCCAGCACCGCAATGTCGCGGTGGTTCACCGCCACCCGTGGACGCGCGCTGGCAATCGCGAGTTTTGGGTTTTCCATCGCTGAGGCCGTACTCCCGATAGTTTTTGTAGCACTCATGGGGTGGATAGGATGGCGTAGCTCTTGGTTGGTTGCAGCTGGATCTCTGATCCTGATTTCACCGGTTATTTTCCTCCTGCTTCGTCAAGAACGGACACCACAATCCACGTCATCAGATGATCAGGTCGCTGGCATGGGCGGTCGGCATTGGACAAGGTTTGAGGTACTGACTTCGCCAATGTTTTGGATGGTTGTGCCCGTGTTTATCGGTCCACCTGCATTTGGCACGGCATTCTTCTTCCTTCAGGTCCATTTGGCTGAAGTAAAAGGATGGAGCCATTTTGACCTAGTAGGCCTGTTTCCCGTCTATACCGGCGTCGCTGTCTGCTCAATGATCCTATCGGGTTTTGCAATTGACCGCTTTGGGTCTATTCGGATGATGCCGCTCTACACATTGCCTTTGGCTTTGGGATTCCTGATCTTCTCACAAGGACAAACGCTGATCGTTGGCGCTATCGGGATCGCGTTCTTCGCCATGACATCAGGCATGCAAGCCACCCTACCCTCGGCCTTCTGGGCAGAGGCTTTTGGCACACGTCACTTAGGAAGCATCAAAGCAATGGCGACAGCATTCATGGTTTTCGGGTCAGCCATCGGACCCGGATTAACGGGGTTAATCATTGATTTTGGCGTCGACTACAGCCGGCAAATGATCTGGGTATCCGCCTATATGGTCATCGCAACCGTCTTCGCCGTAACTGGGCTGCGAAGCGCCGGATCGAAACTAACGCGTGCGGCGTAGATAGACGTAATACGCACCCGATCCACCATGCTTTAAGCTGGCTTGCGCGACCTGCAAGATATGTGGCTTTAATGGATGCTGATGAAACCACTGTGGGACTTGATGGCGAAGGACGCCAAGGCGTGTCGGAATGGGACCAAAGTCATCGCGGCTTTTCCCTTTGCCAGTGATGACCAGCACCAGCCGCTTACCCTGAGCATGCGCATCCAGAATGAAACGGTTTAGCATTGGGTGCGCCTGTTCCAGCGTCATACCATGCAGATCAAGCCGCGCCTCGGGGCTGAGCTTTCCTTGCTTGAGGCGGGTGAACGCCTTCTTGTCCATCGCCACGGTAGACTCCGCGAACTGCTGCTCCAAACTTGGGGACAGATTGTGTTTCGCAGCCTTTGTGGACGCCTTTTCCCCCAACCGGAATGATTTGATTGAACGAGGTGAAATTGGGTCAGGAACCTTGGCTTTGGCAGTGCTGACGGCAACCTTTGCCTTGGCGTGCACCGGCATTGGGATAGCCGTCTCGGTGACACGCGCCCAGAGCTCTTGCTCTTCGGCGTTCAGGGTTCGTTTGCCGCGCTTCATCAAGTTAACCGCCTGGCGCTAAGGTATATGCGGTTTGAATAGGCATTAAAGTAACCAAGCGACCACGGTCACGGATATGACCCGCGTCGCGACCGGCTTGGTCTCCGGTGCCATAATAAATGTCCGCTCGCTGAGCACCTTTAATGGCAGAGCCAGTGTCCTGCGCGATCATCAAACGCCTAATCGGGTCAGCACCCGATTTCTCAACCCAAATAGGACTGCCCAAAAGATTAAAACTCGGATCAACCGCGATGGAGCGCATGGGCGTGATAGACCGGTTCATCGCCCCTAACGGTCCCTTATGCGGGGGGACCTCGGACACTTCGCGAAAGAACACATATGACGGATTGTGCCGCAACAGTTCAGCGCCATCGATAGGGTTGCGCTTTACCCAGTTACGGATCACCTGCGCAGATACTTGGTGCGGCTCATAAATTCCGCGGCGGATCAGCTCCTTACCGACGGACTTATACTCATGGCCGTTTTTGCCCCCATAGCCCACACGCATCGCACCACCTTCGGCCAACTTTACTCGACCCGAGCCTTGTACTTGCAGGAAGAACTTTTCCACTGGATCATCGATCCAAACCAACTCCAAGCCACGCCCCTCCAATAGGCCTTGCTCCTCAATCTCGCGGCGCGATCTCCAAGCGGTGCCGTTTTTCACTTCGGGTGGCTTCCGGTGAAGCGGGTATTGATAGGGCCCGCCTCGATTGCGCGATCCTCGCAGTTCTGGTTCAAAGTAACCAGTGAACAGCGCATCTTCTTCGCCATTTATCAAAACGGGGCGGAAAAATAGCTCGAAAAACGTACGCGCCGAGGGTTGGCTGGTCGCCAACGCACATAGAGTTGCCCACTCGGGATCTTTGATATCAGCGCAGGTCTCTAGAAAAACCGTGAGGGCGGCGGCGTGGTCGTCTTCGACCCAACCTTCTAAATCATCGAACTTGAGAATTTCATATGTCGGCGCGGCGTCAGCTGGGTTGAGGGTCATAATCGCCCCCAACGCCAATACCGCTGCTGCCCGCCGGACATGCCTCATTCCCCAGTTGCGACCAATTGCCAATTCGGGTCATCACTTCCCATGATGCGGGAGAAGGTCCAGATGTCTTTCACGCGCTTGATCTCGTTTGGATCGCCTTCAACAATGTCACCTGCAGAGTCGCGAACCACTGAAGTAAGCTCACCTACGAATTTCACCTTCAACTCACCCTCTTTGGTGTCTTGGTCGAACTCTGCATCGAGCAGGGTCATTTCACGAACACCAACAAAGTTTGCTTGAACCAGCAGGCCTTCTTTTTCGCGCTGCTCGATCACACCCTCAAAAGCTTCAAGGACATCGCCAGACAAGAACGGCGCAATGTCATCAATTTCGCCCAGCTCAAAGGCCATCAAAATCATCTCATAGGCACCGCGTGCACCACCAAGAAAATCGCTGACACCGAAAGTTTGGTCGATGCGCTTCATGTCGGCCAACGCTTTGGCCGCATCGCTATCTTCGTCAACGTGGTCTGTGATATCGCGATCTGCCCCGCCTTCAATAACTTCGAACCTTTGACGTGCCTGTTGGGCAGGCTCGTTCGAGGACGGCATAGGGAGTGGAGGCTTCTCGAAGCCTTCGCGTGTGCCCAAAACTGATTTCAGCTTTAGAATTAAAAAGACGGCAATGCCCGCCAAGACTAGAAGTTCGATCATAGTTTGCTCTTCAACGCCTCTGTGTGCCGGAAAGTTGGCAAATTGGATGTCAGCCTCTTATGTAGGTGCTAGGGGGACACAAGTCCACCAGACGCTCTATTAGGAACAGGCTTTGCCATGTGGCTATTTTTACTCTTCGTAACAATTCCGATCGTTGAGATTGGGTTATTCATCCAAGTCGGCGGGTGGTTGGGCCTATGGCCAACGCTAGGAATAGTAATTCTAACAGCGATGTTAGGTACGTTTCTTGTTCGTGCACAAGGGCTTATGGCCATGTCGCAGATACGATCCAACTTGCAAGAATTCCAAGATCCCACCGAATCCCTAGCCCACGGCGCAATGATCCTTGCGTCGGGGTTGTTATTGCTAACACCGGGCTTCTTTACGGATGCCGTGGGGTTCGCCTTGCTAGTTCCGCCCGTTCGGCTGGCCCTTTTTCACTGGCTTCGCAATAAAGTGAAGGTTCAAAGCTTCGTTCAAACCAATTATCGTCGCGAAGAGCGGCCAACAGCCAACAGCGACGTAATTGATGGTGATTTCGCCGATATAGATGATGACGCACCTCGCCCGACGCATAATCCGCCATCAGGTTGGACGCGCCATTGAGTTGAGGCGCGAGCCATGACCTGTTAAACACCCACCAAGTTAATTTGCCCCTTTAAGGAGACGCCAAAGATGGCCGAAGAAAACGGCGCGGCAGCCGCCGCCCCCACACCACCCCGCATGCAAGTTTTGGCGCAGTTCGTTAAGGACATGTCTTTTGAGAACATCGCCGCCCAAAAGGGCCTAGGCGAAGGTGACCAAACACCTGACATTCAGGTACAGGTTAACCTCGATGCGAAAAAGCGCAGCGACGACAATCAATTTGAAGTAACCACAAAAATTGAAGTAAACGCGAAAACTACTGGCGAAGGTAAACCAATTTTCTTGTTGGAGCTTGAGTACACAGGCATCTTCCATGTTGAAAATGTGCCAGATGAACAAATGCACCCGTATCTGATGATTGAATGCCCACGCATGTTGTTCCCATTCATGCGCCGCATCGTATCTGATGTGACTCGTGACGGTGGCTTCCCGCCGCTGAACTTGGAAACCATCGACTTCCTCGCGCTGTACCGCAACGAGCTAGCGCGTCGTGCGCAAGCCGAAGCAGCTGCGAAAACCGCAGACGCTTAAGTCTACGATTTCCACAAAGCGTCGTCGCCCAACTTGTCTACAAAGGCTTGATGGGCGGCGCGTTCTTCCTCGGTGATCCGAGAGGGGAGCGCTTCCGGTCTTGGAGATGCTCGCCAGCTTGAGGCCGAGTTTTCTTTCCCAGAACCACCACCGGACGTTGACGACAGAACCAAGTCTGGTTGTCGCCCGCCGATCAGCTCCAGATACACTTCTGCCAAAATCTCACTATCAAGAAGCGCGCCGTGTTTTTCGCGTGCGGAGTTGTCGATCCCAAACCGCCGACACAACGCATCAAGCGTTGCCGGAGACCCGGGGAACTTTTTGCGAGCGATTGCCAAGGTATCAAGTGCCTGGTCGTTTGGTAAAAGGCGAAAACCCGCCCAGCCCAGTTCCGCATTAAGGAATTTCATATCGAACGCAGCGTTATGGATAACCATTCTAGCGTCACCCACAAAATCCAAAAACGCTTGGCCAACCTTTTTGAATACCGGTTTGTCACGAAGAAAGTCATCGCCAAGGCCGTGAACCTCAAACGCACCCTGAGGCATTGCGCGTTCTGGGTTGATATACTGGTGATACACCTTGCCAGTAGGCATGTGGTTGAACAGCTCGACCGCGCCGATTTCCACAATGCGATCACCTTCGCCGGGCTCAAAGCCGGTGGTCTCGGTATCTAGTACGATTTCACGCATGTTTGGCCCTCAGTAGTTCGACCAAAGATGTCACGTCGGCCTTGGTGCCTTCAAGGGTCAACGTCTCGATAATGTAGTCGGCACGTTTGCGTTTCTCATCATCGGGAAGTTGCTTTGCAAGGATCGCTTCAAATACCTCTGGGGTCATTGTGTCTCGTTCAAGCACTCTTTGCCGCTGAACATCCGCGGGGGCAGTGACCACCACCACCGCATTGACACCAACTTGGGTATTGGTCTCAAACAATAGTGGGATATCCAATACGACGAGCTTGCTGTCAGCGTGCAGCTCTAGAAACGCCTCGCGGTTTTCCCTGACTAGTGGATGAACTACCGCCTCGATATTTTTTAGGGCTTCAGGGTTTGTTGCAATTGCTTGCTTGATCGCCGCACGGTCAACCGCACCATTACGCACGTAACTAGCGTCAAGTGTTTGCAACGCCAACACAGCTAAACCCTCTTTAGAATAAAGGGCTTCAACCGTTTTATCCGCATCCCAAACCGGAACTGATAGGTCGCGGAACATCTGTGCAGTGGTGGACTTGCCCATACCGATGGAGCCTGTCAGGCCCAGAACAAAGCAACTTGAGGTCATCCCAAAACAGCGCGGCGCAATTCTGCGTCAACTTGTGGTGCACGGCCAAACCAGCGCTCAAACCCTGGTACGGCTTGGTGAAGCAACATACCAAGCCCATCCACAGCAAAGCACCCGCGTTCTCGGGCTTGTGCCAGTAACGGTGTGATCATCGGGTTATAGACTATATCGGTCACAAGCGTTTTGGATGTCAGAGCATCTAAATTCAGTTTCAAATCTTCCTTGCCGGTCATTCCCAAGGCGGTGGTATTCACCAATGTAGAGACCTCCCCAAGCTGATTTGCGGCTTGGGTCCAATCTACGACTTTGATCTTGCCACCAAAGTGCGCTTTCAACGCATCTGCTCGGGCACGGGTACGGTTGGTCAGGATTACTTCAGGTACTTTTTCATGCAGCAGGGCTGCTACAATCGCCCGTGACGCGCCCCCTGCCCCCAATACCAACGCAGGGCCAGCTTTGGGGTCCCAGTTAGGCGCCTCTTGTTTCAAATTAGATATGAAACCAATGCCATCCGTATTGTCCGCGTGCAGTTTACCGTCGTTTTGAAACGTCAGGGTGTTGGCCGCACCAATCAAAGCTGCTCTATCAGAAATCACATCAGCAATATCCAACACACTTTCCTTATGGGGAAGTGTAACGTTCACCCCACGAAACCCCATCTTAGGCAAATTATTCAAGACATGAGGCAGATCCACACTTGAAATATCCATAGGGATATAATGACCTTTGATGCCGTAACGGCTAAGCCAATGGCCATGCAGAACTGGGGACTTGCTTTGACTAATCGGGTGACCAATTACACCTGCCAAGAGGACTGTATCGTTGCTCATCCGTCTATTGCTCCTGACATAGTAAGATAACTTAATACATCTAATAGCGGCATACCGAGCACCGTGAAATAGTCTCCGTCAACCCTAGCGAAAAGTCGCGCGCCTTCTGCCTCTAGCTGGTAGGCGCCTACGCAGTGCTGAATTTCTTCCCAATTTCGGGATACATAGCTTTCGATGAAGGGTGGATTAAGGGTGCGCATCATTAGCCTTACCTGTCCTACCGTTCGCCAAACTGGTTTCGCATCCTCATAGATTACTACGGCAGATAGCAGTTTATGCTGCTTGCCCGACATTTTGGTTAGTTGAGCAATTGCCTCTTCTGGCGAAGAGGGTTTCGAGAGGGTTTCCCGCTCTAGCTCCAACACTTGGTCACTACCAATCACAAGCGCTTCTGGGTTTTTATCGGCAACACGCCTGGCTTTGAACTCTGCCAATGTATCGGCGATGTCCCGTGGGTTCGCTTCCTCCGCCAGTAGTGATGCTTTAATGCTATCTTCATCTACTCGAGCCAAGATTGAAGTGAATTCAACTCCGGCCTGACGCAGCATTGATTGTCGTGTGGTGGAACCTGAGGCTAGGATAATCTGGCGTGTCATGTGGATAACTCTGAGGGAAAGCTAAGGGATATATATTGCGCTTTGGATGGCTTATCCACTGGGTAGATCTATCCTTCTTGATTTACCCACATTGTTCGAATTTTGATCTTGTGGTTTTCCCGTGTGGACAGCGGAATTCAGTGTTGTGAGTAAAGATGCTGGTTTCTATTATGATACAGTGTTTATCCACAGACTTTACCTCACCCAAAATTAAATTAAGCTATTGTTAATAAACAATAATTTTTATATTCGTTTTCCTGTGTAGAACTTTAGATTCATTACTAAGATTCAGTGGACAAGTATTTGATCCACACTATCCACCGTACCTACTAACAACATCATCTTTTCTTTCTTCTTTATTTATTTAAGAAGGGAAACTGAGAGTGAGGTGCCATGATCGATTTTCTTGCAGAGATTTACCCTTGGACCAAAAGTCTGCACGTCATGTCAGTCATCTCTTGGATGGCGGGTTTGTTCTATCTACCAAGGTTGTTTGTTCATCATACGGAAAAAGTGAAAACAGGGTCTGAGACAGACGAATTGTTTCAAATGATGGAATACAAGTTGCTTAGGGTGATTATGAACCCTGCAATGATATGTACGTGGTTCTTTGGATTGGCGCTGGTCTTCACTCCAGGTGTCGTCGACTGGTCTGATGGATGGCCTTGGGTAAAGGCTACGGCGGTACTTGGGATGACTTGGTTTCATCATTGGCTTGGAAAAAGGCGTAAGGACTTCATTCATGGGGCAAATGTACTTGAAGGTCGGACTTATCGTTTGATGAATGAAATTCCGACAGTGTTTATGATTATCATCGTAGTTATGGTTATCGCGCGTCCGTTCTGAGTCTGATTGACTTAATGAGACTTCATAGGTATCCACGAGGCCAAATAGCCGTCCGGCTGTGTTAAACCCCTGAACTGTATATTTCTGACTTGGCTGAACTAGCCACCTGAATTGGGTGATCCCTTATGTCTGAAGACAAGATGAATCTCGCTGACCTCAAGAAACAAAGCCCCGCTGATTTGGTGGCTATGGCTGAGGAGCTGGAAATCGAAAATGCCTCGACCATGCGGAAAGGGGACATCATGTTCTCGATTCTCAAGGAACAGGCAGAGGAAGGCTGGGAAATTTCCGGCGATGGGGTTTTGGAAGTTCTTCAAGATGGGTTCGGTTTCCTGCGTTCACCAGAAGCCAACTATCTGCCGGGCCCGGACGATATTTATGTTTCTCCTGAGATGATCCGCAAACATTCGCTTCGCACTGGCGATACAGTGGAAGCAGTAATGAACGCCCCTGGGGAAGGGGAACGCTATTTTGCGGTGACTTCGGTTACGAAGATTAACTTTGAGGACCCTGAAAAGGCGCGTCACAAAGTGTCTTTTGATAACCTGACGCCGCTATATCCGGATGAGCGTTTGACGATGGAGCACAAGGACCCAACGGTTAAAGACCGGTCCGCTCGGATTATTGATCTTGTAGCGCCAATCGGTAAGGGGCAACGTTCCTTAATCGTAGCGCCACCGCGTACTGGTAAAACAGTTCTGTTGCAAAATATCGCGCGCTCGATCGAAGAAAACCACCCTGAGTGCTATTTGATTGTTCTACTCATCGATGAGCGTCCTGAAGAAGTTACAGACATGCAACGCTCCGTTAAGGGTGAGGTTGTAAGCTCTACGTTTGATGAGCCAGCAACGCGCCACGTTGGTGTATCGGAAATGGTGATTGAAAAGGCCAAACGTTTGGTAGAGCACAAACGTGATGTTGTCATTTTGCTCGACTCGATTACCCGTCTAGGACGCGCTTTTAACACCGTGGTGCCGTCATCTGGTAAGGTATTGACGGGTGGTGTGGATGCGAACGCTCTACAGCGGCCTAAGCGCTTCTTTGGGGCTGCACGGAACATTGAGGAGGGTGGTTCCCTTACAATAATCGCTACGGCGCTGATTGATACCGGATCTCGGATGGATGAGGTCATCTTTGAGGAATTCAAAGGTACTGGTAACTCTGAGATCGTTTTGGATCGCAAAGTGGCTGATAAACGCGTCTTCCCTGCTATGGATATTCTTAAGTCGGGTACGCGTAAGGAAGAATTGCTAGTTGATAAGAACAACCTGCAGAAGACCTTTGTTCTGCGACGTATTTTGAACCCGATGGGGACAACAGATGCGATTGAGTTCTTGATTGGTAAGTTGAAACAAACCAAGTCTAATGATGACTTCTTCGATTCAATGAACACCTAATTTCTGTTTTAAAACAGTAAGGTAATAGATATGGACACGATATTTGCTCTAGCTACTGCTCGGGGTAAGGCCGGTGTATCCATAGTGCGGGTTTCAGGGGTTAAGGCCTTTGATGCCGCTGAGGCTTTGGCTGGTAGAACCATACCTGTTCGTAAGCCAACGGTTGCTAATCTGCGAGATGCTTCGGGTGATCTTATCGACCAAGCATTGGTGTTAAGCTTCTCTCATGGGGCGAGCTTCACAGGTGAAGATGTGGTAGAGTTTCAGCTCCATGGAAGCCCTGCCATTGTGTCTGCGGTGCTTGTACTTCTTGGTGATATGGATGGGCTGCGGTTAGCTGAGCCCGGGGAATTCACGCGGCGCGCGTTGGAGAACGGATGCCTCGATCTCGCTCAGGTCGAAGGGCTTGCTGACCTGATTGAAGCTGAAACGGAAGCTCAGCGTAGACAAGCTGTACGAGTCTTCAGTGGTGAACTTGGTGATAAAGCGGAGAGTTGGAGGGTTGACTTGATCCGCGCTGCGGCTTTGCTTGAGGCAACAATAGATTTCGCGGATGAAGATGTACCTGTCGATGTGGCTCCCGAAGTCCGGGAGTTAACCTCTGGAGTTCGAGCAGAGCTTGAAGGGATGGCAAAAGGGGTAGGTATTGCTGAGCGAATTCGAGATGGTTTTGAGGTTGCTATCGTTGGACCGCCGAATATTGGTAAATCCACGCTTCTGAATACGCTTGCTGGACGTGAGGCTGCAATTACGTCGTCAGTTGCGGGAACTACTCGTGATATTATCGAAGTTCGCATGGACCTTAGAGGCCTACCGGTAACGTTTTTGGATACGGCGGGATTGCGCAAAACAACGGATGAAGTGGAAGCAATTGGTATTCGTCGAGCGGTTGATCGGGCAGAAATGGCAGATCAGCGAGTATTCTTGGTGGGCTCAACGCCATCTGAGTTACCTCTAGAGGAGAAATTCGGAGATATAGTTGTTCAAGGTAAATCTGACCAACATGGGTCTGGGGTTTCAGGGTTAACCGGTGATGGCGTAGAGGAGCTTCTTGAGGAGATCTATATAGTTCTCGAGAACAGGGCAGCAGGGGCTGGGCTGGCTATACGAGAAAGGCATAGGATAGCGTTGATGCGTGCGTCTGAGGCTCTCACAGCATGTGATTTTCAGCTTCAATTCGGGATGGAGCGAGCTGAAATAGCTGCAGAAGAGCTCCGTACGGCTGTCCGCGCATTAGAAAGTATGATAGGTCGCGTGGATGTCGAATCCCTTTTGGATGAGATATTCGCAAGTTTTTGTCTTGGTAAATAGGAGTGTTTCACGTGAAACATTCATCATTTGACGTAGTCGTGGTCGGCGGGGGTCACGCTGGATCAGAGGCGGCACATGCTGCTGCTCGCACCGGCGTGCGTACGGCGTTGATCACTCAGAAGGCCGAAACGATCGGCGTTATGTCCTGCAATCCGGCGGTCGGTGGATTGGGTAAGGGGCATTTGGTTCGCGAAATCGACGCTTTGGATGGAATCATGGGACGCGCTGCAGATGCGGCGGGGATTCAGTTTCGTTTATTGAACAGACGTAAGGGGCCGGCAGTGCAGGGGCCGCGAACACAGGCGGACCGCTCCCTGTATAGGGCTGCGATACAAAACTTTACCGCGTCACAAGAGAATTTAACGGTGCTAGAGGGTGAAGTTGCGGACCTGATTGTGTCAAAGGGCGTTGTTGCGGGAGTCATCCTTTCAGATTCCTCTGAGATTTCCGCCGAAACGGTGGTTCTGACAGCAGGCACATTTCTTCGTGGCATAATCCACATCGGGGATGTGTCCAGACCAGGTGGCCGCGTTGGAGATGATCCTGTAATCAAGTTGGCGGAGCGGATTGATAGCTTTGGTGTTGATATGGGTCGCCTTAAGACGGGAACTCCACCTAGATTGGCAAGCGATACAATCGATTGGGCCGTTTTGGAAATGCAGCCAGGTGATGATCAGCCAGAGCTGTTTTCGTTCCTGTCGTCAAAAGTCGTTGCGGAACAAATATCTTGCGGAATTACGCATACGAGTGAAAAAACTCATGAAATCATTAGGAAAAACCTGAATCGGTCTGCGATGTATGGGGGTCATATTGATGGGGTGGGTCCCCGTTACTGCCCTTCGATAGAAGATAAGGTTGTTCGCTTCGCAGAAAAAACCTCCCATCAGGTATTTCTTGAACCCGAGGGCCTTAATAGCAATTCTGTCTATCCAAATGGAATTTCTACGTCTCTTCCCGTTGAGGTTCAGGAAGAGTACGTGAGGTCGATTCAAGGGCTTGGAGCGGCAAAGATTCTGCAACCCGGTTATGCTATTGAGTATGATTACATAGACCCGCGAGCTTTAAAACATACTCTGGAGATGCGATCCGTACCTGGTTTGTTTCTGGCGGGTCAGATTAACGGGACAACGGGGTATGAGGAAGCCGCTGCTCAAGGTCTTGTGGCGGGAATTAATGCCGCTCGAAGATCCAAAGGCCAGAGCGAGTTTGTTTTGAGTCGGGCTGAGGCATACATCGGCGTCATGATTGACGATTTGGTTTCGCGTGGTGTGCAAGAACCGTATCGGATGTTCACATCTAGAGCCGAGTTTCGCATGTCGTTGAGGGCTGACAATGCTGATCAACGCCTTACCGAGGTGGGGGTAGCGCTTGGTTGTGTAGGCCCAGAGCGAGCGGCTAAGTACTTTGAAAAGAAAGAGAAGCTTGCGAAACTTCGAGGTGAGATGACCAGTGTTAGCGTGACACCGCAAGAAGCGGAACGTGTTGGGCTTACAGTGAACAAAGACGGTAAACGGCGCACAGCATTTGAGCTTCTGTCGTTTCCAGGGGTAACACCTAAGGATATCGCGCCATTGCTTCCTGCTGGCGCTACTTGTGATCCTGAAGTTGTAACTCAGTTGGCGAGGGACGCGCTCTACGCGAACTATATCGAGCGCCAGAACAGAGATGCGGCTGCGTTACGTCGAGACGAAGAAACGCTCATTTCCGATGATTTCGACTATAGAGGGCTTACGGGTCTTTCAAACGAGTTAAAGGGAAAGCTGGAGCAAGCTCGTCCTCGGTCGCTTGCACATGCTGCTAAGATTGACGGCGTTACCCCGGCAGCTCTGACTCTTATTTTGGGTAATATTAAGGCTTCAGGAGCGCGTTCTGCATAATGTCTATAGGAGAAGAGAGCTTCGCCAACAGTCAAAATGTTTCACGTGAAACATTAGAGAGGCTGAAAATATATGAGGTTTTGTTAACTAAATGGACGAGCAAGATTAATCTCGTCTCTAAGTCGACAATCCCCGATATGTGGACGAGGCATTTTCTCGATTCAGCGCAGGTTTTTTCCCAAATCCCTAAAGAAGCAACAAAGCTGGCGGATTTTGGGTCTGGCGGAGGGTTTCCTGGCTTGGTGGTCGCGGCGATCTCGGCTGAAAAATTACCAGAGCTTTCCGTTGTCCTTATCGAGTCAGATCTCAGAAAGGCATCGTTTTTAATGGCTGCAGCACGAGAAATGGGCGTTGAAGTAGATGTGCTTTCGGAGCGGGTAGAAAATGCTCCGGAACAATGTGCGGACGTGGTGACTGCACGAGCGCTGGCGCCGTTGGTAAACTTGCTGGAAATGACAGAAAAACACTTGAAAAAAGATGGAACAGCATTGTTTTTAAAGGGCGCCAGTCATGAGGCCGAACTGGACATGGCGCGTAATATGTGGGACTTCAACGTTAAGAAGTATGAAAGCGTTACAAGTAATGATTCAGCGCTTTTGCAGGTAAACAATCTCAGGCGAGCGTGATAAATGGCGAACAGCCGACCCAGAATAATATCAGTGGCAAACCAAAAGGGTGGGGTTGGTAAAACAACGACGACTATTAACCTTGGCGCTTCTCTTGCCGCCAAAGGTCTGAAGGTAGCCATTATAGATTTAGATCCCCAGGGGAATGCATCAACTGGTCTTGGTATTGACCATACAAGTCGCGATAAATCGACCTATGATCTTCTTTTGAATGAGATGCCGCTTAGCGAAGCTCTTAAAGACACTGCGGTGCCAGGGTTATCAATTTCCCCAGCAAATACAGACCTAAGTTCGGCGGATATCGAGCTTGTATCAACTGCTAGGCGTATTTACCTGATATCAGATGCACTGACAGGACCAGACATAGAAAATTTGGATCTCGACTATATACTGATTGATTGCCCACCATCTCTGAACTTGTTGACGTTGAATGCCATGGTTGCTTCGGACTCTGTGTTGGTTCCATTGCAGGCGGAGTTTTTTGCGTTGGAGGGGCTGTCCCAATTAATGCTGTCGGTACGAGAGATTAGAGAAACCGCGAATTCTAAGCTAAGGTTGGAAGGTGTTGTGCTTACCATGTATGATAAACGCAACAACTTGTGCCATCAGGTGGAGCTCGACGTTCGAGAGAACCTCCGAGACCTCGTATTTAAAACAATGATTCCGCGTAACGTTAGGCTGAGCGAAGCGCCTTCATATGGGCTACCGGTAATAAACTACGACCCAAGTTCGCTCGGCGCCACCGCGTACAAATCGCTTGCGACAGAGATTCTCGCACGGCACTTACCACAGAATGGAGCGTAAAATGGCTGAAAAACGTGGACTAGGACGAGGCCTCTCGGCTCTGATGGCCGACATTGACGTTGCATCTCCTGCAAAGGCAAACAGCTCTGTAGTTTCGTCTGATAAGCTTATTCCAATTGAGCGAATCGAACCTAATCCCGATCAGCCAAGACGCGATTTTGTAAAAGCTGATTTGGAAGAACTGGCAGAGTCCATTCGCGCGAAAGGCATCATTCAACCATTGATAGTTCGTGCTCATCCCAAGGATGCTGGACGATTTGAGATTGTTGCCGGTGAGCGTCGCTGGCGAGCAGCTCAGATAGCTCAAATTCATGAAGTACCAATTGTTTTGCGCGAGTTGGACGACACTGAAGTTCTCGAGATAGCTATTATTGAGAACATTCAGCGCGCAGATCTAAACCCGGTCGAGGAAGCTCTAGGTTATCGCCAGCTACAGGATAAATTCGGTCACACTCAGGAGCAGTTAGCTTCCGCTCTGGGTAAAAGTAGAAGTTATATCGCAAACCTGATGCGGCTTCTAAACCTTCCCGATGGTGTCGTGCAGCTTCTACGGCAGGGAGATTTGACCACTGGGCATGCACGTGCATTGATTACGACCGAAAACCCAAGCGAATTGGCTCGGAAGGTAGTGAAACAAGGCCTGTCTGTGCGTGAAACTGAACGATTGGCAAAGCAGGGGTCAGAAACAAGCAAGCCGACCAAAGTGAAGCTTAAACCGGCAAAAGATGCAGATACCAAAGCATTAGAAGGCGATCTTAGCGCAACACTTAAAATGGCGGTTAGTGTAGATCATACTCAAGGAACTGAAGGGGGTAGTGTGACTATTTCTTACAAGGATTTTGAACAACTGGATGAGTTGTGCCGACTTCTTGCCGGAAACTGACCTTTTAAGACACTAATTGACCTAGAATAGAATTAAGCAAGATGCGCTCCTTTGTTGGAACATACATTCTTGAACCTTCAACCTTTAGATGACCTGAATCAGCTAATTCATTGACTTTTAACAATGAAATCAAACTACCATCAAGCTCATGTAGCCGATCTAGATCGCAGCCTTCTGTCAACCTCAGAGACATAAGCAAGTATTCCAACGCTTGCTCTTTTAACGATAACGAGGAGGCTAAGCTTTCCCCGCTCGCATGTTGATCTACCGCACTTAACCAGTCGATCGGCGCTAGGTGGGTTTCGGTAGCTATACGTTGCGCATTACTTTCAAATCGTCCATGCGCGCCAGGGCCTACTCCGACGTAATCCCCGCCTCGCCAATAAATTAGGTTGTGACGCGACTCTTGACCAACCTTAGCGTGATTGGACACTTCATAAGCCGAGAATCCATGGGCTTCTGTTATATCTTGAGTCATCTCATATAGATCTGCTGAAAGATCCTCGCTCGGCAACCCCTTCAGGCCCCCACGAGCAAACCTATCACCGAACGCAGTGCCGTCTTCTATCGTCAGTTGGTACAATGACAGGTGGTCCGCTGCCATGCTCAATGCGCGAGTAAGTTCAGCCTCCCATTGGGATGCTGTTTGGTCTTGCCGAGCGTAGATAAGATCGAAACTTACCCGCTCGAATATACTGCGGGCTGTGCCAAATGCATTTTCAGCTTCGGAGACCGAATGAAGGCGCCCCAACTGTTTCAAATCTGTGTCGTTTAGGGCCTGGATCCCCATGGAGATGCGATTGACACCGGCTTGCTTGAAGCCCTCAAAACGAGAGGCTTCTACGGAGGTGGGATTGGCTTCGAGTGTGATTTCGACGTCGTTAGCGCTACGCCAATTCTTGCGGATCTGCTCAATGATGGCGTTAACCGTTTCGGGCAACATTAAGCTGGGAGTACCGCCGCCGAAGAAAATACTGCTTACAACTCGATCCGGCGTCAGTGCAGCCAGCCGATCTAACTCGCTAATATAGGCTCTAACCCAAGCGCTTTGGTCCACATTCGAGGACACATGACTGTTGAAATCACAATAGGGGCATTTGGCTTGGCAATAGGGCCAGTGAACATAGACGCCAAAGCCGGCTCTTTGCCAGTTTTCAGGACTCAAAGGCTTTTACCAGTTTTTGAAATGCGTTGGCTCGGTGACTAATTTTGTTCTTTTCCCAGCGATCCATTTCGCCAAAGGTGATGTCGTATCCATTGGGTTGAAAAATGGGGTCATACCCATGCCCCTCATCACCGCGCATTGGCCAAACGACCTGACCTTCCATAGTGCCGGGGAAGACTTCATCGTGTCCGTCAGGCCAAGCTAAAACCAAAGTCGCGCAAAACCTTGCAGTCCACGGCGCCGGAACCCCGGTTTTTTGGACTTCGTCATATGTCCTAGTCATAGCCAACACAAAATCGCGTCCGGTGGGCGTTTCAGACCAATCCGCAGTGTAGACGCCGGGCGCTCCGTTTAGGCAATCGACTTCGATGCCACTGTCGTCAGATAGAGCTGGTAGGCCAGTAGCCACCGCAGCTGCATGTGCCTTTATTCGAGCGTTTCCAACAAATGTAGTTTCGGTTTCCTCTGGCTCAGGCAGGTTTTGTTCAGCGGCGGAGGTTACCTTGATCCCATACGGGGAAAGTAGGGCAGAAATCTCTTCCAATTTTCCCTTGTTGTGGGTTGCGACCAATAGGGTATCGCCGGTGAACTTTCGCATGCTTCTAGCCCTCGACCGCAGCTTTTTGCGCTGCTGTCAGCTCCGAGACGCCCTTCTCAGCGAGGTCCATAAGCTTGTTCAGCTCATCACGGCTGAATGTTGCCCCCTCAGCGGAGCCCTGAACCTCGATCAGGCCAAGATTCCCCGTCATTACAAAGTTGGCATCTGTGCCAGCGTCGCTGTCTTCAGGGTAATCCAGATCCAAAACAGGCTGGCCAGCGTAGATACCACAACTAATTGCAGCGACGTGATCAGTAAGCGGATCGGTGGTGATGTCCCCCGCTTTCATTAACGCATTGACGGCCAGACGTAGTGCGACCCAACCGCCAGTGATTGAAGCGCAACGTGTGCCGCCATCAGCTTGGATGACGTCGCAATCGACGACGATCTGACGTTCGCCCATAGCGACACGATCCACACCGGCACGCAATGAGCGACCAATAAGGCGTTGGATTTCTTGTGTTCGACCAGATTGGCCGCGTTTTGCCTCGCGGTTCATCCGTGTGTGAGTGGCGCGGGGCAACATCCCGTATTCTGCGGTGACCCAACCAAGGCCGGAGTTACGTAAAAATGAAGGAACTCGCGCGTCTACTGATGCGGTACAAAGTACATGCGTGTCGCCACATTTGATCAGGCAAGACCCCTCGGCGTGGCGGGTGACATTGGTCTCGATTGTGATTGATCGCATTTCGTCAAGCTGACGGCCGGATGGGCGCATGTGAATTCTCCTGTTGGAACATGTCCAGATACCCTTGTGATACGCTTGGTTGCAAGCCACATTGAGCACGATCACAGTCGAGAGAAGAACGCAGATGAGCCGCGAAGACACCTTGTCCCAAATGAACGACCGCAGCCGCGAGGTTTTCCAACGCATTGTTGAATCGTATCTGGACAGCGGCGAACCTGTTGGATCGCGTACTTTGTCGCAAAACCTGACCGAAAGCGTGAGCGCTGCGACAATCCGAAACGTGATGCAGGACCTTGAACTGCTCGGCTTGCTAGATAGCCCGCATGTGTCCGCCGGGCGTATTCCAACACAGGCGGGCTTGCGGATGTTTGTCGACGGACTGCTGGAAGTGGACGAAGTAACGAACCATGATCGCGAAAAGTTGGACGCAACCCTAGGAAGCAATGATCGCGATGTTGGTGTTATGCTAGACCGAATTGGGTCGGCTTTATCGGGTCTAACACAGGGCGCGAGCCTTGTTTTAACACCAAAACACGAAGCGCCAATCAAGCACATCGAGTTTGTTAGCCTTGCGGCTGACCGTGCGCTTGTCGTGTTGGTGTTTGCAGATGGGCATGTTGAAAATCGCGTTTTTACCCCGCCAATCGGGCAAACACCGTCGTCGATGCGAGAAGCGGCGAATTTCCTGAACGCCTTGGCGGTAGGGTCAACAATTTCAGAGCTGCGAGGGCGAATAGCTCGGGAGATCCAGTCAAGACGGCAGGAATTGGATGTGTTGGCGCAAGACCTTGTCAAAATGGGATTGGCCGTTTGGGAAAACGAAGGGGACCAAATTGAACGCCTAATCGTCCGCGGCAGGTCGAATCTAATCGAGGATGCGGAAGATTCTGAAGCTCTAGACCGTGTCCGCGCGCTGTTTGACGACCTTGAACGCAAACGTGATATCGCAGAATTCCTTGAATTGACCGATGATGGCGACGGTGTGCGCATTTTTATTGGCTCTGAGAACAAACTCTTTTCACTTTCGGGTTCCTCTTTGGTGGTCTCTCCCTATATGAACTCTGATCGAAAGATTATCGGTGCAGTTGGGGTCATTGGCCCAACGCGATTGAACTACGGGCGCATTGTCCCAATCGTGAACTATACTGCGCAGATGGTTGGCAAACTTATTTCGGACGGTGGGTAGAGGTACAAATGTCTGACGCGAACAAAGAAGATGATTTCCAAACAGATCACTTGGAGGCGATGGCCGAAGAGACTGTAGATATTATGGAAGAAAACGACGAGCTACAGGCGCTTATCGAAGAGCGTGACATGCTGAAGGACCGCCTTTTGCGCACAATGGCTGATGTCGAGAACACGCGGAAGCGTGGAGAGCGCGACCGCCGTGAAGCTGAAAGCTACGGCGGGTCCAAACTGGCGAAGGATATGCTGCCAGTTTACGACAACCTTCGCCGAGCTTTGGATGCTGCTGATGATTCTCAACGTGAAGCGGCGAAAGCCGTCTTTGAAGGTGTTGAGTTGACACTTCGTGAGTTGATCCACGTCTTTGGCAAACATCAGATCGAAGCAGTGATGCCTGAAGTTGGCGACAGATTTGATCCGCAGCTTCACCAAGCGATGTTTGAGGCGCCGCTGCCAGACACCAAAGCTGGTGATATCATTCAAGTTATGGCCGAAGGCTTCCTTCTGCATGATCGTTTGCTGCGGCCTGCGCAAGTTGGCGTTTCGTCAACTCCGGCTTAGGTCCTTTAGCTCATAGAGCAACTGCAAAGCTTCGCGCGGCGTTAATTCGTCGGGCGAGACTTCTTTTAGCCGATCGTCTGCAAGCGATGATTTGGCAATGGGCGCTGGTGCGGGCGTTGTCGCGAACAAGGGCAAATCGTCGATCAAGGCCTTTGGCTTTGCGCCGCCCTCACGGTCCCCTTTTTCAAGCTGTTCCAGAACGACGCGCGCACGATCGATAACCGATGGTGGCAGACCAGCGAGCTTCGCAACCTGCACCCCGTAAGATCGATCAGCCGCCCCGCGCTTTACTTCGTGCAGGAAGATAATATCGCTTTCCCACTCTTTCACGGTGACTGTGGCGTTCTCGACACCTGGTAGCTTGCCAGCAAGTGCCGTCAGCTCATGGTAGTGAGTGGCGAACAATGCGCGACACGTATTGGCGGCGTGAAGGTGTTCCAATGTGGCCCAGGCGATGGACAGCCCGTCGTAGGTTGCAGTGCCGCGACCAATCTCGTCCAGAATGACCAATGCGCGCTCATCGGCTTGGTTTAAGATCGCTGCAGTTTCGACCATTTCGACCATAAACGTGGATCGCCCACGGGCCAAATCATCGGATGCACCCACGCGGCTGAATAGCTGTGATACAAGGCCGATATGCGCGCGATCCGCTGGAACATAAGACCCTACTTGTGCCAAAAGTGCGATTATTGCGTTCTGACGTAGGAACGTGGACTTACCTGCCATGTTCGGGCCAGTAAGCAACCAGATGCTAGATGCACCACTTTGTGCGGACAGATCACACCCGTTCGCGACAAAGGGCGAGGCGCCTTGGTTCTTTAGGGCTTTTTCAACGACGGGATGGCGTCCCCCCACGACATTAAAGGCTCTTGAATCGTCTATATTTGGGCGAACCCAGTCTTCAGACACAGCAAGATCTGACAGGGCCGAAAATACGTCCAGCTGCGCCAATGCGGCTGCAGCAGCAAACAACTTTGCGCTGACCTCAACAACCTCTGCACATACGTTTTCAAAGACCTGAAGCTCAATAGCTGTTGCGCGACCACCTGCGTTCAGGATTTTAGTCTCAAGCTCGGACAGCTCAACGGTCGTGAAGCGAATAGCATTCGCCGTCGTTTGGCGGTGAATGAAGCGATCAGAATGCGGTGGTGCCAACATCTTTTCAGCATGTGCTGCCGTGGTTTCGATGAAGTACCCAAGTACATTGTTATGTTTGATCTTAAGCGCAGTAACGCCCGTTTCTTCGGCATATTCCGCCTGATAACCCGCGATGACCTTGCGGCCTTCGTCACGTAGTTGCCGGACTTCGTCTAACTCAGAATTGTAACCGGTTGCGACGAACCCGCCATCACGAGCCAGAAGTGGGGGTTCAGCAACGAGGGTGTCCTGCAGTTTGGTTAATATCCCATCATGCCCAACAAGATCAGCTGCATTGGCTTCGATGGATGATGCAAGTTCTCGCCCTAGGAGTAATTCATGCAGTATTAGACACTGTTCTAGACCGGATCGGAGCGAGACAAGGTCGCGTGGACCACCTCTGTTCATAGCAATTCTAGATAACGCGCGATCCATATCTGGCACACGCCGTAGGGCTTCTCGCAAATCTCCCCGAAGTTGCGAATCCAACGAAAAAACTTCGATAGCATCTAACCTTGATTGCAGCTCGTCCAGATCGGTAGACGGGCTTGAAAGCCGCCGATCAAGAAGGCGGCCACCACCAGCCGTAAGGGTTTGGTCAATCGTGTCGAGTAATGACCCTTTTCGCGAACCATTTAGAGTTTGGGACAGTTCCAGATTGCGACGAGTGGCGCTATCGATCTGCATCAAGCGGTTGGCTGCTTCGCGCACAGGAGGTCGCAAGAGAGGCAGCTTACCCTTTTGTGTGATATCAAGATAATCTACCAGAGCGCCAAGGGCGGCAATCTCGGCACGGGTGAAGTTACCGAAAGCATCTAAAGAACCTACTGAATAGAGACTAATAAGTCGCTTTTCGGCGGATGTGCTGTCAAAGCTGGCCCTGCTAAGGGGCGTGATCGCCGAACCTGTTTCGCTGACAATTGGGCTCAGCTCGTCGAAGTCCGGCTCTGACACCAAGACTTCACTTGGCGCAAGGCGCGCTAGTTCTGGCGATAGGCGCATTTTGGAACATGGGCCGGTTCGCATGTCGCCGGTTGAGATATCCACCCATGCCATTGCCCCTTCACCGCGAATCTCTGAATAGGCCGCGAGAAAATTGTGACGCCGCGGCTCCAACAAGCTGTCTTCTGTCAACGTGCCGGGAGTGACCAAACGTACGACGTCGCGCTTCACTACCGATTTAGAGCCACGCTTTTTGGCCTCGGCTGGGCTTTCCAACTGTTCGCCTACGGCGACGCGGAACCCTTTGCGGATCAGAGTTAGCAGATAGTTTTCGGCTGCATGGAAGGGCACACCACACATGGGTATATCATTACCTAAGTGCTTGCCGCGTTTCGTTAGTGAGATGTCCAAGGCCTCAGAAGCCGCGACGGCATCGTCAAAGAACAACTCGTAGAAATCACCCATGCGGTAGAATAATAGAGCGTCAGGGTACTGGGCTTTGATGTCCAGATATTGTGCCATCATTGGCGTTACAGATGCATTGGCGACAGTCACGTATTCACCCTCCGGTGTGTTGGATGAATTCTAATCGTCTGGCGGCTGCGGTGAAAGCACGAATTCCGTTGGATCAGCATGGACGCATCTTCGCGCATTGGGCCAGACAAAAAAGTAGCGCCCGATTTGGACGCTTCTTTTTAGTTCTTCATGTCTTCCCAGAAAGATTTGACCTTTGAGAAGAAGTTGTTGAGCAATGGATTGTTTTCTTCGCTCAGCTTTTCGAATTCTCGAAGCAGCTCTTTTTGCTTTCCCGTGAGGTTCACAGGGGTTTCCACCGCAAGTTCGATGAACATGTCGCCGGTTCCGGCGCCGCGAAGTGCAGGCATACCTTTTGCGCGAAGGCGCATTTGGCGACCGGACTGGCTGCCAGATGGTACTTTCACACGCGAACGCCCGCCATCTATGGTTGGAACCTCGACATCGCCGCCGATTGCGGCAGTGGCCATAGATACCGGGACGCGGCAGTACAGATCGACGCCGTCACGTTGGAACAACTCGTGCTCGTTGACTTCGATGAAGATATAGAGGTCACCAGATGGGCCACCACGCAGGCCGGCTTCACCCTCGCCGGACAGACGAATTCGGGTTCCGGTTTCTACGCCTGCTGGGATATTGACGCTAAGTCCGCGTTCTTTTTCCTCGCGACCAGAGCCGCCACAAGTTCGGCATGGGTTCTTGATGATTTGACCGATGCCGGAACAAGTTGGGCAAGTGCGCTCAACCGTGAAGAAACCTTGCTGTGCGCGAACTTTGCCCATGCCGGAACATGTCGGGCATGTTTGAGGCTCCGCGCCGCCTTCGGCGCCGGTTCCGTCACAGCCGCTGCAAACAATTGAAGTGGGCACCGTGATTGCCTTTTGCATGCCCGCGAATGCGTCTTCTAACGAGATGCGTAGGTTGTAGCGAAGGTCAGAGCCGCGCGTGGCGCGTTGACGCCCACCACGTTGGCCGCCACCGCCCATAAAGTCGCCGAATAGGTCTTCAAACACGTCCGAAAACGCAGATGAGAAATCACCATTCCCGCCACCGGGATGTTGGCCACGACCGCCCATTCCGCCTTCAAATGCCGCATGACCATAACGATCATACGCTGCTTTCTTGTCGGCGTCTTTTAGAACCTCGTAAGCCTCGTTGGCTTCTTTAAATTGAGATTCCGCATTTGGGTTGTCGGAGTTGCGATCAGGGTGCAGCTCTTTCGCCTTCTTGCGGTAAGCTTTCTTTAATTCGTCTGCGGAAGCACCACGGTCGGCACCGAGAACTTCGTAATAATCACGTTTTGCCATGGATTAACCTTCCCAAATCTCGATCCCTGAAACATGCAGACCGGCCCGTGTTGTCGGGCCGGTCTATGTTGTCAGGACTTAGCGGACATTAGTCGCGCTTGTTGCCGTCCAGATCTTCGAAGTCTGCGTCAACGATGTCTTCGTCTACACCGCGCATGTCGTCTGGCTCTTCGGTTGGCTCAGCAGCCGCAGCTTCGTCTTGCTGCGATTTGTAGATTGCTTCACCAAGCTTCATGGCCGCGTCGGTCAGGTTCTGAATGCCGGCTTTGATTTTGCCTGCGTCCTCAGAGTCCATAGTTTCTTCGAGGGCTTTCATGGCCAGCTCGATGACTTCTACAGTAGATCCGTCAACCTTATCGCCGTGATCTTCCAGCGACTTCTTCGTGCTGTGCATCAGGCTTTCGGCTTGGTTGGTTGCTTCTACCAACTCGCGACGTTCAGCATCCGCATCAGCGTTAGCTTCAGCGTCTTTGACCATTTGTTCGATGTCATCATCGGACAGGCCGCCGGACGCTTGGATCGTGATTTTCTGCTCTTTCCCGGTGCCTTTGTCTTTGGCGCCAACTTCAACGATGCCGTTGGCGTCGATGTCGAAGGTCACTTCGATCTGTGGCAGACCGCGTGGTGCGGGCGGGATGTCTTCAAGGTTGAATTGACCAAGGACTTTGTTGTCCGCAGCCATTTCACGCTCACCTTGGAACACACGCAATGTCACAGCGTTCTGGTTGTCTTCCGCAGTCGAGAAGATTTGCGACTTCTTCGTCGGGATCGTTGTGTTGCGGTCGATCAGGCGTGTGAACACACCACCAAGGGTCTCAATACCCAAGGACAGCGGTGTCACGTCGAGAAGAACAACGTCCTTCACGTCACCTTGCAGAACACCAGCTTGAATGGCTGCGCCCATAGCAACAACTTCATCAGGGTTCACACCTTTGTTTGCTTCACGGCCGAAGAACTTGGAAACTTCTTCGATAACCTTTGGCATACGGGTCATGCCACCAACCAACACGACTTCGTCGATGTCAGAAGTGGACAGGCCCGCATCTTTCAAAGCGGCTTGGCAGGGCTTGATCGACGCTTTGATCAGGTCGGCAACAAGGCTTTCCAGTTTAGCGCGTGTCAGCTTCATAACCATGTGAAGCGGCTGGCCGCCTTTAGGGTCCATGGAGATAAACGGCTGGTTGATCTCTGTTTGTTGCGACGAGGACAGCTCGATCTTCGCTTTCTCGGCCGCTTCCTTCAGGCGTTGCAGCGCCATCTTGTCTTTGGTCAGGTCGACGCCGTTCTCTTTTTTGAACTCGTCAGCAAGGTAGGACACGATGCGCATGTCGAAGTCTTCACCACCAAGGAATGTATCACCGTTGGTGGACTTAACTTCGAACAGCCCGTCGTCGATTTCCAGAATGGTTACGTCGAATGTACCACCACCAAGGTCATAGACCGCGATGGTTTGGGTTTCTTTTTTGTCGAGGCCGTAAGCCAACGCAGCAGCAGTCGGCTCGTTGATGATGCGCAGCACTTCGAGGCCCGCGATCTTACCGGCGTCTTTTGTTGCCTGACGCTGAGCATCGTTGAAGTAAGCAGGAACGGTGATAACCGCCTGTGTGACTTCTTCGCTCAGGTAGCTTTCAGCAGTCTCTTTCATCTTTTGCAAAATGAACGCAGAGATTTGCGCTGGGCTGTATTTGTCGCCTTTAGCGGCAACCCAAGCGTCACCGTTGCCACCGTCGACGACGTCGAAGGGCAGGTTCTTCTTGTCTTTGGCGATGTGCTTGTCGTCAGAACGACGACCAATCAGGCGCTTAACACCGAAGATGGTGTTTTCAGGGTTCGTAACAGCCTGCCGTTTGGCGGCTTGACCGACCAGACGCTCGTCGTCTGTGAAGGCTACGATAGATGGTGTGGTGCGTGCACCCTCAGCGTTCTCAATAACGCGAGGTTGAGAGCCATCCATGATGGCGATGCAAGAGTTGGTTGTACCAAGGTCGATACCGATGACTTTTGCCATGAGCTTAGGTCCTTTCGTCGCGGCGATGTTGAGGAGAGCAGACCCAAACTGGCCCCTGCTACTCCGATCCCAAAATTGAACCGGGGGCATAGCCCCATCGGAATTCGAAGGGTATATAGGACTGAGGCCCAGTTGCTGCAAGGCGCTGGGTGGATGGAATCTCTCAAATTAGTGAGAAACGTGGCCTAAAGTGGAATGGATGCATCAATGAGCCAGCACTCAACGCCAAATCCACCTAGTTTGAACTTGCGAGGTTTCGAAATCTTCGAGGGTTTTTTGGATGTGAAAAAACAACAAAACTTGCTCGAAGATCTGAGGGTTGTGGTTGGAAAGGCACCGTTATTTACCCCGACAATGTCAACGGGAAGACAAATGTCGGTCCGAATGACCTCTGCTGGCCGCCTTGGTTGGGTGTCGGATAATAACGGTCACCGTTATCAAGACAGGCACCCACGCGGGATGGGTTGGCCGGATATACCCAAATCAATCATGGAAATTTGGAACGCGGTTGGCGCGCCCGAACGTACGCCGGACTGTTGTCTTGTAAATTTTTACGACGAAGCTGCGCGGATGGGGTTGCACCAAGACAAAGATGAGGCGGATTTCTCTTGGCCAGTCGTTTCTGTGTCCTTGGGTGACGAGGCGTTGTTTAGGGTGGGCAATCAGGAACGAGGAGGCAAGACCGAAAGCATCTGGCTGCGTTCAGGCGATGTGGTGGTCATGGGGGGCGAGGCCCGCCTCAAGTTTCACGGCGTGGACCGGATTAATTCGGGGACATCTACTCTGTTACCCAAAGGTGGCCGGATAAACTTAACGCTTCGTGTGGTGACTTAGCGCCCTGCGCTCCAACTGATGGAAGCGTGTCGGCGTGCCTTGAATTCACCCATGAGGCCCAACATGACCAGCGTAATTGAAACAATGACCGGATAGCTGACTGAGCTGAAGTGCGGGCTGTAATTGATGAAGGCAAAGCCGCGTGATTGGTCAATGCAGTGAAATAGCGGGTTCCAATCGAAAAACGCTAGCACTGAAGATGGCATGTTGTTGGCGACAAACATCTTGCCGGACGCCAGCATATTGGCACGGCTGTAAATGGTCGAAGCGATCGTTGCGAAGCCGGGGAACCACGGCTTGATTGCTAGAAAGACCATCCCAACCGCCACGCCGGAAAACCAAGACAACAGAAACATCCCAATCGCACCCGTCGGATTATCAATGACGATGGGCTGCCAAATGACGTGAGCCATGAACAGGATCAGGATGCCGGAAAGGGTTTGGATGTATAGCGCGGACAAAGCTGCAGACGCGATCGAGATAGCCGTATTCATAGGCGCATGTTTCATCATTGCTGATGTCGGCCCCTCTGATCCCATGATCGCGCCGACGGCCTTGGTGTGGGTCAGGAATAAGAAGATGCCCGAAAGCAGGTATAGGATGAAGTTGCCGCGGATCGCTGTTCCACGCAATCCCAGAACTGAAAACATCAAATAGAAGGCAGCAACCATGATAACCGTCGTCATCATGTTCATTACTAGCCCGACGATCGCATTGCGGTGTGATTTTCTGACATGCCGAACGGTGCTGACAAAGATCAGATCTGCCAGCCCGATGGCTGAACGGAAGTGCGTGTTACGTTCTTCGGTCTGGAACATTTTTGCAACCTGCTTTGCTTACGGGCGCTGTCCTGATCCTTAGATGTCAGAAAACTTGCCGATCCGTTACCAAGCAAGCATAAGAAGGCCAAAGAATGAAATCAATTAACCGGCAGGAGAGCGGCTGTGGACTATAACAAGATGGCAACGGTGTTTCGTGAGCTAGCATTGGAGGCTGGCGATAAGATCATGGAGATTTACGACGCTGACGACTTCGATGTGCGTGCAAAATCAGATGATAGCCCAGTCACCGCCGCTGACGAAGCTGCTGACGCGTTGATTTCTGCCGGTATCCGCGCTGCTTTCCCTGACGTCCTGCTGGTCACCGAAGAACAGTCCTCCACACATGCTGAAAGCGCTGCGAACTTTATTATTGTGGACCCTCTGGATGGCACCAAGGAATTCATCAAACGCCGTGGTGATTTCACAGTGAATATTGCTTATGTCGAGAATGGTAAGCCTATTCGCGGTGTGGTTTACGCGCCCGCGAAAGGCCGTATGTTTTACACAGGCGCCGACGGTAAAACCGTTGAAGAGCAAGGTCCGTTTGACCGCAAGAAACAAGGTCTAACAAACCCCATTGGCGTCAAAACTCCCGACAATGACGCTTTGGTTGTTGTCGCCTCAAAGTCTCACCGTGATCAGGCGACCGACGATTATATCTCTAAGTACAACACGACGGATATGACGGGCGCTGGATCGTCTCTGAAATTCTGTTTGGTCGCCGCAGGTGAGGCTGATTTATACCCACGCTTGGGTCGCACGATGGAATGGGACACGGCCGCAGGCCATGCGGTTCTTAACGGTGCTGGCGGTGCCGTTGTGCGTTTTGATGATCACTCACCTTTGACTTACGGGAAGCCGATCTATGAAAACCCGTTCTTTATTGCTTACGCCCCTGGCGTTGATCTGAAGCCTGCGTAATGTCAGTCACTATCGTCATACCCGCTCGCTACGCCTCCACCCGCTATCCTGGGAAACCCCTTGTAGAGTTACGAGGGGCTACTGGCGACGCGAAGAGCCTGATCGAGCGTTCTTGGAATGCGGCGAAATCGGTTTCCGGTGTAGATCGTGTGGTCGTGGCGACGGATGATGATCGGATCAAGGCTGCGTCTGAGGCCTTTGGAGCGGAGGTGGTCATGACGTCTTCTGATTGCTTCAACGGAACCGAGCGTTGTGCAGACGCGCTTCCTGCGCTGGGAGATGAGCCAGAGATTGTGGTAAACCTGCAAGGTGATGCTCCCTTGACGCCATCTTGGTTTGTAGAGGAGTTGGTCGCTGGCCTGCGCGGCGCGCCGAATGCGGCCTGTGCCACTCCGGTACTGCGATGTGATGGGCGGGCTTTGAACGGCTTCTTGGAAGATCGGAAAAATGGGCGTGTTGGCGGCACCACGGCCGTGTTTTCACAAGATATGTCAGCGTTGTACTTTTCTAAGGAAGTTATTCCGTTCACCTCAAATACCTACTCCGATAACTCTGAAACTCCTGTTTTTCACCACGTCGGTGTTTATGCCTATAGACCGGACGCCCTTCGTGCCTATGCGACATGGCCTATAGGCCCGCTGGAAAAGCTGGAAGGCTTGGAGCAGTTGCGCTTTCTTGAAAATAATGGCCAAGTTTTGTGCGTTGAGGTTGAGGCGAGGGGTCGCCAGTTCTGGGAGCTGAACAACCCCGAAGATGTTCCTCGACTTGAGGCGATGCTGTCGGAGATGGGTCACCCATGAACCGACCTTTGGTCAGTGTGGTTGTTGTAAGCCGTCACCGACCGGAGGAATTGCGCAGGTGTGTTCGGGCGCTTGACTACCAAACCTATGGTCGCTTTGAGGTTGTTTTGGTGACCGACACCAAGACCTCTCAAGAAATAGCAGACTTGGTGCCAATTGATCGGGTTAAGCACGCTGTCTGCGGTGAAGCCAACATTTCTAAAGCGCGTAACATTGGCATCGAGATTTCGTCAGGTGAGGTGGTTGCATTTATTGATGATGATGCAATTGCGGAACCCACTTGGTTGCAGCATTTGATCGCGCCGTTTGAGGATCAAAGCGTTGGCGCGTCGGGGGGATTTGTACGAGGCCGAAACGGTATTAGTTTTCAGTGGCAGGCGGAGGAGATAACCTCAGATGGTCGTTCGCACTTAGTAGATGTCACAGAAACTACGGTGCCTCAGATCGACCCTAACAAGGCAATTAAAACGCAAGGTACCAACTGCGCATTTCGCCGTGAGGCTCTCGTTGAGCTTTCTGGATTTGATGAAAACTACCACTTTTACCTCGACGAAACCGATCTAAATATTCGTTTAACCCGAGCCGGTTGGCGCACTGCAATTGTCCCATTGGCTGAGGTGCAGCATGGTTACGCCGCTTCTAGCATGAGAGGACAAGACAGGCGTCCAAAGTCGTTGTTCCAGATTGGCGCAAGCCAGTCCTATTTTGGGAAGAAGAATGGGCGACCAGAGCACGAGTTGGATGTGCTGCGCAAAGAACAGAAACATAGATTGGAGAGTGCGCTGATCGGGGGGTTGATTGAGCCTTCGGATGTTGGTCGATTGCAAGCCGATTTGGAGCTTGGAATTGAAGATGGAAGATCACGTGTAGAGTTGCCTGCACGTGATTGGGCTCCTGCTCCCGAGTTTAATGTGTACCAACTGGATGGGGCTGCAAAGGCACATCGCTTTGTTTCGGGTCGATGGCTATCTAGGCGTAGAGTATATGAACGAGCAAAGGAGCTTGCGGATCAAGGATTCCCCTGCACGGCAATTGTCCTGAGTGTTACAGCCTTGTTTCACAAACGTTACTTTCATTCCGACGGGTATTGGGTGCAATCGGGGGGAATATTCGGAAAATCTACCCGTGGACAGGCATTCTGGTCGTGGTATCGGCACTCAACGCGCGTAGCGGAAGAGCAAAAACAACTTAAAAGAACGAGATGAGCTGGTAGAGATATATCGGCTATTTTGGTCACAGTTTCGTTGGCTGATGTGTGTGCGTGTGGTCAAGGGTTTCTCGAATCAGTACGGTAAAAAAAAGACAAGGTGCAGGGTATGAAGCGTAAGGTAACGAAGGCAGTATTTCCGGTTGCTGGTTTAGGAACTCGATTTCTTCCAGCTACGAAATCGATCCCGAAAGAGATTATGACTTTGGTCGACAGACCTTTGATTCAATACGCAATCGATGAGGCCCGTGCCGCTGGGATTAAAGAGTTTATCTTTGTGACCTCTCGCGGCAAAGGCGCGCTTGAAGACTACTTTGATCACGCTCCTGAACTTGAAAACTCTCTTCGTAAAAAGGGTAAGAAAGAGCTTCTTTCGACCCTGAAAAATACTAACATGGATAGCGGTGCCATCGCTTACATTCGCCAACATAAGGCGCTGGGTCTTGGTCATGCTGTTTGGTGCGCGCGTCGCCTTATCGGGAATGAGCCTTTCGCGGTTATCTTGCCGGATGACGTGATCGCGGCTGAAAAACCGTGCCTCCAACAAATGACCGAAGCGTATCAGGAAACCGGTGGCTGCATGGTTGCGGCTATGGAAGTCCCACTTGAGAAGGCATCAGCATATGGCGTGCTTGATGTGAAGGAAGACTTGGGTGCGATGGTCTCTGTGCGGGGCATGGTCGAGAAGCCTGAAGTAGATAAAGCGCCGTCAAATCTTGCTGTTATCGGCAGGTACATTCTTACGCCCAAGGTTTTGCAAAGTCTTAATCAAATCAAGAAGGGCGCTGGTGGTGAAATCCAGCTGACAGACGCTATCGCGAATGAGATCAACGAAGACCGTGATGTCTATGGGTATCGGTTTAGTGGTCAAAGGTTTGATTGCGGCTCTAAAGCAGGGTATTTGCAGGCTACGGTTGCCTTTGGGCTTGCGCGGCCAGAACTGCGCGATGAACTTGCGACCTATCTAGATGACATGAAAACCGCACAGCAATCGGTGTAAACTAAAAGGACGGGCTTTATGGCAAACGTGCTGGTTACAGGTGGGGCAGGCTACATTGGCTCCCACGCTTGTAAGGTGCTGGCCGCAGCCGGCTTTACCCCCATAACTTACGATAACTTGTCTACGGGCTGGCAGGACGCGGTTAAGTTTGGTCCTTTTGAGCAGGGCGACCTTTTGGACCGCGCCCGAATTGATGAGGTGTTTGCTCAATACGCCCCCGTTGCGGTTATGCATTTTGCGGCCCTTAGCCAAGTTGGCGAATCTGTGAGTGATCCGGGGCTTTACTGGCGTAACAATGTAGGCGGTTCCTTGAATCTTGTTGAGGCGGCTTCTGCGGCGGGGTGTCAAAATTTTGTCTTCTCATCGACTTGCGCGACCTACGGTGATCAAGATGGGGTAACTTTGTCGGAAGACACGGATCAGCACCCAATCAACGCATACGGAGCATCTAAACGTGCCGTAGAAGACATCCTGCGCAATTTTGAGCAAAGTCATGGGATGCGGCATGTTATTTTTCGCTATTTCAACGTGGCGGGCGCTGATCCCGATGGAGAGGTCGGTGAGTTTCACCAACCCGAGACCCATCTTATCCCACTGATGTTGGACGCCATCGACGGCAAACGGGATGCGTTGACTGTTTATGGCACCGATTATGATACCCCTGACGGGACCTGCATTCGTGACTATGTTCATGTGATGGATCTAGTTGAGGCTCACGTTAGGGGCGTTCAATGGCTTCTTGATGGCCATGACCCGGCGGTTTTTAACCTTGGTACAGGTACTGGCTTTTCCGTTCGGGATGTAGTCGATCATAGTCGTTCGGTGACCAATAAAGAGGTCCCTATCATAGAGGGTGCCCGCCGTGCAGGAGATTGCACAAAGCTGGTTTCAGGTAGTGATCGCGCGGTGTCCGAGCTTGGCTGGATGCCTACACGATCAACATTGGAGGCGATGATCACGGATGCATGGCGTTGGCACCAATCAGGTCATTACAACAAGTAGGAATTTTCCTGCGATCTTGGACATCACGCGCCTTGTGTCTCGTGTTGGGCGCGGGCCGCTTACTGGCGTCGACCGAGTGGAGTTGGCCTATCTTAATTGGTGCCTGTCCGGTGATGAAGCCCAACTGTTTTGTTTGGCTCGGATTACTGGCGGGTATGTCCTGCTGGATCGCGCAGGTGCTGTGGCGTTCCGGACAAGACTGTTGGAAGGCGGGCCTTGGGGGCGCCGTGATCTGCGCGCGAAGCTAAGTTTGAAACTCGCGAAAATTAGGGGTGCGGCGGAATCTGAGCTCCGGAGGCATGCCATTTCGCGGTCAGGCCGACGTTCGCTACCCGCGATGCCGTTCACTGATGGGGTGTATTTGAACACGGGCCATTCAAATTTATCACAGGTAACGCTGAGTGGTATGAAGGATCTGGGGATAAAAATCGTGACGCTTGTTCACGACATGATTCCCCTTGATTGGCCAAAATTTCAACGTGACGGCACCGTGCAAACATTTGAGCGAAAGATGGAACAGGTGGCTGAAAACAGCGATCTGATTATTGCAAACTCAGCTGATACTTGCGGCCGAGTGGAGCATTACTTCAGTGATTGGGGTCGCCATCCGAATTACGTGGTTTCGCTACTAGGCGTTGACCAAGTATCACATAAAAACAAAAGATTGGGCAAGAATAGACCCTATTTTGTGACTGTTGGAACCATAGAGCCTCGAAAAAATCATGCACTCCTACTGGATATTTGGTCGGAGCTGGAAGCAGAAATGTCTCCTTCTGAATTGCCGAATTTACATATTGTCGGCCGGCGTGGCTGGAAGAACGAAGAGCTTTTCAAACGGCTTGATGACTTACGTGGTGCTCCTTGGTTGCGTGAGCAAAATGATTTGGATGATGTCAGCTTGCGCACTCTCCTCGCAGGGTCGCACGGCTTGCTATATCCGTCCTTTGCCGAAGGCTTTGGTCTGCCATCAATTGAAGCTGCTCAATTGGGTGTGACGGTGATCTGTGGCGATCTTGCCATTCACCGCGAAGTGTTGGGTGACTACCCCGTTTACGCAGGCTTGCAAGATAGATACCTTTGGAAAAAAATAATACTTGAGCAGGCAGAGCAGAGGCAGAAAGACCTCGTTCACGCGAACATGGCTAAGAAACCGAGAGTACCGACGTGGTCGGAACACTTTGATGCCGTTAACACGGCGGTGACGAAGCTACTGTAATCAGCGTGAATAGAGGTAACACAATATGGGTGCCCTTAATTCATATCGGCTTCGTATGGAGCGGAAGCGTTGGCGCATGCGAGCAGTTCGCAAGCGAAGGGAACTTGCGTCCGTTAAAGACCGCACTGCGCAAATCGCACCTTCTGATATCATTGTTTTTTGTACGCTCCGCAATGAGGTCGTACGCCTTCCCTATTTCCTAAAGTACTATCGCGAGATGGGGGTCGATCATTTCGTGTTTGTCGACAATGGATCCGACGACGGTACCGGAGAGTATCTCGCCAATCAGCCGGATGTTTCGCTGTTCGAAACTGACAGTAGCTACAAGCGTTCCCGGTTTGGCGTGGACTGGGTCAACTGGCTGCTGCGCAAATATGGTCACGGTCATTGGTCGCTTGTCCTCGATGTAGATGAGTTCTTTGTTTACCCGTTCTGCGATACGCGACCGATAAGGGCGCTAACGGATTGGCTTGATGCGTCTTCTGTTAAATCCTTCGGGACGCTCATACTGGACATGTACCCCAAAGGGCCCATCGACTCTGTGAAGTATGAAGCGGGGGCTGATCCCTTTGAGCATCTTCATTGGTTTGATAGCGGAAACTACTCGATCAAGAAGAACAACCAATACGGGAACCTTTGGATTCAAGGTGGACCAAGGGCGCGCGCATTCTTTGCCGACAGGCCGGAGCGGGCACCAGCGCTGAACAAAGTGCCTCTCGTACGTTGGGACCGCAGTTATTCTTTCGTCAGCTCTACGCATATGCTTTTGCCGCGTGGTTTGAACCTAGTTTATGACGAATGGGGCGGGGAAAAGACCTCTGGGTGCCTGCTGCACGCTAAGTTTTTGGACACCTTTACCTCCAAGTCGTCCGAGGAGCTGCAACGCAAAGAGCATTTCGCGAACAGCCACGAATACAAAGCCTATCATACCGGACTTTCCGAGGACCCAGACCTGTGGTGCAAGTGGTCTGAAAAGTACATCAACTGGCGCCAGTTGGAAATCCTGGGGCTTATGTCTAAGGGGAACTGGGCATGAGTGTCGGATTCGTCATGTTGGTTCATGATGCATTGGGCCGCGCTGCTCAAGTTGCGCGGCATTGGTCTGAACATGGGAAGCCTGTCGTAATTCACGTTGATAAGCGTGTGGATGACAGTGATTACGAGTATTTCCAAAGCCGTTTGGCCGATCTAGAAAACATTCAGTTTTCGGAACGTCATTTGTGCGAATGGGGCAATTGGTCAATTGTTGGCGCGACGCAATCGGCGTGTGAACAGATGTTGAAAGCGTTTCCAGATGTACGTCATGTTTATCTGTCCAGTGGGTCCTGTATGCCGCTTCGGCCCGTTGAGGAAATCCAATCCTATCTTGATGAGCGGCCTCGCACAGATTTTATCGAATCCGTCACCACTGACGAGGTTGATTGGACAGTTGGTGGCTTGGATCAGGAACGCTTCACCCTTCGTTTCCCGTTCTCCTGGAAACGGCACCGCCGCCTTTTCGACGGATATGTTGATTTACAACGACGCTTAAAGACGACGCGGCGAATTCCAGCAGGGCTGACCCCACACCTTGGTTCCCAATGGTGGTGCCTGACGAGACAAACACTGTCGGCAATTTTGCAAGACCCGCGCCGGGATGAGTTTGACACCTACTTCAAGCGGGTCTGGATTCCGGATGAAAGCTACTTCCAAAGCCTGTGTAGGCTCTATTCTACTCAGATCGAAAGCCGCTCTTTAACTTTGTCGAAGTTTGACTTTCAGGGGAAGCCACACGTCTTTTATGATGACCACTTACAGCTTTTGCGGCGGTCCGATTGCTTTGTTGCGCGCAAAATTTGGCCGAAAGCCGAACGTTTGTATCGGGAGTTTATCGCCCCTGCGTCTCGTGCGCAGGATATGGCCGAACCTAATCCCCTTAAGATTGACCGCTTGTTTAGTCGCGCCACCGAGCGGCGTACGCGCGGACGTGCGGGGCTGTATATGCAAGGCCGTTATCCGAACGATGGTTGGGAAAACGGTAAGACAAGTGGGCGATATTCTGTGTTCGAGGGCTTCGCATACCTCTTTGACGATTTTGAGGGGTGGATCGCCCGGCGAACCGGCAATCGTGTGCACGGAAACCTGTTCGCCAAAGACCGTGTGCATTTTGCTGGCGATGACGATGTGTACAATGGTGCCTTGAGCGATAGCGCTGCGCTGCGCGATTACAATCCTAGCGGTTTTTTAACCAACCTAATTTGGAACACACGCGGAGAGCATCAGAGCTTTCAGTTTGGCCCGTCCGATCGTCAGGAGATCACTGACCTTCTCGCGGCGGACCGGAACGCTAATATTTCTATAATTTCCGGCGCTTGGGCGATTCCACTGTTCCACTCAAACCAAGATTTCTCCGAGCTTCGAAAGGTGGCTGCCCACCTTCAAAGAGTTGAAGCGGCGCATTTGGAGATATTAAAATTGGGTAAGACAAAAGCACAGGTTCGTATCTGGAGCCTTGCTGAGTTTATTGAAAACCCGATGGAGAACCTGCAGACAATCCTTGATGATATCGGTGGCATTGGGCAGCGGCGCTTATCGGAAGTTCCAGTGATGGCCGATCTTACCGGCTTTGGACAGTTTTTGCAGAACCTTAAGAACCAAGGCATGAGCCCGCATTTGATGGGCGACTTCCCAGTTATTCAAGAAAATGGCGATAAACCTCAAGGTGGTCGCCCTTATTTGGTGAAATAGAATATGAGCAAACAGTTTGAGTATTTTGTTGTCTTCGCGGAAATGCGCACCGGATCGAACTTTCTGGAGGCCAGCTTAAACGAGTACTCTGATCTGCAATGCTATGGGGAAGCCTATAACCCGCATTTTGTTGGCCACCACAACAAGGATGAGTTGTTTGGCGTGGACAAAGCACAGCGCGAGATTTCGCCGCTGATGTTGATCGAACGGATGAAGGAAAACTCCGATGGTTTGCCGGGGTTCAGGTTCTTCAATGACCATGATCCTCGTGTGATGGAGCATGTTTTAAAAGACCCCAAGTGCGCCAAAATTATACTGACCAGAAATCCATTGGACAGCTATGTCTCGTTGAAAATTGCTGGGCAAACAGGCCAGTGGAAACTGTCTGATGTGAAGCAACGCCGCAGCGCTACTGTGGCGTTTGATCGTGAAGAGTTCGAGCTGCACCTCGCCGCGAAGAAGGCGTTTCAGCTCGAGATATTGAAAGGTATGCAGGTGTCGGGTCAAACGGGCTTTTACGTTGCCTATGAGGACATCGGGGACGTAGATGTTTTAAATGGAATGGCGCGCTTTATCGGGTCTGACGACCAGATCGACAACACACCAAACAGCGTCAAAAAGCAAAACCCGAGCGGGTTGGAAGAAAAGGTCACCAACTACGATCAGATGGTGAAAGACCTTGCGAATATTGATCACTTTGGGTTGTCCGATACCCCTAACTTTGAGCCACGTCGCGGGCCCGGAGTGCCGGGTTTCTATTTAGCGGCGGAATCGCCGTTGTTGTTCATTCCTGTCGCGGCTGCGCCCAGTGACTGCGTGTTGGATTGGTTGGCGGAGTTGGACGACTGCAAAATTGAGGACTTACAAACCAAGCTCTCACAAAAAAAGCTGCGTCAGTGGAAGCGAGCGAACCCTGGTCATCGGAGCTTTACAGTTATTCGTCATCCGTTGGAGCGAGCACACAGGGTCTTCTGCAAATACATTCTGCCCAAGCGGGACGACAAGTTTTCCGATCCGCGTAAAGTGATGCGCAACAAATATGGTGTGAGTGTACCAGGACAAGGCGACTTGAGTGGCTATACGAAAACGGATCATCGCGAGGCGTTTGGCAAGTTCCTAGAGTTTCTCAAAGGTAACTTGGCTGGCCAATCTAGCATTCGAATTGATGCGGTGTGGGCGACCCAATCTGCCTTACTTCAAGGCGCTTCCGGCGTTGTCTTGCCCGATATAATCTTGCGTGAAGACGAGCTGAACGAAGGTTTGAATGGGCCGGCTTTGGCCATGGGTATAGAAGCCGGCGAAATGCAAAGCGAGCCTGAGGTGGGCCCATTTTCGCTAGGGGATATCTACGATCGCGAGCTGGAAAAGCTGGCTAAGGCCGCTTACCGCAAAGATTATATCAGCTTTGGATTTGGGGATTGGAGTGAAGGCTAAGCAGCCTTCGATTCCTGTTCTTCGGTTAGGATCGCGTGCAGCGCAATTGCGTCAGTATTGGCGCGCAATTTCGTGCAAATATCAGAGTTGCGCATGGTTCGTGACACCAATGCCAGCGCTTTGAGGTGATCGACGCCTGCAGATTCTGGCGCGAAGAGTGCGAAGAACAGATCTACCGGATGACGATCAGCGGAATCAAAGTCCAGTGGACGCTCGACGCGCAAAAATACGGCTACGACGCTATCTAGGTCTTTGATGCGTGCATGGGGCAAAGCAACCCCATGGCCCACACCTGTCGGGCCAAGGGATTCGCGTTCTAACAAAGCTTCAAAAGCCAAGTCGGCAGGAATGCCATGTGCAGAAAACGCCAGCTCAGAGATTGCCTGAAACAGGCGCTTCTTACTGGTGACAGTTGATACCGTCTTTACCGCATCTTGCGGCAGGATTTCCGAGATCTGCATAGCCCGCTCTCTGAACATGGCCGGTTTGTCGGCCTACTTAGCTGCTTGAGGGGTCAATCCAGCCTATATTTCCATCCTCGCGTGTATACACGACGTTGACGTTCTTATTTCCCTCATTGCGAAACACTAGCACAGGTGCACCAGCAATTTCCATCTGCATAACGGCTTCCCCAACCGATAGCGAAGGGATATTGGTCTCCATCTCTGCAACGATAATCGGCTGCAAATTTTCTGGCTCCGAGTCTTCCGACCCTTCGCTTGCGGCAAGGATATAGGAGGAAGCGCCCGAAAGTTCAACTGGTTGTGACCGTTCCTTATGATGGTCCTTCAGTCGCCGCTTATAGCGCCTTAGCTGCTTGTCCATTTTTTCGAGACATTGATCGAGGGCAGCGTAGATTTCGGTGTTGTGGCCGCGAGCCTGAGTCGTAAGGCCAGTGCTTAGATGCACGATCACTTCGCAGACATATTCGTGCGCGCTTTTGGAGAAAATGACGGTCGCATCCGTTGGTCGTCCCGCATATTTCTCAAGAACGCTTCCTAACTCCGATTTGACGTGAGTTTGAAGCGCTTCACCGATGTCAATTTGTTTGCCCGTGATCTGGTAACGCATGGCGTCTCCTTGTTTGTATTTTGGGAAATCACCGACCAAATATTGTAGGGAAATCTAGCCGGATTTGGACTGAGCGTCTGGTGCCGCCCGAAAATTCGGGACGTTTCCAATTCGAGGTTTGCGCTGGGCAAGACCAAAGCCTGGGGCTGTCGAACACTCATTGACCCTATTTGGCGACGGCAGAGGGGTAGGTGTCAATCAATTTGATAAGAAGTCTCGCCAGATTGCGCAAAATTCAGCTGATACGGAAGTTTTGGCCTAGGTAAACGCGGCGCACGTTTTCGTCTTTTACGACTTCTTCCGTCGTACCACTCATCAAGACGTGGCCGTCGTGAAGGATGTACGCGCGATCAACGATTTCCAGAGTTTCACGGACGTTATGATCCGTGATCAACACCCCAATACCCCGCTTTTTAAGGTCTGAAACCAAGCCACGGATTTCGCCAACAGCAATTGGATCAACACCGGCAAACGGCTCATCAAGCAGTAAATATTTGGGATCAGCAGCTAGGCATCGGGCAATTTCAGCGCGGCGGCGTTCCCCGCCGGATAGGGATAAAGCGGGAGCACGACGCAAGTGGCCGATCGAGAATTCGTTTAGCAGCTCTTCAAGCCGTTCTCTGCGTTTGGTGCGGCTTTTGATCGAGATTTCAAGAATCGCGAGAATGTTGTCTTCAACGCTCAGGCCGCGAAAGATGGACATCTCTTGCGGAAGGTAACCGATACCAAGCTTGGCGCGTCGATACATGGGAAGCAGGGTCACATCACGTCCGTCAATTGTGACGGTCCCAGCTTCAGGAGTTACCAAGCCTGCAATGGAGTAGAAGCATGTAGTTTTGCCCGAACCATTTGGCCCCAGAAGCGCTACAACTTCGCCACGAGCCAATTCCATTGACACGTCGCGGATAACGGGGCGTCGTTTGTAGTTTTTGCGAAGCCCTAGAACCTTCAGACCGGAAGATCCGTCCTGAACGCTAAGATCGGGTGTATCGGCCATTAGTTGCCGCCAGTTTGGAAAATTGTGCGCACTCGACCCGACATCCGTCCTGATCCAGTGTTAAGATCAACTGTCAGCTTTTCACCGGACAGTGCATTTTGGCCCTGGGTTAGTATCACATTACCAGTCATGACGATCTCTGCGCCAGCCACCGAATAGACAGCCTTTTCAGCCTCGGCGGCTTCCGCACCATTTACCAACGTGACATTCCCCGTCGCGACCAGCTGATCGATACGGCCCGTGGCTTGACCGTTTTCAGTTGCATATTGCACCTGAACGCGGCCCGCGCTGAGGCGCATTTCGCCCTGCCCTGCAACGACATTGCCGATAAAGACGGCGCTTCCAGACGCTTGATCGACGGTCAGCTCATCAGCCGTGATTTCTACCGGTAAACTGGCATCATGTTGCAAGCCGCCAAAGGCAACGGATGCCCCTTGGGCATGTGCCGTGCCTGAAATAACGAGAAGGGCCAGTGCTGCTGCGGCAGCAATTTTGGAAAAAACAGTCATTATCACCCTCTACTCTTTCGCATCGTATATCAGCTTCACCCCATTCTTGAAAACAAGAACCTGTGTTTCGCCATTTGACGTCAATGACATGGAGCCGGCCTCCAGCGTCCCAATAGGCCCGCGGCTCGAAACATGTGTTGGCGCATTGAGACTGGCGTTGGCCAAGTTTGCTGCCAGTGTTTCTGTTTCCAAGCGGTATCCATTGGATGTCGAGAGGCGAACGTTTCCTTCTAGATCTAGCAAATCTTTTGTTCCGTCATACAGCGCGCTGTTCGCAATGATCCCGAAGGATGGGCCGGTTTTAGATTCGATGCGGGCTACGACCTTTTCTATGGTCAAGCGACGCGGGTTGGTCAAATCTGGCACTGCGCTTTCGGCATCAACCACTATTGAGGAGCCATTGTTCGTGGTGCCGGAAAACCGCGGCGACATCAGTTGTTGCTCACGGGCGATCTTTTCAATGTCGATGTCTGCGAAGGGTATAGCGTCTTCTGGGTCAACCGTGCGCGAAAAGAGAAACATCGTCGACAAAAGCCCAAGTGCGACTAAGGGAAAAATAATTTTCGCCCATTGCACGAAGCGGGAGTACCTGTTGTCGATACGTCTCATAGCTTCAGGCCACGCCAGCGCGAAGGCAGTCGTGGATGTGTAGGATACCCAATGGTGTACCGCCATTTCCTGCTTGCGTGACAAACAGGCAGGTAATCTGGCGCTCATTCATGTTGGCAACGGCAGTTTCGGCCAAGGCGTCAGGGGCGATGGTTTTAGGGTTCGGGGTCATGACCTTAGATGCCGTCATATCCAACAATCCCTTCATGTTACGTCGAAGGTCACCGTCGGTGATAATTCCGGCCAAACTGCCAGCATCATCGATCACACCCACCACACCAAAGCCTTTTTGGCTGATCGCGATTAGGACATCCGGCATAGGGGTATCCATTGCGATGACAGGAAGCTCGTCCCCAATGTGCATTAAGTCGGATACCTTTGACAGGCGAGCGCCAAGCTTGCCGCCGGGATGGAACTCGCGGAAGTTTTCAGGTGTGAATTGGCGGTGCTCCATCAAGGCGATTGCCAAGGCGTCGCCCAATGCCAGCGTCATGGTGGTGGAAGTTGTGGGGACAACACCCGTGTCGCAAGCTTCCTCGGCCTTTGGAAGGATCAGGGCCACATCACATTGCTTGAGCAATGTGCTATTTGGGCGGCTGGCGATCCCGATCATAGGGATGTTGAAGCGGCGAGTGTAGGCAATTACATCCGCCAGCTCTGGCGTCTCGCCCGAATTGGACAAGATCAGCGCGACATCGCCTTGGGCCATCATTCCCAAATCGCCGTGGCTTGCCTCGGCTGGATGCACAAAATGTGCGGGGGTCCCAGTTGAGGCCAATGTCGCAGCAATTTTTCGGGCGACATGGCCGGATTTTCCCATCCCGCAGATAATCACACGGCCTGTGGCTCCGAGCATCAGCTCTACGGCCTTCGCAAAGTTGTCATCCAGGCTGCTTGCCAACAGCTCAAGCGCGTCCGCTTCGCGGGCGACGACGCGACGGCCAATTTTCAGGAATTTTTCGGGTGCTATGTTTGTCATTGTCACTATCTAATGTGCGAAGATGTCTATTTCAGGCCAGCCGGCTAAATCTAGCTGAGCACGGGTCGGCAGGAAATCAAAACAGCTCTGCGCAAGCTCGGTCCGGCCCTCGCGTTCCAACATATTTTCCAACTTAGCTTTCAGCTTGTGTAAGTGCAAAACATCGGATGCGGCATAGTCGCGCTGAGCTTTGGTCAATTCGGAGGCTCCCCAATCGCTGGATTGCTGTTGTTTGGAGACGTCTACGCCAAGTTGCTCTTGTAGTAGGTTCTTTAATCCGTGCCGGTCAGTGTAGGTGCGGACCATCTTGGAGGCGATCTTGGTGCAGTAAACTGGGGCCGTTAGCGCGCCAAAAGCATTGAGCATTGCTGCGATATCAAATCGGCCAAAGTGGAACAGTTTTAGGACTTCAGGGTCTTCCAGCAAGCGGCATAGATTAGGGGCCTCTGTTTGATCGAACGCGATTTGCACGAGATGCGCATTTCCGTCACCACCAGAAAGCTGCACGACGCACAAACGGTCGCGAAGCGGGTTCAAGCCCATGGTCTCGCAGTCGATGGCTACAACAGAACCAAGGTTGAGATCGTTAGGCAGGTCGCCTTGATGCAAGAAGTTGGCCACGTGCTGGGCTCCCTTAAGGTGTTCCTTGCGGAATAGGCTTTTTGGGTGTGATATTCAATAACAGGGGTTATCCGCTGCGAATATAGAGTGTTGGAAAGATTTGGTGCCCAGGAGAAGCACTGGATAATCATTCCGAATTTGTCCTAAATTGTCTAGTTATTATTTATTTTCAGAGCATTGCAGAGTTCCGGCTGTCTTCATAACTCCTAAATGTCCCTATTTTGTCTAAGTGGTGCTATCTCTTACGATGGGGCTGGCATCATTTTTGAATTAGTCATGCCAGAGCTCAACAATCTGCCTGCGCTGAAAGCCAAGACTGCTGGTGCAGGTAAATATGGTGACGGCGTGAACCTTTGGCTTCACAAAAGTGGAGTTGCCGGAGGTAAAGGGCTTTTCTTTTCAAGGTGGGAAGTCGTCGTCGCGAGATGGGGCCTGGTCCGTTCCCTGCGGTCTCACTCAAGGAAGCGCGAGCGGAAGCAGATGAATGGCGGACAGTTGTTCGCAGCGGTCTGGATTCGATCAAAGAGCGACAACGCGAAAAGTGGGAAGCGGAGCGCAATCTACACTTACTCAAGGACATTGCGGCCGATGCTTTCGAAAGCCGTAAGGCTGAGTTGAAAGGTGATGGCAAAGCGGGACGTTGGTTTTCGCTGCTCGAACTTCACGTATTATCGCGGCTTGGTGGCGTGCCTGTCTCTAACATAGATTAAATCGATATTCGCGACACGCTTGCGCCGATATGGCATGAAAAAGCAGACACCTGCCGAAAGGCCATGAACCGTCTGGCGATATGCACGAAAAATGCGACTGCGCTGGGCTTAGATGTGGACCTCATGGCTGTCGAAAAAGCCAGGCGCTTTTAGGCAAGCAACGTCATGGGGTGAAGCATGTTCTCGCCCTCCCTTGGAAGGAGGTTCCCAATTTCTATGCAAGTCTTGATGAAGGCACGACAACTCATCTGGCGTTGCGATTGTTGATCTTGACGGCAGTGCGCTCACACCCTTTGCGGTTCTTGCATCTTGGTTAAATTGACGGTGACGTTTGGACCATCCCTGCCGATGCGTTGAATGGGCGTAATGGGGCGACTTCTGGTTTTCGGGTGCCGTTATCCCAAGAGGCGTTGAAGATCATCGATCAAGCCCGACCAATGGCACGGGACGGGTTTTTGTTTCCGAGTGTTCGCAAGGGTGTAATCAGTGATGCGACGATGGCGCGATTGATGGAACGTCGGAAGATGGAATCGCGACCTCATGGTTTTCGGTCTTCATTCCGCGATTGGGTGGCTGAAACAACAAAGACACCGGATGACGTAGTGGAAACTGCGCTCGGTTATGTCGTTGGCGGATCAGATGAACGAGCCTATCGGCGGACGGACCTTTTTGAGAAACGCTGTAAATTAATGAGGCTACAGACTGTGCAGAACGCGGAGATTTTCGAGCGCTTGAATCTATTGTAGAGAATCGCGGCTTTTTACGTACCAGTAGAGCGCGGACCCTCGTAGCCGAGCGCATGAGGGAACTTAGGAAAACTGGAACGGCAAAGGCAACCATTAACGCTGATACGCTTACAGAAGTTATTGTTCTCATGGTCGACCTAAAATGCACTGAATACCGTGGCAAATTGGCTTGGTTGCACCGAAACCATGATGTTAGCATTGAAGCATTGAAGAAAAGGCTACGTGACGCAAAAAGAGAACCGGCGATTGGCGCGATCTACAAGGCGTTTTCCGAAGCGAAGAAAGAAAAACCATAACAGTTCAAGGTCTGTGCCTCCTCGTGGGGTACCGAAGCGCCTTAATTTGGTAACTTATTCTTGGGCCTTGATCACCTGATAGCTCCTGCATGAACCTTAACATGCAGGAGCATACCATGATCGTTGAGAAACATTACCGCCGAACAGAAGTCGAAGAGATCACAGGCCTATGCAGGTCAACTTTGTACTCGATGATTTCTGAGGGAAAGTTTCCCCGCCCTATTCGCATGAGGGCAAAGGCTGTTGCATGGCCTGAAAGCAAACTTATCGAATGGTTGGAAAACTGGCCCGCCGCTTAAACGAAATCCGCGCCCCTTTCACAGAGGACACGGGCAATGTCGTTTGAACTTTTCGGTGAGCTCAATATGAAAAATACCGTTTTCCTGCCTTGGCGCAAGCTCAAGGACATTCAACAGCATACGAGACCTAAATCACCTATATGACCCACATTTTAACTACATCACCCTTGTCGATAAAGAGTATCGAAACAACCGGTTTGAGAGCGATCATGCTGCCTTCAAGAGGCTGTTTGGCTATCGGCAATGCTTCTGATCATTAAGGTGTGCGAAGGCGATACTACTGGGAATGGAAACTATCTGAACGATCAAGAACGGGCATGTTCAGATCCCACAATCAGGCGTACGAGGGAAAGTTGCGTTCGATCGTCAATTGTTTAGTTTGGCTGCGTAAAATCAACGCGCTACGATGCAAATATGGGCTCAATCAATGCTACAATTCCCTTCTGGGTGACAGCATTGGTTGTCAAAGTCAGAATTCGTAATTTAGCGGCCTTTTCACTTGTTGTCCCTGAGTCTCATGTAGAGCTTTATACGTAGTTAATGCGTCTCAAACTGTTGATTTAAAACAATATTGTGTTGTGTCTTTTTGAAAATCATTGCCTACATAAATCTTACATTTGCTATAGGTCGTCGCAATGAATATCGAGCAGTCCCTGACAACAAAAAAAAAATCTAAACGAGCGTTAACAACGAGTGAATATCGGGCAGACGTTCGTGGTGGGCGTATGACCAAGGTTGCGGGTGTCGCCGCAAGCTATTCATCGTCCTTGGGCTGGGCGACGGTACCGGGTTTGGTTTGCTCGTTTGTATCCATGCCAACGATCGTTGCGGGTCTCTTCGTCCTAACGCTCCCAACGGCTGCCCTAGCCTGTGTTGAAAGCGCGCCGAATTCCGGCGTTTTCGTTTGCGATGATGACCAAACACTCCCCCAATTTCTGTCAGCTAACGGCACATTGCTGGATGTAACGGTGTCCGAAGACGCTTCCTTTGAGGTTGATCAGGGAGGGTTGCCAATTGCGATCACTCTTGAAGGGGATAGCGGGATAAGTTTTGTGCAGGGTACGCCCGGCGGTGCGGGAGCGGGCAGGATCGACAGTACCGGTTACGGCATCCTTGCAGATGCAACTGGTGGTGATGTCGACATCAGTGTGGTGACGAACGTTGGTGATGGGAACACAGAAGAAGCCGCCATTGCCGTGATCGCAGATGTAGGTGTCGGGTCAATAAACGTGCAAACTGGCGAAGGCAATATCGACAGTCAGAAATACGGCTTCGTTGCTTCGTCTTCTGGAAGTGGCGGTATCACTTTCAATGGCGGTGACTCTGGTTGGATTCGAGGTGGGTATTACGGCATTAAGACCACCGCACTTGGCGACAATCCAGATACAACGATTACTGTTCAGGGTGCGGTCATTGGTTTGTCGGCTGACGGCATCTCTGCCCAACATGGGAATGCAAGTACTGAAACGGGCGGCGACATAACCATTCAAACGGGCGATGGGGACGTCACGGGTGGCCGGCACGGAATTAACGCAGAAAACTACGATGATGGTGATGTTAGCATTACCGGTGGGGCCGGGGCGATAAGTGGCGGTGAACGTGGCGTCAACGTGCAAAACAAATTCACCGGTAGCACAGACATCACCGTTGAGGGTGCGGTGACAGGTACAAATGATAGCGCCATCTATGTTAACAACGGGCCAACGATTTTTGATATCATTTTGAATGGTGCGGAATATGGGCCCGGTACTCTAGAAATCACCACAGGCGATGGTGAAATCAATGCCGGCAAGACCGGAATCGAGGCCTCAAACACGAACCAAGGTGGCGTTACACTTACCACTGGGACGGGTGCGATCACTGGTGATCGCGAAGCTATTGCTGTTGCTAATATTTTCGGTGGCTCGGTCGACATTTACGTCAACGCGGACCTTACAGCAACAGGCACCAACGTGGCTCCGGGCACCACCAACCATGCCCTTCGAGCCACGAATGGCATTGACGGAGATGCACTCACGATCACGGTCGAAACTGGTGTCGAAATTACGGCAACAGGCGGCGGCGGCGATGCAGTTGGGATTTTGGCGGCCAGTAGCGGTAGCGGCGATGTCACTCTGGATTTAGGCTCAGTCACTATCAGGGGCGGCGAGAGTGGGATTGATGCTGCTAACCGCGGGGCTGACGTCAATGTTAACATAAACGGCGGCTACATTTTTGGAGGATTTAATAGCGGTATCTATGCCCAGAATTATCCAGGTGCCGGTAGCATTTCTATCAGCACGGGTTCTGCGGAGGTCATCGGCAATCGGAACGGTATCAGGACTCTTAGCCGGTCGTCAGGGAACATCGATATTACGACTGGTGCCGGAGGCAGTATCACCGGAATTGGAGGTGCGGCCATTTTTGCCTACAACCGGGATGGCAGTGACGGTAACGCAACCATCACGATTGGGGGCGAGGTTTCAGGGATCACTGGCGCTACACAAGACGCCGTTCGGGTGATCAATGAAGGCACCGGTGATGCGACGGTAACAAGCCTCGTAGGCAGCAATGTCACTGGTGCTTATGACGGTATCGACATTTCAAACAATGACGGCGACGTTGTTGTTGACGTTGACGGTGCGGTGACAGGCACGGCTGGGGACGCCATTACCGTCGTAAACGGTGATGACGGCAACGCAACGGGCAACGCAGTAACCGTCGCAACAGGTGCGGGCGCAATCACAGGTGGTCAAAACGGCATCGACGTGACCAATGAAGGCACTGGTGGCGTAACGGTCCAAGGTGGCGCAGGCGCCATCACAGGCGCCCAAGACGCCATCTTGGTTGACAACACGAATGGCGGCGCCGTTTCGGTTACGGTGAGCGGAGCGGTCACAGGCGGCGGCGCTTATTCGGGTATCTCTGTCGCAAATGCGGTCGGCGGTTCCACGCTTTCAGTGACAACTGGCGCAGGCGACGTAACTGGGGGCAATTATGGGGTCGCTGCAACCAATGATGGCACTGGGGACTTGTTTTTCAATTACGGCACGGCCGGCCTTGGGGCGACTGGGGCTATTACGGGCGGTAGTTCTGGTGTCGCACTTCTGAACCAAAACGGCGGCTCTGTGAGAGTTACCACCGTTGGCGATGTAACCGGAGAACTTGTTGATGGTATCCGCGCGGGAAACAATGCTTCCGCGACCGCCTCTGCGCTGTTTGTGCATACCAGCGCTGGTGAAGTCGATGGCGCCCGATATGGCGTCAACGCGTATAATGAGGGCAGCGGTACGCTTAGGGTTTCCAGCGAAGAGGGCGGGTCAATCACCGGTGGTGACGACGGCATCAAAGTGACGTCTGATAACGGCGGTGCAGTACAAGTGGCAGCCTTGGGTGCAGTAACCGGTGAAACAGGGGCAGCAATCGACGTCGATAGTAACGAAGGTGGCGACTCAGTAACTGTAACCACGGGAACCGGTGCAATTGACGGCGCAACCAATGCAATCCTGGTGAATAATACAGGGGACGGCGGAATAACCATTGATGGTGGCATTGGTGCGATAACATCTGACAGTCTTTCCGCTATTCGGCTGAGCAATCTGAATGGTGGTGACACCGTCGTTGTCATTACCGGTGATGTGACCTCAGGCAGCAGAAACGGTATCCAATCTTATAGCAGTGGCTATGGAGATGCTGACACTACAGTTTCGATAAGCGGTGATCAAGCAGAGGTGACCGGTGCAAGAGACGGCATCGCCCTCACCCAGCAGGGTGGGCAAGATCTATCTGTTACGACAGCGGCGGGAACCGCCGTCGGAGGTGGCCGGTATGGTATCAGTGCATTTAATAATGGGGCCGGTACGACAACAATTAACGTCGATGGGGCTGTCACGGCGTCCTCAGCTTACGACCCGAGTGGCAGTGCGCGGGATGCGATTAACGTAAGCACTGGCTACGATTCCACTACGCTTTCGGTAACAACAGGCGTCGGGGACATTTCCGGCGCGCGAAACGGCGTTTCAGCAACCCATAATGGCAGTGAAGATCTGACAGTCCAAACCGGTCAAGGGAGCGTCGAAGGCGCCGCAGAGTCTGGCATTTACGCAAGAAGCACTGGTTCTGGTGGTCTGAACATCACCGGCGGAACTGGCGAAATTACTGGCTATTTCTATGGTATTTTTGCTGAAAACACGAACGGCGGTGCCGTAGATATTGGCGTTTCGGGTGATGTTACCGGGACTTCAGGCGACGGAATCTACGCGGAAAACGATGAGAATGGAACGACACTAACTGTCTCAACCGCTGCAGGCACGACTGTTAGCGGTGCAGCAGACGGGATCGACGCGCGCAATGACGGGACCGGATTGCTAACGGTTGAGGCGCTCGGCGCGGTGACTGGGGACGGCGGATCTGGCGTTTACGCAAGGAACACTGGTTCTGGTGGTATAGACATCACCGGTGGAGATGGCGCAATCGCGGGCTCCAACTTTGGTATCTTTACTGAAAACACGAACGGCGGTGCCGTAGATATCGACGTCTCGGGCGATGTTACCGGGACTGCAGATGCTGGGATTTACGCGTCAAACGATGAGTATGGAACGACACTAACTGTCTCAACCGGCACTGGCACGACTGTTCACGGTGGAGCAGCCGGTATCGACGCGCGCAATGACGGGACCGGATTGCTAACTGTTGAGGCCCTCGGCGCGGTGGCTGGGGACACCGGGTCTGGCGTTTACGCAAAGAACACTGGTTCTGGTGGTCTGAATGTCACCGGCGGAGATGGCGCAATTGAGGGCGCTCTCAATGGTGTTTTAGCGCGAAACACGAACGGTGGCGCCGTGGAGGTGTCCGTTTCGGGAAGTGTGACCGGGTCTACATTTGACGGGGTTCACGCCGAAAATGGTGACGGTGGGTCGACGCTGTCGGTTACAACCGGTGCGGGGGATATTTACGGCGCGCAAAATGGCATTTTCGCAAGCAAACTCGGCGATGATGATCTGACTATTCAAACAGGTGCAGGCGCTGTCGAAGGGGGGAGCAACCATGGTATTGTCGCGACGATCAGTGGGACTGGTGGACTGGGTATCACTGGGGGCACCGGCGCAATCACCGGTGCTATCAATGGTATGTTCGCGCAAAACGCGAACGGTGGTGCTGTGGATATCGGCGTGTCCGGTGACGTTACTGGGATCTCAGGTGGCGCGATTTCCGCGTTAAACGGTGTTGGTGGGACAACATTAACCATTGAGACGGGTGCAGGCACCATCCAAGGCGACCTCTACGGCATTGAAGCGCGCAATTTTGGTACGGGGGATTTACAAATCACCGGCGGTGCGGGCGAAATCCTTGGTACGCAGTCTGGCGTCTATGCGAAAAACTATAATGGGGGCGACACGACTGTTTCTGTTACGGGCGATGTGACGGGCACAAATGCCGATGCGATCTTTGTCGATAATATTGGTACGTCCGTCTTGGTTGAAACCGGTTCTGGCGAAATTCAAAGTGGGATGCAGTTTGGTATCAATGTAATTAACACCGGTGATACATCCAACGCCGGATCGGAAGATCTAACAGTCAGAGTTGGTACCGGAAAAATCACGAGCTATTTGTCCGGTGTCGCGACCAATAATCAGGGCGAAGGTGAAACCAATGTCTCTGTTGAGGGTGAAATCGAGGTCACGGGTCTTCTCGCTGGCATTAACGTAACAACTGGTTTCTCAAACACAGATACAAATGTCACAACAGGCGCGGGAGACGTGACTGGCGGTTACCTTTCTTCTGGTGTCAAAGTTAATCATCAAGGTACTGGTACGTTGACCATCACTGGGGGCGAAGGCACGATCACAGGCGATACTGTTGGTATTGAAGCTGAAAATCTGCGGGGTTTGGAAACCAATATTAACGTAACCCATGATGTAACGGGGCAAATTTCATTCGGAATTAGCGCTCTAAATTCGGGAACTGCGGGGGCCATGTCGATCAGCACCGGAGCAGGGGAAATTTACGGCGGAAGGAGCGGTATCTACGCAAGAGCTTTCGGTGAAGACGTATCTATTACCGGCGGATCGGGTGAAATAAGCGGTGGTGACAACGGCGTCGAGGTTGAAAACTTTGGCGTGGGATCGGCGAACATTGATGTTAGTGGCAATGTTTCAGGTGATGCAGAAGATGGCATTAATGTAAGAAATGGTGGTACCGCGACCTCATTAACAATCACAACTGGCGCGGACGCCATTGTCAGCGGTGGAATTGACGGTATCGACGCGCGCAATGACGGGAGCGGTACACTCGTTGTTCAGGCCCAAGCCTCGGTTATCGGCGAAAGCGGCACTGGAATCTCGGCATACACTGGCATCAATAACACCGGTGGAATTTCGATCGAAGCTGTCGATGTAACCGGTGGTGTCTACGGGGTTTACGCCGAAAACTACGGGACAGGCGGGATTTCTATCGTTACGACCGGCGATGTCACGGCTGATACAGATGAAGGAATATACGCTTACAACGGGGCCTATAGCCTTGAGGATTTGTCGATTGAAGCGGTCAATGTTTCTGGTGGTTACAGCGGAATAATCGGGAATGATTTTGGCGGGGGTTCTGTTACTATCAGGACGACTGGAACCGTGTCCGGCGCTGGCTACAACGGCATCTATAGCCGGAACGAAGGCGATGGCGATATTACGATACTAGCAGCGACAACCAGTGGCCTAGATAACGGTATTCGCGCACGGCAATATGGCACCGGTGGACTGACCATTACGGCAACCGGAGCCACGACAGCATCTGATCCAGATGGGACTGGGATCCTCGCGAACGTCGCGAGTACCGGCCAAGGTGCTTTGACGATTGCTGCCGCGGAAGTCAGCGGCGGTGAGAACGGTATATACGCAAGAAACGAAGGTCTTCTTGGCATCGACATCATAGGTGTTGGTGGTGACATCGACGGCGGTGAAAGTGGTATCTCTGCGTCGAATTTCGGCGGTGGAGCCGTTTCCGTCAGAGCTGTTGATGATGTCGCGGGCGGAACGCTTCATGGCATTTTGGCATTCAACGACGCCAGCGGAACTTCGGTTTCGGTTACGACGATCGCGGGTGATGTTCAAGGCGGAGAAGTTGGTGTTCTGGCCGAGAACAACGGCAGCGGCGATCTGACGTTCACTGGTATTGCAGGGTCGATCACTGGCGGTGATAACGGCATAGAATTGGAAAATAACGGAGAAAGTGCCGTAATCGCGACCATAAACGGGGCCGTGACAGGTACAAACGCGACTGGTGTCAAAGTTTCCAACACCAATGCAGATGGCACCTATGTGGACGTTCAAACAGGCACAGGCGCCATCACCGCAGGGACGTATGGCGTTGTTGTGTCAAATGTTGGTACTGGCGATCTGACCTTCACCGGCGGCACAGGTGCGATCACTGGCGATTGGGGCGGCGTCATTTTGCAGAACCAAAATGGTGGGGCTGTGTCTGCCAGCGTTCAAAGTGATGTGACAGGTGTAGGCAACAACTACGACGGCATTGTTATTGGTAATGGTTCGGGTGGAACGTCATTGGACCTCACGATCACTGACGCTTCTGTTCAAGGTGGCCAAGCTGCAGTTTACGCGTCCAATAGAGGTACCGAAGATCTTACCATTACGGCAACTGGCGACGGTGCAATCTCCGGCGTCTACGACGGTATCCGAGCCCGAAACTACTACGGCGGCGCGGTGTCAATCTCGGTAGAGGGTGATGTGACCGGGACAAGAACCCGGGGCATTCTTGCGGTTAATGACGCCGACGGTACGAGCATGACAATTTCGACCGGCGAGGGCGCAATTGAGGGCGGGACTGCAGGTGTCATCGCGCTTAACAGAGGCAGCGGCGGGCTGACGTTCACTGGCGGCTCGGGATCTATCACTGGTGTCACGGAATACGGTGTGGTTGCGCGGAACTATAACGGAGGCGATGTATACGTAAGTGTATCGGGCGATGTTACCAGTGAGATGGCCATTTCTGGTGAATATGACGCCCTCAATGTCATAAATAATGCCGGTGGGGGATCGGTGACGGTCAAAACAGGTGCCGGAACAATTTCTGGTACAGATGGAGGCATCCAAGTGACGAATAGAGGCGTTGGCGACCTCGACTTTGAGGGTGGTACAGGTTTGATCACCGGTCGCGATGGTCTCGTCGTGTCACACGCCAATATTGGTGATGTAACTGTCAGCATTGCTGGCGATGTAACTGCAACAGGCGGTAGGGCTATTAGCGTTTCGAAAGGCCTTGGGTTCGGTGGTGTTGATATCTCGCTAGGCGCAGGAAGCATCAACGGAACTCTCAGAGGTGTATCGGCAGTTTCGAGCGGCACTGGCGATCTGACGTTCACGGGTGGCACAGGGTCGATTACTAGCGGTGGCCACGGCGTCGAACTGGAAAATAACGGGGAAAGTGCCGTAATTGCGACGATAACTGGAGCCGTGACAGCTACAAGTGGAGACGCGATTGGTGTCACTGTTTCTAACACCAATGCAGATGGCACCTATGTGGACGTTCAAACAGGCGCAGGCGCCATCACGGCCGGAGGGTATGGCGTTGTTGTGTCAAATGCTGGCATTGGCGATCTGACGTTCACCGGTGGCGCAGGTGCGATAACTGGCGCCAAGGGCGGTGTCATTTTGCAGAACCAAAATGGTGGGTCTGTGTCCGCCAGCGTGCAAAGTGATGTGACCGGCGAACGCAACAACTATTACGGCATTCTTATTGATAATGGCGCGGGTGGAACGTCTTTGGATCTCACGATCACTGACGCTTCTGTTCAAGGTGGAACTGGGGTTCTCGCGACCAACAACGGAACCGGAGATCTTACCATTGAGGCAACTGGCGACGGTGCAATCGCCGGCTTCTACGACGGTATCCGAGCCCGAAGCTACTACGGCGGTGCAGTTGCAATCTCGGTAGAGGGTGATGTGACCGGGACCGCCGGTCGCGGTATCTTGGCATATAACGGCCCCGATGGGACATCTGTTTCGGTTACGACAGGCGCTGGCGATGTTGCCGGCGGAGACGTTGGTGTTTTGGCTGGAAATAATGGCTCTGGCGATCTGACGTTCTCGGGTGGCGCAGGGTCGATTACAGGCGGCGGGGACGGTATCATTTTGCTGAATCAAAATGGTGGGGCATTGTCCGCCAGCGTGCAAAGTGATGTGACCGGCCTGGCCCGCTATGGCATCAACGCCGTTGCAAGCGGCGGCGGCATCACAGTCGATACAACCGATGGCAGCGTCTCGGGCCATACTTCTGGGATCTATGCGAAAGATTTTGCAGGTGCGATTGCGATCACGACAGCTGATGTTGAAGGCACCA